>JAYRKJ010000013.1:0-171054 GCA_041905785.1 Burkholderiaceae bacterium
ACTCGGGGCAGGGTCTGGCGCAGGGCACTCTCAAGCAGGCTCATCAAGCAAAAAGGGGAACGTGTTGTACACATTCCCCTTCTACCTGATCAGCTGGCCTTTGGGCTTAACTGACTGGCATTGCGCCCTCGGGCGCCCTTTGCCGTGGTGAAGCAGCCCTTCAGCCTTCTTTGGTGCCGAAGATCTTGTCGCCGGCATCGCCCAGGCCCGGAATGATGTAGCCGTTCTCATTGAGATGGCTGTCGATGGCGGCCGTCCAGCAACGCACATCCGGATGCGCCTGTGTCAGCGCCGCCACGCCCTCCGGCGCGGCGACCAGCACCAGCGCACGGATGTCCTTGCAGCCGCGACGCTTGAGCAGGTCGATGGTGGCGATCATGGAGCCCGCAGTGGCCAGCATGGGGTCCACCACCAGGGCCGTGCGCTCCTCCAGATGGCCGACGAACTTCTCGAAGTAATGCACCGGCTGCAGGGTCTCGTGGTCACGCGCCAGGCCGACGACGCTGATCTTGGCATTCGGGATCATGTCCAGCACGCCATCGAGCATGCCCAGGCCGGCGCGCAGGATGGGCACCACGGTGACCTTCTTGCCGGCGATCTGCTCGACCTCGGTCGGACCGCTCCAGCAGTTCAGCGTGGTCTTCTCCAGCGGAAAATCGGCGGTGGCCTCGTAGGCCAGCAGCCGCGCGACCTCGCCGGTCAGCTCGCGGAACTTCTTGGTGGAGATCTCGGCCTCGCGCATCAGGCCGATCTTGTGCTGAACCAGGGGGTGACGGACTTCAATGACAGCCATGCTTGTGCTTCTCGTGAATCGTTGATGGGCGGGATTATCGCGAGCCGGCCTGGCGCTGGCGCAGTGCTTCGTAGAGGCACACCCCTGCCGCGACCGACACATTGAGGCTCTCCACCGCGCCCTGCATGGGAATGCGCACCAGCTCGTCGCAGGTCTTGGCCGTCAGCTGGCGCATGCCCTCGCCTTCGGCACCCAGCACCAGGGCCACCGGGCCCTGGAGGTCCAGGTCGTAGATGGACTTCTCGGCCTGGTCCGAGGTGCCCACCACCCAGATATTGCGCTCCTTGAGCTCACCCAGCGTGCGGGCCAGGTTGGTGACCATCAGGTAGGGCACGGTCTCGGCCGCACCGCTGGCCACCTTGGCCACGGTGGCATTGAGGCCCACGGCATGATCCTTGGGCGCCACCACGGCATGGGCACCCGCGCCATCGGCGACGCGCAGGCAGGCGCCCAGGTTGTGCGGGTCGGTGACGCCGTCCAGCACCAGCACCAGGGGGGCTCCGGCCACGCCGTCCAGCACATCGTCCAGCGAGTGCTGCTGGGCCACGGCCGTGCAGCGCGCCACCACACCCTGGTGGCGGGTGTTGCCGGCCAGCGCGGCCAGGCGGTCGCCGTCGCTTTCCACCAGCTTGGCACCGGCCTCGCGGGCGCGTTCGAGGAACTGGCGCATGCGCTGGTCGCGGCGCGAGCCCTCGAAATGGATCTCGCTGATGGACTGGGGGGCGGTTTTCAGCCGCACCGTGACGGCATGGAAGCCGAAGAGAATGTGTTTGGCGCTCATCCCCGCATTGTCGCCTGCCAGAGCATCAGGGCGCCGATCAGCACCGGCTGGTGGACCATGTAGTAGCTCAGGCTCCAGCGCCCCAGCAGGGCCAGGCCGCGGCGCAGGGGGCCCGACGGCCGCGGGGCCCCAAGGCGCGGCAGCAGCCAGCGCGCCAGCGCGGCGCCCAGCAGCATCATGCCCAGCCAGGGCAGCACGGGGACATAGTCCTCGGTCACCGGCTTGTGGGAGACCAGGCCCACCCAGTTGGTCCAGCGCGTGTCGAAGAAGGGATGCTGGACGAACGCCGGCAGCAGCAGGCAGGCCAGCGCCAGCGCCACCAGTGCGCCCTGCCCCAGGCGCGGCAGCCCCCAGCGCAGCAGCACCAGCATCAGCGCCATGCCGTGCAGAACGCCGAAGCTGATGAAGGAACGCGGGAACATGAACCAGGAGCCCAGGCTCACCAGCAGCGCACAGGCCGCGATCTGCAGCCAGCGCCGCCAGAACCTCGGCCAGCCCTGCCCCTGCGCCAGGGCCACGGCCTGCCCCATGCCGGCGCAGACCAGGAAGAGGCTGACGATGCAGCTGCGCTGCCAAGTCCACAGCGGGTCCGCATAGAAATCGGCGCGCAAGAAACCGAAGTGCTGGAGGTCGAAGCTGAAGTGGAAGGCCGTCATCCAGACCATGGCCAGGCCGCGCAGGGCGTCAAGGCGGTCATCGCGGAGGAACGGTGGCGGCGTGGCGTGGCTCATGTCAGGCAAAAGACGGCAAGGGGCGCAGTCTAAGTCTTGAATAATGAAGCCCTGCTCTCATTCTCGGACCTGACCCCGTCCATCCCGCCCAAGAATGCCTGCCCTGCCCCACCTTCCCCGCCGGACCGCCTCGCTGGCGCTGCTGATCACCGGCCTCCTGAGCGCCGCTGCGGTACTGTCCCAGCCGCGCCCCGTCACGCCGCGCGGCCCGCTGGACGCCGTCGAACAGAACAACATCAGCGTCTTCAAGCGGGTGTCGCCCTCCGTCGTGCACATCACCACGCTGGACGTGCAGCGCGACTTCTTTTCCCTCAACGTCGAGCAAGTGCCGCGCGGCACGGGCACGGGCTTCATCTGGGACGAGCAGGGCCATGTCGTCACCAACTTCCATGTGATCCAGGGCGGCGACGCGGCCCGGGTCACGCTGGCGGACCAGAGCAGCTACAACGCCCGGCTGGTGGGCGCCTTCCCGGACCGCGACCTGGCCGTGCTGCGCATTGACGCGCCACGGGACAAGCTCCTGCCCATCCCCGTGGGCAGCAGTCGCGACCTGCTGGTCGGCCAGGGTGTCTACGCCATCGGCAATCCCTTCGGCCTGGACCAGACGCTCACCCGCGGCATCGTCTCCGCGCTCAACCGTGAGATCGAGTCCGTGAACCGGCGCGCCATCCGCGGCGTGATCCAGACCGATGCCGCCATCAACCCCGGCAACTCGGGCGGCCCGCTGCTGGACTCCGCCGGCCGCCTGATCGGCGTCAACACGCAGATCTACAGTCCCAGCGGCGCCAGTGCCGGCATCGGTTTCGCCATTCCGGTGGACGAGGTCAACCGCGTGGTGCCCAAGCTGATCAAGGACGGCCGCTTCATACGCCCGGCCATCGGCGTGACGGCGGGCTCGCCCCAGCTGCACCAGGCGCTGCGCCTGCCCAAGGGGGTGGCCATCATCGGCATCGGGCCGCGCAGCCCCGCGGCGGAGGCGGGGCTGCAGGCCTTCTACCGCGGCCGCGACGGTCGCATCGTGCAGGGCGACGTGATCACCGCCATCAACGACGAGGCCATTGGCGACCTCGACGACATGCTGTCCCTGCTGGAAAAGCGCCAGGTGGGCGAGCGGGTGAGCCTGACGGTCTGGAACAAGGGCAAGACGCGCAAGCAGGCCGTGGTGCTGGGGGCATCCAGCGAGTAACGGGGGGCGCTGGCGGCCAGGGCCGATCACTCCAGGTTCAGCCGCAGGCCGACCAGCAAGCGCCCGTCCGATTGCCGGTAGGCCGGCTGCGATACGGCCAGCAGCCGGCCGGAGTCCAACCGCACGGCCTCAGGTGCCCCGACCCGGCTGCGCAGACCCTCCCATTGCCATCCCAGCCAGGGCTGCCAGACGCCAGCCTGCGGCGCCGGGCCGGCGGTAAAGCCCAGGGTCGCCCCGAGCCAGCGGCCCTCGCCGATACGCACGACCTGCGAGCCGAAGGGCTCGCCTCTGAGCGTGAGGCGGGCCGGAGCACCACCGTCGAGCCAGCCCTGCCAAGTGCCCGACCACCCGCCCGGCAAGCCATGCAGCCACCGCGCACCCAGGCCCAGCCGCCAGCGCTCGCGCCCTTCCTCATAACCCTGCACAGGTCCGACCGAAGCCAGCGCCCGCACGGCACGAGGCTCCCACCCCAGGCGGCTGCCCAGGGCCCAGGCACCGCCTTCCAACTCATGCCAGACTTGCAGCGACAGCCGTTGGGACTGCACCTGGCTGTGCGTGCTCAGGGGCACGCCGGTGGAGCTGCGCCCTTGATAGTCGCGGCGGCCGCTCAGGCCTTCGAGATGCGCGACCCAACGCAGGCCGGCACAGGGCCCTTGCACCGCCAGGGACCAGGCGCCCAGGCTGCCACGCTCCTGGAGCAGGCGTTCGCCTGCGGTGCTGTCTTCCTGCCAGCGGCTGGCCTGCACGCCGACGGCCACATCCAGCTGAGTGACCCCACAGCTCGCCCCCGCGGGGGCGGCCAGCGAGCTCAGCAGCGTGCCCAGCGCCAGTCCAGGCCAGCAGCGCGAGGCGCTCATCCGCGCAGTTCGGCCCAGTTCTTCAGCGTGCTGGTCTCGAAGACGTTGTCGCCATTGGCGTCCAGTTCCACCAGCGCCTTGCCATCACCCTGGGCGGTGACGCGCACCTGGCTGCCATTGCCGCCCTTGACCAGCACTTGACCGCTGCTGGGATAGGTGCGGCTGGACTCCTGCACCAGGGCGATCGGCGTGGACACGGTGATCTCCTTGGACTCCAATGCCGTGCTGCTCAGCTTGCCGCCAAAGCTCAGCGTCGACCGGTAGCCGAAGCCCGCCGGTACGGTGCTCACGCTCAGGTTGTAGCCGGTCAAGGTGGACTGCACGCTGACGCCGGCCGCCGTGCTGCTGGTGACGAAAGACGGAATGTTCATCGTCACCGAGGCCGAGTTCGTGCCGGTGACAGCCACGGTCATCTGGAATTCCCCCTGGCCGGTTTGCGCGCCGGCACTGGAAGTCACCCGCAGATTGTTCAGCTTGACGCCCAGCGTGGCACTGAACTGCGTGGAGCCGAAGGCGCCCGAGACGGCCTTCACCGCATAGTCCATGCCGCCGTCCAGGGTCACACCCGCCTCACGGCAAGCCTGGGCCTTCAGCGACATGCTGTCACCCGCGTCCAAGCTCTGGTTGCTGTTGGCGTCATTGACCGTGACCTCGATGCTGCCGCCCTGGCTACAGGCCTGAACCGCTGTAGTGGTGGCCCCGAGCACGACCGCTGCACCGCTCTGCGCAAACCGCGCGGCCAGACGCAAGGCTTCGCTGTGCGCGACCTGCAAAGGCTGAGGCAAGGTCTGGGCGTCGACGCCCAGCACGTTGCCGGCACCGGCATCCATCAGGTACGACCCGGCGCTCACCGCCTGGGCGGCCACGCTCTGGTAGTTGCTGCTGGTGATGGTCAGAGGGCCGCTGCTGGGCGCCGGGTCAATGGCACTGGTGCCACCGCCGCCACCGCCGCCGCAGGCGCCCAACATGAGCGACGTCGTCAAAACAGTCAGGCACGATGGATAGAAACGCTGGAGCTTCACGGAATGTCCCCCTTGGCAATGGATGCAGCTTGATTGACTCACTTGAAAACGCTGGGCAGTGTATGCGCGCCGCCGGCAGATGCCATGCCCCGCGAGCGCCCCCCAGAGTGGGGTCTTGCGCGGCACAGCGGGCACCGTTCGAAGCGCACCGGCCTGCCCGCTCATCTCACTCGCGCCACCGGAACCGCCACACCGCCAGGCTCGACAGCAGCAAGGCGCTGCCGAACAGCACGGCTGCCGCCGCAACGGCGGCCTGCCAGCCTTGGCCGCGCCAGGTCATGGCGTCCAGGCCATCCACGGCCCAACGCACCGGCACCCAGAGGGTCAGGTCTTGCAGCCAGGCCGGGAAGACGAAGCTGGGCACCCAGGCCCCGCCCAGCATTACCATCATCAAGGACGCCATGATCGCCAGGCCCCGGGTAGCCTCGGGCGAGCCGCCGATGGCCGCCAGCGCCAGGCCAAAGCCCGCGGTGAAGGCGCCCATGCCCAGTACCACCGCCACGAAGCCCGGCCAGCTGCCCTGCACGCGGAACCCGAACAGAGCCATGCCCACGGCCATCACCACGAGCAGCACCGCCGAGGCGATGATCCAGATGCTCAGGAAGTGGCTGCCCAGCAGCAGTCCCTTGGACAGGGGAGCGGCGCGCAGGCGCTGCCACATCCCGCTGCGGCGCGCCATCAGCAGGCCCACGCCCAGCTCCACGCCCAGCATCAGCACGAACTGCACGCCCATGCCGGAGAAGCTGTGCGCATAGCCGTTGTAGTCCGCCTGACCGGCGCTGAGAGCCTGACTCCTGAGCTCGTAGGGCAGCTTGAACACCTGCCCCGCCGGGGCCGCGGCGGAGGCTGCCGCTTCACCGGGCTGTGGCGTCTGCAGCTCGCGCACCGTGCGGGCCAGGGCCTTGAGCTGCTCGCGGCGCGCCGAAGGGATCCCGCTCGTGTCAATGTCCGACTCCAGTCTGGCCAGGCCTTCGCCGGCCGACCCCGGACTGAAGCCCTCCGACAGCGTCTCCCGCATGGCGTACTGTGCCAAGAGGCCTTCGAGCATCTGGGCGGCCATGGATTCGCTGGGGTCGTACCACAGCTGCACCTCTGGCAGGCTCCGACGCTGGTCCCACCAGCGCGAGGCCTGGCCAGCGAAGCCGGCCGGCAGCAGCAAGGCGGCGCGGCGCTCGCCCTTGCGCACCGCCTCATCGGCCTGCTGGCGCGTCATCGTCTGCACCGCGAGCCTGGCGTCCTGCTGCAACTGGCGGCCGATGCGCTGGCTGAGCGGGGATGCGTCCTCGTCGACCCAGGCCACCTTCAGCCGAGCCGGTGCCTTGGGACCACTGCCGCCAAACAGGCTGCCGAAGAAGGCAGCGATCAGGATGGGCATCAAAAGGTGGGTGATCAGGGCCTTGCGGTTCTTCAGATACAGCTGCAGCTGGGTCCGCACCAGCGCCATCAATGCATGAACCATGGTCGTTCTCCTCAATCGCGCAGTTGGCGGCCGGTCAGGGAAAGGAACAGCTGCTCCAGGCTGGGGCGCTCGGTATGCAGGTCCTGCAGGTGCAGCGACTGGCTGGACAGCAGTTGCAGCACGCTCGGCAGCAGCTCCATGGAACGCAGCTCCAGACGCAGGCTCTGCGCAGGCTCGCCGTCCTGGACCTGCTGCACGCCGGGCAGTTGCCGCAGCGTTGCCAGCAGGCCCTCGGGCACCCGGCGGTCCAGGGTCAGGCAGACGGCAGGGGCCAGCATGGCCGCGTTCAGCAGCTCACGGGTGTGGCCCGCGGCCACGATGTGACCATGGTCCATGATGAGCAGGCGCTCGCACAGGCGCTCGGCCTCTTCCATGTAGTGGGTGGTGTAGAGCAGCGCCTTGCCCGCCGCCTTCAGCATGCACAAGGCCTCGAAAATGGCGTTGCGGCTTTGCGGATCGACACCCACGGTGGGTTCGTCCAGGATCAGGATGGCCGGGTCGTGCAGCAACGCACAGGCGATATGCAGGCGGCGCTTCATGCCCCCGCTGAAGTCCGAGACAGCGTCGCCAGCCCGGTCACGCAGACCCGCCAGTTCCAGCGCTTCATCCACGCGCTGCCCCAGCCGCTTGCCGGCAAGACCGTACAAGGCCCCGAAGGCGCGCAGATTGGCGCTCGCGCTGAGTGCCTCGTACAAAGCCAGCTCCTGGGGCACCAGACCCAGCAGGCCCTTGCGCGGATCGGCATCCCCCCGCACAGGCTGGCCGGCCACCAGGCACTCCCCGGCGTCAGCATCGACCAGGCCAGCGATGATGGACACCGTCGTGCTCTTGCCCGCACCGTTGGGGCCCAGCAAGCCCAGGATCTCGCCGCGGCGCAGTTCCAGGTCTATTCCGCGCACCACCTCCTGCGTGCCATAGCGCTTGCGCAGGCCGCGGGCCTGGAGAATCACCGTCGAATCACTCATCCCACCCCCTTGAATCAAGATGAACGCCAGTCTAGGCGGCGCACTGCCGCGATCGCGCCTGCTCGGGACGGACGGACAGCGCCGCCGACGAATCGACAGCCCGCAACGCCGGATTGCGATGCCAGGCCCGCTGCTGCCCAGCCCGCTGCGAGGTGAATGGCGCTTGTGCGCCCGCCGATAAAATTGAGTGCATGAGCGCCTCGCCCAAGCACCTCGAACTCCTGGCCCCCGCCAAGACCGCCGACATCGGCATCGAAGCCATCAACCACGGCGCCGATGCCGTCTACATCGGCGGCCCCAGCTTCGGCGCCCGGCACAACGCCGGCAACGAGATCCAGGACATCGGGCGCCTGGTACGCCACGCCCACCGCTATGGCGCGCGCATCTTCATCACGCTCAACACCATCCTGCGCGACGACGAGCTCGAAGGCGCCCGCCGCATGGCCTGGCAAGTCTACGAGGCCGGGGCCGACGCCCTGATCGTGCAGGACATGGGCCTGACCCTGCTCGACCTGCCGCCCATCCAGCTGCATGCCAGCACGCAATGCGACATCCGCACGCCGGAGAAGGCCCGCTTCCTGCAGGACGCGGGCTTCTCGCAGGTGGTCGCCGCCCGCGAGCTGACCCTGCCGCAGATCCGCGCCATGGCCGGCGCACTCAGCACAGCGCAGTTGGAGTTCTTCATCCACGGCGCCTTGTGCGTGGCCTACAGCGGCCAGTGCTTCATCAGCCATGCCCACACCGGCCGCAGCGCCAACCGCGGCGACTGCTCGCAGGCCTGCCGCCTGCCATACGAGGTGGTCGACGCCCAGGGCCGCATCGTCGCCCACCAGAAGCATGTGCTGTCCATGAAGGACAACGACCAGAGCGCCAATCTTCGCGCCCTGGTGGACGCCGGCGTGCGCAGCTTCAAGATCGAGGGCCGCTACAAGGACATGGGCTACGTGAAGAACATCACCGGCCACTACCGCCTGCTGCTGGACGAGATCCTGGAGGAGCGGCCGGGGCTCGCCCGGGCCTCCAGCGGCCGTACCCGCCTTCTCTTCACGCCCGACCCCGAGCGCAGCTTCAACCGCGGTGCCACCGACTACTTCGTCAACGGCCGCAAGGACGACATCGGCGCCTTTGACACCCCCAAGCATGCGGGCCTGCCCCTGGGCTGGGTCGGCAAGGTGGGCAGCGACAGCTTCGAGATCGAGCTCGATGAAGGCGTCAGCCCGCTCAACAACGGCGACGCCCTCACCTACCTGGACCTGCAGAAGGAGCTGGTGGGCCTGCGCGTCAATGTGGCCACGCCTCTGGACGCCGGCGGGCGCCGCTACCGCGTCGAGCCCAACGAAGCACTGGCCGAGCTCAAGGACCTGCGCCGCGACGTCGCCCTGTCCCGCAACCGGGACATGGCCTGGGACCGCCTGCTGGAGAAGAAGTCCGCCGAACGCCGCATCGGCGTGGACCTCAGCCTGATGGAGACGCCCGAGGGCATCGCCCTGCAGCTGAGCGACGAGGACGGCCACACGGCCTACGCCGAGCTTGCGCTGGACAAGCAGCCGGCCCAGCAGGCCGAGCGCGCGCTGGCCAGCGCGCGCGAGGCGCTGTCCAAGCTGGGCACGACCATTTTCGAAGCGCGCGAGGTGAACCTGCTGTGGTCGCGCCCGCTCTTCATCCCAGCCAGCCAGCTCAACGCCCTGCGCCGCGAGGCCGTCGAGGCGCTGGAGGCCGCCCGGCTGCAAGCCCTGCCGCGCCTGCCCCGGGCCCAACCGGCGGAGCCCCCCGTGCCCTATCCCGAGGACACGCTGTCCTACCTGGCCAATGTCTTCAACCACCGGGCACGAGACTTCTACGCCCGCCACGGTGTGCGCGTGATCGAGGCCGCCTATGAGAGCCACGAGGAGCATGGCGAGGTCAGCCTCATGATCACCAAGCATTGCGTGCGGTACTCGCTGTCGCTGTGCCCCAAGCAGGCCAAGGGGGTGGCCGGCGTGCAGGGCACGGTGCGGGCCGAGCCCATGCAGCTGGTCAACGGCAAGGAGCGGCTGACCCTGCGCTTCGACTGCAAGCCCTGCGAAATGCATGTGGTGGGGCGAATCAAGAAGAGCGTGCTGCAGCAGCTGCCCGCCGCGCCCATCCAGTTCTACAAGGCGCGGCCCAAGCCGGCACATTGAGGCGCGGCCGTGCGGGCGTCACGGGCCCCGCGTTGATGCGACGCCCAAGCAGCCCGGCCTGTGATACCGTGGAACGGCACCAAGCCTCTGCTGCTGTACGGCATGCCGCCCACCGCAACCCACGCTGCCACCCGCAAGAGCCCCCGCCATGGCTGAGGGCCTGAAGCACCGCGTCATGGGAGGCTGGCCCGCCCTGGGGACGGGCTATTGGCCTGTCGCCTTGAGCCTGGCGCTCAGCCTGGCGGTCTGCACGACGCTGGCCCGCGTCAGCGCCCGCCAGGGGCTCGAGCAGGAGCGCCGTCAGGTCGCCGAGCAACTGGGCCAGCTGCGCAGCCGCATCGAACTGGCCGCCCGCAACACCTTTGCCTCCTCGCAGTCCCTGGAGGCCATGATCCAGCTGGACGGCGGAATCAGCGAGGCCCGCTTTGCGCCATTGGCCGACAAGGTCATCAAGCTCTACCCGCATGTCCGCAACATCGCCATCGCGCCGGATGACGTGATCCGGCTGGTCTACCCGCGCCCGGGCAATGAACGGGCGCTGGGGCTGGACTACCGCAGCGTGCCCGTCCAGTGGCGCCAGGTGCAGCAGGCGCGTGAGCGCCGCAGCCCGCTGCTGGTCGCTCCCGTGCAGCTGGTACAGGGCGGCCAGGGACTGATCCTGCGCAATCCCGTGTTCCTGCCCGCAGCCGCTGGGGCGCAGCCCCGCTACTGGGGGGTGGTCTCGGTGGTGGCGGACCTGGACCGATTCATGACGGACGCCGGCATTGGCGGCCATGCAGAGCTGCAGCTGCTGCTGACCGAGGCCCAGGACGGCAAGGAGACCGGCCACCTGATCTGGGGTCCGCCCGCCTTGCTGAAGCAGCCGCGCGAGGCCATGGTGCAGCAGTTGGTGCAGGTGCCCGGCGCGCAGTGGATGCTGGGCGCCCAGCCCGTCGACGGCTGGATGACCGACGCATTTCTCTGGGGCTCGCCGGAAGTGCTGGCCAGCGCAGCAGCCGGCGCTGTGCTGAGCCTGCTGCTGACGCTGCTGGTCTGGCAAAGCCGGGCGCTGCGCCAGCGCAACAAGGCGCTGGCACGCGAAATCAGCGAGGGTCAGTTGGCCCGCGCGCAGCTGGAGGAATCGCAGACCCGTTTTCGCAGCCTGGCCGCGCTGGCCAGCGACTGGATCTGGGAGCAGGACGAGCAGCTGCGCTTCACCTACATCTCCCGCATCGCCGAAGAGGCGACCGAGGTGCAAAGCAGCCAGGTGCTGGGCCACCGCCGCTGGGACTCGCCGGTCCTGCTCCCCGGCGTCGACTGGGAGGCGCACAAGGCCTTGCTGGCCAGGCGCGAGCCCTTCCGGGACTTCGAATATGCCCAGCGAACCCCGGAAGGCGTCATCCGGCATGTGAGCATCTCCGGCGTGCCCTTCTACGACGCGGACGGCGTGTTCAAGGGCTATCGCGGCACCGGCCGCAACATCACCGCCGCCAAGGAGGCCGAAGCCGCGCTGCGCCGCTCGCAGCAGGAATTGACGAGCGCACGAGATCGCCTGCAGGCCGTGCTCGATGCCGCTCAGGAAGTGGCCATCATTGCTACGGACATGGCGGGCCGCATCGCGCTGTTCAACCGCGGCGCCGAACGCATGCTGGGCTATGCCGAGGCGGAACTGCTGGGGCGTTCGCCCGCTTGCCTGCATGCGCCCGAGGAGGTGACGGCCCGCGCGGTGGAACTCAGCCGCCTGCGCGGCACGCTGGTCGAAGGGTTCGAGACCTTTGTCCTGCTGGCGCGCGAACTGGGCAGCGAGACGCGTGAATGGACCTACCTCCGCAAGGACGGCCGCCGGCTGTGGGTCTCGCTGAGCGTCACCCACGTGCGCGGGCGCGACGGGCAGCCGATCGGCTACCTGGGCGTTGCCAGGGACATCAGCGCCCAGCGTGCGGCAGAGGCGCAGCTGCGCCAGCTCAATGTCGAGCTGGAGTCGCGCGTGCAGCAGCGAACGGTGGAATTGCGCGAAGCGCTGCAGAACCTCAAGGGCACGCAGGACGAGCTGCTGCGCTCGGAAAAGCTGGCCGGGCTCGGCTCCATGGTCGCCGGCGTGGCCCATGAGCTCAACACGCCCTTGGGCAACTGCCTGACCACGGCCTCCACGCTGCAGGAGCGCACCGAGGAAGTCCGCCGCGAATTCGCCAGCGGACAGATGCGCCGCTCCTCGCTCGAGACCTTTCTGCAGGAAGCCGGCATGGCTTGCGACATCCTGCTGAGAGGCCTTGGGACGGCCAACGAGCTGGTCAGCCACTTCAAGCAACTGTCGGTGGACCAGACCAGCATGCAGCGCCGCGTCTACCAGCTGGACGCGGTGGTCGGCGACGTGCTGAGCCTCCTGCGGGCGCGATGGAAGAGCACCCCCTACCGGCTGGAATCGCAAGTGGACGTCGACGAAGCGCTGGAGGGCTACCCGGGCCCCCTGGGCCAGATCCTGGGCAATCTGCTGATCAACGCACTGGTCCATGCCTTTGAAGGCCGCGACCAGGGCCTGGTGCGGGTCAGCGCCCACAGCATTTCCGACACCGAGGTCCTTCTCACCGTGGCGGACGACGGTGTCGGCATGAGCGAGGAGGTGCGCCGCCGGGCCTTCGATCCCTTCTTCACCACCAAGATGGGGCGAGGCGGGACGGGCCTGGGGCTCAACATCGTCTACAACCTGGTGTGCACGGTGCTGGGCGGCAGCATCAGCCTGCACAGCGAGCCCGGCTTGGGCAGCCGCTTCGAGATTCGCCTGCCCAAGGTGGCGCCGGACCTGCCGGGCAGCTGAGACGTCCCGAGAAGAACAGGCCCGGCAGCACCCGCCGCAGGGCTTGTTGCGCCAAGGGCAGGCGCAGGCCTCAGCCCAGCCAGCGACGGGCGTTGCGGAACATGCGGGCCCAGGGGCTCAGCGCAGCTGGGTCGCCCGAGGTCCAGCTCATCTGCACATTGCGGAAGACGCGCTCGGGGTGCGGCATCATGACCGTGAAGCGGCCATCGGCGGTGGTCACCGAGGTCAGACCGTCCGGGCTGCCGTTGGGGTTGAACGGATAGGCCTCCGTCGGCTGACCGTGGTGGTCCACGAAGCGCGCGGCGCGCACCACCTGGGCGGCGTTGCCGCGTTGCGCGAAGTTGGCAAAACCCTCCCCGTGCGCGACGGCCACCGGCAGGCGGCTGCCGGCCATGCCCTGGAAGAAGATGCTGGGCGATTCCAGCAGCTCCACCATGGCCAGGCGGGCTTCGTACTGCTCGCTCTGGTTGCGGGTGAACTTGGGCCAGGCCTCGGCGCCCGGGATCATCGGCGCCAGGGCGGCCATCATCTGGCAGCCATTGCACACGCCGAGCGCGAAGCTGTCGGAGCGGGCGAAGAAGGCCTGGAACTGCTCGGCCAGCACCGGGTTGAACATCACCGAGCGGGCCCAGCCCTCCCCAGCGCCCAGGGTGTCGCCATAGGAGAAGCCGCCGCAGGCGATGAAGCCCTTGAACTGCTCCAGGCTGACCTTGCCGGACTGCAGGTCGCTCATATGCACGTCAAAGGTGTCGAAGCCGGCCAGGGCGTTCACATAGGCCATCTCGACATGCGAGTTCACGCCCTGCTCGCGCAGGATGGCCAGCCGCGGGCGCGCACCGGTGGCGATGAAGGGGGCGGCCACGTCCTCGCGGGGGTCGAAGCTCAGGTGCACATGGCGGCCGGGGTCTTCGGCACGACCCACGGCCTCATGCTCGGCATCGGCGCAGGCGGGGTTGTCGCGCAGGCGGGCGATCTGCCAGGACACGCCGTCCCATTCCTTGTGCAGCATCTCCAGCGGGGCGTCGAAGACCTTCCTGGTATCGCGCCAGACCTCGACCACGCCGCGGTCGTTGGGCTTGCCGATGACATGCGCATGCTTGGACAGGCCGTGCTGGCGCAGCACCTGCATGACCGCGTCGCGGTCTTCGGTCTTCACCTGCAGCAGCACGCCCAGTTCCTCGTTGAACAAGGCCTTGAGCGCCAGTTCCTCGCGGCGGGCGCTGACCTGGCTGGCCCAGTTCTTGGAGTCGCCGACGTCGGCGCGGCTGTCACCGATGCCGTCGCCCTCGGTGATCAGCATGTCCACATTCAGGCTCAGGCCGAGGTGGCCGGCGAAAGCCATCTCGCAGGCCGCCGCCCAGAGGCCACCGTCGGAGCGGTCGTGGTAGGCCAGCAGGCGGCCCTGGCCGCGCAGCTCGTTGACGGCCGCGACCAGCGCCTTGAGCTGGGCTGCGTCGTCCACATCGGGCACGGCGCCGCCGAACTGCTGCAGGGTCTGCGCCAGGATGGAGCCGCCCATGCGGTGCTGGCCTTGGCCCAGATCCACGAGGATCAGGCTGGTGTCGCCGGGCTGCAGCTGCGGGGTCAGCGTGCCGCGCACATCGGACAGCGTGGCGAAGGCCGAGACGATCAGCGAGACGGGCGCGGTGACCTGGCGGGTCTCGCCGTTTTCCGTCCACTTGGTGCGCATGGAGAGCGAATCCTTGCCCACCGGGATGGACACGCCCAGCTGAGGACACAGGTCCATGCCGACGGCCTTGACGGTGTCATAGAGCGCGGCGTCCTCGCCGGCCTCGCCGCAGGCGGCCATCCAGTTGGCGGACAGCTTCACGCGCGAGAGCTCGATCGGCGCGGCCAGCAGGTTGGTGATGGCCTCGGCCACGGCCATGCGGCCCGAGGCGGGGGCATCGACGGCGGCCAGCGGCGTGCGCTCGCCCATGCTCATGGCTTCGCCGCGCAGGCCCTTGAAATCGGCCAGGGTGACGGCGCAATCGGCCACCGGCACCTGCCAGGGGCCGACCATCTGGTCACGGTGGCTCAGGCCGCCCACGGTGCGGTCGCCGATGGTGATCAGGAAGCGCTTGGAGGCCACGGTCGGGTGGCGCAGCACCTCGATGGCGGCCTGCTGCAGCGTGGCCTGGGACAGGTCCAGCGCGGCCGTGCTGCGCTGGACGCGGCTCACCACGCGGTGCATCTTGGGCGGCTTGCCCAGCAGGGTGTCCATGGGCATGTCGATGGCACGCTCGCCGCCGGGGCCGTCTTCCAGGATCAGCTCACGGGCCTCGGTGACCACGCCGACCACGCCGAAGGGGCAGCGCTCGCGCTCGCACATGGCCGTGAACATCTCCAGGCTCTCGGGGGCAATCGCCATGACGTAGCGTTCCTGGCTCTCGTTGCACCAGATCTCCTTGGGCGCCAGGCCGGACTCTTCCAGCGGCACCTTGCGCAGGTCGAAGATGGCGCCACGGCCGGCGTCATTGACCAGCTCGGGGAAGGCGTTGGAGATGCCGCCCGCACCCACGTCGTGGATGGCGAGGATGGGGTTCTTGTCCGCCAGGCCCCAGCAGTGGTTGATCACCTCCTGGGCGCGACGCTCGATCTCGGGGTTGCCGCGCTGGACGGAGTCGAAGTCCAGATCGGCGGTGTTGGTGCCCGCGGCCATGGAACTGGCCGCACCGCCGCCCATGCCGATGCGCATGCCCGGACCGCCCAGCTGTACCAGCAGCGTGCCGGCGGGGAACTCGATCTTCTTGGTCAGGTCCGCGCGGATGGCACCCAGGCCGCCGGCGATCATGATGGGCTTGTGATAGCCGCGCACCACGCCGTCGACTTCCTGCTCGTAGACGCGGAAGTAGCCGCCGAGATTGGGGCGGCCGAACTCGTTGTTGAAGGCGGCACCGCCGATGGGGCCGTCGATCATGATCTGCAGCGGGCTGGCGATGTGCGCGGGCTTGCCGACGCCGCCCTGCTCCCAGCGCTCGGCCAGGCCAGGCAGGTGCAGGTTGGAGACGGAGAAGCCGGCCAGGCCCGCCTTGGGCTTGGCGCCGCGGCCGGTCGCGCCTTCGTCGCGGATCTCGCCGCCGGCGCCGGTGGAGGCGCCCGGGAAGGGCGAGATGGCCGTCGGGTGGTTGTGCGTCTCGACCTTCATCAGCACGTGCGAGGTCTCGGCACGGGCGTGGTACTTCGGCGCGGCGTCATAGCCCTCGGGGATCCAGCGCTCGATCTCGTGGCCTTCCATCACGGCGGCGTTGTCCGAATAGGCGATCACCGTGTGCTGGGGCGAGCGCTTCTCGGTGTTGCGGATCATGCCGAAGAGGCTGAGATCCTGCTCGACGCCGTCGACGGTGAACTTCGCATTGAAAATCTTGTGGCGGCAGTGCTCGG
Source organism: Burkholderiaceae bacterium (assembly GCA_041905785.1). Lineage (GTDB taxonomy): Bacteria > Pseudomonadota > Gammaproteobacteria > Burkholderiales > Burkholderiaceae_C > Roseateles_B. The sequence goes on from JAYRKJ010000013.1 coordinate 16,135, forward strand.
AATTGGCCTGCGCGAACATCATCAGCTCGACGTCGCTGGGGTTGCGCTGGGCGCCGGTGAAGGCAGCGACCAGGTAGTCGATCTCGTCATCGGACAGGGCCAGGCCGAAGCGGGCATTGGCCTCGTCCAGCGCTTCGCGGCCTCGGCCCAGCACGTCCACATGCTCCAGCGCTTCGGCGGTCTTCTCGTCGAAGAGATGAACGCAGTCCTCGCGGCGGAAGAGCACGCTCTCGGTCATGCGGTCGTGCAGCAGCTCGGCGCAGGCGCGCAGCTCGGCTTCGCTGAGGGTCTTGGTGCCACCCAGCAGCCCGCTCTTGAGGCTGATGCGGAACTCGGTGACGCGCTCCACACGATGGATGTCCAAGCCGCAGTTGTGCGCGATGTCGGTGGCCTTGGAGGCCCAGGGGCTGACCGTGCCCAGGCGCGGCGCGACGACGATCAGTTGACCCTCGGCGCCGCCTTCATAGGCCTCGCCGTAGCTCAGCAGCGCGGCCAGCTTGTCCTGCACGCCGGCATGCAGCGCGGCATCGGTCCAGACCCAGTGCACATGGCGGGCGACCAGACCCGTGATGCGTTCGTTGATGGCCTGCAGGCGCGGCAGCAGGGCCTGGGCGCGGAAGGCGGAAAGGGCGTTGCCGCCCTCGAAGTGGGTCAGGTGCTTGGAATTCGTGGCCATGGGTGCGGGGGGTGCGTGCCGGTCGGCAGGATGGAACTTGCCTCCGACATGTTGCGGCTGGGAGCCTGCGATTCTACGTTGCCGCAGCCCCGCTTGAGCTTCGGCAGCAGGCGCTGCGCACGGTCCAGATGCCTGCAAAGCGGCAGGGCCAACGACGCGGCCAAGGATGCACGGAGACGCAAACGTTTTACATCCGACAGCCCTCGAATCCGTCGAGGAAAGACTGTCTTGCCACCCGGACATGGCCCTTTCTGTCGCCGCCGACGCGGCACAGACAGGCGCTTCGAACAAGTGTCAGACCTGACAAGTCGCGTCGCGGGAGTTCGGGATAGGCTGCGTGCGGCGGGCTCCCAATAATGGAACAGGACGCTACTTTTGACAGTTATCGAACTGTCACAATGACACGGCGACCCGCCTCACCTCCAGCGCTTTGGAGGCATGAAGGATCTCCCCATGCAGAAGCTTCTTGTCCCGACCCGGTCCGCCTCCAGGCCCCCCAGCCAGCCGCGGACGCTGGGCGCCTGCGCCGCCGCGCTGCCCTTGCTGATCAGCGCCACGGCGGCCATGGCCGCGCAGCGTGTCGAATTGAGCCAGCTGCCGCCGGTCGCCGCGGCGCTGGGCGCGACGCCGGCCGTGCATGAACAGCTCGGACTGAGCGCCCAAGACCTGCAGGCCCTGCGCAGCAAGACCTACGCCAACGGCCGTGTGGTCACCCGCTACCAGCAACGCCATCAGGGCGTCGCGCTGTGGGGCGAAGCCATCATCAGCGAGCAGCAGCCGGGCTTGGCCGCGCCGAGCTTGCACGGCCAGCTGATCAGCCGGATCGAGCAGGATCTGCCCAGTGTGCGCCCCAGCATCAGCCAACAGGCGGCGCTGGCGCTGGCAAAGGCGAGAACCGTCTCCGCCCAGCAGGCTACGCAGGAAGATGCGCAGCTGTGGATCAAGCTCGACGGGCAGAACCACGCACGCCTGGTGTGGGCGGTGTCCTTCATGCTCCACGGCAGCAAGCCCTCGCGTCCGCACTTCCTGGTCGACGCGCACAGCGGCGAGCTCATGGAGCACTGGGAAGGGCTCACCACCGACAACGCCACCGGGCCCGGCGGCAACCTCAAGACCGGCAGGTACGAGTACGGCGTCAACTACGGCTACCTGGACGTCAACGCCAGCTGCCAGATGGACAACGCCAACGTGACCACCATCAACCTCAATGGCGGCACCAACGGCAGCACGCCCTTCCAGTTCACCTGCCCGCGCAACGAGTACAAGCAGATCAACGGCGCCTATTCGCCGCTGAACGATGCGCACTACTTTGGCGGTGTGGTCTTCGCGATGTACCAGAACTGGCTGGGGCAGCGCCCGCTGACGCAGAAGCTGCAGATGAAGGTGCACTACGGCAGCGGCTACGAAAACGCCTTCTGGGACGGCCAGGCCATGTTCTTCGGCGACGGCGCCAACACCTTCTACCCGCTGGTGTCCCTGGACGTGACCTCACACGAAGTCAGCCACGGCTACACGCAGCAGAACTCCAATCTGCAGTACAGCGGCCAGTCGGGCGGCATCAACGAAGCCTTTTCCGACATGGCCGGCGAAGCGGCCAAGTACTACATGCGCGGCAGCAATGACTTCAAGGTGGGCTACGACATCGTGAAGAGCAGCGGTGCGCTGCGCTACATGTACAACCCGCCGCTGGACGGCCGCTCGATCGACCACACCAGCAAGTACTACGACGGCCTGGACGTGCACTACTCCAGCGGCGTCTACAACAAGGCCTTCTACCTGCTGGCCAGCAGCGCGGGCTGGAACACGCGCAAAGCCTTCGAGGTCTTCGCGGATGCCAACCACCTCTACTGGACGGCCACCACCAACTTCTCCGGCGGCGTCTGCGGCGTGGAGCGCTCAGCCTCCAACCGCGGCTACAACGTGGCGGACGTGACCCGGGCCTTCAACACCGTGGGTGCGGCCTGCCTGCCCGCGCAGCCCTCGGACTCCAGCAAGTGCGCGGACGAGAACGGCAACTGCAGCTTCACCGGCGTGCGCGCCGTGAGCTACGGCAGCCCCTCGACCTACTTCCGCAAGTTCGCCAACGGCAGCCAGGCCTGCAACAACGCCAGCTTCGGCGACCCGACCCCAGGCAAAGTCAAGAGCTGCTACGTGACCGGCACGGCCTACACCGCCTGCGCCTCGGAGAACGGGACCTGCAGCTTCTCCGGCCGCCGCCTGGTGGTCTACGGTGCCGGCAGCAGCTTCACCTCGCGCGTCACGACCGGCCCCGTGGCTTGCAACAACGCCACCTTCGGCGATCCGGCCTCGGGTGTGGTCAAGGCCTGCTACGTCAGCCCCGAGACCTACACGACCTGTGCCAGCGAAGGCGGCACCTGCAGCGTCAGCGGCGCTCATCTGGTGATCTACGGCGCCAATCGCGAGTATTCGGTGCGCGACGCCAACGCCCCGCTGAGCTGCAGCAACAGCACCTTCGGTGATCCGCAGAACGGCGTCGCCAAGGCCTGCCATGTCAAGGACTGACCCCTCCTGATCCACTGCTGAAAACGCGAGGCCCCGGGCTCCATCGCTGGAGCCCGGGGCCTCGTTCCGTGCTGCCGCCTGCGGCCGGCTGGCTCAGCGGCCGGCCTTCATCTGCGTGACGATGGCCTCGCTGCGATCCAGCAGGGCCGGCACGTCGATGGTGGTCAGGGCGCGCTGCTGGAGCACGCGCCGGCCATTGACCCAGACGTCGGAGACATGCTCACGGCCGGCCACGTAGACCAGCTGAGCGTCCGCGTGGTAGACCGGACGGCACTCCAGCGCATCGAGCGACACGGCCACGACATCGGCCAGCTTGCCCGCTTCCAGCGAACCCAGGTCTGCCTCGCGGCCCATGGCCTTGGCCGCGCGGATGGTGGCCATTTCCAGCGCCGTGCGGGCGGAAACGACCAGCGGGTCGCCGCTGATGCCCTTGGCCAGCAGCGCTGCGGCGCGGATCTCCGCGAACATGTCCTGGCGGTTGTTCGACGCGGCTCCATCGGTGCCCAGCACGGTGTTGACGCCGGCCGCCTCCAGCGCCTTCACCGGCGCCACGCCCGAGGCCAGCTTCAGGTTGGAGCTGGGGTTGTGGACCAGGTGCGTGCCCTGCTTCGCGATCAGCTCGATCTCGGCCTCATCAAGGTGGACCATGTGCACGGCGATCATGCGCTCGTTGAGCAGGCCCAGCTTGTGCAGGCGCTCCAGCGGACGCACGCCGTACTGCTTGAGGCTGCCCTCGATCTCGTCCTGCGTCTCGTGGATGTGGCAGTGCATCTGCAGACCGTGCTGCTCGGAGAGCTGGCGCAGCTTGACGAAGGTCTCGTCGGACACCGTGTAGGGCGCGTGCGGCGCGCTGGTCCAGTCCAGCAGGGCCTCGCCCTTGTACTGCTCATAGGCCTCCAGGCCCTTGGCGATGTAGTCGTCAGGCCCGGAGCCGTAGCCGGTGGGGAAGTCGATCACATTGATGGACACGCCGGCCCGGATGCCTGCGTCCAGCGCCGCCCGGGCCATGGCCTTGGGGAAGAAGTACATGTCGTTCAGGTAGGTCACACCGCCGCGCAGGGCCTCGGCGGCCGACAGCAGCGAGCCCTGGTAGACCCAGTCGTCGCTGACCCACTGCTTCTCCAGCGGCCAGATGTGGTTCTGCAGCCAGTCCATCAGGGCGCGGTCATCGGCCACGCCGCGCAGCAGCGACATGGCGCTGTGGGTGTGGGCATTGATCAGGCCGGGGATCAGCACATGCTGGCCGAGGTCGACCTGCTCGGCATCCGGGTAGGCGCTCACCGCCTGGGCCTGCGGCAGCAAAGCGGCGATGCGCTCGCCCTGGATCACCAGGGCATGCTGCTCCAGCACCTGGCAGCCCGGCGTCATGGGCAGGATCCAGCGGGCCTTGAGAACAGTGGTTTGGCTCATTGAGTGTCTCCGGAAAGGACCGCGTCCGCGGTCCGGGATGAATCGTCAAACAGTTGCATGAATTCGTCGCGCACGCGTTGCGCATCGACGCCGACGCACACCTGCTGGGCCGGGCAGCCACGCCAGGGCGAGGCCGGGCTTTCCTCGTGCAGGCCCAGATGGTCCTGGATGGTCTGGCCGCGCGCAATGCCCTCCAGGGCCACGCGGACCGGGCCGCTGCGCAGCTGGAAGGCCTCGGGCGCCACGCAGTAGACGACGGCGCTGGCATCGTGGGCGTAGAGGCCGCCGATGGCGTCGCGGCCGTCGTAGTAGCGCTGGTAGTGCCGCGTGATCTGCCAGAAGAAATCGCCCACCGGTCCCATGCGGCCCTGCAGCGAATGCAGCAGCGCTTCGGGCATCACCACCTGCTGCGTGACATCCAGCCCCACGGTCACCACGCGCCAAGGCGCGGTGAAGACCAGGTCGGCGGCCTCGGGGTCGTTGATGATGTTGGCCTCGGCCACCGGCGTCACGTTGCCGCCGTGGCCGTGCAGGCCGAAGGCGCCGCCCATCAGCACGACCTCGCGGACCTTGTCGGCAATGCCGGGATCGTGCCGCAGCGCCAGCGCCAGATTGGTCAGCGGGGCGACGGCCACGAGCGTGATCTCGCCGGGGGCTCGGTTGACCTCGTCGCAGATCAGTTGCCAGGCCGGGCGCGGGTCAGGCAGGCGCCGGCTGACGGGCAGCCGATGCGCCATCCCGCCCAGGCCGTCCTCGTGGTGGACTTGCGTGGGGAAAAAGCGCTCGGTGCGCGGCAGCAGGGCGTCGTCCGCACCCGATGCGACCGGCAGGTCCAGACCGAAGAAGTCCACCAAGGCCAGGGCGTTGCGGGTGGTGGTCGCCACCGGCGCGTTGCCGTGCACGGTGGTGATGGCGCGCAGGTCCAGGCCGGGATGGCGGGCCAGCATCCACAGGGCCATGGCGTCGTCGATGCCCGGGTCCGTGTCAAAGATCACCGGCCGGGGTTGCTGCGGCTTGCTCATGCGGACCTCAGGCAAGCCGGGCGGCGAATTCATCACCCAGCTCCGCGCGCCGGGGCATGGCACTTTGCACGCCCACGCGGCTGACGGCCAGCGCCGCGGCAGCCTGGCCCAGGCGCACCGCCTCCTCCAGCGAGCGCCCTTCAGCCCAGGCGGTAGCAACGCCGCCCACGAAGGTGTCGCCAGCGCCCACCGTGTCGACGGCCAGCACGCGCTGCGCAGGCAGCAGCCGCAGGCCTTGCGCATCCGCCATCAGGACGCCCTGCGCGCCCAGGGTGACGAGGATGTGCGGCAGCCCCTGGGCCAGCAGCACTTGCGCGGCAGCGCGCGCCGAGGCCTCGGCGGACTGCACCGCATCGGGCAGGTCGGCAAGCTGCGCAGCCTCTGTTTCATTGAGCACCAAGCAGTCTGTCAGGGCCAGCAGCCCCGGGTCGACCGGCAGTGCCGGCGCGGCATTGAGAATGGTGCGCACGCCCCGCTCGCGAGCCAGGCGGAAGGCCTCCGCAATGGCCGGCTGCGGCACTTCCAGCTGTGCCACCACCACACGGGCCTGCTGCAGCGGGCCGCAGGCCATGCGCACATCGGCAGGCGCCAGTGCGGCGTTGCTGCCAGGCACGTAGACGATGCTGTTCTCGCCGCCTTCGCGCCCCACCATGATCACGGCGATGCCCGGCAGCGCCTCTGCATCTTCGACCACATGGGCGGTATCCACGCCCTCGGCTCGCAAGGCCGCGATCAGGGCTGCGCCATGCAGGCGCATCCCCACCCGCGAGACAAAGGCCACCGAGGCGCCCAGGCGCGCCGCAGCCACCGCCTGGTTGGCACCCTTGCCACCCGGCGCCATCTGGAAATCCTCGCCCGGCAGGGTCTCGCCGGGACGCGGCAGACGCTGGGCATGCGCCACCATGTCCATATTGATGCTGCCCACCACCACCACACGCGCGGTACTCATGCGCCCTGCCCTGCCTTGCCGGATTTGCCGCTTCCGCCGGACTTGAGCGAGCCCCCCGCCACCGCGGCCGTGCTCTCGCGCCTGACCAGCTGTGGCTTGACCAGCACCTCACGCAGGCTGGCCTGCGGCTGCTCGATGCGGGCCAGCAGCATGCGCCCCGCCTCGCGGCCCAATTCCTTGATGGAGCAGCCCACCGTGGTCAGCGAGGGATAGGCATAGGCGGACAACTCGATGTCGTCGAAGCCCACCACCGACAGGCTGGCCGGCACCGGCCTGGCGGCTTCGGCCGCGGCACGCATCAGGCCCAGGGCCATCAGGTCATTGCTGGCGAAAACGGCGCTCAGCTCAGGTGCCGTCTCCAGCAGGCGCCGGCCGGCCTCATAGCCGCCATGCGAGCTGAAGTCGCTGTGGATCAGCCAGTGAGCCGCCGGCTCGACACCGGCCGCGATCAAGGTCTCGCGCCAGCCGGCGATGCGTTCCTGCGCGACCTCGAACTCCACCGGGCCGCTGATGCAGCCGATGGCCCGATGGCCCAGTTCCAGAAGATGCCGTACCGCCGCCGCCGCGCCTTCGCGGTTGTTGACGCTCACGCGGTCGGCCCGGGCGCCGGGCACCAGGCGGTCGACGGTGACCGAGGGCACGCGGGCCATCTGGAAGATCTGGGCCAGCGCCTCGTCGTCACCCGCGGAGGACAGCAGCAGCCCGTCGATGCGCTTTTCCAGCAGCGTGCGCATGTACTGCTGCTGGCGCTTGGGGTCGTTGTCGGAGTTGCACAGAAAGACCGAGTAGCCCGCCAGGCGGCAGGTTTCCTCGACCCCGCACACCAACTCGGCAAAGAAGGGGTTCTGCACATTGGGCACGAGCACGCCGATGATGCGGGTCTCGCTCTTGCGCAGCGAGCGCGCCACGGCACTGGGCAGGTAGCCGATCTCCTCGACCGCGGCAAGCACGCGACGGCGCGCCTCGGCGCTGACCGGGCGCGTTTCGTTCAGGACATGGGACACGGTGGTGAAGGACACCCCGGCCAGGGCAGCAACGTCTTTGATCGTGCTCACGGTGAGACAGGTCTTGGCAGAAGGGAAGAGGCCAGCGGTCGACAGCCGGAATTGGGCTGGGCGTTCGCAAAACTGCGAAGGGCAAACGTTTGCCGCAGCATACCCGAAATAGCGCCCTCAGCGGCAGGCGCTGCGTCGCCAAGGGTGGTGACGAGCTTCGCCCCCGACGAACCATGAACAGGCAAGAAAAAAGCCGCCAAGGCCTGTCGGCCCGGGCGGCTTTCGAGGGTCGATCCAGGGATCAGCCCAGGGCCGGCCATCAGGCCAGCTTTTCCTTGATGCGAGCGGACTTGCCCGAACGCTGACGCAGGTAGTACAGCTTGGCGCGGCGCACATCGCCGCGACGCTTGACTTCGATGGACGAAATCAGGGGGCTGTACAGCTGGAAGGTGCGCTCCACGCCTTCGCCGCTCGAAATCTTGCGGACGATGAAGCTGGAGTTCAGGCCGCGGTTGCGCTTGGCAATCACGACGCCTTCATAGGCCTGCACGCGCTTGCGGGTACCTTCGACCACGTTCACGCTGACGATCACCGTGTCGCCGGGGGCGAAAGCGGGGATGGTCTTGTTCAGGCGAGCAATTTCTTCTTGCTCAAGGGTTTGGATCAGATTCACATCGATCTCCTGACGATCGTACCGGCGCACCTGAAATTGACTGGAACCGGCCCGAACTGGCCTGCATTCCTGGAGCGGGTTGTACGGCACAAAGGCCGACTTCAACCTGGGCTCCGCCCGATAGAGGATCGCGAAAAGCCCACGATTGTAGCCGAAAAGCTCAAGCCATCAATGACTTGAGGAAGGCCTCGTCCTTCTTGCTGAGCTTGCCGGCGGCGCGCGCGGCGTCGATCAGCTCCGGCCGGCGGCGCCAGGTCACCTCCAGGGCGCGCTCGCGGCGCCACTGGGCGATCTGCGCATGGTGCCCCGACAGCAGCACCGCCGGCACCGGCAGCGGCTCCGCCTGGCCAGGAAGGCCTTCCAGCACCTCGGGGCGGCTGTAGTGCGGACAGTCCAGCAGGCCGTCGGAGAAGCTGTCCTGCTCATGCGAGGCGGCATCGTTGAGCACGCCGGGCTGCAAGCGGGCCACGGCATCCAGCAGGGCAAGCGCAGGCAACTCGCCGCCGCTGAGCACGAAGTCGCCCAGACTCACTTCCAGCGTCACGTGCCGGTCCAGGAAGCGCTGGTCCATGCCCTCATAGCGCCCGCACAGCAGCACGGCACCCGGGCCGCCGGCCAGCTCGCGCACCAGGGCCTGGTCCATCCGGCGGCCGGTGGGCGTGAAGTGGATGATTTGCGGCGCAGCGCCAGCATCCGCAGCACTGGCCCGGCGCGCCTGCAGGACGGCCGCCAGAGCCCGCTCCAGCGGCTGCACCAGCATGACCATGCCCGGACCACCGCCATAGGGCCGATCATCGACGCGACGGTAGTTGTCCTCGGCATAGTCCCGCAGCGGCCACAGCTGGACGTCGACCTGCCGGCTCTCAAAGGCGCGACGGGTCACGCCCACCGACAGATGCGGCGCGAAGAGCTCAGGAAACAGCGTGATGAGGTCGAAGCGCATGCAAGGGAGCGCAACGGGCGCCCTGGACTCAGTAGTCCAGACCCCAGTCCACGGTGATGCGGCGCTCGGCCAGGCTCACGTCGTCGACAAAGGCGGACACGAAGGGAACCAGGCGCTCCTGCTCGGGCTTGACGGGGGCCGGCAGCCCGGGGGGCTGGATGCGCAGCACGGCATGCGGGCCGGTGTCGAGCAGGCCTATCACCTCGCCAAGGACCTCGCCCTGGCGGTTCACCACGCTCAAGCCCACCAGGTCCACCCAGTAGAACTCGTCCGGGTCGGCCTTGGGGAAATGGGTGCGGGAGACAAACACGCGCGCCCCGCGCAAGGCTTCGGCCGCATTGCGGTCCGACACGCCTTCGGCGCTGGCCACCAGGCCGTCGCCGTGCTCGCGAAGCGAGAGAATCTTGAGCAGGCCGGGCACACTGCCCTTGCCTGCAATCGCCGTCTCGGCGGGTTTCAGGAACCAGCGCCGGGTGGCGAAGATCGCCTGGGGATCAGCGGAGTGGGCATGGACCTTGAACCAGCCCTTGATGCCCCAGGCATCGGCAATGCGCGCGACCTCGATCGCGTCGTCCGGCCATGCCGCGTCAGCAGCGCCGGGGGAACGGAAATCATCAGCAGTCACGCGCAAGACTCGATATCAGCTCATTCAGCCAGTCAAGCCGGCTCAGGCAGCCTTCTTGGCCTCGCCGACCAGACGGGCGACGGTGGGCGACATCTGGGCGCCAACGCCAACCCAGTAGGAGACGCGGTCTTGCACCACGCGCAGGCCTTCGGCATTGCCGGAAGCCACCGGGTTGTAGAAGCCCACGCGCTCGATGAAGCGGCCGTCGCGGCGCTCCTGGCTGTTGGCGACGACGATGTTGTAGAAGGGGCGCTTCTTAGAGCCGCCGCGTGCGAGTCGAATCACGACCATGATGAGTCCTTTGAGTTGAAGCGTTCTACCGCACCAGGAGACACTCAGGGCAAGCAGACCATTGGACACCCAACTTGCCAGCTCCAGGCTTTGCAGGGTGCGCCGGTTGTTGGCACCGTAGATACGCCGCGAGTCTCCCGCGACCGGCACCAAAACCTGGCATTATAAACTCGCAAATCCAACTGCGATAGCAAGTCGCGGCAGAGAATCTCTGGCGCCCCTGTTTTCCGCCATATCCACCCTCTCCTGCCCTCGGTTCCTCCCATGTCCCAAGCCCTCCCGCTGTTGATCCGGCCCAGCCAGGACGCCGATCTGCCCGCCATCCAGGCCATCTACGCGCATGCCGTGCTGCACGGCACCGGCACCTTCGAAACCGACGTCCCCGATCTGGCCGAGATGGGCCGCCGCCGTGCCGAGGTGCTGTCGCGCGCCCTGCCCTATCTGGTGGCTGTGCGCGGCTCGGAGGTGCTGGGCTATGCCTACGCCAACTACTTCCGCCCCCGCATGGCCTACCGCTTCTGCGTGGAGGACTCGATCTACCTGGCGCCGGCCGCCCAGGGCCAGGGCCTTGGGCGCCTGCTGTTGGCCGAGCTCATCGCCCGCTGCGAGCGGGCAGGTGCGCGCCAGATGCTGGCGGTGATCGGTGATGGCCAGAACCAGGGGTCCATCGGCGTGCACCGAGCCCTGGGCTTCGAAGCGACCGGCCTGCTCAAGTCCGCCGGCTGGAAGTTCGGACGCTGGCTGGACGTCGTACTGATGCAGCGCCAGTTGGGCCATGGCGACAGCACGCCAGCGGAAAACACATGAGCGCGCCCGCCTACCGCTCCAAGACCCTGGCGACCTGGCTGGCCTTCGGCCTGGGCGCCTTCGGCCTGCACCGCCTGTACGTCCACGGTCCCCGCGACGCGCTGGCCTGGCTGCACCCCTGGCCCAGTCTTCTGGGACTCTACGGCCTGCACCGCATGGACACCCTGGGCCAGGACGACCGCCTCGCCTGGGTGCTGATGCCGCTGCTGGGACTGATGCTGTCGATCGCCATGCTGCAGGGCATCGTCTGGGGACTGACGGCGGACGAACGCTGGGACCAGGTCCACAATGCCGGCCAACGCGGCACGGCCAGCGGCTGGGGCGCCGTCATCGGCGTCGTCGCCTGCCTCATGGTGGGCGGCGCGTGCCTGATGACCACCATCGCCTTCTCGGCACAGCGCTATTTCGAAAGCCAGGCGGAAGCAGCCCGGGAACTGAGCCAGTAAGGCAGGAAGACTGCAGACCGAAAACCGCTCGCTTCACAGGCTGCCGACAGCGCCCCAGCGCCGTCCCGCTGCGACGCAGCGGATCGCGCCAGGATCGCCCTTCTCGCAAGACCCACTCCACGCCACCACCCATGCAAAAGGCCCGACTGCAGCGGCAGCCGGGCCTCGGATCCTGCGTGCGATGTCCGGGTCAGAACAGCTGGAAGCTCACCCAGTAGCAGACGCCGGCCACGAAGGCCGAAGCCGGAATGGTGAAGATCCAGGCCCAGACGATATTGCCGGCCACACCCCAGCGCACCGAGGAGGCACGCTGCGTGGAGCCCACGCCCACGATGGCACCGGTGATGGTGTGGGTGGTGGACACCGGCACGCCCAAGGCGGTCGCCAGGAACAAGGTCAGCGCACCGCCGGTCTCGGCACAGAAGCCGCCCACCGGCTTGAGTTTGGTGATCTTCTGACCCATGGTCTGCACGATGCGCCAGCCGCCGAACATGGTGCCGGCACCGATGGCCAGATAGCAGACCCAGATCACCCAGGTCGGCGGCAGCTTGGCGCCCATCTCGGCATAGCCGGCGGCCATCAGCAGCATCCAGATGATGCCGATGGTCTTCTGCGCGTCATTGCCGCCATGACCCAGGCTGTAGAGCCCGGCCGAGACCAGCTGCAGGCGGCGGAACCAGTTGTCCACGCGCAGCGGCGAGCTGCGGCGGAACAGCCAGGCCACGGCAACCATCAGCAGCGAGCCCAGCAGGAAGCCAAGCACCGGCGAGACGAAGATGAACAGCACCGTGATGCCGATCTTCTTGGCCACCAGGCCCTGCACGCCCACCTTGGCGATCACGGCACCCACGATGCCGCCGATCAGTGCGTGCGAGGAACTGGACGGGATGCCGTAGTACCAGGTGATCAGGTTCCAGGTGATGGCCCCGATCAGCGCACCAAAGACGATGTGGTGGTCCACGATGCCCGGCTCGACGATGCCCTTGCCAATGGTGGCCGCCACATTGAGCTGGAAGAAGGCGATGGCGATGACGTTGAAGAAGGCCGCGAACAGCACCGCCTGCTGCGGCTTCAGCACGCCGGTGGACACCACCGTGGCGATCGAATTCGCAGCGTCATGAAAACCGTTCATGAAGTCGAACAGCACGGCCAGCACGACCAGCAGCACCACGACCCAGAACGCAACGTTGATGGCTTCCATGAATCGAGGCGCGTCAGGAGTTCTCGAGGACGATGCCCTCGATCAGGTTGGCGACGTCCTCGCAACGGTCGGAGATCGACTCAAGCTGCTCGTAGATGGCCTTGAGCTTGATCAGCTCGCGCACATCCTCCTGCTCGCGGAACAGGCGCGACATGGCCGAGCGCATGACGCGGTCGGCGTCGGACTCGAGCTTGTCGATCTCTTCGCAGGTCTTGATGGCGGCTTCGGCCGTCTGCGGCTGGCTCAGCTTGGGCAGCAGCGTGACGGCGTGCTGCACGCGCTCGCAGCACTTGGCCGACAGCTCGGCCAGGCGCAGCACGTCCTCGGGGATGGAGCGCACGTCATAGAGCTGCATGGTCTCGCTGGAGTCCTGCAGCAGGTCCAGGATGTCGTCCATGGCATTGATCAGGCTGTGGATCTGCTCACGGTCGATCGGCGTGATGAAGGTGCGGTGCAGCAGGCGGTTGACCTCGGCGGTCACACGGTCGGCATGGTGCTCGTAGGCATCGACCTCGGCGGCGTATTTCTCGCGCAGCGTGATGTCGCTGTAGTTCTGGCACATGGCCATGAAGGCCCTGGCACCTTCGGCGATCTTGGTGCCGTGCTCGTTGAAGAGCTCAAAAAAATTGCCCTCTTTGGGCAGCAGCTTGCCAAACAGCATGGGTTCTCCTGGCAGAAAAGGCTGGCGGGTGAGCCGGCCTCCGTCCACAGTGAGTCAATCGGGTGAGATTTAAAGAAATGGTCATCACCGTGTCATCACAACACGGCAAAGGCGGAAGTGTAATGGCGAGTAGCGCACGAACTGTGACAGTTCCGTGACGGTTGATGACGATCAGGATGGCCCATGGCAGGCCGGACGGCTCAGGCGCTTCTGAAGATGAAGTACACCGCCCCCAGGAGGCACAGACCGGCCCACAGGTAATCGGTCTTGAAGGGCTGCCCCATGAAGAACATCGAGAAGGGCACGAAAACCGCCAGCGTCACCACCTCTTGCGTGATCTTGAGCTGAGCCAGGCTCACGCCACCCGCATAGCCGATCCGGTTGGCCGGCACCTGCAGGAGGTACTCGAACAGCGCGATGGACCAGCTCGCCAGCGCCGCGATCCACCAAGGCCTGGCCGCAAGGTCCTTCAGGTGGCCGTACCAGGCAAAGGTCATGAAGACATTGGACAGCAGCAGCAGGCCAAGGGTCTGCCAATAAGCGGAAGAGGCCACAGAGGCTACAGCGGCAGCCCCCGCCGAACTGAGGAATGGCAGCATGGTGAAGCTCTTGAATGCTCTTGGCGCGCCTCGGCGCTCAGTCCGGGCGGCCCGGGTTCCGGGGCGTCGACCATGGAGCCCCTTCGCAATGCAGGCGCTGGTCCGCCAGGGCAGGCAGCAGGTCAGCCAGCCGCCCCAGTTCGGGCAGGCTCAGCTCAGGAGCCAGCTCAAGCAGCGGCAGGAGCACGAAGGCCCGCTGGTGCAGGCGTGGATGCGGCAGGGTCAGCCGCTCGTCCGAGCAAACCAGGCCTTCCATGAGCAGCAGATCCAGATCCAAGGTCCGCGGCGCGTGGCGGTAGGGCCGCTCGCGCCCATGCGCCTGCTCGATGGCCTGCAGGGCGTCCAGCAAGGCCAGTGGCGTCAAGGCCGTCTCCAGGCAGGCGACGGCATTGAGATAGTCCGGGCCGGTGGCGTCCACCGGCGCGCTGCGCCAGGCCGAAGACACCGCCAGCAAGCGGGACTGCGGCAGTGCGGACAAGGCCTGCAAGGCAGTGCGCAGCGTGCCGACAAGATCGCCCAGATTGGCGCCGAGTCCGATGTAGGCCTTCATCACTGGCTTCGCCGAGGCGCGGACTCAGCCCGCACCGGGCTCGCTGGACGGCGCACCGCCGCCAGTGCCGGCGCGGGGCTTGCGCCGGCGCCGGCGCTTGCGTGCGGGTGCAGACTCCCGGTCATCGGCTGGCTCCTCTTCGCCTTCAGCGCCCGCATCGTCCCGCGGCTCGGCCGCCGTGGAAGCACCGCGCGATTCCCCGCTGATGGCGCCGCGCGCCACCTGACGCACGCGCCCGCCACCGCCTTGCTTGCGCTGCTGCCGGTCGGTCTCGCGGGCCTGCTCGACCAGGGCGCGACGCTCCTCGTCGCTGCCCAGGGCGAAGTCCTCCCACCAGTCGACCAGCGCCATGTCCATCTCACCGATTTCGGCGCGCAGCAGCAGGAAGTCGAAGCCGGCCCGGTAGCGCGGCTGCTCGACCAGGCTGTAGGGCCCGTTGCCGCTGCGGCGCTCGAAGCGCGGCTGCATCATCCAGATCTCGCGCATGTCGGCCGCCAGCTTGCCGCGGCCGGAGATGTCACCGACGCGGGCATCGAAGACCAGGTCGATGGCCTGCTGCAGGGCCGGCACGGCCGGCTCGCCGGCATCGCGCAGACGCTGCCAGCGGGCCTGCACCTCATGCCACAGCATGCAGGCCAGCATGAAGCTCGGCGCAACGCTGCGGCCCTCGGCCACGCGGCGGTCGGTGTCTTCCAGTGCGCGACGCACAAAGCGCCCTTGCCCGTCGTCAGGCAGCGCGCCCTTGTCGTCCAGCACGGCGTCCAGGATGGAGAACACCCCGCGTCCCAGGCCCTGCTTGCGCAGCTCCTCGAGGCTGGCCAGCGCGTGGCCGGTCTGCAGTAGCTTGATCATCTCGTCGAACATGCGTGAGATGGGCACATTGTCCAGCAGCGGGACCATGGCCTTGACGGGCGCTCGCGTCTTGGGCTCCAGCTCGAAGCCCAGCTTGGCGGCAAAGCGCACGGCGCGCAGGATGCGCACGGGGTCTTCGCGGTAGCGGGTCTCCGGGTCACCGATCATGCGCAGCACGCGCTTCTTCACGTCGGCAAAGCCACCGTGGTAGTCCACCACCAGCTCGCGCTGGGGGTCGTAGTACATGGCATTGATGGTGAAGTCGCGGCGGGCGGCATCCTCGATCTGCGGACCCCAGACGTTATCGCGCAACACGCGTCCGCTGGCATCGACCACATGACTCTTGCCTGCCAGCTCGTCCTTGGACGTCTTCTCGTTGCCGCTGACCTGCTCGGCAGCTTCGTTGGCCAGCAGCGCACGGAAGGTGGAGACCTCGATCACCTCATGCTCCCGCCCGCGCCCATAGACCACATGCACGATGCGGAAGCGCCGGCCGATGATGAAGGCGCGCCGGAACAAGGCCTTGACCTGCTCGGGCGTGGCGTTGGTCGCGACGTCGAAGTCCTTGGGACGGCGCCCCAGCAGCAGGTCACGCACGGCGCCGCCCACGATATAGGCCTCGAAGCCCGCCTCGCTGAGCGTGCGCACGACCTTGACCGCGCGGTCGTCCAGCAGGTCGGGGTCGATGCCATGCTCGGCCGCGCCGATCTCGACCCGCTTGCCCAGGGCATGCGCCCCGGACTTGGCCTTGGCACCGGTCTTGCCGGGCTTGCCCAGCAGCTTGTCAATCAGGTTCTTGATCATGCAAAGAGATTCAGGATGGGCCAGCCCCGGGCCTGGGCAATCTGTGCCAGTGCCGCTGATGGGTTGGTCGCGACGGGGTGGCTGACTCGCTCCATCAGGGGCAAGTCATTCACCGAATCGCTGTAGAAGTGCACTTGCTCGAAATCCTTCAGGGCCCGCCCCTGCTCGGCCAGCCACTGCTCGACGCGCACGATCTTGCCGGCCTGGAAGGAAGGCACGCCGCGGATGGCGCCGCTGTAGTGGCCTGCCGTGTCCCGTTCCAGTTGCACCGCGATCAGATCACGCACGCCAAAGGCCTCGGCAATGGGCGTGGTCACGAACTCGTTGGTGGCGGTCACGATGGCCACCAGATCACCGCGCTCCTGGTGCTCGCGCACCAGGGCCAGCGCATTGTCGCGCATCATGGGCCGCATCACCTCATCCATGAATCGCTGGCGCACGGCCAGGGCTTCTTCGAGCGGTCGCGAGCGCCAGACCGAGGTGGCAAAGGCGATGTATTCGTCCAGATCCAGCTGGCCGGCCTGGTAGTGGGCAAAGAACTCGTCGTTGCGCTGCGCCCACTCGCCGCCGTCGGCCCAGCCGATCCGCACCATGAAGTGCCCGAAGGCATGATCGGAATCGCCCGGAATCAGGGTTCCGTCGAGGTCGAACAGGGTCAGGTTCATCAGCTTCCTTGGTCCAGCAGCATCTGGCGCAGCAGCGGCACGGTCACGGCCCGCTTGTTGGCCAGTGCGAATTCATCCAGCCTGTCCAGCAGGCCCATCAGGTGCTTGAGATCGCGGGCGAAGCGGGTCAGCAGGTAGTCCATCACCTCGTCGCTGAGCACGATGCCGCGCCGGTCTGCCTCACGCCGCAGCGCGGCGCGCATCTCACCTTCGGGCAAGGGCTGCAGCGCATAGGTCGGCCCCCAGCCGAGTCGGGTGCGCAGGTCTTCCCGCAGGTCGAGGTCGATGGGCGGCGCAACGCCCGTGGACACCACGGCCAGGCCCTGCGTGGCCGCCTCGACGAAGAGCGTGAAGGCCGCATGCTGCTGGCCGGGATCGAAGCGGTCGCAGTCATCCAACAGCAGCAGGCTGGGATGGGCGGGCAATTCCCAGGGCAGGGGCGTCTCGGCGTCGTACCAGCCCACCTGGGCGCCGGCGGCCTGCCAGGACTGGGCCAGGGCGCGCAGCACATGAGTCTTGCCGCAGCCGGCCTGCCCCCACAGGAATACCGGCGGCTCGCCGGGCCGCAGCGACTGCAGATGAGCCAGGGCCGCCTCATTGGCACCAGGCAGGAGGTTGTCGAAGGAGTAATGCGGCTCGGGACCGAGCGCCAGCGGAATCTGCTTCAAGAACGGGGACTCTGGAACAAGGCGCTGGACAGGTAGGCCTCACGCAGGCGACGTGCGGCAACCACCCCCAGGGCGGACACGGGCAAGGCGATCAGCACGCCGACAAATCCGAACAGATGGCCGAAGGCCAGCAGGGCGAAGATCACCATCAAGGGCGACAGGCCGATGCGCTCCCCCACCAGGCGCGGGGTCAACACGAAGCTCTCCAGCACCTGGCCCAGACTGAACACCACGGCCACGGCCAGCAGGCCATAGAGGTTGGCGAACTGCAGCAGCGCGGCCATCAGCGCCAGCAGCAGGCCCAGGCCGAAGCCCAGGTAGGGAATGAAGACCGCCAGGCCGGTGAAGATGCCCACGGGCAGTGCCAGGTCGAAACCCGCCAGCAGCAGGGCCAGGCTGTAGTAGACGGCCAGCAGCAGCATGACCAGCAGTTGGCCGCGCAAGTACTGGCCCAGCATGGTGTCACATTCCTGCAGGAAGCGCCCCACCGGCGGACGCAGGCGCGGCGGCACCAGGCCCCACACGCGGGACAGCAGGCTGTGCCAGTCGTGCAGCAGGTAGAACAGCACCACGGGCAACAGGACAGCATTGCCCACGATGGCCAGCACGAAGCTGCCGCCAATGCGGGCTGAACTCAGCGCGGTGGCCAGCCAGTCTTCCAGATTGGCATCCAGGTACTTGAGCACGAAGGCCTTGATGCTGGCCGTATCCAGGGCCACCTGCACGCCATGCTGGGACAGCCAGGGCGACACGTGCTTGTTCAGCGCATTGGCCAGCACCGGGATCTGCTCGCGCAGCTGCGGCAGCTCGCGGCTGAGGATGGGCAGCAGGAGCAGGAGCAGCGAAAGCAAGGCCACGCCGGCCGCCAGCTCCACCAGGACGACCGCCAGCAGCCGGGGCACGCGGCGCCGGGTCAGGGCCTCCACCGCCGGACTCAGGGCATAGGCCAGGACGCCCGCCATCAGGAAGGGCGCCAGCACCGGAGAGAGCAGCCAGACCAGACCCAGGCACAGCAGAGCCAGGGCCGTCCAGGCCAGCGCATAGCGTTGGGTCTTGCTCAGGGTCATGCTGGTTTGAATCTGATGAAGGCCGGCGGCCAACGAAAATACGCGCAGGGCGGGAAGCCGTCGAAGGCAGGCCCGGATTCTAGGGTCTCTTGCCCCGGCTCGGACGCTCAGTGCAGCAGGCCGCCATCCGGCGACTGGCGCAGAAGCTCCAAGCGTTCCCGGGCCAGTTGCGCCTGCTCCGCCGCCGGGTGCAGGCGCAGCAGACGCTCGTAGTCCGCCACCGCCTCGGGCCACTGCATCAGGCGCTCCAGGGTATGGGCACGGTCCAGCAGCTCCTCGGCATCATCGGGCAACAGGATCAGGAGGCGATGCTGCACTTTCAGCAGCAGGGCCCAATGACCGGAGCGCCGGTGGATTTCCTTCAGATTGCGAAGCATGCGAGCCAGCCAATGCCGCGGACTGCAGGGCTGCAGAAACAGCTCCAGCGGCAGGTCCGACGGATCGTTGATCCCCGCCCGCTCGCGCAAGGGATGCAGCAGCTCCTCCAGCGCATCGCGGGACAGCGAGCGGCCATGGAAGACGTCCATCACCACCTCACCCGCCGGCAGTTGCAGGCAGACCAGAAAATGCCCCGGGAAGGAGATGCCCCGCGCCTTCAGACCCAGCTGCAGGGCCAGCTCGGTGTAGAGCAGGCTCAGGCTGATGGGAATGCCGCGACGCGTCTTCAGCACCTCGTGCAGGTAGGAGTTGGCCGCTGCGTAGTAGTCATTGACATTGCCGGCAAAGCCCTGGTCCTGGAAGAAGAAGGCGTTGAGCAGGCGCAGGCGCTGGCTGGCCACCGCATCGGCCGGCACTCGTCGCTTCAGCTTCAGCGCCAGGGCGTCGATGTCGGCCAGCAGCTGCTGCACATCGAGTTGCGGCCATTCGTCCTGAGCCAGGGTGGCGGCAGCCTCCACGAGGTGCAGACTCTCATCCTCGGCCACCAGACGGGCGAAGTAGTCCAGCGGATCCACGCTGGCCAGATCGAGGAAGGCGCTCATGAGCTCATCATCGCCGCCTCAGTGGCGACGCGCAAATTCACGCAGCTTCAGCCCCGAAAGCAGGAGCACTGCGAAATAGACCAGCGCCGAGGCCGACAGGCTCAGCGCCATCCAGGCAGCGCGCTGCAGCTCGTGCCTGCCCAGCGCCACCCAGTCCAGCACCCTGCCCAGCCACCACTGCAAGGCCGCCATGGCCAGGCAGGCCAGCAGCACGCGCGCCATGAAAAGCCCCCAGCCTGGTGCCGGCGTGTAGGCCCCGCGCTGGCGCAGTCCGTGCAGCAAGACGCCCGCATTCACCAGCGCGCCCAGACCGATCGACAAGGCCAAACCCGCCACGCCGATGCTGGGCACGAGCAACAGATTGAACAGCTGGGTCAGCAGCAGGACGCCGATGGCGATGCGGGCCGGGGTGGCACTGTCCTGCCGCGCATAGAAGCCCGGCGCCAGCACCTTGATCGCCACCAGCCCCAGCAGGCCGACGCCCCAGCCCATGACGGCCTGCGCCGTGCGCTGCACGTCATCCGCATGGAAGGCGCCCCGATGGTAGAGCGTGGCCACCAGCGGCTCGGCAAACACCAGCAGAGCCACCGCGCAAGGCAGCGCCAGCAGCATCACCATGCGCAGCCCCCAGTCCAGCAGCGCGGAATAGCGCTCCCCCTGCTCGCTGGCCTGCGCAGAAGCCAGCTGCGGGGTCAGCACCGCACTGAGAGCGACGCCCAGCAGGCCGATGGGAAACTCCATCAGCCGATCCGCATAGTTGAGCCAGGAGGTGGCGCCTTCAGCGATGTGGCTGGAAATCTGCGTGTTGATCAGCAGCGACACCTGCGAAACTCCCACACCCAGCAGCGCCGGCCCCATCTGCTTGAGGATCTGCAGCACGCCGACATGATGCCGGGCGCGACGCAGGGCTGCCCAGCTCAGCCCGATGCGCGGCAGCATGCCGATGCGGCGCAGTGCCGGCACCTGCACAGCCAGCTGCAGCAGCCCGCCCACCATGACCCCCAGGGCCATGGCGTAGATGCCCGGATACCCCCAGGCCGGCAGCTGCTTGGCCAGCACGTAGCCGACCACGATGCAGCTGAGGTTCAGCAGCACCGGCGTCACGGCCGGCACCATGAAACGGCGCCAGGTGTTCAGCACGCCGGCCGACAGCGCCACCAGGGACATGCAGCCGATGTAAGGGAAGGTCCAGCGCGTCATCACGACGGCCGCCTCATGCCCTTCCTTGGGCATGCCGGCCCCCAGGGCCCAGACCAGCAAGGGGGCGGCCAGCACCCCGACAACACAGGTCGCCAGCAGTGCCCAGCTCAGCACGGTGGCGACGGCATCCACCAGGTCTCGCGTCGCCTCATCCCCGTGCCGAGCCCGCATCGCCGCCAAGGCCGGCACGAAGGCCTGCGAAAACGCCCCTTCGGCAAACAGGCGCCGCAGCAGATTGGGGATGCGAAAGGACACCAGGAAGGCGTCGGTCATCGCAGTCGCGCCGAACAGGCCGGCCACCATCTGCTCGCGCACCAGGCCCGTGACGCGGGAGGCGAGGGTCAACACCGAAATCAGGGACGCGGAACGCAGCAGGCTCATCGGAAATTTCGTCTTTCTTGCCCCGGCGCCTGCGGTGGCACCGAAATTGGCCAAGACGCAAGGCGCTGGTGGCCCCGACAAGCAGGGCGGGACGGGCGGCGATTATGAGCGAAGCCCATGTTCTAGAATCCAGGCTTTCGTTCGCGAATTGGCCAAATTTGCATGCCGACTCTATGAATCGGCTTTTGCAAGTGCTATACTCGCGGTCTTTGCACCAACTGGATTAACAAAGAACATGGCAAGCTCTTCCAAAGCCAAGAAGAAAACCGTCCGTTTGGCATCGGGGCGCAAGCGCGCTCGCCAGGACGTCAAGCTGAACGCCGCCAACACGGCTCTGCGCTCCAAATTCCGCACGGTCATCAAGAACGTGCAAAAGGCCGTGGTCGCTGGCGACAAGACCAAGGCTGCTGAACTGTTCAAGACTGCCCAGGCCGTGATCGACTCGGTCGCCGACAAGGGCATCTTCCACAAGAACAAGGCTGCTCGCCATAAGAGCCGCCTGTCCGCCAAGATCAAGGCACTGGCTGCCTGAAACACCGGTCCTGGTGCAAAGAGCTGAAAGGCCCGCCTCTGGCGGGCCTTTTTCATGGCCTTGCCCCTTTGTGGCTGTTGTTAGTGGCTGTTGTTAGTGGCTGTTGTTAGTGGCTGTTGTTACTGGCCGCTGTTAGTGGCCGCTTTTTTAGGGCCCGCTCTTTGCCCCCGCTCTCGTAACGCCCGTTCTCGTTGCGCTCGTTTTGCCGTGCGCTGACGAAGCCTGACGCAACCCTCACCGCCATGCATCGGGGCCGCCGTCTCACCGCAGGGGCAAGGGCACGGTGTCCATTTCCATGGGCTGCGTGGCGGCGCCGTTCATGAGCTCGCGCTTGGCCAGCCAGTCCGCCACGGCGCTCACCACCCAATCGGGGTCGTCCAAGGGAATGTCATGTCCGGCACGCGTGTGCAGGCGCAACGGCAACCCCCAGCCGCGGCTGACCGCCTGCGAGCAGCGCCAGTCCACCAGCATGTCGCCCTGGGCACACAGCAGCAGCATGGGCACGCGGGGCCGCGCCCGGCTGGCCCGGTAGTGCATGGCGGCCCAGAGCTGGCGCAGCACGTTGAGCCCGCTGACGGGATGCCGGCGATGCAGTGCCACCCAGGCATCCAGCACCTCCTCGGAGTGGCACATCAGCTGCGAGGTCAGCTGCAACACATGCCGCTCGCGCCAACGCGCCGCGAAACGCGCCAGGCTCATGGTCACGAGCGT
The DNA here is from genome assembly GCA_041905785.1 of Burkholderiaceae bacterium. Taxonomy (GTDB): domain Bacteria; phylum Pseudomonadota; class Gammaproteobacteria; order Burkholderiales; family Burkholderiaceae_C; genus Roseateles_B. The sequence continues at coordinate 38,366 of JAYRKJ010000013.1, forward strand.
CAGGTAGTTGGTCGGCCGCAGGCGCCTGAAAAACGGGCTGAAGGGCTTCATGCTGGTGCTGACCAGCACCGCCGCCTCCAACTCCGCCGGATAGCGCTGCGCCCACTCGGCGGCCACCATGCCGCCCAGGCTCAGGGCCAGCACATGCACGGGCCCCTGGACCCCCGCCTTGCGCAACTGCGCCCGCAGATCCTCGACCATCGCGCCGACATCGGCCGGACTGCTTTCGCGAAAGCGCGCACCGTTGCCCGGCAGGTCCAACGTCAGCACGCGCACCGCCCCCTGCTCGCCACGCAATCCATGCGCCAGCTGCAAGGGAAAGCTGCCCCAATGGCCGGACTCCCGCGTCAGGCCGCGCAGCAGCACCCAGGTGGGCATGGCCGCCGCACTCATGCGCGCGCTCCGCGGTACCAGCGGTTCAGGGCGCGTTCATAGCCCTCGTCGCGCCCCGCCCCCTGCGGCAGCCAGCGCGGCATGCTGAACGCGGCCCGGGCGCAGAAGTCCAGCCACACCAGGTGGCGCCGCAACACGCGCTGCTGGCGGTGACTGACCTTGGGGTTGAAAATGCCATCCCGGGAGAAGAGCTGGCGGGGGTTCTTCTTGACCCAGGCCCAGGATCCCATCTCCAGCGTCAGGGGCAGAAAAACGCGGTCCGGCATTTGACAGGATTCCAGATACAGGTAATCCCACAAATCCCCGTGCGTCAGGTATTGCCGGCTCTGCGGCTCGAACACATAGCGGTGCTGGGCGTGGGTCTGATCCAGCAGTTCGCTCAGCGCCAGCATTTCAGGCAGATGCCCAATCGGCTTTGTGCTGTATGCGAACGGAAACCAGATTCTGTCATCGAGACCAAAGCCCGAATGGCAGTCAACGGACAAGGCGGCGCGATGGCACAACAGTTCTTCACGAACCACCCGACAAAGGGCTTGCGCTTCGGGCTGCATCTGGGCACCGGCCCTGCCCCGAAACCAAGGCAGCCCGGCACTGAGGCGCTGGCCGCCCACCAGAAAAGGCACCGGCCTTTCCGCTTCCACCGGGGAATTCCGCATCAGGTCCACGCCGGACGGGTTGGCACGCGTCCCCAGGAGCAGCCCACCAGGATTGACCAGCGGCATGAAGACCATGCGCAGCCCCTGCAGTTGCTGATGCAGCAGTTCATCCCAGCGCAGCCGCGCGACCAGGCTGGCCAGAAAGGCCAGTACCACCTGGCTGCCGATGCGCTCCAGGCCATGGACACCACCGAAGTAGCCGATGACGGGGACATCGGCCGAGCGACTGCCCAGACTCAGCACCGGCACCGGCAATTCCCGCCCCGCCACCTCGACCACGGCCACGTCGCGCCGCTCCAGCAGTCCATGGGACTGCGACTGCAAGCGGTCCAGCAGTGTCAGTGATTCCAGCAAGGTGCGCAGGCGGCGATGAATGGCAAGCGGCACCGATCCAGCCGCGACGGCAGGCCGGTCGGCCGTTGCCAGCGTCCAGCATAGCCAGCCGGCGCCGGGCGCACCATGCGCCGAACAGCGCATCACCAAGCCACGAACCGGTCATGCACAGCAGCTAGCCTGCAAGGCGTTGCTCAACACGCGCGCTGCTTGCAGCGCCAGGACGACTCTCACCATGCCAGCCATGCCATTGCGAATCCCACAGCGCCTGCGGGTGGCCGCCAGTCTGATCCTCTGGGGAAGTGCGGAATGCCTGGCCTTGTGGCGTAGCAGGCGCCGTCGCCAGCGCGGCGCTTGAGCCGGACCGGAGCGCCCGGCGCTTGGTCAGTCGCAACGGAAGCCGCGAAGGCAGCCGCAAAGGCAGTCGCGAATTCAGCGCTCGCTGCGCTCGGGCAGCAGGCAGGCCTCGGCGACCTGCAGATGGTTGTCTCGGGCGAAGTTCATGACGAAGTCCCAGGCCATGGGCTCGACGGACTTCAGCTCCTCGTTGACGATCACGCACTTGATGCCGTTGATGACCCGCGGCACGCAGTAGGGCGAGTAGCCGATGTGGGCCCCGATCCCCGCCTTGGCGCCGCCGGGCCGGAAGCAGGACATGGCGCCGGCCAGCCGCTCCGCCCAATCGCTGGGACGGAAGGTGCGCCCTTCCAGGGTGACACCTTGGATGAACACTTCGCGGGGCTTGGGGACTTGGGTCATGGATGGAAACGGCGGCCGCCCGGACAACGGAATGAACGGCAAACCGCTATTGTGCCTTGGATGTGTTGCGCCGCAGCACGGCCGAGTTACCAAGGTCGAACTTTTGCCCGGCACTTCTTCGCGAAAACCCGCATCCGCCCGGGGTGCAACCTTAGAATCATCCGCTCCCGGCCTGACGCTGGATTGACGCAATCCGGCAGCCGGTCCCGCTTTGTTTCCCCCATCCAACATGGAGAGTTGATGAACGCCTCTGCGCCTTCCGTCCCGTCTGAACCTCATGTGATGCAAACCTATGGCCGCCTGCCGATCGCGCTGTCGCACGGTCAGGGTGTCTGGGTCTGGGATGTGAATGGCCGACGATACCTGGACGCGCTGGGCGGCATTGCGGTCAACACGCTGGGTCATGCCCACCCCAAGCTGGTCCCGGCCCTGCAGGAGCAGATTGGCAAGATGATCCACTGCAGCAACTACTACCATGTGCCGCTGCAGGAGGAGCTCGCCGCCAAGCTGGTCGAGCTCTCGGGGCTCACCAATGCCTTCTTCTGCAACTCGGGCCTGGAAGCCAACGAGGCCGCGATCAAGATCGCCCGCAAGTTCGGCACCGACCGCGGCAACAACAATCCCGAGATCCTGGTCTTCGAGGGCGCCTTCCACGGCCGCTCGCTGGCCACGCTCTCGGCCACGGCAAATCCCAAGATCCACGCCGGCTTCGGCCCGCTGGTGCCGGGTTTTGTCCGCGTGCCGCTGAACGACATCGCCGCGGTCGAGAAGGCGCTGGACGAGCACCCCAGCATCACGGCCATCTTCCTGGAGACCATCCAGGGCGAAGGTGGCGTGAACCCGGCACGCATCGAGTTCCTGCAGCAGCTGCGCGCCGTATGCGACCGCCGCGACCTGCTGCTGATGCTGGACGAGGTGCAGTGCGGCATCGGCCGCACCGGCAAGTGGTTTGCCCACCAGTGGGCCGGCATCCAGCCCGACGTCATGCCCCTGGCCAAGGGCCTGGGCTCGGGCGTGCCGGTCGGCGCGGTGGTGTGCGGGCCGCGTGCGGCCAAGGTCATGCAGCCGGGCAACCACGGCACGACCTTCGGCGGCAATCCGCTGGCCATGCGCGCCGGTGTCGAGACCTTGCGTCTGATGGTCGAGGAAGACCTGCTGACCAACGCCGCCAAGGTGGGCGCCGAACTCAAGTCGGCCCTGGCGCGCGAGCTGGCCGGTGCGGCGGGCGTCAAGGAGATCCGCGGTCAGGGCCTGATGCTGGGCATCGAACTGGACCGCCCCGCCGGCCCCGTGCTGGGCCGATGCGCCGAGGCGGGCCTGATGGTCAGCGTCACCGCCGAGCGCGTGATCCGGCTGGTGCCCGCCCTCATCATGACGAGCGAGGAGGCCGCTCAGGTCGTGAGCCTGATCGTGCCGGTCATCAAGCAATTCCTCTCGGAGACCCAGGCATGAAGCCCGGGGACAGCCTCATGCGCCATTACCTCCAGTTCAAGGACTTCCGCGCCGAAGAGTACGCCCACCTGTTCGAGCGCGCCTCCATCATCAAGCGCCGCTTCAAGAACTACGAGAAGTACCAGCCGCTGCAGGACCGCACGCTGGCCATGATCTTCGAGAAGGCCAGCACCCGCACGCGGGTGAGCTTCGAGGCCGGCATGTACCAGATGGGGGGCTCGGTGGTGCACCTGACCACCGGCGACAGCCAGCTGGGCCGTGCCGAGCCCATCGAGGACAGCGCCCGCGTCATCAGCCGCATGGTCGACCTGGTGATGATCCGCACCTTCGAGCAGAGCAAGATCGAGCGCTTTGCCGCGCATTCGCGCGTGCCGGTCATCAACGGCCTCACGAACGAGTTCCATCCCTGCCAGATCGTCGCCGACCTCTTCACCTTCCTCGAGGCGCGCGGCATGGATCGCCGCGGCGGCATCGACATGGATTGCCTCAAGGGCCGCGTCGTGGCCTGGGTGGGCGACGGCAACAACATGGCCAACACCTGGCTGCAGGCGGCAGAGATCCTGGGCTTCACCGTGCATGTGAGCACGCCCAGCGGCTACGGGGTCGACCCCAAGGTCGCCGGCGTCAGCAAGCCGGACTGCTACAAGGTCTTTGCCGATCCCATGGAAGCCTGCCGCGATGCCGACCTGGTGACCACCGACGTGTGGACCAGCATGGGCTACGAGGCCGAGAACGATGCCCGCCGCACCGCCTTTGCCGATTGGTGTGTGGACGCCGAGATGATGGCCGTGGCCAAGCCCGACGCCCTCTTCATGCACTGCCTCCCGGCCCATCGCGGCGAAGAGGTCACGGCCGAGGTGATCGACGGGCCTCAGTCCGTGGTCTGGGACGAGGCCGAGAACCGCATGCATGTGCAGAAGGCGCTCATGGAGTACCTGCTGCTGGGGCGGATCGGCTGATGGCCGCGGAGGTGCCCTCCTGAGGGCGCCTCCCCTGCGGCATGAGGTCAGGGCACGCGGGGGTCAGGTCTTGCGCCTGCGGCTGCGCGCGCCCACCGCAGGCTCAGCGCCCGGATGGACGAACTCGGCATGCCTGTGTGCCCCAGGCGGAGTCCTCAGCGGCGACACGGGGCGTACCGCCCGCGGTGGAAGCAGCGTCGCCAGGCGCGCCCGTCCGCCCGTCCGTCCGTCCCTCAGTACTTCGGCCTCAGGCTCCCGTCCATGCTGCCGGCCGGATAGAACTGCTTGAACAGCTTCCAGACCAGGCCGCTGCGGGCCGCCTTGTCCAGGGCCTCCTGCAGGTGCCTGCGGTCGGCATCGCCCAGAGCCGCCCGGGACAAATAGATGCCGCTGTCATTCCATCCCAGCTCTTCAACCACATCCAGCCGCAGGCGTCCCAGCAGATGGTTGACGCGCTCGTCCGCATGCAGGGCGCTGACAAGGATGGAGGGCGCCATCAAGGTGAGGTCGGCGCCGCCGAAGTCCAGCACCCGCGCCACGGAGACGGGGTCCGCCTCCAGCCGCAGCCGCCCTTGCCGGCCCAGTTCCTTGAGCAGGCTCTGGCAGGCATCCCCGTAGTCAAAACCGCGCACGAGGACCACGCGCAACTCGCTGGCCTGCGCAAGCGCCCGCAGGCTGGTCGGCAGAACGAGGCCAGGACGCAGGGAGATCAACATGGCCCGCGCCTGGATCAGGGGGACGAAGTCGCCGAATTCATCGCGACGCTGCGTGCGCGAGGCCGGCACGAGCAGGTCGCTGCGGCCGGTTTCGAACATCAGCTCCTGGCGGGCGCGGGGCACGGCGTTCATGGCGAAGTGGCAGCCCTCTGCCTCGCCCAGCAGCCGCAGCAGCTCCGGGTAGACGCCGCTGGGCGGCCCCTGCGGCGGCAGCAGCACGCTGAGGCCCACCGGTGCCAGGGGCACCTGGATCACGCGGCTGCAGGCCGCCTGCGCAAAACCCAAGGCGATACAGCCCAGGGTCAGGACCCCCACCTGCGTCCAACGCCCTACGACCATCCGCAATACTCCTAGCCAGGAATATCAAGCATGCCACGAAAGCATCAGCATGCCGTCAGAGTCCCAGGCGACACTCAGGACATGAAGCTTGCCCTGATTTCCGACCTTCACGCCAATCGCGAGGCCTTCAGCGCCGTGCTCGAACATGCGCGAGCCCATGGCGCCCGCGAGTTCGCGCTGCTGGGCGACCTGGTCGGCTATGGCGGCGATCCGGCCTGGGTGGTCGAGCAGGTCAGTGAGCTGGCACGACAGGGCGCGCTGGCGGTGATGGGCAATCATGACAGCGCCGTCGTCGCCGGCCCGCTGCCCACCATGCGCGACGATGCCCGCGAAGCCATCGCCTGGACCCGCGCCCAGCTGGACGCCTCGCAGCTGGACTTCCTGGCCAGCCTGCCCATGCATTGCGAGCGCGACGACTGCCTGTTCGTCCACGCCAACGCCTTTGATCCGGCGGGCTTCGAATACGTCCAGGGGCGGCTGGAGGCCATGCGCAGTCTGCATGCCACGCATTGCCGCTACACCTTCTGCGGCCACATGCACGAGCCCAAGCTCTACCACCTCTCCAGCACCGGCAAGGCCGGCGAGTTCGTGCCCTCACCCGGCGTGGACATCCCGCTGCTGCCCAATCGCCAGTGGCTGGTGATCCCCGGCTCCTGCGGTCAGCCGCGCGACGGCAATCCGGCCGCCTGCTACGCGCTCTTTGACATGGCCACAGGTCAGCTCAGCTTCCAGCGCGTACCCTACGACGTGGATGCCGCCGTAGAACGCATCCGCCACTCCGGTCTCAGCACGCCGGTTGCCGAACGACTCGCGCAGCGCCTGCTGAAGGGAGAATGAGCACCGCCACCAGCCCTGGAACCCCGCCATGCGCGTGACCGCCGCCCGCCAAGACAGCCCCAACGCCAAGGCCGACACCGCCCTGCCCGCCCCGCTTGCGGGCCCGCTGGAGCCGGGCATGGTGCTGGACGGCTTCCGTCTCGAAGAACGGCTGCACCAGGGCGGCATGGCCAATCTGTGGCGCGTCACCCGCGTCGAGCCGGTCCCCGGCGAGGACTTCCCCCTGCTGATGAAGGTGCCGCGCATCAAGGGCGGCGAAGATCCCGCAACCATCGTGGGATTCGAAGTCGAGCAGATGCTGATGCCGGCGCTCAAGGGCTCGCACGTGCCCCGCTACGTGGCCCGCGGCGACTGGACCCGCCAGGCCTATATCGTGATGGAGCACATCCAGGGTCAGTCCTTGCGCCCCAGGCTGGACGAAGCACCGCTGCCGCTGGACGAAGTGGTGGAGATCGGCAGCCGCGTTGCCACCGCCCTGCAGGACCTGCATCGCCAGCATGTGGTCCATCTGGACATCAAACCCAGCAACATCATGTTCCGGCCGGACGGCAGCGCAGTGCTGATCGACTTCGGACTCTCGCGCCACGACCACCTGCCCGACCTGCTGGAAGAGGAGTTCAGCCTGCCCATGGGCACCGGGCCGTACATGTCGCCCGAGCAGGTGCAGTTCGTGCGCAACGACCCGCGCAGCGACCTCTTCGCCCTGGGCGTGATGCTCTACCACCTGGCCACCGGCGAGCGCCCCTTCGGCCAGCCCTCCTCGGTGCGGGGGCTGCGCCGGCGCTTGTATGTCGAGCCGGTCCCTCCCCGTGCGATCAACCCGGACATCCCGCCCTGGATGCAGGAGGTGATCCTGCGCTGCCTGGAAGTCAAGGCCGAACGCCGCTACCAGAGTGCCGCCCAGTTGGCGCTGGACCTGCAGCGCCCCGAAGGCATCACCCTCACCCGTCGTGCCGAACGCATGAGCAAGAGCGGCGCACTCAAGGAACTCAAGCGTTGGTTCTTCGCCCTGGGCTCTGAGCCGACCCTGCAGCCCAGCGTGGCCGAACAGGTGGCGCGCAGCCCCATCATCATGGCCGCCGTGGACATCGAGCACGCCACGCCGGGCCTGCTGGAGCAGTTGCGCGAGACGGTGCGCCGCATCGTGCAGACCGAACCGGGCGCGCGTCTGGCCTGCGTCAGCGTGATGCGCACCGCGCGCATCGGCATGGACGTCCTGACCGACAAGGACGGCAAGAGCGTGCACGTCAAGCAGCTCGTGGCGCTGAAGCATTGGGCCAGACCCATCAGCCGTGCGCTGAGCCTCGAAGATGGGCGCCTGACCTTCCATGTGCTGGAAGCGCCGGACCCGGCCGCCGCCATCATCGATTTCGCGGCCCGCAACGGCGCAGACCACATCGTCATGGGCGCACGCGGCAACTCGGCGCTGCGGCGCTATCTGGGCAGCGTGTCCGCCCAGGTCGTCGCGGAGTCCGACTGCAGCGTCACCGTCGTGCGCGAAGCGGCCGCCAGCCACAAGCCTGCAGCCCATGCAGCCACGGTGCAAGCGGGCGTGGCGCCCCTCTCCCGGCCCGCCGAGCCACCGGCAGCCTGAGCCGCAAGAGCAGCCCGCGGCACGGTCCCATGAGCGCTGACAACCCCTGCCTGCACTGCGGCGCCTGCTGCGCCAGCTTCCGCGTTGACTTTGCCCGCGCGGAGCTGCAAAGCGAGGGCGGCAGCGTACCCGACGGGCTGTGCGTGGACCTCACCGACAGCCTGTGCCGCCTGCGCGGCACCGACCATGCGCAGCCGCGCTGCGCCGCCCTGGTGGGCCAGGTCGGGGTCCAGGCCAACTGCGGCATCTACGAATGGCGCCCCTCGCCCTGCCGCGAATTCGGCCAGCGTGCGCCGCTGGGCTTGGGGGACGAGGCCTGCACCAGGGCTCGTCGGCAGCACGGGCTTCCCGCGCTGTCGGCCGCGGACAAGAACTGAAGCGTCGCTCAGTCCGCCTTCAGGACTGCCTGCATCAGGGCCCGCTTCTTGGCGAGCAGTTGCTGGCGTTGCTGCTCGTTGTCGCTGGCCTGCAGCCCTTGCTGCAGGGCGGCAAGGGCATCGTCACTGCGTCCCAGGCGCTGATAGCTCGCGGCGATGTACTGCTGCAGTCGCGGGTCCAGGCCCGTGCGTTCTCGCTGGCGCAGGAACAGCGCCAGTGCCTTGGATGCATCACCGGCCGCCAGGGCCGCCAAGCCCTGATCGAAGTCGGCGAAGGGCGGATGAGGTTGCAGCTCGCGCAAGCGGTTGCGCCACATGCCCGCTTCCGGATTGCGCGTCTCGTCCAGGATGGCAATCAGGTTACCCATGGCCGCGACGCTGTCGGGCGCCAAGGCCAGGCTGAGACGCAGGGCGGCTTCGGCCTTGGCCTGCTGGTTACGACTGGACAGCACGACGGCCAGCGTGTTGTAGGACTCCGGCAGCGTTGGGTCGGTAAGCAAAGCCTGCCGGGCCAGGCGATATGCCCGGTCATATTGCGCATTGTCCAGCGACTCAGAAGCCAGGTTGTTGAGGTACATCGCGATCACCGCAGACTCGTCGAGCTCACGCAGCGCCAGCCGGTTCTTGAACTCGATGGGTACGAAATCGACCGTCAAGCCCTGACTGAAAGGCGAGCCGCGCAGGAAGCCATCCACGGCGTTCTGCGCCAACGTGACGTTGACGTGACGGATCTGGAAGTTCAGCCGGTCTCCCCGGCTCCAGGCCTCGGGCGTGCGCACCAGCTGGTAATGCACCCGGATGCCCAGGCGCTTCGCGAATGAGGCGGTCATCAAGGCCAGAGACAGGCAGTTTCCCTTGCGAGCCTCGAAGGCCTCCGCCGCGTTGCGTGTGTAGTCGGAGCTGTATTCGACACCGATGCGCCCGCGCTCGTAGAGGACGGCGTACAAGGCCTCCGGCCCGCCGACGCGCGCCGCCATGGGCTCCAGCGTCCGCCGGACCAGATCCTCCATGGCCGGCGAAAGCGCAAGCACGTCCCGGGCCTTGAGCGCTGCAAGCTCCGATTCAGCGAACGTTTCGTCAGCAAGGACCGAGGGCAGCCGCCTGAGCAACTGCTCACGGCCCAGCGCTTCTGGCGCCCCCGCTGGCGGAGCAGCGCAGGCCGCCAGCGATCCAAGTATCAGGGCACAGGTCAGACGGCGAACGATTTGACGGGCGACTTCCATGATCCATCCCCAAGAGTTCAACTCCCTGCGGCTTCAGTGCTGTGCCGGATTCTTGTCCTGCAGCTTGTTGAGCTTGGCTTCGTAGATGCGCTGCTGTCCGAGCGTCGGGCTGGTCTGCGCCGCCTGCGTCAAATGCTGCGCAGCCCGGTCCTGCTGCCCGAGCGCCAGCTTGGCCAGGGCCGCCCAAAAGTGCAGCTCGTGATTGTTGCCCGACCGGGCCAGCTCCTTGGCGAACAGCGCATCGGCGGCGCGATAGTCGCGGCGCTTCATGGCCTCCACCCCATCGTCGAGGTACTTGAACGGCGCCACCGGCTGGATGGCGGCCAGCCGGGCCTCGTAGCGCGCCAGGTCCTGCTGGCGTCCCGTCTCTCGCATCAGCACCACCATATTGGCCAGCGCAACGTCGTTGTCGGGCTCGCGTAACAGCACCTGCTCCAACACCCGCTCGGCCAAGTCCCCACGCCCATGGCGGCGGTACAGCACTGCCAGCGTATTGAAGCCGCCGCTGAATCGCGGCTCGGCCGTCACGGCCGCGCGAGCCCACCAATACGCACCGCGGACATCGTCCATGGCCAGCTGTTCCGCCGCCCGGTTGTTGTAGAACATGGCAGCGATGGTGCTCTCGCTGATCTCCACGGCACGCGACAGACGCCCGGCCAGCTCCGGCTGGAAATCCACGACGACAGGGGTGTCCGCCGCCGCGTTGAGGCCGCGTTCCTGCAAGCGCGTGCCCAGACCGAGGTTCACGTGCCCGGCCTGGAAGATGAGGTTCGCGTCGCGCGTCCATTGCGGCTCCACCTGCACCGAGCGGAAGTACGTCGGCAGATGGAGCTCGCGCGCGAAGGCCGCAGTCATCAGCACGAGCGACAGGCAATTCCCCCGCCCTGCGGCAAAGGTCTCGGCTGCACTGCGCGTCTTTTCGGCATCGTACTGGAGCGCCAGGCGACCATCCCGGTAGAGCGCCCTCAACAGGCCTTCGTTGCCACCCAGCATGCGCACTCGCGGCTGGATGGACTGCTCCACGAAGTCCCGCATGGCAGGCGACAGCGTGAACAGCTCCTCCGGCCTTGGGAGCGCAGGCGCCGGTGCGAAGGCCTCATCGAGCAAAGGCGGCGCAGGCAGCGCGGTGGGCGACGGCGTCGCGCACGCCTGCAGCAGGCTCACGACCAGAGCCAGACTGACCCAACGAGAAAGTGCAGGAATTCGAGGCAGCATGATGGGGACTCAACAACAGGTGTCCTGCGTTGATCATGCGCCCCGCTTACGGGCCTTTCAAGCCATGCCGTAACTCATACCGGGACTGTGCCGATGGCGGTGTGCAAACTTGGCGCTTAGGAAGCACACGCACCTCTACACACCTCAACTCACCTCAACGCACGAACACCGCCGCGGACCATGCCGGCACCTGCAGCTGCCCCTGCGCGGCGTCCACGCGCGCCCCCAGCCGCAGCGCAGCATCCCCAGCACCCGGACGTGCCAGGACCGGATGCAGTCGCCAGCCCTGCCCGGCGCCCTCCCAGGCGAACCGCTGCGGCTCCCGACCGGCATTGAAGACCAGCAAGATCGCCCGAAAGCCTGCGCCCGGCAGGCCGCGTCCGTCCAGGTGCGCCAGCAGCAGGGACGCGGAGCTTCCTGCGCCCAGCCTCGGAAAGCTCAGCCGCCGCTGCACCTCGGCGGCGCTGCGCAGGTGAAAGAGGCTGGAGCTGGCGCGCACCTGCAGCTGGTCCAGGAACATGTCGCGCGCCAGGCGCAGGTCCTGAGGGCGCGGCTTGAGCGAGGGATCGGCCAGCAGCGGGCGGTACAGGGGCCAGGCTTCGGCGTTGTCCCTGGCCGGCGGCAGGCCGGCCCCGAAGCCGTTATCCTGCAGGCTCCAGTCCAGGCGATTGAACCAGTCGCCCGAGTCGAAACTGTTCCGGTCCAGGGACTTGGAACGCAGGATCTCCATGCCGGCATGGAAATAGGCGACCCCCTGGCTGTAGGCCGTCACCGCCGTGGCCAGCAGCTGAGCGCGCACCCGTTCCTCCAGCGAGACATCGCGCGGCAGGCGCAGCACGTGGTTGTCGAACAGGGTGTGGTTGTCATGGTTCTCGGCGTAGTTCACGACCTCGGCAGGCTCGCTGGCGTAACCCGCCGGCTGGTCTCCGTAGGCCAGCTCCGCCAGGCTGCGCCGTGCTCCGCGCCAGTCCAGCATGCGATAGCTGCGCAGGCTGCCGGCCAGGCCCACCCGCACCAGATCGGCCGCCTGCTGAAGATCCTGTTCCGTAGCAGCTTCGCCCCTGCCATTGGGCGCGCTGAACAGTCCGTTGCCCCAACCTTGCCGCGCCAGACCGGCCGGTGAACCGTCACCGGGCGAGCCCCCGCGCAACGCATCGCGCGCCCTGTCGCTGAAGGTGCCGATGCCGCTGCCCGTGAGCGACAGCTGGCTTGCCTGCACGAAGCGCGCCCCCTGCGCCACCTCGCCAAAGTTCCAGCCCTCGCCGATCAGCGGGACCTGGCGGCGCAGCGCGCGGCTCAGCCGTGACGCGATGGCCTCCATCACCGCACGGGGCTGGTGGCCCATGAGGTCGAAGCGAAAGGAATCGATGCCGTGCTTTTGCGCCCACAGCAGCACCGAGTCGCTCATCAGCTTGGCCATCATGCGGTGCTCGGTGGCGGTGTTGTCGCAGCAGGTCGAGTGCTCGACCTGGCCGTTCGCGTCCAGACGCTGGTAGTAGCCCGGCACGATGCGATCCAGCACCGAGTGCACATGCTGGCCCGAGGCCGGCGTGTGGTTGTAGACCACGTCCATGCCCACCCGCAGACCCAGGCCGTGCAGGGCCATCACCATTTGGCGGAATTCCAGCAGGCGCTGCCCACCGGCATTGGCATCGCTGGCATAGCTGCCCTCGGGGGCGCTGTAATGCAGCGGGTCGTAGCCCCAGTTGTAGCAGTCGCGCGCCGCCAGCACCGCAACGGCGGACTGCTGGGCCTCGCCGTCCGCTGCGGCGTTCGGCACCACGGGCTGCCGGCAGCCGCGCTCGGGGATGCTGGCGATGTCGAAGACCGGCAGCAGGTGCAGATCCGTCATGCCCGCACGCGCCAGGCGGCGCAGGTGCTGCACGCCCAGCGATCGCGACTGCGCAAATGCGCCGTACTTGCCGCGCAAGGCGGGCGGCTGGCTGGCGTCGCTCCAGGAGAAGTCCCGCACGTGGAGCTCATAGATGCTCATGTCGGTCGATGCCCGGGGGGGTGCCGGGCGCCGGTGCGTCACCCAGCCCGGCGGCATCCAGGCCGGATCGTCCAGATCGGCCATGAAGCTGCGGCGAGAGTCCGCGTTCAGGCTCACCGAGTAGGGATCGGTCACGCCCTGGCGCAGCAGGCCTTGCCCCGGCACCAGCACATCGACGAGGAAACGGTAGTACTGGCCCTGCAGATCCTCGGCCGGCGGCAGGACCCAGCTTCCGCTGGCCGGCTCCCATTGCAGCGTCCGCAGCTGCGCGGCTGGCGCTTCGGGCCCGGGATACAGGCACAGCTGCACCTGGTGCGCCGTCGGCGCCCACAGTCGCAGACCCGTCCGCAGCCCCGTCCGCAGCTCGCCGGAGCGCCGGCCCGGCGTTTGCACGATGAGCGGGCCATAAGCCAGCCTCTCGGCAGCCTCGGCATAGCGTGCGTCCAGCGCGCCGGCCAGTTGCACGCGGCTGGCCTCCAGCAGCCGCCCCTGGGCATCTTCGCGCACCAGCAGCAGTTCGGCGCGCAGCCAGCGCTCGGTCAGCGCCTCGGCGGCGGGCAGTTCAAGCACGCCGCCCTGGCGAAGATGCGGAAAGCGTCCGACCAGGAACTCGGGCAGTTCACCTGCGCGGCTGACCGGCAGGCTGGCATCCGCGCCGCGCAAGACTTGCCCGGGTCGGGCCTGCAGCCCGCCGCGCCAGGCGGCCACCAAACGCAGCGCACCCTCCCCGGCCACACCTGGCCATTGGAGATGGCGCAGATCCAGTGCATGGGCGCGGGCCGGCCAGTCGAGAGCGTCGGGCGCTGGAGCCTGCAGCACGGTAGCCAGCCCTTCTTCGTCGCAGGCGCCCAGGGCCGCTGCCTGAGCAGCGCCGTCTGCCGCCTGCGCACGCCCCATGAGCAAGGCCAGCATCAGCCCCAGGCCGACCCACCACACACCGCGAGCTCCCGCTCTCAGCATTGAAGAAGACGGCGCCTGAGCGGGCTGGGGGCAAGGTGGCATGGCGGGCATCGATGGGTGGAAAGGCAGCGCCGACGGCGGCCTCGAAGGCAGCACGGCAGCGTCAGCAAATAGTAGCAAAACTACATCACTAGAAATCACGGGTTTTCAGCAGCGATGTTTGCATCTATTCTGCTCATCGAACAGTTTCTCCATCACAGAGTCGAGAAATGTATTTCAACTACATAAAGTGCATCGCGAGCCTTTGGGCCTGCCTGGCCCTGGGCGCCGCATCGGCAGCACCGCGGACCCACACCACCCCTGCAGCACGGCCGGGCTGGTCGCAAGGCGTGTTCATGGAGATCTTCGTGCGCGCCTACCAGGACAGCGACGGCGACGGCATTGGCGACTTGCGCGGGCTGACAAGCCGGCTGGACTACCTCCAGCAGTTGGGCGTCACCGGCCTGTGGCTGATGCCCGTCACCCGCAGCGCGGACCGCGACCATGGCTACGCCATCACCGACTTCCGCGCCATCGAGCCCGACTACGGCAGCCTCGCGGACTTCGACGAACTGCTGCGCCAGGCCCATCGGCGCGGCATCGGCGTGGTGATGGACTACATCCTCAACCACAGCGCACGCGAGCACCCCTGGTTCCAGGACACCCTGAAGAACCCGCAGTCGCCATGGCGTAACTGGTATGTCTGGCAAGACCCGGCACCACCCGATCTGGAGGATTGGAACATCTGGGGCCACAAGCCCTGGTATGCCGACGCCGACCACCCCGACGGCAGTGCACGCTACTTCGCCACCTTCGGCCCGCACATGCCGGACTTCAATCTGCGCAACCCGGCCGTCGTCGACTACCACCGCGACAGCCTGCGCTTCTGGCTCGACCGCGGCCTGGACGGCTTCCGGCTGGACGCCGTGCCGCACCTGATCGAAAACAGCGCCAAGGACTGGAACGACCAGCCGCAAAGCCGCGCCCTCACCGCGGCCTTCACCCGGCTCATCCGCAGCTACCCGGGCCGCTTCACCGTGTGCGAGGCCACCGCCAGCCCCACGGCCTATGCCAGCCCCGAGGTCTGCGGCAGCGCCTTCGACTTCGGTCTGGAGCAGCTGATCATTCGCGCCGCCAGCGGCGATGTGGAAGCCCTGGCGCCCCTGGCGCGACACTTCGAGACCACGCCGCTGAACATGGCCACCATGCTGGCCAATCACGACATCTTTGCCGGCGCACGCGTCTGGGACCAGTTCGACGGGGACGAAATCCGCTACCGGCTGGCGGCCGCCACCTACCTGCTGCTGCCCGGCATTCCCTTCCTCTATTACGGCGAAGAGATCGGCATGGCGGGCATCGCAGGCCCGGGGGACACGCCCCTGCGCGCGCCCATGAGCTGGACGGCTGACGCCCGCGGGTTCACGCAAGGCCAGCCCTTCCGCCCCGTATCGCCCAATGCCGACCGCTACAACGCAACCGCCCAAGCGCGCGATCCTGGCTCCCTGCTGAACCACTACAAGGCGCTGATCGGCCTGCGCCGCTCACAGCCTGCGCTGAGCCGCGGCGACTATCACCACGCCTTCCAGGACGGCAGCGTGGTCGGTTTCCAGCGCAGCGTGCAGGGCCAGACCCTGCTGGTGCTGATCAACTATGGCGCGCAGTCCTGGCAAGGCCTGCCGGCCGGCCTGCACGCCGCTCAGCGCCTGCGCCCCTTGCTGCGCAGCCAGGCCCAGGCCAGGCTCGGGCCGCATCGCGAGCATGGCAGCCTGGCTGCCGCCAGCCTGCGCCTGCCTCCACAGTCCTTCGCGGTATACCGCTTGCAATGAGATGAGTCCCACCATGTTCATGCGTCCCGCCTTCCCCACCCTGCCCGGCAAGCGCCGCATGCCCTGGCTGATCGCCGGGCTGCTCACCCTCACCTTCATCTGCAGCGCCCACGCCATGACCCTGGAACACATCGAACCCCGCTCCTGGTGGGTGGGCATGAAGCAGCCCGGCCTGCAGCTGATGCTGCACGGAGCGGCCGTCGGCCGACTGAAGGCGCACGTCGCGCATCCCGGCGTGCGCCTGCTGCGGCAGCAAGGCCTGGACAGCCCCAACTACCTGGTGCTGGACCTCGAGATCACGCCGCAGGCAAGACCTGGCACCTTGCAGATCGAGCTGCGCGATGGCGTGCGCCTGGTGCTGAGCCAGCCCTACGAACTGCAGGCCCGCACCCCCGGCTCGGCACAGCGCCAGGGTTTCGGGCCGCAGGATGCCATCTACCTGCTCGTGCCGGACCGCTTCGCCAAGGGCCTGCCGGCACCGGAGCCGGCCGGCATGGAAGAAGGCGAGCGCCGGTCCCTGCCGGGCGGGCGCCATGGCGGCAACCTCTTGGGCATGCGCCAGCACCTGGACTACATCGCGGCCATGGGCTTCACGCAGGTCTGGCCCACGCCGCTGACCGAGAACAACAGCAGCGAGTACAGCTACCACGGCTATGCCAGCACCGACCTCTACCGGGTCGACCCGCGTTTCGGCAGCAACGAGGACTTCCGGGCCTTTGTCGCCGAGGCCCGCGCCAAGGGCCTGGGCGTGATCCAGGACATCGTGCTCAACCACATCGGCGCACACCACTGGTGGATGAAGGACCTGCCCACCCGCGACTGGGTCAACCAGTGGCCGCGCTACACCGAGACCAACCATGCCCGCATGTCCGTGCAGGACCCCTACGGCACCGAGAGCGACCGCCGCGCCTTCAGCCAGGGCTGGTTCACGCCCAATATGCCGGACCTCAACCAGCGCCAGCCCGTGCTGGCCACCTACCTGATCCAGAACAGCCTGTGGTGGATCGAGTACGCCGGCGTCAGCGGCGTCCGCACCGACACCTACTCGTACTCCGACAAGGCATTCCTGGCGCAGTGGAGTGCGCGCATGCTGGAGGAGTACCCGCGGCTGAACCTCGTCGGCGAGGAATGGAGCCCGCATCCTGCGGTCGTGGCCTACTGGCAGCGCGGCAAGCACAACCACGACGGCTATCAGTCCCACATGCCCAGCATGATGGACTTCCCGCTGCATGAGGCGCTGCTGGCGGCACTGGTCGAGCAGGACGGCCACGACAGCGGCTTCACCCGGCTCTACGAGGCCCTGGCCCACGACTTTCTGTATGCCGACCCCGCGCAGCTGGTGCTGTTCGAGGGCAATCACGACACCCCGCGCAGCTTCTCCGCGCTGCATGAAGACCTGACCCTCTACAAGATGGCCACGGCCTACATCGCCATGACCCGGCGCATCCCGCAGTTCTTCTACGGCTCCGAGGTGCTGCTCAAGAGCCCGCGGGAGCGCGACGACGGGGCCGTGCGTGCCGACTTTCCCGGCGGCTGGCCCGGCGACGCCGTCAACGCCTTCACCGGCGAGGGTCTGACTGCCTCGCAGAAGCAGGCCCAGGACTGGCTGCGGCAGCTGCTGAACTGGCGCAAGCAGCAGCCGGCCGTCCATGCGGGCCGGCTCGTGCACTACAGCCCGCGTGACGGGGTCTATGTGCTGTTCCGGCAGCTGGGTGGGCAGAAGCTGATGCTGGTGCTGCACAAGGGCAGCCAGGACGCACAGCTGGACATTGCGCGCTTCCCGGAAATGCTGCGTCCTGGCCTGCACTGGCGCGAGGTGATGAGCGGCCGTGAAGGCCGGCTTGCTGCAAGTCTGCCGCTGCCCGCGCGTTCGGCCCAGATCTTCGAGCTGAAGGACTGAAGGCCAACCCTGCGCCGAGGCGTCGGCGTGGCGCAGGGGGTGTCAAGTCGCGGCAGCCCCGATGTCAGCTCCTACGGTGGACGGCGCGTCCGTACGCCCCCATACTGCGCGGCACCGGGGGTCGTACCAAGCCACTGGGCCAAGTGGCAAGACCTGCCCCCACGCCAGGGAGTCAGTGCCGCCGTGTCCAAGAACCAGAGCCCCCGCGAGCCGGAGTCCGCCAGACGGCTGCATCTGGCCGTCCTCTTCAGCGACCTGAGCAACTCCAGCCAGTTGGCCTCCCGCCTGGAGGCCGAGGACTACCTGGATCTGCTGGCGCGAGTGCGGGACTGCTGCCGCACGGCCGTTCAGAAGCATGAAGGGCTGATCGTTCGCCTGCAGGGCGACGGCCTGCTGGCCGTGTTCGGCTATCCGCAGGCCTGCGAAGACATGGCTCGCCGCGCCACCGAGGCCGCGCTGGAGCTGCATGCCGGCGTCGCGCGGCTGCAGGCTGGCGAGGGGCAGCGCCTCCCGCCCCTGCAGATGCACAGCGGCATCCACGCCGGCCTGACCCTGGTGGTCGAGGGCGACTACGAACGCGGACGCCTGGACCTGCTGGGCGAACCGCCCAATATTGCGGCTCGCCTGTGCGAGCAGGCCGAGGCCGGCGAGATCTGGGTCAGCCAGGCCGCCTTGGGGTCGGAGCTGCATCAGTTCGAGCACCGGCCCGTGCAGCCCCTGCTCCTGCGCGGCTGGCCCGACGCGCTGCCGGCCGCCTGCATCACGCGCCGCGGCCAGGTCCTGACGCGGCTGCAAGCCCGCGAACGCCAGGGCGCCCTGCCCTTCAGCGGGCGCGGGGACGAGCTGCACAGCCTGCGTCAGATGCTCGACCTGGCCGCCTCGGGCGAATGCCAGCTGGCCCTGGTGCACGGCGCGCCCGGCCTGGGCAAGACGCGGCTGTGCG
Source organism: Burkholderiaceae bacterium (assembly GCA_041905785.1). Classification (GTDB taxonomy): domain Bacteria; phylum Pseudomonadota; class Gammaproteobacteria; order Burkholderiales; family Burkholderiaceae_C; genus Roseateles_B. The sequence goes on from JAYRKJ010000013.1 coordinate 56,820, forward strand.
AAGCGCTGATCGCGGAGGCTCAACGCGAGGGCTGGCGCATTCATCGCGGCTATTGCGACGGCCACCTGCACGGCGAAGTCATGCAACCCTGGATGCAGCTCCTGCGCGCCTACTTCGGCCAACCGGGGCTGAGCCCGCAGGATCAGCTGCCCACGCCCCCTGACCTCGCCGCCCTGCTTCAGGCCCTGCCGCCTGAGCTGCAGGGCGACGCGGCCGAGTGGCTGGAGGCCTTGCGGCCGCAGGCGCGGATGCGCGGGGGCGCGCAGTCCTGGCGCGACTGGCTGCCACGGCTGCCGGCCCTGCTCCAGGCCCTGGGACGCCAGCAGCCCCAGCTGGTGTTTCTGGACGACTGGCAATGGGCGGACCAGGCCAGCCAGCAGATCCTGGAGCAACTGCTGCGCCAGGGTCGACAACCGCTGATGATTCTGGTGACCAGCCGCCAGGCGGAGCTGGGCCCCCTGCAGCCGCGCCGGGACTTCCATGCCATGGCCCTGGGCCCGCTGTCGCTGGACGAGTGCAGAGCAGCCATCGCCCACCTGCTGCCGGGCCTGGACCCGTTCCTGGTCGAACGCATCCACGCCCAGGGCGGCGGCAACCCGCTCTACATCGAGGAACTGTGCCACTGCGCCGCGCAGCTGCCGCGCCCCCTGCTGGCCCAGCGGCTGGAGGAGCCGCGGCCCACGCAGACCTCATGGACGGGACTGGAGCTGCCCTGGCTGCGCAGCCTGGTCGAGACCCGCCTGGAGCGTCTGCCACCCGAGCAGCTGGAGCTGCTGAAAACGGCGGCCGTGATCGGCCCCGTCCTGCCGCAATGGCTGCTGCTGCGCCTGTGCGGCGAAGACACGCTGCCCGCGATCGCAACGCTGGCGCAGCAGGACCTGCTCTACCCGGCGGAGACGCCCGGCCAGCTGCGCTTCAAGCACGGGATCACGCGCGAGGTGGTCTACCAGCTGGTCGGCGCGCCGCAGCGCCGCCAGTTGCATCGCCGCATCGCCCAGATCCTGTCGGAAGCCCATGAGCAGGACCACGCCGACGGCCTGCCCGGATGGCAGGCCGCGCTGGCCTACCACCATGCGCGGGCGGGCGACTGGCAGGAGTCGGCGCGGCATGCTGAGCAGGCCGGCGAGCATGCGGCCCTGGGCGCGGCCCCGGACCGCGCCCAGCACTTCTACCGCATGGCGCTGGATGCGCTGCGCCAGTGCCCGGCCACGGCGGAGTGCTATGCCATGCAGGTCCGCCTCCTGCAGCGACTGGGGCTGGCCTGCGTCTTCGATCCCTCCCCCGAGGATCTGGACTACTTCAACCAGGGCTGGGAACTGGCCCGGCGCAGGGACGATCAGGCCACCATGGCCCTGTCGCTCTACTGGCGCGGCTATGTGGCCTATGCCCTGGGGCAGACGCAGCCGGCCGTGCGGTATCTGCGCGAGGCCCTGCAGAGCCTGGAACCCCTGTGCGCCGGCGCGGACCAGACCGCCGAGCACAGCAGCTGGCCGGCCATGCTGGCGCAAGCACAGGCCACGCTGGGGCAGGCGCTGGCCGCCGCGGGCGAGTATGAACCCGCCATGACCCTGATGGATGCTGCCATCGCCGTCAAGCGCCAGCACCGCAGCGGCAGCCGACCGGCCGTGGGGTCGGCCTACACGCTGGCCTGCAAGGCGGCCATGCTGGGCGACTGGGGCACCTTCGACGAAGCGGCCCTGTGTTTTGCCGAGGCGCGGCAGGCCATCTACGGCGCGGGGCATGAGGTCGAAGGCTCGGTGCTGTGCCTGCTGGCCCTGGTGCAGCTGTGGCAGGGCCAGTGGGCCCAGGCGCAGCAATCGGCCAGCCAGGCCCTGTTGATCGCCCAGCGCGTGCGCAACCTCTATGTCTTTGGCATGAGCCGGGCCTTGCTGAGCCGGGCGCAATGGCGGCAGGCCGAGCCCGGCAGCGAGGCCGGCATGCGCGCCCTGCAGGCGCTGGAAGAAGCGACGCAGTGGCTGCTCGCGCGCCACAAACGGCTGTTCTGCTCGCTGCTGCACGGCTGGCTGGCCGAAGGCTACGCCGCCCTGGGGCGCTGCCCGGAAATGCGCCGGCAGGCCGCCCTGGCCCTGCGACGCGCGCGCGAAGGCGATCTGCTGGGCGGGCCGACCGCGATGCGGGCGCTGGCAATGGCGGCGGCGCGAGGCTACCTGACGCATGCACCGGGCCACTACCTGGCCCTGGCCCAGTCCATGGCCAAACGCCGAGGCTCCCTGCACGAAACGGCACTCAACCGGCTGTGCCACGCCGAGGTTCTGGCCACACAAGGCGACCCGGCCGGCGCCCTGCGGCAGCTGGAGGCCGCCGAGCCGCCGCTGCGCCGCCTGGGCATGGACTGGCACCTGACCCTGCTGCTCCAGTGGCGCTCGCGCTGGCTCGCGGCCCGGCGCTGAGCCCTGCCTCAGCCCTGCCTCAGCCCTGCCCGCAGCAAGCTCCGAAACATGTTCCCCAGCCCCAGCCCCTGCAGCGCTCAGGAACGCACCGCCGGCGGCGCCAGCATCCACAGCAGCTGGGGCTGCGTGCCTGGCTCCAGGCTGGCTGCCAGCAGCCCCGCACTCATGCCCAGCAACAAACCCATCGCCGCTTCATAACCCGGGCAGGCATGCAGCGGGTGGGCGGTGCCTGCCTGCCGCCGTCCGCCGAACAGCAGGCTCAGGTCTGCCGGGCTCGGCGTAGCGCCGCCGCCCGTGCAGGACTCGCGCGCCTGCCACTGCGCCTGCGTGCCGCTCATGAGGCCCAGGACCACGCGTCGCCCGGCGCTGATCAAGGGCACGGGGCCCAGGGTGTGGTCATGGCGGGCCGTCCGCCAGATCATGTCCGGCACGGGGTGGCGCAGCAACGCCTGCTCCAGCCAGGGCAGCAGCAGCGGCTCGGCCTGGACCAGGTCCGGCTGGCCCAGGGCCTGCAGGCTGGCCTGGGCCAGCCATAGGCGCGGGTCCGCGCGGCCATCCGCCAAGGCGCGCCGCCAGCAGCCGTCCACGGTGGGGAGAAAACCCATCAGCACACCGATGCACGTGCTGGCCAGCGCCGCGTCGCTCTGGCCAGCCATGGCTTCGAACAGCGCGGGCGTCAGCGTCCCTTCGAGACCCTCAGGCCGGGCGCGGCATTGCGCGACCCAGCCGCGCACGGCCTCCTGCAACTGGCGGCCATGGCGCCGCCCCTGCTCCTCCGCCGTCGTGCCTTCGGGCAGGGGCTGGAAGAAGTAGCGCGAGGGGGTGTCGAAATGGCCGGGGCAGCGCGGGGCGGCGCTGGTGTCCGCCTGCCACGCCCAGTCCCTGGCGGCGGCCCGCACATGCGTTCCATCCGGCAGGCCGAACCAATGCCGGGACACCCGGGCCAGCACCGCGTCGCTGAGCCGTTTCAGGTCGATGGGCAGGCGCATGGCGTTGCCCACCGGACCAGACGCTGGCGCGCCTGCTTGCCAGGTGTCGCGCAAGACCTCGGTGAGCGCCCGCTGGGCGAGCCGGAAGGCCTCGTCACGGCCGATGCCGGCGATCAACCGGTTGACGGGGCCCGCCAGACGCGCGTAGTCCTCGCCCGCATCCAGGCCCAGAAAAATGGGGCCGATGGAGTGATTCATTCGCTCGGCGTAGCCGCAGACCGAGTAATGCCCTTCCTGATCCTGCAGCACGGTCTGCAGCAGGGCCGGCGAAGCCACCAGCACGCCGTAGGCCGTTCCGGTGTCCAGGGCCCCGCCATGCAGTTCGCGCACGGCTGCCCAGAGCTTGTCGGGCAGCAGCTGCCGGCGCGACAGCAGGTCCTCCAGGCATTGTTTCCAGCCCGCCGCACCCAGCGTCTTGAGCGGCCCCAGCAATTGCTGGATCAAGGCCTCGCCCTCTCGGGCCTGGTCGCTGGGCCCGGGCGGCGCTGTTGTCGGCACTGTTGCCGCCGCTGCTGACGACGCCGTCGCCGGCGCTGTGGCCAGATGCGCCAGGGCACTCAGGCTGGGCACGAACGCGTACAGGCCCCATTCGAGCTGGACGAAGGGGCGCGGTGCCATTGGCCCCTTGGCCGGTTCGGGCTCCTCGTCCAAGAAGACGCGCATCAGCTGCGCCTGCCCATCGGCCCGCCGGCGGCACCAGCGGAAGCTGCGGCGCTCGCCCAGGGCGGGCACACCCAGCAGGGGATCGGCCTGCGCCGAGCCGACACCCGTGGCATTGCCGCCGCTGATCCAGCGCTGCACCAGCTCGAACTGCTCGGCGATGCTCGCGTTGTAGGCCATGAAAAAGAGTCCGCGCTCGCGGGCCTGCACTTGGCCGGCGAGTTCCGCCAGGGTCAGGTCCGGCCCATAGGACATGCCCCGTCGCAGCAGGCGCGGTACCGGCTCCCGCCCGCCCGGGCAGTGGGCGTTCGGCGCCCCTTCGCGCGGGTTGGCACGCCGGACGTGGGCCTGCAGCGGGCACTGCAGGCCTTGCGGGTCGTCGCGGTAGTCGAAGTCGTTGAGGCCAGGACCGCTGCGAGGCACCAGCGGCTCCCCGTCGAGGCTGCGGCCCATCATGGCGGCCTTGATCTCCGCGACGCTGACCTGCACGCCTTGCAGCGCCAGGCGCTTCACCTCCGCTTCCAGCCGCTGCTGCAGGCGTTCCGGATACTGCCGCAGCTTGCGTATCACCAGGAAGCTGCCGTCGGCCAGCACGGGGTCATCAGCCAGGGCCGAGTCCTCGTCGCCCCGGTCGTTGGCGTGCCCCAGCAGCAGCTCGCCCAGTGCCAGCTGCCCGGGCTCTCGCGACGCAGCGCCGGCACGGAAGCTGGGCTGGCTGATGCCGTCGACAAAGCCGAAATGCTCCACCACCGGCGGCTCGCCAGGATTGCGCCGCCCCAGCGTCTGCCGCCTCAGGGGCTCCACGGCCAGCACCTGCAGGCCGGGCTCGCCCTGCAGGGCCTGCCAGCAGGCGTACAGGGGATGGCGCGCATCCAGCAGGTGATCCGCCTCGGACGCGGCCGACTGCACGCGCCACTGCAGCAGCAGGTCCACCTCCGCGAGGTCCACGCGAGCGGCCGGCCCGGTGGCTGGCGACTCCGGCGCCTCCTGGCCATGGCGCCGGGGACGCCGCCAATGCGCCGGGTGGTTGCCGCGCAGGTCTCCCAGCAGGTCGGCGCGCGCCTCCATGCCCTCGCAGAATTCACGCGGCAGCAGGGCCAGCGTGGTCTGGGAAACACCCAGCTTGCGCAGCCCCGGCAAGGTGAAGGCAAGGTTCAGCACGGGACGGCCCGGCGTGCACACCGGAGGCGCCAGGGCAGGCAGTTGCGCCGCCAGCCATTGCCGGGCCGCGGCGACATCCCGCAGTCGAAGCAGTACCAGCAGGCCGTGGCTGCTTGGCGGCCCCTCGCGCAACAGGCCCAGCTGCAAGTCCTCCGGGGCGGGAGGCTTGCGCGGCGGGCGAGGCTGCCGCAGCGAGGGCGGCGGCGGCTGGAAAAACCAGGCCAGCTCGGTGCGGTATTGCGCCTGCAGAGCGGCATCCTGCCGGAGCTGCTCGCGCAGGAAGGGCTCGCGCAGTGCCACCAGCAGGTCCTGCGCCGCCCGCAGCAGCACCAGGTGATCGCGCTGCTGCGGGTCCGGCGTGGCGGCGAAGAGCTCGGTCAGCGCATAGAGGCCGGCCAGGGCCTCCAGCCCCCGGGTCAGCGCGAGCGTGGGACTGAGCCGTGCCTGCTGCAGGGCGGTCTCGCTGGGATGGGGGATGCGCAGCCGGGCGATCGCCTGATCCGCGGGCTGGTGCGGTGGGTCGGACATCCAGCCGCCGTCGCCGTCGCGCTGGATGCGCTCGACGTCGGCCAGGTAACGCAGGTCGCCCACGGTCAGCCCGGAGGCCATGTAGAAGAAGCTGCTCTGCACCTGGCTGCTCCGGATCCAGGCGCAGTAGGTCTCGAAGCTGCAGTCCGCGGCCAGCGGGTAGCCCTCGCAATGGCAGAAGATCACGTCCAGCAAGGGGCCCAGATCCCGCCAGACCCTGCGGATATAGGGCTCCCAGCCGCTGTCGAAGGTGACGGCCAGCAGCAGCTGCTGGGTGGGTTCCAGGATCGCCAGCCGGAAACCATGGAGGGTCTGCACCCGCGCCACGACGTCCGAGAAGGCCGAGCCTTGTTCCTGTTCCCGTGCCCGTGAACGAGCCGCCATCAGCGCGGCGAACAGCAGGCGCAGGCGGGAGGCGTAGCTGCAGGTGTCGCCGCTGGGCACGAAGCCGCGCTTGAGCGGCGCCAGCAGGGTCAGTTCCGTCATGCCCTGCAGATGCAGGCTGCTCGCTGCGGATGCTGTCATGCCGGACTCCCTGATGCGCTGACGCCGTCAGGACGATAGCAGCGGGCTCACGCGGCCGGGTTCCTCATTCATGGGACAAAAGCAGCCGATGAGCCGCAGATCGGCATCCAGGCAGAGCCCGCCGCCCCCCATGGCGCGTGGCCGGGCGTCGTGCTGCCATACCGGGGCGCTGTCCGGGCCGCTGCGGCGCAGCAGGGCCAGGCACAGCTGCGGCGGCTGCCCGGGGTCCGCGCCCAGCAGCAGCACGGGCCCGGCGCGCGGAAGGGCCAGCTGAGCAGCATCCAGGCTCGCCGCGCGCGACATCCGAGCCAGCAACAAGGGACGTGCCGGCAGCTGCCACGCGGGCCCCGACCGGCCGTAGCAGCGCAGCGCAGGCTCGCGCACTTCCAGGGTCTGGGCTTCTGGCGCATGCAGGCCAGCAGCGGCCGTGCCTTGCGCCCAAGCCCCGTGATTCGGCCCCGGCGCGGCCGAGAACCAGGCTTCGCTGCGCTCGGGGGCATCCAGGGCATGCCGGGGCAAGGCGCCGAGCTGCCATCCCGCAGCCCCATCGCTCCAGCCGCCCCAGCCGCCCCAGCCGCTCAAGGGCGCGGGCCGCTCCGCCAACGGCAGCAGCGGCGCCGGGCCCAGGTCCAGCACCACGCTGCGGGCGACCGATGCGGGCCCGGCCAGCGTGCGGCCCACCCACCACAGGCACAGCAGGCGACGGGCCCAGGCCTCCAGCACCCGCGCGCGCGCCCGGCCCTGAGGCTCGGCCTCCATGCGCCCGCCCAGCAGGCTCTGGAAGCCCTCGGCGGCCGATTCCAGGCCCGCCCAATGGCACCACCCCTGGCTGGCCTGCAGGCGCTCCCGGCTGCAGACGCTGAGCCCCAGGTCGCCACCCAGCCCGGCAAGCGTCGCGTCGTCCGGCAGCAGGGCCAGTTGGCGCAGCAGCCAGGGCAAGACCTGGCCCCTTGCCTCGGCCAGTTCGATCCAGGCTTCGGGGCGGCTGCCGGCTCGCAGCGGCGGCAGCGCCGCAGGCAGGCTGGACTGCAGCATCCCACAGGCTTCCAGCCGCAGCAGCACCAGACGCCACAAGCTGCGTTGCCGCCCCGTCAGGTCCACCCGCCAGGCCTTCAGCTCGTCCATGCGCCGCCCAGCGCTGGCTTCGCCAGCATGAAGATCGGGTCCATGGCTCTGCCCTCCCAACGGCACCAGCACTCGCGCCACGACAGGTCCTTGCAAAAAAATTCTAGAGAAGCATCCCCCGCAAGCGGTCGCGCGGCATCCGTCCGCTTGAGGAGAAGGCCGACTTGCGCCGCGGGGCCCTGCGGCCAGGCTTGTCGCCCTCCGCGATTTCACGGCCGCCGCGTGCCAAAGTGGCCGCCATGGTGTAGAACGTCAGCCACCCCCGCCTCAGCCAGGAGCACGCCGTGACCATGCCCCCCACCCGCAAGATCCTCGTCGCCCAGGGCGGTGGCCCCACGGCCGTGATCAACCAGTCCCTGGTGGGTGTGGTGCTGGAGGCGCGTCGTCACAAGAGCATCGACCTGGTCTATGGCGCGCGGCATGGCGTGCGCGGCATTCTCAACGAGGAGTTCGTCGACCTCACCCAGGAGACCAGCCACAACCTGGAGCTGGTGGCGGGCACGCCTGCTTCCGCTCTGGGCTCCACGCGGGACAAGCCCGACCTGGCCTACTGCCAGCAGATCTTCGAGGTGCTGCGGGCACACGGCATCGGCTACTTCTTCTACATCGGCGGCAATGACAGCTCGGACACCGTGCGCATCGTCGCCGCGGAGGCGCGCCAGGCCGGCTATCCGCTGCGCAGCATCCACATCCCCAAGACCATAGACAACGACCTGGTCGGCAACGACCACACGCCCGGCTTCCCCTCGGCCGCCCGCTTCGTAGCCCAGGCCTTTGCCGGCGCCAACCTGGACAACGCCGCCCTGCCCGGCGTCTACGTGGGCGTGGTGATGGGGCGGCACGCGGGCTTCCTCACCGCGGCCTCAGCCCTGGGCAAGAAGTTCGAGGACGACGGCCCCCACCTTATCTACTTGCCGGAACGCGTCTTCGAGATCGAGCGTTTTCTTGCCGATGTGAAGGCGGTGTACGAACGCCACGGCCGCTGCGTGATCGCCGTCAGCGAGGGCATCCACGATGCGGGCGGTCAGCCCATCGCGGCACGGCTGGCCAAGGAACTGGAGCACGACGCTCACGGCAATGTGCAGCTTTCCGGATCGGGCGCGCTGGCCGACCTGTTGTGCGAGGAGATCAAGACAAGGCTCAAGATCAAGCGCGTGCGCGGCGACACCTTCGGCTATTTGCAGCGCAGCTTCGTGGGCTGCGTGTCTGACGTGGACCAGCGCGAAGCCCGCGAAGTGGGCGAGAAGGCCGTGCAGTACGCCATCTGGGGCGATCGCGACGGCTCGGTGGCCATCCGGCGCAACGGCTACTACTCGGTGGACTACGAGCTGCTGCCGCTGGAGGCCGTGGCCGGCAAGACCCGCGTGATGGAGGACCATTTCATCAGCGACAGCGGCACCGACGTGACCGACGCCTTCCGGCTCTACCTGCGCCCGCTGCTGGGCTCGGGCATGCCGGATGCATTCAGGCTGCGGCCGAACCCGGTGGCAAAGGTGCTGAAGCCTTGAGGGCGCCTGCCGCCGCTTCAGGGCCTTCGGCGTCTGACGGGCGGCGATCATCTCCGCGGGACTTCCCTGGCGAAACAGCCATCGGCCACCCAGGGCAGGGGCGATGAGGGCTGCGATGAGGGCTGCGATGAGGGCTGCGATGAGCAGCCTAGGCGCAAAGATGCCGGTACTTGCCCGCAAGACAGGAGAGACTGGGCGCGCAGACCACGATCGCCAGTCCCAGCAGGGCCTGCGGCAGCAGCACCCAGCCCTTCTTCCAGCCTGAGAGCCGGGCCATTTCGACAGGCCCGAGGGACACGTTGAACGTCGGCACCACGCAGCCATGGGCGGCGGCGCACAGGAACAAGGCCCCGAAGCACCGGGTGACCCCGATGGGGCCGAAGCAATGATCGATCGCCAGGACCATGCCCCCGATGAAAAGCACGCCGATCCAGTTGCGCAAGCCGTTCTCCCGAGCTGCAGGCGCCGCCGGCCGTCGGCCCGCCCGACACCCTTGAATGAAGACTCCATTCTGGCGGCATGCCCGGCATCCCAGGCCGGTGCCCAACCGGACGCTCAGGCCTGGCGCTCCGCGTCCGAGGCGGTGCAGACCCGTTCAACGGCGTACTCGTCCCGCTCCGACTCATCCGCCGGTTCCCACAGATCGCTCGCCAGCTCGAAGATCGGATCCGGCACTACCATGGAGAAGGTCGCCCCCTGCTCCACATTGCGCCGCTGGACCCGCACCCGGCGCAGGTCCCGGGGCGCATCCAGCTCGTACATCACGAGATCGACGCCTGCGTCCAGCACCCGTCGGCAAAAGGCCCTGCGCGGCTGACGCTGGATGAGGCCCAGCTCCAGGATGACATCCACCCCCGAGGCCAGCACGGCCTGGCTGTGCGCCCAGATCAGCGCCAGCAGCCGCTCCTTGCGCTCCACGTACCAGGGGATGACGTCACCGGCCGGGCGGTCCGGGCTGAACAGCTGGGCGAACCAGGCATCCAGCGCGATGTGCGCGCCGCCGCTGCGGGCGGCCAGCGAAGCGGCAAAGGTCGACTTCCCCGCACCGACAGGGCCTTCGATCAGGTGAACCATGGGCATAGATTTGCTCTCCCGCAAGGACTGGCTTCGAAACTCAGCGTCCCGCGGCTATGGCAGCAGCTGCGAACACCATCACTCTGGAGCATAGCAAAACCTGCCCCTCCTGCTGCCACCCGCCCCGTCTGACCCGGGGCATCATGGTGGACCCGCCCCGGCGCGCCCTCGCCCACCGGCAAGCCGCTCTGAATCAGGCACTGCGCTTCGTCACCGCAGTTGCCTCAAGATGGGGCCTTCGCACAAGCGTGCAGAGCCGGTGCGTGTGATGGGCCCGGGGCGGGGCACGGTGGGGGCCATGCCCCAGGCCCGGCCGAGTCGCAGCCCAGGCACAGGCACAGGCTCAGCGCACGCTCAACGCCAGGGCCGGCACGGCCTGGGTGTAGCCGTCGTTCAGGAACAGGCCCAACAGGTAGTCACCCGCCGCCAGGCCGCCCAGCGCCTGGCTGCCGCCGGGCGCGCTGACGTAGTTCCATTTCAGCGAGGACACGCTGCCCGGCGTGTCCCCCTTGCGGTAGACGCCGATCCAGTGCCGCTCGCCCGCCGGCAGGCCGGCCCAGCGCAGCGTGACGCTCTCCCCCGTGCGGCAGTGCTGCGCACTGGAGGCAAAGCTCGCGGCGACAGGCAGTCCCGGCAGCGCCGGCGAGGCTTGGGCGACGGCCTGGCCGCAGAGCACCGGATCACTGAAGTCCAGACCGGCGCCCTCAAGGTGGCCGGCGAAGCGCCGCCAGTAGCGCGCATCGCCGTCGACCGTCAGTCCCAGGTCATACCAGCCTCGGCTGTTGGACAGCGGGCGAGTGAACTCCCGCCACTGCCCCGGTGCCAGGTCCACCGTGAGCACCGCGGCATCGCCGTAGGCCATGTCTCTGAGCGTCAGGCGAAGGGCCTGGCTGCCCGCGTTGGCGAGGCGAAGACGCACGCTGGCGTTGGCCGCGTCCTCCTCCAGGCTGAAATCGGCGCGCGCCGTGCCGGCCCCCAGCGCGCCCGCGAACTCCCGCAGGTAGCCGTTGGCACCCTGCACCCGCAGGTGGTAGGCCGGGCCGGACCAGTTCCACACCTCCAGGTCCACCCGTTTGCCGGCTTCCACGCTGTAGTGCCAGGGTCCGTCGCTGCGCAGCAGCGAATAGACGATGAAGGCGGCGCCGACGCTGCCCTGGTTGGCAAAGCTCAGCGCGAACTGGCGGGCATCCCCCTGCACCGCGCCCTGCACCACGGAGCGATAGGGCAGCGCACAGGCAGGGCGCGGCAGTACGGACAGGGCCTCCTGGGCAGGCAGGGGCTGCAGCGCCGGCGGCAGCGCCTCGCGCGTGCCCCAGCTGCGCGGATAACTGGCGCTGAGCGGCACCGCGGCCGGCCAGCGGGCATCCGCGGTGCCGAGCTGCAGCGCGCTGAGCAAGTCGCCGCACACGGCGCGGCGCCAGGGGCTGATGTGAGGGCACTGCACGCGTTCACGGGGCAGACCGCGCCCCTGCACCAGCCATTCCTCGAGGAAACGGATCTGGGAAGTATGGTCCGCCAGCTGCGAATTGACGCGCCCGCCCTTGGTGAACGGCGAGATCAGCAGCATGGGCACGCGCGGGCCCAGGCCGATGGGCTCGCTGCCGTAGGTCTCGCCGGCATTGCTGACGGTGCTGCGGCCCTGCCGGGCGCTGATGGGCGGCACGGGCGCAGCCATGTGGTCGAAGAAGCCGTCGTTCTCGTCGTAGCTCAGCACCAGCAGGGTCTTGGCCCAGACCTGGGGCTGGTCCACAAGGGCTGCAAGCAGGCGCGCCGTGAAGTGCTCGCCGGCATTGGGCGTTTGCTCGGGATGCTCGCAGTATTCGGTCGGTGCGCAGATCCAGGACACCGCCGGCAGTCGCCCTTCCCGCACGTCCCGGGCGAAGGCGTCGATCAGGTACTGGCCGCTGGTGCTGCCCACGCCGCCGGGGCCGGAGCCTGCTGCCATGGCGCGCGCGCGCTGGTACAGCGGCGAGGCCGGCGTGAGCTTGGCTCCGCTGGCGTCCACGCGGTAGCGGCGGAAGTACTGCAGGTAGTTGTCGCCGTAGTTGTCCCATTCCTGGTAGACCTTCCAGCTCACGCCCAGGCCGTCCAGCTGCTCGGCGTAGCTGGACCAGCCGATGCCGCCGGCGGCGCTGTTGTCGTTGGCGATGTCGGCGTTGTAGATGCCACCGGTCACGTTGTAGAGCCGCGAGTCGCCGATGCCCGTCACCACGCCGCCGCTGTGGCCGCTGAGAGCGTAGAAGCGGTTGGGGTCGGTCGGGCCGAAGATGGCGCAGTGGTAGGCGTCGCAGACGGTGAAGGCGTCGGCCAGGGCGTAGTAGAAGGGCAGGTCCTGGCGCTTGAAGTAGCCCATGCAGCGCTCGCCCTTCCTGGGCACCCAGGCGTTCCAGTCCTTCCAGGCGGCCTCGCTGCCCTTCCAGGAATGGTCCAGGCCTACGCGCAGCGCGTTGGTGTTGCGCACGTCGAAGTGGTAGGGCACGACGTCGGCGCTGCCGCCGGGCTGCTGCCAGACCGGCTTGCCCGAAGGCAGCACCACGGCCCGCGGGTCGCTGAAGCCGCGCACGCCGCCCAGGCTGCCGAAGTAGTGGTCGAAGGAACGGTTCTCCTGCATCAGGAAGACCACATGCTCGATATCAGCCAGGCCGCCGCTGAGGCGCTGTGCGGGCACAGCCAGGGCGCGGGCGATGGTCTGCGCGAAGCCGGGGGCGGCCGACAGGGCGGCCGCAGCGCCCAGCAGCAGGCTGCGCCGTGAGGCATCCACCCCTTCATCCGAGCGGGCTGCGGCATGGGATGGATGGTCGGGGGCATCGAGGGCCATGCTGTCTCCTGGCGGTCCGGCACCGCAAAAAAACAGACAGTCTGGCCAGGAAGCGCGGCCCGGCCATGACAGCCCCGCCAGCTCGTTCGGCGCATGCACCGCGCTGCAGAGCCCGCATCAGCCGCGGGCCCGCGTGCTCAGAGCAGCCGCGCCACCAGCCCGCCCTCGGCCGGCAGGCCCAAGGGCACCCAGACCCGCACCGGATCGCCCGGCGCCACCTGCACGGGCTCGCCGTCGAGGTTCTGCATCTGGGTCAGCTCGACGATGCGGTTGCCGCTGGGGTGCAGCAGCTCCACGCGGTCTCCCACGGCGAAGCGGTTCTTGGCCTGCACCTGCACCCAGCCGTCCTCGCGCACGGCCGTCACCTCGCCCACGAAATGGCTGCGGTGCAGCTCGCTGTGGCCGCTGATGTAGTTCTGGTAGTCCTGCGCCGGACGGCGCTCCAGCAGGCCGCCGGTGTAGCCGCGGTTGGCCAGGCCTTCGAGCTCCAGCAGCAGTTCGGGATTGAAGGGGCGGCCGGCCACGGCGTCGTCGATGGCACGGCGGTAGACCTGGGCGGTGCGGGCCACGTAGTACAGGCTCTTGGTCCGGCCTTCGATCTTCAGCGAGTCCACGCCGATGCGCGCCAGGCGCTCCACATGCTCGACGGCGCGCAGGTCCTTGCTGTTCAGGATGTAGGTGCCGTGCTCGTCTTCCATGATGGGCATGAGCTCGCCGGGGCGGCCCTTCTCCTCGAGGAAGTAGACCTTGTCCGCCGCCGGATGCCGCTGGCCGCCGCCGCAGGTGGAGAAGCTGCTCTCGGCCTCGGCCTGCGCCTCGGCGAAGTTGAAGTCGGCGTCAAGCTTGCCCACGGGGACGGCCTCGCCGGCAGGCGAATCCTCGCTGGCGGCCTGGGTGCCGTACTCCCAGCGGCAGGCATTGGTGCAGGTGCCCTGGTTGGGGTCGCGGCGGTTGAAGTAGCCCGAGAGCAGGCAGCGGCCCGAGTAGGCAATGCACAGCGCGCCGTGCACGAACACCTCCAGCTCCATGTCCGGGCATTCGTTGCGGATGGCCTCGATCTCGTCCAGGCTCAGCTCGCGCGAGAGGATGATGCGTTCCACGCCGGCCTTCTGCCAGAACTTCACGGCAGCCCAGTTGGTGGTGTTGGCCTGCACGGAGAGGTGGACGGGAACCTTGGGGAACAGGCCTTTCTCCATCTGGTCCAGCACCTGCATGATCAGGCCGGCGTCGGCCATGATGAGCGCGTCAGGCTTGAGCTCCACCACGGGCTGGATGTCGCGCAGATAGGTGCGGACCTTGTCGTTGTGGGCAATCAGGTTGCTGGTGACGAAGAACTTCTTGCCACGACGGTGGGCCTCTTCGATGCCTTCGGCGATCTGCTCCAGGCGGAATTCGTTGTTGCGGGCACGCAGGGAGTAGCGCGGCTGGCCGGCATAGACGGCATCGGCGCCGAAATCGTAGGCGGCGCGCATCTTGGCCAGGGAACCGGCCGGCAGGAGGAGTTCAGGGGCTTTGAGGGCAGACATGGGACGCTATTGTCCCAGCTTGCACGCCAAGCGCACCAGGCCAGCGCTGGCCAGGCGTCGGGAGACACGACCGCGCCCCCGGCCGGCGCCTAGGCCAGCCCCCAGAGATGATGCAGGCGCAGGACCTGGAAGTCCGGCAGGCCCGACAGCCAGTCGGCGATGAAGCGCCGCCGCGCGCGATCGTCATCGAGCTGGCTGAACGCTGGCAGCAGCGCCTCGGGCAGACGCGTCTGTGGCTGATACCAGCAGGCCTCCAGCATGGCATGCATGGTGTCCATGCTGCGCGTGAGCACAGACACGAGTTCCGGCGCGCGGTACACCTTGCGGTCGACCAAGGCCTGCAGCTGCTTGAGCCACTCCCTGGCCTCCGGCAGCAGCCCGGCGCGGTAGCGCAGCAAGGGCGCGGCGATCGAGGTGCTTTCATGGACATCCACCGACACCACGAACGCATTGATCAGCGTACCGATGGCGCGCCGCCGTGCAGCCTCGGAGCTGCCGAACAAGGCCTCGCCCAGCGCCTCGTGCTCGGACACCTCGACGGCGGTGGCCCAGCCCCGGTCGGGCTTGTGCCGCAGCCAGTCTTCCTTGCGGATGCGGCCCAGCACGATGCCGTCTTCCAGCTCATGCACGCCATGGGCGATGTCGACCGCGAGGCTGACGATGCTGCCGTCCCACGAGGGCGGCCCGGCCTTGCCCGCCAGGGGCGCGATGGCGGGCGAGGCGGGCGTCAGGAACTGTTCGGCCTCGGCCGGCTCGAAGCCGAGCACCACCCAGTCGACCATCTCGGCGTCATCGTCATAGAAGGCGCCGTCGGCCATGGCCTCGCCGCCGGGCATGACCCGGCACCAGGCGGCAGGATGACTCAGGCAGCCCAGCAGCATCCGGCGCGACAGGTCCAGGCCGAAACCTTCCTGGTAGGCTTCCAGTTGCACCAGGCAATGAAAGCCCTGGGCCGTCATGTGGAAGCCGCCCGCATCTGCCATCCAGCGCTGCAGGGCCAGCTCGCCGCCGGCCCCCAAGGCCGGCGCACCGACGAAACGCGAAAAGGCGATGGCCTCGATGAGGTTGACGTCAGACAGCAGGCCGCGCCACGGCGCATCCATGGAATACAGCCCCTCCAGCGCCCGCATGAGGCCACGCGACAACTGGGCCACTTCCATGGCCTGCGTCATGCGCGTGCGCATCAGGTCCCCCTGGTCCAGCCCCGGCAGCAGGTACTTGCCCTGCATGCGCCGGAAGCTGCCGCAATGCAGCACGCGCGCACGGTCCCGGGCATACGGGTTGCGATAGGCGCCACGGGCGCGGCTCAGTTCGGCGCCGGAACGCCGCTGCTGCCACAGGGTCACGTCGCGTCGAAGCGAGGCAGCGTCGACTGAACTCCCAACGTTCATGGCAAATCCTTTCGCATTGCAGGCGGGACCAAGGGCGAACCCGGCGTGCACCGGGAAACACCCGCTGGCGGCAACAGTATGCGCCTACCTGCGTTTGTGCACGCCCTTTCCTGGACAAAGCTGCATTGCCGTGACTCTATTCACGCGAACACCCGGTGCGATGAGGCCTGGGACACACGGCGCAGGCGGCCGCGCACCGGGTCGCCCGCATCAGAGCGCGCGACGCAGTAGATTGGTCCAACGGTCCATGGCGCCCAGCGTGGTGGAGCCGTCGCCGGCGCTGTTCTTGACCGCGGTCGGCACGCGCAGGTCGCTGGTGGAGCCTGCCCCCTGGCCCTGAGTGCCGGAGAAGCCATCGCCCCAGGTCAGCAGCGTTCCGTCCTTGCGCAATGCCAGCGAATGCGTATAGCCAGCGGCCAGCGTCGCAACATTCTCCAGCTGCAGCAGGCCGGTCTCGGCCACCACGGGAGCCGCATAGCCAGTCCCATCACCACGCGGGCGGTTGGCGCCGTCGCCCAGTTGGCCGTCGGTACCCAGGCCCCAGCTTGAGACGCGTCCGGACGCGTCCATGCTCATCGCGTGGTTGCCGCCAGCCACGACCATGGTCTGTCCGCTGAGCAGCGTGCCTGCCGCGCCGGTCTTGACTTGGACCGCTCCGGCCACGCCGGAACGAGTGCCTTGGCCCAGCTGGCCCTGGTCATTGTCACCAAAGGCCCAGACCTCACCACTGCTCGTCAAGGCCAGGCCGAGGCCGTAGCCGGCGCTGATCGCCGTCAGGCCCTTGAGCGGTTCGCTGCCGCCCGCGGCGGCCACATAGCCGGGCATGATCTCCGTGATCGACGAAGGCAGCTGCAGCATCCGGGACACCATCCCGGAGAAGCCCCAGACAGCCACACGGCCGTCACTGCTCAGGGCGCTGCCCCAGTTCCAGCCTGCAGCGATCGCACGGATGTCGGTGAGGACGCCGCCCTCCGGCGCCTTCACATAGCCGGGGTATTTCTTGACGCCGCCGCCTTCCTGCCCCGTGTAGGAGCCCCAGGTGTAGACGTGGCCATCGTCGGCCAGAGCCACTGCGTTGCGCTCACCCGCCGCGATCGCCACGATGCCGCTGAGGCGCGCCTTGCCGCTGGCGTCGGCGACATAGTCAGGCAGCTTCCAGGTTCCCGTCGTCGCCATGCGGCCCAGTTCGGGGCTGGTCGAGTCGTTGGAACCCCAGGACAGCACCTGGCCGTCCTCCGTCAGGGCCAGGCCAAACAGCTCGCCGCCGGCTGCCGCCACGATGCCGGACAGCGGCTTGTCGCCCGTGGGAGCCAGCACCTTGAGCGGCAGCGCACTCATGCCGAGTTCGCTGCCCGCCTTGTTCTGCCCCAGCTGCCCTTGCGAGTTGTAGCCCCAGGCCAGCACTTCGCCGGCACTGGTCACGGCCAGCGAGAACTGACGGGTTGCACCCATCACGCCCAGGGGCTGCGCCTGCGGAATCACCTTGACGCTGACCTTGGCACTGACACCCCCGCCGCTGACGGTGATGGACTGCGCGCCCAGGCGCAGGCCGGTGACGCTGCTGCAGTCGGCCGCCACGCTCAGCTTGACGGGATCGTCACTGCTGCAGCTCAAGGGGCCGCTGATCGTGGCGCCGCTGCCGTCCTTCAAGGTCACGCTGGCGGCACTGGCCACGCGCCAGGCCGCCTTGCCGCTGGCCGGCGTCACCAGCGAAGCACTTGGCGCAGGGCTCGGCGTGGGCGTGGGGGTTGGCGTGGGGGTTGGTGTGGGCGTAGGTGACGGAGCGGAAGACGAGCCTCCACCACAGGCAGCCAGCAACACCGTGCTCAGCAGCACGGCACCCACGGGCGGCAGGCCCGCAGCAAATCGAATACGCATGAAGGATTTCCTCAGAAATGAGCGCTCAGGGCGCCTGATCGTTTCCCAACGACGAGCACCACGGCCGTCTTTCTCTCGGAGTCTTTGGACGGCTCATGGCAGCCGGGCGGAACTGTAGCGGCGGCTCCCGCACATCAGCACTCGGACCCGGCTCAATTGGTTAACAAACGTACTCCCCTCAAGGAGGCAGCATGAATTTCTGCATTGACAGAAATAAAAGACGGAATAGACTGGCGGCCATGGAACTCAGCAACAGCGCCCGCCGATTCATCGTCCATTGGGGAGAAATGGGCACCGCCTGGGGGGTCAACCGCACCGTGGCACAGATCCACGCCCTGCTCTTCTTTCACGGCCGCCCGCTCAATGCCGAGGAAATCGCCGAGACCCTCAACGTCGCCCGCTCCAACGTCAGCACCAGCCTCAAGGAGCTGCAGAACTGGAACCTGATCCGGGTCGTGCACCAGCTGGGCGACAGGCGCGATTTTTTCGAGACCTCGGTGGACGTCTGGGAACTGTTCCGCACCATCGTTCGCGAGCGCAAGGAACGTGAGTTCGATCCCACGGTGCGCGTGCTGGGCGAAATCGTCGCCGACCCCGGCTTTGCGCAGGAAAGCCCCGACGCCCAGGACCGCGTGCGCGAGGCGCTGCGGTTCATGGACACGCTGGGCTCCTGGTCCGAGGAGATGCTGCGCCTGTCCCCCACCACGCTGGAGAAGGTGCTGAAGCTGGGTGCCAGCGTGCAGAAGTTCGTTCGCGGCGAGGGCAAGACCGCGAGTCCGTCGCGCGATTCCTGAGGCCGGCTCGGCCCTTTTTTTGCCACCAAATTTCTGTTACTACCGAAATGTCAGACAAATGAATACACAACACCTCGACGAGACAGCGCTCTACCCGCTGACCATCTACTTCGACGGCTCCTGTCCGCTGTGCAGTGCGGAGGTCCGCAACCTGCAACTGCGTGATCACCAGGGGCGCTTGAGCTTCGTAGACTGCAGCCCGGCGAACTTCGTCTCTCCCCTCGCGGGCGCTGACCGAGAAGCCCTGATGCAGGTCATCCATGGCGTCGGAGCCCAGGGTCAGGTCTTGCGTGCGGTCGATGTCTTCGAAGCGGCCTATCGCGCCGTGGGCCTGCCCTGGGTGAGCCGCCTGTTGACCCACCCCATCCTCCGGCCGATCGCGGACCACGCCTATCCCTGGATCGTGCGCAACCGCCACCGCCTGCCGCGCGCCGTGATCAGCGTCTTGTTCGAGCGCGCCGCCCGGCGAGCCGCAGCGCAGACCGCCGCGCGGGCGCATTGCCGCGAGGGGCGTTGCGCCGTGCGGCCGGAGGCACGCCCATGAGCGCCGCCGCTCGCCGCGTCCTGGTATGCGGCGCCCAGGGCTTCATCGGCCGGCACCTCGTCCAGCGGCTTCAACAGGCCGGATTCCTGGTGCGCGCGGGCGTGCGCGGGGGCCGCTCCACGCCCGCCTTGCCCGATGGCGTCGAGCCCTGCCTCGTGGACTTCGCCCGGGACACCCAGCCCGAGCGCTGGCATGCGCGCGTGGCGGACTGCGAGGCGGTGATCAATGCCGTGGGCGTGCTGCGCGAGCAGCCCGGGCAGGCGATGCGTGCGGTGCATCACGAGGCCCCCGCCGCCTTGTTCAGCGCCTGCGCCAACATGGGTGTGCGCCGCGTGCTCCAGATCTCGGCCCTGATGCCGCCTGCCAGCCGGACGAGCTACGCGCAAAGCAAGCGCCTGGCCGAGGCCGCGCTGCTGGCGCTGCGTGCCGAGGGCCGCCTGGAGGCCTGCGTGCTGCGCCCCAGCATCGTCTTCGGCGCCGGTGGCGCCAGCACGGCCCTGTTCCAGCGCCTGGCGCGCCTGCCTTGGCTGCCCTGGCCGGCGCAGGCCCTCAGCCCGCGCATCCAGCCCATCCGCGTGGACGAGCTCGCAGAGGCCTGCCTGCGCCTGCTGGACCCTCAGCACCCCCTGCCCGCAGTTCTGGACCTGGTGGGACCGGAGGCCTTCACCCTGCCGGACTTCATCGCTCGCCTGCGTGCGCTGCAGGGGCACAAGCCGGCGCGGCTGCTCGTGCTGCCGGCGGCCCTGGGTTCGGCCTCGGCGCGCGTGGGCGACTGCTGCCCCTGGCAACCCTGGGGCAGCGAGACCCTGGCCCTGCTCGGCGCCGACAACACGGCCGAGCTCGCGCCGCTGAGTGCGCTGCTCGGGCGTGCGCCGCGCCCCGTGCTGGAAGGGAGCGGCCCATGAGCCCGCAGCATCGCAGGCTGGCGCGCGCGAGTCTCATCGCCCTGTGGCTGGGCACGGCCGTGGTCAGCCTGCTGGGATGGCAGGACATCTCCCGCGACTTGCTGACCGGCACCGCACTGCCGCCGCGCTGGCAAGGCGCCGTCATCGCCGCCGGCAGCGCGGTGGACGCCCTGCTGGGCCTGGCGCTGTGGCGCTGGGACCGGCCCTGGGCCTACCGCGCCTGCCTGGCTCTGCTTGTCCTGATGACCGGGGTCGCCACGCTGCTGCTGCCCTCGCTGTGGCTGCATCCCCTGGGGCCCTTGAGCAAGAACCTGCCCATTGCCGCCCTGCTGCTGATCCTGCAAGACCTGACCCCACACCATGAATGAGTACCTGATCCTCAAGACCCTGCACGTGGTCTCCAGCGTGCTGCTGGCCGGCACGGGCTTCGGCTCGGCCTTCTACCTGTTCTTCGCCAACCGCACGGGATCGCTGGAGACGCAGGCGACCGTTTGCCGGCTGGTGGTCAAGGCGGACACCTGGTTCACCACGCCCACCGTGATCGTGCAGCCGCTGACCGGTCTGTGGATGGCGCACCTGGCCGGCTGGCCCCTGAGCACACCCTGGCTGGCCACGGCGATCGCCTTGTACCTGCTGGCCGGCGGCTGCTGGCTGCCCGTGGTCTGGCTGCAATTGCGCATGCGGGACATGGCCGAGCATGCCCGCGCGCGCGGCGAGGCCCTGCCAGCCCGCTGCTGGCGCTATGCGCGCTGGTGGGAGCGGCTGGGCTACCCGGCCTTTGCCGCCATGCCGGTGATCTTCTGGCTGATGGTGAGCAAGCCACAGTGGAGTCTTTGAATCGAAGCTGGACGGCAAATCCGCCACTCTTTGGCTTGTTCGCCGCTGCAGGCGGGACTAAGGTGAGGCCGTGGCGTGCGAGGCGCGCTGAAAGAAAGATCACCTCATGAGCCTGCTGGACCTGGACCAACTGATGCGCTACTGGAGCGCAGAGCAGTGGCAAGCCAATGTGCTGATGCTGCTGCACCTGTTGGGCGCAATGCTGCTGGGCCTGATCCTGGGCTACGAGCGGGCCTTCCACGGCCGGGCGGCGGGCATGCGCACCTATGCGCTGGTGTGCATGGCCTCCACCGGCGTGGTGATTCTGCTGGCCTATCCGCAGCAGTGGTTCGGCGGCCACGTGGCGGGCGGCGCAGCACCCCTCATTGCGGACCCGACCCGCGTGATCCAGGGCGTGGTGACCGGCATCGGCTTCCTCTGCGCCGGCGTGATCATGCGCGAAGGCATGAACATCTCGGGCCTCACCACCGCGGCATCGATCTGGGCGGCCTCGGCCATCGGCATCCTGCTGGGCATGGGCTTTTACTTCGCGGCCATCTCACTGACCCTGCTGTGCGCCGTGCTGATGATGTGGGGCTCCAAGCTCGAGGGCTTCTTGCCCTCCCACCCCGCCATCGCCGTGACGATACGCGGCGAGCCCGGGCGGCATTTCGACCAGGCCGCGCTGAGCGATTTCACCTGGCAGCTGGGCTATCGCTTCGCACCCGGCTCGCTGACGGTCGAAGCCCACGGCGGTGTCGAGGAATGGCGCTTTGTCTGCACCGCGCGCCGCAACGAAAAGCAGTACGCGCTCTCCCAGTTCGCCGAGGGCCTGCGCCAACTGCCGGGCCTGGTCGACTACCGGGTCAGCCATGCGCGCAACTGATCAGTCGTAGACCGACTTCTCCGGCCGCCGTGCCAGCACCGCGATGGGCGGGGCCCAGCGCTCGCCGCGCGGCTTCTTGCTGGTCACCAGGGTGATCTCCGAAGGCTCGAAGACCTCCACGTTGTGCGTGATGGGCGTGGTCAGCAGGTACTGCGCCCGGGTCGAACGCAGGAAGTGGCCGACCAGCTGGATGTTTCGCACGTCCAGGTGGGCAAAGGGCTCGTCGATGAAGACGAAGCCGCCGGGGCTGTCGTCGTCCTTCATCAGGCCCACCAGCAGGATCAGGCTCTTGAGCACCTGCTGGCCGCCCGAGGCCTCGCCGTCGTTCAGGCCGACCTCGCCCTTGCCGTCGAAGTTGAAGCGCACATGCAGGCCGGCCTGGGCCAGCACCATGTCGTCGTTGTCCAGGTGCGGCAGCTCGGCCTGCGCGATGACACCGGCCAGCTCGCCCAGCTCCTGCACGTTCTTCTTGTAGCGGCGCACGGTGGCGCGCAGCACGTCGATGTAGCGCTCGCGGGCGTTGAAGGCGGCGATGCGCGCCATCTCGTTGCTGGCGCGGCGGTCCTCCAGCTGCGTGGTCTGCTCCAGCACGGAGAGGTGCATGCGGGTGTGGCGGTCGGCCACGGCCGGGTCGGTTTCCCAGGTGCCGGCATTGAGGCCGGTGTCCAACTCCTGCTGCACATGGCGCATGGCGATCTCGGCCTGCTTGGCGTTCTCGAACTCGTCACGCAAGGCGGCGATGCGCGCCGGCTGGGTCCAGCTCGACGGGAACTTGGCGCGGGCCTCGCGCGAGGCCTTCGCCGCGCTCTTCAGCTCGCGCAGCCGGCCTTCCTGCTCGCGCTGCACGCGCAGCACGTTGTCCTCGCTGGCCTTGAGCGAGCCCTGGGCCGATTCGTAGTCGCGTTCGCTGCGCGTGACCTGGGCCAGGGCGCGGTCGTGCGCCTGGTCCAGCTGCGCCATGCGCGTGGCGGCCTCGACGCGGGCCTGGCGCAAGGCCGGCATGCGGGCGCGGCATTCGGCGAATTCGTCGGAACGCTCGGACAGCTCCAGCGCCGCCTTGTGGCCCTGGGCCGCGCGCTGCGCGTCCTTCAACTGGCGCTCGACCTCGGCCTGCTCCTTGGCGATGCGGGTCAGCTCGCCGTCGTAGCGGGCCAGCTCGCGCTCCAGGGACTGGCGGCGTGAATCCAGGGCGGAGACGCCGAACTGGTACTCGCGCGGCTCCACCCACAGGCTGCGGCCACCGCGACCGTCGCGGTAGTAGGCGTCCGGCGTGATCCACTCGCCGCCGGTGTCGCGGCCGGCCTCGGTGTCCTTGACGCAGCGGATGCCGCCCAGTTGGCGGATCAGCCAGCCCGGCAGCTTGGCGCTGACCTTCAGCGCGGACAGCAGGCTGTCCTTGGGGACCACGGAGGGCACGTGCTCGCTGTCGCCCACCACGTAATGGCGGTAGCGCTCCTTGGCCGCGAGCGAGAAGGCCCGGGACTCGTCCCCCGAGCGCTCCAGCACCACCACCCAGCGCGAGGGGCGCAGAAAGCCCTCGGCGGCGGCGCGCCAGGCCTCGTCGGCGATGTCGATGCAGTCGGCCAGCACATGGTGGGCGATGCCGGCTTCGTCCAGCGCCTTGCGAAAGCGCGTGACCTCCGGCGGCGGCGGGGGCAGGCGCTGGCCCTGCAGCGCGTCCATGGCGGCCTGGGCCTTGCGGGACTGGTCGTTGGTGCGGGTGTAGCTCTCGCGCAGCGCATGCTGGCGGTTGCCCAGTTCCTCCAGGCGGGCGGTCAGCTCCTTGGCATCGGCCTCGACGGCCGACAGCGCCTTGAGCTCCTCCTCGCGCTTGGCCAGCAGCTCGGCGGGGCGCTCGGCCTCGCGGGCGGCGTCGAAGGCGGCGCGGGCCTCCTTGCGCTGGCGCTCCAGGTCCAGCAGCTCCTGCTTGGCGGCCTCGTGCTTCTCGAAGAGGGCATGCAGCTCGGCGCGCTTGGCGGCCATATTGCGCTGGTCACCCGAGGCGAAGAGACGCTGGCGGTGCAGCTCGCGCAGGGCCTGGGCCGTGCGCAGGCGGCCTTCCGACCACTGCAGCACGGGCACCACCTCAGTCGCCAGGCGCTCGCGCTCCTTCAGCCGCAGCTGGTACTGCTGGTAGCTGTTGACGCGGTTGGCGAGGTCGGACAGCTGGGCCTGGGTGTGCGAGAGCTCATGCGCCGCCTGCTCCACTTCCTTGCTCAGCTGCTGCTGGTGACTGCGGGCCTGGTCGTAGCGGTCCAGCACCTCCTGGTCGCCGAAGACCTCGAACACGAGGCGCAGCAGCTCCTTGGGGCTCAGCTCGCACAGGCGGTCGGTCTGTCCCTGCTCCAGCGCCAGCACGCGGCCGATGGCGCGGGTCAGGCCGGCGGCCTCCAGACGCTTCTTCCAGGCCTCGATGCCCAGCCAGTCCTTCTCGGGACGCTCGGCCAGGGCCTCGATTTCATGGACGCCGTCGACCACGATGTAGCGGCGCTGCCAGTCCCCGCCATGGCGCTCGATGCGGCAGGCCAGCGTGACCTGGTCGGCATAGAGCAGCGAGCTGGCGAAGGGCCGGCTGCTGTTCTGCCGGCCGCGCGGGCGGTTGTCCACCAGGGCGCGCAGCCAGGCGGTCTCGGCATTGGCGTGCCGGGCGTAGGTCTTGTAGGTGCGGCCGCCCGAGCACTCCAGACCCAGCAGGGTGCGCATGGCGTCCAGCAGCGTGGTCTTGCCCGAGCCGTTGGGGCCGGCGATGGTGATGATGTTGCCGTCCAGCGGCATGGAGACGCGGCGGCAGTAGTCCCAGTGCAGCAGTTCCAGCGATTGCAGGTGAAACATCAGTGCGTCTCCTGCGCGTCACGAGGCTCTGGCGAGGCGTCGTTCATGTCTTCTTCGGGCTCGGGCTCGGGTTCGTTGCGCTTGGCAATGAGGGTGGTGATGGCCGGGCCGGCCAGCGGGTCGGTGGCGCGGGCCAGCACGTCGGCCAGGGCACCGTCCAGCACGCGCGGGGCCAGCACGTCGTAGTCCAGCAGCAGGTCCAGCAGCGGGCCCTCGGCGATGTCCTCGCCGCGGCGGGTGATGAAGCCGTTGCGCTCCAGCAGCTTGAGGTTGGCGTCCAGGCGCATCTTCTTGCCCAGCTGGTTGCCGAAGTCGGCCAGCAGGCTGCGGTAGGACAGCGTGGGCGACACGCTGGAGGCCAGCGGCAGCGGCTTGTCCGTGGCGAACATCTCGCCCTGCCCTTCCGCCTGGGCCTCGGTGCGGGCGATCTGACGCTGGCGCTTGGGCAGGATGATCAGGGACCACAGCACCACCAGCAGGGCCACCCCGTCGCGCGGCAGGTCCAGGTTGTTGTTGGCGGCCAGGCCGGTCTCGCCGAAGACGGCCACCTCGGCCGGACGCAGCATGGCCACGGTGATGTGGTCGGCGTAGAGGTTCTCGACCAGCTTCAGCCCGACGGCCGCGAGGCGGTCGTTCAGCGCGGCCCACAGCTCGGTATCGATCAGGGCGCGGCGCACCAGGGTGTGGCTGCGGGGCAGCCAGCGGCGGGCGATCAGTTGCGCAGCCAGATGGGCCGCGTCGTCCAGGGTATTGCTCATGATTCGGATGCGGGGCTGGGGGCGGCGTGGGGTTCGGCGGGGGCGATGGCCGCTGCATCGGCCAGCTCAGGCGGCGGCATCACCTGCCCCGCCTCGTCCACCGGCAGCAGATGGCCTCGGCTCATCCACTGGACGAATTCATCCTCGACCTCGCCCTGCTCGACGGACCAGCGCACGCGCCAGGGCTGGCGGGCCATGTCGCCGGTGGCGCCCTGCAGATGCTGGGCCTGCGGGTCGCCCAGCAGCGGCAGGAGCTGGGCGCGGTAGGCGGCGCGGGCATAGCTGCCGCCCAGCACGGCGGGGGTCAGGTCTTGCGCGCCGCGGCCTTCGGCCTGCCAGTGGCCCAGCAGGGTCTGCAGGCCGGCCAGGTCTTCCGGCAGGCTCATCACGGCCAGCTGGCCTTCGGGGGCGACAAGGCCGGCCGGCAGCGGCTCGGGCGTGGGCGGCTTGGGGCGGTCGCGTTCGAACTCGGCCTCGCAGGTGTCCAGCAGCTCGTGCTGGGCCACCATCACGGGCAACACCGGCCGCGAGAGCGCACCCAGGCTGAGGTTCTCCAGGAAGGGCACGTTCTGCAGCCAGCGCCGCACGTCGGTCGTGGTGATGCCGGTGGAGCCCAGGGTCACGCGCTGGCGGTCCACCTGCTGCAGCGCGCGGTTGAACTGGCTGGCCATGGCCAGCAGGCGGGCCTGGGCCAGGCCCAGCTCGCGGGCCAGGCGTTCCAGGCGCGCGTTGCCGTCCGCCTGGGCCTGCTCGATGATGGCCGAGAGCGCCTCGCTGGCCCGCTCCACCAGACCGAGCGCGCGCTCGAAGCGCTGGCGGGCGCGGCGCAGGTGGAACTCGGAGCCGCTGGCGATGGCGTCGGCGAATTCATCGTAGAGCCGCGCCAGCTGGGCCTGCAGGTGGTGCAGCTGGGCGGGGTCCAGCGTGCCCAGCTGATGGGCGCCAGCCACGTTGGCCAGCAGCGCGGCGAGGTCGGCATCCTGCTCGCCCGCCACAGTCAGCGGCGAGAGCAGGCCCACCAGCTGCTGGGCCAGCGGCGTGATGGTGTACTGCTGGTTGGAGCCGTCCCAGGCCAGCAGCTGGGCCTCGCGCAGGCGCTTGAGCACCAGCTCCAGGGCCTCGTCGCGCAGGGCATGGAAATGGCGGTTGAGGGTGTCGCGCGGCAGGCGGGACTCGGGCAGCGCCATCAGCTCCATGAAGACCCACAGGCGCAGGCGCACCAGGGCCGCAGGCCCGTGGAACAGGGCCCGCATGGCCTGGATCAGTGCTTCATTGCGCTCCAGCTGCCACCAGAGCAGGGCTTCGCCGGGCACGGCGCCTTCGCGGAAGTAGTCCTCGAAGCGCGGGGCTTCGCTGGCGTCATCAAAGCGCTCGGCCGCGGCGTCCGGCTCGGGCGGGACCGCGGCGCGGGTCTGGGGATCGGTCATCGCGCGGATTATCCCTGTCCAGTCTGCGGGATCATCCGGCCAGCACGCGGGCCACCTTCTGCAGGCCCTCGACCGGCTTGCCCTTGCGGGCGCGCTTGCCGGCGTAGGCGGCCAGGCCCGCGCCCTTGAGCAGCTCCTCCTTGGGCTTGCCGCCGCGGCCCGAGCCCAGCACCTGCAGGGTCTGGGTGAAGGCGGCCACGCTCAGCAGCAGGTCCTTGCCCTCCAGCTCCATGAGGGTCAGGCCGCGGCCGCCCTTGGGTTGGTGCTTGAGCTCGTCGAGCGCATAGGTCAGCAGGCGGCCGTTGAGGGACAGGCAGGCCACTTGCAAATTCGGCACCCCCAGCACCTCGCCACCCGGCACGGGGCTGGGCGGCAGCGGCTTTTCCTCGCCTTCGAGGCTCAGGAAGGTCTTGCCGGCCTTCTGGCGGCTCACCAAGTCACCCACCTGCGCGATCAGGCCGAAGCCGCCCGTATTGGCCAGCACCAGGCGCTGCGCGGCGGCGGCGGCCCAGTAGTGGACGATCTGCGTGCCGCTCTCCAGCTCGATCAGCGTGGTGATGGGCTGGCCGTCACCACGGCCGCCCGGCAGGACCGCAACCGGCACCGAGTACACGCGGCCGTTGCTACCGAACACGATCAGCGGGTCCACGCTGCGGCATTGGAAGGTACCGTAGAGCTGGTCGCCCGACTTGAAGGACAGCGCAGCCGGGTCGACCTCATGGCCCTTGAGCGCCCGCACCCAGCCCTTCATGGAGACGACCACCGTCACCGGCTCGTCCACCACCTTGATCTCGGCCACGACCTTTTTCTCTTCCTGGATCAGGGTGCGGCGCTCGTCGCCGTAGGTCTTGGCGTCGCCCTCGATCTCCCTGACCACGGTGCGCTTGAGCACGCTGGGGTTGTCCAGGATGTCCTGCAGCTTGCTCTGCTCCTCGCGCAGGGCCTTCAGCTCCTGCTCGATCTTGATGGCCTCCAGGCGGGCCAGCTGGCGCAGGCGAATCTCGAGGATGTCCTCGGCCTGGCGGTCGGACAGCTTGAAGCGCTCGATCAGCGCGGCCTTGGGCTCGTCGCTGTTGCGGATGATGCGGATCACCTCGTCGATGTTCAGCAGCACCAGCTGGCGGCCTTCCAGCACGTGGATGCGGTCCAGCACCTTGTCCAGGCGGTGCCGGGTGCGGCGGCCGACGGTGTCCATGCGGTAGCCCAGCCACTCGGTGAGGATCTGGCGCAGGCTCTTCTGCGTGGGCCGGCCGTCGGCCCCGATCATGGTCATATTGATCGAGGCACTGCTCTCCAGGCTGGTGTGGGCCAGCAGTTGGGTGACGAGCTCCTTCTCGTCCACCGTGCGGCTCTTGGGCTCGAAGACCAGGCGCACCGGCGCATCCTTGTTGGATTCGTCGCGCACGCCGTCCAGCACGGCCAGGATGGAGGCCTTGAGCTGCAGTTGCTCGGCAGTCAGGGCCTTCTTGCCGGCCTTGATCTTGGGGTTGGTCAGCTCCTCGATCTCCTCCAGCACCTTCTGGGACGAAGTGCCATGCGGCAGTTCATACACCACCAGCTGCCACTGGCCGCGGGCCAAAGGCTCAATATTCCAGCGGGCGCGCAGCTTCAGCGAGCCGCGTCCGCTGCGGTAGGCGGCCTGGATGTCATCGGGCGAGGAGATCAGCTGGCCGCCGCCGGGATAGTCGGGGCCGGGCAGATGGCTGAACAGCTCTTCGTCGCTGAGCTTCTCGGTCTTCAGCAGCGCGACGGCCGCTGCGGCCACTTCGCGCAGATTGTGGCTCGGGATCTCGGTGGCCAGGCCCACCGCAATGCCCGAGGCGCCATTGAGCAGCACGAAAGGCAGGCGCGCGGGCAGCTGGCGCGGCTCCTGCGTGGAGCCGTCGTAGTTGGGCACGAAGTCCACCGTGCCTTCGTCGATTTCATCGAGCAGCAGCCGGGTGATGGGCGCCAGGCGGGCTTCGGTGTAGCGCATCGCGGCGGCGCCGTCGCCATCGCGGCTGCCGAAGTTGCCCTGGCCGTCGATCAGGGGGTAGCGCTGGCTGAAGTCCTGGGCCATGCGCACCAGGGCGTCGTAGGCGGCCTGGTCCCCGTGCGGGTGGAAGCGGCCCAGCACGTCACCGACCACGCGAGCGCTCTTGACCGCCTTGGGGCCGCTGGCCGTGGTGAAGGACAGGCCCATGCGCTCCATCGAATACAGGATGCGGCGCTGCACGGGCTTTTGCCCATCGCAGACGTCCGGCAGCGCGCGGCCCTTGACCACGGAGAGGGCGTACTCGAGATAGGCGCGCTCGGCGTAATGGGCCAGGGTCAGGCTGTTGCCGTCGTCGTCACCCCCCCCCGGTGCGGGCTGGGGCGGCGATTGGGGCTCGTCGAAATCGAAGGAGTTCTGGTTCATCGTCATGGGGAATGGCGCCCGGGCCTGCCGCAACTACTGCGAGACCGGCGCGCTGTGGAATTGCATGCCCTGCAGCTGCTGGCTCAGGCTGCGCTGCAAGAGCGCCCAGTAGAGTTCCAGCACCATCTGCACATGGGCCTGTGTTTCGTCGATGGGAGGCATGCGCCCCCCGGCCTTGCGGACCGCCGTCTCACCGGCGTTCCAGGCTGCCAGGGCCGCGTCGATGCGGCCGTAGCGCTTGATCAGGTCGGCCAGCATGCGCGCGCCGATCAGCACATTGCTGCGCGGCTCGCGCAGGCGCTGCTCGACGGGCAGGCGGGACTCGGCCGGCGTGGCGTACTGCTCGGCCGCGATGGCGGTGATCTGCATGAGCCCGGTGGCGCCGCGCGGCGAGACCGCGTCGGTCTTGAAGCCGCTCTCCACCGCGATCATGGCCTTGAGCAGCTCCATGTCGACGCCGGTCTGCTGCGAGGCTTCCCGCAGATAGGGCTGCACGGCCTTGACCTCGGGCGCGAACTCCAGCCAGGTCAGCAGCGAGCGGCCATGGTCGGTCTTGCCCGGCACGCGCTGCGGGCGCGCGCCCAGGCTCATCACCGGCTGGTAGCGCTCATCCAGGCGCTGGGCCGCGAAATGCGCGACGCCGGCGTTGTCCACATAGGCCCACAGCTCCGCCTGCGCGGCCGAGCTCAGCGTGGCAAGAATGAGCGCCGCCAGGCCCCTCATGCGGTTTCCTCGTTCATCGCCCGGCGGGCCTGGTACTCGCGGTCCAGCATGGACATCACGATCAGGCTGTCATAGCCGTCCGCGCCCTCGATGCTGACGCGCACGCTCTCGCGCAGCCGGCCTTCCTCGATGAAGCCTTCGCTGAGGTAAAGCTGCTGGGCCCGGACATTGAGTGCCTTCACGTCCAGCCAGAAGCGGTGCGCATGCAGCTGCTGGAAGGCCAGTTGCTTGAGCAGGCGCAGGCAGGCGCGGCCCACGCCCCGGCCCTTGGGCTGCAGCACCAGGCGCTTGAGTTCCACCGAGCGGTTCGGGTTGCGGCAGCCCTGCAGGATCACGAAGCCGGCGTGCAGGGGCTGCGTTTGCAAGTCCTGGCCCCATTCCACGATGAAATGCCGCGAGTCCGGGAAGCGGATCGCGCCCTCATGCTGGGTGCGCTCCCAGGGCGTGATGAAGGGGAGGTTCGCTGCGTCCCGCTCGATGGAGACCACGAAGTCCAGGTCCGAGAGCATGGTGGGGCGCAGATGAACGCGGGGCAGCTGACTCATGGTGATCAGACTCCGGGCTGGCCCTGGGCCGTCGTTTCAAAGCCCGCCAGCACCGCCAGCACATTGCGGCCGATGGCGGCCGTGGCATAGCCGCCCTCCTGCAGGAAGAGCGTGGGCAGCTGCAGCGAAGCCAGGCTCTGGCCCATGCGGCGGAACTCGGGCTCGTCGAGCCTGAAGTGCGAGATGGGGTCACCGCCGTAGGTGTCCACGCCCAGAGAAACGATCAGCAGCTCCGGCGCAAAGGCATTGAGCTGGACCAGGGCCTTCTCGAAGGCCTCGAACCACTGCTCGTTGCTGGCGCCTGCGGGCAGGGGGTAGTTGGCGTTGAAGCCCTCGCCGGCTCCGGCGCCACGCTCGTCGGCATGGCCCAGGAAGAAGGGGTATTCGGTCTGCGGGTCGCCATGGATGCTCAGGAAGAAGACGTCCGCGCGCTCGTAGAAGATGGCCTGGGTGCCGTTGCCGTGGTGGTAGTCCACGTCCAGGATGGCGACCCGCTGGCGGCCGGCGTCACGCGCGGCCTGCGCCGTGACGGCGGCGTTGTTGATGAAGCAGTAGCCGCCGAAGAAGTCAGCCCCGGCATGGTGACCGGGCGGGCGGGTCAGACAGTAGGCCGAGCGCTCGCCGGCCAGCACCAGGTCCAGCGCCGTCAGGCTGGCCTGGGCACCCCAGTAGGCGGCCGCCCAGGTGCCGGCGGTCAGCGGCGAGCCGCTGTCCATCGAATAAAGCCCCATGCGCGCGGCAAAGCTCTTCGGCTCCACGTCGCTGCGCAGGCTGCGGATGGGCCAGACCGCGGGGAAGGCCTCGCCCTGCCCGCCCAGGGCCAGCCACTCGGCATGGGCGCCTTCGATGAAGCGCAGGTAGGCCGGCGCATGCACGCGCTCCAGCGGCACGCGGCCGTGGTCCACGACCGGCACGAAGGGGCCGAGCTCGCTGGCCTGCAGGGCCTGCAGCACAAAGTCCGCGCGGGCCGGGATCTCGAAGGCGTCCACCAACTGGCCGCGGAAGAATTCCTTCTGCGCGGCATGCTGGGCGTGGCGCTCGTTGTAGACGATCTTCATGCGGCTCCCGGAGATGGCAGGGACTGAGGGTCAGGTCTTGCTCTGAGATGGATCAGATGTCGACCTCGACGGAGTCGCCATGCAGCTCCATCAGCTCGCGGCGCGAGGCGGCCTCGCCCTTGCCCATGAGCTTGTTGATGGCGCCCTCGGTGGCGGCGAAGTCGAACATGCCGTAGGCCACCTGCATGAGGCGGCGGGTCTCGGGGTTCAGCGTGGTGTCCCAGAGCTGCTCGGCGCTCATCTCGCCCAGGCCCTTGAAGCGGCTGATGGTCCAGCTGTTCTCGCGGGCGCCTTCCTTGCGCAGCTTGTCCAGGGTGGCGGTCAGCTCGCCTTCGTCCAGGGCGTAGATCTTGGCGGCCGGCTTCTTGCCGCGGGCCGGGGCGTCCACGCGGAACAGCGGCGGGCGGGCGACGTAGATGTGGCCGGCCTCGACCAGCTTGGGGAAGTGGCGGAAGAAGAGCGTCAGCAGCAGCACCTGGATGTGGGAACCGTCGACGTCAGCGTCGGACAGGATGCAGATCTTGCCGTAGCGCAGATTGGCCAGCAGGCCCCCGGGTTCGTAGGCCTGGCGGCCGTCGCCGGCCTCTGCGGGAACGCCCGGGTGCAGCGGCGTGCCGGGGCCATGCGGATCCACGCCGATGGCCACCGAGATGTCGTGGATCTCGTTGTTCTTGAAGAGCAGGTCGCGCTCCACCTCCCAGGCGTTGAGCACCTTGCCGCGCAGGGGCAGGATGGCCTGCGTCTCCTTGTTGCGGCCCATCTTGGCCGAACCGCCGGCGGAGTCGCCCTCCACCAGGAAAAGCTCGTTGTGCAGGAGGTCGCGGCTCTCGCAGTCGGTCAGTTTGCCGGGCAGCACGGCCACGCCCGAGCCCTTGCGCTTCTCGACCTTCTGGCTGGCGCGCTGACGGGTCTGGGCCTGCTTGATGACCAGCTCGGCCAGCTTCTTGCCGTGCTCCACATGCTGGTTGAGCCACAGCTCCAGCTGCGGCTTCACGAAGGCGGACACGAGGCGCAGCGCGTCCCGCGAGTTCAGGCGCTCCTTGGTCTGCCCCTGGAACTGCGGGTCCAGCACCTTGGCCGAGAGCACGAAGCTGGCGCGCGAGAAGACGTCATCCGGCATCAGCTTGACGCCCTTGGGCAGCAGGCTGTGCATCTCGATGAAGCTCTTGATCGCGCCGAAGAGGCCGTCCTTGAGGCCGGACTCGTGCGTGCCGCCCGCCACCGTGGGGATCAGGTTGACATAGCTCTCGCGCATGACCTGACCCTCTTCGGTGAAGGCCACGCACCAGGCGGCGCCCTCGCCCTCGGCGAAGTTCTCGGTCTCGGCCTTGCTGGCGTACTGCTCGCCCTCGAACAGCGGGATCAGGGGATCGCTGAGCAGCGTCTGCATCAGGTAGTCGCGCAGACCGCCCTTGTAGGCCCAGGTCTGGACCTCGCCGGTCTTTTCCTGCTTGAGCGTCACCGTGACGCCGGGCATCAGCACGGCCTTGGAACGCAGCAGGTGCACCAGCTCGGCCTTGGGGAGGTCGGGGCTCTCGAAATACTTGGCGTCGGGCCAGACGCGCACCGTCGTGCCCTGCTTGCGGTCGCCGCTGGCCGCGGGGCGGACCGTCACGGGCTCGACCACGTCACCGGCCTCGAAGGCCAGGCGTGCCACCTGCTTCTCGCGCCAGACCGTCACCTCCAGGCGCTTGGCCAGGGCATTGGTCACGCTGACGCCCACGCCGTGCAGGCCGCCGGAAAAGCTGTAGGCGCCTCCCGATCCCTTGTCGAACTTGCCGCCGGCGTGCAGGCGGGTGAAAACGATCTCGACCACCGGCACGCCTTCTTCGGGGTGCAGGCCGAAGGGAATGCCGCGGCCGTCATCCTCGATGGTGATGGAACCGTCGGTGTGCTGGGTGAGGTCGATGCGGCGACCGAAGCCGGCCAGGGCCTCGTCGGCGGCGTTGTCGATCACCTCCTGGATGATGTGCAGGGGGTTGTCCGTCCGGGTGTACATGCCCGGACGCTGCTTGACCGGCTCCAGGCCCTTGAGAACGCGGATCGAGGCCTCGCCATAGCCGGATGCCGGGGCGGAGTTGGAGGAGACTGCTTTGCTTGCCATGGCGGCGATTGTAGGGAGGCGCCGGCCGCCGGCCGGCGACGGCGTGCAGGAGAATCCCCAAGCCTGACTTGGGTCGAACGGGCTATTTCCGTCGTAGCATCCGCCACCTTGCTGAAGACTCCTGAGGGCCGCCCGTTTTGCCGTACGCCTTGCGAACCCCCGTCCTGCCGACCCTGCCGACCCTGCCGACCCTGCCGACCCTGCTGACGCTGCTGGCCTTGTCGATCAACGCCGGGGCCCAGACGGGCTCGGCACCCAGCCAGCCCCAGCCCTTCAGGGCCAGCGCGCCGCTGGCCATGGAGCTGCACAATGCCCGCTGGTTCGACGGCCAGGGCTTCCAGAAGGGCACGCTCTACGTCGTCGACGGCAAGTTCACCAAGGCCCGCCCCAAGCGCATTCATCGCCGCCTGGAACTGCGCGAGCAGTACCTGGTGCCGCCCCTGGCCGAAGCCAACAACCACAATCTGCAAAGCGCCTGGGGCGTGCAGAACTTCGGCCAGCGCTATCTGCAGGACGGCGTCTTCTATGCCGCCATGCAGTGCGGCGACCCCGACAGCATCGCCAGCGCACGGCCGCTGTTGAACCAGCCGGACAGCGTGGACGTGAGCTTCACCACGGCCTGCGTCACCAGCTCCGACGGTCACCCCCTGGCGCCGCTGCTGGCCCAGCCCGTGGCCGAGGGCCAGCCGCCGCGCCAGGTCAGCGACTTCGCGGACCGCCAGCTGCTGCTGGTCGACACTCCCGAGCAGGCGCAGCAGAAATGGCCGCTGGTGGCGCCGCGCAAGACGGACTGGCTCAAGATCATCCTGGCCTACAGCGACCGGCCCGAGCTGCACGGCAATCCTGCTGCCCTGGGCCGCCTGGGCCTCAACCCCGACACCGCCACCGCTCTCGTGCGATTGGCGCACAAGGACAAGATGCCGGTCAGCGCACACGTGGAAACCGCGGCCGACTTCAAGGCCGCCCTGGAGGCCGGCGCGGACCAGATCGGCCACGTGCCCGGCTATTTCGCGGCCTTTGACGACAGCCCGGAGCGCTTCCGCCTGGACGAATCCAGCGCCGCCCGCGCCGCTGCGCAAAAGACCCAGGTGCTGACTGGCACCGTGGCGAATACGCTGTTCCCGATGAGCGAGGAGCAGCGCCAGGCCCTGCGCGAGGTGCTGTCGCACAACCTTCGCCTGCTCAAAGCCGCCGGCGCGCAGCTGCTGCTGGGCTCGGACAATTTCCCGGGCACCTCGCTGGCCGAGCTCCACCACCTGGCCGGACTGGCGGTCTTCAGCCCGGCCGAGCTGCTGAAGATGGCCAGCATCAGCACCCCGCGCGCCCTCTTCCCCAAGCGCCGCCTGGCCTGCTTCGACGAGGGCTGCGAGGCCAGCTTCCTGGTGCTGGTGAGCAATCCCCTGGACGATCTGCACACGCTGGACAAGCCGCTGATGCGCGTCAAGCAGGGCCGGCTCCTCACTCAGCTGGACAGCGTGGCCGAGGCCAGCGATGCCAGCACCGAGGCCACGGCCGCCGCGGCAGGCAAGGCCGGCAAGGCGAGCAAGGGCAAGAAAACCGGCACGGCCAAGGCCGGCAGCAAGAGCGGCAGCAAGGCCGCGGCCTCGGTGCGCAGGACCAGCAGCAGCGCGGCGGCCGGCAAGGCCCCACGCAACGCCACGTCCGTCCGCTCCGGGGCGGCGAAGCGCCGCTGAGCCCGCCGGCCCGCGCCATGGGCTGTCGCTGCCCGCGTCTCGGCTGCTGGCCTGAAACCCTGGTCCGGCAGCGGCCGTCCCCGCATCGCTGGCAAGTCGGGCTGTGACGAGGCATGATCGCGCTCGCACTGCTGCTCGCCTCGTCTTGGGCTGCCTGGATCCGATAGCGATGCTGCCGCTGGGTTTGCCTTGGCTCAAGCGCCCGTGAGCCTCTCCGGCACCCAGCGCGGCACCAAGCGCGGCACCCAGTACAGCGCGGCAACGCTGGCCCCTAGCTCTGCAGGACCCCCTTTCATGATCGTCATCATCACCGGCGCTTCCGACGGCATTGGCGCCGAACTGGCCCGGCAGTGGGCGGCACGCCATGGTGCGGGCTTGCGCCTGGTGCTCAACGGCCGCCAGCAGGCCAAGCTCGAGGCCGTGGCCGCGCATTGCGAGGCCCTGGGTGCCACTGTGCTGGTGCATGCGGCGGATCTGTCCGAGCAGGCGGCCTGCCAGGGTCTGATCCGCGCAGCCACCGAAGCCTTCGGCGGCGTCGACGTGCTGGTCAACAACGCCGGCATGTCGGCCCATGCCCTGCTGGAAGAGGTCCAGGACCTGGCCTGGTACGAGCAGCTGATGCGCATCAACCACTGGAGCGCGGTCTGGTGCAGCCATGCCGCCCTGCCCTGGCTCAAGGCCAGCCAGGGCCGGCTGGTCGCGGTGTCCAGCCTGGCCGGCCTGGTGGGCGTGCCGGGGCGCACGGCCTACAGCGCCACCAAGTTCGCAATGACCGGCTTCTTCGAGGCCCTGCGCGTGGAGCTCGCGCCAGCCGGCGTTTCCGTCACCATTGCCTATCCGGGCGTGGTCAGCACCGAGATCCGCCGCCGGGGCTTCGGCGCCAAGGGCCAGCCCGCCGGACGCAGCGGCCTGGACGAGCGCGGCGCCATGAGCGTGCAGACCTGCGCCCGGCTGATCCTGGACGGCACGCTGCAGCGCGAACGGGACATCGTCATGAGCGTGAAAGGCCGGCTGGGACGCTGGCTCAAGCTGATCGCTCCCGCGTTGGTGGACCGCCTGGCGCTCAAGGCCCTGAACCGCCAGCACTGAGGCGCGCACCGCATGCAAGACCTGACCCCCTCTGCACTTTCGCTTTCGCCTTCGCCTTCGCCTGCGCCGACAGCCCGCCCCTCGCCCTGGCTGCTGCGCTGGCAGCGGCACTTCAGCCCCGGACAGACGGCGCTGGACCTGGCCTGCGGCAGTGGCCGTCACGTGCGCTGGCTGCGCGAACGCGGCCTGCAGGTCTGCGCCGTGGACCGCAATGCCCAGGCCCTGTCCGGACTTGCGGACTGCGGCGCCGAGCTCGTCCAGGCCGATCTGGAAGGCGCACCCTGGCCCCTGGGCCAGCGGCGCTTCGACCTGGTGCTGGTGACGAACTACCTGTGGCGCCCGCTGCTGCCGCACATTGTCGAGGCCGTCGCGCCGGGCGGCTGGCTGGTCTACGAGACCTTTGCCGAAGGCCAGCAGCTGCTGGGCCGGCCGTCGCGCCCGGAGTTCCTGCTGCGCCACGGCGAGCTGCTGCAGGCAGCCCGGGACCTGCGCATCGTGGCCTACGAAGACGGCTTCGTCGATGGCGAGGCCCAGGGCGTCAACCCGGCGCAGATCCAGCGCGTTGCCGCCGTTCGCGAGCGAACGCCGGGCGATCCGCAGACCCGCTACCCCCTCGCTTGAGACGCTGGATCAGCGCTTGGGCCAGACCCCTGCGCCGCTTCAGTAGAATCAGCTGATTACGAGGAACCCTCATGAAACCGATTCTTGGCAGCATCGTGGCTCTGGTGACCCCGATGCAGGAAGACGGCAGCGTCGACTATGACGCCCTGCGCCGCCTGATCGACTGGCACATCGCCGAAGGCACGGACTGCATCGGCGTGGTCGGCACCACGGGCGAGTCGCCCACGGTCACCGTCGATGAGCATTGCGAAATCATCCGCGTGGCCGTCGAGCATGCCGCCCGCCGCGTGCCCATCATGGCCGGCACCGGCGCGAACAGCACCGCGGAGGCCATCAACCTCAGCCGCTACGCCAAATCGGTGGGTGCCGACTGCACGCTGTCGGTCGTGCCCTACTACAACAAGCCCTCGCAGGAAGGCATTTACCAGCACTACAAGGCGATCGCCGAGGCCGTGGACATCCCCATGATGCTCTACAACGTGCCCGGCCGTACCGTGGCCGACATGAGCCCGGACACCGCCCTGCGCTGCGCCAGCCTGCCCGGCGTCTTCGGCGTCAAGGAAGCAACGGGCAATATCGAGCGCGCCGCCTACCTGATCAAGAACGCCCCCCAGGGCTTCCACATCTATTCGGGTGACGACGGCACCGCCGTCGCGCTGATGCTGCTGGGCGGGCATGGCAATGTCAGCGTGACGGCCAACGTCGCGCCGCGCGCCATGCACCAGCTGTGCAAGGCCGCGCTGGCCGGCGACGTCAAGGAAGCCACCCGCATCCACTTCCAGCTGCTGAGCCTGCACAAGCAGCTGTTCTGCGAGCCCAGCCCGGCCCCCACCAAATGGGCGCTGGAGCGCTTGGGCCGCTGCAAGGCCGCCCTGCGCCTGCCCATCACACCGCTGACGGCGGGGGGGCAGGACAGCGTCGAACAGGCCCTGCGCGAAAGCGGCCTGCTGTGATTTGAGGTGTGAAGCGCGGATTTGGTCCAAATCTGCGGTACAACACCGCCCGTGTTCTCTTGGAGATGTCTAGCGTGACTCGTTCTCTTTCTGCCCCGACCAAGGGCCTGGCCTGCGGTCTTGTCCTGGTCTCGCTGACCTCGCTGACGGCCTGCAGTTCCATTGAAGGCGTGATTGGCACCGACAAGGTCGACTACCGCAGCGGTGCCAAGCAGACGAGTGGCCTGGACGTGCCGCCGGACCTGACTCAGCTGAACCAGGAGCGCCGCAACAGCAGCGGCGTGGTCACGGCCTCCGAGTTGGCCAACCAGAAAAGCGCACCGCGCGCCAGCGCGTCCGTCGCGGCTGGCAATGTGGCGCTCAATGCCGTTGGCGACATCCGGCTGGAGCGCGTCAACGGCCAGCGCGTGCTGCGCAGCAGCCTGGCGCCTGAACAGCTGTGGCCGCAGATCCGCGGCTTCTGGACCGGCCTGGGCTTCGAGATCGCCAGCGAGCAGGCGGAAGTCGGCGTGATGGAAACCAGCTGGGCCGAGAACCGCGCCAAGCTGCCGCTGGACTTCATCCGCCGCACCATCGGCCAGGCCCTGGACAGCCTCTACTCCACCGGCGAGCGCGACAAGTACCGCACCCGGGTCGAGCGCGTCAATGGCGGCACGGAAATCGCCATCTATCACCGAGGCATGCAGGAGGTCTACACCAGCCAGCAGCGCGACCAGACCGTCTGGCAGCCTCGCCCGGCTGACCCCTCGCTGGAAGGCGAGATGCTGTCCCGCCTGATGCTCAAGCTGGGCGGCCGCGAGGCCGATGCCAAGGACGCCCTGCAGGCCAGCGCCAACAGCGCCAGCACCACCAAGGTCGCGGTGGAACCCACCAGCCGCAATCTGGCCGAGGTGCCGACCAGCCTGAGCGTGAACGAAGACTTCGACCGCGCTTGGCGTCGCGTGGGCCAGTCGCTGGATCGCCACGGCTTCACGGTCGAGGACCGCGACCGCAAGCTGGGCCTGTTCTTCCTGCGCTATGCCGACCCCAACTTCGTCGGCAAGGAAGAGCCCAACTTCTTCGCCAAGCTCTTTGGCTTCGGCAAGACCGTCACGGCCAACCGTTATCGCGTGCTGGTCAAGAGCGAAGGCAGCAAGACCGTCGTGAGCGTCACCGACAGCCAGGGCGTGCAACAGACCGACGACAACGCCCGTCGCATCCTCGCCCTGTTGCAGGAAGACCTGCGCTGAAGCCCGCCGTGCGGGGCCCCGAGCCCCGCGCGGACCAGCCCTCAATGCAAAAGCCCCTGGGCCGCTTCGGCCGCAGGGGCTTTTTTCTTTGTCGCGGGCCTTGCCTGGCCGTGCAGCGGCCAAGTGGTTCGGCCGAGTGTTTCGGGCGAAGTGCAGCACCCAAGAAAAAACCGCCGGCCTTGCGGCACGGCGGTTTTTCCTGAACCGGGGATCCGATTACTTGCTGGCGGCAGCGGAGGCAGCGTCAGCAGCGGCGGGAGCCGAAGCGTCAGCGGCGGGAGCCGAAGCAGCTTCCGAAGCAGCGGGAGCCGGAGCAGCGGCGGGAGCCGGGGCCGGAGCAGCCTCTTCAGCCTTCTTGCCGCAAGCGGTCAGGGCAGCAGCAGCCAGCAGGGAAGCCAACAGGATCGACTTATTCATACTTGTCCTCAAGATCTATTAGACGAAGATTCAATTACCGGTAATTCTTCGAGCCGGCCCAAAAACGAATCCGCTCACACGAACCCGCCCATGATCAACTCGGCAGAACAAGACGTGGAAACCTCGAGCGCTTCCCTCGCCTAGCCAGAAATTATAGCGTCAGCTTTTAGCGCTAGCTAAAGCCCCAAAGTGCTGGCGGCAAAGGATTCTTCCGAACGTTGCGCGACCGCATCAAACCATTCGAGCGCAGCGCCATACGCACTCGCATCCGTCTGGACTACGGCCCGCCCCTGGCGCGCGTCGATCAAACGCCACAGTCGCGGCTGCCGACCCAATAGCAAGGCAGCAGGACGGCGGGGATCCACCGGCCCTTCATCGCCCAGTTGGCGCGGCTCCACCACATGGGCGAAAAGCTGCCGCCATTGCACGAAACGTGGATGCT
Source organism: Burkholderiaceae bacterium (assembly GCA_041905785.1). Taxonomy (GTDB): domain Bacteria; phylum Pseudomonadota; class Gammaproteobacteria; order Burkholderiales; family Burkholderiaceae_C; genus Roseateles_B. The sequence continues at coordinate 96,649 of JAYRKJ010000013.1, forward strand.
GGCGCAGCAAGGGCTGATAGTCGCGGGCCAGCAGGCGCAGGCGGCGGTGCGGCGCCGCCCACTGCCGCAGGGCTTCCAGCAACTGCGCATTGGACAGCGGCCAGTGCTGGAAATCGGCGTCGAAGCAGCAGATCTGCGGCGCGCCATCCCGGCAGGCCAGCAGGAGCTGCTCCAGCAAGGAGGCCTGCACCGCGGCCTGGCCTTCGACCAGCAGGTCAGCCGCAGCGCCGGCCTCACCCGGACGGGTCAGGTCTTGCGCCTCACTGGATCGAGGGTCCTTGGATGCATCCATGGCGGCTTCCTCCTGCAATGCGGCCGTCGGCGGCCTCAGTCCGGCGCCGTCCCGCTGGACAGCACCCAACCGTCTTCGGCCCACTGGTCCAGCAGCTCACGCGCACCGTCGGACAGCTGGGCCACCTCGCGAGGGCTGAGCTGCCGCTGGTCGGCCAGCCTGCGCATCAGCTTGGCATCCCGCCCGCCGGCACGGTAGGACTCGCCATTGATGAAGACGTGAGCCGTGTCATACATCATGCGACTGCGGCGGTCCAGAAGCACGCCAGCGCCCTCGGGCACGACCTCGCCCATCTGGAAGAACACCTTGGGCTTGGGTTCGGTCAAGGCCTCGCCCAGGGCGCGCTCCAGGGCCAGGGGCTCGCGCAGGGCCCGCTCGCAGGCGTCGCGCGAGAAATCCAGCAGCTGCTGGGGAATGGCGCCGGGCGTCTCGGTGGCCGCTTGCTTCGGGTCGGCGTACATCTTGTTGGCATAGGCCTGGGACTCGTCGTCCATCAGCCGCTGCAGCAGCTCGCGGGCCAGCTCCGCGCGCCAAGGCGTGCGAAATCCCACCGAGCAGGTCATGCATTCGCCGATGGCGATGCCGTCATGCGCCCAGCCGGGCGGCAGGTAGAGCATGTCCCCGGGTTCCAGGGTGAATTCCTGCTCGGGCTCGAAGTCCGCCAGCAGCTTGACCGGCACGTCGGGCCGCAGTGCCCCCGTCGTCGCATGGCCCTGGCGGCCGATGCGCCAATGGCGCTTGCCGTGGACCTGGATCAGGAACACGTCGTAGGAATCGAAATGCGGGCCGACGCCACCGCCGTCGGTGGCGTAGGAGATCATCAGGTCATCCAGCCGCGCCTCGGGCACGAAGCGGAACTTCGCCAGCAGTTCCTGCGCCGCCTGCACATGCAGGTCCAGGCCTTGCACCAGCAGCGTCCAGCCGGGCTTGCTCCAGGGCGGCAGCTTGGCCACGGGCCCCTGCTTGAGGGCCCACTTGCCCTGGAATTGAGAGACCAGGCGGGACTCCACGTCCTCGCTGGCGGCCAGGGCGGCGAGCTCGCTGCGATGGGCCGGGGGCTGGATGCCCGGCAAGGCCTGGCGCACCAGTAGGGGCTTGCGCTGCCAGTACTTGCGCATGAATTGGTCCGGGCTCTGTCCGCCCAGCAGCGGCGTCGGGGTAGTGATCTTCATGCCGCGATTGTGCGCGAGGGCGGGTCCCGGAATCGAAACCGTCGGCCTGAGCTGCGTCCCGATATTGGGATAGCTCAAGGCCTTGCGCCGGCCCCAGTGCCCCGTCCAGCCCGGGAGGCCGGCCCGCGAGGCGCTGGCACGACTCCTGCAAACAGGACTGGGCCGGCCGCCCTCTCCGGGCCCGCATCCCCGACTCATTGCCCCGCCCCACCCCATGGACATCCCCCGCCCCGCCCGCCACTGGTCTTCGCTGACACGCCACCGCCGGCTGCTGTGGCCCGGTATCGCCCTGCTGGCGCTGCTGCTCACCACCGGCATCAGCACGCTGTGGGGCCAACGGGTGGAACGGCGCGTCCGTGCCGCCCATGTGCAGCTGGGCACGGTCAGCGTGGGTCCCATGCGGGTGGACCTGCGTGCCCCCGGCAGCCTGCTGCTGCGGGACCCGCAGTGGCTGACTGCGCCCCTGGAGGGCCGCATCGAACGACTGGCGGTGCAGGCAGGCCAGGCCGTGAAAGCCGGTGACAGCCTGCTCAAGCTCGCCAACCCCGCCCAGGACCAGCGTGTGCTGGACGCCCGCTGGCAACACGAGCAGGCCGATGCCGAATGCCGCGCCCTGCAGGCCACGCTGGACAGCCAGCTCACCCAGCAGCGCAGCGCCGTGGACCGCGCGCTCTTTGCCGAGCGCAGCGCCCAGCTCCAATGGGATGCCGACGAGGAACTGCTGCGCGAAGGCCTGGTCACGAAGATCGCCCATCAGCGCAGCCAGTTCAACCTGGAACAGGCGCGGCACCTGCTGCAGCTGGAACGAACGGTGCTGGCCCAGCAGCAGGACAGCGCACGGGCCCAGCTCAAGGCCCGGCAGGCCGCGCTGGAGCGCCTGCGCCAGGCCCTGGCCGCGGAAAGCGCACGCCAGGACAGCCTCTGGGTGCGGGCCCCCATGGACGCGGTGGTGCAGGACTTCAACCTGCAGATCGGGCAGTCCGTCACCGCGGGGGCCAGCCTGGCACGCCTGGGCAGGCCCGAGGCCCTGATGGCAGAGCTGCTGGTGCCCGAGTCGCAGGCGCGCGAACTCGCCCTGGGCCAGAAGGTCGAGCTGGACCTGCGCAACAGCCAGAGCGCGGCCCGCCTGCATGGGCATGTCGAGCGCATCGCGCCCAAGGTACAGCAGGGTGTGGTGAAAGTCGGCGTGGCCCTGGACGAAGCACTGCCCCCCGGCACGCGCCCGGACCTGAGCATCGACGGCACCGTGCTGCTGCGCGACCTGGGCCAGACCCTGCAGGTACAGCGCCCCCTGTTCAGCCAGCCCCATGCCCAGGGCCATGCCTACCGCCTGGACGCCCGGGGCCTCGCCTGGCGCGTGCCCGTGCGCTATGGCGCCGCCGCCGTGGGCAGCATCGCCATCGAAAGCGGCTTGCAGCCCGGCGACCGCATCGTCCTCTCCGACACCAGCGACTGGCCGGTGAATACCCCCGTCCGCCTGGAATGAACCCCTTGCTTCCCCTACATTCCCACACCCAGGAGACTCCATGAGCCCCAAACCCGCCCCCATCGTGCCGCTGGTGCGCCTGCACCAGCTCAGCAAGACCTACCTCACCGATGAGATGGAAACCCATGCCCTGGACGGCCTGGACCTGGAGATCCTGGGCGGCGACTTCCTGTCCATCACCGGCCCTTCGGGCTGCGGCAAATCCACCCTGCTCTCCGTGCTGGGCCTGCTGGACGTCGCCACGCAGGGCCGCCATGAGATGGCCGGCGTCGAGGTCGGCAGCCTGAACGCGCGGCAGCGGGCGGCCCTGCGCAACCGCGAGATCGGCTTTGTGTTCCAGGCCTTCAACCTCGTCGGCGAACTCAGCGTGGAGGACAACGTCGGCCTGCCCCTGCACTACCGCAACGACCTGTCCCGCGCCGAGCGCAAGGAGCGCATCGCCGACGCCCTGGCCCAGGTGGACATGGCCCATCGGGCGCGCCACCTGCCGGCCCAGCTCTCCGGCGGCCAGCAGCAGCGGGTGGCCATCGCGCGGGCCCTGGTGGGCCGACCCCGCCTGATCCTTGCGGACGAACCCACGGGCAACCTCGACTCTCGCAATGCCGAGCGCGTGATGGAGCTGCTGTGCGCCGCGCATGCCGCCGGCGCCACCCTGTGCATGGTGACCCATGATGCACGCCAGGCCGCCCTGGCCGCTCGCACGGTGCACATGTTCGACGGACGGGTCGTGCGCGAGGACGCCGCAGCAGCAGCCGCAGTCCTGCGCTCCATTCCCCAGGGAGCCCTTCATGCGTGAGGACCTCCGACTGGCTCTGCTGAGCCTGGCCCGCACGCCCTGGCAGGCCCTGCTGACTCTGCTGACCCTGGCCTGCGGTCTGGGCTTCGCGGTGTACTGCTACTGCATCTACCTGGGCTTCACCCAGGGCAGCCTGCCCTTGCAGGCGCCGGAGCGCGTGGTCGGCATCGAAGCCACGCTCGACGGTGAACGCACGCAGGCGCTCAGCGTGCTCTATGCCGACCTGCTGGAATTCCAGGGCAGCCTGAAGAGCGTCGACGCGCTGGCGCCGCTCACCACGCTGTCCGCCACCGTTGGCAGCCCGCGGCGGGCACCAGTGGTGGTGTCCGCCGCACAGATCGCGTCGCCGTTCTGGCACTGGACCACGGTCAAGCCGCTGCAGGGTCGCCTCCTGCAGCCTGAGGACGAGCTGCCGGGCGCACCGCCGGTGGTGCTCATCGGCGAAAGCCTGTGGCGGGAGCAGCTGCTGGGATCGACGCAGGCCCTGGGCCAGGTGCTGCGCATCAATGGGGTGGACCGCACCGTGGTCGGGGTCCTGCCCGAGGCCGTCCGCCTGCCGCTGAACCAGCAGTTGTGGCTGCCCTTCCAACCGCCACGCGCCGAGCAGCTGCAGCGCCAGGAGCACGTGAGCCTGGGAACGGCCGGCCATGTGATGCTGCTGGCCCGGCTGAAGCCGCAGGCCGGTCTGGCGTCGCTGCAGGACGAGCTGGACCTGGCCGGACAGCAGCTGGCACAGCGCTACCCCCGCAGCCATGCGCAGCAGCGCCTGCTGGCAGTTGGCTACACGAGCTGGGGCCTGACCGATGCCGGCACCATCACCCTGGCGCTGGCCGCTGCCGCACTGTTGCTGCTGTGCCTGGTGAGCCTCAATGCCGGCAACCTGCTGCTGGGCCGCGCCAACGAACGCCGGCACGACATCGCCCTTCGCCTGGCCCTGGGCGCGCCGCGGGGCCGCTTGGTGCTGCAGAGCCTGATGGAATCCCTGGTGCTGAGCCTGCTGGCCACGGTCGTGGGCGCCTTCTTCGCTGCCTGGGCCCTGAGCCTCACCCAGCAGGCGGCCGAAGCCAGCTCCGATGGCCGCATGCCGTTCTGGATCCACTTCGAGCTGCGTCCGGCAGCCCTGGTCTTCGCGCTGCTGCTGGCGGTGCTCACGGCGCTGCTCACCGGTGGATTGCCCGCCTGGCGCGGCAGCGATGCCGACACGGCCGATGTGCTCAAGGACAGCCAGCGCGGCACCCCCGGGCGGCGCGCCGGCCGCTTCAGCCGCATCCTCGTGGTGGTGCAGATGGGCCTGGCGGCGCTGCTGCTGTGGGTGTCGGGCGCCCAGCTCTACGCCGCCAAGGCACGTCTCAGCCAGGGCACGGGGGCGCGCATGGACGACGTGCTGACGGCCCAGGTGCACTGGCAGGCGCCACAGCCGTCTGCCCCCGCGTCCGCGGCGCAGGCTTCGGGCACCAGCACCGGCGACGCCAGCGCGGACAGGGCGCCCGAGTCCGCCGCCCGACGCCATCAGGCGGCCCAGGCCCTGTGGGCGAAGCTGGAGCGCCAGCTGAGCAGCCAGGCCCAGGCGGCGGGCATCCACGGGGCCGCGCTGGCCACCGCCTTGCCGGGCGGCGCCGCACGGTCGGTGGACCTGGTCAGCATCGAAGGGCAGGACAGCTCGCCCGAGCGCGCTGCGGTCAGCCACAGCTATGCCGTGAGCCCAGGCTTCTTCCAGGCCCTGGACATCCGCCTGCTGGAAGGCCGTGGCTTCAGCAGTCAGGACAGCGAGGATCGCCAGGCCGTGGCCGTGGTCAACAAGACCTTTGCGCAGCAGCACTGGCCCGGGCAATCCGCGCTGGGCCGCCGCTTCGCCTGGCTGGACCCGGAGCATCCGCAGGACCTGAAATGGATCACCGTCGTGGGTGTGTGCGATGCAGTGGCGCACGGCATGGTCCGCCTGGACCGGCAACGCCAGGCCGTGGCCTACCAACCGCTCAGCCAGACGCCCGTCACCCCCACCCGGCTGGAGCTGGCCTGGGTAGGTGGCGGCGACGCAGCCTCGCAAAGGGAATGGCTGGCACGAGCCATCACCGAGACCGACCCGGACCTGGCCCTGCAGGGCGTGCGCAGCGCCTGGGAGCGGCAGCAGATGGCCCTGGCCGGCGCCGAAGTCATGGCCGGGGTCTGCTCGGCCCTGGGCCTGATGAGCCTGCTGCTGGCCGTGAGCGGCATCTATGGCGTGACCCACCGCGCGGTGGCCTTGCGCCAGCACGAGCTGGCCGTGCGCACGGCCGTCGGCGCGCCACCCGGCGCCTTGATGGCACTGCTGCTGGGCCGCAGCGTCTGGCAGCTGGGCCTGGCCCTGCTGCTGGGGTTGCCGGCTGGCTGGCTGGCCCTGGGGGCGATGGACCTGCAAAGCGCTGACTTCCTTTGGGGCGCGGCCGCCTCCGCCCTGCTGATCGCCGCGGTGGCGCTGCTGGCTACCTGGGTGCCGGCACGCCAGGCGCTGCGCCAGCCGGCCTCGCGCCTGTTGCAAGCCCTGTAGCCCCTCGACCATGACCCTTGGCCGCCCGTCTCGCGATCGACAGGAGAGACAATCGCGGCCGCTGCCACCCGCCTCCCTCCATGACTGACCTGGACCGCCCTCCGCCCCTGCTCGTCGTGGATGACGACGCCGCCATCCGCATCGCCCTGCGCCAGCTGCTGGCGGCGGCAGGCCTGCCCTGCGTGCTGGCCGCCTCGCCTGCCGACGCCCTGCATGCCCTGCAGGGCCGCGAACACGGCCTGCTGCTGGCGGACCTGAACTTCCACGACGACACCACCTCGGGCCAGGAAGGGCTGGCACTCATCCGGGAAGCGCGGGCCCTGGATCCGGAGCTGCCCATCATCGCGATGACGGCCTGGGGCAGCGTCCCGCTGGCCGTGCAGGCCCTGCAGCTGGGCGCCTCCGACTTCATCGAGAAGCCCTGGGACAACACCCGGCTGCTCACCACGCTGCAGACCCAGCTGCAGCTGCGCCAGGCGCGCGTCAGTGCCCGGCGCCTGGCCCGCGAGAACCAGTGCCTGCGCGAGCAGGAGGTGCAGCCGGGCAGCTGGGTGGCGGACTCACCCGTCATGCAGGCCCTGATGGGCCAGGTGCGGGCCGTGGCCGCCAGCCAGGTCAGCCTGCTGATCAGCGGCGAGAACGGCACGGGCAAGACGCAGTTGGCGGAGGCCATCCATCGCCAGTCCTCCCGGGCGGACAGGCCCTTCATCGCCGTCAACATGGGCGCCATCCCCGAGACCCTGTTCGAGAGCGAGATGTTCGGCCACGAGCGCGGGGCCTTCACCGACGCCCGCCAGACGCGCATCGGCCGCTTCGAGCTGGCGGACCGCGGCACGCTGTTCCTCGACGAGATCGGCAACCTGCCCCTGGCCCAGCAGGCCAAGCTGCTGCAGGCACTGGAAAGCGGGCATTTCGAGCGCCTGGGCTCCGGCCAGCAGCGCCGGGCCGACGTGCGCCTGATCGCCGCGACCAATGAGGACCTGCTGGCCCGCGTGGAGGCGGGCAGTTTCCGGCGCGACCTCTACTACCGCCTCAACACCGTGTGCCTGCACATGCCGGCCCTGCGCCAGCGGGGCGAGGACATCGTCATCCTGGCCCGGCAGATGCTGGCGGCCCATGCGCAGCGCGAAAAGCGTTCAGTGCCCCTGCTCAGTCCCGACGCCCTGGATGCCCTGCGCCAGCATGCCTGGCCCGGCAATGTGCGCGAGCTCTCGCACTGCATGGCCCGTGCCTGCCTGCTGGGCACCGGCCCGCTGATCCAGGCTGGGGACCTGGCGCTGCAGGGCCCCGCCGGCACTGCGCCACTGCCAGGTCCCCAAGGCCGGCAATGGAATCTTGAGGAGGCCGAGCGCGCCTGGATCGAGGCCGCGCTGCGCCATTGCGGCGGCAATGCCAACGAGGCGGCCCGCCTGCTGGGCCTGAGCCGCTCGGCCCTCTACCGGCGGCTGGACAAGCACGGCCTATGACAGGCAAGACCTGGCCCCGCCCGGGCTGGCTGACTGCCTGGCTGGCCGGCCTGCCGGCCCTGCTCGCCCTGGCGCTGTGCCTGTGGCAGCTGCCCTGGCTCATCTACCCCAAGGTCCTGCTGATGACGCTGGCCCTGCTGGCCTGGGCCTGGGGCACCTGGTCCTGGCAGCGCCGCTGGGAGGACCGCCTGCGTCAGGTCGCCAATGTGCTGGAAGGCCTGTCGCAGGGCGACCCCACCGTGCGCCTGCGTGCCGGGCCGGGCCTGGCGGAGCTGGCCGCCCCCATCGCCGCCCTGGGCCGGCAGCTGCGCCAGGTCCAGGACCAGGCCCGTGCCGAGCAGGACCTGACCCGGACGGTGCTGCAGGCTCTGGACCTGGCCGTGCTCGCCTTCGACGACACCCAGCGGCTGTGCCTGCTCAATCCCAGTGCCGAGCTGCTGCTGAAGGCACCGGCCTCGGCCCTGCTCGGCCGCTCGGCGGAGGCCCTGGGCCTGGCCGCCTGGATGGAGGGGGCGGAGGAGACGGTCTGCGAGCACGCTTTTCCGGGCGCCAGCGGCACCTGGCGCATCCGGCGCCATCGCCAGGCGGGGACCGCGCCCTGCCGCACGCTGCTGTGCGTCAGCGACCTGCGCCAGGCGCTGCGCGACCAGGAGCTCAAGGCCTGGCACCACCTGCTGAGGGTGCTCAGCCACGAGGTGCAGAACGCGCTGGCGCCCATCATCAGCCTCAGCGGCAGTCTGCAGCAGGGAATGGCCGTCGCAGCGAGGAGCCAGCCGCCGGTGCAGGCCGCTTCGCCCGGCCAGGAGAGCCCAGCCTGGTCCGCGGACCTGCAGGAGGCCCTGCCCCTGATCGAATCCCGTGCCCGCCAGCTCAGCGAGTTCGTGCGGCGCTACGCCCGCTGGAGCCGCCTGCCCGAGCCGCAGTGGCATCTCTTCGACCTCCTGCCCCTGCTGCAGCGCCTGGCGGCCCTGTCCGGCGGCGTGCGTCTGGCCTGGGTGGATGCCGCCGGGCTGGCCTGCGAGCCGCCCCCCCGCCTGCTCTTCCATGGCGACGCCGGCCAGATCGAGCAGCTGCTGGGCAATCTGCTGAAGAACGCCGTCGAGGCCGAGCTGGCGGCGGGCATCGAGCCGCCCGGGGTCGAGCTGGTCTGCGCCTGCCCGCCGGAGCGCCTGTGGCTGCGGGACCGGGGGGTGGGGATCGCCAATCCTGCCAACCTCTTCGTGCCCTTCTACACCACCAAGCCGGGCGGCACCGGCATCGGCCTGGTGCTGTCGCGTCAGATCGCGGAGGCCCACGGCGGCAGCCTCAGCCTGAAGCCGCGCCAGGACGGGCCAGGCGCCGAGGCCTGCCTGCGCTTCCCCGGGATGGCCATGGCGGCTGTGAAACAATAGCGGGATGCAAATCACCGCCCCCTGCGTCGTCTCCCTGAGCTGGAGACTGGAAGACGCCCAAGGCCAGCTGATTGACGAGCTGGCCGAACCGCTGGAGTTCTTCTTCGGCGGCGACGACCTCTTCGCCAAGGTCGAGGAAGCCATCGCCGGCCAGGAAGCCGGCTTCGAAGCCAGCGTGGCGCTGGACCCCGAACATGCATTCGGCGACTACGATGCCCAGTTGGTCTGTTTCGAAGCCCGCAGCCTGATGCCCGAGAACGTGGACGTCGGCATGCAGTTCGAAGGCCTGCCTGAGGGCGCCGCCACCGAAGACATGCCCCAGGATCTGATCTACACCGTCACCGAGGTCTACCCCGAGCATGTCGTGCTGGACGGCAACCACCCGCTGGCGGGCGTGGGCCTGCGCATGCATCTGCGGGTGCGCGACGTCCGGGAAGCCACCGAGGAAGAGATCGAAGCGGGCTCCGTTGGCGAAGCGGTCTTCAGTGTGGTCAATGGCGCGCCCCCCGGCGAAGCGCTGCACTGAAGACCGGCGTCGCACGCGCCCTGGCTGCCTTGGGCAGCCTTTTTTCGTTCTGGAAGGCAGCCGGAGCGTTTTGAAAACCCCTAACTTCCGCCCTGCTAGAACTGACAGTAGGGGGCTGCTCGACTGAGCAGTTGTGCCAAGATCGCCTGCCCAGCGGTTCTCACGCGCGCCAGCGCAGGCAGGCGCCTCCGAACGATATGGACGTTCAGCTACGCCTGGAACTGTTTGGCGCCTACAGCGTCAGCCTGAACACCGGCCTTTGGGCCCCGCAGCGCCACCTCGCCCTCAGCGGGCGCCTGGGCGGCCTGCTGGCCTTGCTGGCCCTGGGCCGGGGCCAGGCCCTGAACCGGGGGGAACTGTGCCGAGAGCTGTGGGGCGGCGGAGCGGAGTCGGCCAGTGCCGCCTGCTTCAACACCCTGCTGTGGCGCCTGCGCCGGGCCCTGGAGCAGCCGCCCCTGGCCAACGGGGCCATCATCGAGACCGATCGCCAGGGCGGCGTGCGCATCGCCCGTCATGTGCAGGTGCAATCGGACCTGGAGCGCTACCTGACCCTGGTCGAGCCGCCCCTGGCCAAGCCCGTGGAGCAGCTGGAAGCGCAGGACGTGCGCGCCTTGCGTGAGGCCGTTCAGCTCTATCGCGGCGATGTGCTGACCGGCTACCAGGACGACTGGGCGCTGCGCCTGCGCGAGCGCCATCGTCGCATGCAGCTGGGCGCGCTCGCACGGCTGATGCACCTCAGCAGCCTGCAGGGGCAGTGGCAGGACGCCATCCAGCACGGCGAGGCCATGCTGGACATGGACGCCCTGCGCGAGGATGTGCACCGCGAGCTCATGCGCTGCCACCTGGCCGCCGGCCAGCGCGCCCTGGCCCTGACCCAGTTCGAGCGCTGCCGCGCCGCCCTCAAGCGCGAGCTGGCCATCGCCCCCATGGCCGAGACCCTGGCGCTCTACCAGGAGATCGCCCGGGAAGCCACGCGGCCCACCGCCACCGCGGCCGGTGCCGGCCACCTCGCGCCCTGCGCAGCCCTGCAGCCGGCCGGACAAGCCGCGGCGCAGGCCCCCGGCTGCCTGCCCTGGAACGAAGCCCTGCTCCAGGCCCGCTGGCACCTGGCCCAAGCGGACGCCCACCTGCAGACGCAGCTGGACTTCGGCCACTGAGCCCCCCTTCGCCTTTCCTGTGAATGCGCGGCCCCGCCCTGGGGCCTGCAGCGCATTCACGCGCGGCCCTCCCCGCCCCAGCCTCCGCCCCGCCCCCTTGCATCGCGCCGATGCGCGGTCGATCACCGTCTCATCACAGGCCTTGCTGCGCCGCGTGATGGCCGTGTGATGTCGCCGTGATGCGGTGGTGATGGGCCGGGTCGCAAGATGAGCTCGCCCACCTTGCGCCCCTACCAGCGCCCCACCGCCATGGCCTTGATCAACGACCGCAGCGCCGCCTTCATCGTGAGGGTGTGGTGCGAGCACGGCGATCAACCGGCCCGCGGCGTGCGGGACTGGCGGGGGTCCATCGAGCATGTCGAGAGCGGCGAGCGGGCCTTCTTCCGCGAGCTGGGCGCAGTGCCCAGCTTCATGGACCGGCATCTGCGCACCCTCGGCATCGAGTCCCCCAACCGATTCTGGGAGCAAGTCTTCGACGACGAGCCCCCTGAGCAGCGACCCAAGGAGTGAGCCATGCCACGCATTCAGGCCAATCGAGACCAGGTGGATGACCGCTTCAGCGTGCTGGGATTCACCATCCGCACGGAGAGTCCCCTGTTCGAAGTGGCCGTGGCCACCGATCCCGCCTTGTTCCGCGCCGACGCCCGTGGGCGGCGCGGCCGGCGCAACTTCTACTCCAGCCGGGCCCAGGGCGTGCTGCGCGCGCGCCGCGGCGAGGCCGTCTACCTCCTGCCCCAGGACGTGCTGGCCAACTTCGTGGGCCAGCCCAAGCTCTACTTCGGCCTGGCCACCTACAAGGATGGCACGCCCCAGCAGCCGGACTTCGTGCAGCTGCCGCAGAGCGGGAACATGTACGTCTCGCTCAGCGGTCTGAGCGAGCGCGGCCTGCGCCGGTCCGTGGGCGCCTTCAACGGCAGTTCCTACGGCCAGGCCGCCGCGGGCCGCGACCCCAGCCTCGAATGGGGCGGCGACAGCGCCGCCGCACGCCCGGCTTCCCCCGGCACCCCTGCCGCCCCCGCGACGCCGCCGAGCGCCGCACGCCCGGCCGCCGGCAATGGCACCGCCGCCCCCGCCAGCCCCGGCACCCCGGTAGCCGCCGGCCTGGACTATGACGATGGCTTCGGCCCCTTCCCCGCGGCACAGGCCGACGAGGGCGTGCAAACCTACCGCAAGAACGAAGGCGACGAGCCGGCGCCCGCCTCGCCGTCCCCAGACAGCCAGGCCCTGGACATCCCCCTGGACCCCGGCGCCGGCGGACGCTCCATCGGCCTGGATGCGCTGCAGGCCGGCGACATCATCGTCAGTACCACGCGGGCCTGGGTCTCGCGGGCCATCCGCCTGGGCACGCTGTCGCCGGTCAGCCATGTGATGCTGTACCTGGGCGGCGGCCGAGTCATCGAGGCCGTGGGCTCGGGCGTGCGCGAGGTGCAGCTTGAAGCCGCCATCGCCGACGCCATCCTGGCCGTGGCCTACCGCGTGCCCAATCTCTCGGCCACCCAGCGCGACCGCGTGCTGCGCGAGGCCCGCCAGTTCAAGGACCAGCCCTACAACTACCCCGGCATCGTGCAGCGCGGCGTGGCCATCGTGGCGCCGGTGACGGGTGCGGTGGTCGATGCCATCAGCCGCCTGCTGAGCGTGCCGCGCCAGCAGGCGCATGCCGTCTACTGCTCGCAGCTGGTGCTGGAGGCCTACCAGCGTGCCGGCATCACGCTGCTGAGCAGCCCGGCCTCGCAGAGCACGCCCGAGGCCGTCGCCCGCTTCGCGCAGGGCCGCCTGGGCTATGTGGGCCATCTCAAGGCCGAGGATGTGCCCCTGGGCATCCAGTTCGCGCTCGACGAGGACAGCCCCGAGGTCGGCGCACCGTACGCCGCACAGAAGCCCGAGCAGGCCGTCCAGCCCCAGGGCTGGGTCGAGCCCCAGGAGGTGCTGCTCAAGGCCTACAACGGCACCCTGGGCGATCAGATCCGCCTCTTCGCCGACACCGTGCGCTGGATCGCCGGCGTGGACGACACCCGCGCCCTCCCCCACAGCGCCATCGGCCAGGTGCTCTGCTACAACGGCGATCGCATGATCGGCAAGGCCACGGCCTTCTTCATCGCCCCGCGCCTGCTGCTGACCAATGCGCATGTGGTGAGCGGCTGCACCAAGCTCGTCATCATCCCCGGCAAGGTCGGCGATGGCGCGGGCAGCGAGCCCTTCGGCCGCTTCGAGACCACCACCTGGCGCGCCCACCCCAGCTACACCCGCGGCAGCCGCGACTTCGACTTCGCCGTGGTCCTGGCCCCGCGCAATGCGCCCGGCGGCTTCCTCTCGCCCGTCGAGGAGCTGACCCAGAGCCGGCCCGAGGGCGTGGCCGTCTGCGGCTACTCGGCCCGCTCCCGGCGTGACGATCCGGTCGGCACCATCGTCAACGCCGTGCTCAACCCCGACAAGCAGCACGTGCACCGCGGCTATGTGCGCGAGATCACGGACGAGGTCATGCACTACGACGTGCAGGAGCTCGCCGGCTCCAGCGGCTCGCCGGTCTACTGGATCGAGGGCGGCGCCTTCCCGCGGGTGCATGTGGTGGGCGTCAACGCCGGCCCGCGTGACGGCACCACCAACTCCGGCGTGCGCCTCACCCGCGCCAAGGTGCAGTGGATCCGCGACCGCGCCCGCGACATGGGCGTCAGCGTGAGCTTTGAGGCGACAGGCGGCGAGGAGCCCAACCACGTCAGCGAGGCTCAATCCGCCGAGGCCCTGATCATCGACAGCGACGACGTCACCCGCCTGCAGCGCCATCTGCCCGCCTGGCGCGACCTCTACACCTGGACCGCGCCCAGCAGCCTCACGGCGCCGCTGGCGGCCCGCAACATGCGCGTCCAGCGCTTTGCCGACGCCCACGGCGCGCTGAACCTGGACCGCTACGAGGTGCGCATCAGCCGCCTGCCCAGCGGGGCGACGCCGGAATCGCTGGTGGCGGAGATCCGCAAGAACATCAACCAGTACGTCGACACCCGCAACTCGGAATTCATCCCCTACGACGCCAGCGACGCCACGCTGTGGAGCTCCAACAGCCCCTTCGGCGCGGTGCTGAAGATCGACATCCTCGGCCCCGACAACGCCAGCGTGGTCTGCAGCCTGGCCGAGGCGCGGCGCTGGCGCTTCACCACCATCCACGCGCCCTGGTCCGGCGACCATCCGGTCAGCGGGCATCGCGAATTCGGCATCCGGCCGGACGGCGATGGCTTCATCTTCTTCACCCGCGCCGCGGACCGCGCCACCGACGGCATCGCCGAGACCGTGGTCTGGGCCGGCGCCAACCACCTGTGGCAGAGCCTGCAGCGCAAGGTCACGGACTACGTCAACAGCCATGGCGGCGCAGCCAGCATCCTGCCGCACTTCAGCGAGCGCTTCCATCCGCGGGTGGCGGCCATCCTGGCGCAGGAAGTGATCGAGGCGCAGAGCCTCGCTGCCCAGGAGCCGGCGGCCACGGCCCAGCCCCAGCGCGAGCTGCACCTCGCCCCGCCCCCGGCCCCGCAGATGCAGCAGCCCCTGGGCTGGGACGAGGCCCAGGCCGCGCCGGCTGCGGCGGTGGAGATCGCCAGCGCCATCGCCGGTGCCGCCATGGAGCGCCTCAGCAGCAACCAGGGCGACATCAACGTCGAGCTGGACCAGCTGCGCGGCCTCAAGCATCCCGGCGACCAGGCGCCCGCCAACCCGGCGCCCTTCCAGGACGCGCCGGTGATCCGCCTGACCGGCTGGCCCAAGGTCAGCAACTACCTGGGCGACGAGATCTCCGCCGGCTTCGAGATCCGCTGGCAGTTCAACGGCCGCTCGCTGGGCAATGTGCAGATCGGCCTCTCGCGCAGCAATGGCGCCGTGGGCTGGGGCCTGCAGGTGCACGCCCGCATCATGGACGACGCCATCGTCTACCCGCGCCAGTCGCCCAGCTTCGCGGCCATCCGCGTGCGCTTCGACTACCGCTTCACCCGCGCCGTCGGTTCCGATGTGCTGGCCCACCAGGAGGTCCATCTCTTCGGCAACGGCCGCCACAACATCAGCGGCGAATGGACGCAGGCCAGCACCTTCAGCCTGGCCGTGGAGGAAGAGGATCCGCGCCTGCTGCAGGCGCAGATGCCGGCCCAGGAGCTCAGCGGCGCCCTGGCCTTCACGGCCCGCACCGCCGCCCCCACGGTGCCCTCGCAGACCCTGCGCAACGCCCTGGGCGCGGCCAGCGGCCTGCGCAAGACCCTGCTGGAGGTCGCGGCCCGCGAGCTGGGCGTGCGCGAGGAGGCCAACCCACGCGCTGGCGAGGCCGGCCAGGACCCCACCATCAACTCCGACAGCGAAGGCCGCATCGTGATGTACCTGCAGGAATGCGGGGTGGGCGCCGCGCAAGGCCAGGCCAACCCGGCCTACTGCGCCGCCTTCGCCACCACCATGCTGCGTCAGGCCGGCTACCGCGGCGTCAACGGCAGCGCCAGCGCCTCGCGGCTGCGCCAGCAGTTCGAGAGCGCCGGCAAGTTCCAGCTGCTGGACGCCAGCCGGCCCTACGACCCCGCTCGCGACTACCGCGCCCAGCCTGGCGACCTCTACTTCAAGGGCGCCCACGGCCACGAGACGCATGTGGGCATCGTGGTGGCCGTGGAGGACAACGGCACCCTGCACACCATCGAGGGCAACACATGGGGCGCGGGCGGGCCGGCGCAGTCAGGCGTCATGGAACGCACCATCCGGCCCAGCCACGGCCAGCAGCGCGCCGCCATCGCCGGCTTCGGCGTGCTGAGCTGAAGCCCCGACCACGAGACCCATCCCGCCCATGGCCATGGACCCGCATCCGCAGTTCGCCAGCGCCCCGGCGCCCACCGTCGGCTTCGACGAGGGGGTGCAGGCCCTGGGCGGCCTGCCGGGCATGCTGCCGGGGCTCAGCGGCAACGCCGTGCCTGCCCCGAGGCAAGCCCTGACCCCCAGCCCGGCGCCAGCCTCGCCCCCGCCCAAGCCGCCCGCCACCGAGACCCTGGCCCAGCGCACCGGCAATCTGATCAACGAGGTCGACTTCCCCGGCTTCGTGGCCCAGCTGGTCAACGGCACCTTCGACGCCATCGTCGACGCCTCCATCCGCCAGATGGAGAGCTATGCCGAGCTGGTGGCCGCCGTGGCCAAGACCACCGAGCAGTTCACCGAGGAGAACGTCAGCACCAACCAGGCCCGCGACTGGGTGGCCCAGCAGTACGGTGCCGACGTGGCCGTGCTCCTGCCCCGCGGCAGCGACGACCAGCTGCGCCAGCCCATGCTGGTGGCGCGCGGCGAAGGCCACAGCCCGGCCTGGCTCGCGAACTACGGCGTCGGTGACCAGGAGCTCAGCAGCGAGCTGCTGGAGAGCGTGGTCCTGCCCCAGGCCCGCGCCCAGCTGGGCCGCGAGCGCCAGCAGCTGCTGGCCACGCTGGTGATGATGGGCCTCAACCGCGTGGCGGTGAAGGACGGCTCCATCAGCGCCAAGGTGATGTTCCGCGCCGTGGCCAACGACAAGGCCACGGTGCAGTACGCGCAAGGCCAGGACCCCGGCTCGGCCTCGGGCAGCAACTGGGGCAGCCGCGGCTCGCTGGCGGCGTCCTCGGGCGTGTCGACCATGGTCAGCACGCTCAACCTCAATGCCCAGAGCGACACCAGCCTCAGCGCGACCATGTTCGGCGAGGTCAAGCTCAACTTCGTCTCCGAGACCCTGCCGCTGGACAAGATGGCCGATGCGATGAAGCTGGCCATGGTCCAGCGCCATGCCGCGCTGGGCCCGCGCGCCGCGGCGCCTCTGCCTGCCGCCACGCCGGCCACGCCCGCCGTTCCGGCCGCCCCCACTGAACCCGGGAGGAGCTGATGCTGCGCGCCCTCTCCACCGTGATCGACGAGCTGCAGACCGCCATGGCGCCCCTGCTGCATGAGGCGCTGGCGCCCGCCGGCGTGGCCCGCATCCGGCTGGCCGAGGCGCAGTTCGACCTGCCCCTGGACCTGGCCCTGGTCTTCTCTGACGGCGGCCCCTGCCTGCTGGCCGAGCTGCCGCGCTCCAGCAGCGACGGCCACTGGCATGTGGACCGCTCGCGCCTGCGCTTCGTGCTGCGCGCCGAGCTGGAAGAGGCGGTGTCGCCATGAGCGGCAGGGATGACGCCCCCCAGGTCAGCCAGCTCTCCGGCGTAGGCGACCTGGGTGTGCCCTTCGACGTCTTCATCCAGGCACTGACCCTGCAGCTGGACAAGGCCCAGGCCGCCATGGCCCTCAAGGCCCGCGTGGGCAAGCTGCCACTGACCTTTGCCGTGAAGGACGTGCAGCTGGACCTGCGCGCCTTCGTGCGCATGGTCGAGGAGGATGTCTGGGTGCGCCCCGCCGGCCCGGGCGAGGCCGAGGCCAGCAGCATCAAGCTGGCGCTGACCACGGTCACCAAGCCCATGATCGACGAGAACGCCGTCAGCTACGAGGCCCACGAAGCCAAGCTGGATCTGAAGGAAGCGCTGGGCGAGCGCATCAGCACCGAGGAACAGCGCCAGCTGGAGCGCATCGGCGTGCACACCATCCAGCAGCTGCAGGAGCTGAAGAAGTCCGCCGGGGCCGATGTGGTCGCGCGCCTGGCCCGCATGCCGGTGAACCGCCTGCAGCAGGCCATGATGGCTGCCACCGCGCCACGGGTGCAGCGGGTGGACAGCGCGCCCGCCGTCGGCGACGAGGGCGGTGCCCGCTCGCGCGTCACCCTCAGCACGCCTTCACTCAAGAGCGGGCGGCTGCCCCAGGTGCGGGTCAATGGCCAGCGGCTGCCCGTGCGCCAGGCCGAGGCCATGGCCCTGGAGCTGAGCGTGGACCCCGAGCACATGGGCCAGGAAGCCGAGATCGACTTCGGCGACGGCGAGACCGCCCGCCTGCGCCTCAGCGCCGGTGCCATGGGCAGCTGGCAAGAGGCCGAGGCCGCCGCCAAGGAGCAGCCATGATGGCCCTGCCCACCGACTGGCCCAGCCAGCTCCCGCGCCGCCTGCTGCTCACCCTGCGTCTGGGCGAGATGCCCGAGCATGTGCCGGCCTGGCGCGCCTGCCAGCGCCATGGCGTGCCCTTTGGCGAGCACCTGGATGGCGGGCCCATCGACCGCCTGCTGTCCCACTTCGGCGGCGGCATGCGCCTGGCCCGCGTGCACAGCGCGCGCACCCCTCGCGAGCAGGCGCCCCAGCGCGCCGGGGCCCGCCGCTTTGACGACATAGAGCAGCTCAGCGGCGTCGCCCGCGTGCTGCGCATCGAGCTGCAGCAGGGCGATCGCCTGCCCGAGCTGATGACGGCGCTGGCCCAGCTGCCCACGGTGGAGCATGCGCGGCCCGAGCGCCTGGTGGACATGGGGCTGGATGGCAGCGCCGTGCAGCCCGCGCCCCTGCCTGCCGCACTGCCCCAGGCGGCCATCGTGGACATGCAGGAGGCCTGGGCCGCCCGCGACCTGATCCGCCTGTCCGAGGCCCTGGCCTATGCGCCCGGCGACCCGACCGTGATCATGGGGCTGGCCGACACCGGCGTGGTCATGGACCACCCCGCCCTGCACCGCGCCCTGCGCCCGGGCTTCGACACCGTGGACCTGCAGGCCAGCAGCGGCGGCCCCGAGCTGGTGGGTGACGATGCCGGCGCGGACGCCGACCCGCAGGACGAAGTCGGCCACGGCACCGGCTGCGCCGGCATCGTCTGCGCCGACAGCCCGGACCTGCCGCCCGGCGCGGCCGGCCGGTGCCAGGTCTTGCCTGCCCGTGTGCTGGGCGCCGCGCTGAAGGGCCAGCGGCGCGTGGGCATCGGCTCCGTGGCCAATATCGACGCGGGCATGAAGCGCCTGATCGACCTGGGCGTGAAGGTCATCAACATGAGCTTCGGCACCGCCTCCTCCCAGCTGGGGCCGGACGAGCCGCCGCCGCACAGCGAGGTGGTGCGCTACGCCCTGGCGCGCGGCGTGATCCTGGTGGCGGCCAGCGGCAATTCCGGCCTCACCGAGCCCTTCTACCCGGCCGCCCTGCCCGGCGTGATCGCGGTGGGCGCGGTGGACCTGCAGGGCAAGCCCGCCCGCTTCTCCACCCGCGGCGATCACGTGGCGCTCAGCGCGCCCGGGCAAGGCATCTGGACCTGCGGCCTGAACGGCTGGCAGCGCGCCAACGGCACCAGCTTCGCAGCGCCCTTCGTGTCCGCCGTCTGCGCACTGATGGCGGCGCGGGCCGAGGCCCGGGCCTGCCCCATCGACCCCGAGATGACCCGCCAGCTGCTCATGCAGAGCAGCCGGCCCCATGCCCAGGCCGGCGAGTCCGGCATGGGCCGCGGCGTGCTCGACGCCCTGGCCGCCCTGCGCGCCCTGGACGACTGGCTGGACCGCAACGACGGCCTGCAGGCCGATGAATGAGCAATAGCGTGACCGAGTGACAAGGAGCCCCCATGGCCAGCGAAAAGCCCAAGAAGACAGCGCAGCGCAAGGCGGCCCCACCGGTCGCTGCAGCGCCGCGCGCCCCCCGCAAGAAGACGAGCGCTGCCGCGGCGGCGCCCCCCCCCCCCACCCGCAAGGCCCGCGCCCCGGCGTCGGCCCGTCCCTCCCGTGCGGGCCTCGCCGCACCCAAAGCCCCCGCCTCCGCTGCGGCAGCCAACACCCAAACAGGAGCCACCCAAATGAACCGCATCCTCTTCATCGACCTGGCCGAACGTGACCGCAACCGCCGCGCCGAGATCCGCGTGCGCATCGCCAATCTGGAGCGCATCGAGAACACCAAGGCCCGCACCGGCGGCCTGGGCCCGGACCTGAAGAAGGAGCTGGACGATCTGCGCGCCCAGCTCGCCGATCGCGACACCACCGACGAGCTCTACCGCGGCGTGGCCGAGCAGGTCTCGGGCAAGCCCTGGTCGCTGCTCTCCCAGAGCGGCCAGACCGACTACGTGATGCGCTACGGCTTCATGGGCAGCCAGTACGGCGTGCAGCCCAACGAGCTGGGCGTCGAGGAGAAGGAGATCCTGGCCGTCTGCGGCCTGCTGCTGCTGGACGGCATCCAGGGCCCGGACAACCTGAACTTCATCTCCAAGGTGACCATCGCGCGCGGCGAGTTCGAGCAGAACCGCGCCCTGTTCATGGCGGCCTTCAACCGCTTCACCACGCGCCATGAGGTGACGCTCAAGTCGCAGATCGAGAAGGGCTATGTGGACCCGGAGGCGCCCGGCTTCATCAGCGGCCGCAGCACCAGCACGAAGGGCAGCAGCTACCTGGTGCCGGACCCGGACGACACCGTCTACGCCGTCTCCGCCAACAGCCTGGCCTCCATCGTGCGCCGCATCCGCGACGAGGGCATCTCGCCCAACGACCCCTGGCTGGTCAGCCGCATGGACAACGCCTTCAACCTGCTCACCGGCATGGTGGAAGGCGCCCCGCCCTCGGCCCTGGAGATCATGCTGCCGGACCTGGAAGAGTCGGTGGACGTGGAGATCCAGAAGGAGAACCTGCAGGCCTCGCAGGCCATCTACTTCGCCTACCAGCTGGAGGAGATGCGCATGTTCCAGGTGGTCGACAAGATCATCGACCTCTTCCGCGGCGGCCTGCTGCCCCTGGGCAAGGGCACGGTGGGCGACAAGCTCTTCAAGTACTTCAAGACCAGCTCCGAGCGCATCACCGAGGCCGAACGCCGCGAGCTGTACTTCCGCATGTTCGGCGCCCCCGGCGGCAACCCCAGTGCCGGCGACCCGAACCGGGACTTCAACGAGCTGTGGCTGCGCTTCGTCTCGGCCGTGTCCAGCTTCGCCCGGCAGATCTCGGTGGAGCGCCTGCTGCGCAACAACGTGCCCATGGCCGTCAGCCAGGAGCAGGTGCGCAAGGCGGCACGCGACCTGGGGGCCAACCTCTCGCGCAATGGCTACGGCATCGCCTACTTCGCCGCGACCGAGCTGCAGAACACCATCATCAACTTCCGCGACATCCTGCAGGACCCCGACCTGCGCTCGGCCTTCGGCGCCCGCGACATGTGGCAGGTGATCGACATGGTCAACGTCAACTACCTGGGCGGCGCCAAGAACACGCACCGCTTCCGCACGCAGTCGCGGGCCGGGGCCATCATCATTCGCTGGATCTCCGAGAACATCCAGCGCCTGGCCAACATCTCCGGCCCGGTGCTGTCCATCGACGAGATCTCCAACCCGCAGATGCGCATCTCCAGCGGCGCCAACCCGACGCTCAAGCCCACCGACTGGGACCTGGTCAATGCCTGCGAGCAGTGGCTGGCCGTGATGGGCGTGCAGGAGCAGAGCGTGGAGCACTACTCCCAGTCCATCGAGGCCCCGGCCATGACCAGCCGGCCCATCGACATGCCCCAGGCCGCGCGCGACGTGCTGGCCTCGGTGGGCGTGAACCTGCCCATCTGAGCCCAGGAGGCCCCCCATGACGCAACCGATGTTCAAGCACGTGGCGCAGTCGCTGGCGGTGGCCTCGCGCCGCCTCGGCGTCAGCGATCCCATGGACTACGTGGGCCCCATGCTGCAGCGCAGCTTCGCCCGGCCCGAGAACGACCTGGCCTATGCCAACAATGCGCTGACGCCCGGGGCCGTGCCCTACGAGCCCTCGTTCTCGGAGAGCGAGCCGCGCATGCTGCGCTTCACCATCTCGCCGCTGGAGCCCGAGGCCAGCCCCATGGCCCGGCGCGACGAGGCCACGCGCGAGCTGCGCCGGCTGGTCTACCCCATCTTCGGCCGCGACGCCCTGCGCTGGTTCGACGAGCGCAGCGAGGCCTGGCGCGGCATGTCCGGCCTGTCGTGGATGAACTTCGGCGCCTGGTTCGGCAGCGCCTTCGACGAGGACGGGCTCTA
Source organism: Burkholderiaceae bacterium (assembly GCA_041905785.1). GTDB lineage: Bacteria > Pseudomonadota > Gammaproteobacteria > Burkholderiales > Burkholderiaceae_C > Roseateles_B. The sequence continues at coordinate 118,280 of JAYRKJ010000013.1, forward strand.
CGCCGCCAAGATCTACTACGAGCTCAACCCGCAGCAGATCGAGGCCCTGAGCCCGGGCTTGGCCCGGCTCACGCGCCGGGTGATGATGCTCTACCCGCGGCTCATGCCCATCTTCACCAGCATCGGCTGCAAGCGCGACGCCGGCTCGCAGCGCGTGACCTTCATGCACCGCGGGCCGCTGGTGCTGTCCGAGCTGGGATCGCTGATGAACGAGCTGGGCCTGGCCCAGCGCCTGCCCTCGCTGATGCGCGCCGTGGGCGTGGCCCTGGGTGGGCGCTTCGAGCTGCCGCACGGCTCAGCCCTGCTGGGCCTGCGCGAGACGCCCGAGGGCGCGGAGCTCAAGCTGGAGATCCTGCTCTCCGCCCTGCCCGACCTGCCCACCGGCTTCGTCGACCTGGTGCGCCTGGGTCTGGCCGAGCGCCCGCGCCAGCTGATGGCCCTGGAGCGCTGGCTGCAGGCCTTCGGCGTGGATGATGCGCGCGAGCAGGGCCATTTCTCGGTGCTGTCCGTGCGGGTCACGCCGCGCAGCGACGCCCGCATCAGCCTCTACGTGCGCCCCATCGAGTTCGAGCTGCGCGACCAGATGAACGAGCGCGCATCCGCCGGTCACGTCCTGAGCCCCGAGGTGTGAGATGAGTGCCCTGCCCGCCCCCAGCCCTTCGTCCGCCACGCCGCCCGTCAGCCGCGAGACCCTGCAGGCGACCCGCAGCTCCGTCCGCGCCCTGTTGGAGCAGAGCCCGGCCTACACCCGCCTGGCGCCGGACACCCAGCGCCAGCTGGCCCACGACCTGGTCCAGGTGGGCGCCTTCCTGGCCGAGCCGGGCATCAAGGTCGACCCGCAGCAGGCCGCGCCCGAGGTGCAGTCCCTGGCCGCGGGCGGCCTGCTGGGCTTCGGGGCGCTGAACAACCAGGCCAATGCGCGCGGCAGCACCAGCGGCGTCAAGGACGTGGAGGCCGACGACGCCCCGGCCTTCGGCGCCGCCGTGCGCACGGGCGTGGAGCAGGCCGTGGCCATGATCAAGGGGGTGAACTTCCCCGGCTTCGTCAGCGGCCTGATCAACGGCGTCTTCCACAGCATCGTCACGAGCAGCATCGAGCAGATGGAGGCCTACGCCAAGCTGGTGGCCGACGTCTCCAAGAGCCTCAACCAGTTCCGCGACGAGAACACCACGGCCAACCAGGGCCGCGACAACCTCATCGAGCGCTTCCCCGACCTCTTCCAGCTGCAGGAGCCCGGCCAGGGCGACTTCAGCTTCGGCGACGCGCCCGCCACCGGCCCGCGCGTGACCCTGCGCGAAGGCGTGGAGGAGAAGGACGCCATCGCCCGCATCAACGGCAGCGGCCTGCCCCTGGCCCAGCCCCTGCAGCGCATCGACGACAACCTCATCGAGGCCCTGCTGGTACCCGCCGCGCGCACCACCATCGCCACCGGCCGCCAGCAGCTGCTGGCCACCATGGTGATGATGGGCATGCAGCGCATCGTGGTGACCGACGGCAAGATCTCCGCCAAGGTGCTCTTCGACTTCCAGGCCCGCGACAACCGCCGCTTCCAGAAGAGCGCCGTCAAGTACGACTACGCGACGGACATGTACGGCAACGTCCAGAAGACCCACAGCGGCGAAGGCCAGTGGGACTACAAGAAGGAAGGCGGCAGCGAGACCCGCAGCGACACTGGCGTGCTGACCGGCAAGACCGACGCCAGCACCTACTCGAACGGCTCCTACAAGTACAACGAGGCGCCTGTCGTCACCCTGATGAGCACCAGCCAGCTGCGCGACGACTCCTCGCTGCAGACCAAGGCCAGCCTGGCCGGCCACGTGGAGGTCAACTTCAAGAGCGACTACCTGCCGCTGGAGAAGATGGCCGACCCGGCGGCCATCGCCGCCATCCAGATGAACTCGCAGCCCGGCATGGTCAAGACGATGGCTGCGCGGCCGGTCACCACCACGCCGGGTGCGACGGCGCCCGCACCCGCGGCAGGCACGCCTGCACAGGCCCCCGCTCCCGCCCCTGCCGCCTGAGGACCCCGCCATGCCCAGCACCGCGCCTCCGACTCCTGCCCCGGCTGCCTCGCTCGACTGGCTCGACGACGCCACCCTGGCCACCGTGCGACCGCAGGTGCGGGACCTGCTGGCCCAGAGCGAGGGCTTCCGCGCCCTGCCCGCCGAGCAGCAGCGCGAGATCGCCCAGACCATGGTGCGCGTGGCCTCCTTCATGGCCAATCCGCAAGGCCTGGCGCGCGAGGAGTTCGAGCGCCCGGTGGTGCGCAAGGACGGCGTCGACACACCGGCCCCGGACCAGCAGCCGCGCAGCGAGGCCGCCTCCGCCGAGGCCCTGGCCGGCGGCGTGGGTGCGGCCAAGGACAAGGCCTCGGAGAAGGTCGGCACCTTTGCCGGCGCCGACTTCAAGGCCGGCGCCCTCCAGCAGGGCACCGAGCAGTTCAAGAACCTGATCAATTCGGTGGACTTCCCCGCCTTCGTCGGAGGCCTGATCCAGAACGTGTTCCAGGCCATCGTCAACGCCAGCATCCAGCAGATGCAGGCCTATGGCGAACTGCTCAAGTCCGTGGCCCAGACCGTGGACCAGTTCGCCCAGGACAACATCAGCCTGGACCAGGCCCGCGGCTGGCTCAGCGACAAGTTCCCCGACGCGCTGCGCATGGGCCGGGGCGAGGATGACGAGGGCGGCACGGGCCAGCGTCTGCAGCTGCGCAACGAGGACAACGAAGGGGCGCTGGCCCGCATCAACCAGGAGCTGCAGCTGCTCAAGCCCGTCACCGATCTCTCGGACGCGGACCAGGAAGCGCGCCTCGTCACTGCGGCCCGCGTGCAGATGGCGCGTTCGCGCCAGCAGATGCTGGCCTCCATGACCCTGCTGGGCATCAACCGCATCGTGGTCACCGACGGTGCCATCAACGCCAAGGTGGTGTTCGATTTCCGCGCCAGCGACCAGGCCCTGCGCAAGGCCAAGGCGGGTCTCTCGGACCGCGAGCACATGCACAACACCAATGTGTCGGGCGCGGCGGGCGGCTTCCTCGGCTGGGGCGCGGCCACCATGAACCGCAACGACTACGACCACATGACCACGGTGCAGTCCTCGGTCGACGAGAGCAGCGAGTCCAAGGCCTCGCTGAAGGCCAAGCTCACGGGCGAGGTGCGGGTCAACTTCAAGAGCGACTACTTTCCCATGGAGAAGCTGGCCACGCCGGGCATGCTGGCGTCCATCCAGGGCAATGCCACGCCCTTCGACCCGAACCCGCCGCGGCCTGCCGCCCCGGCTGCACCGGGGACGACGCCCGCGCCGGCCGGCAACGCCGCAGCCCCGGCCGGTCAGACGCCCCCGCGCATGGCCGCCTGAGTCCCGCCCCGGAGCATCGCCGTGAGCTGCGAGACCGCCCCCCATCCCGCCCCCCATCCCGCCGCCGAGGCCCTCGCGGGCACCGAGGCCACCCCGCCCGCCCCCGAGCCGGCGGTGCTGGCGCTGTCGGCCCTGCTGGACCAGGCCGAGGCGCTGCAGGCCGCGCACCTGCCGGGGCTGCGACTGCTGGCCCAAGGCCTGGACCTCGGCGCCATCGACCTGCCCGAGCCCGCCCGCCCCACGCGTGCACCGGCCCAGCTGGGCGTGCTGGCCAGCCTCTACCTCGTGCAGGAGCTGGAGCCCATGATCCGCGCCAGCGAGCGCATTGCCGCGCTGTGGAGCAGCGGCGCCATCAGCGTGGCACTGCCCAAGCTGGAGCCCCTGCTGAAGAAGCTGTGGAAGGAGCGCCGCCAGCGGCTCTCGGGCGACGAGCGCCGCGCCCTGCTGGCCCAGGCCTTCGATCCGCAGGACTTCGAGCCCGCCCTGGCCCGCCTCTGCGACGCGATCGTGCCCCTGGCCGACAACGCCGGCCAGCATGATGTGCGCGAGGAAGTCGGCCTGCAGCATGCGGCCCAGGGCCTGCTGGAGATTGCCGCCAGCCGCCTCGAAGGCATGCTGCTGCAGGCGGCCGACGAGCTGCTGGGCCAGCTGCGCAGCGCGCTGCAGCTGCTGGGCGACCGCCAGCTGCAGACGGCCTTCGGCGTGCGGGACCTGCACGGCCTGGTGCGCGCGGCCCTGGTGCATGAGCGCGAGGTGCTGGGCGATCTGCGCCAGCGCTTCGACCGCGCCCGCGCCGGCAGCCAGGTGCTGGTGTGGCTGGCTCAGGCGGCAAGCCAGGGCTTTGCCATCACGCCGGCCGACCCTGCCCTGCAGACCCTCATCGCGGCGGCCGAGCGCTGGCGGCTCTCCGCCCGGGGCGATCGCCCCGAGGTGGTGAACCTGGCCCTGCTGGAGGCCTTCTGACCATGGAGGCGCTGAGCCCTGCCCGAGCCCGTGCACCAGCCCCGTCGCCGCCTTCCCCCGGGGCCACCGCGCTGGGGCTGGAGGCCGACACCCCACCGCCCTGGCTGCGCGCCGCCGTGCGCCAGCAGCTGGCCCACACCCAGGCCTATGCCGAGCTGCCGCCGCAGCAGCGCCGCGACCTGGCCCAGGCCATGGTCAAGGTCTCCCACCTCGTCGCCCTGAGCCTGCAGGAGGAGCACGAGGCCGAGCAAGCCATCCGCCGCCGCCAGCCCCGCGCGCAGCAGGCTGCCGTGCAGAGCCTGGAGGCCCAGCCCGACTTCGGCACGGCCACGCGCCAGATCGGCCAGACCACGCGGGACACGCTCAATGCCATCAGCTTCCCCCGCTTCGTGACCGACCTGCTCAACGGCGTGTTCCGCGCCATGAACGACTCCAACCAGACCCAGCTGCAGCAGTACCTGCAGCTGCTCAATGCCGTGTCCGGCTCGGCCCAGGGCTTCGAGCAGCTGGCCACGCACGAGACCCAGGCCCGGCAGTGGCTGGTCGACCACTTCCCCGACCAGCTGGAGATGGACGCCCCCGAGGCCCCGGACCCCGAGGACCGCCCCGCGCCCGGCGAGACGCCCGACCCCGACGACGCCCCCGAGGTGCCGCGCCTGCGCCTGCGCCCCGGCGGCCACATGCCCGAGCCCGACACCCTGCGCGCCGCCTTCGGCCTGGGCCCCAACGAGCCCATCGAGGCCTCCAGCCCGGAAGCCCTGGTGCCCTTCGCGCGGCGCCAGCTGGCCCGCCAGCGCCAGCAGATGCTGGCCACCATGGTGATGATGGGCATGAACCGCATCGTGATCGACGCCGGCAAGATCAACGCGGCCATGCGCTTCCACATCGACACCCGCAGCGCCGCCTCCCAGGACCGCGGCAGCCAGTTCGGCATGCAGAACCGGGTCAAGGCGGGGGGCAGCTTCGGCATCGGCGCCTGGGGCGCCAGCGCCGAGGTGGAGAACACCATCTCCTACGTCAACACCGAGCGCAGCCAGCGCACCGAGGAGATCAACACCGAGGCCGAGCTGAACTCCTCCGTGGAGCTGCATTTCCACACCGATGCGGTGCCGCTGAATCGCCTGGCGGCGCAGGCCCAGGCCGATCGCATTCGCAATGCCAGCATCAATCCGAGCGCAGAGCTGGAGACCGCCCACCTGAACGCCCGCCAGCAGCGCCGCGAGGGGGTGCGCACGGGCGACGAGGCGCGCCGCACGGGCATGAACAGCGCCGTGGGCGGGGTGAGCCAGCCCAGCATGCGGGACGCGCCCTTGCCGGTGCCGGCGCCGGGGAGCACGGGTGGGACGGGGGGAGCTAGCGGCGGCGGTGGGGAGAGTGGGGGCACGGGGGGCGCATCGGGCGACAGCGGTGCTTCGGGCGCGAGCGGTGCTTCAGGTGCGAGCGGCGGCGCCGCGACGCCGCCCTGACATCGCCTGGTGGCGCGCCGCTCCAGACCGCATTGGCAGGCGGTTCAGTGGCAGGAAGTCCGGTACTGCGGCAAGGCGCTCATGCCTGCGGTGAGGTGGGATGCAGGCTGGGTGCCGTCGTTCCGGGCAGGCCTTCCAGCGGAGTGCCATTGACCCCGAGCGGCTCTACGATTTGACGAATTCGCTGCCGAGGGGCGGTCGTTCAACGTCCAAGATTAGCGCTTGCCTGTCCGATCCATCGAACGGTTGGAGCTCTACGCGACTGACAAACTCCACCTACCTTGCATTTCGTTTTGTGACGACGCGCACAGAAACGCTTCGTGCGCGCGCGCGACCATCGGCGGTCTGTTCTCTCGAAATTTCCTTTCCTGCAACCTTCACTGGAATGGAAGATGGAAGGCCCGAATCCAACAAGTACCTCCTGATGCGAAAGGCACGCATGGACGCCACGTTGTTGCCGATGCCGGAATCAATTTCGGTTGAGTCGGCGCCTGCCTCAATTTCAATGGATTCCACGGCTGACGACGCGCCAATCTTTTCGATTAACTGGCCGAGCTTCTCGAATGCTATGTCTGGGGGGTACGCCTCGAATACATCAAAGAAGACATCCAGCTCATAAACCGCAGACTCAAGTCTCCCGCCCGCAACCTGTGGGGTCAATCGAAGCGATGGCGGCTTCGGGTACGGTAGGACGAGAAGCTTCTGCTTCACCAATGTCCAAATTCGTATGTTCTCTGCGCAAGCCAAGGCAAGTGCCCGCAATGAACTGGCGTCAGAAATCTCGTCTACCGCGGAATCGGTGCACTGCGATGCGTTCATTTCCGTCGTCGGCGACGCAGCTATCGCTTGAGTGCCGACAAAGAGCGCCACTGACAGCGTCAGGATATGTTTCTTCACTGAGTTCTAACGTCTCAACGAAACTGACTGCGGTAACGCGTAGCGTGGAGGCAGTCCAGTTGACCGCGTGGTTGGGCCGTAGGGCTAGCCTTGCACAAGATCAGGGTGTCCATGTTCGACTAGCCATTCATTGAATTCAAGACTGGTATTTGCTGAAGCCCAGCGGACCTTTTCAAAATTTCGAAGAACGCCGTCGAGTTTCGCTTTCGCGGCACGAATGTACTCGTGAACTTGGGAGGCATCGATGATGTTTGGGACATCGTAGCTCCATGAGCTGAGTAGCCCAGTCACTTCCGGCGACAGCTCCGCGCCTAGCGCACGCTCGATCAACGCCTTCTGCAACGCCATGGTCGTGGCATTGATCTGCACGGCTGTCATCGGCATGGTGCCGCCGGTCAGTTGATCAATGAGTTCCTTGGGGGTCGACGGCAACGCCGTCATGCAGGCCCCCGCCAGCTCCTTCTTGCTTGGCATAGATGCTCCTGGTCGTCAGGCTATGCCTCACACACAAAAATCCTGACAGGCTCACGCAACTTAAAAGTCGAATGACTGCGTGGCGATCACTACCCTGTCCAGGCGATCGCATTCGTACTTGTTCACTGCTTCGATTACGGCCGGGTGAAAGATGCTCGGCCCTGAGAGGCTGAGGATCTCTGACACCTTCCCGTTCTCGACCCGCATCTGGACGGCCACGACGCCCTTTGCGCCCTCCTGCTTGGCCTCAGCCGGCATTTCGGGAGTCACCATCTTCCGGCAGACGGCTTTGGCGGGGACTTTCGCCCAGGAGTCCTGCACCTGCTTGAGCCGGGTGATGATGCGATCACGGACGGCGGCGAGCGGCGGGAACGACTCTTTACCCATCTTCGTTTCCAGCACTTCGATCACGTGCCAGCCGAATCGCGTGCGTACCGGCTCCGCCGTCAGCCCTGCGGGTTCCAGGCTGACCATGGCATTCGAGAATTCATCGATGAACCCCGACGGCACGTTCCAGCCAAGGTCCCCGCCTTTCGCGCGTGAACCAGCGTCGATGGAGATGTCGGCCGCAGCTTCCTTGAACGACTTGCCGGACTTCAACCACTTGAGCGCAGTCCGTGCCTCCTCGTAGGTCCGCACCAGGATGTGCCTGACATGGAATTCCTTGACTGGTGCCGCTGCAGCCAGAATTCGGTCGTACTCCTGCTGGATCGCGGCCTCCGTGGGCTCGCCCCGCGTCACCGGCTGTGGCGTGGGCGGCTCCGGGTTTTGTGCCGCCTTGGAAGCGCGGTATGCGACTGTACTGATCACCGTCGCTTCAGCGCCGAAGGTGCACTTGCTGCTCTTGGTGTCGACTTGAAGCACCGTAGCACGGCCGTACGAGGGGATGGGCACTTCGTCGCCGGCTCGCACCCCTTGCGACACGCACTGCGACGACGGGGCATTGCGGACTTCATCCGACGCGAGTTTCTGCGTCGACGCAAGGTTGGGGTATCGGGGATCAGGACAGCGACTTGATTGAGCACCGTGCACGCCGATGGCGAGCACGGGGGTACCGTCCTGGGTCGTTGTCTCCTGGCCGCTGCCAACGCCGTCCGGGATGCAGGCGTTGCCCGGTTGGGCTGCCGGCAAATAGATGTAGTAGTACCCGCCCCCACCGCCTGCCGCCCACGCAGAGCCTGCAAACAGCACTGCCATCGCAAACGCGATGCTCGATCGAACCATGTTCCCCTCCACCAACACTGAGTATCGAAATCGACTCTTCTTATCGCAGGCTCAATTCGGCTGCAGGCTCAATTCGGCGAACGACTTCTCAAAATCCATGGCCTGGAAGTACACCGGATACTTGCCTGCCAAGTACGCACGCATATCAAGTTCTTGGTCCCGAACCTGGAGGCCGAATCGGCTATCGGTCACATTGAGCCGGATGTGGCCAATGTAGGTGATCGTGTTCGCCTTCACCTTGAAGCGGTTGGTCGCTTGCAGCCAGGCGAAACGCGGGGCCACCGTCAACTTGCTGAACATGTACTCGCCGGCATCCACAGGCACCAAGTAGAAGGACTCGCCGGCTGTGATGCGAAACAATCCCTTGGGGCCCATGAACTCTTCACCGAGACGGCCGACGAACGTGGAAGTGTCTGCATAGTCGACATAGCTCACAGCGCCGTCAGCATTCGAACTGACGTGGAATGCCAGCAGGCCCTGTTTGGGCGTCAGCGCAGCACCGTCCTTGGCGTTGGGCAAGGCGCACCCACACAGCGCAAACAGCGTTAACACCAGCGAGAACAGTGAACGCAGCGAAGTAAATTTCATGACCTCTCCCCTATCGAATGTTTTTAAACTCACGAAGTGAACGACTGAATGCCTCCCACGATCGCGAGGGGGCGAATGGTATCAGGCCAAGTACGGCACAGCTTGGATGAAGTCGCGGAACTCTGCCACCGCCTGAGTTCGCGTGAGTGTCTCTGACAGGTCGGCAGCGTTGGACCGGCTTTGATGGGCGCCATCATCTGCGGGCTGAATTTCCCAACCATGCTTCATACCGGCGTCGATGACGCTGAGCACCTGATGGCGTAAGTTCGACGGCGGCGAACGAAAGAACGCCCGCGCTGCCCCCTTCATGCCGCAGCCACTTTTCCGACAAGAGATCGTCGCATCACCGCCACACGCAGCCTAGGCGCTACGAGGCCCCTGCGGCCACCGGCCGCAGCCGTCCTGACCGCCTCAATGCTTACCCGTCGACCCAAACCCACCCTCGCCACGATCACTGGCACCAAATTCCTCCACCACCCGGAACTGCGCCTGCACCACCGGCACGATCACCAGCTGGGCGATGCGCTCCATGGGCTGGATCACGAAGGCGGTCTGGCTGCGGTTCCAGACGCTGACCATCAGCTGGCCCTGGTAGTCCGAGTCGATCAGGCCCACGAGGTTGCCCAGCACCACGCCGTGCTTGTGGCCCAGGCCCGAGCGCGGCAGGATCACGGCCGCCAGGCCGGGGTCGCCGATGTGGATGGCCAGGCCGGTGGGCACCAGATGGGTCTGGCCGGGCTCCAGGGTCACGGCAGCATCCAGGCAGGCGCGCAGGTCCAGGCCGGCCGAGCCGGGCGTGGCGTAGGCGGGCAGCTGCTCGGCCATGCGGGCGTCGAGGATCTTGAGGTCGATGGTGCTCATGGAATTCGGAGAGAGAGTTCGAAAGGGGTCAGGTCTTGCCACCTGACCGAACGGGGGCGGCGCTCAGCCAATGCGGCGAGCGATCTCGGCCACCAGCTGGCGGGCGAGCGTGAGCTTGTCGGCGCGGGGCAGCTCGGTCTCGCGGTCGGCGTCGACCAGCACCAGGCTGTTGTCGTCCTTGCCGAAGGTGGCCGGGCCGAGATTGCCCACCACCAGGGGCAGCTTCTTGCGCAGCAGCTTCTCGCGGGCATGCTTGACGAGGTCCTGGCTCTCGGCAGCGAAGCCCACGCAGTACGGCGCATCGGGCAGCGCGGCCACGGTGGCCAGGATGTCGGCGTTTTCGGTCAGCTCGAAGGTGGGGGCACTCTTCTTGCCGTCCTTCTTGATCTTGTGCTCGTTGAGCTGGGCGGGGCGCCAGTCGGCCACGGCAGCGGTGGCCACGAAGACCTCGTGCTGCGGCGCGCGCGGCAGCACGGCCTCCAGCATCTGCTGGGCACTGGTGACGTCGATGCGGCGCACGCCGGCCGGCGTGGGCAGGTGCACGGGGCCGGCGATCAGCGTGACCTCGGCGCCGGCCTCGGCGGCGGCGCGCGCGATGGCAAAGCCCATCTTGCCGCTGGAGAGGTTGGTGATGCCGCGCACCGGGTCGATGGCCTCGAAGGTCGGGCCCGCGGTGATCAGCAGGCGGCGGCCCTGCAGCAGCTTGGGCTGGAAGTGCGCGATCACGGCGTCCAGCAGCTGCTGCGGCTCCAGCATGCGGCCGTCACCGACCTCGCCGCAGGCCTGATCGCCATGGCCCGGGCCCAGCACCTGGGCGCCGTCCGCCTGCAGCTGTGCGATGTTGCGCTGGGTGGCGGGGTGCGTCCACATCTCGCGGTTCATCGCGGGGGCGACGAGCAGGCCGCAGCGCTCGCGTGGGCGGGCCAGGGCGGTGAGCGAGACCAGCTCGTCTGCGCGGCCCTGGACCAGGCGGGCGATCATGTCGGCGCTGGCGGGGGCGATGAGCATCACGTCGGCCTCGCGGCTGAGGTTGATGTGCGCCATGTTGTTGGGCTCGCGGGCGTCCCATTGGCTGGTGTAGACCGGCCGGTTCGAGAGCGCCTGCATCGTGACCGGCGTGATGAAGGCCTCGGCGGCCTCACTCATCATCACCTGCACGGCGGCCCCGGCCTTCACGAGCAGGCGGGTGAGCTCGGCGACCTTGTAGCAGGCCACGCCGCCGGAGAGCGCCAGCAGGATGTGCTTGCCGGCCAGTGGGAGTGCGTCAGACATGAGCGGGGACTCTATCAGCCGGGGCGCAGCCGCGCTTCAGCGTTTCTTGAAGACCAGGTCCCAGACGCCGTGGCCCAGCTTGAGGCCGCGGTTCTCGAACTTGGTGAGGGGCCGGTAGGCCGGCTTCTCGGCATAGCCCTCGGCCGTGTTCTGCAGCTGTGGCTCGGCGCTGAGCACCTCCAGCATCTGCTCGGCATAGGGCTGCCAGTCGGTGGCGCAGTGCAGGTAGCCACCGGGGGCGAGATGCTCGATGAGCTTCGCCACGAACGGCGTCTGGATCAGGCGCCGCTTGTTGTGGCGCTTCTTGTGCCAGGGGTCGGGGAAGAAGATGTGGATGCCGGCCAGGCTGGCCTTTGGGATCATCTGCTCCAGCACCTCGACGGCATCGTGCTGGAAGATGCGGATGTTGGGGATGTCCTGCTCGCCGATGAGCTTCAGCAGCGCGCCCACGCCGGGCTCGTGCACCTCGCAGCCGATGAAGTCGTGGTCGGCCAGGGTCTGGGCGATCTGCGCGGTGGCGCCGCCCATGCCGAAGCCGATCTCCAGCACCACCGGGGCCTTGCGCCCAAAGACGGCCTCGTAATTCAGGAGCGCGCCAGCCTGGAAGGGCAGCACATAGCGCGGGCCCAGCTCGGCCAGGGCCTTGATCTGGCCCGTGCCCATGCGGCCGGCGCGCACGACGAAGCTCTTGATGGCGCGGCGCGGGGCCTCGCCCTCAGCGGGCGTGGCGTCTTGGGTGTCGGGAGGCGTGAGGTCGGGCGGCGTGGTCATGGGAAATTCCGGGCGAAGGGCCGGGATTTTACCGGCGCCCTGCCCGACCGTCGCGGCCTGCTCAGCCGATGACGTCCATCACGATGGGCGCCGCGGCGATCGCGGTGCCCGGCTCCGCCAGGGTCACGGCCGCCTGGTAGGCCGCGATCACGCGCTGGGCCTGGGCCTCGTCGGCCGCATGCACCATCGCCAGCGGCTCGCCGGCCGCCACGCTGGCCCCCACATGCCGCACGGCGGACAGGCCCACGCGGAAGTCGATGGCATCGCTGGCCACGCGGCGGCCACCGCCCATCTCGACGATGAGCAGGCCGATGTCGCGGGTCTTCATGGCCGACAGCACGCCGGCACGCGGCGCGGGAATGGCCTGGATCACGGGCGCGGCCGGCAGATAGGCCTGCGGGCGTTCCATCAGATCGGCCGGGCCGCCCAGGGCCACGACCATCTGCGCGAACTTCTCGGCGGCGGCGCCGCTGTCCAGGGCCTGCTGCAGGCGGGAGCGGGCGGCGGCGGTGTCGGCCGCGAGGCCGCCGATCACCAGCATCTCGGCCGCCAGCGCGAGCGTCACCTCATGCAGGCGCGGCTCGCGGCGATCGCCCTTCAGGTAGGCGATGGTCTCGGCGATCTCCAGCGCATTGCCCACCTCGTCACCCAGGACCTCGTTCATGTCGGTGATCAGGGCGCGGGTCTTGAGGCCGGCGCCGCCGGCCACGGCCACGATGCTCTCGGCCAGCTCGCGGGCAAATTCAGGCGTGCTGGCGAAGGCGCCGTTGCCGCACTTGATGTCCATGGACAGGCCCTGCAGGCCCGCCGCGAGCTTCTTCGAGAGGATCGACGCCGTGATCAGGGGCACGCTCTCCACCGTCGCGGTGACGTCCCGCGTGGCGTAGAAGCGCTTGTCGGCCGGGGCCAGGTCACCCGTCTGGCCGATGATGGCGCAGCCCAGCTCGCGCACGATGCGGTCGAAGCGGGCCGGGTCCGGCGTGGTCGTGTAGCCCGGGATGGCTTCCAGCTTGTCCACGGTGCCGCCGGTGTGGCCGAGACCACGGCCGGCAATCATGGGCACGTAGCCGCCACAAGCTGCGACCATGGGCGCGAGCATGAGGCTGACCTTGTCGCCCACGCCGCCGCTGGAATGCTTGTCCAGCACGGGGCCGGGCATGTCTTGCCACTGCATCACGCGGCCAGAATGCATCATGGCGCGGGTCAGGTGCACGGCCTCCTCGCGGCCCATGCCGCGCAGGAAGACGGCCATGCCCAGCGCGGCCACCTGGCCCTCGCTCCAGCTGCCGTCGGTGAGGCCCTTCACGAAGGACTGGATCTGGGCCTCGGACAAAGCCTGGCCGTCGCGCTTGGCGCGGATGATTTCTTGGGCGAGCATGGATTCAATAAGCAGAGGTGACGGCCTGCGAGGCCTGGCCGGACAGCACGGACTCGATGTCCTTCAAGAGGCCGCTGGCGCCGAAGCGGAAGCGGCGCGCCTGCAGGGTGTCGGCGCCCAGCAGCTCGGCCGCCAGCTGCAGATAGCCCTGGGCATCGAGCACCGAGCGGATGCCGCCCGAAGCCTTGAAGCCCGCCGAGGCCATGCCCGATGCCGCGATCTCGCGCAGCATCACGCGGGCGGCCTCGGGCGTGGCACTGACCGGTGTCTTGCCGGTGCTGGTCTTGACGAAATCGGCGCCCGCGGCGAGCGAGAGGCGCGTGGCCTCGGCGATCAGCTCGGGATCGGCCAATTCGCCGGACTCGATGATGACCTTGAGCGTCAGCGGCCGGCTGGCATGGCGCACCTCGGCCAGGAACTCCTCGACCTCGCTGCGCTGGCCGGCCTGCAGCGCACGCCAGGGCAGGACCACGTCGACCTCGTCGCCCCCGGCTTGCGCGATGGTCTCGATGTCGGCGATGGCGCGGGCGGTGTCGAGCGCACCATCGGGGAAGTCGGCCACGGCGGCCACCTTGATCTCGGGCGGCAGCATGGCGCGCGCCTGGGCCACGAAGCGAGGCCACACGCACACGGCGGCCACGGGGCCGAAGGCGGTCTGGGCGCGCTCGCACAGAGCGGTCACGTCAGCGGCGGTGTCGGCGTCGTTGAGGCTGGTCAGGTCCAGGCACTGCAGGGCCAGGCGTGCGGCCTGGAGCAGGTCCAGGCGGTACGGTGTCATTGTCATGAAAGTCTCCCTGGCGGCACCGGGCCGCCTTTCAGGTCGCTCAACTCTTGAGCGAGTCCAGCGCGGCCATGCCGGCAATGACCTGGGCCAGGTAGGCCGCAGCGCGCGCGCCGGAGGCCTGGGCCTGCTGCAGGGTCAGCGCATGTGTCAGAGCCTCATCGGACAGGCCGGCGGCCATATTGGTCATGAGCGCCAGGCCCATGACGCGCAGGCCGGCATGGCGGGCCAGGATGGTCTCGGGCACGGTGCTCATGCCCACGGCGTCAGCGCCCCAGGCGGCGAACATGCGGATCTCGGCGGGCGTCTCGAACTGCGGGCCCAGGGCCCAGCAGTAGACCCCCTCGCCGACGATGAGGTTCTCGGCCTTGGCCACGGACTTGGCGTGTTGGCGCAGTTCGAGATCGTAGGCGGCGCTCATGTCCACGAAGCGCTCGCTGCCGGGCTCGCCGACGATGGGCGAGCGCTGTGGGGCGTTGATGTGGTCCGAGATCAGCATCAGGCTGCCCGGCGGCATGTGGGGGCGCAGCGAGCCCGAGGCGTTGGTCTGCACCAGCACCTTGACGCCCCAGGCCTTGAGGCTGCGCAGGGCGCCGGCCATGCCGGTGCAGTCCCCGCTTTCGTAGGTGTGCGCACGACCGCGCAGCATGACCACGCGCTGCGCGCCCATGTGGCCGACCACGACCTCGTTCACATGGCCTTCGACCTTGGGCTGGGGGAAGGCCGGCAGCTCGGCATAGGACAGGTGCTCGGCGCCCTGCACCTGCTCCACGGCGCCGGCCCAGCCGGAGCCCAGCACCACGGCCACTTCAGGGGCAGCGCCGAACCGGGACTGCAGCTGGGCCACGCTGGCGTCGATCTTGGGATTGAGGGTGTTGCGGTCGATCATGTTCTTTCTCCGTGTTCAGACTGGCGGCGGGGCGCTCAGAACTTGAGGTGGTCCGGGCCGAAGCTGGCCGGCAGCAGCTGCTCCAGCGTCCAGTGGGCCTTGATGCCTGCGGGGTCTGCGGCGATCACGAGCAGATCGCCGCTGTTGAATTCCCGCAGCTTCTGGCGGCAGCCGCCGCAGGGCGTGATGATCTCGGGGCCGGGGCCCATCACCAGCACCGCGCGGGCCTGGCGGCCTCCCGCCATGACCATGGCGCCCAGGGCCGTGGTCTCGGCACACCAGCCCTGCGGGTAGGCGGCGTTCTCGATGTTGCAGCCGGCGTGCACGCGGCCCTGCTCGTCCAACACCGCGGCACCCACGGCGTACTTCGAGTAGGGCGCATGCGAATGGCTGCGCGCACCGGTCGCAGCGGCCAGCAGCTGCTGCAGCAGCGCTTCGTTGAGGGGCAGCATGGCTCTTCCTTCAGCGTTCTTTGACATAGGGCCGGCCCAGGGCCTTGGGCGCCAGGGCCTGGCCGATGAAGCCGGCCAGCAGGATGACGGTCAGCAGATAGGGCAAGGCCTGGATGGCCTGCACCGGCACCTCGCCGATGCCCGGCAGCTTCACGCCCTGCAGGCGGATGGCGACAGCATCGAGGAAACCGAAGAGCAGGCAAGCTGCCGCGGTGGGCAGGGGCTTCCACTTGCCAAAGATCATGGCGGCCAGGGCGATGTAGCCGCGGCCGGCGGTCATATTGGGCGCGAAGGAGGCGTTCTGGGCCAGGGTCAGGTAGCTGCCGGCCAGGCCGCACAGCAGGCCGTTGAGCAGCAGCGCACCATAGCGCAGGCCTTTCACGGAGACGCCGGCCGCTTCGACCATGGCCGGGTTCTCGCCCACGGCGCGCAGGCGCAGGCCCGGGCGGGTGCGCTCCAGGAAATACCAGACGGCCACGACCAGCGCGAAAGCCGCGTAGACCAGGCCGTTGTGGCTCAGCAGGCCATGGCCGAAGACAGAGGCGAACCACTGCCCTTCGGCGGGTTCGGCGAAAGCCGGCACCAGGCCGTGCAGGCGCACCTCGGGCGAGACCGGCGGCGTCTGGCCACCCTGGGCGAACCAGGCGATGCCCAGCACCACCGTGAGACCCGCCGAGACCATGTTGATGGCCACGCCCGACACCACCTGGTCCCCGCGATGGCTGACGCAGGCGAAGCCGTGCACCAGGGACCAGGCGCAGGCCACCAGCAGCGCAGCGGCAATGGCCAGCACGGTGGAGCCGCTCATCGCGCCCACGGCCGCCGCGGCAAAGGCGGCCGACAGCATCTTGCCCTCCAGGCCCAGGTCCACCACGCCGGAGCGCTCGGACAGCAGGCCGGCCAGCGCGCCCAGCAGCAAAGGCGTGGTGACGCGCAGGGTGGAGGCGATCACCGATCCGATCAGAACTTCATCCATGCTTGGACTCCTTGCGCTTGAAGGCGGCGTAGAGCTTCGCAAACATCGGGGCCGACACCATGGCCATCGCGCCCGCGAACAGCACGATGAGACCCTGCACCGTCACGACCATCTCGCGCGAGAAGCCCGGCACCTCGAAGGACACCTCGACCCCGCCCTGGTACAGCACGCCGAACAGCAGCGAGGCCATGACGATGCCCACCGGGTGGTTGCGCCCCATGAGAGACACGGCAATGCCGGTGAAGCCGGCGCCGGCGACGAAGTCCAGCGTGAGCTTGCCCTGCACGCCGGAAATCTCGTTGATGGCCATCAGGCCGGCCAGGGCGCCTGACACACCCATGGCCACCAGCACCTGCAGGCGCGGGCGGATGCCGGCGTAGTGCGCGGCCTCGGGCGCCGAGCCCACGGCGCGCAGGCGGTAGCCGGCACGGCTCTTCCACAGGAACCACCACACGAAGACGCAGGCCAGCAGGGCCAGGGCCAGGCTCAGATTCAGCGGCGAGGACGGCCACGCCAGCCCCAGTTTCTCGCCCAGGGCGTGCAGCGTCGGCATGCGGGCGCTGTCGGCGAACTCCAGGCTCTCGGGCGACATGGAGCCCGCCGGGCGCAGCCAGTTCACCAGCAGGTACACATTCAGGCTGGCCGCCAGGAAGTTGAACATGATGGTGGTGATCACGATGTGGCTGCCGCGCCAGGCCTGCAGATAGGCCGGCACCGCCGCCCAGGCCGCGCCGAACAGCGCCGCGCCCAGCACCAGCAGGGGCAGCATCACCACGGCCGGCAGCTTGGGCGAAAGCCACAGCGCCAGCAGCGCGACGCCCAGGCCGCCGAAGGTCGCCTGCCCTTCCCCGCCGATGTTGAAAAGCCCGCCATGGAAGGCCACGGCCACGGCCAGGCCGGTGAAGACGAAAGTGGTCGTGTAGTACAGCGTGTAGCCCAGGCCGCGGCCGCTGCCCAGGGCCCCCTCGACCAGCACGGAGAAGGTCTGCGCCGGGCTTTGATGGATGGCCAGCACGACCAGGGCGGCCACGCCCAGCGCGACCGCGAGATTCCACAGGGGCAGCAGCACCAGGTCCATCCAGCGCGGCAGGGTCAACGATTGCGCACTCATGCCTGCGCCTCCTCGGGCTGGGCCGTCATCAGGAGGCCCAGGGTCTTTTCATTGCAGTCGGCGATGGCCAGCTCGCCGGTCACGCGGCCGGCGTTCATCACCACCACGCGGTCGGCCAGGGCCAGGATCTCGTCCAGCTCGCTGGACACCAGCAGCACGGCACAGCCTTCACGCGCCAAGCGACGCAGCTGCCCGTGGATGAACTCGATGGCGCCGATGTCCACGCCGCGGGTGGGCTGGCCCACCAGCAGGACCGCGGGCTTCTGCGCGATCTCGCGGGCGAGGATCAGCTTCTGCTGATTGCCGCCGGAGAACTTGCTGGAGCCCAGCAGCGGGTCGCGGGGGCGCACGTCGAAGCGCTCCATGAACTCGGCCGTCTGCGTCTTCATATGGGACTGGTCCATGGACAGGCCCAGCGGCCCGGCGCGGTACTGGTCCTGCTCGTGGTAGCCCAGGGCCGCAGTCTCCCAGGCCGGAAAGCTCATCACCATGCCGCACAGGTGCCGGTCCTCGGGCACGTGCGCGACGCGCAGCGTGCGGGCCCGCGAGGGCGTCATCCAGGCGCCGGGCTCGTAGGCCTGGCCGGCCACCGTCAACTGGCCGGACTCCGGTGCCTGCATGCCCGACAGCAGGGCCAGCAACTCGCTCTGGCCGTTGCCGGACACGCCGGCCACGCCGACGATCTCGCCCGCCCTCAGGTCCAGGTCCACGCCCTTGAGGGTCTGCACGCCCTGCCCGTTGCGCAGCTTGAGGCCGCGGGCCTGCAGGCGCAGCTCGCCCGTCTTGGGGATCTCGCCGTCCTCGCGGCCCAGGCTGACCTTGCGGCCCACCATGGCCTCGGCCAGGTCCTCGGGGTTGGTCTCGCCGATGGCCACGGTCTTGACCACCTGCCCTGCTCGCATCACGGTGACGGCGTCGCACAGGGCCATCACCTCCTTGAGCTTGTGGGTGATCAGCAGGATGGTGGTGCCCATGGCGCGCAGCTGGCGCAGGGTCACGAAGAGCTGCTCGGTCTCCTGGGGCGTCAGCACCGCGGTGGGTTCGTCCAGGATCAGGATGCGGGCGCCGCGGTACAGGGCCTTGAGGATTTCCAGCCGCTGCAGCTCACCCACCGGGAGATCGCCCACCCGGGCATCCAGGCGCACCTGCAGTCCGGTCTCGCGCATGAGGGAGTCCAGCTTCGCCCGGGCCGCCTTCTTGGCGTTGCCGAGGAAGAAGCCGCCCTCGGCGCCCAGCATGACGTTGTCCAGGCAGCTCAGCGTCTCGACCAGCATGAAGTGCTGGTGCACCATGCCGATGCCCTGGGCGATGGCGACCTGCGAGTCCGGGATCTGCACGCGCTGGCCCTGGATCTCGATATGGCCCTCGTCGGCCTGGTAGTAGCCGTAGAGGATGGCCATCAGCGTGGACTTGCCGGCGCCGTTCTCGCCGACGATGCCGTGGACCGAGCCCGCCGCAACGCTGATGCTCACGCCGCGGTTGGCCTGCACCGCGCCGAAGCGCTTGGAGATCTCGCAAAGGCGGACCGCCGGCTGGGCGGTGCTCATCGGAGCTGTCATGGGAGGATGGGAATGTGGCGCGAATCGGGGCGCCGCGCCGGACGCCCCGCGAATTCCTGGCGGCTGGCGCTGCCCGGTCGGGTCAGGCGCCGTCGCGGGGGCGGGTCAGTACTTGCAGGCGTTGTCGGCCATGTAGTCGGCGACCTTGATCTTGCCGGCGATGATGTCGGCCTTGTAGGCCTCGACCTTGGCCTTGATCTGAGGGCTGATCAGCTTGGCGTTGTGCTGGTCAACCGCGTATTCGACGCCGTTCTCGGCCAGGCCCAGGATCTGGATGCCGGGCTTCCACTCCTTCAGCACGTTATAGACGGCCACATCCACGCGCTTGACCATGGAGCTGAGCATGGTGCCGGGCTGCAGGTGGTTCTGGTTGCTGTCCACGCCGATGGCGAGCTTGCCGGCGTCCTTGGCGGCCTGGTAGACACCCACGCCAGTACCGCCGGCGGCGGCGAAGACCACGTCCACGCCCTTGGCGAACTGGGCCTTGGCCAGCTCGCCGCCGCGGGTCGGGTCGTTCCAGGCGGTGGCCGTGGTGCCGGTCATGTTGGCCTGGATGTCGATCTTTGGATTGGCCGCCTTGGCGCCCTGCTCGTAGCCGCACTGGAACTTGCGGATCAGCGGAATGTCCATGCCTCCCACGAAGCCCACCTTGCCCGACTTGCTGGTCAGCGCGGCCAGCGCACCGATCAGGAAGCTGCCTTCATGCTCCTTGAAGACCACGGCCTGCACATTGGGCAGGTTGACCTTCTCGTCGATGATCACGAACTTGGTCTTGGGAAAGTCCTTGGCCACCTGCTGCAGGGCCGAGGCCTGGGCGAAACCCACCGAGATGATGGGGCTGGCACCGCGCTCGGCCATGCGGCGGATGGCCTGGGCCCGCTGGGTGTCGTTGCTGATCTCGAACTCGAGGTAGTTCTTGCCGGTTTCGGCCTTCCAGCGCTCGACACCGCGATAGGCGGCTTCGTTGAAGCTCTTGTCGAACTTGCCGCCCATGTCAAAGATGACGGCCGGCTGCTGAGCCTGTGCCGCGGTGGCGGTCAGGGCCAGCGCAGCAAGGGCGGCGGCAGCGAGAGCGTGCAGGGTCTTCATGGTGGGCAATTCCATCTCGACGGAAAGACAACAGGACAAGGGGGACAGCCGGCTCGCGGCCCCGCCGCAAGTCCGACCCGGCGCTGCGACTGCAGCAACGCCAGCGCATTCTAGAAAGCGGGAGTGTATCGGCGAATCAGGAAAACGCTAAACGTTTGCGCGCTCGCAATTTCAAGCATTTCGCAACTCGGAGCGCCCGCGCATCCCGGCTCGCGGGCCACCTTGACGCCAGGGAGGCCTCGGCATCGATGGGATGGCACGCGGGCCCCGGCGGCGGCAGGCACCGGAACTGTTGGTGGGCCATGCGGGGCGACGATGGGGCCCCGCCCACAACAAGGGACTGCGAGTGGGCCGGCTGAGCACAGGTGGAAGACGGGCGGCAGCGGGGTGGCGCGGGGTGGCGCGGGGTGGCGCGGGGTGGCGCACGGGTGGCGCACGGGTGGCGCACGGGTGGCGCACGGGTGGCGCACGGGTGGCGCGAGGTGGCGCGGGGTGGCGCGGGGTGGCGCGGGCGGCGCGGGCGGCGCACGGGTGGCCGATTGAGCGGCGGGCTGCCACGGCAGGCACCGCGGCCGGCCCTCGCCAAGAGGGGTTTTCCGACAAATTCACGCCGCCGTCTTGCGCCAGCTCAAGCCTGAGTCACTGAATGCGATTCTTTCTCATTTAGAATGTAGACATTCACGTCCAGAGCCCTGCTCGCGGCACACATCATGATTGCAGCCCCGTCCTTCACACTGGCCCAGGCCAGCATCGGCCAGGCCCACCGGGTCAAGTCCTTGCATGCGCCGGCGCATGCGCCGGAATGGTCGCAGTGGCTGGAGGAGATCGGCTTCGTGAGCGGCGAGCATGTCTCGGTACTGGCCAAGGGCCTGCCGGGTGCGGACCCGCTGGTGGTGCGCATCGGTCAATCCACCTTCGCCCTGCGCCGCGCCGAGGCTGCCTGCATCGAACTGGCCCTCCCCCACGAAGCCCCGGAACTGATGAGCATGCCTGCACTGGGCCAGCAAGCCCTGGCATGAGCAGCGCACATGGCCGCCCAAAGGGGCTCATTCCCGCCAGGCGGGACAGCACGCAGTGCGAAGGGTGCGCCCATGAATGAAGCCGTCATCCACCTGCATCCGGCCGGCCCGCTGCTGGCCCTGGTCGGCAATCCGAACTGCGGCAAGACCGCCCTCTTCAACCGCCTGACCGGCAGCCGCCAGAAGGTGGCCAACTACGCCGGCGTCACCGTCGAACGCAAGGAAGGCCGGGTCCAGACGCCGCAGGGCAAGAGCCTGCGCCTGCTGGACCTGCCGGGCACCTACAGCCTCTACCCGCGCTCGCCGGACGAACGCGTCACCTGCGACGTGCTGGCCGGACGCGCGGCCGGCGAGAAGCGGCCTGACCTGGTCGTCTGCGTGCTGGACGCCACCAATCTGCGCCGCAACCTGCGCCTGGTACTGGCCGTGCAGCGCATGGGCCTGCCCTGCGTCGTCGCGCTGAACATGGCCGACCTGGCAGCCAAGCGCGGACTGAACATCGATGCCGACAAGCTCGCGCGCGCCCTGGGCGTGCCCGTGCTGCGCACCGTGGCCACCCGGGGCGAAGGCCTGGACGAGCTGCGCGAGCTGCTGGGCCAGCGCGAGCACTGGCCCGAAGTGCCGCCGCAGGGCGAACCCAGCACGGACCCGCTGGATCAGGCCCGCGTCAACGCCCTCTTGCATGAGCTGGGGCTGGACCAGCAGACGCCGGAACTGCCCAGCGACCAGCTGGACCGCTTCGTGCTGCACCCGGTGCTGGGCCCGGTGCTGCTGGCGGTGCTGCTCTTCTTCCTGTTCCAGGCCGTGTTCAGCTGGGCCGAGCCGCCCAAGGACCTGATCGAGTCCGGCATCGCGTGGCTGGGCGCCCAGGTGGGCGGGCTGATGCCCGAGGGCTGGCTGCGCAGCCTGATCGTGGACGGCTTGATCGCCGGCGTCGGCGGCGTGCTGGTGTTCCTGCCGCAGATCCTGATCCTGTTCTTCTTCATCCTCGTGCTGGAGGAGTCCGGCTACCTGCCGCGGGCCGCCTTTTTGCTGGACCGCCTCATGGGCAGCGTGGGCCTATCCGGCCGCAGCTTCATCCCCTTGCTCTCCAGCTTTGCCTGCGCCATCCCCGGCATCATGGCCACGCGCTCCATCGCCAATCCGCGCGACCGGCTGGTGACCATCCTGATCGCGCCCATGATGACCTGCTCGGCGCGCCTGCCGGTCTATGCGCTGCTGATCGGCGCTTTCGTCCCGCAACGGACGCTGTGGGGCGGCATCCAGCTGCAGGGGTTGGTGCTGTTCGTGCTGTACCTGGCGGGCATCGTCGGCGCCATGGCCGTGGCCTGGGTGCTCAAGCGCTTCACCAGCGGCCAGCAGACCCGGCCGCTGATGATGGAGCTGCCCAGCTACCACTGGCCGCATCCGCGCAATATCGCCATCGGCCTGTGGCAGCGCGCGGTGATCTTCCTGCGGCGGGTGGGCGGCATCATCCTGGTCCTGACCCTGCTGTTGTGGCTGCTGGCCAGCTTCCCTGGCCCGCCCGAGGGCGCCACGGGGCCGGCCATCCAGTACAGCTTTGCCGGCATGCTGGGCCGCGGCCTGGCCGTGATCTTCGAGCCCATCGGCTTCAACTGGCAGATCAGCCTGGCCCTGGTGCCGGGGCTGGCCGCACGCGAGATCGCGATCAGTGCCCTGGGCACGGTCTATGCCCTGGCTGCCACCGGCGAGGACACGGCGCAAGCCCTGGCCCCGCTGATCGCCCAGAGCTGGGGGCTGCCCACGGCCTTCTCGCTGCTGGCCTGGTTCGTCTTCGCCCCGCAGTGCGTGGCCACGCTGGCCGCAGTGCGCCGCGAGACCGGCGGGCTGAAGATCCCGCTGATCATGGTGGGCTATCTCTTCGGCTTGGCGTATCTGGCGTCCTACATCACGTACCACGTCAGCCGCTGGTGCTTGAGTTGATCCTCCTGCGGCCTTCGGCGCCATGCCGGCCGCAGCAGGCCGGCGGCCTGGTCCTTCGGCAGACGCAAACGGCATGCCCGCTGTGTTCGGCATCAGCCCCCCAAGGGAGCAGGCCCGCAGGACCGGCGAGGCCGGATCCTCGGGCGCCGTGAGCTAGCGGCGGTGGCTTAGAACGCCGCTTTGATCAGCGCCGCCAACTGGGCGTCGCTGACGGGCTTTGACCTGTTCAGGACGTCCGGCGTCGCGCAGACGGCGCTGCCACCGGATTTCGCGCAGACGCTTCGAATTTCCATGTACTGGAACGCGTCGGCGCCCAGCGCGGGGAACGGCTGCATATGGATGCCCGTCACGGACTTCCACATCGCGAACTGGTCGGCAGACGCCAGGCGCAGCGTCAGCACCTCAATGCCCTGAGCGTCCTGGTAGACCACGTCCGTCGCCTTGAGTCCGCGCGCAGAGATTGGCCGAACGGTGTGCTTCACGGACGGCAGGCCGAGTATCTTGGCGACCGTGGCATCCGGGACTTCGCCGCTGAAGGCCGGCAGGGAAAGAAGGCTGAGACTCAAGGCAAGGCTGGTGATCTTCATCGGTTCTCGTTTCAGGTGTGCAATGGATTCTTGACCCGTGTAATGACGACGCGGCACGGGGTGTCAGGTCTTGCCCAGGGCCTTGAGACCTGACCCCGAGCACCGGCATCGACAAAGGGCAGGACTGAGTCGTCGCGGCGGCAACGCGGCACGGCACGGCACGGCACGGCATGGCATGGCATGGCGTAACGACAGCTCGGAAGTCGGCGCTGACCGCGCCCACACGTCGACGATCACCCTGGGCGACTGGCTGCAGTGACTGGCTACAGCGACTGGCTTCAGCGATTGGCCTCCGCCAGCAGCTTGTTGACCTCGTCCTGCTGACCGAAGTCCTTGCCCAGCTTGCTGAGCTGCTGCAGTTCCTGGCGTGCGGCGGACTTCTCGCCCGCACCAAGCAGGTAGCGGGCCAGCGCCAGGCGGTAGGCCGGCATGTCCGGCGCCTGCTGCACGACCTTGCGCTGCATCTCCAGCGCCTGCTTGGCCTGGCCTTCTGCAGCCAGGGCGCTGGCGTAGGTGTCCATCACGGCCGGCTGCTCGGGTGCCAGGGCCAGGGCTTTTTGCGCGTAATCCAGGGCGCCGGGCTTTTTCTGCGTGCTGAGCAGCCAGGCCATGTTGTTGAGAGCGCCGACCAGGTCCTGGCGCTTGGCCAGCAGCGCCCGGTAGTGCTTCTCGGCGCCGGCAAAGTCACCGCTGGCCAGCGCAAGGTCGGCCAGGTAGAGGCCGAAGGTGATGTCCTCGGGATGGCTCTTGAGCCAGCCCTCGGCAAAGCTGTCGGCCTCCGCGGTGCGCCGCACCTTGCGCAGCAGGGCATGCATGCGCAGCGGCGCCTCGCCCGGGTTGTCCAGGCTCAGGGCTTTGCGCATGGCAGCCAGCGCGGGTTCCGTCGAACCCAGCTCCTGCTGGACGATGCCCTCGGCCAGATAGCCGGCCGCGGCCTTGGGATGGCGGCGCTGCAAGTCCATGGCCAAGGCCAAGGCCTCCTTCGGGCGCTTGAGCTGCAGCTCGACCTGGATGGCCATGGCACGCCCCTGCAGGTCGTCGGGCTTGATGTCCAGCAGCTTCTTGAGCTCACGCTGCGCCGCCTGGAAATCCTTGTTGATCATCAGCACGCCCGCCGTACCCAGCTGCCCGACGCCGGATTCGGGCATCAGCGAGGTGATCTTGCCGAAGGTGCTCAGTGCCTGGCCGTTCTCGCCCGCGGCCAATTGCGCCCGCGCAAGGCGCTCCATCAGCTCGATGTTGTTCGGAATGGCGGCGACCGCCGCCTGCGCGGTGTTGAGCGTGAGTTTGGCATCCCGGCCGGCCAGCAGCACGTCCAGCTGCATCTGGCGCGCCAGGGCGTCGTTGGGATCGACGCGCACGGCCTCGTTGAGCGTCTTGAGCACCTGGTCATGCGGCTTGCCCAGTTGGGCATCGAACTCCGCAAGCGCACGCAGGGCCTGCGAATTCTTGGGGTTGTCCTTGATGTAGGCCTCCAGGCGGGCTCGCGCCTGGTCCGGCTTCTTCTCGTTGACGTCGAGGGTCACCAGGCCGCCCACCGCAAGCAGCAGCTTGGGGTCCTTCTTGAGCACGGCCTCGAAGGACTTGCGGGCTTCGGTCAGATTGCCCTGGACCAGCTGCACCCGGCCGCGCAGCAGCGGCACGTCCACGGAATCCGGCTGTTTGCGCTCCAGCGCTTCGATGGCCTTGAGCGCGCCGGCATAGTCGCGCCGGCCCGCCAGGGCGCTGATCAGGGCCAGGTCCACACCCGTTCCCTTGTCATTCGCGGCAATGCTGCTCAGCTCGGCAAGCGCGGATTCCGACGCGCCGCCGCCGAGCTGGCCGATGGCCAAGGCGGCGCGATAGCGCTGGTCGTCCGGACGGATGGCCGCCGCGCGCTTGAAATAGTCCTCGGCCGACTTCTGCTCGCCCAGCAACAGGCTGGCCTGGCCGGCCAGCGCCAGGGCCTCGCTGTCCTTGCTGCCGCTTTCCAGCAGGGGCTTCAGCGTCAGCAAGGCCTTGGCAGGCTGGCGCAGCTTGATCAAGGCCTGTGCGTGCTGGTAGCGCAATTGCGAGGACTGGGGCGCCAAGGCCACCGCCTTGGCCGCCAGGGCCTCGGCCTCGCTGTAGTTGCCCAGCCGGGCTTCCGCCATCGCGGCCATGCTCAGCAGGCCCAGGTGCTCGGGCGCGGCGCGGCGCAAGGCCTGCACCAGCTCCTTGGCACGGCTGTAGTTGCCGGCAGCCAACTCGACCTTGGCTTCCAGCAGGGCCACCCTGCCGCCGGACACCCCGGCCTTCTTCATTGCCGCCAGCTGCTGGCGGGCGGCCTCCACGTCGTTGCGGGCCAGGGCCATGCCCAGCAGCGCGTCATGGGCGTCGAACTGGTCCGGGCGCACCACCAGCAACTGCTGGAAGGTCTTGGCGGCCTGCTCGGCCTGGTTCAGCGCGCGCAGCTGCAGCTGGGCCTTGAACAACAGGGCGTTCACCGACTTGGGATGGGTCTTGAGCAGCTCGTCCAGTCTCTGCACCGCCTGATCGAAGGCCAGTTGGCTGGACAGGATGCGGGCCTGCGCCAGATTGGCCTGCTCAGAGGCGGGATCGTTCGCCAAGGCGGCATCGGCGAGCTGGCGGGCGCGCTCCGCATCCCCGGTGCCCAGCGCAGCGGCGCTGAGGTGCGCATCCAGTGCGGCCTGGGCGGACTTGTCGGACAAGCGGACCGAGCCGTAGTCGCTGAGCACCTTCTTCATCTGCCCCTGGCCCAACATCACCTGGGCCAGCAGGGGCAGCACCTGTTCCTGCGGATGCTTGTACTCCAGGGCGCGTCGCAGCTCGATCTCGGCATTGGCCGCCTCGCCGCTCTCGAACAGGGCTTTGCCCAGCAGGAAGCGGCCTTCCGGATTGGCCGGATTCTTCTGCAGGAGGTTCTTCAGCTCGATGGTGGCCGTCTTGGCGTCCTGCTGCTGCAGGGCCGTCTTGGCGGACGCCATCAACTCTTCCTCGCTCTTGCCCCCGCAGGCGGCCAGCAGGCTCACGCTCAGGACGACGGGAAGGGCCAGGCGATGGGTGCGCAGTGTCAAGTCACGCAGTTTCAAGTGAAGTCTCCGAAGGTTTGCGGCGGGATCATGCCCCCAAGCGTCAAAGTTTGCAGCAGGGACACCCCCACAGTCGCAGGGGCGAAACCGGTGCCGTCGCCAGCGCCGGATCGGCTCGCAGGGGGTTACAACGGTGGGGCGATGGACTCCGCGTAGTCATACAGCGCCCCCAGAATGCCCTGGCTGCGTTCGTCCTCGGCCCGCTCACCCAGCGTGTCGATGCGTTCGAAGAAGGCGCTGAGGCTCAGCGCGCCGGCCTCGCCGCCGTGCAGCCGGGCTGCGCAGTGCTGCTGCCAGCGCGCCTGCTCGGCCTCGCTCAGGCTGCCAGGGAAATTGCGGGCGCGGTAGCGGAACAACAGCTCTTCCAGGCGACCGTCCTCGAAAGCGATGCGGCCGGCGGCCACCCGCTGGGCCAGTGCGTCGCCGTCCAGCGTGCGCAGCCGCTGCAGCTGGCGCCGGTCTTCCTGGCTCAGGAAGCCGCCATAGAGGTCTTCATCGACGTCCAACGGCGCCAGGGACTCGCGCTGGTAGACGCGGGCCCACAGCCCGGTCAGCGCCGCCCCCTTCTCGGCCAGCAGGGCGGCGTGGGCCAGGGCCCGGGTCTTGTCCAGGCCCCAGCGCTGCGCGGTGGCGTCATTGACCGTCGCCAGGTTGCCGATGACCACGGGGGACTTGTTGATGTGCAGGGTCTTGATGGGCAGTCTGGCCTGCCCCTCGGGCAGCTCGGCCTGGCGGGTGAAAAGCCGGGCGCGAACGGCCTCGGCATCCAGTTCGAACAGCTCGGTGGGGTCATGGGCCAGATCCCAGACGATCAGCTCGTTCTTGTTGCTCGGATGCGCGGCCAGCGGCCACACCAGGGCCAGGCAGCCGCGCTCCACGCCGTACATGCCCGAGATGTGCCAGAAGGGCCGATTCACGCCGATTTCGGCCCAGACCGCATCCTTCTTGCGCAGCTTCAGGCAGAAGTCAAAGAGCCGCGGCTGCTGCTGGCGCACCAGGCGCGCCAGGGCGATGGTGGCCCGCACGTCCGACACCGCGTCGTGCGCCTGCTCATGAGCCAGGCCGTTTGCGCGGCTCAGGTCCTCGAGCTTGAAGGAGACGCGGCCATCCTCGTGTTGCGGCCATTCGATACCCTCGGGCCGCAGCGCATAGGTGCAGCGCAGCACGTCCAGCAGGTCCCAGCGTCCGCATTCGTTCTGCCATTCGCGGGCATAGGGATCGATGAGGTTGCGCCAAAAGAGGAAGCGGGTCACCTCGTCATCGAAGCGCAGGGTGTTGTAGCCCACGCCCACGGTGCCCGGCTGCGCCAGCGCGGCCTCGATCTGCGCGGCAAACTCGCGCTCCGGCAGCCCCTGGGCCTGGCAATGTTGGGGCAGGATGCCGGTGAGCAGGCAGGACTCGGGGTCGGGCAGGTAGTCCGGCGAGGGCTGGCAGTAAAGCGCCAGCGGCTCGCCGACCTCGTTCAACTCGGCGTCGGTGCGGATGCCGGCGAACTGCGCGGGGCGGTCATGGCGAGGCACGCGGCCGAAGGTTTCGTAGTCGTGCCAGAAAAAAGTCATGGAATGCATGGCCGCCACGATACCCGATGACTGGCCCGGCGCCGCGACACCTCATCAGGAAGGCAGCTGAAGCGCCTGCTCGAGAAAGCGGTCAAGCTCCTCAAACGCCCGGCGACGGTGTGCCGCATTCAGCAGGCTGTGCCCCCCCTGCTCCAGCGTGAGCAGCTTCACCGGCTTCCCGGCCTCCTGCAAGGCACTGTGCATCCATTTGGAGTGCTCGTAGGGCACCACCAGGTCCGCGGTGCCGTGGACCAGCACTACCGGCACCTGGATGCGTTCGACCAGGCGCAGGGGCGACGTTTCCGTCAGGCGCTGACGGTCGCTGACGGCATCGCCCACCTGCCGCCGGACAGCCTCTCTGCCCCAGCGGCCGTCATCCGACGCCATGCGCACCAGATCCGTCACCGGCGCCATCGCGAAGGCCGCCTTGTAGAGCTTGGGCGTCTTTGCCGCCCCCATCAACGCCGCATAGCCGCCGTAGCTGGCTCCGACGATCACCACGCGCGCGGGGTCGGCCCATTCCCTGCGCACCAGTTCATGCACACCGTCCTCCAGGTCTTCCTGCATCTCCAGGCCCCAGCGCCGCAAGCCGGCTTCGAGGTGCTTCTGGCCATAACCCGTGGAACCGCGGTAGTTCAGCTGCATGACCAGGCAGCCCCGGTCGGCCATGAACGCGGCCCAGACATCCATCAGGTGGCTGTCCCGTGCCTGGGGGCCGCCGTGCGGATAGACCACCAGGGGCAGATTCTTGGCGCCCTGGCGCCCGGGCGGCCAGGTCAGGAAGGCCTCCAGCGGCAGCCCGTCCCGGGCAGCGAAGCTGACGGCGGTACGCTTGCCCAGCTTCACGTCCTCAAGCTCTGGATAGGCGCTGGCCAGCTGCGTCATGCTTGGCGGATCGACCAACTGGGCGGTATAGATGGTGGTCGGCGCATCGCTGGCAAAGGACATCACGACGAAGGTCTTGCCGTCCTTGCTCGCGTCGTAGATGGTGTTGCCCCGCCCCGGCAAGGCATCGTCCAGCTCGCGCTGCCAGGCCACGTAGCGGGGGTCCCAGTAGCTGCGGCTGGAGTCCCCCAGCACCACCGACGAAATGCCGACCGCCTCGCCTTTGGCATCGCGCACCAAAGTGCCGTTGAGGTCTCTGTCCGCCAGGGACAGCTTGAGCTTGAGCTGCGGCTGGGTCTCGCGCAGGTCCATGGTGAAGACTGCACGCAGGCCCTGGTGGTTCTTCGCCACATAGAGCAGGTGGGGATCCAGCCCGAAGCCCAGCGCCTGAATGTTGCCGGAATCAAATGGTTTGTTGCGGTGCAGGACGCGCCAGGCACTGGAGTCCGGCTCACAGACCAGGATGTCGTACTGGTCATGGTCTTCGCGCCGGAAGCAGACGCGGGGGCGCATCTGCTGATCCACGATCCAGCCGGCGACGCCCGTCTTGGAGGGCGCATAAAAGCTGCGCTGGCCGGTATAGGCGTCCACCTTGTAGATGGCCTTGTCGGCACTATGCTCGGAGGAGTTGAGCCCCACCAGCAGGTGGCGCCCGTCGTCCATGAAGGCGATCACATGGTCCTGGGCGGTGTTGTACTTCAGGATGCCGGCGACGCCGCCCCTGTCCTTCAGCAGGTTCACGGCATTGCGGCCATCGGCATCAATGCCCATCAGGCGGCGCTCATCCACGTCCAGGTTGCCGTAGCCCTCGTAGTAGCGCTTGAACGGGAAGCTCAGGCTGAGCACGAGCCGATCGTCGGAGATCCACTCGATCCAGTTGATCCGGAACTCCAGGTTGTCCGTCGCCAGGACCACCTGAACCTGCCCGCCATTCAGTGCGCGCGTGACCAGCAAGGTGCGGTCTTCGTTGTTGAGCAGCGCGGCAATGCGCCGCCCGTCTGGCGACAATGCCATGTCGGTCATCAGCGCGCGCCGTGCAAAGGCGGCCACCGGTGTCCTGGCCCGCTCCGCGCTGGGCGCGGCCAGGGCCTGTGCCCAAGGCCACTGCAGCACGATGCCACCAGCGCCGGCCGCCCACAAACAGTCTCTCCTCTTCATGCCTGCCTCCCTGCAGGGTTCGGTCACGTCATCACGGCGCGCGTTGGCGGCCGAGCTGTGCTTGCAGCGCCAGTCCGCGGACAGGACCGGGCCTGTCAGCGTCCGGCGCCACTCGAGCTGGCCACAGGCCGCCCGTCCCTCTTGGTTTTGTGGCGCCCAGCATAATCGAAGCCCGTCATCCCTCTCTTGGCAATCGCCCTAATGCAATCCAACCGGCAGCACTCCAACCGCCAGCTCCCCGACACCACGGACTCTCGCAAGGCACGGCGCTGGCGTCGGCCCATCGTCTGGGGTTTAGCCTGCCTGTTGGTGGCCGTCCCCCTGCTGCTGGGCGTCGCCGCGGTCCTGGTCTACCCCAGCCTGCCCTCGCTGGACAAGCTGACCGACTACCAGCCCAAGCAGCCCCTGCGCATCTACACGGCGGACGAGGTGCTGATCGGCGAATTCGGTGCCGAGCGCCGCAGCTACCTGCCCCTGAAGGACATCCCCAAGCGCATGCAGGATGCGCTGCTGGCGGTGGAGGACACCGCCTTCTACGAACACGGCGGCATCAGCTATACCGGCGTCTTGCGAGCGGCCGTGAGCAATCTGTTCAGTAGCCGCAAGCAGGGTGCCTCCACCATCACCCAGCAGCTGGCACGCGACCTCTACCTCACCAAGCGTCAGCTTTACAGCCGCAAGTTCATCGAGGCGCTGCTCGCGCTGAAGATCGAAAGCCAGCTGCCCAAGGAAAAGATCCTCGAGGTCTACATGAACCAGATCTACCTGGGGCAGAAGGCCTACGGCTTCGAGGCGGCGGCCCAGACCTACTTCGGCAAGTCGCTGAAGGACCTGGACGTTGCCGAGACCGCCATGCTGGCCGGGCTGCCGCAGAACCCGGCCTATGCCAATCCGGTGGCCAATTTCCAGCGCGCCAAGCGCCGCCAGCTGCTGGTGCTGGAACGGCTCAAGGACACCGGCGTGATCACGCCCGAGGAGTACGACCATGCTCGCGATCAGAAGCTGCACATCCGCAGCTGCCAGGACGAGCGCCTGCATGGCGAGTACGTGGCCGAGCTGGTGCGCCAGCAGCTGTTCGCCCAGTACGGCGATGAGGCCTACACGCGCGGCCTCAAGGTTTACACCACGCTGATCGCTGACCAGCAGCAGGCGGCCTACCGTGGCCTGCGCAAGACTCTGCTGGAGTACGAGCGCCGCCGCCCCTGGCGCGGCCCCGAAGGCTTCGTGGAGCTGCCCGACGACGCAGCCGAAGAAGACACCGCCATCGCTCAGGCCCTGGCTGAGCATCCGGACAACGACGAGCTGCGTGCTGCCGTCGTCACCAAAATTGCCGGCGGCAAGCTCCATGCCTCGCTGCAAAGCGGCGACGAGCTGGTGATCAGCGGCGATGGCCTGCGAGCGCTGGGAAATGCCCTGTCCGACAAGGCCAGGCAAGAGCTGCAGGTCCGGCGTGGTTCCATCCTGCGCGTGCTGCGCGGCAATCCCAGCAAGGAGTATCCGCAAGGCGCTTGGGCGGTGACGCAGTCGCCCGAAGCCGAGGGTGCGCTGGTCGCCGTGGCGCCGGACAGCGGCGAGGTGCGCGCCCTGGTCGGCGGCTTCGACTTCAATCGCAACAAGTTCAACCATGCCACGCAGGCCTGGCGCCAGCCGGGTTCCAGCTTCAAGCCCATCGTCTATTCGGCCGCGCTGGAGCTTGGTATCACGCCCAACACCTTGATCAACGACGCGCCCCTGGTCTTCGACAACTGGGAGCCGCGCAACTACGACGGCAACTATGACGGCCCCATGCCCATGCGCACGGCCCTGGCCAGGTCCAAGAACATGGTGACCATCCGCCTGCTGGAGCAAGTCAGCCCGGCGCGCGCGCGGCAGTGGGCCGGCCGCTTCGGCCTGGAGGTGGACAAGCAGCCTGACAACCTCACCCTGGCCCTGGGCTCGGGCTCGGTGACGCCCATGCAGATGGCAGGCGCCTACGCCGTTTTCGCCAATGGAGGCCAGCTGCGCAAGCCGGTGATCATCCAGCGCGTGCTGGACGCCCGGGGTCAGGTCTTGTTCCAGGCCCAGGCGGAGCCGGACGGCGAGCCGGCCATCTCGGCGCGCAATGCCTTCGTCGTCAGCAGCCTGCTGCAGGAGGTCACCACGCGTGGAACGGCTGCCCGCGCCGCTTCGCAGCTGCGCCGCACCGACCTCTACGGGAAGACCGGCACCACCAATGACTCGGTCGACGCCTGGTTCGCGGGCTTCCACCCCAAGGTGGCCGCGGTGGTCTGGATCGGCTACGACAACCCGCACAGCCTGGGTGACCGCGAAAGCGGCGGCGGCCTGGCCCTGCCGGCCTGGATCAGCTTCATGGAAGTGGCCCTGCGCGGCATCCCGCCTTCCGAGCTGCAAGCCCCCAGCGAAGGGCTGGTGCGGGAAGGATCGGAATGGGTCTTCGAGGAATTCGCTGGCGCTGCCGGCCTGCAGCAGATCGGCTTCAACACCGCCGCTGGCGCGCCGCCCGCGGCTTCGGCAGCGTCGGTCTCGCCGCCCTGAAGCGCGGCGCGCTCCGGCGGTTCCCTCTTCAGGGCCTGGACGCGGGCGAGACGGCCGCGCGCTTCAGCGAGCCCCCTTCCAGCCAGCGCTGCACAGCCAGCACTTCGGCCGCGGCATCGTCCGGCCCATGCAGTTCGGGCAGCAGCACGTCCGGCAGCACCCCCTGCGTGTCGACCGGCAGCTGGGGCAGACGCAGGCTGCGCGAGGTGGCGTACCAGAGGTCGCGGCGGCCCGAAGGCAGGCCGTAGGGGCGCATATTGCTGTAGTCCAGCGCGCCGAAGCTGGGTCGGCCCAGGAGCTTGACGCCGAAACCCTGGCGCACCGTCAGCAGGAACTGCTCGCAGGAGCTGCCGCAGTCCTTGTCCATCAGCACCGCCACCTTCTGCGGCCGGCGCTGCTGCGGCGGCAGGCCGCGCTCGTACACGAAGCGATCTGCCTGCACGCGGGCCCAACTGCCGCTGGGCACGGCTCGCAAGGCGGCCAGGACCGAATGCGCGAACTGCGCGCAGTCCGCGTCACCGGGGGCATAGCGGGCGCAAATCTGCTCGTGGGCGCGCAAGTTCGCCGGTGTGGCCAGCCACTCCACGCCCGCGCTCACCGGCTGTTCGGCCAGCAGCCAAGGCAGCAAGGGGGCATAGCTGCTGTCGGCGCCACCGTCGTTGTCGCGCACGTCGATGATCCAGTTCGGGTGGCTCAGCAGGACGGCGCGCTGCTTGCCCAGCAAAGTCTCCAGCGCCGCGCGGTGCTGCGGTGAGAAGCTGGGCAGATGGATGAGCAGCGTGCGGGGCGAAAGCAGCCGCAAGGTCGGCGAGCGTGCCGGCGTCGGCGCCTCCACGGCGGTCGCGGCGGCAGCGCCGACGAAAGCCTCGGCGACCGGGCTGTTGCTGACCCACAGATGCCCCTTGCGCCAGAGCTTCACA
The DNA here is from genome assembly GCA_041905785.1 of Burkholderiaceae bacterium. Lineage (GTDB taxonomy): Bacteria > Pseudomonadota > Gammaproteobacteria > Burkholderiales > Burkholderiaceae_C > Roseateles_B. The sequence continues at coordinate 152,066 of JAYRKJ010000013.1, forward strand.
TAGCTGTTGAGCAGCGCGAGGCAGGCCTTGTCATCCGCGATCTGGGCAGCGTCGGCATGTGCCCGCAACAGGGCGGCCGCCATGGCCTGCTCGCCGCGCTGCGGGAGCAGCTCGCGAGCGCCGGCGTCGTTCTCCATCAGGAAGCCGGGGATGGCCTCCAGATCCCTGGCGCAGGCGTCGCCTGCCCCGAGCGCCTGCTCGGTGGCCTGGGGGGACTGCGCCAAGGCCCAGTCCATGCAGGCCAGGCTGCTCGCCAGGGCCAGCGCGCGGACGACGGCCCGCCAGCGCCTTTGCAGGGTCAGGTCTTGCCTCGCCAGGGCCCGTGGTGCCGGCTGATTCATGGTCGCGCCCCTCCTGGATTTCTGTCTTGTGCAGGCATGCTCCATGCCTGGATTGCAGCGGGTGCCGCTGTCCGCATCCGCCCTGGCCGCCCGACTGCCTGCGCCTGACGGCAAGTCAGCGCCGGCGCACGACCAGACTGCCCACCGAATAGCCGGCACCGAATGAGCAGATCACGCCCGTGTCCCCCGGCTTCAGGTCGGCCCGATGGCGATGAAAGGCAATGATGGAGCCGGCCGATGCCGTGTTCGCGAATTCGTCCAGGATCAGCGGCGCCACCGCCGACCCGGCCTCGCAGCCCACCAGCTTCTTGACGATCAGCTGGTTCATGCCCAGGTTGGCCTGGTGCAGCCAGTAGCGGCGCACGCCCGTCGGTTCCAGGCCCAGGTCGGCCAGGTGCTGCTCGATGTGGGCCGCGGCCATGGGAACGACCTCCTTGAACACCTTGCGGCCCTCCTGGCGGAAGGTCTTGTCGCGGGCCAGCGGGTCGCTGTCCTCGCTGCGGTTCAGGAATCCGAAATTGTTGCGGATGTTGTTGGAGAACTGCGTGGCCAGCTTGCCGCCCAGCACTTCCCAGGCATCGGCCCCCACCGCGTCCTCGGCGCGCTCCACCAGCAAGGCGGTGCAGACGTCACCAAAGATGAAGTGGCAGTCGCGGTCTTTCCATTCCAGATGAGCCGAAGTGATTTCCGGGTTCACCACCAGCACGCAGCGCGAAGCACCGCTGCGCACCGCGTTGCAGGCCTGCTCCAGCGCAAAAGTGGCGGAGGAGCAGGCCACGTTCATGTCATAGCCGTAGCCGCCGGCACCCAGGGCCTGCTGGATCTCGATGGCCATGGCCGGATAGGCGCGCTGCATATTGGCCGCAGCGCAGATCACCAGATCCACGTCCTTGCCTTCACGGCCGGCGGCAGCCAGGGCCTGGCGCGCCGCCTCGACGGCGATCTCGGCCATCAGGGAGAGTTCATCATCGGCCCGCTCGGCAAAGCGCGGGTACATGCGGGCGGGGTCCAGCACGCCCTCCTTGTCCAGCACATAGCGCTGTTTGATGCCGGAGGCCTTCTCGATGAACTCCACGCTCGAGTGGGCCAGGGGCGCCACGCGGCCGGCGGCGATGGCTTCGGCCTGCTCGGCGTTGTGCAGGTCCACATAGGCGTTGAAGGCCTGGACCAGCTCGGCGTTGCTGATGGTGTGCGGCGGCTGGTAAAGGCCGGTGCCGCTGATGACGACTGCGTGCATGAACAAATCCTGTGATCGGCGCCAAGCAGGCGCCAGATGAATCGGGCAAGTGTAGCGAGCGTGCCTGGCTGCTCCATTGGCGGCTTCCCCCAGGACGTTTGCAGCAAAGCGCCGGCATTCCGCGTAGAATCAATCACCGGGCCCAAATTTTGGCGTCCGGTTTTTTGTGCCCGCACCTTGCCTTGCCGCAAGGCATCGCGGCATCACAAGGGGCTTCACCAAGCCCTGACCGGGTCTCCAAGTCAAGCGCTCGCAGCCGAGGCCGTGCACTGCACCAACGCACGCCGCAATGCGACTCCCTTGAACCATGGAAATCTTCGACTACGACAACATCCTCCTGCTGCCGCGCAAGTGCCGCGTGGAGAGCCGCGCCGAATGCGACACCTCGATCGAGTTCGGCCCGCGCCGCTTCAAGCTGCCGGTGGTGCCGGCCAATATGAAGACGGTGGTGGATGAGCACATCACCGAATGGCTGGCGGCCAATGGCTACTTCTACGTGATGCACCGCTTTGACCTGGACGCCGTGGCCTATGCCCGGTCCATGCGCGACAAAGGCCTGTTCGTCTCGATCAGCTCGGGCGTCAAGGCGGCGGACTACGCGCTGGTGGACCGCCTGGCAGCCGACGGCGTGGGGGCGGACTACATCACCATCGACATCGCCCACGGCCATGCCGACAGCGTGCAGCGCATGATCGCCCACATCAAGCAGAAGCTGCCCGACACCTTCGTGATTGCCGGCAATGTGGGCACGCCCGAGGGCGTGATCGATCTGGAGAACTGGGGGGCCGACGCCACCAAGGTGGGCATCGGTCCCGGCAAGGTCTGCATCACGCGGCTCAAGACCGGTTTCGGGACGGGCGGTTGGCAGCTCTCGGCTCTCAAATGGTGTGCGCGGGTGGCCACCAAGCCCATCATCGCGGACGGCGGCATCCGGCATCACGGCGACATCGCCAAGAGCGTGCGATTCGGCGCTTCCATGGTGATGATCGGTTCGCTCTTCGCCGGCCATGAGGAATCGCCGGGCAATACCGTCGAGGTGGACGGCAAGCTGTACAAGGAGTACTACGGCTCGGCATCCGACTTCAACAAGGGCGAGTACAAGCACGTCGAAGGCAAGCGCATCCTGGAGCCCGTCAAGGGCCGCTTCGCCGACACAGTGCGGGAAATGCACGAAGACCTGCAGAGCTCGATCTCCTACGCCGGGGGACGCCAGCTGGGCGATCTGCGCAAGGTGAACTACGTCATCCTGGGCGGCGAGAACGCGGGCGAGCATTTGTTCATGTAAGGCCCCGCCCTTGCCCGCCCCCGGCGTTTCGGCACTGCCGGCAGCGCGCGGGGGCGCCATACCTGTAAGTCGCTGTCGCGTCCTGAATCCAGTGGTTTCCAAAGATTGCTGGGCGGCGCAAAAGGGGCGGCCCAGACCCCTATTCAGGTGTGGAGGTCGGGCCGGCTGAGCCCCCGGCCTCGCCACAATGCGGCCGGTATCCCGCTCTGATTGCGTGCTCATGCTCCGGCCCGCCCCACAACCCGGTTTTCGTCTCGACATCAACGGCCTGCGCGCGTGGGCCGTGCTGGCCGTCGTCCTCTTCCACCTCGGCGTGCCCGGCCTCGGCGGCGGCTTTGTTGGCGTGGACGCCTTCTTCGTCATCTCCGGCTACCTGATGACGGGCCTGCTGCTCAAGGGGCTGGAGGCCGGGCGCATCGACGTGCGCGGCTTCCTGCTCGCCCGTGCGCGCCGCATCCTGCCTGCCCTGCTGCTGCTGTGCCTGAGCCTGCTGGCGCTGGGCTCGCTGGTTCTGCTGCCGCTGGACTACAAGCGGCTGGCCGCGCACAGCCTGGCCACCCTGGGCTTTTTCTCCAATCACAAGTACTGGGGCGAGGCCGGTTACTTTGATGCGAGCTCGCATGAGAAGTGGCTGCTGCACAGCTGGTCGCTGTCGGTCGAGTGGCAGTTCTATCTGCTGCTGCCGCTGATCTTCTGGACGATCTGCAGGCTGGGCGGCCGCCGCCGCTCGCTCTGGCTCGTGCTGGGAGCGCTCGCCGCGGTCAGCTTGGTGACCTCGGTCTGGCTCAGCGCCAAACACCCCACCGCGGCCTACTATGGCTTGCACAGCCGCGCCTGGGAGATGCTGCTGGGCGGCCTTTTGCTGGCCCTGCCGTCCTGGCGCGCGAGCCAGGAGCGACTGCGGCTGGCCCTGGAGCTCGCAGGCATCGTGCTGCTGGTGGGCAGCGCGCTGCTGATCAACGGGGGCATGCCCTGGCCCGGCCTGCCCGCCCTGCTGCCGACGCTGGGCACGGCGGCCATCCTCGTTGCCGGACGCCAGGCATCCCCCTTCACTGCACCGGCGCTGCTGCAGTACCTGGGCAGCCGCTCCTACTCCATCTATCTCTGGCACTGGCCGGCCTGCGTGCTGCTGAACTATCTGGGCCAAGAGCGCCAGCCGCTGTCTCAACTGGCCGCCCTGCTGGCAACGCTCCTGCTCAGCGAGATCTCATGGCGCGTGGCCGAGCAGACCGCCGGGCAGCGCCTGGGCCGCCTGGAGCGGCGCCGGGCAGGCGCCAGCCTGGCACTGGCCACCGCGCTGCCTGTCCTGCTGGCCGCCGCCCTGTGGCTGGCGCAGGGGTGGCCGGGTCGCTTTGACCCCAAGGCCGAGCAGCTCGCCGCCGCGAGCGAGGACAGGTCCGCCCGAGCCAAGGCCTGCCATGCCCATGCGGACCCACTGTCGCCCATGTGCCAGCACGGCGAGGGCCCGCCGGCCCTCGTGCTGCTGGGCGACAGCCATGCCGCGGCCTTGGTCAGCGCCGTGCAGGGCGCCCTGCCGCCGGGCCGCTCCCTGCTGCAGCTCAGCTACTCCGGCTGCCCCTACGTGCAGGACGCGCGCTTCGACACCCCCTGGGCTGCACCCAAGTATGACTGCCCGGCCTTCAATCGATGGGCGCGGGACACCATCGCGGCCCTGCCGCCGGATGTCGGGGTGATCCTCGCATCGCGCTACGCGTCCCGCGCGCTGGGCGCCAACGAGGATGCGCCGGATGAGCAGCGCGCCCGGATCGACTTCCCGGCCACCGGCCCCGCCGACCCGGACCGCCTCGGCCGCTTCGCCGCGCAGATCACGCGCGACACCTGCGAGCTGGCCGCACAGCGCCCGGTCTGGATGGTGCGCCCCATCCCCGAAATCGGCCACCATGTGCCGCACCTCATGTCCAGGCGTCTGGCCATGGGCCAGGCCCCCGAGCTGGACCTGCCGCTGCCGGCCTACCGCGCACGCAACGCCTGGATCTGGCAGGCCCAGGACCAGGCCGTGCGGCGCTGCGGTGCACGCCTCATCGATCCCACCAGCTTTCTGTGCGACGCGCAGCGCTGCATCAGCAGCCTGCAGGGCCGTCCCCTCTACATCGACGACAACCACCTCAGCGAGTTTGGCAATGCCCAGCTCGTCCCGCTGTTCCGCAGCGCGCTGCAAGAAAGCTCGAGCGTCGCATTGCGCTGACTGCACACTGTTGTCAATACGACTTCCCGTCGGGTTGCGTCAACTTGATGCATCCCGGCGTCGTCTTTTTGCAGCTTCTGCTGGGATTTCACCGCTACCCTGCGCTTCCGCATCGCCAAACAATAAAACGAACGGTCGTGCTATTTCCAAGCCGAGACCGTGCCAACGAACAGGAGACAGCCATGCGGAATTGGAGACTATTCGGGCCTGCCAGGCAGCATTCACGGCCCTCCGATCACCTGCGAACCCTCGCCGGCACGCTGCTGGGCGCAGGACTGTGCCTTGCCAGCCTGGGCGCACAGGCCCTGGGCTGCCGTGCCCCGACGGCCGCGGAGGCCGCCGTCTATACCCTGCCCCAGCTGATGCCCGGTGTCAGCTCGCCCAAGGACGGCACCTGCTTCATCGGCGGGCTGAAGATTCCCGGCAGCGATGGCACCTTGCTCAGTGCCAATGTCTTCCTGCCCAGGCCTGAGCCGGCAGGCGCCAAACCACCCGGCGTGATGTTCATCAGCAGCTGGGCCGCCGCCGATTTCTTCGAGTACCTGGGCCAGCAGCATCGCCTGGCCCAGCAGGGCTACGTGGCCTTTGCGTATACGGCCCGCGGCTTCTGGGGCTCCGAGGGCACGGTGGGCGTGGCCGGCCCGGCCGATGTGGCGGATGCGTCCCGCATGCTGGACTGGCTCTTTGCCAACACGGCCGCCGACCCGCAGCGCCTGGCCTCCGCCGGCATTTCCTATGGGGCGGGGCTTTCGCTGCTGGCCGCCGCGAAAGACAGCCGCATCAAGGCGGTGGTGGCCATGTCCGGCTGGGCGACGCTGATCGAGCAGATGTACCGCAACGACGTACCCAACCCCATCTGGCTGGACATCCTGCAGCTCTCCGGCCAGCTCACGGGCCGACTCGACCCCCTGGTGGCGAACTACAACAGCCTGCTGCAGAACCCCGACACCCCCGCCGCCAAGATCAGCGAAATCGCCAACTGGGCCTGGTCCCGTTCACCCAGCAGCGTCATTCCTCAGCTCAACAGCCGCCAGGTGCCCATCCTGCTGGTGAAGAACTGGCAGGACGACATGTTCTCACCCAACTCCAGCATGGCCCTGTTTTCGCAGCTGAGCGGGCCCAAGAAGCTGCTGCTGCAAAGCGGCATCCATGCCTCGGCCGAACTGCCCGGCGCCACCTTGGGAATGGAGCAGCACATCTGGACCCAGGCCCAGCGCTGGCTGGCCCGCTGGCTGAAGAACGAGGCCAACGGCATCGACACCGAACCCAAGGTCGACCTGCAGCCCAAGTTCGCCGGCTACCGCGAGCTGCTGTCTGACTGGCCCGCACCCGAGCTCAAGACCCAGACACTGCACCTGCAGCCCCGCGGTGCCGTGCGATGGGACTGGCGCTGCTTCTGCACCCGGGGCTGGACGGGCGGCCTGGCCGGCTCGCCCAGCGCTGACACCGCCAGCGACCGCATCGCCAACAGCATGGACACCACGGCCAGCAGCGGGCCGCTGCCCGTGCTGTCGCCCTTGATGGAGAGCGTCGGGCTGCCGGTGATCAACCACCAGGCCACCATCCTCTGGGGCAACGGCATCCGGTACGAGGGCGACTGGCTCAAGAGCCCGCTGAAGCTGCGCGGCATCCCGAGCCTGCAGCTGCGCGTCAAGCCCTCACAGGCGCGCGGCATGCTCGTGGCCTACCTGTATGACGTGGACGCCGCCGGCTTCGGCACCCTGATCACCCATGGCGCCCGTGCCTGGCATCAGGCGCAGCCCGGCCAGGCCATGAACCTCAGCCTGGACCTCGTCGCCACGGCCTACGACGCACCGGCCGGCCATTACCTGGCGCTGGTGCTGGACACGCGCGATCCGCTGTACGGCAACCCGGTGCGCGCGGGAGAGTCCTTCGAGCTCAGCCTGGAGTTCGCGCCGGGCCAGCTTCAGCGGCTGACGCTGCAGTCACGCTGAAGCAGCGCACTGAGCGCCGCCCCCGGGATCAAACACCGGGGCGGCCGAAGGGGCCCCTACAATCGGGCAACCCCTGATTCCCGCCGACGGGGCGCCTCCGCGAGGAGACGCCCCGCGGCCATTTCAAGCAGCAAAGCGCGTCATGACCGAACTTGCCAAGTCCTTCGAGCCCGCCGCCCTGGAAGCCCATTGGGGCCCTCTGTGGGAGTCCCAAGGCCTCTACCGTCCCACGCTGGACAAGAGCCGCGACTCCTTCTGCATCCAGCTGCCGCCGCCGAATGTGACGGGCACCCTGCACATGGGTCATGCCTTCAACCAGACCATCATGGACTCGTTGACGCGCTACCACCGCATGCGCGGCCACAACACGCTGTGGGTGCCCGGCACCGACCACGCCGGCATCGCCACCCAGATCGTGGTGGAACGCCAGCTGCAGGAGAAGGGCCAGAGCCGCCATGACCTGGGCCGCAAGAACTTCGTCGCCCAGGTCTGGGAGTGGAAGGAGCAGTCCGGCAGCACCATCACCCGCCAGATGCGCCGCATGGGCGACTCGGTGAGCTGGGAGCACGAGTACTTCACCATGGACGACAAGCTCTCCAAGGTGGTCACCGACACCTTCGTGCGCCTCTTCGAAGAAGGCCTGATCTACCGCGGCAAGCGCCTGGTGTCCTGGGACCCCATCCTGAAGTCCGCCGTCTCCGACCTGGAGGTGGAGAGCGAGGAGGAAGACGGTTCGCTGTGGCACATCCGCTATCCGATGGCGGAGGGTGACGAGTCGCTGGTGGTCGCCACCACCCGCCCCGAGACCATGTTGGGCGACACCGCCGTGATGGTCCACCCTGAGGACGAGCGCTACCAGCACCTGATCGGCAAGCAGGTCCGGCTGCCCATCACCGGTCGTCTGGTGCCGGTGATCGCCGACGACTACGTGGACAAGGCCTTCGGCACCGGCGTGGTCAAGGTCACCCCGGCGCATGACACCAACGACTACCAGGTCGGCCTGCGCCACAAGCTGCCCATGCTGACCATCTTCGACCTGGAGGCCAAGGTCAGTGCCCATGAGGCCACCGAGATCCCGGCCGAGTACATCGGTCTGGACCGCTTCGTCGCACGCAAGAAGGTCGTGGCCGAGCTGGAGGCGCAGGGCCTGCTGGTCGAGGTCAAGAAGCACAAGCTGATGGTGCCGCGCTGCGCCCGCACGGGCCAGGTCATCGAGCCCATGCTGACGGACCAGTGGTTCGTGGCCATGAGCAAGGCCGGCGCCAACGGCAAATCCATCGCCGAGGAGGCCATCGAGGCCGTGAGCTCCGGTGACGTGAAGTTCGTGCCCGAAAACTGGGTCAACACCTACAACCAGTGGATGAAGAACATCCAGGACTGGTGCATCTCCCGCCAGCTGTGGTGGGGCCACCAGATCCCGGCCTGGTATGACGAGGACGGCCAGGTCTACGTCGCCCGCAGCGAGGCGGAGGCGCAGGCCAAGGCCCCCGGCAAGACCCTGACCCGCGACGAGGACGTGCTGGACACCTGGTACTCCTCCGCCCTGGTGCCCTTCTCCACCCTGGGCTGGCCCGAGGCCACCGTGGAGCAGGACCTCTTCCTGCCCTCCTCCGTGCTGGTGACGGGCTACGACATCATCTTCTTCTGGGTCGCCCGGATGATCATGATGACCAAGCACTTCACGGGCAAGGTGCCCTTCAAGCACGTGTACATCCACGGCCTGGTGCTGGATGCGCAGGGCAAGAAGATGTCCAAGTCCGAGGGCAATGTGCTGGACCCGGTGGATCTGATCGACGGCATCGAGCTCGCGCCCCTGCTGGACAAGCGCACGCAAGGCCTGCGCAAGCCCGAGACGGCGCCCAAGGTCCGCAAAGCCACCGAGAAGGAGTTCCCCGAGGGCATCCCCGGTTACGGCGCCGACGCCCTGCGCTTCACCTTCGCAGCCATGGCCACGCTCGGCCGCTCGGTGAACTTCGACTCCAAGCGCTGCGAGGGCTACCGCAACTTCTGCAACAAGCTCTGGAACGCCACCCGCTTCGTGCTGATGAACACCGAGGGCCAGGACTGCGGGCTCAAGGAGCACACCGCCGCGGATTGCGAGGGCGGCTACCTGAGCTTCAGCCCCTCGGACCGCTGGATCACGAGCGAGCTGCAGAAGGTCGAGGCCGCCGTGGCCCAGGGCTTCGCGGACTACCGCCTGGACAACGTCGCCAACGCCATCTACGACTTCGTCTGGAACGAGTACTGCGACTGGTACCTGGAGATCGCCAAGGTGCAGATCCAGGTCGGCAACGAAGCTCAAGCGCGTGCCACGCGCCGCACGCTGATCCGTGTGCTGGAGACCACGCTGCGCCTGCTGCACCCGGTGGCGCCCTTCATCACCGAAGCCCTGTGGCAGACCGTCGCCCCGGTGGCCGGCCGCAAGAACAGCGAGTTCATCGTCAATGCCGCCTACCCCGTGGCGCAGCCCGAGAAGATCGACCCGGCGGCCATCGCCTGGGTGGAGCAGCTCAAGGCTGTGGTGGGCACCTGCCGCAGCCTGCGCAGCGAGATGGGCCTGTCGCCCGCCGAGCGCGTGCCCCTGCTGGTGGCTGGCGGCCAGGGCTTCATCGCCGAAGCCGCCCCGCTGCTCAAGACCCTGGCCAAGCTGGCCGAGGTGCAGCTGGTGGATGACGCCACCTTCGAGCAGGCCGCCGCCGCGCTGCCCGTGCTGGTCCATGGCGAGGCCCGCCTGGCGCTGAAGGTGGAGATCGACGTCGAGGCCGAGCGCGCCCGCCTGGGTAAGGAGATCGCCCGCCTGGACGGCGAGATCACCAAGGCCAATGCCAAGCTGTCCAACGAGAGCTTCGTGGCGCGCGCGCCCGAGGCCGTGGTGGCGCAGGAGCGCCAGCGCGTGGCCGACTTCGGTGCCACGCTGGAGCGCCTGAGGAGCCAGGCCGCGCGCCTGGGCTGAGCAGCCGCCGGATGGCAGCGGGGCGACTCAGGCCCTGCTGCTTTCTGGCGCCGTGCTGGCGTTCGCGTCGGGGCTGCTGAGCAGTTCGTCCATGCGGCGCGCCACGGCCCAGGCCGCCCGCACGCGCGACTCCCGCGTGGTGCTGGCCACGCGCGGCGTGATCTGCAGATTGGGCATGCCGTGCAGCGGCCGGTCGGGCTCCAGCCAGCCGGGCTCCACGCTGTCCATCCAGGCCGCGAGGATGCGACCACTGCGCATGGCGCCGGCCAGGGCGACATCGTCGAACATGGCGCAATGCGTCAGCGCGACCACGACCTGGTTGGCCTTGGCATGACCCAGCACGCGATGCCCCAGCAGGCCCTTGTAGCGTGGGTAGTAGGGCAGCTGGATGCAGAGCACATCGCTTTGCTCCATCAGCGCCCGCAGGGGCACGGGCGGGATGCTCCATTGCTGCCACAGCTCCTCGCTCTCGTGCAGCGAGGGGTCGTAGCCGATGACTTTCGCGCCGAAGGCCGGCAGGATCTGGGCCAGAACGCGCGAGGCCGGCGTCAGGCCCAGCAGCCCCACGGTCGACTGCCCCAGCTCGCGCCCCACCAGCAGGCCATCCGCACCGAAGACCGGCACGCGGCGCAGCATGTTCAGCGCCGCGCCCAGCATGTACTCGGCTTCAGCCTGCGCGGTGGCGGCCCCGGAGCGCACCAGCTCCACTTCATGCATTCGGCAGGCCTCGATGTCCACCGTCTCGATGCCGGCACTCACGCGGCCGATGACGCGCAGGCGCGGCGCGGCCCTCAGCAGGGAATGATCCACGGCCACGGTGGGCGGCAGGATGAGCCCGTGCATCTGCGCCAGGCCCTCGCGCAAGGCCGCGGGGTCGCGGGCCAGCTCCGGCGCCACGCGCACGGCATGCCGCCGGCTCAGCCATTCAATCACCTCTGAATCCAGAGGTTCCAGCACCAGCAAATTCATCTGTTCATGTTCCCGAAGGCCTTGCGCCGAGGCCGGGGACCCCGTGCCACAATGCTGCGATTCCGCCCCAGGCAGCACGCCCGATGCAAATCACCAAAGCCATTTTCCCAGTTGCCGGCCTCGGCACGCGATTTCTCCCGGCAACAAAAGCCCAACCCAAGGAAATGCTGCCGGTAGTGGACAAGCCCTTGATCCAGTATGCGGTCGAGGAGGCTTACGCCGCGGGCATTCGGGAAATGATTTTCGTGACCGGCCGTCACAAGCGCCCCATCGAAGACCATTTCGACATGAGCTTCGAGCTGGAGGTCGGCTTGGAGCAGGCGGGCAAGCACGAGCTGCTGGAGCTGGTGCGCAGCGTCAAGCCCGATGACATGGAATGCATCTACGTGCGCCAGGCCCAGGCCCTGGGCTTGGGCCATGCCGTGCTGTGCGGCCAGCGCCTGGTGGGCAACGAAGCCTTCGCCGTGCTGCTGGCGGACGACCTGATGGTGGGCCCCGACCAGGGGCAGCCCGTGCTGAAGCAGATGGTCGAGCAGTTCAAGGAATGGCGCGCGTCCATCCTGGCCGTGCAGGAAGTGCCCGCCGAGCACACCCGCCGCTACGGCATCGTGGCCGGCACCGCGGTGAGCGACAAGTTGCTGGACGTCAACCGCATCGTCGAGAAGCCGGCACCCGAGGCGGCCCCCTCGCGGCTGGGGGTCGCGGGGCGCTACATCCTCACCCCCGGCGTCTTCCACGAGATCGCCAGCCAGCCGCGCGGCGTGGGCGGCGAGATCCAGCTGACCGACGGCATTGCCGGCTTGCTGCGCCGCGAGAAGGTCTTTGCCTATCGCTACGAGGGCAAGCGCTATGACTGCGGCTCCAAGGAAGGCTTTCTGCAGGCCAATGTGGAGCTGGCGCTGGCCCATCCGCAGCTGGGCGACTCCTTCCGCGACTACCTCCGGTCGCTGGCGCTCTAGAGACGTCGAAGCCAAACGGCGGCCGGGCCTGCGGCAGTCCGGCATTGGGCAGTCGGGCATTGGGCAGTCCGGCGCACCGCGAGCAAACAGCCGGCCAGCAGCACAAAGGCCTGCGGACTCGGCCGAGCCGGCAGGCCTTGCTCGCGGTTCGCGCCGGGGGCTCAGCGGCGCTTTAGCACGTGGATGAAGTCCTCGCCGGACTGGCTTTGCGCAACCAGCTCGTTGCCCGTCTGGCGCGCGAAGGCCTGGAAATCGCGCGTCGAACCCGGGTCCGTAGCCACCACCTTCAGCAACTGGCCGCTTTGCATCTCCGCCAGGGCCTTCTTGGCCTTGAGGATGGGCAGGGGGCAGTGCAGGCCGCGGGTGTCGATTTCCTTGTGGATGTCCATGTGCGCCTCTTTCCTGGACGCCGATTTTAGAGCCTGCGTTGGCTGCCGCGGGGCCTGGCGCCGCCTCGCCAGTCCTAGCGCAGTGTTTCACGCGAATCGGCACATCAAACCGCGTCTTTGCCGCCTTGGCGTTATTGCAAATCCTCGCGATGCCACTGGGCATCGCTGCGTTTTGCATCTAGCCACGACGGCAAATCCATCGGATTTCTTCAGTGCCTCATGGCACCAAACACTGCACTACTAGGCGGGAAAGACGCCGGTGGACAGGTAGCGGTCGCCCCGATCGCAGACCACGAAGACCAGGGTCGCGTTGCTGAGCGTGCGTGCCAGCTGCAGAGCCACCCAGCAGGCGCCGGCCGCCGAAATGCCCGCAAAGAGGCCTTCCTCGCGGGCCAGGCGGCGCGCCATGTCCTCGGCATCAGCCTGGCTGACCTGCACCAGCTCGTCCACCTGTTCGGGCCGATAGATCTTGGGCATGTACGCCTCAGGCCACTTGCGGATGCCTGGGATGCGCGAGCCTTCCGCAGGTTGGGCGCCGATGACGCGCACGGCCGGATTCATCTCCTTCAGGTAGCGCGAGGTGCCGGTGATGGTGCCGGTCGTTCCCATGGCGCTGACGAAGTGCGTGATCTCGCCGCCGGTGTCGCGCCAGATCTCGGGCCCGGTCGTCTCGTAGTGGATGCGGCTGTTGTCCTCATTGGCGAACTGGTCCAGCACCCGGCCGCGGCCGTCACGCTGCATCTGCTCGGCCAGGTCGCGGGCATATTCCATGCCGCCGGAGCGCGGGGTGAGGATGAGTTCGGCGCCGAAGGCCTTCATGGTCTGGGCGCGTTCGACGGAAAGGTCTTCCGGCATGATCAGCACCATGCGGTAGCCGCGCATGGCGGCCGCCATGGCCAGCGCGATGCCGGTATTGCCGGAGGTGGCTTCGATGAGGGTGTCCCCCGGCTTGATCTCGCCGCGCTCCTCGGCGCGCCGGATCATGCTGATGGCCGGGCGGTCCTTGACCGAACCCGCCGGGTTGTTGCCCTCCAGCTTGCCCAGCAGCACATTGCCGCGTGCGGCCAGCTCCGGCCCCAGGATACGTTGCAGACGCACCAGCGGCGTATTGCCGATCACGTCCTCCAGACTCGGGTACTGTTTTGTGCTCATGGCGGCGATTGTGTACCACGACAACTCACCTGCGCCGCCGCGGGGCCTTGCCGGGCGCAAACACGGTGCACGCGCCATGCGCACGCCTCGCCGACGCGCCCTGCAAAAGCCCGACCGCGCTGCCGCTGGAAGCGGTGAAATGCATGGCATAATCCGCCGCTTGCGCAAGACGCTGTTTCGCCCGGGTGGCGAAATCGGTAGACGCAGGGGACTCAAAATCCCCCGCCGCAAGGCGTGTCGGTTCGAGTCCGACCCCGGGCACCACGTAATCACGAAACAGTGACCGCGCATGAAGACCACCACCAGGTGGTTTTTTCATTTCTGGCGTTCGGCGCAAGGGCATGGCCTGGCGCATCGTCCGCGCCGCCCGAATACACTTCGGCGTTCCGGGCCGGCAGCCGCTGCGCCCCTTCCAGCGCAAGACCTGACACCACCATGCCTCATCTGCCGCCCGTCACCAAAGCCTTCATGCTGGCTTGCGTGGGCTTTTACTGCCTGTTCATCCTGGTGCCTGAATGGCAGTACTGGCTGGCACTGTGGCCCCTGTCCAGCGGCAACTTCATGCCCTGGCAGATGGTCAGCTACGCCTTCCTGCATGGTGATGCCATGCACCTGTTCTTCAACATGCTGGGCCTGTGGATGTTCGGCTCCGAGCTGGAACTGGTCTTCGGACAGCGCCGCTATCTGCAATTGCTGGCGGCCTCCACGCTCAGCGCGGCAGCCATGCAGCTGCTGTTCACAGCAGCCATCGGCTCCTTTGCCCCCACGGTCGGCGCATCGGGCGCGCTCTTCGGTCTGCTGCTCGGTTTCGGCATGCTCTTTCCGGACCGCATGATCATGCCCCTGTTCCCGCCCATCCCCATGAAGGCCAAGGTCTTCGTGGCCGTGTTCGGTGCGCTGGAGCTGCTACTGGGCCTCAGCGGAGGCAGCGGTGTCGCGCACTTCGCCCACCTGGGCGGCATGATCGGCGCCTGGCTGCTGATCAACAACTGGCGCAAGGGCCGTCGGAGCTGAGGCCGGCTTCAGCGTCCGGCCAGAAGGCCCGCGCGCACGTCGGCGTACCGCAGGCGCAAACCAAGTTCCCGCTTCATGCGCTCGTTGCTCAGGCGGCGCGATTCCGCCATGAAGCTCAGCTGCATGGGCGACAGCTGCCGCTGCGCCTGCGCCCAGCTGATGCGTGCAGGCCGCGGCAGGCCGCAGAGATCCGCCGCGAGGTCGAAGTACTCGCCCATGCGCAGCTGGGTGTCGTCGCAGGCATTGAAGGCGCGCCCGGCCGGCGCACGCAGCAAAGCCCGCAGGCAGACGCGGGCCAGATCGTCGGCATGGATGTGGTTGGTGTACACGTCGTCGGCCGCGTCCAGCACCGGCGTGCCGCGCGCCAGGCGCTCGCGGGGATGCCCACCCTCGCGGTCCCAGGCATAGATGCCGGGCACGCGCAGCAGGCTCACATGCGCACCCGTCTCGCGGCCAAAGCTGCGCACCAGCCTTTCGGCATCGACCCGGCGCTGCGCCCGCTCCGATCGAGGGCGCAGCGGGGCCGTCTCATCCAGCCAGGCGCCCCGCGCATCGCCGTAGACCCCCGTGGTGCCGGCATAGACCAGCACCTGCGGCGGCGCCGCGCGGCGCAGGGCCTGCAGCAGGCGGCGGGTCCGCAGGTCCTGCGCACCGCTGGCCTGCGGCGGCGCCAGGTGCAGCACATGGGTGGCCAGGCCGGCCAGGCGGCGCAGGCTGCACGCATCATCCAGATTGCCGGCCAAGGGGATGGCCCCGGCCGCCCGCAGCGCTGCTCGCCGCGACGGCGACGAACTCAGCGCATAGACCTGCCAGGCCCGCGGGACCAGGCGCAGCACGCGCAGCCCGACGTCACCGCAACCAATGATCAGCAAACGGGGCAGGCTTGAGGACATGGAGCTCGGCAGGAAAAACAGCGTGGAAAACTGCTGGGGAAGCAGCGAGGGCTATGGCCGCGACGAAGCCCGTGGCGAGCAGGCCCGAAAGGCCGGCTCGCGCAGAGCCAGGCGGCCTCGCCCCTGCTCAGGCAAAATACTGACCCAGTGTACGGCCCGCCCGCCGATGTCTCGGTGCGTGACGGGCCGCTTTTTCGCCTCAAACATTCCACCATGAACTTCCAGATCACCGTCCAGCCCAGTGGCCGCGAATTTGCCGTCGAACGCGATGAAACCCTGCTCGGCGCGGCCATCCGCCAGGGCATCGGCCTGCCCTACGGCTGCAAGGACGGCGCCTGCGGCTCCTGCAAGAGCAAGCTGCTGGAAGGCCGCGTGATCCATGGCGCCCACCAGAGCAAGGCCCTGAGCGCCGAGGAAGAGGCTCAGGGACTGGTCCTCACCTGCTGCGCCACGCCGCAGACCGACTGCGTGCTGGAAGCCCGCACCGTGCCCGGCGCCGGCGAGTTCCCCGTGCTGAAGCTGCCCAGCCGCGTGATGAGCATCGAGAAGCCTGCGCCCGATGTGGCCGTGGTCCGCCTGCAGCTGGCCGCCAACCAGAACTTCCAGTTCCACGCCGGCCAGTACGTGGAATTCATCCTGCGCGACGGCGCGCGCCGCAGCTACTCCATGGCCAATGCGCCCCACAACCTGGGCACGCCTGCCGCCATCGAGCTGCACATCCGCCACATGCCCGGCGGCAAGTTCACCGACCATGTCTTCGGCGCACTGAAGGAGAAGGACATCCTGCGCATGGAAGGCCCCTTCGGCAGCTTCTTCCTGCGCGAGGACAGCGACAAGCCCATCGTTCTGCTGGCCAGCGGCACCGGTTTCGCGCCCATCAAGGCCATCCTGGAGCGCATCCAGCACCTGGGGCTGACGCGGCCGGTGCACCTGTACTGGGGCTGCCGCAGCAAGGCGGACCTCTACCTGCACGACTGGGCGGCGCAGACGGCAGGGCAGATGCCGACGCTGCGCTACATCCCGGTGCTGTCCGAGCCCAAGCCGCAAGACGCCTGGACGGGCCGCACCGGCTTCGTCCACGAGGCGGTGATGGCCGATCTGCCCGACCTCAGTGGCTTCCAGGTCTACGCCTGCGGCGCGCCCATCATGGTGGAAAGCGCCCAGCGCGACTTCGCGGCCCGCTGCGGGCTGCCGGCGGATGAGTTCTACGCCGACGCCTTCACCTCAGAGGCTGACAAGCACGGCGGCTGAGCCCCGTGGCGCGGCGAGAAGGCCTGCCCAATGCACGCCGCGCGCTCTGCGCCCGCCAGGCCGGCGAGCGCCCGCGTCGTGGCCTCATACTTGCCCTCATGAAGCACTTCCCGCCGCCCTACGTCAGTGCCGCCCAGTTTGAAGATCGCCTGCGCGAGCTGGGCGCCGCCGTCATCGCGCCCGATGATCTGTGCCACTGGGCCGGCGTGCAGGCCAGGGATCTGCAGGCCATGACGCCCTACTGGGACGAGTTGCCGCCCGACACCTATCTGCGCGACGGCGGACGCTACCGCTTCCGCCGCCATGGCAGCTTCATCGCCGAGGCCGGCCAGCTCCGGCAGCAGCCTCATCGCGCCCATTGGCAGCCGCTGGACTACAACGCCCTGCACGGCGGCCTGGAGCGCTGGTTCGCCCCCATCCAGCCGGCATTGGCCGCCCAGCCCGCCTGGGAGACCCTGCTCCTGCGCCTGGCGCGCACCGCCGACACGCTCAAGGGTGCCCAGCCCTGGTTCATCGAGACCCACCAGTTCCGCATCGACACCACCGACGGCATCGGGCGTCCGACGCCAGAAGGCGCGCACCGCGATGGCGTGGACCTGGTGGCCGTCTTCTTGATCAGCCGCGTCGGCATCAAGGGGGGCGAGTCCCGCGTCTTCGAGGCCGACGGCCCGCGCGGCGAACGCTTCACCCTGCAGGCGCCCTGGACCCTGCTGCTGCTGGACGACGAACGCGTGATCCACGAGACCACGCCCATCCAGCCCGCGGCCGAGCACGGCCATCGCGACACCCTGGTCGTGACCCTGCGCCGCGGCGGCTTCCAGGACCCGGCCTGAGAGGATCGGCCCTGGGATGCGCGGCATGCATCACGGCATGCCGAATGCTTGTGCTTTGACGAAGGCGCACGAAGGCCTTCACCTCTACACTCTCGGCCCAGCGCGGTCACGAGCCGCGCTCCGTCGGCGCCTCGTCGCCTGGACTGGGCTGATCCAGACAGGCGGGCGCTTTTCCCCCTCTCGCATCACAAGTGCAAGCACGCCATGTCTGACCTCGTCCGCGCCCTGACCGAATCGCCGGCCTCCATCCCCTCCTCCCTCTTCGGCCTGCCCGACCAGCCCGCTCACGAGCGCGTGCTCTTCGCCACCGACGAGCAGACCGGCCTGAAGACCATCCTGGCCGTGCACAGCACCGCCCGCGGCCCTGCCTTCGGCGGCTGCCGCTTCTGGACTTACGACAACGAGCTGGCGGCACTGAACGACGCGCTGCGCCTGTCGCAAGGCATGAGCCTCAAGAACGCCCTGGCCAACCTGCCTTTTGGCGGTGGCAAGGCCGTGATCATCAAGCCGGCCGGCGACTTCGACCGCCCCGCTCTGTTCGCCGCCTTCGGCCGCGCCGTGGCCTCGCTCAACGGCGCCTACATCACCGCTGAAGACGTGGGCACCACCACCGCCGACATGCGCGTGGTGCAGCAGCACACCCAGTACGTCAGCGGCATCCCGCGCGAGGGCGCATTCGGCGGCGACCCCAGCCCCAAGACCGCCTGGGGCGTGTTCGTCTCCATCGACGAGGGCGTCAAGCGCGTGCTCGGCCGCAGCTCCCTGGAAGGCGTGACCGTGGCCCTGCAGGGCCTGGGCGCCGTGGGCTGGCATCTGGCCGAGTTCCTGCATAAGGCCGGCGCGCAGTTGGTCGTGGCCGACGTCAACGCCGACAAGGTCGCACGTGCCCAGGCCGAACTGAAGGCTCGCGCCGTGAGCGTCAACGAGATCCTGTCGGTGCAGGCCGATGTGCTGGCGCCCTGCGCACTGGGCGCGGTGCTGAATGCCCAGAGCATTCCCGCCATCCAGGCCAAGCTGATCGCAGGCGCCGCCAACAACCAGCTGGCCACGGTGGCCGACGGCGATGCGCTGCAGGCCCGCGGCATCACCTACCTGCCGGACTACCTGGTCAACGCTGGCGGCATCGTCAGCGTGGCCCGCGAGTTCCGCAACGAGGGCGAAGAGTCCAAGGTGATGGCCGAGGTCGGCGAGATCCGTGGCCGCGTGGCCGAGCTGCTGGAGCGCGTCAAGGTCTCTGGCAACACGCCCGGCCGCGAAGCCGACGCCTGGGCCCGCTCCAAACTCGTGAAGCCGGTTTGATTGACCACCCCTACCCGCTTCGCGGGCCCCTCAAGGGGCAAGCCCGTAGGCCCGGCAGAGCCGGATCCTCGGGCTTCGTGCGGGGGGCCGAGTGGCTACGCCACCGGCCGTCTCGGCACGGCGGGGAACTCTCCTGGCATGTACTAGTCGGCCAGTGGCGCAGCCATGAGGCCGCCCCAGCGAAGCCCGAGGATCCAGCGCTGCCGGGCCTACGGGCTTCGTGCGGGGGCCGAGTGGCTACGCCATCGGCCGT
>JAYRKJ010000014.1:0-167383 GCA_041905785.1 Burkholderiaceae bacterium
GATGCTCCCCGCGGTGCTCCAGCACCATGCGCACGGCACGCTCGCGGACTTCAGGGGAAAACTTCGGGGACTTCTTCATGGCTCCATTCTCCAGAGTTGGAGCCTCCTCGAAAGCCGGGGTGATTCACCCCCCGTGTTCAGCGCCGAGTCTCTGCAGATTTGGGGCTGGCCGAATGACAACGCCGCCGTCGAAGGCTTCAGCAGCCGGCTGCGCCTTACTTGCCCTCCCCCAGCCGTACCGATCTGCATGGTGGTATTGCCAGCCTGACGCTCGCTCGGTATTGATGGAGTCGCAGTGCATTGCCCAGTAGCCAATTCGATTTGCCAAGCCAAAATTCAAACTACAGCGAAACAAAACGCCGCGAATTCAAACTTCAGTGAAACACGGATTCAGACTGCGACGAAACATGTCGCGCCAAGCCCTTGATAGGCTGCACACGCCGGTTTAGCGTTCATCGCAAACCGACACTGTTTGCGCTGTACTGTATTGACCCAGCAGAACCCGCTCACGTCATGCCGCAGCCCCTCCCATCGAACAAGCGCCCGGCACGCCCGCAGCAGCAATTCAGCCTCAGCATTGACAACAGGTTTCCAATAATGGAAACTGGTTGTCATGAAAACGCGCAACACATCGTCCTCGGGAGAGGACCCCGGCGCCGCAGCCGTTACTCAGTTGACGCTTGCGGTGTTTCGCCTGAACGGCACGCTGCTGCATTGGGGCGACCAGGTGGTCGCGCCGCTCGGTTTGACCAGCGCTCGGTGGCAGATGCTGGGCGCCATTGCGCTTGCCGATAGCCCGATGACGGCCCCGCAGATTGGCGAAGCCATGGGCGTGACGCGCCAGGGTGCGCAAAAGCAGCTCAATCTGTTGGTGGAGCAGGGGCTGGTCGAGGCGCGTCCCAACCCGGCGCATCGACGCTCCCCGCTCTATGCGCTCACTCCACAAGGGCTTGTGCAGTATCGCAAGGCCGATGCCCTCTGGTCCGCAAAGGCGGCTGAACTGGCGGCGCGGGTCCCCGCGGCCCAGGCCGCAGCAGCTGCCCAAGCACTTGAGGCCATGCGCTGTGGCCTGCAAGCCCATGCCGCTTCCGCGCTGTCCGGAGGCCGATGATGAAGACCAAGTTGCATGGTGCCTTCGGAACCCTCGCGTGCTTGTGCATTGCCAGCTTCTGGCTCGCGACCGTTGCATCGGAGCTCTTCATGGACCAGTCCAGCGTCGCTTTCGTCAAGCGCGCGGTCCTGGATGGCATGTGGCAGCTGATCCCGTCGATGGTGGCCACGGGTGCCAGCGGCTTTGCGCTCGCGACAGGGCGCAGTGGCCGCCTTGTGCGTGTGAAGGGCCGGCGGATGAAGATCGCGGCGGCCAACGGCTTGCTGGTTCTGCTGCCCAGCGCCGTCGTGCTGGCGTCCTGGGCGGATGCCGGGCGCTTCGACGGCTTGTTCTATGCGCTGCAAGCGGTGGAACTGCTGGCCGGGGCGGTGAACCTTACGCTCCTGACATCGAATATGCGCGATGGCCTACAGCTCGCCGGACGGCGCAGGCCCAGGCCAGGCGCGCCCGCAGCACATCGCTGAGCCCCTTGCTGTTGCAGGTGCGCATGGGCGGCCCGTCTGTCACCGCCTGAGGGCCGATCGCATGGCAGGCTGGACGCTCAGCGCGAAGCGATGCGCAGGGGGGATCCTGCGCAGCTGAAGGCTGCCGGCTCCTTGAGCCACGCTTCCCAAGCGGCCTTGCCCGCCTGGGTGTGGAGGCATGCGCCAGCGACGATCAGCACGCCACCCAGCAGCACCAGGCGCCAGGAATCGACCGTCTCGCTTGGGATGCTCAGTCCCAGGACTTCCTGCAAGCCGTAGCTGCAGATGGGCATCAGGCACAGGAGAACGCCGGGAAGCAGACCCAGGGTCATGCTCGCGGCGTGCAGCAGCACGTGCTGCCGTTCCAAAGGACTCAGGGCGCACCAGAAGTCATGGATGCTGCGCGCCCGTCTTGCGAGGTCGCCCAGCTCCGGGTCAAACGACCTGTGCGCCGCGGTGGCTGCCACAGCGGCCATCATGACCAGGACCAGGACCAGGAGCCCCCAGGATCTCGCTTGCGGCCATTCGTCCCGCCGACTCGTCGCAAGCAGCATGCCGCCACCCAGCACGAGCACGCCCAGGTACGACAGCCCACGCGCCCACCAGAACAGGGCGTCGGCGTGCAAGGCGAAGAAGTAGGCGAACGCAGCCAGCAGGAAGGCCGCACCGAGCAGCATCATGAACGCATGCCCGGCGTCGCCCTGGCCTCGCGCTATGGCGTCAGTGCTGTGCTGGTGGATGGTCTTCTGGTGCTTGACCCCGGTGATGCTGTTGCCCGTCCCGACCGCGATGCCGTCGCCACCGTTCACCTGGATGCTGTCGCCGCTGTCTTTCCGCATGGGATCCTCCGTGTTGAAGTGGGGCGCCGGCCCGCGGCTTTGGCCGAAGGCAGCCTGCCGGCGCATCAACACAGTCTGGAGCAGGGCTGGCTCATGGCGTGAGCTACCCGGTGGTGCGGGATTCAGGAGCAGCCGTTCAAGCGGCCTCAGTAGATGTCGACCTTGGCGCGGTCGACCGTGTAGCGGCCGGCGCTGTAGTAGCCGCGGGTGCTGGCGTCGCGGGTGAATCGGAGCCGGATCGCCGGGCTGCCAGCGGGGTACTGCGGCCCGCTGCCATAGACCGGCACCGGCGCACTGCCGATGTTGCTGCTGGGCGATTGATCCACCAGATGCGTCAGGGACTTGGAGGTCTCCAGTGCGGCGAAGATGTCGGCGGAGTCGTAGTAGCTGCTGTAGTAGGGTGTGGTGATGGCGTTCTTGCTGCTGCTGACGCTCTTGCTGGCGTAGTTGTAGCGGTCACCGGGCGTCAGGAGGCTCACCCGCAGGCCGTTGACCTTGTAGTAGGTGCCGACCTGTACGCTGGCGTTGGCCGCATCCACGATCAGCAGGCGGTTGGTGCCGTAGACGGTGGCCGTTTGCGCCGCGGTGTCCACGAGCACGCCGGTGTCCTCGTCCACGCCCAGACCCTGTTGCACGCCGATGTGGCGCAAGGCCGCGGCCAGGCGCCCGAGGCGGCCGGAGCGGCTGTCGAAATGGGTGTCGCTGAGCAGACCCGCGGGGAGGAAGCCCAGCCCCTTCATCGTGGCGCCGTTCTCCAGGTAGCGCAGGGCGCCGGTGCCGTCGCGGGTGTCGCCCAGCGCTTGCCAGTCCGTGACGGTCTTGTCCTGCAGATTGGCAGCGAAGTAGAGGTAGCCGTAGCTGACGCCGGCGGCGTGCATGCGCTGGTTCAGCGCGTGATTGCCGGCGGAGTCGCCTGCGATGACGATGTTGCCGCTGCCGTTGTTCCAGCGTGCGCGCAGCGCGGCGGCCAGGGCGTTGTCGGCGCCGGTGTCGGTCAGGAAGCTGCGGATGATCTTGGCCTGGTCCCCGCCGACGAACCACACGGCATCCGCCTGCTGGATCAGCGCGATATTGGCCTGGCCCTCGGGCGTGCTGCTGCTGGCGTGGACGGCGTAGTTGTCCACGTGCGCGGTGATGTGCTTGGGGGAGAAGCCGTGGGTCTGGAAGAGGTTGTAGTAGCCGCGCTTGAGGGCGGTGGTGGAGCTCGCCGGGATGTCGTTTTGGAAGGCGTCCAGGCCGGTGGCGTAGCCGTCCTTGGCCGCGGTGATGACGGCGATGCGCGGGCAGACCGTGGTGGCCCAGTTGGTGCCGCAGTTGGCGGTGCTGTTGATGTTCGGCGTGAAGGCGGCGTCGCGGCCGGTGGCCTTGCGCAGGCCGTTGACGAACAGGTCGGTGTTGGCGTCCTCATAGGCGCCGCCCGACAGGAACAGCTTGCCCGCCAGCGCCGGCAGGCTCAGGCACAACCCTGCGGCGCACAGCACCGCTCCCAGGCATTTCTTCATGGCATTCCCAACGTTCCAGGGTGGCCCCGGACGGGGCCTCGAACCCAGGGCACGACCTTAGGGATTCATGCGGGTGCCGGGAAGGTGCGGTCTTGCGTGCTTGCGACCCCGACTTGCGCGCCTGTGCCTCCTGCGGGAATGCCCTTTGCGGGCCAACCCTCGCCCGGGGCGGCGCGGCATGCCGAACCTAGGATCGCGGCAGGGGGCAGCTCAGGACCGGGCCGCCGTCATCGATCCGGATCTGCAGCGGCGGGAGGAAGCCGAGGCGCTGCAGCGTGGGCAGCAGCGGCTCGTGCGCAGCGTCCGTGCGTGCGCAGGCCAGTCGGGCGGCTTCTCCCAGGAAGGAGAGATAAAGGGTCTGGCGCGGCAGCAAGGCGGCCAGATGGCTGCACCAGGCCGTGCCCCAGTGCGCCTGCGCAGCGGCGGCGTCCTTCGGGTAAAAGCGCGCGCCGAGCGCATCCCAGAACGGGGAGGCGCCCTCGGGTGTCCGCCAGCCGGGCAGCTCGAGGATCAACCAGTCGCCGCAGTCCGCCCTGTTCGCGGCGACCCACGCTCGCGCCGCGTTCACGAGCGACTCAAGCGCCGTCTCGCGGCCTGCCGCATCCAGCGTTGCATCCAGCCAAAGATCCGTGAGCTCGGTCTCTCCCGTGTGGTCGTTGCTCAGCAGCAGCGTCTGCTGAACGTGGAACAGGTCCAGCTCCCGCGCCGCATGCACGACGCGGCCCAATCTGAAGTGATAACGCGGCAAGTGAATTCCCAAGCGCGGCACCAGCCTGGCGCTGCCGCGTCCGTCGGGCAGGCGCAGCGACACGCCGTGCACCAAGGCTGGACTGTTCAGCTCGCTCATCGGGATTCCTTGGGCCATAACGGCGTGCACAACAGGGCCTCGCCGACGCAGGGCGCCAGCGCAGGGATGTCATCGGCGTGCAAGGCCTCGCCGACCTCGGCCAGCACGGCCGCAAACGAGTCCCGCGCCGGCCGAACCACCAGATGCCACTGCCGATGGCCTGTGGAGGAACCCGGCTGCACGACAAGGGGGCGGTGATGGCGAATGCTGCGCAGCGAGGCCAGCGGCGCCTCCACCGTCGGACCGCCGTCGAAGATGTCGACATAGGTGTCGGCGTCGAAGCCCTCCTCCATCAGCACCGAAAAGGGCACCTCGCCCACGGGATGCAGCTGGCCCAGCGCCAGCTGCGCCGCGGCAGGCAGCAGCACCACGGGGATGGGCGAGGGCGGCATGAGATCGGCGATCAGCGCCTTGCTGCGGCCCCCGATCACCGCTTCGGCCTGCGGGTAATCCATGCCGAAGAACTGGCGGCCGACCGCGTCCCAGAAGGGGCTTTGCCCCAGGGTATCGGTGACACCGGGGTTCTCGGCGGCGATCCGGTCCGAGAAGCGCTCGCCATGGGCCTGGATGAAGAGCAGCCGTGCCCTCGACAGCAGCTGTGCAGCCGGCGTGCGCTCGTAGACGGGATCCAGGAAGAAGGAGGTCAGCAGCGTGGCGCCGGTGAGGTCATGGCACAGGTGCAGGGTGTGCATGCGCTGCGAGACGCCCAAGGTGGCGCTGGCATGCACGACGAACTCGTTGCGGTAGCTGTAGAAGCGGTCGAAGAAGCCGGCGCTGGCCGCTATGCCGGCGCAGCCCACGAGGCGGCCGGCGCTGCGGTCCTCCAGCACGAAGAGGTAGGTCTCTTCGCCGCTGGCGTCGTCAGGGCTGCCGAAGGCCTGCAGCGAGGCCTCGATGCGGGCGTGCAGCTTGGCCTCGTCATTGGGCAAGGAGCTGATGCCGTCGGCGCTGGCCGCGGCCATGCGCAGCATGTCGGGCAGGTCGGCGGCGGCGACGGGGCGCAAGAGCAGGCCATGCATGTACTGGCCGTTCATGTGAGATCTCCCAGGTGTGCGGGCGTCAGCCAGCCTGGGCGGCGGCTGCGTTCCTCGCGCGGTGTGTGGCCGTGGTGGGCCTTGTAGGCGTTGGAGAAATGCGGGCCGGAGGCAAAGCCGCAGCTGAGTCCGACCTGCAGGATGGATTGGGTGCCCTGCTGCAGCAGGCGCTGCGCGCGGTCCAGACGCAGGGCCAGGTAGTGGCGCGAGGGCAGGGAGTCCAGGTGCTGCTTGAACAGGCGCTCCAGCTGGCGCCGGGACACGCCCACCAGCCTGGCGACCTCCTCCGTGGGCAGGGGCTCGGCGAGGTTGGCCTCCATGAGCGCCAGGGCTTCTGCCAGCTTGGGATTGGCCACGTCCCGGGCCTCCACGTGCTCGCGGCGCTGGCGTTCCTCGGCGGCCCTCGCCTGGCGCAGGTCCATGGCCA
Organism: Burkholderiaceae bacterium; assembly: GCA_041905785.1. GTDB lineage: Bacteria > Pseudomonadota > Gammaproteobacteria > Burkholderiales > Burkholderiaceae_C > Roseateles_B. The sequence goes on from JAYRKJ010000014.1 coordinate 6,225, forward strand.
GCAGCCATTCCTGCTGCACCGGCTCGCCATGCAGCTGTTGGGCCCAGGCGCTGATCAAGTCCGCGGTGGCGCTGGCGGTGGCGCTGAAGCGGCGCCGTGCGAGAGCCAGGTCCCACAGGCCCTGGGACCAGGCCACCTGCGGATGCCGGGCCGAGAGGCGATCCAGCCAGGCCCAGTCGGCACAGGCGCGGTGGCCGTCCAGCAGGCCGGCGGCGGCCAGGGCGGCAGCGCCGCTGCCTAGGCCGCCCAGCAGCACGCTTTCCTGATCCCAGGCGCGCAGCAGTGCGAACAGCTGCGCTTCCTGGCGGGCTTCCAGCGCACGCGGCTCGCCTGCCAGCACCGCCACCGTGTGCCAGCAGTCCGCGGCGCCAGGCGCGCGCGCGAGTACGGCTACGCCCGTGCTGGACAGAACCGGACCCTCGTCCAGGGCCAGGGTGCTCAGCTCATACAAGACCTGACCCTGCTGGGCGTTCAGCGCCGCCAGGCCGTCCGCCCAGGCACCCAAGGCGCGCAGCGAGAAGCCCGGCAACAGCAGGCATCCGATGGCGCGCGTCGTGAGAGGCATGGCCGGACTGTAATCAAGTCCAGCCCTGCAGGGCGGGCCAGCTCAGCAGCAGCAGGGCCATCAGCAGGTACAAGCCCTGCAGCGGCAGCATCCAGCGCACCCAGGTGCCCAGGGGCAGGCGCGCCAGGGCCAGCACGCCCACGGTGATGCCCGAGGTCGGGATGATGGGGGTGCTCAGCTCGCCCAGCTGGAAAGCCAGCACGGCGGTCTGGCGTGTCAGGCCCACCAGGTCGGCCAGCGGCGCCATGATGGGCATGGTCAGCGCCGCCTGGCCGGTGCCGGAGTGGATGAAGAAGTTGATCACCGACTGGATCAGAAACATCTTGTGCGCGGCAAAGACCGGCTGCTCCGAAGCGACCAGCGGGGCCAGGGCGTTGAGCAGGGTGTCGATGATCTGCCCCTCGCGCAGCAGGATCACCGTGCCCTTGGCCAGGGCGATGACCAGGGCCGTGCCGACGAGATCCCGCGCGCCCTGCAGGAAAGCGGCCATGAACGCCTCGGCGGAGAGCCGCGCCACCAGGCCCACGCCCACCGCCATCACCAGGAACAGCGCGGCGATCTCCTCGATGTACCAGCCCAGGCGCACCACGCCGCCAATCATCACCAGCAGCGAGCCTGCAAACAGCGCCAGCACGGTCTTGTGCCGTCGCGTCAGGCCGGCGAACTGCTCGAAGGCGGCCAGGTCCATCTCGGCACGCCGGGCCTGGTCGGCCTCGTAGGTGGGGCTCAGCGTGGGATCGCGGCGGATGCGCGCCGCCCACCACTGCAGGAAAGCGATGGTCAGGCCTGTCGCCACAGCCCAGCACAGGGCGCGGTAGCCCAGACCGGAGAACAGGGGCAGCCCGCCTATGCCCTGCGCCACGCCCACGTTGAAGGGATTGAGGAAGGCCGTGGCAAAGCCGATCTGCGAGCCCACGAAGGGGATGGCCACGCCGGTGAGCGTGTCCAGCTTCAAGGCCAGGGCCAGGGGGATGAAGATCAGCACGAAGGGGATGGCCTCCTCCGCCATGCCGAAGCTCGCGCCGCCCAGCGAGAAGAGGGTCACGAAGACAGGGATGACCAGCGTCCGCACCAGGGCAGAGCGCTGGTGAGCCTGGGCCACGGACTTGATCAGGGCGTCGATGGCCTCGGTCTTTTGCAGCACGGCGAAGACGCCGCCCACCACCAGCACGAAGCCGATGATCAGGGCTGCCTCCACAAAGCCCTTGATCGGCGCGGTGAGGAAGGCCGCCAGGCCCTGCGGCCGGGCCTCGACCAGATGGAAGGTGCCCGGAATGATCAGCGTCTTGCCGTTGACCAGCGCGGTCTCGAAGCGACCGCCGGGTACGACCCAGGTGGCCAGGGCGATCAGGGCCAGCAGCGCGAGCAGCAGGACGTAGGTGTTGGGGAGTCGGAGCTTCATGGCGGTGTTCAAAGCGACAGCAGCTTGCCGCTGCGATAGGCCTCGTGGCCGGCGATCTTGGCCAGGCGCATGCCGCGGCTGGCGTAGCGGCGGGCGGTGCGGGCGAAGCAGCGCCCGCTGGAGCGCGCATGCAGGGGGGTGCGCTGGTCGTTGAAGGGGTCCACGATCTCGGCCACCAGCTCGCCCTTGAGCACCCAGTCTCCCGGCGCCTTGGCGAAGACCACGATGCCCGGGCAGGGCGCTGTCACGGGCTCGACGGCCTCCAGCGGCGTGGCCTCGCAGGAGCTCGGAACCGGTGGCGCATTGCCGGCCACGTGGCCCTGCTGCTGCAGGTAGGCGATCAGGGCCTGGGCGTCCTGCTCAGCCAGGGCCTGGCTCACGTCGGTCTCGCCGCGCAGCTCCACGGTCAGGCCCACGCAGCCCAGGGGGTCGATGGGATGGCGTCCTGCAAAGTGCTCGGCCAGTTCCCACCAGAGGCGGGCCAGGGTCTCGTCGAAGGGTTCGTCGCCGGCCAGCGGCGTGTGCAGAAGGGCCTGGGCACCCAGGTAGCCGGCCAGAGGTCGCGCCGCCTCCAGCTGCGCGCTGCCGACGTACAGATGCATCACCGCCTGGTTGTCGCAGTGCAGGTCCAGCACCAGGTCGGCGTCATGGGCCAGCCACTGCAGCTGGCGCTTCAGGGCCTCGGTCTCGGTCTGTGCCTGCCAGGCGCTCAGTTGGTGACCCAGCACCTGACGCACTTCGCGGGTGTTGGACTGCACGTCGTCGCCCAGGTGAGGCGCAACCGCCCGAGCGACGGCGGCGCCGAGATGCATGAACTGCCGGTTGAAGTTGAGCCCGGTGGCCAGGTCGAAGCGGCCCAGGGCGCTGCCCTGCAGGTCCTGGGACAGCCCGATCGGGTTGGCCATGGGCACAAGCACGATGGTGCCGGCAATGGCGCCCGCAGTCTCCAGCGTCTGAAGATGCTGGATCAGGGACTGAGCCACCAGCATGGGCGGCACTTCATCGGCATGGAGGGAGGCCTGCAGATAGGCCTTGCGCCCGGTGCGGCCAGCACCGAAGTGCAGGCTGCGCAGCTGGCGTTGGGTGCCGGCATGCGCGGCGGGCAGGAGGTGGTGTTGAGTCAGCATGGCGTGGGTGGACGGCACCCCGGGGCGGGGTGTCCACGGATGAGAGGGCAGGGGTCAGGGCTGGGCCGGTGCGGCCGGTGCGGGGCGCGACGGCGCCTGCAGCGGCGTGTAAAGCGGGTGGGCAACGGTCACGGGAAGCACGTCCAGGCGCGCGTTGAGCACGGTGTAGTCCTCGCCGCCCATCGCGCCGCTGAACCAGCCCTTGAGGCCGGGCGCTCTGTAGAGGCGGAATTCGAAGCCCAGCCGCGAGGCATGGTGCCCGCTGCCTGACGCAGGCTCGTAAGCCAGGCCGCGCACCTCGTCCGCCGGGCTGTCCAGCAACTGGGCCATGGCGCTGACGATGGCGCCGTCGCCCAGGATGTCGCCAAAGAAGTGGCCGCGCGGCAGGTAGGGCTTGTAGTCGCTGGCGGCGGGGTCGATGCGGGGCTCGCGCAGCTTGTGGGGGGCAGGTGTTGCCTGGTGCGTGGCGAGATCGTAGCGGTCACCGCTGTCCAGGTAGCTCAGGCGGGCGCCGCGCAGGTTGAAGGCAGGCAATCGCGCGTCGCTGCGGGCCTCGCGCAGATCCACCAGCAGGGCGCCGCGGGCGCCGATGACTTCGATCTGGCGGTCCTTGATGACGGCGGCGGAGTTCTCCTCCACGCCCAGGCCGATCTGATAACCCAGACGCTGCATGGCCGGCAGCAGGCGGCCGATGCGTCCGCGTTTGAGGAAGTGCTGGTCGATGAAGAGCTCGGGGCCGACGAAGCCCAGGCCGCGGTCATACTCGCGGCCCTCACGCCACCGGCCGCGCAGAATGTCCAGGTTGTCCTGCGCATCGCGGAACATCATGCGGCTCATGATGGCCGCTCCGGCGCTGGTGCCGGCCACCACGCCGCCACGGTCGAAGACCTCCCAGATGGCGCGCAGCATGGCACTGGGCTGGCCGCCGGGCAGCAGGGTGTCGACGATCAGCTCCTGAGCGCCGCCGGAGAAGAAGATGCCTTGGCTGGCGCGCACCTGCTCGATGAGCTCGGGGGCCGCGAGGCGCGCCTGCAGGTCTTCGCCTGCCAGGCGCGGCGCCACGGGGACGAAGTGGGCTTGCGCCCCCTCGCGCTGCAGGGCCGAGATGATCTGCTGGGCGCTGCGTTCAGGGTGGGCCGCGGCGGTGGCGAAGACCGCGATGCGCGCACCGGCCCCACCGGCCTCGCGGACCACGCGCTGCCAGATGCTGGGGTTGTCCTGGCGCAGCGCGCCGCCGATCACCACCGCCGTGCCAGCCTGGCCCGCATTCGCGCAGAGAAGGGTGCCGGCGCACAGAAGAAGTCGAAGTAGTTGCATGACTTCATCTTGTCAGGGCTGCGCTCGCCGGGCCAGCGGGTAGCGCCCCGTTCGGACCCCGTGTGCGCCTTCCACGCAAGAGCATGTCGCTTCATCGCAAGAGACGGCCGAGGCCGTGGGCGGGACCGGACGCTGGCTTGTCCGGAAGCGACAGGCATTTGCCTGCAAGCGACCGGCGCGCCAAAACCCCATAGGCAGGTCATGAGCCGGGTCCCTAGAGTGCCTCACATCCCTTCCTCATCGCCCCCTCCTTCTCTCTTTCGAGGTTCCCATGACCCGTGCTAGCAAACCGTCCCTGACCCTGATGGCCCGCGCCGCCTGCCTGGCGCTGGCCGCTCCTACGCTGATGGCCCAGGCCCAGGAGGCCGCTCCCAAACTGGAGCGCGTGGAGATCACCGGCTCCAGCATCAAACGACTGGAGGGGGAGCAGGCCCTGCCGGTGCAGACGATCAAGCGCGAGGAAATTGCCAAAGCCGGCGTGACCACCGCCGCCGAGCTCCTGAAGAACATCAGCGCCGCGGCCGCCAACCTGGGCGACGGCGCCTCCATCTCCGACAACACCGGCGGCCAGCGCGGCTTCAACGGCGCCAACCTGCGCGGTGTCGGCGTGTCCTCGACCCTGGTGCTGCTCAACGGCCGCCGCCTCGCCAACTTCGCATCGCCCGGTGATGCGGCCGGCGTGGACCTCAACAGCATTCCCGCCGGCGCCATCCAGCGCGTGGAAGTGCTGAAGGACGGTGCGTCCGCCATCTACGGCACCGACGCCATCGGCGGCGTGATCAACTTCATCACCCGCCAGGACTACAGCGGCATCGACATGGCCGCCTATGCCTCCGGCACGCAGGAAGGCGGCGCCGGCAAGCGCACCTTCACGATCAGCGGCGGCAGCGGCGACCTGCAGCGCGACGGCTACAACGTCTTCGCCACGCTCGACGTGCAGACCCTCGATGCCCTGCGCTCCACCCAGCGCGAGTTCATCCAGGAGCGCCCGCTGGCCGACACCGTGCCCTACTACCTCTCCAGCCGCCCCTATCCCGGCAACATCCGCCTGGCCAGCAATGCGGCCGCGCGTGCCGAGCAATTGGCCGCCATCAACGCGGCGGGCTACAACTTCAACGGCAAGCCCTACACGCAGCGCACCGTGAACCTGTTCGCGCCGGGCTGCAATCCGCCGGCCTCGGTCTACGCCCCGACCCAGATCGGCGCCGAGGCCTGCGGCTATGACTACATGGCCGACACCGAGATTTATCCCAAGTCCGACAAGACCTCCTTCCTCACCCGCGGCGTGATGAAGCTCAGCGAGGGCCGCCAGGTCTTCGGCGAGCTGCTGCTGGCGCGTGCCGACACCGAGTACGTGCTCTCGCCCAACCCGACCACGCTCAGCGGCATGAGCTGGTCCGCCGTCAACGCCTTCCTGCCCAAGCCGGTGAGCAACGGGCGGACCTTCGAGATCCGCTTCCGCGCCAAGGAGCTGGGCAACCGGACCAACGAGGTGCGCAGCGATGCCAAGCGCGTGGTCGTGGGCACCAGCGGCACCGTCTTCGGCGACTGGGACTACACCGCCGCGCTGAGCCACGCACAGAACAAGGTGGCCGACCGCTATGTCAACGGCTACTTCAAGTTCAACGAGCTGCTGGACGCCGTGCGCGCCGGCAAGATCAATCCCTTCGGGCCCTCGCCGGAATCGAGCCGCGGCCTGATCGAGTCCCTGCGCGTGGACGACGTGGCCCGCCGCAGCGAGGGCACGACCTCGGGCCTGGACTTCAAGCTCACCGGCAGCCTGGCCCAGCTCGAAGGCGGCGACCTGGGCCTGGCCGTGGGCGCCGAGCTGCGCCGCGAGACCCAGCGCTTCACGCCTTCGGCCCTGCTGATCAGCAACAACATCGGCGGCGACCGCGACAGCACCGGCACCAGCCCCGCGCCCGAGGCCACGCGCTACGGCCGCAACATCACCTCCGCCTATGCCGAACTGAGCGCCCCGCTGAGCAAGCAGCTGGAGCTGCAGGCGGCCCTGCGCGCCGACCACTACGAGAAGGTCGGCAGCTCGGTGAACCCCAAGCTGGGCCTGCGCTACCAGCCCAGCAAGAGCGTCGTGATCCGCGGCTCGGCCGGCACCGGCTTCCGCGCCCCGACCTTCAGCGAGCTCTACCGCCCGGCCACCTACGGCACCAGCCCGGCCTTCCTCTACGACGCGGTCTATGACGCCTTCGACCAGTACCCCACCGAGAAGGTGGCCAACCCGAACCTCAAGCCCGAGAAGAGCCAGCAGTTCTCCCTCGGCATCGCCTTCGAGCCCGGCAGCACCAGCCTGGTCAGCGTGGACTACTGGCAGATCCGCAAGACCGACGTGATCAGCGACCTCTCCGGCAAGATCATCCTGGAGAACGCCGACCGCTACGCCTCCTACATCAAGCGCGATCCGGCCGACGACTACCCCACCCTGGTCCTGAAGAAGGAGAACCAGGGCGGCCTCAAGACCTCCGGCATCGACTTCGAAGCCCGCTGGCGCTCGGCGGCCACGGACATGGGCCGCTTCGGCCTGAACTTCAGCGGCACCTACGTGTTGCACTACCAGCGCCAGTTCGGCGCCGCCGAGCCCTACCTGGAGAACGCCGGCCGCTTCCTGCAGGACCAGGTCATCCAGCGCTGGCGCCATCGCCTCTCGGCCGACTGGGACTTCGGCCCGCTTTCGCTGACCCTGGCCAACAGCTACTTCTCCGCCTACACCGACGACAGCTATCTGCCCGGCACCGAGCCGCGCCAGGTCAAGGCCTACTCGCTGTGGGACCTCAGCGGCAGCTATCGCTTCAACGAGCGGCTGAGCGTGCGCGCCGGCATCCAGAACCTGCTGAACACGGCCCCGCCCTTCTCCAACCAGTCCTACTACTTCCTGTCGACCTTCGACCCGACCTACACCGATCCGCGCGGTCGCAACTTCTTCGTCAGCCTGAACTACAGACTGCGCTGAACCGCGGCAGGTCTTGATCACATGGCGGGCGCCAGGCGACTGCCCGGGGCGGTGGGCAGCCATGGCAGCCGTGACGCAGCGCTTCGATGGGGGCGCAGCAGGTGTCGATGGCCGCGGCCCGGGGCGCCTCATGCGGCCGGTCGGTGCAGTGGCTTTGCCCGTGCGCCGACAATGTCTGCCCCAAGGCTGATGCCACCCTCATGCGTCCCACCCCGCTCGCCCACGCGCTTCACATTCGCACCCATGTCTCCCACACCGTGCGCACGGTCGCTCCGCGCGACGACCTGGTGGGCTGGGTGGTGGCGGGTCGCAAGTGCCTGCGCGGCGTGCGGGGCGAGCTGTGCTTCGCGCGGGGAGACGCATTCCTCATGCCCCGGGCCACGACCTGGGACGTGGTCAATGAAGCGGTGCCGGGCGGCGGCTATGAGGCTCGGCTGATGAGTTTTGCGCCGGGCCTGGTCGAAACCTTCCATCGGCGCTTCGGCCAGTTCTCGGGCCTGGCGCCGGTTCAAGCCTGCGCCGGCACCCCCGCCGACGAGGCCCTGGTGGCCACGCTGGCCCATGCCTCGGCTGCCTTGCAGGAGGCGGAGTCCTCGCAGGCGGTGCAGGAACATCGTGCCCTGGAGGTCTTGCTGCTGCTGGCCGAGCGCGGCCTGGTTTTTGCGCCGCCCCATGCCCTGGGATGGACGGACCGCGTGCAGCGCTTGGTCGGCCAGCAACCGCAGGCGGACTGGAGCGTGGAGGCCGTGGCGCGGGCCTTCCACCTCAGCGCCAGCACCTTGCAGCGCCGCCTGTTCGAGGAGGGCAGCTCGGTGAGCCGCTGTGTGCGCGAGGTGCGGCTGGAGACGGCCATGGCGCTGCTGCAAGGCTCCGAGCTGCCGGTGTCCCTGGTCGCGGCCCGCTGCGGCTACGAGTCCCACAGCCGCTTCACGGCAGCTTTCAAGCAGCGCTATGGCTATGCGCCCTCGCATCTGAGGCCTTGAGCGGCCGATGCGACGCTGCGCACAGCATTTGACGCGGCGAGGCCAGCGCCGCGGCGCCGTGTCGCGGCACCATGCGGGCTCTTCACCGAATGGAGTTCCCCATGATCCGAACGACTCTGCTGACCGGCCTGCTGCTGGGCAGCGCCACCTGTCTTCACGCGGCCGCGCACTTCGAGCTCCACAGCCCGGAGATCCGCCCCGGCGCCCTGATGGCCCCGCGTTTCGAGTTCAAGGGCTTTGGCTGCGATGGCGAGAACCAGTCGCCCTCCCTGGCCTGGAGCGGCGCGCCGGCCGGCACGCGGAGCTATGCCGTGACGGTCTACGATCCCGATGCCCCGACCGGATCCGGCTGGTGGCATTGGGTGGTGCTCAACCTCCCCGTCGCGGTGACGGCCCTGCCGGCCGACGCCGGGGCGGTGGGGGGCGGCAAGCTGCCGGCCGGGGCCTCGCAGGTGCGCATCGACTACGGCGTGGCCGGCTGGGGCGGCACCTGCCCGCCACGGGGCGACAAGCCGCATCGCTACGTCTTCACGGTCTATGCGCTCAAGGTGCCGCAGCTGGACCTGCCGGCCGACGCCACCGCCGCGCTGGCCGGCTACATGATCCGTGCCAACGCCCTGGGGCAGGCCCGCTTCACGGCGCGCTACGGGCGCTCCCCGTCTCCTTGAGCCCGAGGGCTCAGCGCCTCACCTCAGCCGTGTGGACTAGCCCTTGGCCTTCACCGCTGCCAGTTGCCGCTCCGAATCCGCCTTGCGGTCCGCGGCCACCCGCTGCGCCGCGGGGCGCTCGCCGACGAGCTTGACGTAGCCCTTCCAGTCCACACCATGCGCGGCCAGCAGGTCCTCGCCCAGCACGGCCTTGGTGGCCGATGCGACCAGGGGCAGGCTGGCCCAGGCGGCGCAGTCGGCCTGGCTGAAGGTCTCCCCGCCCACGTAGGGCGCGAAGCGGGCCAGGCGCTTGAAGGCGGGGATGTTCTTGTTCAGCGTCTTGCGCACCCATTCCTGCTTGGATTCGCTGACCGTGCCGCCAAAGAAGGCCTGGGCGTAGAGCTCGCGCGCCACCAGCTCCAGGTGCAGCTCGATGAAGGTGGTCAGCTCGCGCAGCTTGGCGGCGGCGTAGGGGTCGGCGGGCAGCAGCGGGTGCTGGGGGTAGGCCGCTTCCAGGTAGTCCAGGATGACCTGGCTCTCGCACAAGGGGCCGTGCGCCGTCTTGATGAAGGGGACCTTGCCCAGCGGTGAGCAGCTCAGCACCGCTTCGTCGGAAGACCGGGTCATCACCAGTTCTTCCTGGAAGGGGATCTGCTTTTCCAGCAAGGCCAGCTTGACCTTGTTGTAGTAGTTGGACAGCGACAGGCCGCACAGCGTGATCATCGAGGTCTCCCTGAGGTGGATGGAATGCGCGCAGTCTAGGCGGACGGTGCGCGGCCGGCTGGCGCGCGAGCGACAGGCGGTCGAACCCTGGGGTTTTTCAAGGGGCGTTGCCAGGGCCTGTTGCGCGCGGGCTGCGATCAGCGGTTCACCAGCAGGATGCCCACGGCCAGCCCGGCCATGGCGCCCATCAGCCGGCCCGAGACCGCCTCTCCCAGCAGTGCGTTGCCGGCCAGCAGACCGAACAGCGGCGTGCTCAGCGTGAAGCTGGCCAGGCGGGTGGCCGGGTAGTGGCGGATCAGCCAGAACCAGACGAGATAGCTGATGAAGGACACGATCACGGTCTGGAAGCCGAACAGGCCGGCGAGCCGCCAGCTCCAGTGCAGCGGCCATGCCTCGCCCGCCCAAACGGCCCCGGCGCACAGCAGCAGCGCCGAGACGGCCAGCTGGTAGAACAGGGTCTTTTCCGCGCTGGCACTGGACAAACGGGTGGCCCGGATCGCCAGCGTGGTGCCGCCCCACAGCAGCGCGGCCAGCAGGCCCAGGGCGTCACCCAGCCACTGGCGCGGCGCGTCCGGCGCCGGCGCATCGAAGCCCTCCGCAAAGGCAAAGGCCACGGCGCCAAAGGCCAGCAGCAGGCCCGCGCCCTGGCGCCGGTTCAGGCGCTCGGCATGCGCGATGAAGGGCATGCCCAGCGCCACCACGAAGGGCGCGAGGTAGATCCACACCACCATGCGCGCCGCCGTCGTGTACTGCATGCCGGCGAAGATGCAGGCGAACTCGGCCGCGAAGAGGCTGCCCACCAGCAGGCCGCCGGGCAGGCTGCCGTCGCGATCAAAGAGCGGGATGCCTCGCCCGCGCGCCCAGGCCCAGACCAGCAGCGCCGCGGCGGTCGAGCGCAGGCCGGCCTGCCACATCGGCGTGATCTCGCTCAGTGCCGCCTTGATGGCCACCTGGCCCAGGCCCCACAGCAGGCAGCAGGCCAGCAGGGCGCTGATGGCGAAAAGGTCCAGATGGGATCGGCGTTCGGTCATGGCGGGGACTGCAAAGGGCAAGGCGGCGTGGCCGCTGCGTCCACTGCGGCGCACCGGCTGGGTGCATTGTGCGGGCAGGGCCGCACGGTCCTGGCGCAGACCGGGCGAATGCCGCCACGGTCTGAGCCGGCTTGGTGCGTCGGCAGCGATGCCGTCGCGCGCAGGCTGGCACGCGGCTTGCGCCGAACCGCGCACTGCTGCTGAACTCGATTGAGGAAGGAAACCCGATGAGCGCGCCCACCCTGTCGCCCCTGCCTGCCGCCGGCCTCTGTCTGCGCCTGGACGACCTGAGCGATCCCGGCATCGCCGCCTTGCTGGAGGAGCACCTGGCCGACATGCGCCGCGTGTCGCCGCCGGAGAGCGTGCATGCGCTGGACCTGACCAAGCTGAAGCTTCCCGGCATTCGCTTCTGGACCGCCTGGGACGCTTCGGGCGAGCTGCTGGGCTGCGGCGCGCTCAAGCGCCTCAGCGGCGCGCATGCCGAGATCAAGTCCATGCGCACCGCCACGGCAGCGCGCGGTCGTGGCGTGGCCCGCGCGCTGCTGAACCGGCTGCTGGACGATGCCCGCGCCCAGGGCCTGCTCCGGCTGAGCCTCGAGACTGGCACCCAGCCCTTCTTCGCGCCGGCCCATGCGCTTTACCGTGCGGCCGGCTTCGAGGTCTGCGGCCCCTTCGAGGGCTATGTGGAGGACCCCTACAGCCTCTTCATGACGCGCACGCTCTGAGCGGCGCTGTGCTGCGGTGGCGTGAGCTTCAGCGCCTGCCGCTGCGCAGCAGAAGCAGGCCGCACAACAAGCCGGCGGCTGCGCCCGCCAGATGGGCAAAGGGCGTGATGGGCACGTCCCAACCGATCACCGTTCTCAGCGGTGCGCCCAGTGGCTGCTCGGACAGCAGCTTGAGCAGCAGCCCCAGGCCGATGGCCGCACCCAGCGCGCGCTCTCGTCCCTTGCGCTGCCACAGCATCACCACCAGCACGGCCACGCCGGCATGCAACACGCCGGACAGCCCGCCATAGCGATGCAGGCCCGCCTGCAGCAGCAGGCCAAGCTGCGTCAGCGGCCAGGCGAGGAACCAGGCCAGGGTCGCCCGCCCGCCGGGTTCGCTGGCCCATCCCAGCAGGGCCAGCACGGCACAGCCGGCCAGGTTGGCCAGCAGGTGCTGCCAGCTCCAGTGCACCAGGGCGCCGCTCCAGAGCCGCCAGGGTTGATGCCAGACGAGGTCGGCCTGCCAGTCCACGCGGCTGCTGGGCAGCACGGTGGTGGCGAGCAGGGCCGCCAGCAGGGCCAGCGCCGCGGCGGCGGCGCACAGGGTGGTCCAGGCGCGCATCAGGCGGAGGTCCCGCTCGGGGCGAGCGCAGCGGCGCTTCCGTCCGGGAAGACGGCCTGCCAGAGCGCCAGCACCGCGGCGCGCAGCGGGGCGGTGCCCTGTGCGGCCTGGGCGGTCTCGTCCAGCGCGGTGCTCTGCTCGTCCAGGCGGGCGCGGTGCTGCAGGCGGCGCAGCTCGCGGTAGGCATGGGCGGCGTTCTGCCCCACGCCTGCGGGCAGCAGGCCGGCCTCTTCGGCGCGTCGCAGCAGGGCGATGTTGCCGGCATTGGCCAGCAGCGCCGGATGCTGGCCGGAATGCGCCAGGATCAGGTACTGCAGCGCGAACTCGGCATCCATCATGCCGCCCGGGCTGTGCTTGACGTCGAAGAGCCCGGCCTTGACCGGCCGCGCCGCACGCACCTTCTCGCGCATGGCCTGCACCTCCTGGCGCAGGGCCAGCGGGTCGCGCGGGGCGGTCAGCACCTGGCGGCGCACCGCCTCGAAACGCTCGGCCAGGCCGGCATCGCCCGCGCAAAAGCGCGCCCGGGTGATGGCCTGGTGTTCCCAGGTCCAGGCGGTGTTGCTGCCGCGGCCGATCTGGTAGTTGCCGAAGGAACTCATGGAGGTCACCAGCAGGCCCGAGTTGCCGTTGGGACGCAGGGCGGTGTCGATGTCGAAGAGCTCGCCGGCGGCGGTGCGCAGGGTCAGCCAGGTGATGAGCTTGCGCACGAAGGCGGCGTAGACCTCGGGTGCGTTCTCGTCGGTGTCCTGCTCGTTGTCGTAGAGGAAGACCAGGTCCAGGTCGCCGCCATAGCCCAGCTCCTTGCCGCCCAGCTTGCCGTAGGCGATGACGGCAAAGCGCGGCTGCTCGCGGTGCTTCTGCTTGAGGCGCGACCAGGCCCAGTCGATGACGCACTGCAGCGTGGCATCGGCCAGGGCGGAGAGGTCGTCGGCCACCTGCTCGACGGTGATCTCGCCTTCGACGTCACGCACCAGGGTTCGGAAGACCTCGGCATGGTGGGCGCGGCGCACGCTGTCCAGCAGCGCCTCCTCGTCGGCCTCGCCGTGCTGGGCCCAGGCGTCGTGGCGGGCCTGCAGATCGGCGATGAAGGTGGCCCCGTCGAAGCGCTCGTGCAGCAGCCGGGTATCGGCCAGCTCGTCGATCACGCCGGGGTGCTGCATCAGGTAGCGCATGGGCCAGCGGGCCAGGCCCAGCAGGCGCAGCAGCCGGCTTTGCACCGAAGGGCGCTCCACCAGCAGGGCCAGGTAGCTCTCGCGGCGCAGCAGGGGCTCCATCCAGTCGATGAAGCGCAGTGCGGCGTCCAGGCTGCATTCGCCGTCGCGCATGCCCAGGGCTGCACGACCGACCAGCTTGGCCAGCCGCAGGCGGGACTCCTCGCGCAGGTTCTGCACCCGCGGCTGCTGGGCCCAGCGGCGCACGGCACCGGCCAGCTCGGGCTGCAGCTTCTCCAGGAATTCGTCGGCGTCCACCGGCAGGGGCGGGCCGCCGCACTGGCCCTTCTTGCAGCCGCCGGCGGACGGGTTTTGGCCGTCGTGCAGCAGGGCGTCGAACTCGGTGGCCACCAGCTCGCGCACCTCGCACAGGCGGTCCAGCAGCTGGCAGGCGTCGGCGCTGCAGGGCAGGTCCATGGAGCGGGCGATCCAGCCGAGATCCTCGTCGCACCCGGGAAGGCAGTGGGTCTGCTGGTCGTCCAGGAACTGGATGCGGTGCTCCACGCGGCGCAGGAAGTCGTAGGCCTGGGCCAGCTTCTCGGCGGTGGCGGGCTTCATCAGGCCGCGCGCGGCCAGGCGTCCCAGGGCCTTGACGGTGGAGCGGGTGCGGATCTCCGGGAACTGTCCGCCGCGCACCACCTGCAGCAGCTGCACGATGAACTCGATCTCACGGATGCCGCCGCGCGAGAGCTTGACGTCATTGGCGCGCTCGGGCCGCCCGGCGGCGCGGCGCTGGGCCTCATCGCGGATCTTGCGATGCAGCTGGCGCAGGCCCTCGAAGACGCCGTAGTCCAGGTAGCGGCGGTAGACGAAGGGCGTCACCAGCGAGCGCAGCGCCACGGCGCGCGAGGGCGGCTCGCCGGCCTCCGGCTGCCGCGGCGCGACGACCCGGCTCTTGAGCCAGGCAAAGCGCTCCCACTCGCGGCCCTGGACCAGGAAATACTCCTCCAGCATGGCCAGGCTCACGACCGGCGGGCCGGAGTTGCCGTTGGGACGCAGGGCCAGGTCCACGCGGAAGACCTGACCATCCTCGGTGACGTCGCCGATCAGGGCATAGAGCCGCTTGGCCACGAGGCTGAAGTACTCGTGGGCCGAGATGACCTTGGGGCCCAGCGTCTGGCCGTCGTCCTCGTAGACGTAGATCAGGTCGATGTCGGAGGACACGTTGAGCTCGCGCCCGCCCAGCTTGCCCATGCCGACGACCCAGAACTCGATGGGCTCGCCGGCCTCGTCGCGGGGTTCGCCGTTGACCGCATCCTGCTCGGCGCGCGCCTGGCGCAGCGCGGCGCACAGCGTGACCTCGGCCAGGGTGGTCATGGCCTCGGTGATGGCCGGCATGGGGGCGGCCTGTTCGATGTCGGCCACCGCCAGGCGCTCCAGCACCAGGTGACGGCAGACCCGCAGGCTGCTGGCCAGGCTGCGGCCCCCGGCCTGCAGGCGCTCGATCAGGGCCTGCATGGCTTCGCGTCCGGGCAAACCCGTGGGCAGCAGCGGCAACTCGGCCTCATAGCGGCGGCGGATGCGCTGCACGAAGCGGCTGTGGGCGGCGCTGGCGCCGCCGGTCTTCGTAAAACTTTGCTCCATGGCGCTCATGGCTGGGATGCCCCTGGGTAAGATGCCAGGGCATTCCACGAGCGAAGGGCTGCCATGCGCATCAGCACGCATGCCGGCCGAGGCTTCGAATCAAAACTCATGGTGTCCACTGCCGATTCCCGGCCTCTCGTGCCTCTGTCATGTCTTCGCTGATAGCCCGATCGCTTGCCGTCGTCCGTCACCCGCTGCGGTGGACGCGCCGCTGCCTGCGCTGGGCGATCATGAGCCTGCTGCTGCTGTGCACCTTGCTGCTGGCGGCCTGGCTCACGCTTCACTGGGCGATTCTGCCGCAGCTGGATCGCTGGCGTGAGCCGTTGGAGCAACAAGCCTCAAAGGCCCTGGGGTTGAAGGCCCAGATCGGCCGTCTGGAGGCCGAGCCCGGCGCCTGGCTGCCTGCCCTGACCCTGCATGATCTGCGGCTCAGCGACGCCCAGGGCCGCACGGCCCTGCGTCTGCCCGAGGTCAAGGCGGTGCTGTCGCTGCGCTCGCTCTATGCGCTGGAGATCCGCTTTGCCCAGCTGCTGATCAGCAAGCCGGAGCTGGAGCTGCGGCGGGACCGAAACGGTCGCATCTTCGTCGCGGGCCTGGACATCGCGGAGGGCGAGCGCGCCACTGACGGCGCCGAGCTGGCCGACTGGTTCTTCTCACAACCCGAGTTCGTGATCCGTCAGGGGCGCATCCGCTGGGTGGACGAAAAGCGCCAGGCGCCGCCGCTGGAGCTCAGCGGCCTGGACCTGGTGATGCGCAACGGGCTGCTGCGCCACGACCTGCGCCTGGACGCCACCCCGCCCGCCGCCTGGGGTCAGGCCTTGAGTCTGCGCGGGCGCTTCAGCCAGGGCCTGCTGCGCCGGCCCAGCGAATTCCAGCGCTGGAGCGGCGAGCTCTTTGCCGACCTGCCGCGGGCCGATGTGCGCGAGCTGCGCCGCTATCTGGACCTGCCGTTTGAGCTGTCCGAGGGCGATGGCGCGCTGCGCGCCTGGGCCGAGATCCGCGAAGGCCAGCCACAGGCCCTGACCCTGGACATGGCGCTGCGCTCGGTGCGCATGCGCCTTTCGCCACGGGTCGAGGTGCTGGACCTGGGCGGCATCGCCGGCCGCCTGGAGCTGCGCCGCAGCGGCCCGCAGCTGACCCTGGCTGCCAAGCAGCTGGGCTTCGAACTTGATGACCGCCTGGTCTGGCCGCGCAGCGATTGGTCGCTCAGCGTGACCGAGGCGCCGGCCAGCCGGCGCGATGCGGCCATAGCCGCGCTGCCCGGTGCGGCGACCGAGGTGACACCGGACGCCACACCGGACGTCACGAGGGGCCCGGTGCCGGGCCGCATCGTCGGCGGGGAACTCAAGGCCCAGCGCCTGGACCTGGACCTGCTGGCCCGCATCGCCACCAAGCTCCCGCTGGGCGATCAGCTGCGCCGGCTGATCGACGACATCGGCCCCCAGGGGCAGCTCATCGACCTCAACGCGGGCTGGGAGGGCAGCCTGGACGCGCCCCACCGCTACCGGGCCCGCGGCCAGCTGCAGCAATTCAGCATGCAGGCGCAGGCGGGCGCCGACGCCCTGCACGTCGGCCGTCCGGGGCTGGATGGCGCCAGCCTGCGCTTCGAGGCCACCGAGCGCGGCGGCCAGGCCCAGCTGCACATTGCAGACGGCTCGGTGGAGTTCCCGGGCGTTTTCGAGGTGCCGCGCATCCCGATCCGGCGCCTTTCCGCCCAGCTGGACTGGCGCATCGAAGCGCGTCCGCAAGGGCTGCCGCTGGTCGAGTTGAAGGCCAGCGAGGTCAGTGTGGCCAATGCCGATCTGCTGGGCGAGCTGGAGGCCACCTGGCGCACCGGCGCCGGCGAGGGCGTGGGGCGCGGCGGCCGTCTGCCGGGCCTGCTGGAACTCAACGGCCGCCTGTCCGAGGCCCAGGCGGCCGCCGTCTGGCGCTACCTGCCCCTGGGCGTGGGTGAGCAGGCCCGCCACTACGTTCGCGACGCCGTGCTGGACGGCACGGCCAGCAATGTGCAGTTCCGCAGCCGCGGCGATCTCTGGGACTTCCCCTATGACCGCAGCAAGGACGGCCAGTTCCGCATCAGCGCCCAGGCCCGGGACGTGCTGCTGGCCTATGTGCCCAGCCGCGCCGCACGCGACGGCGCGCCGGCCTATGAGTCGCCATGGCCGGTGATGGAGCGGGTGCAGGCGGAGCTGCTCTTCGACCGCGGCAGCATGAGCATCCGCAATGGCCATGCGCAGGTGCTGGGCTATGAGCTCAGTGGCGTGCATGGCGGCATCCGCGATCTGATCCATCACCAGGTGCTGGAGCTGGAGGGCAACGGGCGGGGACCGGCGTCGGAGCTGATCCGCTTCGTCAACGCTTCGCCGGTGAGCGAGTGGACGGGTAACGCCCTGGCCACGGCCACCAGCAATGGCCATGCGGGGCTCAAGCTGAGCCTGCAGATGCCGCTGGATCGGGCCGAGGCCACCCAGGTCAAGGGCAGCGTGCAGCTGCAGGGCAATGACCTGCGCCTGCGGCCCGACGTGCCGCTGCTGGGTGCGGCACGCGCGCGGGTCGACTTCGACCAGAAGGGCCTGCAGATCGTCGGCGGGCAGGCCCAGGTGCTGGGCGGCGATGCCAGCTTCGAGGGGGGCAGCCAGAAGGACGGCAGCCTGCGCTTCACGGGCCAGGGCACGGCCTCGGCCGAGGGGCTGCGCCGGGCAGGCGAGCTGGGTCTGCTGAGCCGGCTGGGGGGCTTCATGAGCGGCCAGACCGCCTACCGCCTGCAGCTGGGCGTGCGCAGCGGCTGCACCGAAATCTCGGTCCAGTCCACGCTGCAAGGCCTGGGGATGGACCTGCCGGCGCCGCTGCGCAAAGAGGCCGAAGCCAGCCTGCCGCTGCTGTTCCAGACCCAGCTGATCGGTCCCCAGCGCGACGAGCTGCGCCTGGAGTTGGGCAGCCTGCTTCGAGCCCAGTACCAGCGCGACCTCAGCGATGCCGAGAACCCCAGGGTGCTGCGCGGGGCCATCGCGATCGACGACCGGTTGCCGGCCCTGCCTGACGGCGGCGTGCTCTTCCAGGCCCGCTTGGGCCGTGTGCTGGCCGACCCCTGGCTGGCCGCCGAATCACAGCTGACGGGGCCCGCAGGCGCCGTCAGCGCCGGCGCGGTCGACGGCGGCTACGGACCCACGCGCATCCAGCTTCAGGTCCAGCAGCTGATGGTGGGCGGCCGCGCCATCAACAGGCTCAATGCCAACCTCAGCCGTGCAGACGCCTGGTCATGGCGCGGCGTGCTGGAGTCGGAACAGCTGGCCGGGCAGATCGACTGGCGCGACAACGCCGCGCCGCTGGGCGGACGCCTCTTCGCGCGGTTGAACCGCTTGTCGCTGCCCAAGAGCGAGGCCGACTCCGTCAGCCAGCTGCTGGACAGGCCCGACACGCAGGTGCCGGCGCTGGACGTGGTGGTGGAGGATTTCGAGCTGCGCGGCAAGCGTCTGGGGCGGCTGGAGGTCGAAGCCCAACTGCAGGGGCCGCGCCTGCCGGGTGGGCGCGAGTGGCGGCTCAACCGCCTGCAGCTCAAGAGCCCGGACGCCACGCTGAGTGCAAGCGGCCAGTGGAAGGCCGAGACCGGGCAGACCCAGCGCCGCACGCAGCTGGACTGGCAGCTGGACGTCGCCGATGCCGGCAAACTGCTGGAGCGCATGGGACAGGGTCAGGTCTTGCGCAACGGGCGCGGCAAGCTGCGCGGCCAGCTCGGCTGGCTGGGCTCGCCGCTGTCGCCCGACTACGCCAGCATGGCCGGCCAGCTCAATGTGGCGCTGGACGCCGGGCAGTTCCTCAAGGCCGATCCGGGCGTCGGGCGCCTGCTGGGCGTGTTGAGCCTGCAGAGCCTGCCGCGCCGCCTGCTGCTGGACTTCCGCGATGTCTTTGCCGAGGGCTTTGCCTTCGACAGCTTCGAGGGCGACGTGCGCATCGAGCGAGGCCTGGCCCGCAGCGAGAACCTGCGCATGCGCGGCGTGCAGGCCCTGGTGCTGATGGACGGGCAGGCCGACCTTGCGCGCGAAACGCAGGATCTACGCGTGCTGGTCGTGCCGCAGGTCAACGCCGGCGGCGCCTCGCTGGCCTATGCCGCCATCAACCCGGCCATCGGCCTGGGCACTTTCCTGGCCCAGCTGCTGCTGCGCAAGCCCATGGCGGCCGCCGGCACCAGCGAGTTCCACGTGACCGGGACCTGGGAAGCGCCCAAGGTCGAGGAAGTGCAGCACAAGGGCGGCGTGCCCGATGAAGCGGCCAGCCCGCCTGCGGCGGCCTCAGCCCCGTCCCGCCCCGTCAGCCCTGTCAGCCCCTAAGGAGTGTTACATGAAGATCGCCGCCATCCAGATGGTGTCCACCCCCGACGCTGCGCGCAACCTGGCGCGCGCCTGCGAACTGATCGCCCAGGCCGCCGCCGCCGGCGCCGAGGCCGTGGCCCTGCCCGAGTACTTCTGCCTGATGGGCCTGCAGGACCGCGACAAGCTTGCCATCGCCGAGCCGGATCTGGCCCTGGACGCCGGTGCCGCCGCTCCGCTGCAGCGCGCCCTCGCGCAGGCGGCCCGCGAGCTGGGCCTGTGGGTGCTGGGCGGCACGCTGCCCATCGCCTGCGAGGGCGCGGCGGCGGGCCAGCGCGTGCGCAATAGCGTCTGCGTCTATGCGCCCGACGGCCAGCGCGCGGCGCGCTACGACAAGATTCATCTTTTCCGCTTCAACAACGGCCGCGAGGCCTATGACGAGGGTCAGGTGCTGGAGCGCGGCGAGCGGCCCGTGGTCGTGGACCTCAAGGCGCGCGACGGGCGGGTCTGGCGCACGGGGCTGTCGGTCTGCTACGACCTGCGTTTTCCCGAGCTGTTTCGCGCCATGAGCTTCATGCCGGGCCAGCCGCCCTGCGATCTCATCGCGGTGCCGGCCGCTTTTACCTACACCACGGGCGAAGCCCATTGGGAATTGCTGCTGCGCGCCCGCGCGGTCGAGAACCAGGCCTATGTGATCGCCCCGGCGCAAGGCGGCCAACACGAGAATGGTCGCCGGACCTGGGGGCACAGCATGATCATCGACCCCTGGGGCCAGGTGCTGGCCTGCCAGGCCGAAGGCGAGGGCGTGGTGATGGCCGAGCTGGACGGCCAGCGCCTGGCTGCCGTTCGCACCCAGTTGCCGGCGCTGCAGCACCGCCTGCTCTGAGGGGCTGCGCCTCGGGCCGTCCCGGCCTTTTCCCCCGCTTTTCCTGCCTTCGCTCGTGGGCGGATCCGGCACATTGGTCGCCTGGAGACCGTCCATGATGCGCCCCATCCTGCCCCTTCTTGCCGTCGCTGCCGCACTCGCGGCCCTGCTGAGCGGCTGCGGCACGCCTGCCGAGCCCACGCGCATGAGCCTGGGCGCCGCGGAGCAGCTGCAGCTGCGCAGCTGGATCCCCGAAGGACTGAAGGGCCAGATCCGCCTGGGCCAGGTGGGCGGCGGCGCCGAAACTTGGCGCTACTGGGGCTCCAAGATCAGCGACGAAAGCCTGCGCATCGCCATCGACGAATCGCTGCGGGGTGTCGGCCTGGCGGCGGTGATGCCGGAAGGGGGCCGTTACGAGCTGCAGGCGCAGCTGCTGAAGCTGCAGCAGCCCAAGGTCGCGGTCGATGTCACGGTGGCCCTCTACATCCGCTACCGGCTGGTGGAGCGCGCCAGCGGCAAGCTGGTGTACGAACGCCAGATGCGCCTGGTCCACACCGCGCCGCTGGACGCCGCCTGGCTGGACATGAATGAGCGCCTGCGCCTGGCCAACGAGGCAGCCTTGCACCAATCGCTCAATGCCCTGGTGCGTGAGCTGATCGAGCTGCGCCTGGGCTGAGGCGCCGCAGGACAATGGCGGGGCCAGCGCGCTGGCCTGCCCTGCTCTTGGGAGCCCGCCATGTCCACCGATACCGACACCGACACCGACCGCCTCTCGCTGATGTTCACCACGCTGCCCAGCCGCGAGAGCGCGCAAGCGCTCGCGCGCGAGGTGGTGCACAGGCGCCTGGCCGCCTGCGTGCAGATCCAGGCCATCGACAGCGTCTACCGCTGGCAGGGCGAGGTCTGCGAGGAGCCCGAATGGCGCCTGCTCTTCAAGACCACGCGTGCGCGGCAGGCCGAGCTGGCGGCGCTGGTCGCCGAGCTGCATCCCTACGATCTGCCGGCCCTGCTGAGCCTGCCGGTCCAGTGGGCCGAGCCGGGCTTTGCGGCCTGGATCGCCGACGCCGTGCAGGGCCCGCAAGGCTGAAGGCCGCGCGCATCAGCGGGCCCGCACGGCCTCGCGGCCCAATGCGCGATGCGCCAGCACACCCAGCACCGCACCCACGCACTGGGCGGCGACGAAGCCCGGCACGCTGGCGGGTGCGATGCCCGCGAAGCTGTCGCTGAACATGCGGCCCCAGGCGGCGGCGGGGTTGGCAAAGGAGGTCGAGGCGGTGAACCAGTAGGCCGCGCCGATATAGGCCGCCACCAGGCTGGCGGCGCGCCCGGCCGGCGCGCGCAGGATCACGAGCAGCAGTCCGGCCGTCGCGACCGCCTCGGCAATCCATTGGCCGAGGCCGCCGCGCACATGGCCCGACAGCTGCAGCAGCGGCAGCTCGAACATGGCGTGCACCAGCCAGGCCCCCAGCAGCGCGCCCAGCAGCTGGGCCACCACATAGGGCAGCAGGCGCGCCCGGGGCAGCGAACCCTGCCATGCCATCACCGCGCTGACCGCAGGATTGAAGTGCGCACCGCTGACGGGGCCGAAGACCTCGATCAGCACGTACAGGCCGAAGACGGTGGCCAGGGTGTTGGCCAGCAAGGCGAGGGCGGCTTGGCCGCCGGCCAGCCGCTCGGCCATCACGCCGGAACCGATGACGACGGCCAGCAGGCCGGCGCTGCCGATCAGCTCGGCCAGGAAGGGGCGAAGGGCGCGCATGGTCAGCTGGCGGCGATCTGGTGCACGGCCTGCTGCAGCTCGGCGCGGCTCAGGCGCTCCAGCGGCAGCAGCAGCAGTTGCAGCATGCGGTAGCCGATGGCCTGGCGCGTCAGCTCGAAGGCGCGGCGCTGGCCCTCGTCACCGCCTTCGGCATTCGACGGATCGGGATAGCCCCAGTGCACCTTCAGCGGCGTCTTCCCCTCGCCGCCGAAGAAGACGGGGCAGGCTTCGGCTGCGGCGCTGTCGCAGACGGTGATGACCAGGTCCAGCGGCGGCGCGTCCGGCCGGCTGAATTCGTCCCAGCTCTTGCTGCGGCAGCCGGTGGTGTCCACGCCGGCTTGCTGCAGCGCTTCCAGTGCCAGGGGATTGATGCGACCGCTGGGCGCGCTGCCCGCGCTGTGGGCCCGGACGTCGCGCTGGAGCCGGTGTGCCCAGTGCTTGAGCATGGCCTCCGCCAGCACGCTGCGGGCGGAGTTGTGAGTGCAAAGAATCAGGACGTGAAAGGACATGGTGTCAGAGCTTGGGTGGGGCGGCGCGGGGAGCGCCGGTCGGGCGCCCCGCCGGGCGCCTGCGGCGTAAGGCGGGCTTCAGCAGCAGCTGCCTTTCGCCGTCGAGGACGATGCGCCGCTGCTGGCCGGGCAGCAGGCCATGGCCGGCTGGGCGGTGGTTTCGGCCTCCCGATAGACGGGAATCTGGGCCAGGGTGTGGAAATGCTCCCAGGCAAGGCCCTGGGGATCGGTGATCCAGTGCTTCTCGCTTTGCGCGTAGCAGCAGCTGGTCGTGCCCTCATCGACGAGCGCGAGGTTCGCCGCGCTGGCGCGGGCCTTCAGTTCGACCAGCTCGTCGGCGTCATCGGTCTGGAATCCCAGATGATCCACGCCGGGCTTGCCGCCGCGCGTGGAGATGGCGAAGTTCAGCCGGGGATCCTCCAGCATCCACTTGGCGTAATCGGACTCCAGGCGCGCCGGTTCGGCCGCGAAGAGCCTGGAGTAGAAGGCCACGCTCTGGGCGAGGTCCTCGACATGGACATGGACATGGAATCGCTTCATGGCAAACCCTTTCGTTCAGCACTTGCAGGAGGGGGTGTCGGCCGCCGGCAGGCAGGACTGCCCCTGACAGCAGTTGGCGGTGAGATAGGCCAGCACCGCGTTCATCTTCTCGTAGGAGGCCCGGTACAGCAGGTTGCGCCCCTGGCGTTCCTGGCTCACCAGGCCGGCATTCATCAACTCCTTCAGATGAAAGGACAGCGTGGCGGCGGGCACCCCCAGGTGCTCGGTCATGGTGCCGGGCGTGATGCCCTGCGGCCCGACCACCACCAGGGCGCGGAACACCTGCAGACGCAGCTCATGGGCCAGGGCGGCGAGGGCGCGTATGACGTCTTTTTCTTCCATATTTCTACGTTACTCGAAATATCGAATTCATGCAAACCACGGACTGCGCCATGGGGGAGGGTGCCAGGGCGCGCATGGAGGGACGGCATCGGGCCCTGGTCGTGAGGCCTGGCGCTGTGGACGGACTCTTGGAACGGCCCCCGGTGACGGCCTCTTGTGGGCGCTCCGTCGTGTGCGGCTGCCTGGCAGAAATCGGCATAGAAATCGGCATCATGTGCGTTAGTCGCCCAACTGGTTGGGGGGTGGTCTGGTGTTTGTTTCCAATCATTTCTGAGGCAACCTGTAAACCCTTACAGGTAGCCCCCACAAAGCTGGGGAGGGCCATCCTTCCTAGGTGAATGCCCCAGGCGAACTCGGGTCGCGGCCCGCATAGCCTTCGCTCCGCTTTGCGTGATGACCGGTTGTACAGATCGCCCAGGTTTGACGCAGTTATTCGAGCTTCGGGATCTTTTGCATGCGGTCGGCAGGCAAGGTTTTCAACATCAACCTAGCAAGGAGAACCCCATGAACGAAATCACCAGCGCCCTGCAGCAAGTCGAGCAATGGATGCAGGACGAGTCCTCCGCCAACCCCGCTGGTCCGCTGTTCTCCAGCGGCGTGTACAGCGAAGCTGAAATCGCTGGCGACGTGTCGCGCGAAACCCGCCAGGGCTGCTCCAGCTGCTCGGGCTCGCGCACCATCATGTGCTGCTGATTTCCTGAAGTACCAACGCCAGGGGCCTGCGGCTCGTGGCGTTGGCGCCCCGCCCAAAGCGGGGCCTTCCAGCCAGATTGCTGGCTGGTCCCTTGCACCGAGACCCAGTCCATGCAGTCCCAGCATCCCTCCGCCGACGCCGCGTCCTCCCCCGTCCCCATCCCCGCCGCCGATTTCGTTCCCTGCCTGCAGGGCTGGATCGCGCCCGCCATCGACAGGCTGGACCGGGAGCTGGCCCAGATCGACGGCCTCGAGGCCGCCGAGCGGTGCGTCATCGCCGACGCCCTGCGTCAGCACCTCGAGCAGCAGCTTCATGCCAAGCTGGCTCGCGTGCTGGTCATGGACATCAACGCGGCGCGCTTGCAGGGCCGTCTCACGGCCGCGACCCCGCAGGAGCGGTGGCAGGAGTACCTGGCGCAGGCTGCGACGCCTCAGCATTGGGCGGCGCTGGGCGAGCAGTACCCCACGCTGCTGGCGCGGGTCGAGTGGATCGTCGATCACAAGGTGCAGTTCGCGACGCGGCTAAGCCGCCATTTCGCCGCGGACCGCGCCGCACTGAGCCGCCTGCTGGGCGGCGAGCCGGGCGCGCTGCAGGCGCTGGAGCTGGCCAAGGGCGACAGCCACAAGGGGGGCGCTGGCGTCGCGCTGCTGCGTCTGCAGGGCGGCTGGGTGGTTTACAAGCCCCGGCCCCTGAACACCGACCAGGCGCTGGCGGGCTTTCTTGAGGCCATCCTGGCGGAGGTTCCCGCCAGCCAGCGGGTCCGCGTGCCGGCCGTGATGGATGGCGGCGACCACGGCTGGAGCGAATTCGTCGAACACCGGCATGCCCGCGGCGAGCAGGAGCTGCAGCGCTTTTACCGCAACATGGGCCATTGGCTGGCGATCATGCGCCTGCTGGGCGGCACCGACTTCCACGGCGAGAACGTCATCGCGCAGGGCTGCCTGCCCATCATCGTCGACTGCGAGACCCTGTTCTGCCCCCGCACCGAAATCAAGCCGTCCGGCTTTGGCGAGGCGGTCGACAAGGCCGACGAAGCCATGTTCGCCTCGCTGATGAAGACCGGGCTGCTGCCGGGTCGCGGCGCCTCGCTGGGCTGGCGCGGCGTTGACAACTCCGGCATGGGCAACATCCGTCAGCAGCAGCCCAAGATCAGCATTCCGACGCTGCTGGATGCGGGCCTGGACACCGTGCGCATCGGTCAGACCCTGGTCGAGGTCGAGATCCCCAAGAACCATCCCTGCGAGACCCCCTCGCTGGAGCGCTACTGGGGCCAGGTTCTTGAAGGTTATGACGAGCTCACCGCGCGGCTGCTGGCCCTGCACGGCCGCGGCGAGCTCGCGCCCTTGCTGCAGCCCTTCAAGCCCTGCCACATCCGGCTGGTGCCGCGGGCGACCGAGGTCTACGCCGAGCTGATCCGCATGCTCTGGCATCCGATCTCCCTGGCCGACGAGGCCCAGGCGCGCCAGCGCGCGGCCGGCCTGCTGGCGCGCGCCGCGGCGCTCATCTCCACCACCCCTTCCGATCCGGTGGTCATCCAGGCCGAGATCGACGACATGCTGCGCGGCGATGTGCCCTATTTCCACAGCACGGCCGGCCATGGCCGCATGGACGGCCCGGGCGGCACGCAGTGGCTGGCCGAATGCGACCTGGTCGAGCAGTGCCTGAAGGCCTGGAGCGAGTCCGACCAGGGCCTGGACCGCGACATCATCAAGGCCTCGCTGCTGAGTGCCTATCTGAACGACGGCTGGATGCCCACGGAGAAATCGTTCCGTGTGGATGCACCCAGCCGCGAGGACCTGGAGCGCCGGCGCCAGGCCTGGGCGCAGCGCCTGCTGCAGCCCTTCATGGAGACCTGCATCCGCGGCAGCGACGGCACGGTGACCTGGATCTCGCCCACCCTGGGGCCCACGGGCTGGGGCATTCAGGCCATCGACCAGAACCTCTACGGCGGCAATGCCGGCGTGGCGCTGCTGCTGGCGGCTTACCAGCGCGAGGTGGCCCAGGGCCGTGCCCTGCCGCTGGCGGGCGTGGATGCGCTGCTGCAGGCGGTGATCACCACCATGCGCCAGGGCTTGTACCGGCAGGTGGAGCTGCAGCGCTCGGCCGGCAAGGTGCGGCCTCACCAGCCTGGCGGCTATCTGGGCATCGGCTCGCAGATCTGGGGCTGGCTGCAGCTGGAGGCGCTGGGTGCCATCGGCGCGGAAGCGGTGGAGTGCGCCGCGCTCACGGCCGAGTACATGCAGGGATCTCTGGAGGCCGACCAGACCTACGACCTCCTGGCCGGTGCCGCCGGCGCCATCCCGGGCCTGCTGCTGCTGTACCAGCGCACCAAGCAGGCGGCCCATCTGGAACTCGCGAAGGCGGCCGGCGACCACCTGCTGAAGGCGGCCAAGCGTGAAGGTGGACGCGCCTGGTGGCCGACGGCCGCGGCCCCGGACGGCATGGGCGGCTTCGGCCACGGCACCGCCGGCATCGGCTGGGCCCTGCTGCGCCTTTACCAGGCCTGTGGTGAGGAGCGCTTCTTGCAGGGCGCCCGCGAGGCCGTCGCCTTCGAGGAGTCGCTGTTCGATGAGACGGACCAGAATTGGCGCGATCTGCGTCATCTGGACGGGGTGAACTGCTCGACCGCCTGGTGCCATGGCGCCGTGGGCAATGGCCTGGCCTATCTCGGCTTCAGCGCGCTGATCGGCGAAGACCAGGCCCGCGAGCGGGTGCGCCAGGCCGCCGGGGCGACCTTCCGGCTGGGGCTGGGCTGGAACCACTGCGCCTGTCATGGCGACGCCAGCGCCCTGGAGCTGCTGCAGGAAGCGGCCGACCGCGAGCTGGCGCCCTCGGGCGTGAGCCGCGAGTCGGAGCTGGCCCGCCTGCTGGCCAGTCTGGACCGGCACGGCAGCCGTTGCGGCATCACCAACGACGTTTTCTCTCCCTCGCTGATGACGGGGCCCGGCGGCATTGCCTACCAGCTGCTGCGAGCCCACCCGGAGGCACGGCTTCCGTCCTTCGTCAGGCCATGAACCCGCACCAGGGCACGGGGGGCGCGGCACAGGCGCCCAAGGGACCGGGCGGCATGCCTGGCGACGAGGACGTCTTCATCGCCACCGACAACCCCTACTGGGAGCTGGGCAGCGCCGACACCTCCCTGAACAGCGTCCGGGCATTTTTCGGGCGCGTCGTTCGTGCCACCCCGCCGGTGCTGGCCTTGATGCGGCGAGTCGGCTGGGCGCCCCTGGCCGGTGTGCTGGGCTGCCAGTTGCTGGCAGGGGGCTTGTGGGCTTACACCCTGGTGCTGGGGGGGCGCCTGATCCAGGCTTTGCTTGATGCGCAGCCGCAGGCTCGTGCGATGAGCCAGGGCCTGGCGGCGCATGCGGACATGGCCCTGGGCCTGGGCCTGGCCTACCTGGCCAAGCTGGCGCTGGATGCGCTGGCCGAGGTGCTCAAGGCCCGGCTCAGCCCCGCCTTGATCGCCATGGCCGAGCAGGACTTTGTCGACGCCTGCCTGCGGGCGCCCTTGCGCCGTTTCGACGACCCGGACTTCGTGGACCGCATGCACCGCGCCCGGGACCGCGGGCTGCACTACGTCGAGAGCATTGTCGATCAGGTGCTTTCGCTGTCGTCGGCGGGCATGGGGCTGGCCTCCGGTGCCCTGGCCCTGCTGGTGCTGCATCCCGCCTTGCTGCCGGTGCTGCTGCTGTGCCTGGTGCCTCAGGCCTGGACGGCCATCCGCGCGCTGCTGTGTGTGCAAAGCCACTGGGACCAGAGCATGGCCTTGTCCCGGCAGGCCTGGATGCTGCAGGACCTGGCCAGCCAGCCCGAGCCGGCAGCCGAGCTGCGCGCCTTGCAGATGGAATCGCTGCTGAGCAGCCGGCACCGCCGCGTGTCGCAGGCCCTGCGGACCAGCCTGGAGCTGCTGAAGGCCACGGTGGCCAGGACGCGGGCCTTCGGTGCGGTGCTGGGTGGGCTGGCCCAGGCGCTGGCCTATCTCTGGCTGCTCGTGCTGGTCGACCGCGGCGCCCTCGCCCCTGCGCTCGCGGGCGCCGCGGCCATGGGCATGCGCACCAGCCTGGAGGCGGTGAAGCAGCTGGTCCACGCGCTGGACCAGATGATGGAAAAGGCGCTCTACCTCGACGACTACTTCGTCTTCGTCCAGCAGTCGCCGCAGTTGCAGCACCCGCAGCAAGACGCCCAGGCGGAAGGGCCGCAGCCTGCCGTGCGGGCGCCGCAGCGGATCACTTTGAAGGGCGTGGGCTTTGCCTATGCGGGTGCTCGCGACCGCCAGGTGCTGCATGACATCCATCTGGAGCTGCAGCGGGGCACGACCATCGCGCTGGTGGGCGAGAACGGCTCCGGCAAGTCCACGCTGGCCAAGCTGCTGGCGGGTCTTTACGAGCCCTGCTCGGGCAGCATGCAGTGGGACGGCGTAGACTGCCGCACGCTGGATGCCCGGCAGCGCCTGGCCCACACCCTGATCGTGCCGCAGCATCCCCTGCGCTGGCCCTACAGCGCGGAGCAGAACGTGCGGCTCGGCCGCGTCGACGCGGCCTGGGGCGGGGACGACGCGGGGCGCTTCGCGGCCGCCGTGCGCGAGTCGCAGGCGGACGAGGTGGCCGCCCAGCTTCCCCAGGGCTGGAAGACCATGCTCAATCGCCTGTTCAAGGGCGGCATCGAGCTGTCGTCAGGCCAGTGGCAGCGCCTGGCCGTGGCCCGCGGGCTGTACCGCGACGCGGCCCTGACCATCTGGGACGAACCGACTGCGCCGCTGGACGCCAAGGCCGAAGCGGCGGTGTTCTCCAGCCTGGCCAAGCTGCGCCGCGACAGCACCGTGGTCCTGATCACCCACAGGCTGGCGAGCGCCCAGTCGGCCGACCGCATCTACTTCATGCGGGCCGGTCGCATCGTCGAGTCCGGCACGCACCAGGAACTGCTGGCACTGGGCGGCGGCTATGCGCAGCTGTATGAGTTGCAGGCGCGGTTGGCGGAGGGGGGGGTGGCGGCGACGTCTCGGCTCGAGGTCGTTGCATGATGCCTCCGCAGGCCAGGGCGCATATCCCAGTGACCTAGACTGAGCGTGAAGTCCGTACAGAGCCTGTTTATGTTCCGGCCAGGGCGCATATCCCAGTGACCTAGACTTCAGGCCGAAACGCAGTACAAGAACTGCACGTTCCGGCCAGGGCGCATATCCCAGTGACCTAGACTCGCAGCCTGTCCACCTTCTCGTGCCGCAGTGTTCCGGCCAGGGCGCATATCCCAGTGACCTAGACTGCTCTACCTATGGACGGGCACGCGCGGCGTGTTCCGGCCAGGGCGCATATCCCAGTGACCTAGACTTGGACCTGCCACGGACAAGGATATCCAGCTGTTCCGGCCAGGGCGCATATCCCAGTGACCTAGACTCCCTCCGCAGAGCAGCCCTCCGAGGGCGAGGTTCCGGCCAGGGCGCATATCCCAGTGACCTAGACTCACACATGCCCAAGGGACCAGCGAAGAGCAGTTCCGGCCAGGGCGCATATCCCAGTGACCTAGACTGCACGGCGGCATTGAGCGGGGAAGACATGGGTTCCGGCCAGGGCGCATATCCCAGTGACCTAGACTGCACGGCGGCATTGAGCGGGGAAGACATGGGTTCCGGCCAGGGCGCATATCCCAGTGACCTAGACTCCGTGCCGCTGGCGAGGCAAAGCATTACGCGTTCCGGCCAGGGCGCATATCCCAGTGACCTAGACTCGCTGGTTGTTCTTCGAGCTGTGCATGTCAGTTCCGGCCAGGGCGCATATCCCAGTGACCTAGACTGATTTGAAGCTGCGCATTAAAGAAGCCCTCGTTCCGGCCAGGGCGCATATCCCAGTGACCTAGACTGCAGGCTGCGCTTGCTAGCGAGGGTGCGGCGTTCCGGCCAGGGCGCATATCCCAGTGACCTAGACTTGCCCGGCCAATGCTGACCAGATCGTCTGCGTTCCGGCCAGGGCGCATATCCCAGTGACCTAGACTCCGCACTGGGACAAGTGGAGCCATTGGTGGGTTCCGGCCAGGGCGCATATCCCAGTGACCTAGACTTGCTGGATCGGCATGGACCTGGCTGAGAAGGTTCCGGCCAGGGCGCATATCCCAGTGACCTAGACTCGGTCGGCAGCAACCCCTTGATTCGTCAAGGGGTTTTTGCCTACATGAGGGAGGAAAAATTGGGCAGGCATGTCAGAACAGGTCGAACTGGTCAGGTGTTTTTGCCGGCGCTTGCTTGGCTTGGCCGTGGAAGCAGATGATGCGCTCGTACTGCTTGTCGGTGAACTGCAGGATATTGACCTTGCCACCTTCGGGCAAGGCCAACTCCACACGTTTGCAGTAGGTCTGCAGTTGAGTGTCGCTGGTGCAAAGGCGCATGTAAACGCTGAACTGACTCATCTCGAAGCCCAGATCCAACAAGGCCTTGCGGAACTCGCTGGCCGCCTTGCGCTCGGCCTTCTGCACAACGGGAAGATCGAACATGACCACCATCCACATGAGCCGGTACCCCGTGAGCATGCCCTACCCTCATGGGCCAGCCAAAGCATTGGCCAATGCAAGCGGCAGCCCGGGCAGTGGCAGGTCCAGCTTGTTGCGTTCGCCCAGGTAGACCTGGGCCAGCGACGTAGCCAGGCGCTGCGTGCACACCATGACAGGGGTTGCGCCCACGGCGGTTTGCATGTCATCGAAAAGTGTTTGCACCAACGCTCGCTTGGTGTCTGGATTGATCAGAGCTTGGCCCTGGCGCAGCAGGTGCCAGACCCTCAGATCGACGACGGGACGAAAGGGCTCCATCAGGTCGTCTACCAGGCGCATGGCGTTGTTGTCATGGCTGTGATGCAGACCAATGCTGGGATGCAGCCCCGCCGCGATCACGGAGCGCGCCACGCAGGCGCGCAGGACCGTGTAACCGTAGTTGAGCAAGGCGTTGAGACCGTCGCCGTCCTGGTCCCGCCGAAACTGGTCGCCAAAAAGCAGGCCCCAGTAGCGACGTGCCCCCTGGGCTTCGAGGTTCTCGGGGTCGCCGCTGCGCACCTTGCTTGCCAACGCCGTTAGCGGCACAGGAGACGCGCCGCAGGCTTCCAACGCCGCGGCCTGCTGCTCCAGCTTGGCGCGCACCACGGCCGCCCACAGTCGTTTGTGCGTGGGCAGGCTGGCCGCAATTTGCGCCTCCATGCGTTTGGCCTGTTCGAAGTTCCCTTCGATGGGCAGGAGCATGCCCACGGCATTGTGATTGGCAGCGCACAGCACGAAAGGAACGCCACGCTCGGTCAACGCAACCAGCAGATTGTTGGTGTAGCTCAAGCCTTGCGCGTTGGCGATGACGGCGGTGATGTCATCCAGTGGCACCCGCCCCAGTTCCTGTCCGGAGCCCTCGCTGTCCTTGACCAGCATGAAGCCCCGGAACAGGGATAAATGGCGCCGATCATCGGCCACCTCGACGATGCGGCCGATCATGAGGGCTACTCCTCGAATCCTGGATCCCGGAGTTCGCCGATGGGCGAGATGGTCACGTGCCGGGCCTTGGCGCTTTGCAGCGAACTTGCCTGCTTATAGGTGTAGCGCCAACTGCCAGCCTTGTCGCGATTGCGCGCGTCGACATTGGCCTCATGGTGATCGGCAAGGCTCAGCCGCCCTGCTGCATTGATGGAGGCAATGCGCATGACGCGTAGCCGACCCTCGACTTCCAGGCGCAGCAGATCGTCAATCATCAGCCGCATCAGCAAGATGCCTCCACGAAGACTGCGGCGGCGGTCCTGCAGGATGGCCTTGTCGTGTTGACGTACCAACTCATAGGCTTCGAAGGTGGCGGTAACGGCCCCTTGCCATTTGCCGGATTCGGCACGGAGGATCTCGATGCAGAAATTGCCGTCCGGCACATAGCCTTTGTAGGCGCGAGCTTCGCCGTGGATGTCAAGGCCATGCCGCGCTGTGCGCGCTGCGTCGCGGATCGGGACCACATATTCGATCGTCCGTCCGCCCTCGAGCCCTTCGGGCCTGGTTTTTTGTACTACTGAGCCATCGCGGCGCAGGCCGAAGGCGGTCGCCTTGAATAGGCTGCCCTCATGTGCGTGATCCGGCTTGTGGCTAACCCAGATCGCATCCACAGCCCGCTTCACGTGAGAGCGATAGCTGGGCCAGGGGTCCGGCATGGATTCCACCAGCTTGGACAAGCCCTTGCCACGGGCGTCGGCGCTGGCCTGGGCAAAACGTTGCAACAGACCCTGGTCTGTGACGGCCACCACGCAGGCATCTACGGCATGGTGGCGATGGTCATCACGATTTTTCTCCCCGTCCAGTCCCAGAATGCCGTTGAGACCGAACCGGGCACGCAGTTGGGCCGTCATTTTCCCAGGAATCACACGGGTGCCTGCGGGGCAGATCAGGCTCAGATACTCGCGCGCGATGCGACTCAGGTAACGGGTGTCATTGAGGGAGCGGGCCAGGAAGTCTTTGTCATCGCGCAGCCATTGCTGATAGCCATCCGGTGCGAAGCGGTAGCGCTTGGCGCGTGGCATGCGCTCTGCGCGCAGCAGGATGCTGTCGTAGTCCCAGCCCTGCGCAGCGAAGTCTGCGCGGGCATCCCATGGGCTGCGATTGCCCTTGACACGATTGGCCTGGCGCATGGCCAGCGTCTTGTTGTTCAGACCATCGTCCAGGGTTTGGGAGAAGGGCAGGATGTGCTCAACCTCCACTTCCGGGCCCAGCACCATGGCAGCACTGAGCTGCACGCCACTGTAGGGGCAACGGCGGTCCGCGACGTCAAAGCTGAGCTCCTCCCAGAGCATCAGCTTCTGGATGTCTGCCTGACGCACCCGCTCTTTGGCGATGTGCAGCGCTTCCGCGGCCAGCTTGAGCAGGCGCTCGTTGCGTTTCTGGTTGCGGGCCTGCTGCTCTTGCGCCTGTCGCCGTTGCTCCTGGCTCTGCTTCAGTTCACGCGCGACCTCCACGATAACCTCTTGCGGGTGGCCATAGCGCTTTATCAGCGCATTGACGACCGTGCGCACCTGATTGAGGCCGATATGAACGGTGGGGTTGGCAATGCGGCCAAAGCGTTTCTCGGGTGGGTCGCACAACTCACCGGTTCCGAAGCCCACATGGCGCCGCAGATGCTCACCGTAATAGGGCAGGGCGTCCAGGATCTCGCCGGTGCTGGCCGCATGACTCAGCTGGCTGTGATGTTCAAAGCCGGCGGCCAGCACGGCCTTGTCATAGCTGATGACCTGGGCCCGCAAGGCCGGCAGGATGCGGGCGAGGGCTTTGGCAGAGAGGGCGCCATAGCCCTCGGGCAACGGTGCATTCGCAATGCGCTCAGCCTGCGCCTCGCTTACGCCGGTGTCCTGGACCAGCCAGGCCACCAGCTTCGCTTCGCTTTCCTCCTCCAGCACGCGCATGACGATCTCGTCTTGCCGCTCATCGCTGAAAGCATGCCAGGCCGGGCCGAAGAAATCCTTCTTGCTCAGCAGCATACTGGCGGCATTGCCCTTGAGCTCGGCCCGCTTGGCGTCGGCCAGATTGAACAGGACGCCGCCGGGCAACCCCAGCAGTTTGGGGATGGCTGATTTGAAGCTCTTGCTGCCGTGCTCCAGCGCATCCGCCAGGTTATCTCGCTGTTCCATGCTCAGCGCTTCTTCCAGCAGGCGGCCACCCAGGACGCGCAAGTGGTTGAGCTCCTGCAGGATGCGAAAGCGCTGTTGACTGGGCAGGGCAAGCGGCGCGCGAGGTTCGTCAGGCAGCAGAGTGCAGCGGCCGGGCTTGACGGGCTTCAGTGGGCGTTGATGCAGCAGGCAATCCTTCAGATCCCGGCGGGCCCGCTCATGGAACAGGTCCGGGTTGAGGGTACTCTGCCTGGCCCAGAGCGCATCGAATTCGGCCTCCACCATCGACCGGTCGATGTAAAGGTCATAGCTCTTGTCGATGCGGGTCTTGCCGTCTTCCTTCTGGATGCGATGCTCACGGTAGCGTGCGCGTACCGTGCGTTGCGCATCTGGCACCGAGCTATCGTTCATGCGGCGCCAGAGCAGCTCGCCGACCGTGCGCGCCTTGCCTTCTGCGCCGTCCGGGGCCAACTGAGCGCGCAGGCCGCTGATGGCCGCCTTCAGCGCACCACTGCCATTGTCCTTTTTGTCGGTCTTGCGGTTGCTTCTGAAGCCGCGGCGCTGGTTGATGTGAAAGAGGGCGCGGGCGAATTCCGCGGGTGTGAGTGCCTGGTCCAGTCCTTTGGCGCGCAGGCCGTAGGGGTTCAGGGTCTCAAGGGCTTTGCGCGCGGCTTCCTCTGCGGGGAAAAAGCCATGCTCGATCAGCAGGCGCTGCATGCGAGCCTTGCGCTTGAGCAGGCGGTCGCGACGGCGGCGCATGGCGCGCGCTTCACGGCGGGTCACCGCTAGGGAGCTGCCGTCCTTGGGATTGCGCCCGTCGGGAAAGATGCGGACTCCGGCGCGGATGACGGCGCAGGGCTGGTGCTGCGCATTGAGCTGGACCAAGGCCCATCCCAGCGATGTGGAGCCCAGGTCAAGGGCCATGCGGTACTTCAACTTCATCAGGCGGCTCCTCCCTGGAGTCGTTATTTGTATTGGCGCCTGGCATTTGACGGCAAGACCCGCGACACCATGATTCAGGTTTCTACCCAGGGCGAATCGGAAGTCTTGCGGTAGGATTCATGCACACTAGCCCACTGGGATATGCGCTCTGGACGCTAACAAGCTGAAAGATGCATCAAATGGAAGGCCGCGAAGTCGCAAGACGCGCGGCCTTCGCCTTTTGACGTGCCAGGTCTTGCCTTCGTTGGCATCAGCGGCGGATCAAATCCCGCGGGTGCTCACCGCCTCCCAAACATCATCTGCCTGGCCAGGGCCTTCTTCAGCGGCGGCAGCGCCTGCAGCGCGGCCAGGCCCAGGCCGCGCAGGGCGGGCAGGGCCGGCCAGCGCCAGCTGAAGCTGCGGGCGAGGAAGTCGGTGGTGATGAGGGTGGCCCAGCGGTCGGGGCCGCGCTGCCATTGCACGCGCTGCAAAGCCATCGGTATGCCCGGGGCCAGTGCCGTGCCTGGCTTGCGCGCCTGCAGCAGGACCAGGGTGTCGACCAGGGCGTAGGCGTCGCGCAGGCCCAGGTTGAGGCCTTGACCTGCGACCGGGTGCAGGGTCTGGGCAGCATTGCCGATGCGCACCAGGCGGCCATCGACCAGGCTGCGCTCGGCATTGAGCCCCAATGGGAAGCATTTGAGCGGGCTGATGCCGCGCAGCGGCGGCAGGCCCGGCGGCAGCTGCTGGTTGAGCACGGTGAGGCGCTGGGCGTCCGTCAGCGTGGCCACGTCGTCCTCGGCCTGCGGCAGGCACCAGACCAGCGCCGCGCGGTGCGGCTGCTGCGGCGCAGGCGGCAGGGGCAGCAGGGCCAGCGGGCCATTGCGGGTGAAGCGCTCGTAGGCCACGCCGGGCGGGGAGGCCGGGTCCAGCACCACCGTGCCCACCCAGGCGTTTTGCTGGTAGTCATGGCTGAGGCTCTTGCGGGATTGCTCGGCAAAGACACCGCCTTCGGCGATCACGACCAGGTCGAAGCGCTCGGCGATGCCCGCGTCGACTTCCACCTCATCGCCGACGGCACGGATGCCGGCGACCGGCAGCCCGAAGCGCGTGAAGGCCCGACCGGGGCAGGCCTCGCAATGGCGCAGCCAGGCCGCCTGCATGGGCGCCACCAGCTGCCCATAGGCCAGCACGGCACCCAGGCGCTCCACGCCCTGCTCGCGGGCGTCAATGCGGACCACCGGCTGTCCCGCCTCGCCGAAAGCCGGATGCCTGAGCGTGGGTGGCGCCTGGCTGACCTGGACCTGCAGGATGGACTGCGCGCTGGCCTCGTGCCAGGCCTTGAGGCGCTGCAGCAGCTGCACGCTGCCTAAGGACAGGGCGAGGGTGCGGGGATCGCCGCTGATGTCCTTGTCCAGCGGGCGTGCGTCGAAGAGATGGATCTGCGCTTGCGGCAGGCGCTGGGCCGCCAGCAGGGCCAGGCCCAGGCCGGCCGGGCCGGCACCGACGATGGCGATGCGCAGGGCGGCGGGCGCTGGCGCGTTGTTGGCGGCGGCTGGGGCTTCTGGGGCGTCTGGGACAGCAGGTCGCATGGCGTCGGAGGGGCGTCGCCCTGGGAATGGAAGCCCGCAGGCGGCGCCACGGTATTGCGGGGCTTGTGCACTATAGCGAGGCGGCTCGGCTACGCTCGCGGCCACGCCAAAAACCAAGCCAAGAACCGAGAAGGAGTCAGGCATGCAATACCGTCGACTGGGCCGCAGCGGCCTGCAGGTGTCCGAGCTGTCGCTGGGATCCTGGGTGACGTATCACAACCAGGTGGACGCCAAGGCCGCCGCCGAGATGCTGGCTGCCGCGCGCGACGCCGGGGTCAATTTCTTCGACAACGCCGAGGTCTACGCCCAGGGCGCCAGCGAGCAGGTGATGGGCGAGGCCTTCAAGCGCTTGAAGTGGGCGCGCGAGAGCTATGTGGTCTCCACCAAGTTCTTCTGGGGCCTGCAGCGCGAGGGCAGCGCCGTCAACCTGCAGAACACGCTGAACCGCAAGTACCTGATGCAGGCCATCGACGGCTCGCTGAGGCGCCTGCAGCTGGATTTCGTCGACCTGATCTACTGCCATCGCCCGGACCCGCTCACGCCCATCGAGGAAACCGTCTGGGCCATGAGCGACATCGTCTCGCAGGGCAAGGCGCTGTATTGGGGCACCAGCGAGTGGAGCGCGGCCGACATCCGCGCGGCCTGGGAAATCGCCGAGCGCCACCATCTGCACAAGCCGGTGATGGAGCAGCCGCAGTACCACCTCTTCCACCGCAAGCGCGTCGAGCAGGAGTACGCGCGGCTTTACGAGGATCTGGGCCTGGGCCTGACCACCTGGAGCCCGCTGGCCTCCGGGCTGCTGACCGGCAAGTATCGCCAGGGCATCCCGGCCGGCAGCCGCGGTTCGCTGGAGAGCATGAGCTGGCTGCGCGAGCAGCTGCAGCACCCGCAGCGCAATGCCGCGGTGGCCGAGCTGGAAGGCATCGCCGCCGACCTGGGCGGCAGCGTGTCCCAGCTGGCCATCGCCTGGGTGAACCGCAATCCGCGCGTTTCCACGGTGATCCTGGGGGCCAGCAAGCTCAGCCAGCTGCAGGACAACCTGGCGGCGCTCGCGCTGGTGCCCAAGCTGACGCCCGAGGTGCTGGAGCGTATCGACGCCCTGACCGCAGCGCTGGCCAATTGACTGGTGGGCACCACAGCGCCGGGGCTTTGAGCGCAGCGCAGGCCGTGGCAGCCGGACGGGCCTGGCGCGCCTGAGCGGCGGCCAGGCCCCGCGCCGAGGCCCGCACCGCACGGGGCCCGGATCATCGCGGGCCATTGCTGGCCATTGCTGGCCATTGCGAGCCACTGCAGGGCCATTTGCGGCCCTGCCGGCGGCTTACTGCGGACGGTAGGTGACGGTCAGCTTGTAGGTGCCGGCTGTGTAGCCCTTGACCAGCACATAGCCGTCGCTGTTCGTCGTGACATTGAGGGTGCAGCTCTCCGTGGCAGTGCTGCCGTCGGACTTGCAGCCGTAGCTGCTGGTCGTGGGCACGGCGCCGAGCTTGCCGTAGATGTCGATGTCGCCCGTGCCCGTGGTGGAGAGCTTGAAGCTGCCGCCCGCGCCCACCTTGAAGGGGCCATAGCTCTTGGTCTGCCCGGTGCTGAGGCTGCCGCTGAAGGTCTCGGTCTTGTCGCCGGGCGTCGTGGTGGGGCCGTCGCTGCCCA
Organism: Burkholderiaceae bacterium; assembly: GCA_041905785.1. Classification (GTDB taxonomy): domain Bacteria; phylum Pseudomonadota; class Gammaproteobacteria; order Burkholderiales; family Burkholderiaceae_C; genus Roseateles_B. The sequence goes on from JAYRKJ010000014.1 coordinate 43,878, forward strand.
GTTCCACGGCGTAGGCCAGGCCCATGCGCGCGAACTTCAGGGAATGCGCGCCGGTGCTGTCGCTGTTGGCCAGGGTGTCGTTGGCGGTGTGGATGTTCTTGTTGTCGCCGGACATGCTCGACTCGAAGGGCATGGTGGTGGCGTAGCCCTTGGCGTTCCAGGAGGCGTGGTCGGAGCAGGCATAACCGCAGCGGTCCGTGCCCACGGCCAGGGTCGGCAGATAGGTCTTGATCAGGTTGGTGACGAAGGTGTTCTGCGCGCTGTCGGTGTAGTCGGTGAAGATGTAGATGTCGCTGGCGGAACCCTTGTAGTTGGTCATGTCCAGCTGCATCACGCCCACGACGTTGGCGCCGGCGGCGGCAAAGCTGTTGGCAATCTCCGCGGAGCCGCGCAGCCCCACTTCTTCCGCGGCATAGGCCATGAACTTGATCGTGCGGCGCGGCTTGTAGTTGTTGGCCAGCAAGGTGCGGTAGATCTCGGTGATGCTGGCCACGCCGGAGGCGTCATCGTCGGCGCCGGGCGCGCGGGTGGTCTCGGAGGTGCCAGACTGGTTGATCGAGTCCAGGTGGCCGCCCAGCACCACGATTTCGCTGCCGTTGTCCGTGCCCTTGATGGTGGCGATCACCGACTTCTGCTTCCAGCCGCTGTGGGTGAACTGCTCCACCGTGATGTCGCTGCGGCCGTTGGCCATGGTCAGCCATTTGTTCCTCAGCCAGTCCGAGGCGTTCACGCCGCCGCTGGTCTGGTAGTAGCGGTTGCTGTAGTTGTTGGACAGGTCCGAGATGGTCTGCACGATGTTGCTGGCCTGCATTTGCGACAGCATGGGGTTGACCACGGTCTGCTGGTCGATCACATAGCTGGGGCGGGTGGCCAGGGTGCTGCGGTCGGTCAGGATGCGGGCATTGCTGCGGCTGCCGGCATGCAGGTCCAGGGCACGGCGACCGTCGCGTTCGCTGGCATGGTGCATGTAGCCGCCGCAGCGGTGCTGGTTCTCGTGCAGCGCGGTGGACAGCGCCGGCAGCAAGGCTTCGTCGACCTGCACCAGGTGCAGCTTCTCGGCCTTGAGCGCGGCGGCCGGCGTGGCCAGCCCGGCCATCTCGCCGCGGCGCAGCTGGGCTTCGGAGACCGCCACCGACTCGGTGGCGCGTGTGCTGGGCTGCAGCTTCTGCAGCTCGCCGAAGGCGGCGTCGCCAAGGCTGATCCAGACTTTGTCGCCAGCCTGTGCCGGGACGCTGAGGCAGAAGAGGCTGGCTGCAATGGCCAGGGCGGACAAGGCGTTCTTGCGTTGCATGGAGGTCTCCTGAAGGTGAGGAAGATGGGACCCCACACCGCCTCCGCTCATGGCGTCGAGCAATGCCGGCAGGCCCCTGTTTGCAAACGCGCTGCAGGACAGCCAGCGACGGCTTGGCGATTGTTTGGGCGGCAATCGCCCGGCGTGCTCAGGGTTTGTGCTGGATTTGTGGCCCATTCGGCCCATCGCCGGCGCAAAGCTGTAAGACTTGACAGGGCCCCTGCGCGCGGGGCCCCCGGGCCTGTGGTGGCAGGCCGACAGCGGGTGTCAGGGCGTTCGCGGCGCGAGGGCCGGCTCAGGCGCTGTTCGCCGCTCCCGCGTCGGCCGCGGCCAGGCGCTCGGGCGTGCCCACATCCGTCCAGGCCCCGCCGTAGAGGGCGGCGCTGATGCGCTGCTGGGCGATGCCGCGCTCCAGGCAGGGGCGCAAGGGCTGGGGCTGGTCCGGGGCGACGCCCTCGAACAGGGCGCGCTTGAAGAGGCCCACGCAGGACCAGGTGTAGCGCGGGTGGACGGCTTCGCCGCTGAGTGCCAGGCCTTGCTCGCTGATGCCGAAGTCGCCGCGCGCATGGTGCGGCGGGTTGTCCACCAGCCAGAGGTGGGCCAGGCGCTCGCTCGCGGCGAAGGCCCGCGCGGCGGGGACATCCAGGCGCAGTCCGGGCAGGAACACATCGCCCGACAGCACCCAGAAGGCCTCGTCGCCATCGGCGCACAGCAGGGGCAGGGCCTTGGCGATGCCGCCGGCGGTCTCCAGCGCGCGGCCGTGGTCGCGCTGCTCGTCGCTGTAGTGCAGGCGGACGCCGAAGCGGCTGCCATCGCCCAGCTGCGCGGGGAACTGCTCGGCCAGCCAGGCGCAGTTGATGACGATGTCGCGCACGCCGGCGGCGGCCAGGGCCTGGATGTGCCAGACGATCAGCGGTCGGCCCTGCACCGTCAGCAAGGGCTTGGGGGTATGGTCGGTCAAGGGCCGCATGCGCTCGCCGCGCCCGGCCGCCAGGATGATGGCTCTCATGCCCCGCAGTCTACGGGGCGCGTGCGGCCTGCCGGCTCAGGGCTGCAGGCGGGGCGCCAGTCCGAGCGGCTCGGGCAGCGCATTGAGCACGCGCTGGAACACGGCCAGGTAGGGGCCGTCGAGCTCCGCCTGCAACTGGCCGAGGTGGCGGCCGGTGAGCGGGTCCTTGTTCTCGGCAAAGGCCTCGTCCAGGTCCTGCCAGTCCTCCTCGGTGAGCAGCTGCACGGCAGCGGGCAGGACCTCGCGCTCCTCGATGTCCATGTGCTGCAGGTAGTGGTGCACGTAGCGCTCGGCCTGCTGCTCGAAGGGGGCGCGGCGGGCATCGCCCAGCATCTCAAAGCCCAGCAGGCTGTGCTCCAGGTCGCGGATGGCGCGCTCGCCGCGCGCATGGTCGTCGTCCAGCTTGTCCAGCAGCTCGCGCAGCGCGGGTGCGCGGGCGCGCAGCTTGGGGAACAACAGCTCGGACTCCTTGGGATGGTGCAGGCGCTCGGGGAACTCATCCACGTAGAACAGCATGGCGCGCAGGGCGGCGAAGTCCGGCAGGGTGCCGGCGCGGCGGTGCTCGGCCAGCAGCAGGGGCAGGGTGCGCAGCATGGCGGCGAGGGCTGCGTGTTCGTCGCGAATAATTCGCAGAGTCAGTGGCTTGGTGGCGATCATGTGCGTTGTCTCCATGCTTTTTCCACAAGGCTCGCCGCTGTGCCGGCCCGCGGCCTTGCCATGGATCAAGGTTCGTGAAGGCGACGGGGAAGCCGCGCAGGCGGAATCGTTTGCGCACGAGCAGGGTTTGCCGGCGGAGGACGCGACATCTTCGCCCAGTAAAATGCCGGGTTTACCCCCAACTTCCTGCCCGCACCCACCATGGTTGACTCCGCTGCAAGCATCCCCACCCTGATGGCCCATGCCATCCGCGCACTGGCCATGGACGCCGTGCAGCAGGCCAATTCCGGCCACCCCGGCGCGCCCATGGGCATGGCCGAGATGGCGGTGGCCTTGTGGGGGCGCCATCTGCGCCACAACCCGGCCAACCCGCATTGGGCCGACCGCGACCGTTTCGTGCTGTCCAACGGCCATGGCTCCATGCTGATTTATGCGCTGCTGCACCTGAGCGGCTACGCGCTGCCCATCGAGGAGCTGAAGAACTTCCGCCAGCTGCACAGCAAGACCCCCGGCCACCCCGAGGTGGGCATCACCCCGGGCGTGGAGACGACCACCGGCCCGCTGGGCCAGGGCATCACCAATGCCGTGGGTCTGGCCCTGGCCGAGAAGATGCTGGCCAAGGAGTTCAACCGCGAGGGTCACGCCATCGTCGACCACCACACCTATGTCTTCCTGGGCGACGGCTGCCTGATGGAAGGCATCTCGCACGAGGCCTGTGCGCTGGCTGGCGCGTGGAAGCTGAACAAGCTGGTCGCCCTGTACGACGACAACGGCATCTCCATCGACGGCCAGGTCGCCCCCTGGTTCATCGACAACACCGCGCAGCGCTTCGAGGCCTACGGCTGGCACGTGATCGGCCCCATCGACGGCCATGACGTGGACGCCGTGGATGCCGCCATTCGCCAGGCGAAGAAGAGCAGCGACAAGCCCACGCTGATCATCTCCAAGACCCACATCGGCAAGGGCTCGCCCAACCGTGCCAACACGGCCAAGGCTCACGGCGAGCCGCTGGGCGCCGAGGAAATCAAGCTGACGCGCGAAGCCCTGGGCTGGCCGCACGAGCCTTTCGTCCTGCCGGCGGAAGTCTATGCCGCCTGGGATGCCAAGGTGGCCGGCGCCGCCGCCGAGAAGGCCTGGGACGAGCGCTTTGACGCCTACGCCGCCGCCCATCCCGAGCTGGCTGCCGAGTTCCAGCGCCGCATGGCCGGCGTGCTGCCCGCCAACTTCGCGCAGATCGCCGTGGACGCCGTGGTGGCTGCCCACGAGAAGGCCGAGACCGTGGCCAGCCGCAAGGCCAGCCAGCTGGCCCTGGAAGCCTTCACCGCCGCCCTGCCCGAGCTGCTGGGCGGCTCGGCCGACCTGACCGGCTCCAACCTGACCAACACCAAGAGCACGCCCGCCTTCCGCCTGGAAGCCGACGGCAGCGCCAACGGCGGCCGCCACATCAACTACGGCGTGCGCGAGTTCGGCATGGCCGCGATCATGAACGGCATCGCCCTGCATGGCGGCTACATCCCCTACGGCGGCACCTTCCTGACCTTCAGCGACTACAGCCGCAACGCCATCCGCATGGCGGCGCTGATGAAGCAGCGCGTGATCCACGTCTTCACGCACGACTCCATCGGCCTGGGTGAAGACGGCCCGACGCACCAGTCCATCGAGCACGTCTCCAGCCTGCGCCTGATCCCGGGCCTGGACGTCTGGCGTCCGGCCGACACCGTCGAGACCGTGGTTGCCTGGACCATGGCCATCGGCAATGCCCAGCGTCCCAGCGCGCTGGCCCTGTCGCGCCAGAACCTGCCCTACGCGCCCAAGACCGCTGTCGATGAAATCGCCAAGGGCGCCTACGTGCTGGCCGAGCCCAGCGAGGTGGGCCTGAAGAAGAAGGCCCAGGTCGTGATCATGGCCTCCGGCTCCGAAGTGCAGCTGGCCCTGAACGCCCAGGCCCTGCTGGCCAAGGACGGCATCGCCGCCCGCGTGGTCTCGGTGCCGAGCACGAACGTGTTTGACCGCCAGGACGCCGCCTACAAGGCCAGCGTGCTGCCCGCGGGCGTGCCGCGCGTGGCCGTCGAGGCCGGCGTGACCGACTTCTGGTGGAAGTACGGCGTCAGCGCCGTCGTGGGCATCGACACCTATGGCGAATCCGCCCCCGCACCGGTGCTGTTCAAGCACTTCGGCTTTACCGCCGAGAACGTGGTGGACACGGTCAAGGTGGCCATCGGTGCCGCGCGCCTGAAGCGCTGAGTCGCTGCTGATATGCGCTAGAGTGCGCTCCTCATCACAAGGAGGAGCGCATGACAACAAGATCGCGCATCACAGCCAAGAAGGGCCGCCTGCTGGCGGCCTTTTTCATGTCCGCCGCCCTGGGCGGGGCCACCCAGGCGCAGACGGACAACACCCCGCCGTCGGCGGCCCAGTCGCTGAGCTGCCTCAGGCAGCCTTCGTCGACCCTCAGCTATCCGGCGCACCACCGCTTCGACCGCAGCCACGGCCTCATGCGCCTGCGCCTGCATTTCGAGAAGCCCGAGGCCCCGCCGCGTGTCGAGGTGCTGGCCAACACGGCCCGCCAGGACATGCAGGATCGCGTCTACCGCTATGTGGAGGACTACCGCCTGCCCTGCCTGCGGCCCGAGGACGGTACGGTCAGTGCCGTGCAGGAATTCAGCTTCAGCAACTCGACCATGGAGGAGTTGCCCGTGCCGGAGGCGCCGCAGCGGCGCATGCCCTTCTGCATCGTGCTGCCCCGCGAGGACATGCAGCGGCTGTCCTCGCTGTCCAGCGAGGTGCAGCATGTGGTGGCTTCGGCCCTGTTCATGGGGAAGGGCGACCAGCCGCCCGAGGTCAAGCTCCTATATTCGACCGGCGACAAGCGCCTGGAGGCGGCGGTCGTCGAGCGGGTGCAGGCCTACCGCATGCCCTGCCGCACCGGGCAGGAGGAGCCGCAGGTCATGAGCCAGCAGTTCACCTTCGTCCCCGCAGGGCACCGCAGGCTTGTGCTGACGCAGGAGGCCTTCACGCTGGTGGACTTTCTCGGCATGACCCAGGGGGCGCGGCAGCTGAGCGCGTTCTTCGACTTCAACACCATGAACTGCCCGTTCAAGGTCAACTACAAGATCCTGGGGCCGTCGCTGCCCAACGAAGTCGAGGCGGGTGGGCCGCGTGATCCCAACCGCGTGCCCTTCCTGCGCTGGCTGCGCGAGCGCCAACTGGCCTTGCGCTCCGAGCGGCAGGCCAAGGAGCTCTTCGGCCAGGTCCTGCAGATCCAAGTGCCCTGCGGGCGGCTCGATCTCAAGCCGGCCGCGACGTCGAGCGCAGGCTCCTGAGGCGCCCGGCCGCGGCGGCAGCTTGCGCTGGATCGAAAAGTAGGGGCGGCGTACCCCCTTTGTTCCGGGGCGGCTGCGAGCAGAGCTCCGGAATCGGCGAAAATCCCGCCCAGCCAGGTTTTTCAGCTTTTCCATTTCACTCCGGAGACTTCCGCATGACGATCAAGATCGGTATCAATGGCTTCGGCCGTATCGGCCGCATGGTGTTCCGCGCCGCTGTCCAGAACTTCAATGACATCGAGGTCGTGGGCATCAACGACCTGCTGGAGCCGGACTACCTGGCCTACATGCTGAAGTACGACAGCGTGCACGGCCGCTTCAAGGGCGACGTGGCCGTGGACGGCAGCACCCTGATCGTCAACGGCAAGAAGATCCGCCTGACCGCCGTGAAGAACCCGGCTGAGCTGAAGTGGGATGAAGTCGGCGCCGACATCGTCGTCGAGTCCACCGGCCTGTTCCTGACCAAGGAAACCGCCGAGGCCCACCTGAAGGCCGGCGCCAAGAAGGTGATCATGTCCGCCCCGTCCAAGGACGACACCCCCATGTTCGTCTACGGCGTCAACGACAAGACCTACGCCGGCCAGGCCATCATCTCCAACGCCTCGTGCACCACCAACTGCCTGGCCCCCGTGGCCAAGGTGCTGAACGACAAGTGGGGCATCAAGCGCGGCCTGATGACCACCGTGCACGCCGCCACCGCCACCCAGAAGACCGTGGACGGCCCGTCCAACAAGGACTGGCGCGGTGGCCGCGGCATCCTGGAGAACATCATCCCCAGCAGCACCGGCGCCGCCAAGGCCGTGGGCGTGGTGATCCCCGAGCTGAACAAGAAGCTGACCGGCATGTCCTTCCGCGTGCCGACTTCCGATGTCTCCGTGGTCGACCTGACCGTCGAGCTCAACAGCGCCGCCAGCTACGCCGACATCTGCGCCGAAATGAAGGCGCAGGCCGCCGGCGCGCTGAAGGGTGTGCTCGGCTACACCGAAGACAAGGTCGTCGCCACCGACTTCCGCGGCGAGTCCTGCACCTCGGTGTTCGATGCCGAGGCCGGCATCGCCCTGGACAGCACCTTCGTCAAGGTGGTGGCCTGGTATGACAACGAGTGGGGCTACTCCAACAAGGTCCTGGAAATGGTCCGCGTGGTCGCCAAGTAATCGAGCACCACACCAGCAGCAAAGCCCCGCCCGTGCGGGGCTTTGTCGTTGGCGGGACCGCAGGTCAAGCATGCGCGTGCCGTGGCGTGGCTGCGTGTTTTGCCTAGCCTTTCTTTACGTCTGGCCGGGCGCGAAATCCCTACACTGCCGGGCATTGGTCATTCCCTGATCCGGAGCTTGCTGCATGTCACTGTCTGTTCGTCTGCGTCCGCTGGTGCTGAGCCTGCTGACGGCCGTCCTGGCGGCGCCCTTGGGCCTTCAGGCCCAGTCCCCTTCCACCGGTGGCGAAACCCTGGGCCGGGTCATCGTCCGCTTCAAGGCCAGCGCGCAGAGCGTGCGGGCGCAGGTGCTCAGCGCCAAGACCGACATGGCGACGGCACGCCGGGTCGCCCGCGTGCGCGCCGAGGGCCTGGGCTGGCGCACGGGACTGGCCTTGCATGCCCATCACAGCCTGGACGAGCGCACGCAGGTGGTGCTGGCCAAGGGGCTCAGCTCCGAGGCGCTGGCGGCACGGCTCGGCCGTGACGCGGAGGTCGAGCTCGTCGCGGTCGACCACCGCCGGCACATGGCCGCCGTGCCGAGCGACCCGCTCTATCCGCAGGTCAACCAGGCCCAGGGCAGCAACGGCCATGGGCAGTGGTACCTGATGCCGCCCAGCAAGGACCTGGTCTCGTCCATCAATGCCGAAGGCGCCTGGGACATCAGCACAGGCAGCAGCAGCGTGATCGTGGCCGTGCTGGACACCGGCGTGCGCTACGACCATCCCGACCTGGCCGGCAAGCTGCTGCAGGGCTACGACATGATTGGCGCCGCGACCAACGACATCGACGCCGTGTCCGTCGCGAATGACGGCGACCGTGCCGACAGCGATGCCAGCGATCCGGGCGACTGGGTCAGCCAGGCCGATATCGACGCCGGGCTCATCAGCGGCTGCAGCCGTGACGACATCACCAGCAGCTCCTGGCACGGCACCAAGGTGTCCGGCCTGATCGGTGCCGCCAGCAACAACGGCATGGGCATCGCCGGCGTGAGCTGGGGCAGCAAGATCCTGCCCGTGCGCGTGCTGGGCAAGTGCGGCGGCTATGACTCCGACATCATGCTGGGCATGCGCTGGGCGGCCGGCCTTGCGGCGCCGGGTGTGCCCACCAATCCCACGCCGGCCCGTGTGCTGAACATGAGTCTCGGCGGCAGCGGCAGCTGCAGCGACGGCGGCAGCACGGCCAAGCTCTATGCGGAAACCGTTGCGGCAGTGCGCGGCACCGGGGCGGTGATCGTGGCCGCCGCGGGCAACTCGGCCGGGCAGGCGGTCGGCCTGCCGGCGAACTGCAGCGGCGTCATCGCCGTGGCGGGTCTGCGCCATGTCGGCACCAAGGTGGGCTTCTCCAGCGTGGGGCCGGAGGTCGCGATCGCCGCACCCGGCGGCAACTGCGTCAATGCCAGCGGCGCCTGCCTCTATCCCATGCTCACCACCACCAATTCAGGCAAGCAGGGGCCGACGGCAGCGGACAACGCCTACACCAACAGCGATGTGACGGTGGGCACCAGCTTCTCGGCACCGCTGGTCTCGGGCGCTGCCGCGCTGCTGTTGTCGGTGCGGCCGGAACTGACGCCGGACCAGGTGCGCCAGGCGCTGGTGAGCACGGCGCGCGCCTTCCCCACCTCGGGCGGGGGTTCCGCCGGCGATACCGGCCCCAAGGCCTGCATGGCGCCGAACGGCACCGAGCAGCTCGAGTGCTACTGCACCACCAGCACCTGCGGTGCAGGCATGATGGACGTCCAGGCCGCCCTGCGCAGCGTGGCGCCCGCGCAGTCATCCGGCGGCGGGGGTGGTGGGGGTGCCATGAGTCCCGGCTGGCTGCTGGCGCTGCTGGCCAGCGTGCCCCTGCTGTGGCGCGCGCGACGCCGGCATTGAACGCGGGTCGGCAGGACCTGCGACATCTGGAATGACGTCTGAAATGGCATCGGGAATGCCGCCAGGGGCGGTGCCCTGCGCTGCGGCGCAGGGCCTGCTGCGGTGTTCGGCGCCTGCGGAACGCCGTGTTCGCCGGCTGGGCGCCAGGACTGGCTCAGCGCCCGGCTGATGCGGCGCTGGCGGTCTCGCTAGCGCTGGCGGGCGCCGCCGCCGGACAGGCGCGCGCCTCGCCCAGCTCCTTGATGCCGCGCAGCCTGGCCTGCATCGCGCCATCGGCCTGCGCAAAACGCAGCACATGCAGGCTGCTCGCGGCCTGGAGCTGCATCACGCGCAAGCCCTTGAGGGCGCGCTGGCTCATGGCCTCGAGCGCGGCCTCGGCGGCCTTCTCGCTGCCGTGGCGGGACAGCACCATGGTCGGCACTTCCTCGGGCGGGCCGGCCAGGTATTCGAAGTTGATCCGCATGCGCTTGTAGGTCTCTTCCTTGCGCTGCTGAAACTCCTTGTTGGGAAAGCGGATGGTGGCCACGGCCCAGACGCCGGCCTGCTCTGCGCGCTGGTCTTGCCACTGTGCGCTGGCGATGCCGGCCTTTTCCAGCTGGGCCTGGACGCCGCGCAATGCTTCGTCGCCCATCAGGGGCCCGAACTCCAGACAGCTGCGCGCCTGCACGGTCTTTGCGGCCTGGGCCGTCAGCAGCTGCAGCCGCTCCGGATGGACCTGCTGCTGCAGCCGGGCGGGGTCGCTGTCGCCGCGGGCGCGCAGGCCGGTGACGGCGTCCAGCCAGCCCTGGGTGAAGGCAAAGACCAGCAGGTTCAGCAGCAGGGCCGCGATGAAGACGATCCTCAGCATGCGGGCGGCTCGCTGGCTTGCAGCCGGACCGAGACCTCACCGGCGCTGATGACCTGGCCTTGCCCCTGCACATCCATCAGCAGCTCGCCCTGGGCGCTGATGCCGGCGCCCACGCCCTCGACGCCGCCGGCGTTGACGGGCCGGCCGCGCAGCAGGTCGCGGGCTTCATAGCGCAGCTGCCAGGCTGCGAAACCGCCCTGGGCAAAGCCGGTGACGGCCAGGATCAGCGGGCGGGCCACGCGGCGCAGCACCTCGGGCGCCGTCAGGCTGGCGTCCAGTTCGTCCAGGCTGGCGTAGCCGCTCATGAACTGGCTCTCGGTGCCGGCCTTCTGAGGGCGGACGTTGAGCCCGACGCCGATCACCGCGATGCGCTGATCGCCCGCACTGACGGTCTCGATGAGGATGCCGCCCAGCTTGCGGCCGTCCAGCCACAGGTCGTTGGGCCACTTGAGCTGCAGGCGCGGGGGCGTGGCCGGCGTGGGTTCCAGCGCCTCGGCCATGGCGCAGCCGACGGCCAGGGACAGGCCGGACCAGTCTTCCAACGTGAGCGGCAGGGCCAGCGAAAAGGTCAGCGAGGCGCCCGCCTCGGCATGCCAGAGGCGGCCCATGCGGCCGCGCCCGGCGGTCTGGTGCTCGGCCACCAGCAGGCAGGGCTGCATGTCATGGGCGCGGCGGCCGAAGAAGCTTCGCTCACCGCCTCGTTCTGCGCTGCGCTCGCCGCCGCGCTCAACGGCAGAGCGGTGCTCCGTGCGCACGCGCTCCAGCAGCATGCTGTTGGTCGACTCCGTGCGGGCCAGGACCTCGATGGAGAGTCCGGGCAGCAGCGGTTCCAGGTCTTGCCAGAGCGACTCGGCGCCCCAGTTCTGATGATTGGCAGCCATGTGGGGCGGATGGTTCAGCGTTTGGGCGTCAGCATGGTGCCACGGCATTGCGGCGCTCCGCAATGGCAGGCGTATTCCTTCTTCAGCCTGGCGGTGTAGCGTTCGTCCACCGTCAGCCCGTAGTCGTAGAACAGTTCCTCGCCGGGCATGAGGTCGCGCAAGGCCTTGATGAAGACCCGGCCATTGACCTCGTCGGCCTCGCAGTTGGGATCGCAGCTGTGGTTGATCCAGCGGGCGCTGTTGCCGCCGTGGAGCGCGTCGATCACCGTGCCGTCGTCCAGGCCGAAATAGAAGGTGTGGTTGGGCTGGCTGGGGTCATGGGGGTGGCGCTCCATGGCCTCGTCCCAGTCGATGCGCTCGCCGGTGTACTCGATGACGACCTCGCCGGCGGCGATCTCGGCAAGCGCATAGACTCCGCGGCCATGCACGCCCGAGCGCCGCACCTGGATGCGCCGGCCGCCGCCCTGCAGAACCTTGGCGGCTTTGCGCACGGCCGGGGAGGCGTGCGCGTCGGCGGGCTTCTTGCGGGCTTCTTGCGGCATGGCTCGAGTTGGTTACATTGAAATCATGGGTGCGTGCGCGTGTGCGTGCGCGCGAGGCCGCATTGTAGGCAGAGCTTTTACTGCCGGCGGCCAGCCCGACCAGGAACGTCAGAAGAGACCATGAGCAAAGCCCTGATCATTGCCGAGAAGCCCTCCGTCGCGCAGGACATCGTGCGCGCCCTCACCCCGCAGTCCGGCAAGTTCGACAAGCACGACGAGTACTTCGAGAACGAGCAGTACGTCGTCAGTTCCGCCGTCGGCCACCTGGTGGAGATCAAGGCGCCGGAGGAATACGACGTCAAGCGCGGCAAGTGGAGCTTCACCCACCTGCCGGTGATCCCGCCGCACTTCGACCTCAATCCCATCGACAAGAGCAAGGGTCGGCTCAACGCCCTGGTCAAGCTCATTCGCCGCAAGGACATCGAGACCCTGATCAACGCCTGTGACGCGGGCCGCGAAGGGGAACTGATCTTCCGCCTGATCGTGCAGTACGCCGGCACGGCCAAGGCCGCCATCAACAAGCCCGTCAGGCGTCTGTGGCTGCAGTCCATGACCCCGCAGGCCATCCGCGAGGGCTTCGAGCGTCTGCGCAGCGACGCGCAGATGCTGCCCCTGGCCGACGCCGCGCGCTGCCGCTCCGAGGCCGACTGGCTGGTGGGCATCAACGGCACGCGCGCCATGACGGCCTTCAACTCTCGCGACGGCGGCTTCTTCCTGACCACGGTCGGCCGGGTGCAGACACCCACGCTGTCCATCGTCGTCGAGCGCGAGGAGAAGATCCGCAAGCACGTGGCCCGCGACTACTGGGAGATCCGCGGCAGCTTCGACGCCGAGGCCGGCCAGTACGAGGGCAAGTGGTTCGACCCCGCCTGGAAGAAGAACCCGGATGACGCCGAACTGCGGGCCGATCGGGTCTGGACCCAGGCCGAGGCCGAGGCCATCGCCGCCGCGGTGAAGGGCCAGCCCGCCACGGTCACCGAGGAGAGCAAGCCCAGCTCTCAGAGCAGCCCCGGCCTCTATGACCTCACCACGCTGCAGCGCGAGGCCAACTCGCGCTTCGGCTTCTCGGCCAAGACCACGCTGGGCCTGGCCCAGGCACTCTATGAGAAGCACAAGGTCCTGACCTACCCGCGTACCGATTCCCGCTACCTGCCCGAGGACTACCTGGCCGTCGCGAAGCAGACCGCCGAGATGATCGCCAGCGAGGACCTGCCCGGCCCGCTGCAGGCCCTGGCCGGTCATGCCCGCGTGGCGCTGAACAAGGGCTACATCAAGCCCACCAAGAAGGTCTTCGACAACGCCAAGGTCTCGGACCACTTCGCCATCATCCCCACCCTGCAGGCGCCCAAGAGCCTCACCGAGGCCGAGGCCAAGCTCTACGAACTGGTGGTCAAGCGCTTCCTGGCGGTGTTCTTCCCGGCGGCCGAGTTCCAGGTCACGACCCGCATCTCGACCGTGAAGGCCGGCAGCAAGGACTACAAGTTCCAGACCAACGGCAAGGTGCTGGTCAACCCCGGCTGGCTGGCCGTCTATGGCAAGGAAGCGCAGAACGACGATGACGGCAGTGGCGCCAGCCTGGTGCCCGTGAAGCCCGGCGAGGTGGTGCGCACCGAGCATGTGGACGTCAAGGGCCTGGCCACCAAGCCCCCGGCGCGCTACACCGAAGCCACGCTGCTCTCGGCCATGGAAGGCGCCGGCAAGCTGGTGGACGACGACGAGCTGCGCGAGGCCATGGCCGAGAAGGGCCTGGGCACGCCGGCCACGCGCGCTGCCACCATCGAAGGCCTGATCACCGAGAAGTACATGCTGCGCGAAGGCCGCGAGCTCATCCCCACGGCCAAGGCCTTCCAGCTGATGACGCTGCTGCGCGGCCTGGGCGTCGAGGACCTCACCAAGCCCGAGCTGACCGGCAACTGGGAATACCAGCTGGCCGAGATGGAGAAGGGCCGCCTGAACCGCGAGGAGTTCATGGCCCGCATCGCCGAGATGACCCAGCGCGTGGTGCAGAAGGCCAAGGAATACGACCGCGACACCATCCCCGGCGACTACGCGACGCTCAAGACGCCCTGCCCCAAATGCGGCGGCGTGGTGAAGGAGAACTACCGCCGCTTCACCTGCTGCGGCAAGGATGGCAGCTCGGAAGGCTGCGGCTTCTCCATCGGCAAGATCCCGGGTGGCCGCAGCTTCGAGCTGCACGAGGTCGAGCAGTTCCTGCGCGACAAGAAGATCGGTCCGCTGGAAGGCTTCCGCTCCAAGGCCGGCTGGCCCTTCACGGCCGAGCTGGCCCTGGTCTATGACGAGGAACTGCAGAACTGGAAGCTGGAGTTCGACTTCGGCGAGGACGCCAAGAAGGCCGACGAGGCCGCCGAGGCCGTGGACTTCAGCCAGACCGAGCCCCTGGGCGCCTGCCCCAAGTGCGGCGGCACCGTCTACGAGCACGGCAGCAACTACGTCTGCGAGAAGAGCACCGGCCCGGCGCCCAGCTGCGACTTCAAGAGCGGCAAGATCATCCTGCAGCAGCCCATCGAACTCAACCAGATGCGCAAGCTGCTGGAGACCGGCAAGACCGACCTGCTGGAGAACTTCGTCTCCAACAAGACGCGCCGCAAGTTCAAGGCCTTCCTCAGCTACGACGCCAAAGCCGGCAAGGTGATGTTCGAGTTCGAGCCGCGCGCGGCCAAACCGGCGGCCAAGACCGCGGCCCGCAAGACGGCGGCGAAGAAGGCCTGAGTGCACGAGCGGGACGTCCCGATGCAAGGAATCGCATGCGAGCACCGCTGAGGGACTGGAGCATCCAGACCCGCCTGATGGCAGGCCTGGGCGCTGTCGCGACCCTGCTGGTCCTGGCCGTCGGCGCCTACTGGACCAGCCGCGAGGAGCGCCAGCTCACCGAGGCGCTGCTGCAGCGCCAGGAGCGCCTGGCGCAAATCGCGGCGCGCGGCTTTGCCGGGCCGATCTGGAACCTGGACACCGCGGCCATCTCCAATCTGCTGGACGCGGTGATGGCCGATCCGGAAGTGCAGGCCATCGAGCTGGAGGCGCTGGGGGTCGACGTGCAGCCCTTGCACCGTCGACGCGACAACGCCGGCGTGGCCTCCCCCCTGGTGAAGGAATTCGACATCGTCTACCAGGCGGCTTCGCAGCATCGTCCGCTGAAGGTGGCCCAGGCCCGGCTCTACTTCACGGGCGAGCGCGTGGCCGCCGCCGTGACGGAGATGCGGCGCTTCGTCGCGATGCTGCTGGCGGCCGTGCTGGTGGCGGTGCTGGCCTCCTGCTATTGGCTGGTGAACCGCCTGGTCAAGCAGCCGGTCTCGCGCCTGGGCGCCCTGGCCCAGCGGGTCTCGCACGGCGAGCTGGGCGTGACCCTGGCCGTGGAGCGCCGGGACGAGATCGGCGAGCTGACCGAGCAGTTCAACATGATGAGCCACCAGCTGCGCCAGTCCTCGGAAGGCCTGCGCGCCAGCGAGGCTCGCTACCGCAGCCTTTTCGAGAACGCCACCGAAGGCATCTTCCAGACCGACGGCCGCGGTCGCCTGCTGGGCCTCAACAAGGCCATGGCCCAGATGCTGGGCTATGAGCGGCCCGCCCTGGCCCTGGCCGCGTCGCGCAATCTGCGCCGCCTGGTCCGGCTGGAGCCCGGCGAGCTGCGCCGCGTGCTGCGCGCGCTGATGCGCTACCGCCTGCTGCAGCAGGTGCCCATGCTGGTGGGCACGCACGACGGCCGCCAGCTGTGGATCGAGCTCAGCGCCCACATCGTGTCGGGCGGGCAGGGGCAGGAGGCGCGCATCGAGGGCATGATCAGCGACATCACCCAGCGCCGCCAGGCCGAGCAGGAGCTCACCCGCCACCGCGACCACCTGGAGGAACTGGTCGAGGCGCGCACCATGGAGCTGTCGCAGGCCAAGATCCGCGCCGAAGCGGCCAACCAGTCCAAGAGCCGTTTCCTGGCCACCATGAGCCATGAGTTCCGCACGCCGCTCAACGCCATCCTGGGCTTTGCGCAACTGCTGCAGATGGACGACCGCCTGGAGGAAGGCCAGCGCAACAAGATCAACCTGGTGCGCGACTCCGGCGAGCACCTGCTGGCCCTGATCACCGATCTGCTGGACATGGCCAGCATCGAGGCGGGCAAGGTGCGGCTGCAGCCGGCCACGGTGGACCTGCGCGCCCTGCTGGAGGTGGCCTGCGACGCCATCCGCCTGCGCGTGGCCGAGAAACGCCTGGCCTTCCTGGTGCGCATCGACGAGAGCCTGCCGCTGCGTGTGCGCGTGGACGGCCAGCGCCTGCGCCAGGTGCTGCTCAATCTGCTGTCCAATGCCGTCAAGTTCACCGACCACGGCCGCTTGAGCCTGGTGGCCGAGCTGATCGGGCAGACGCCGTCCACCGCGACCGTGCGCATCGAAGTCAGCGACACCGGCATCGGCATGAATGCTGCCCAGATGGGCCGGCTGTTCCAGCCCTTCGAACAGGTGGCGGAGGATGCCCGCCGGGCCGGCGGCACCGGCCTGGGCCTGTCCATCAGCCAGCAGCTGGTGCGGCTGATGGGCAGCCGCATCGAGGTGTACAGCGAGCCGGGCATGGGCAGCCGCTTCTGGTTCGACCTGGAGCTGCCCTTGCAACTCTGAAGGGCTTGCGCCCGCGGCGATACTGCCCGGCATGAATGACGGAGTCCTGGCCAAGCTGCTGGCCATCATGATGGCCGTGAGCATGGGCTGGCTGGTGGGCCGCATGCGATGGCTGGGCGAGGCGGATGCCGGCGGCACCGGGGGCGACCCGGCGCGGGTGCTGTCCAACACCGCCTTCTTCATCTTCGTGCCGGCCCTGATGTTCCGCAGCACGGCGCGGATCGATTTTCATCACCTGCCCTGGACCACGCTGCTGGGCTTCTTCGTGCCCGTGGTCCTGGGCATGCTGGCCTGCTATGCCTGGCTGCGCTGGCGCAGCCAGGGGGCGGCGGCCAGCCCCAGCGTGCGGGCCATCACGGCCAGCTTCGGCAACACGCTGCAGGTGGGGGTGCCGGTGGCGGCGGCGGTGTTCGGCGAGCAGGGGCTGGCCATCCACATCACCGTGGTGAGCCTGCATGCCCTGGTGCTGTTGAGTGTGCTGACCTTGCTGGTGGAGCTGGACCTGGCGCGCGCCGCGCATGCACAGGACCGCCAGGGCCTGCGCGCCACCATGCTGGCCATGGCCCGCAACACCGTCATCCATCCGGTGGTGCTGCCGGTGCTGGCCGGCCTGGCCTGGAACGCCACGGGCTGGCGGCTGCCGCAAGCCCTGGACGAGGTGCTGGCCCTGCTGGGCACGGCCGTGGTGCCCCTGTGCCTGACCCTGATCGGCATGTCGCTGGCCTATTACGGCTGGCCGGCCCGTTGGCGCTCGGTGCTGGGCCTGCTGGCCTGGAAGCTGCTGGTGCTGCCGGGCCTGGTGCTGGCGCTGGGGCTGTGGGTGCTCAAGCTGCCGGCCCTGCCGCTGGCGGTGATCGTGATGATGGCGGCCTTGCCGCCGGGCTCCAACGCCCTGATCTTCGCCCAGCGCTACCGCTGCGAGGAAAGCGAGACCACCGCGGCCGTGGTGCTGGGCACGCTGCTCTTTGCGCTCAGCGCGCCGCTGTGGCTCAAGGCACTGGAGCGTCTGGGCCTGCTCTGATGTACTGAGCGCATCGCCAGCTGCTGCCCTGGTGCCAGGTCTTGCCCCATGTCCTCATCGTTTGAAATCCGTTCCGCCGCGCTGCTGCCTGCCGCCACGCTGCACGCGGCCTTCGGCGCCGCCTTTGCCGACTACCTGATCGGGCCCTTCCTGCTGCCTTTCGAGGCCTGGCCCGCCTTTCTGGCGCGCCAGGGCGTGGCCCTGGAGTTGAGCCGCGTTGCGCTGGATGGCGAGGGGCGCGTCCTGGCTTTCGCCCTCACCGCGCCGCGCCCCCGCCAGGCCAGCTGGCGCCTGGGCACCATGGGCGCGCTGCCGGCGGCGCGGGGCAGCGGGGCGGCGCCTGCCCTGCTGGAGGACTTCCTCGTCCGCGCGCGCCGGGCCGGCTGCCGGCGGGCCGAGCTGGAAGTCTTTGCCCAGAACGAGCGGGCACGGCGGCTCTACGAACGTCAGGGCTTCATCGCCCGCGACGCGCTGTACGGGTACCACGGCGCCCCGGTGGCCGGGCCGGCGCCGGCGCTTCGCGAGCTGGGCTGGGACGAGGCCCTGGACTGGCTGGACGCGGCCGAGGCGCAAGACCTGGCCCTGCCACTGCAGCAGACCCGCCTGGGCCTGGCCAGCGCCCAGGGGCAGCGTGCCTGGGCCTTCGGTGGCGCCCTGCTCACCGGCGCGCCCAAGGCGGACGACGCCCGCGCCTTCCAGATCGGCGCCCTGGTGGACCGCTCGCCCGTCCAGGCCGATGCGCATGCCCTGCTGCAGGGCCTGGCCGCGCAGCATCCGCACTGGCAGGACTGGCGCATGCCCCAGCTGCTGCGGCCGGCGGTGGGCGGCGAGGCCCTGGAGCGTCAGGGCCTGCAACGACAGGCCCTGCACCAGCTGTGGATGCTGCGCGGGCTCTGAGCCGTGCGGCCAGCCTCAGGCGGCCTGCAGGGGCAGGTGGATTTCCACCAGCGCCTCGTGGGCCGGCACCTCGGGGAAGAAGCGCAGGCGCCGCAGAAAGGGCGGGGCGTCGCGCAGCTCCAGGCCGCTCTGCGGCAGCCAGATGCCGTAGAGCCAGCGTATGGCCTGGTCCAGGCTGGCGTCCGGCCCCTCATGGCGCAGCACCGCATGCAGGCCGCCCTCGATGCGGTCGGCGACCAGGCCCTGCGGGTTCGTCGGCACCGGCTGATCCCAGGCCACGGCCAGGCCGAAGCGGCAGTCGGCCGGGGCCACGGACTGCGGGTCGTCGTAAAGCAGGTTGTAGGTGGCGGCCCTGGACGGCGGCAGCTGGCGCTCCTTGCGCCAGGCGATGAAGCGCTGCAGGCTGGGGGCCAGGTCTTGCATGGGGCCGCGGTGGACCAGCAGGGCCACCGGGATGTCGGGACTTTGCACCAGGCGCACCTGGTCGGTCTGGAAGGGATCGTGAGTCATGGGCCATTGCTCCGCTTGATGAAGAAGCCGCTCGCAGTCAGCCCAGGCCGCGGAGCGCGGGTCGCGCCGCCACTGGCTGGGCGTCTTGTCGAACAGACGACGAAAAGCGCGCGTGAAGGCCTCCGGGCTCTCGTAGCCGCTGGCCAGCGCCACTTCCAGCACCGTCATCGCCGGCCGGTGCGCCAGCCACTGGGCTGCGCGGCGCATGCGGGAGAGCAGCACGTAGCGGGCCAGGGGCAAGCCGCACAGGGCGGCAAACTGGCGGTGGAAATGGAAGGGGGAGCTGTGGGCCAGCGCCGCGAGACCCGCCAGGTCCAGGGCCGCTTCCGGCTGCTGGTCCACATGGCGCAGCACGCGCTGCATGCGGGCCTGCCAGCGGCGCACGGGCTCGGCGGGGGGGGCGCTCAGGGGCTTCTCGGCTGCATTCATCGTGGGGCGAAGCCTAAGGATCCAGGCGCAGGCCTGCCGTGCCGGTCTTGCGGATCGCGCCAGGCCTGGGCGGGCGAAAGAAGGGCTTGTCCAGCGGCGAATGCCGGCCTGGCCGGGTGTTGGCGGAGAATCGGGCGCATGAGTACCGCAGTTTCGCTCGCTTCCCTGCCCGATCCCGCCCAGGACCTCGCCGCCTACATGGACGCCCTGGGCGCTGCCGCACGCGCCGCCAGCCGCCGCATGGCTGCCGCGCCCACGGCCGCCAAGAACACCGCCCTGCTGGCCCTGGCCCGCCGCCTGCGCGCCGCGGGGCCGGCGCTGGCCGCGGCCAATGCGTGCGACCTGCAGGCCGCCGAGGCCGCCGGCCTGGCCGGCCCGCTGCTGGACCGCCTGCGCCTCACGCCCGCCGTGGTCGCCACCGTGGCCGAGGGCTGCGAGCAGATCGCCGCCATGCCCGATCCCATCGGCGAGATCACCGGCGTCAAGCGCCGCCCCAGCGGCATCAGCGTGGGCCAGATGCGCGTGCCCCTGGGCGTCTTCGGCATGATTTACGAGAGCCGGCCCAATGTGACCATCGAGGCGGCCTCGCTGGCCATCAAGAGCGGCAATGCCTGCATCCTGCGCGGCGGCTCCGAGGCCTTCCACTCCAACCAGGCCCTGGCCTCCCTGGTGGCGCAAAGCCTTGAAGAGGCCGGGCTCCCGGCTGACGCCGTGCAGCTGGTGGCCACCACCGATCGCGCCGCCGTGGGCCGGCTGATCGCCATGCCCGCCTTCGTGGACGTGATCATCCCGCGCGGCGGCAAGGGCCTGATCGAGCGCATCGCCAGCGAGGCCCGCGTTCCGGTCATCAAGCACCTGGACGGCAACTGCCACTGCTACGTGGACGCCGAGGTCGACCTGGACCTGGCCCTGCGCGTGGTGGACAACGCCAAGACGCAGAAGGTGAGCCCCTGCAATGCCACCGAGTCCCTGCTGGTGCATGCGGCGCAGGCTGCGGCCTTCCTGCCGCGCATCGGTGCGGTCTTCGCGGCCAAGGGCGTGGAGATGCGCGGCTGCCCGCGCAGCCTGGCCTTGCTGCAGGGCGTGCCCGGCGCGCGGCTCGTGCCCGCGACGGAAGCCGACTGGGACACGGAGTACCTCGCACTCGTCATCAGCATCAAGGTGGTGGACAGCCTGGACGAGGCCATGGCCCACATCAACCGCCACGGTTCGCACCACACCGACGCCATCCTCACGACCCACCACCCCAATGCCATGCGCTTCCTGCGCGAGGTTGATTCGGCCAGCGTGATGGTCAATGCCAGCACGCGCTTTGCCGACGGCTTCGAGTACGGGCTGGGCGCGGAGATCGGCATCTCCACCGACAAGTTCCATGCCCGCGGCCCGGTGGGCCTCGAGGGCCTCACCTCGATGAAGTGGATCGTGCTGGGGCAGGGCGAAGTGCGGGCTTGATCCGCGCGGGAGGCGGCGCTCGGCGAGGGCGCTCATCCTTCGTGCTATGGTTCGCGCCACTTTGCGCAGCCTGCGCCCCCGAGTGCTCATGACCTTGCCACGCCAACACCCCCACACCCTCACCGTCTCGCTGGCCCTGGCGGCCGCCCTGGTCGTGTCCCCGGTCGCGCATGCACAGCCGCCGGTGTCGACCTACGTCACGGAGGCGGGCTGGGGCACTCTGAGCTTCCAGGGTGACCGCTTCGAGCTGGTGGCCATGGGCTCCAATGGTCACAGCTGCGCGATGGACGGCGCGCGTCAAGACAAGCAGGGCGATGCAGGCGAGGGCTGCAAGCTGCAGTTCAAGCCTTTGCCGGGCGGGCGCCTGGAGGTGCTGCCGGCTTCGCCGTCCATGGCCAAGGCCTGCCGCATGTTCTGCGGCGCCCGGGCTGCTTTTGAAGGCATCTACCACCCCACGCCGCAGGGGTGTGAAGAATCGCAGCGCGAGGCGCGTCGCGAGCAGGCGCTGCAGGCCTACAAGGCCGGCCGCCATGCCGAAGCAGCCGCTGGATGGGCCGCCCTGGCGCATGCCTGCGGCGCTTTCATGCCCTGGCTGGAATCGTATGCGCTGGCCAATGACCGCGCCGTGGCGGCTTACCACCAGGGCGACTATGGCGCCTGTGTGAACCTGTCGCGCCCGGTGGCCGACGAGCAGCAGCTGAAGTCCTTCCGCGAGACGGCGCCGACCGATCACGACAATCTCCTGCCGCTCTACCGCGCCGCCCGCTTCAACCTCCAACGTTGCGGCGAGAAGATCGCCGCCGCTAAGCGCTGATCCCGCGGTCGCTCAGCGCCAGCCCGTCAGCAGGGCATCCGCCGGAGCTGAGAGCTTGTAGCGGGCGCTGAAGCGCTGGGCCTGCCTGGGGGCCAGGGTCTGGCGCCAGGCGCGGATGCCGCGCTGGTCGCGCCAGTCGCCGGCCTGGGGCTCGGGGCTGAAGGCGGTTTCGACGCGGATGTCCGCATGCTGGCTCACCGGGCTGGCCTCCAGCAGCACCACAGGCAGCGCCTTGTCCAGCCGGTTTTCCAGCTCGTAGACATGCTCCACCTGGCGCTCCTGGCGCTGGCTGATGAGACCGGCATTCGCACCTTCCAGGCGCTCGGGCAGGCGGCGCACGCGCAGGCGCTCGTCGCGGCCAAAGACCCAGTCCACCTTTTGCTCGCCGCCGAAGTAGAGCTGCGATTCGCCGACCAGCAGGCCGTCCCGATAAAGCTGCAGCTTGCCGCGCGGCCAGCTGCCGGCGGGGCGGGCCAGCTCGGCGATCAGGAAAGCGGCGCTGTCGATCTGGGGCTGGACGCGGCTGTAGACCGTGGCTTCCACCGGCTCCTTGCTCAGCGAGAGCTGCAGCGGTCGCGCGCCGCTGAGCAGGCGCTGGCGGGTCGGGATGGCGTACTCGGTGGCGAATTCGCCGACGAAGACCTCGGGCCGGAAGTCGGTGCGGATGCGCGAGCCGGACACGGCCACGGCCTCGGTCTTGGCCATGGCCATGGGGACGGGCGCCGGTGCAGGTGCGGCGAGGGCGCGCTGGCGCGGCTCCTCCTTGGGCCGGATGTCCAGCAGCCAAGGCGACAGATGGCCCGGGCCGCCCTGGGGCCGGCCCAACTCGGTGCTCAGGCGCAGGCTCACGTCGCTCCAGTCCTCGCCCGTCTGCTGCGAGACCTCGGCCCGGCGCTCCAGGTTCAGCTGGCCCGAGGCCGTGTCCAGCCGCGCCCGGTACAGCGGCGTCCAGCCGGCCTGCTCGCTGCGGTAGCGCAGGCGCAGCTCACCGCCCTGCAGGGTGTCCACGGGCACGGTCAGCACCTGGTACTGGCGCTGACTGCCCTCCTGCTCGCGCGCCTGGGCCAGCTGGCGATCCAGGGCGTCCATGCGCTCCTTCAGGGCCTGCTGCCGCTGCAGCTGGTCCACCGTCTGGCGGCGCAGCGTCTCCAGGGTCTCGGACAGCTTGGGGCCGGGCGGCAGCTCCTTGCCGGTCAGCTGCTTGAGGAAGTTCAGCGTGACCGCCAGGGCCTCCGACTCCGCCTGCAGCTGCCGCGCCTGTTGTTCCAGCTCGCGGACCTTGCCGCCGCGCTCGCACTCGGGCAGCAGCTCGGCGGGCTTGAGCTCCAGGCGGATCTCGCCCACGCCCATGTCGGCGGCGGGCAGCAGCTGAATGGAATCGGCGACCAGCTCGGGGCTGAGGCAGCTGAAGCGCGCCTCGCGGGCATTGGGCGCCAGGGTCAGGGCACGCTCGATGGTGGCGCCCTGGGGGTGCAGGGTGACCTGGCGCAGGGTGTCGGCGGCCTGGGCCTGCAGGGCCAGGCCTGTCAGGGCAAGAAGGGGCAGCAGAGGCAGCAGGGGCGTTGCTTGAGGCATGGCTGAAGGCGTTGTCACGGGGGTCTTCAGCCTAGCACCCCCAGCGCGCTGCCAGCCCTTGTCGAGAGGGCTCCCGGGGCGCGCCGCGTCCGGCAATGGCACACTGCGGCCCATGAACATTCCTCCGCTAGCCAATTCAGAGCGCAAGGCCCTGGTGCTGTTCTCCGGCGGTCAGGACTCCACCGCCTGCCTGGCCTGGGCGCTCGACCGCTACGCCCAGGTCGAGACGATCGGTTTCGACTACGGCCAGCGCCATCGCATCGAGCTGGACTGCCGCCAGACCGTGCGCCGCGAGCTGGCCGCGCAGTTCCCCGCCTGGGGCGCCCGCCTGGGCGAGGATCACCTGCTGGACCTCGCCCTGCTGGGCCAGATTTCCGACACCGCGCTGACCGAGGCGCGTGCCATCGAGATGCAGGCCAATGGCCTGCCCAACACCTTCGTGCCCGGCCGCAACCTGCTCTTCCTGAGCTTCGCGGCCACCCTGGCCTACCGCCGCGGCGCCTCGGTGCTGGTGGGCGGCATGTGCGAGACGGACTTCTCCGGCTACCCCGACTGCCGCGACAACACCCTCAAGGCCTTGCAGGTCGCGCTGAGCCTGGGCCTGGACCAGCCCATGACCATCGAGACGCCGCTGATGTTCATCACCAAGGCCCAGACCTGGGCCCTGACCGAGCAGCTGGGCGGCGCGGCGCTGAACGAGCTGGTGATCGAACACACCCACACCTGCTATCTGGGGGAACGTCAGCAGCGTCACCCCTGGGGCTACGGCTGCGGCAGCTGTCCGGCCTGCGAGCTGAGGGCCCGGGGCTACGACGAATACCTGGCGGCGCGCGGCGCGGCCCCGGCCGGCGCATGAGCGGCTGGATGAATTCCTGGTCCTGGACCCCCTGGCTGCTGGCCGCCATGCTCTTCTTCTGGGGCGTGGGCGGCTACAACCGCATGATGCGGCTGCGCAATGCCATCGGCACGGCCTACGGCCAGCTGGACGCCCTGCTCGGCCAGCGCGCCCAGCTTTGTGCTCGGCTGCTGGAGCAGCTGCGTCCCCTGCTGCAGAACGAGCAGGCCACGTTTGACGCGCTGGAGAACGCCCAGGGCGAGGCGCAGAGCGCCGCCCAGGCGGTGCGTGCCAAGCCCTATGCGGCCGACCCGGTGGCGGCCCTGGCCGTGGCCGCGGCCGTGCATGCGGCGGCCCTGACGCGGCTGATGTCCCTGGTCGAGCACCATGGGGCGCTGGCCGAGCATCCGGAGCTCTTCGTCCTGCTGGACGAGCTGAAGATGGTGGAGCGCCAGCGCGCCTTCGCCCGCCAGCTCTTCAACCAGGCGGTGGGCGTCTACAACGAGGCGGTGCAGCAGTTCCCGACGCGGCTGCTGGCCAGCTTCTTCGGCTTTGGCGAGGCCCGCTCGCTCTGAGCCGGGCCCGGTCCGACTCCGGCGCGGCGCCGTTCAGCTGCACTCAATGGCGCCGGAGCTCACCAGCTCCTGGAACAGCGCCATCAGCGTCTGGCCGCGCATGGCGTAGGGATCCAGGCGGGTGGTGTCGCAATACTTCAGCACCAGGGCCGGGTTGAGCCGGTGCAGGTTGACCTGCCCCATGCTCCAGCCGGCGAAGTGCCGCTCGTCGATTTCCTCGTAGCTCAGCAGGATCACGTCATGGTGGCGGCTGTCCTGCACGATGGCCTTGTAGCGCGCGTTGACGGCGTCGCGCCCGCCCTCCAGCACCTGGATGAAGATGCCCTCGCTGAGGCACAGCAGGCCGGTGATGCCCTGGGCCGGGTTGTGCTCGCGGGACTGCCTGAGGATGGCGGCCAGCTGAGCCTCCTTGGTGCCCTCGGCGGCGCGGCTGGCATAGAGCAGGCGGACTAGCATGGCAGAGCTCCTGGAAAGTGGGCTTACTTCTTGCTGAGCAGGGACAGGAATTCGCGGCGCAGGTCGGGGTCCTTGAGGAAGGCGCCGCGCATCACACTGTTGGTCATCATCGAGTCGCTGTCTTTGACGCCGCGCCAATGCATGCAGAAATGGTCGGCCTCCATCACGATCCCCAGGCCGTCGGGCTGGACGCGCTCCTGCAGCTCGTTGGCCAGCATGGTCACCGCCTCTTCCTGGATTTGCGGCCGGCTCATGATCCAGTCGGTCAGGCGCGCGTACTTGGACAGGCCGATCAGGTTGGAATGCTCGTTGGGCAGCAGGCCGATCCAGACCCGGCCGACGATGGGGCACAGGTGGTGCGAGCAGGCCGAGCGCACGGTGATGGGGCCGACGATCATCAGCTCGTTGAGCCGCGTGACGTTGGGGAACTCGGTGACGTCCGGCGCCTGCGTGTAGCGGCCCCGGAAGACCTCGCGCACGAACATCTTGGCGACGCGCTTGGCCGTTTCCTGGGTGTTGTGGTCGCTGTCGGTGTCGATCACCAGGGCGCGCAGCACGCCCTGCAGCTGGAGCTGCACCTCGGCCTGGATCTCGTCCAGCTCGCCGTCTTCGATGAAGTCGGCGATGTTGTCGTTGGCGTGATGGCGGCAGTCGGCGGCCAGCAACCGGTAGCGCACGCGTTCCGAGGCGGGCAGGGCGGCCAGCTCGTCGGCGCTGAGGGCGGGAAGGGGGGCGTTCTTGCCGGGCATGGGGGTCTTTCTGGCGTTCTCCAGCGTGGATTGTGGCTTTTTTGGCTGCGCCCGGCCCGAACCGCCTGCACTTGGCCCCAGGCCGCGATCGGGCAAGGGCGGGGGCGGCCGTTTCAAGCCGGCCTAAGTCTGGCACCGGGGCCGCACTTACACTGCCCTGGTGTCAGAAACCCTCACTCCTTCCGCTGCCGGCATCCCCTTGCAGCGACTCCTGCTGCAGACCGCGGACGCTGTGCAGGCCGTGCGCCAGGGGCGCTCGCTCACCGACGTGCTGGCACGCTGCCCGCGCGAGCTGCGCCCCGGCACCCAGGCCCTGAGCTTCCTGGTGCTGCGCCAGCTCGGCGCGGCCCTGGCCTTGCGCCGCCAGCTGGCGCCCAAGGCGCCGCCGCCCAAGGTCGAGAACCTGCTGCTGTGTGCGCTGGCCCTGCTGTGGCCCAGCGACGAACCGCCTTACGCCACCCATACCGTCGTCGACCAGGCCGTGCGCGCCATGCGCCAGCGCGCGGCGCCCAGCGCCGGCTTCGTCAATGCCGTGCTGCGGCGCTTCCTGCGCGAGCGCGAGGTGCTGGTGCAGGGCCTGCTGCACGACCCGGTGGCCCACCACAACCATCCGCAATGGTGGATTGACCGCGTCCGCCAGGACTGGCCCCTGCACTGGCAGGGCATCCTCGCCGCCAACAACGGCCGTCCGCCCATGACCTTGCGCGTCAACGTGCGCCAGGGCGGGGCGGGGGCCTACCAGGCGCGTCTGGCCGGGCAGGGCTTGTCGTCGCGCCTGTTGGGCGAGTGCCTGCCGGCGGGGCTGCTGCTGGACCGGCCCCAGCCTGTGACGGCCCTGCCGGGCTTCGAGCAGGGGGCCGTCTCGGTGCAGGACGCCGCCGCCCAGATCGCGGCGCCGCTCACGGTGGCTGCCCTGCAGGCGAGAACCTCGGCCGGGCAAGACCTGACCCTGTCGGCGCTGCCTCCCGGCGCCCGGGTGCTGGATGCCTGCGCCGCGCCAGGCGGCAAGACCGCGCACCTGCTGGAGTTGCAGGCCCTGGACCTGCTGGCGCTGGATGCCGACGCCGAGCGCCTGGCCCGCGTCCAGGACAACCTGCGCCGCCTGCAGCTGCAGGCCCAAACCCGCGCCGCCGACGCCCGCGAGACCGCGCAGTGGTGGGACGGCCGCCCCTTCGACGCCATCTTGCTGGATGCCCCCTGCAGCGCCTCCGGCATCGTGCGCCGCCACCCGGACGTACGCTGGTTGCGCCGCCCCGAGGACATCGCGCAACTGGCCCGCATCCAGGCCGAGCTGCTGGACGCCTTGTGGCCCCTGCTCAAGCCGGGCGGGCGCCTGGTCTATGCCACCTGTTCCCTGTTCAAGGCAGAAGGGCAGGACCAGGTCGACGCGTTTTTGCAACGTCGACCCGACGCCATGGCCCTGGAGTGCCCGGGCCGCACGGGGCATCTGCTGCCCGTGCCTGACAATGGCTCCCAAGACGCGGCCGGGCAGGCTGTCCCGCTGGACGGCTTCTTCTATGCCCTGCTGTTGAAATCGCCCGCATCCACCCGCTGATGGTCCTTGCTCCCCTGGCGCTCATGCCGCCATGTCCGCTGCGCTTTGCCCGGCCCGCCAAGGGCCTGGGGCGGGCTGCGGCCTGGGCGCGACAGGGGCTGCTGGGCCTGCTGCTGATGCTGAGCTTGCTGCTGGGGGCCGTGACGGTCGCGCGGGCGGAGGGCATCCAGCTCAGCGACCTGCACACGGAGCGGACGGACGAGGGCCTTCTGCTGAGCTTCAGCGCCCGCTTCGAGCTCACCAAGCCGGTCGAAGAGGCCCTGCTCAAGGGGCTGCCGGTGTACTTCCAGGCCGAGGTCAACGTGATGCGCAGCCGCTGGTACTGGCGTGACGCCAGGGCCGCCCGGGCCAGCCGCAGCTGGCGCCTCGTCTGGCAGCCGCTGACCCGCCAGTACCGCGTGACCACCGAAGGTCTGCACCAGAACTTCGACAGCCTGCCCGAGGCCCTGGCCTTCATGCGCGGCGTCTCCGGCTGGCGCATCGCCGAGCCGCGCGACATCGACGAAGACGGTAAGTACTACCTCGAATTCAGCTACAAGCTGGACACCTCCCAGCTGCCCCGCCCCATGCAGATCGGCCTGGGCGCGCCGCAGGGCTGGGGCCTGAGCGTGGAGCACAAGCTCAACCTCGCGGCTGACTTCAGCGCCAAGCTCCAACCATGAGCCGGGTGCGACGCTGGGCCTGGCTGGTCTCGCTGCTGGCCGTTGCCGGGGCGGGGGGGCTGCTGGCCTTCCTGCTGTCCATTGGCGCCACCGCGGAACGCGGCTTCTTCGAGCGGCACTACGTCTGGCTGCTGTGGCTGAACGTGGGCGTGGCGGCCGTGCTGGCCACCGTGATCATCAGCGCTGGCGTGCGTCTGGTGCTGCGCGTGCGCCGCGGCAAGTTCGGCAGCCGGCTGCTGCTCAAGCTGGCCGGCATCTTCGCCCTGGTGGGCGTGGTGCCGGGCGTGCTGATCTACACCGTGTCCTACCAGTTCGTGAACCGCTCCATCGAGAGCTGGTTCGACGTGCGCCTGGCCAGCGCGCTGGAGTCCGGGCTCAAGCTGGGCCAGGGCACGCTGGACGGCCTGGTCAACGAGCTGGGCAGCAAGACCAAGAGCGCCGCCGAGCGCCTGGGCGAGCAGGGCAGCAGCACGCCCATGACCCTGGCCCTGGAGCGGCTGCGGGACCAGCTCTCGGCCCGCTCGGTCAGTCTGCTGGGCGCCAACGGCCAGCCGCTGGCGGTGGTGGGCGGCGCCGAGAATCCGACCCTCAGCCTCAGCCGCGTCAGCGGCAACCAGCTGCGCGATGCGCGCCGCCAGGGCGTGGTCAGCAAGATCGAAGGCCTGGAGGACGAGGCCAAGGCGCTGCAAGGCCAGGCCCGCATCCGCGCCCTGGCCCTGGTCCCCAGCAACGACTTCAGCCTGGGTGCCAGCGACCGCTACCTGATGGTGGTGCAGGGACTGCCCGGCTCCGTGCTGGCCAATGCCCTGGCCGTGCAGAACGCCAACCTCGAGTACCAGCAGCGCTCCCTGGAGCGTGACGGCATGCGCCGCATGTACCTGGGCACGCTGACCCTGGTGCTGATCCTGGCGGTGTTCGCGGCCCTGCTGCTGGCCGTCACCCTGGGCGACCAACTGGCCCAGCCCCTGCTGCTGCTGGCCGACGGCATGCGCCAGGTGGCCCAGGGCGACCTCACCGCCAAGCCCACCATGGCCTCGCGCGACGAACTGGGCGGTCTGACCCGCAGCTTCGCCGACATGACCCAGCAGCTGGCCGATGCCCGCCACATGGTCGAGCAGAGCGTGGCCCAGCTGGAGAGCGCCCGCACCCATCTGCAGACCATCCTGGACAACCTCACCGCCGGGGTGATCGGCTTTGACGCGCGCGGCGGCATGGACACCATCAACCCCGGTGCCACCCGCATCCTGCGCCTGCCGCTGTCCGCCTACCATGGTCAGCGAATGGAGGCCGTGCCCGAGCTGCAGGACTTCGCCGCCGAGGTCGCCCAGCGTTTTGCCAGCAGCGAAGACGCCGACGGCACCTGGCAGGACAGCTTCGAGCTCAAGCTGCCCGGCAACGCGGAGGCGCTGAACCTGCTGGTGCGCGGCGCCAGCCTGCCAGAGGGCGAGCGCCTGATCGTGTTCGACGACATCTCCGAGGTGGTCTCGGCCCAGCGTTCTGCCGCCTGGAGCGAGGTCGCCCGGCGCCTGGCCCACGAGATCAAGAACCCGCTGACGCCCATCCAGCTCTCTGCCGAGCGGCTGCAGCACAAGCTGGAAGCCAAGCTCGAAGGCCCGGACCAGGCCATGCTGGTGCGCTCAGTGGGCACCATCGTCAACCAGGTGCAGGCCATGAAGCAGCTGGTCAATGAATTCCGCGACTACGCCCGCCTGCCCGCCGCCCAGCTCAAACCGCTGGACCTCAACGCCCTGGTCGGCGAGGTGCTGATGCTCTATGTGTCGGCTCAGGAAGCGGGCCGGCTGCAGGCCGAACTGAGCCCGGGTCTTCCTCTGATCGTGGGGGATGCGACGCAGCTTCGCCAGGTGATCCACAACCTGGTGCAGAACGCGCTGGACGCGGTTGCTGATCGAGAGCAAGGGCATGTGCGGGTACGCACGATCAAATCTCTGGGCGACACTGGCGAGCTCCGGAGCTTGCGCCTCGTGATCTCGGACAACGGTCCCGGTTTCGCGGAGAAAGTGCTCAAAAGGGCCTTCGAGCCCTATGTGACCACCAAATCCAAGGGCACGGGGCTGGGGCTGGCCGTGGTCAAGAAGATCGCCGATGAGCACGGGGCGCGAATCCGCCTCAGCAATCTGCATCCTGATGGCGACGAGTCGCAGCCGCCGAACGGCGCGCAAGTTTCGTTATCATTTTCAAAACTCGCGACTGCACCGAGCCCGGCCGAGCCGAGCGATGCTCCCGGGGCCGCGTGAACAGTAGGCATACATGGCAACCATTCTTGTTGTTGACGACGAACTGGGCATCCGGGCCCTGTTGTCTGAAATCCTGACCGACGAAGGTCACACCATCGAGCTGGCGGAAAACGCCGGTCAGGCGCGCGCCGTGCGCGAGCGCATGCGGCCGGACCTGGTGCTGCTGGACATCTGGATGCCCGACGTCGACGGCGTCACCCTGCTCAAGGAATGGGGCAGCAGCGGGCAGCTCACCATGCCCGTGATCATGATGAGCGGCCACGGCACCATCGACACCGCGGTGGAGGCCACCAAGTTCGGCGCCATCGCCTTCCTGGAAAAGCCCATCACGCTGCAAAAGCTGCTGCGCGCCGTGGAGCAGGCCCTGGTCAAGACCGCGCCTCGCGCGCCGGCCCCTCCGCCGGGGCTGCCCAGCTATGCCATGCGCCCAGAGCTGCCCATGCACAACCATGGCACGGGGATGAGCCACGGCTCGGCCCCGGTCATTGCGCCGGTGCAGGCGCTGGCCTCCGAGCAGCTGTTCGAGCTGGACCGTCCATTGCGCGAGGCGCGCGACGCCTTCGAGAAGAGCTACTTCGAATTCCACCTAGCCAAGGAGAACGGCTCCATGACCCGCGTGGCCGAGAAGACGGGCCTGGAGCGCACCCACCTGTACCGCAAGCTGAAGCAGCTGGGCGTCGATCTTTCAAGAAACAAGCGCAACAGCCAAATTTAGTGTTATAGTCATGGTCTTCGCTGATCACGACGGTGTCGCAAGACTGGTCAAGAGCAGCAAGACAGATGGCCAAGTAGCTCAGTTGGTAGAGCAGCGGATTGAAAATCCGCGTGTCGGTGGTTCGATTCCGCCCTTGGCCACCAAGACAAAAGTTCAAGTAAATCAATTGCTTAGAACGGAATGAAAAGCCCAGCTAAGCTGGGCTTTTTTCTTTTGTGGCGAAGCCATGTAGCCACTGTGTAGCCAATGTTGACGATTTTTTGCCCCCAGCCGAGCGAAGGGTTGAGAAAAATGCAAACATTCGGTGTACAACCCTCGGTCTGTGTTGGTCGTTGCAATGTTGTCCAGTCATCCTGTCAGGACACGCTATGAGCCCATCTGAAATCACCTCTTTTGCTGCATTCGGAAGTAGCCCTGCTGAGGCCGCTCGCAATGTGCTTGCGAGGCATTGGGACGGGCAATTGCCGATCAATTTG
Organism: Burkholderiaceae bacterium; assembly: GCA_041905785.1. Classification (GTDB taxonomy): domain Bacteria; phylum Pseudomonadota; class Gammaproteobacteria; order Burkholderiales; family Burkholderiaceae_C; genus Roseateles_B. Next base: position 75,095 of record JAYRKJ010000014.1, read on the forward strand.
GAACGCATGTGCGCCAGCCTGGGTGTTGACCTGAGCCCCCGTGGCGGCTTCAGTGATGCTGGCTATCCATATAGTGGCTTCTTCAAGCGGGAGAACGGGCGCGCGATTGTCGAGTTCAATCAAACCGAGTCGCACGCCCGCCAGCGATTCACCATTGCGCATGAGTTGGGCCATTTTGCTTTGGGGCATCCAAACGCGCCCCGGGGCGATCTGCCTGCTAACTTTGGATCTGCTGTGGGCGATCCAAGGGAACGAGCAGCCAATCAATTCGCCGCTGAATTGCTGATGCCGGCTGCTGCCGTGCGTACGCTCGTCGAAAGTGGCCGCTTCAGTGGTGTGGGCGAATTGGCTGCTGTCTTTGACGTATCTAAGGTTGCGATGAGCTATCGCATGTCCAACCTCGGCTTGGGCACATGAGCGGTGTGGATCTGAGCCAAGACGGTGAAGATAGCCAGCCGTCGCCCAGCGATAAGACGAGGTTGTTGAAGACGGCGCAGTCCGTCCTCGATACCAGTAAGGCCCGAAGGAATCAGCGTTGGCTGGCGCTAACGGTCACCTGCATCGTCGTTGCGATTTTCCTCTGCGTAATGTGGCGCCTGTCTGGCGGTCTTGCGGAGTTAATTGCTAAGCCCTCCGAAATCCAGAAAACGCTAGAGAAGCACATCGCAGAGCAGGCTCCTCTGCCGGTCGTGAACGCCTCGCAAGGCGCATCCGCGCCGGCGGTAGTGCCGGGTGCCTCTCAAGCTAAGCCGAATGCAGCCTCCGCTCCCGCCAAGGCTGCTAGTGGGCCCGTTAAGGCCGCAGAAAAGCCAGCAAAGGACGCGAGCCCCTTGGAGTCGCTTATCGGTGAGCTCCGAACCGTGGTGACGTCGGTGGTGGCAGTAATCTCGGTGCTTGTGGTTGCAATTTCTGTTTTGGCAATCACCATGCTGCGCATGACGTTCACGCGTGAGCATGTCGAGGATTCTCCGACCTCTGAAGACAAATCTGAGAGCGAGTCATCCATTCCGATACCAGGGCTGGAATTGGCGAAGGAAATCAGCAAGGCTGTGAGCGAAGCCGTCGGCACAGTTGTGAAGGCATTCCTGTCCAGCAAGCAGCCGTAAAAGCAGGCTTTTCTGGGGGATCAGCGAGGGCTATTGGCCTCCTCGCCGTTTAAGGCCTCGTCAAGTCGGGCCGACCAGTCTCGGCAATGGCGCGCAGTTCGGAGAGCACCGACAGGCGATCCTCCGGCCGGACCTTGAGCAGCAAGGTCAGAAATTCGACCTCCCTGGGCGGCTGTGCTTCGGCGGCGGTGTCGGTCACTTGGTTTGCGTTCATGTCATGGCCTATTGGCGTTGATGGTGTCGGTACTGTGCCGACTTTCCAAAATCGTTGCGCGACCAAATCGGTTGCGCTCATGGTCTTTCAGCCGCGCCGACGCGGGCCAAGCATCAGCGCGGCATCCCTACTAGGAATCGTCCCAGCGAGTCACGGAGGCGTGCCGGGTGCGGGGCGCTGGTCGGCGCTATGCGACAGGGAGCCCGGAGCGACGCATTCCTCCAAGACCCACGACAGGCCGGCGATGTACTCCTCGGGACCGAACCCTGCCCCGCATTGAGCCCGCATAGCCTCTAGGAGCTCCGCAACGTCATCGGGCAGGGTGTCTCACTTGATGTGCTCTACCAAGGCGCCTGCGCAGGCCTGGATATCGCCGCCGAAGCGTCGGTCCGCAAACTCACGCACGAGGTTGAGGCAATCGCCCGAGTCGGAATCCTGCGGCCCGGGCTGCAAGCGAGCGGCGACCCTTTCGGCGCGAGCGGCGAGTTGTCGAATGCTGCTCACTGCTTCCCCCTAGCGCTCACTTCCAGTTCGCGGAGGAGTCGTTCCAACTTGGTTGCCTCGGCAACGCGCACGCGCGATTCGAGCAGCGCGGCCAGCGAGTGCCCCTCACTCGGCAACAGTTCGCCAGCCGCGACGGCAGCGACGATGCGGGAATGCGCCTCGGCGACGCTCTCAACGCCGTCCAGGAAGGGCAGATCGAGAGAGATGGGCCGCTCTTTGATGGGCGGCACGACACGATCCAGCACCATTCGCGCAGCAGTCATGTCACCCTGCTCCGCAGCGGTCAGAACGGTGCGGACGATGCTCTCGGCGTCGGCGGCCATCAGCTTTTCGAGCGCGACAGTCGTGCGATGCCGGGCGCCGGGCGGGCGCCCCTGAGGATTGCCGGAGGTGCCGGGCTTCCAGGGCCTTCCACGTTGTGTGGTCATTTCGCTGTTTTCCCGCTGTTATTTCAGTGAGCCATCGCCCAGGGGTCGGCAGCGCCCGGGGCCAACTCGACGCCAGCCTCGCGCATCAGAGCACCGACAGCTTCCGCCTGCTCGCGGGCGATCGCGGCAATCTCGGCTTCGGACAAGGCGGGCTTGCGACCGGATTCCAGGGACGGCAGTTGGACGGGATAAGGTGCCAGCGCGAAGAGGTCTTGCCTGCGAGCAGCCGAGACGACGCCCGCCAAAGCGTGGACTCGCGAGAGCTTGCGCGTCAGTTCAACCGTCGCAGCCTCGTAGTCACCGAGGGCCTCGTCGACCCAGGCCCGGACCAGGATCGCGCTTCCCGCACGAATATCGGCCAGCACATCGGCGATCTGCGGCTGCATCTCCGCGATCCGGTCGTAGGCCATGGAGGCCGCCGGGCACTTCTCCAAACCCACTCACCGATCGCTGATCACCGTCGATCACGAAGGCTGCGCTTGATTGGACAGTGAGTGCCGCAGCGTTTGGCCGATTTCGCCACTGATTTGGCCCCGCGTTGCGCCGCGATTGCCCGTTGCGGCGCTCTGCGGGCGGACTTCGGCCTTCAACGCACACCTCGCATCGGCTCTTGGCTCGCCAGCCAGACCAGCCGCTTGGCGTTGTACGCCGCGCATTTCACCAGGATCGCCAGTTCGTTACGGGCCAGCGTCATCGCCCGCACCACCTTGCCGCCGAGTTGCTCCAGTCCGGCGAAGACGTGCTCGACCCGCGAGCGGCTGCGGTTGATGGTCTTGTTGCGTGCGTCCAGCCGTTGCCGAGTCTGCTGCCCCGGCTTGGCCCGTCGTGCGATGTCGTCGCGCAGGCGCTTGTCCTTCAACAGGTCTCGGTTGGCCTGCGAGTCGTACCCACGATCGGCCTTCACGCTGCGCCCCGTGTTGGCCTCGTCCAGCACATCCTTCAAGGTCTGGCCGTCATCGACGTTGGCGGCGGTGAGCTTCACGCGACGGATCAGCTTGTAGCGTTTGTCGGTGTTGGCGTGCAGCTTGTAGCCGTAGAAGCTCTTGCCGTGCTTCTTGGTCCAGCGCGCATCGCGATCGGTGTGGCGCAGCTTCTTCGCGCTCCAGCCCTCGGGCGCCTGGCAGCCCACTGCGAAGGGTGTTCGGATCGATGCTCCAGCACCATGCGCACGGCACGCTCGCGCACCTCAGGTGAAAACTTCGGGGACTTCTTCATGGCTCCATTCTCCAGAATTGGAGCCTCCGCGAAACCCGGGGCGATTCAGCCGGGAGCTCTAGATTCATTGTCAGGTTGCGGAGGAGTGCATAGCCAATAGCCGCCGCAGCTTGCGCAGTGCCCTCGACGCACCGGCCTCCCGCCCCGCGTAACATGCGAGGCTTTCTAGGGAGCCCTCAATGGATCAAGACAATGCCCTGGCGGCGGGCCGCGACGCCCGCATCCTGGCCCGCAAATCCTGGACCGCCTACATCCGCGTCTTTTTCCTGGGTCTGGTGGCCCTGTTGCTGCTGGCCGCGTTCTGGGGCGCCAACTGGAAGGGCGGCTTGCTGCTCACGGTGCCGGTGGTGGCCTTCCTGGCCTACCAGGTGATGGAGCTCCGCAGCCACACGCTCTATGTCGACGATATTGGCGTCTGGCATTCCCGCGGCATCCTGCCCTGGAGCAAAGGCATCAGCGGCGTGAAGTGGCGGGATCTGGACGAAGCCGTCTTCGTCCAAGGCATTGGCAGCTGGCTGCTGAAGTCCTACACGGTGCGCATCGGCCACCGCTTCACCAAGGCCAACGAGATCATCATGACGCACATGGCCGGCGGACATGAGGCCGTCATGGCCGTGAATGCGATGCACCAGGAGATGGTGCGCCAGGAGCGCCTGAGCTGAAGCGGAGGACGTGAGCGCGCGGCCCCTTGAGCGCGCGGATCACGCGTTCGACCCGGCGGTTCGGCTTGCGGCCGTTCGGCGTGATGAGCGCCCAGGGTCTCAGTCATGCATGCGGCGCCGGGCGAGGCTCCCCGCGCCAAGCGGCCCATCCGCATGACACCGCCGACACACGGCCCTTATCAAGCTGTCATCCGGCCTTGCGATGCTCCCGGTCCTCACACCGGGAGTCCCGCATGTCATCGCACCAGAAGTCCACCCGCGCCAGCCGTCCTCGCCGCCTGGACCCGCTCATCGGCCTGCCTCTGGCCCTGCTGGTCGCCGCCCTCGCAGCGTGCGGCGGCAGCGCCTCGGAGCCCCAGCTCTGGCCGCCCGCCTCTGCCGTGATCGCTCACCGCGGTGCTTCCGCGCTGCGGCCGGAGCACACGCTGGCGGCCTACCAGAAGGCCATCGACGACGGGGCCGACATCATCGAGCCGGACCTGGTCATCACCAAGGACGGCGTGCTGGTGGCGCGGCATGAGAACGCCATCGCCATTCTCAACGCCGATGGCAGCCTCAAGGAAGCCACGAGCAATGTGGCCGACAAGCCCGAGTTCAAGGACAGGCTGCGGACCAAGACCATCGATGGCGTCAGCATCCGCGGCTGGTTCATCGAGGACTTCACGCTGGCCGAGCTGAAGACGCTGCGCGCACGCGAGCGCATCCCGGCGGTGCGGCCTGCCAACGTGGCCTTCAACGACCAGTTCGAGATCCCGACGCTCCAGGAGGTGATCGACCTGGCCAAGGCGCAGACGGCGGCCAAGGGACGCACCATCGGCATCATTCCGGAGACCAAGCATCCGTCCTACTTCCAGTCCATCGGCCTGCCCCTGGAGCCCGCCCTGCTGGCGGTGCTGGAGAAGAACGGCTGGAACCACCGCGAGGCGCCGGTGATCGTGCAGTCCTTCGAGGTGGCCAACCTCAAGGCCATCGCGCAGAAGAGCACGGTGCGTCTGGTGCAGCTGATCAACAGCAGTGGCCGGCCCTGGGACTTCGTCCAGGAGGGGGCGGCCAACACGCGGGGCTACGCCGACATGGCCACGGCCGAGGGCCTGAAGGAGATTGCGCGCTACGCCTACGCGGTGGGCCCCTACAAGGAATGGGTGATCCCGCAGCTGCGCGACGCCAAGGGCGTCGCCACCGGCCTGGGTCAGCCCACCCGCTTTGCCACGGATGCCCATGCAGCCGGGCTCAAGATCACCATCTGGACGCTGCGGCCGGAGAACGCCTTCCTGCCGGTCAGCCTGCAGGGATCGCCCGGTACGGACACCAGGGCGCGCGGCAACAGCGTGGCGGAGATCCGTGCCTATCTCGATGCCGGCGTCGACGGCTTCTTCACCGACGACTCGGCGGTGGGCCGCCAGGCTGTGCAGGGCTGGAAGCGCGCGCCCTGAACTCGGACGCCTGCGACGCGGCAGTTCCGGCCCCGTCGCAGGCGGGCCGGTGGACGCAGCAACACGGGGGCGCGGGCATGCATTGGGCGTCCCACAAAGCAGCTGCGTCAAGCGTCATGGATGATTCCAGGTGAATACCTTTCTAAGGCCTGTAATGGACCAATACGGCACAACTGGTTACTAAGTGGACTGGTTTTGCCGAATGTTGGCGGCACCTTGATCGCCCAGCATGGCGGCACCGCAGGGCCTGAAGGCGCATCCCTACCCGGGGGCGCCGGGTCGGCGCTGCGGTGCAGGACTGCCGTCGCGCGGGCGGCTCGGGTGCCAGCGGCGCCGGGGCAGGCCGGCGCTATGCGGGACTGCGGTGCCTTCCATCCCCAACCCGCCCGGTCCATCTCCGCCTTTGCCTCACAAGGTGCACAGGCCTTCGGGCCCGGGCACTCTTGAAAGGTGATCCATGACCAAGTCATCCCAAGCCCCCCGTCGCCAGGCCCTGCAGCTGATGGGCGCGGCGTCCGTGCTGGCCCTGTCGGGCCGCGAGGCAGCCAGTGGTGAACTGCTCTACGGCGCGGCGGCGGCCGCCTGCCGCAACAACATCGAATCCACCGCCGGCCCCTATCCCAACGTCGACCCGCTGGAGCGGCGCGACCTGCGTGCCAACTCGCGCGGCAACACCAGCCTCAAGCCCGGCGCTCCGCTGACGCTCAAGATACGCGTCCTGGACGTGGAGAACGGCTGCGCGCCCATCCCCGGGGCCGTGGTCGACATCTGGGGCGCCGACGCCGTCGGCACCTACGCGGGCTATGCCCCTTTCGGCACCGTGGGCCAGGACTTCTGCCGCGGCTACCAGCGCACCGACGCCAATGGCCAGGCGGAGTTCCTGACCCTGTTCCCCGGCAGCTACGCCGGCCGTGCGCTGCACATCCACTTCGCCATCCAGAGCCAGGCGCGCAATCTGCGGCCCAATGACGACGGGCGCAACCTGCCCAATGTCTTCGTGGCCCAGCTCTACTTCGCGGCCAGCACGGCCGACGAGGTCTTCGCCAGCTACCCCATCTACCGGCAGGGCGCGCGGCGCACGCCCAACGAGGCCGACAGCATCTACCTCAGCGACGGCGGCAACACCTACATCGTCACGGTGAGCAAGACGGCCAGCGGCTACGTGGGCGAGATCGATGTGGGCGTGAAGCGGTCGGCCATCGGCATGGGCACGCCGTCCACCGAGGTGCCGCTGAGCTCCGGCGTGCCGGTGGCGGTGAGCCTGGCGTCCAGGCAGACGCGGCTGTACAGCATCACGCCGGCGGCCGGCGCACGGCAGCTGCAGGTGCGGCTCAGCGGCGGCACTGGCGACGGCGACCTCTTCCTGCGCGCCAACAGCGCGCCCACGCCCACCGTCTATGACCGCAAGTCGGATGGCCCGACCAATGCCGAGACTCTCACGCTGACGCCGGTCGCGGCGGGCGCCAAGTACTACGTGCTGGTGCAGGCCTATGCCGCGGTCTCGGGCGCCAGCCTGGTGGCCACGGTGAGCTGAGCGCCGCATCGAACGGTGATTTGACGCGAAGAGCAGGGACCCAGGGCCGCCCGCCCCGGCGCAAGGGAGCGGGCGGCACGCTAGGATGCCGGGCTTCCCCTTGCCAGCCCGCCGCCTGTCTTCGCCATGAGATCGTCCATCCACATCGTCGACGTCGACCGCACCGAGACCTGGACGCGCTACCGCAAGGGCCTGTGCGACAGCTGCGCGGCCAACTGCTGCACCATGCCCGTGGAGGCGCGGCTGGCGGACCTGGTGCGCCTTGGGCTGGTCGATGCCTTCGAGGCCGAGCACGAGGCGCCCAAGCAGATTGCCAAGCGGCTCGCCAAGGCCGGGCTGATCGAGCACTTCAGCTTCAAGCACGAGATCTTCCAGCTCGCACGCCGCGCGGGCGGCGACTGCAGCTTCCTTGACGCGCAGACCCGGCGCTGCACCGTCTACGAACGTCGGCCGGACATCTGCCGCAAGCATCCGCAAGTGGGGCCGCGCCCTGGCCACTGCCCCTATGGTGTGCGCCGGGACGTGGCGCCGCGTGACTGAATCCTGAAGCCGCCTCGCGCGCGCAGGCCTGGGCCGGGCGTTCCGGCGCTCAGCCCAGGGCGCAGATGGCGGCGCGGCCCCGCGCGCTTGCCGGCTTTGAAGCCCGCGCGGCGCCGGGCCATGGCCGATCCGGGATAATCGGCGCGTCCCCCACTCCAGGGGCCCGACCCTCTCGCCTCAGCATCCATGTCGAACCTGATTGTTCACGGCGGTACCCCGCTGGCTGGCCGCATCATCCCCTCGGCCAACAAGAACGCCATCCTGCCCATCCTCTGCGCCACGCTGCTCACCGCCGAGCCGGTGCGCCTGAGGGGCATCACCGAGATCACCGACGTCAAGAAGATCCTGGAGGTCTTTCGCAAGCTGGGCAGCACGGTGGAGGTGGACTACAAGACCGGCATCCTGGACGTGCATCATCGCGACACCCATTTCGATGCCGCCACCGACCGCCTGCCTGAGGAGATGCGCTCTTCCATCATGCTGGTGCCGGGCCTGATGGCGCGCTTCGGCGCGGCGCGCATCGAGGACGACGTCAAGGGCTGCACCCTCGGCGCCCGCGAGATCGACCCGCATGTGGAGGTCTTCGAGCGCTTCGGCGCCGGCGTGCAGCGTCTGTCGGACGGCCTGCTGCTGAGCGTGGACCGCCCGCTCAAGGCCAACGACCACTGGACCGACTACGCCTCGGTCACCACCACCGAGAACTTCGTGCTCTGCGCCGCTCTGGCCCAGGGCACGTCGACGCTGATGAACGCGGCCTCGGAGCCGCATGTGCAGGAGTTCTGCGCCTTCATGCAGATGCTGGGCGCCAAGATCGAAGGCCTGGGCACCTCGCGCCTGAAGATCACCGGCGTCGAGCGTCTGGGTGGCGGCGACTTCAGCTTCGCGGAGGACTTCCACGAGATCGTCACCTTCCTGGCCCTGGGAGCCATCACCGGCGGCGACGTCCAGGTGAAGAATTCCCAGCCCGAGCAGTTTCCCCTGATCGATCGCACCTTTGCCAAGTTCGGCGTGCACATTGAGCACAAGGACGGTTGGTCGCGCGCCGTCACGCAGGGGCCGCTGAAGGTCAAGGAACCCTTCACGCGCAACATCCTGCAGAAGGTTGAGGCGGCGCCCTGGCCCTATCTGCCCGTGGACCTGCTGCCCATCTTCGTGGCCCTGGGCGTGAAGGCCGAGGGCAGCGTGATGTTCTGGAACAAGATCTATGACGGCGCCATGGGCTGGACCTCGGAGCTGTCCAAGTTCGGCGCGCATGCCTTCCTGTCCGACCCGCACCGCATGGTCACCTTCGGCGGCAAGCCCCTGCATGCGGCGGAGGTGGAGAGTCCATACATCATCCGCGTGGCCATCGCCCTGCTGATGGTGGCGGCGTCCATCCCGGGCCGCTCGGTGATCCGCAATGCCACGCCCATCCGGCGCGCCCACCCGCATTTCGTCGAGAACATCTGCACGCTCGGCGCCCGTATCGAGTGGGTGGAGGGCGACTGACGCCGCTGGCCCCCCGATACTGCGGCGACCTCCTGCCGTACGAACGCTGCTGCGGCCCATGGCCAAGTCCCTGCTGTCCCCGCTGTCCCCGCTGTCCCTGCTGCTGAGCCTGCTCTCGCTGGCGCCCTGCGCGGCGAAGGCGTCGGCGCCGCTGCCGACGCTGCAGTGGCTGGTGCAGGACGTGCCGCCGCACTTCAGCTATGTGCGGCCGGGCCAGCCGCCGCAGACCATGGACGACATCGGCCATGGCGAGCTCGACGGCTTTCTGCGCATCCTCGTCAAGCGCCTGCCGCAGTACCGCCACGTGCTGGTCGAGATGCCTTTCACGCGCTTCGAGATGCAGGCACGCCAGGGGCAGACGCTGTGCAGCGTGCTGCACGTGCGCACGCCGGAGCGGCTGGACTGGCTTTACTTCAGCCACCTCTACCCGCCGCTGTTCTCGCGCCAGCTCCATGTGGTCGTGCACAAGGACCTGCAGGCGCAGTTCGAGGCCACCGGCGCCGGCCAGACCCTGCAGTTGAGCGAGCTGCTGCAGCGCCAGGACCTGGTGGGGCTGCTGCCGCGGGACCGGGCTTTCGGTCCCCGCATCGACGCGCTGCTCAAGCAGGCCGGCGAGGCCGCGCCGCGAACGGTGGTGCCCAACCGCAATATGCACCTGCTGCACATGCTGCGCGCCCGGCGCATGGACTACACGCTGGAGTACGCCTCCGTGGTCGATGAGTTCCTGCACCTGCACGGGGGCGATGAGCTGGTCAAGCTGCCGCTGGCCGAAGGCCGCAGCACGCAGCTGGCCACCGTGGCCTGCAGCCGCACGACGCAAGGCCGCCAGCACATCGAGGCCATCGATGCCGCGGTGCGCCGACTGGCGCAGGAAAAGGACCGCGAGGCCTGGCTGCGCAGCTGGCGCAGCGAGCCGCTGGACGCGCAGGACCGCCAGCGCGTCAACCGCTACATGGACGAGCGGGCCCGCGGCGGCCCGGCCATCGAATGAGCCGTCCTCCCAAACTGGCCCTGCCCATGCGCGAGGGCGTGAGCGCATCGGCGCTGGCCTGTCCGCCCGGCCCCTGGTCTTTGCTGTTGGATTTCCTTGCCGAGCGCCTGGATCTGGTCGAGCGCGGCGACTGGGCCGCGCGCATGGCCGCGGGCGAGGTGCTGGGCCCGCAGGGTCAGGTCTTGCCTCCCGACAGCGCCTACCCTGCCGGACAGCGCATCTACTACTACCGCCGCCTGGCGCACGAGGCGCCCATCCCCTTCGACGAAATCCTGGTCCATGCGGACGATCGTCTGGTCGTGGCCGACAAGCCGCATTTCCTGCCCGTCACGCCCAAGGGCTGCTATGTGCAGCAGACTTTGCTGACCCGGCTCAAGCGGCGCCTGAACCTGCAAGACCTGACCCCGGTGCACCGCCTGGACCGTGAGACGGCCGGGCTCACCGTGTTCTGCGTGCAGCCGGCACACCGCGACGCCTACCAGCGCCTGTTCCGCGAACGCAGCGTGGACAAGGTCTACGAGGCCGTGGCCGCCGCGCCGCCGCCGGGGCTTGCGCTGCCCCTGCGCCATCGAAGCCGCCTGGCTGAGCGGCCGGGCGATGCCTTCATGCAGATGTGCGAGGTGGACGGCGAGCCCAATGCCGAGACCGAGATCCGCTGCCTGCGCCTGTTGCCCGGAGGGTTGGCGCACTACGAGCTGCGCCCGCTCACCGGCCAGAAGCATCAGCTGCGGGCCCAGATGTGCGCGTTGGGCCTGCCGCTGCTGGGGGATCGCATCTACCCCCGCCTGCAGCCCCCGCGGGAGGACTTCGAGCAGCCGCTGCAACTGCTGGCACGCAGCATCGCCTTCGAGGATCCGGTGAGCGGTGAGCGGCGGTGCTTCGAGTCGGGGCGTCAGCTCAGCAGCCTGGGCCAACTTGCAGTCGAAGAGCTTCGCTGCCGCTCGGAAAGCGGTCCGGGCAGCGAGCGCGGATGACTGAGGAGCAGCGGGCCACGCTGTGGTGTGCCCTGCAGGCCGCAGAGTTGCGGCGCGCTGGGGCGCACGTCAATCTTCCAGCAATGCAGCCAGCGCGGCGGCGGTCAGCACGGTGCCGCCGTCCTGGCCCTCCAGCATGCCCTCGGCCAGCCCGCGCTTGTCCCGATGCAGGGCGAGTATGCGCTCCTCCACGGAGCCTGCGGTGACGAGGCGGTAGACCGTGACCGGTCGCTGCTGACCCATGCGGTGGGCGCGACCCGTGGCCTGGTCTTCGGCCGCCGGGTTCCACCAGGGATCGACGATCAGCACATAGTCCGCCATGGTGAGATTGAGCCCGAAGCCGCCGGCCTTCAGGCTGATGAGGAACAGCTCGCCATCGCCCTTCTGGAAGGCGGCCACCCGCCGAGCGCGTTCGGCCGCGGGCGTGCTGCCATCCAGGTACTGGTAGCGCAAGCCCAGTTCATCCAGGCGGGCGGCCAGCAGTTGGAGGTAGTCGGTGAACTGGCTGAAGACCAGCGCCTTGTGCTGCCCCTCGACGAGCTCCAGCACCAGGCGTTCAAACTCGGCCAACTTGGCGCCGCTGAGCTGCAGCTCCGGTGCGACCAGGCGCGGGTCGCAGGCGGCGCGGCGCAGCTTCATCAGTTCGGCCAGCACCTGCATTTGCGCACCCTTTTGCTGCTGTGCGGCTTCGCTGACCTTCTGCTGGGCCTGGCGGCGCAGCGCTTCGTTGAAAGCGTGCTCCTCCTCGCTGGGCTGAACCAGATGCAGGATTTCGGTGCGAGGCGGCAGGTCCTGCAGCACCTGGGCCTTGGTCCGCCGCAACAGGAAGGGTGCAATGATGCGGCGCAGGCGCTGCCGCACGGCCGGATCCTGCTGGCGTTCGATGGGGCCGGCAAAGCGCTGCTGGAACTGGGCGGCGGGGCCCAGCAAGCCGGAGTTGATCAGGTTCATCACCGACCAAAGCTCGGCCAGCCGGTTTTCCACTGGCGTGCCGGAGAGTGCGAGCTTGAAGTCCGCCTCCAGCTCGGCCACTGAACGGGCCCGCTTGGTGGCTGCATTCTTGAGCGCCTGAGCCTCGTCCATGACCAGGGTGGTCCAGCTGCGGGCGGCGAAGGCCTCGGCGTCCTGCTGGGCCAGCGCGTAGCTGGCAATGAGCAGGTCGCCCGGTCCCTGCTGCTCGATGCAGGCGCGGCGATCCGCCGCCTCGCTGTAGACCTGCGCGCGAAGGCCAGGCGCGAAGCGCCCTGCCTCTTCCGCCCAGTTGGCACAGACCGAGGTGGGCGCCAGTACCAGGGCCGGCCCAGTGTCGGCGCGGGTCAGCAGCAGGGCCAGTGTCTGGATGGTCTTGCCCAGGCCCATATCGTCGGCCAGGCATGCGCCCAGGCCGGCCTCGGCCAGCCGCATCATCCATCGATAGCCGTCCAGCTGATAACCGCGCAGCTCGGCCTGCAGCGCGGCAGGTGGGGCGGCCTGCAAATCCGCGGCGGCTGCCAGGCGGTCCACCCGCTCGCGCCAACGCCTGTCGCCGCTGAGTTGCAGGCCTTCCTGCTGCTCCAGCCAGGGCGTGGCGGCCAGGGGCAGCTGCAGCGCCCCCTTCTTCTCCTGACCCAGGGCGTCCAGGTCCTGCAGTTGCTGGCGCAGTTGCTCGCTCAACGCCAGGTACTCGCCGTCGCCCAGACTGACAAAGCGGCTGCTGCTCTCGCGCAGCAAGCCCAGCAGGGTCTGGAGGCTCAGCACGCGTGCTTCGTCAACGCGCAACTCACCGTTCAGCGCCAGCCAATCGGTCTGGCTTTGTACCTGCAGCTGCAGTCCGTGCCTGGCCGCGTTGTGGAGTCGCAAAGCCTTGCCTTTGGGCCAGTCCACGCCCGCCACACCCGGCAGGTCGGGCAGCCGCTCCAGCACTTGCAGGGCCTGCTCGGCATCATCGAGTTGCCAAGGCAATTCCGGGGCGAGGCCAGCGTCCAGGAAGGGCAGCGCCTGCAGCAGCGCTTGGCGATGGGCTCGCTCGGCGGGCAGATCGCGCTCCGTGGTCAGGCTTTCACCTTCGTGCATGCACATCAGGCGAGCGCGACCTTGGCCGGGGGCAACCAGGGGTCCGAATTCCGCGAAGGGCCTCACCAGCAGCTGCATCTGCAGTCCGCCGCCCAGCGGACTGAGCTGCACACGCAGGCGCGAATCACCCGGCACAGGGCGGCCTGCCTGTGCGTCGCTGTGCACCTCGAAATGAGCGGACAACACCTGCAGCGCGCTGGCCAGCTCTGCCTGAGCGCTTGCCGGCACAGTCCAGCCTTCGGCCAGCAGCTCTGCGACGCGGCGCTGGGCGGGCTGGATGCGGATCAGCCGTGCGCGCTGCGGGCCCTCCATCTGCACCAACAGGCTGTTGCGATGGTCGATGAGCCGCTGGCGCTCGTCCTGCGACCAGTAGCCCTCCGGCAGCCGAGGCGGCGTGCTGAACAGCAGGGACGGCTGGAGCACGAACCGGTACGCGGGACCTTGTGGTCCGTCGATCTGCAGCAGCTGCAGCTCGGGCTGGGCTTCAAGCAGCTCAAGCCACTGGCCCGGGGCATGGGAGAGCATGAGGCGCGGGTGGCCCAGCAGCTCAGGCAGACTGGCAATGGGGTCCAGATACAGGTCCCGCGCCGTGCCATGCGGGATGCGCTGAATGTGGCGCAGCAAGGCCGCGTCCCGGCTGTGCAGGCCCGTGCGCTTTTGCAAGGTGCCAAGGCTCAGCGGCTTGAGCTTGCCAGGTCCGCGGGCGCCGTGGCTCAGTTCCCGTGGTTCCAAGGTCACGGGACGGCCTTGCTCGTCCAGCGTCAGGCTCCAGCACAGCTCGCAGCCTTTGTCCGCCGCTCCCGGGCCCGAGGCCTCGGGCTTCATGGCCATGATGGCGCTCAAGGCGTCGCGCCAAGCCTCGCGGGGCCCGCCCATCAGGGCCGCTGGCTGAGGCTTCCCGGCAGGCCAGGCGCTGTCCTCGGGCAGGCCCAGGCGCTGCGCGGCCTGGTTCAGCAGGGCCCGCCAGAGATGCCGGCGCTGCTGGCTCAAGGCATTGCGCAGTGCCTGCAGATGGGCAGCAGTCCAGGCATCGGCACCGCGGCCCAGCCAGGCTGCGGCGATCAGCCGTTGGGCCAGAAGAAAGGGCGATGGAGGGGACCAGACGTCGCCGCTCTCAGGGTGGAAGGCCTCGGTGATCAGGCGTTCGTCCCCCAGTCTCACCGCAATGGCATGGGCCCAGAGCCCCCAGGCGCTGTTCCCGGCATTGGGCTTGCGACTGCCGGCCTCGGCGAGGCAGAACTTGCGCGCCAGCGACCAGTGCTCCGCGTCGGGACTCAGCACCAGGCTCAGTACATGCAGCTGCAGCAGTTCGTCGGGCAGCAGCTGCTTGCGCTGCTTGCTCATCGATCGGGCGGCCTTGAGCGTTTGCTCGAAACCTTCGCGGGCCGCAGCCAGGCGCCCGTCCAGCAGGGCGCGGGCGGCTCGCAGCGCCTCAGGGAGCAGGCCCTCCAGCGGAGCCAGCAGCCGCTCGCTGGCGTTCATCTCCAGGTCCAGCTGCTGGCGCAGGCCCAGACACAGGCGCAAAGTCAAATCCAGCGCTTGAGGCTGCCGGTCGAAGCGGGCCTGCAGCCAGTCACACACCAGGGGCGTCGCCGGGTGCGCGGGCTGGAGCAGCAGGTCGATGCCGATGCTGCTCACCAACGTCGGGTCCAGGGTTTCGAACAAATCGGGCAGCCAGGGCTGGGTGGCGGCGTGGATCAGCAGTCCTGGGCTGTCCAGGGAGCTGGTGCCGATGTCATCCAGCGCGAGGTCCAGGGCTTCCGCGCTCATGCCGGAGAACAGCATCTGGCGCAGCAGGTGCAGGGGCTCGTCGGGATGGCGCCAGCTCAGCCAGCCCAGGCTCTGGCGATCCGGCGAGCCTGCAGCGCCGCAGTACAGCCAGACTGTCCAGCGCCAGTACCGTTTGGCCTGCTCGCGGTTCAGCAGCAGCGACTGCAGGCGCCGCTGGTGGCGCTCGTCGGCAAGATCGACCGAGTAGCCCTGACCGTCGATCGAGAGCAGCAGGCCCTGCGCGTGCAAATGACGCAGGCAGGCGCGCACCCGCTGCGGGTTGATCTGTGTACCGTTGGCACGCTGGCGCCCGGCGACCTGCAGCCAACTGGCCATGCCCGCAGCACCGCGAGTCAGTGCACCAAGCACGGCAGCATCAAGCACGGCCTCAAGCTCCTCCGCTTCAGGCTGGATGGCATCTGCCGATGGCTGGGTGGAGGCCGTCGCCTGCCCTTCATGACGGGCGCGCTGGATGGCGTCCAGCAGGTCCTGCCGGCTGAGGGTGCGGCCGTCGTTCAGCTGGAACATCAGGTCCGGGGAAGGAGGGGGTTTGCGAGCCATGGTGCGAATCAAGGCAAGCTCGGCAGTATGCCTGCAGCGCCGCGCACTACACTGCGCCGACCCCGGAACGAGCCGGGCGGGAGAGATCGATGGCAACGGTATCCAAGGGACTGAAGATCCTGGCCGGGCTGGGCCTGGCCGCTGCAGCGGTGGCGGGCGGCTGGTGGGCCACGCATCACGGGCGTCCGGGCCTGGGCGGAGGCAGCCCGGGTGTGGCCGCGGAGGAGGAGTCGCCGAGTGCGCCCTTCGCGCTGGCGGACTGCAAGGCCCGCTTGTTCGACGGCTCGCCCGCGATCGCCGTGATGTTCACCCAGGCCCTGGCCGGCGGGCAGGACTTCGGCAAGCTGCTCACGGCCACGGAATCCGCCCCCAACGAAGACGCCGACAAGGCCAAGCCCGTCGAGGCGCGCTGGGTGCTGGGCGACAACCCGCGCGTGCTCTATCTCCCCTACGTCAAGCCTGAGCGCAAGTTCCGCGTGCAGATGAAGGGCGAGCTCGCCGCCAAGGCCGGCGCAACGCTGGCCACGGCCCAGCGTTGCGAGGTGGCGAGCGAGGCCATGCCCGATGCCTACTACTTCGCCAGCCGCGGCACCGTGCTGCCGGCCGAGATCAATGGCGGCCTGCCGGTCGTGACCGTCAACACGCCCGAGGTGGACGTGCAGTTCCTGCGCATCCGCCCCGAGCACCTCGGCAGCTTTCTGGACCAGGTCGGCGGGCGCCGCGAGCGTCCGCGTGCGGCCAGCTACGAAGAAGGCAGCGAGGAGTACGAAGGCGGCTACTACTACGAGGACTCGGGCCGGCGCCTGAAGGGCACGACCTCCGGCTATGTGCTGGACCAGTTGCGCGGCATGTCCGACAGCGTCTACCTCGGCCGCTTCACGACCGATGCGCGCCCCAACCGGCGCAATGTGTCCTTCCTGCCGGTCGAGCGCATCACGGAGCTGCAGGAGCCGGGCATCTACGTGGCGGTGATGAACACGCCGGGCCGCTTTGGCTGGGACTACCAGGTCACGCACTTCTACGTCACCGACATCGGCCTGCACCTGCGCCGCCATGCCGCGCAGCTGGACGTCTTCGCCACCTCGCTCAAGAGCGGCACGGCGCTGTCCGGCGTCGAGCTCACGCTGGTGGACGAGGCCGGCAAGGCCCTGCAGCAAGTCAGCAGCGACGGCCAGGGCCATGGCGTCTTCACCCAGAAGCTGGACAAGGCCCGCATCGTGCTGGCCAAGCGAGGCAAGGAGATGTCGGTGCTGTCGCTGGGCGAGGCGGCGCTGGACCTTTCGGAGTTCGACGCCGTCGGGCATCCGTCCCGCAACAACAAGCTGTTCGTCTATGCCGGGCGCGATCTCTACCGGCCCGGCGAGAGCTTCCAGGCCTCGGTGCTGGCGCGCGACGCCGACGGTCGCGCCTGGACCAAGCCCGTCCCCCTGACCCTGAGCCTCAAGAAGCCCGACGGCAGCAACGCCGCGACCCTGCTGGTCCGCCCCGGCGCGGCCGGCGCCGGCTACTACCAGCAGGCCATCGCGTTGCCGGCCGACGCGCCCACGGGCCGCTGGCAGCTGCAGGCCCGCGTGGACCCGGCTGCCAAGCAGCCGGATGCGCAGTGGGGCTTCCAGGTCGAGGAGTTTCTGCCCGAGCGCATGAAGCTGCAGCTCAGCGCCTCCGAGGCCGTGCTGACGGGCGATGCCGAGTTGGCCGTCGACGTGCAGGGCGACTACCTCTACGGTGCGCCCGCCGCGGGCAACCGCGTGCAGGCCAGCCTTTACAGCGAGCGCCAGGTCAATCCGCTGGCGCGAGCGCTGCCCGGTTTCATCTTCGGGGACTTCGCTGACGACAAGGCGAAGAAGCGTGTCGATGCTGGCGACACCGAGCTGGACGAGAAGGGCCACGCCGCCCTGAGCTTCAAGACCGAGCTGACCGAGCGCAGCTCGCCCATGCTGCTGCGCACCAGCGTCAGCCTGCTGGAAAGCGGCGGCCGGCCGGTGGTGCGCTCCATCGAGCGCAGCTGGTGGCCGGCCGAGCAGCTGGTGGCCATCCGCCCGCTCTTTGACCGCAACGTCGTGCAGGAAGGCGGCATGGCCGAGTTCGAAGTCACCCGCGTCGACGCCGCCGGCAAGTTCCACGCGGCGGCCGATCTGCAGCTCAAGCTCATCTACGAGGAGCGGCAGTGGTACTGGCGCTATGACGACAGCCGCGGCTGGCACTCCGGCTTTAACACGCAGGAAGAGCTGGTGGAAGCCCGCCAGCTCAAGCTGGACAAGCGCAGCAAGATCGCCCTGCCGGTGCGCTGGGGCCGCTACCGCCTGGAGATCGCGGACCCGGCCACGCAGGAGACCCTTCGCTACGGCTTCTACGCCGGCTGGGGCGCGCAGGACGCCGACGACGTCGGCAACCGTCCCGACCGCGTGCAGCTCAAGCTGGAGGGCGCGCCCTTCAAGCCGGGCCAGAAGGCCAAGCTGGAGATCAAGCCGCCGCATGACGGCGAGGCCCTGGTGACGGTCGAGGGCGACCGCGTGCTCTGGAGCGACCGCATCTCGGTCAAGGCCCGCGGCACCACGGTCGAGATCCCCGTGGCCGAGGACTGGCAGCGCCACGACCTCTACGTCACCGTGGCCGCCTTCCGCCCCGGCAGCCAGGGCGACAAGGTCACGCCGGCCCGCGCCCTGGGCCTGGTGCATCTGCCGCTGTGGCGCGAGGACCGCAAGCCCAAGGTGGAGCTGGTGGCGCCCCCGAAGGCCACGCCGGAGCAGTCCCTGCCCGTCAAGGTCAAGGTGCCGCAGCTGGCCGGCAAGCAGGCCCTCGTGACCGTGTCCGCGGTGGACGTGGGCATCCTCAACATCACCCGCTTCAAGACCCCGGACCCGCAGGACTTCTTCTTCGGCAAGCACCGCTACGGCGCTGACCTGCTGGACGTCTACGGCAAGGTGATCGAGCGCATGGAGGGCAATGCCGCCCGCCAGCGCTTCGGCGGTGACGCCGGCAAGCGGGACACCCAGAGCATGCCGCGCAAGGTGCTGCTGGTGGATCTCTTCAGCGGCCCGGTGCAGCTTGATGCCAAGGGCGAGGCCACGGTCAGCTTCAAACTGCCGGACTTCAACGGCACCCTGCGCGTGATGGCGGTGGTGTCCAGCGCCGACAGCTACGGCAGCGCCCAGGCCGAGACCGTGGTGGCCGCGCCCCTGGTGGCCGAGCTCTCCATGCCGCGTTTCCTCGCACCAGGCGACAAGGCGACCATCGCGCTCGATGTGAGCAACCTCTCGGGCAGCGCCCGCGAGGTCAAGGTGCGCCTGGAAGCCGACGGCCCGCTGCGCGTGGCCACACAGCCCGAGCCCGTGCAGCTGGCGGACAAGCAGCGCAAGGTGTTGAGCTTCCAGGTCGAGGCGACCGAGGCCGCGGGGCTGGTGCCGCTGAAGCTGCACGTGCAGGCCGGCGACCTCAAGCTCACGCGCGAGGCCGCGCTGCAGCTGCAGCCGCTGACCCCGCCCGTGCACGAGCTCAAGCGCATGCGCCTGGAGCCCGGCGCCACGATGAAGCTGGATGCCAACCTGCTCGATGGCTACTGGGGCGGCTCGGCCAGCGCCACGCTGAGCCTGTCCGACAAGCCGCCCATTGACATCCGCGAGCAGGTCAAGGGGCTGCTGGGCTATCCCTACGGCTGCCTGGAGCAGACCACCAGCAGCGCCTACCCGCTGGCCATGATCGACGAGGAGGCCGCCAAGGCCTTCGGCATGACGCCCGTGCCGCGCGAGGAGCGGGCCAAGCGGCTGGACAGCGCCTTCGGCCGCCTGGCCGGCATGCAGCAGGCCAAGGGCGGCTTTGGCCTGTGGAGCAACACCAGTCCCTACGAGGCCTGGCTGTCGGCTTACGTGACCGGCTTCCTGCAGGACGCCAAGGACGCCGGCTTCGCCCCGCCCGAGAGCATGCTCAGCCGCTCCATGGACAACCTCCTGGAGCAGTTCCAGCGCAGCCCCGGCCAGCAGACCCAGCCGCCCAAGGATCCCAAGCGGGACGACAAGGGCCGCGTGGCCAGCTACAGCGACATCGAGCTGATCCGCATCGCCCACCAGCGCTTCGCCGAGGCGGCTCACGCGGGCTATGTACTGGCGCGCGCTCAGAAAGCGCCGCTGGCCACGCTCAAGACCCTGCACGAGCAGTACCGCGGCAATGCCCGTTCGCCCCTGCCCCTGATCCACCTGGGCCTGGCCCTGAAGCTCATGGGCGACGAGACCCGGGCGAAGCAGGCGCTGGACGAAGGCGTGAAGCGCGCTTACGGCATCAACCCCTCCCTGGCTCCGGCGCAGGAGTGGTGGTGGTGGGAGGAATGGCTGGGCGACTACGGCAGCCGCGTGCGCGACCAGGCCATGGCCTACGCACTGCTGGCCCGCCACGGCATCCAGCATGAGCGCCGCGAGGGCCTGCTCTTCGATCTGGCAGGCGACTTCGACCGCCGCCGCTACTTCTCCACCCAGGAGCGCCTGGCGCTGGTCCTGGCGGTGCGAAGCGCCCATGGCCAGGCCGGCGGCGAGGGCTGGAGCGCCAGCCTGCAGACCGGCACGGCCGCGTCCGACGCGCTGAGCGGCAAGGAAACGCTGCAGCGCGACGTCCCGGGTGCCAAGCTCAAGGCTGGCACGGTGCTGAAGAACGAGGGCAAGGGCTCGCTCTTCGTCGAGCTTCATGCGCAGGGCTACCCCACCAAGCCGCTGCCGCCGCAGACCGACGCCATCGTGGTCGAGCGCGGCCTCTTCACCACGGAGGGCAAGCCCGTCACGACGCGCCAGTTCACGACGGGTGAGATGCTGATCGTGCGGCTGCGCGTCTCGGCCAAGCGCCCCATCAAGGACGGCCTGATCGTGGACCGCATCCCGGCTGGCTTCGAGGTGGAGAACCTCAACCTCAGCCAGGGCCCGCAGGCGGGCGAGTTCGCGGTGGAGGGGCAGAACATCGCCCAGGCCAATGCGAATGCGCGCATCGTGCACACCGAGTACCGCGACGACCGCTTCGTCGCCGCCGCCCGCTTGGACGGCCATGCTTTGGATGTCTTCTACCTCGTGCGCGTGGTGACGCCCGGCCGCTACCAGGTGCCCGCGCCTTTTGCCGAGGACATGTACCGGCCGGAGCTGCGCGGCATCGGCAAGAGCGAGGCGGACATCGTCGTGAACAACAAGAAGTGAAGCCGTGCCTTTGCAACGCATGCCGGGGGCCCGTGCTGAGTTCGCGTGGGTGAAGGCACCATGCCAGCGCGACTGAGCTTGATGCGTTGGGCCCGGCGCCGCAGGGGCTGGTGGGGACTGGCCGTGCTGGTGCTGGCACTGCTGGGCCTGGACCGGCTGTTCCCCTTGCCTGCGGCGGCCTGGCCGGAGAGCGCGGCGCGTCGGCCGCTGGAGGCCGTGGTGGTCCTGGCCGAGGACGGTACGCCCTTGCGCTACTGGCCTGGTGCGGACGGCGCCATGCGGCACCGGGTCACGCTGGAGCAGGTTTCGCCGCTGTATGTCGAGGCCCTGCTGCAGTACGAGGATCGCGCCTTCTGGTGGCATCCCGGCATCAACCCCGCCGCGCTGCTGCGCGCCGGCTGGCAGTGGGCGCGGGCTGGGCGGGTGGTCTCGGGCGCGTCCACGCTGACCATGCAGGTCGCGCGCCTGCTCGATCCCGAGTGCGCCGACCGCCGGCGCAATCTGCAGACCTGCGCCACCCGCAGCGTCGGCGCCAAGGCGCGGCAGATGCTGCGCGCGCTGCAGCTGGAATGGCATCTCAGCAAGCGTGAGATCCTGACGCTCTACCTCAACGAGGCGCCCATGGGCGGCATGGTGGAGGGCGTGGAGATGGCGGCACAAGCCTACCTTGGAAAGTCAGCGCATGAGCTCTCGCATGCCGAGGCCGCGCTGCTGGCGGCCTTGCCGCAGAGCCCGTCCCGGCTGCGGCCCGACCGCCACCCCGAGCAGGCCCAGGCCGCGCGGGACAAGGTGCTGGACCGGCTGTCGAGCCAGGGCGCCTGGAGCGCGGCGCAGGTGCAAGACGCCAGGCTGGAGAAGGTCTTCGCGCCGCCCTTGCGCTCGCGCGTGCTGGCGCCGCTGTTCGCCGAACGGCTGCGCCAGCGCGGGCTCAGGGCCGGGCAGCCCGTGGTTCCTTCGCTGCTGGACGCGGGCTTGCAGCTGCGCCTCGAACAGGTGCTGCTGGACCGCCTCAACACCCTGCCCGAGCAGGTCTCCATCGCCGCCCTCATCGTGGACAACCGCGATGGTGCGGTGCGCGCTTATGCCGGCTCGGCCGATTTCGGCGACATGAAGCGCGCCGCGCACGTGGACATGGTCCGCGGGCTGCGCTCGCCGGGCTCCACGCTCAAACCCTTTCTCTATGCCATGGCCCTGGACCAGGGCCTGGTGCATTCGGAGAGCCTGCTGGTCGACGCGCCGCAAAACTTCGGCGGCTATGCGCCCGGCAATTTCCAGGCGGACTTTTCCGGGCCGGTGAGCGTGTCCGAGGCCTTGCAGCGATCGCTCAACGTGCCGGCCGTGGACCTGCTGGACCGCCTCGGCCCGGAGCGGTTTGCGGCCCAGTTGCGCCAGTCCGGCCTGCGCCTGCGCATGCCGGCCAATGCCACGCCCAACCTCAGCCTGATCCTGGGCGGCGGCAGCACGCGGCTGGAAGAGCTGGTGGGCGCCTACACGGCCCTGGCGCGCGGCGGCGAGGCCGTGCAGCCGCGCCTGCAGGCCGGTGATCCGCTGCGCAAGGCCCGCTTGATGAGCGAGGGCGCCGCCTTCATCGTGCGCGAGATCCTGGAGAACGGCGGCCGGCCCGGCGCGCCGTTCCGCGAATCGGAAGCGCGCATCGCCTGGAAGACGGGCACCAGCTTTGGCTTTCGCGATGCCTGGGCCTTGGGCGTGACCGACCGCTACACCCTGGGCGTCTGGATGGGCCGCCCCGACGGCACGCCCAACCCGGGGCACTTTGGCGCCAACAGCGCGGCGCCCTTGCTGCGCGACCTGGCGGCGGCGCTGGGCCCTCAGCAGCTGGCGCCGCGTCGGCAGCCGGCCAGCGTGCAGGCCGCGGCCATTTGCTGGCCCCTGGGCCGGCTGGCCGGCAGCACGCCCGCCGACCAATGCCTGCAGCAGCGCATGGCCTGGCTGCTGGACGGCGCGGCGCCGCCCACGTTGCCGGAGCGTGGCGCGGCACAGGGCCTGGAGATCAGCGTGCTGGTCGCGGCGGACGGACGCGAGCGTGTGTCCAGCGACTGCGCCGGCGCACAAGCCCGCAGCCTGCCTGCGGTGCGCTGGCCGCAACTGCTGCAGCCTTGGATTGAGCCTGCGCAGCGGCATCCGCTGGAGCGCCTGCCCTGGAAGGCGAGCTGCAAGGGCGAGGGCGCGGGCGGGCCGAGCGCGCGCTTGCGCATCGTGGGCCTGGAGCCCGGCACCGTGCTGCGGCCCACGCCGGGGCAGCAGCAGTTTCGGCTGGCACTGCAGGTGTTGGGCGCGCAGGGGCCGGTTGCCTGGCTGCTCGACGGGCAGCTGATCGGCTGGCAGGAGCCCGGCGGCGCCACGACCCCGCGAAGCCCGGTGCTGCTGCAACCCCGGCGCAACGGCGAGCAGCAGCTCACCGCGCTGGATGCGCAGGGGCATTACGCCAGGCTGCGCTTCACGGTGCAGGGGCTTTGATCAGCGGGCGAGCGGCGCCAGCCGCTCATGCGCCGCCAAGGTCATCGCGCAGGCCTGCGCGGCCTCGACGCCCTTGATCGCCAGATGCTCGTGGAAGAACTGCTGGTGCACCTCGTGCTCATGGAAGTGCTGAGGTGTCAGCGAGGCCGAGAACACGGGCATGCCGCTGTCCAGCTGCACGCGCATCAGGCCATCGATCACGGCCTGGGCCACGAACTCGTGACGGTAGATGCCGCCGTCGACCACCAGGGCGCAGGCGATCAGCGCCTGGTGCTGGCCGGCCTCGGCGAGGCGGCGCGCGTAGAGCGGGAACTCGAAGGCGCCGGGCAGCTCGTGCAGCTCGATCTGCTCGGCCGACCAGCCCAGGCGCTGCAACTCCTGAGTGGCCGCGCTGGTGATGCGCTGCACGAGTTCGGGATGCCATCGGCTGGCCAGCAAGGCCAAGCGGCCTTGGCGGCTTGGGGTGGGAATGGTTGCTTGGGTCTGATTCATGTTGAGCTTTCCAAAAGCAGGTCACACAAATCAGGGCGCGCGAAGGCAAGCCGCGGCGGCGCGCCGACCTTGCAAAAAAGCGGGCACGCCGACACGGCTTCGGCAACGCGATCTCTTTCATCCGGACTGTGACCGTCGGCCCTGGCATCGCACCAGGTCTGCTGACCCTCGGCCCGGGGAGGGTCGAGGCGCTCGCGGGCTCCTGCTCATTGAACAGATACCGCCGGTGAGGCCGAGCCCGGACAGCGCGGCACCCGCCGTGCTGCCTAGCGAGGGACGCGCGACATGCACTGTCGCGCGGCTGCACCTCGCCCTGAGAACGCGCCGGCTTCCTTGAACCGGCGGGCGCATTCTAGGGGCCTCTGGGCTGTCGTTTAGAAAAGCACTTTGATGGTGGTCGAGAACATGCGGGCGTTCTGACCGAAGACCTTGCCAAAGAGATAGGCCGCCTGCCACTGCAGGCCACGGTGTTCGCCAAAGGTCCAGCTCGCCTGGATGGTGGGACCCAGGCGATGGGACTGGCGCTCGGCGGGCTTCCAGTCCCGCCAGTTGCCCAGTTCGCCGAAGCCCTGCAGGCCGGCGCGCCAGCCGGGGCGCAGCGGCCAGCTCAGCTGCCACTGGTACTTCAGCTCGGTGCCCTGGCGGGCGAGGTCGCCCCAGCCGTGTTCCAGGATCACATTGGCCTGGACCCGGGTCAGCCGCCATTCGGTCTGGCTGATGAGCCCGAGCTCCAGCGCGTGCCCCTGCTCCTCGCCGTGGGTGCGGGTCAGCTGGCTGTGCAATGCCAGATCCCATTCGCCTGCGCCGTCCGTGAGCCTGAACTGGTTGAGCCAGTTCCAGGTGTCCAGCCGCACGGCTTCTTCGCGCGTGCCCTCGAAGCTGGCCAGCAAGGTGCTGGTCCAGCGCTCGCCAAAGCCGTAGGACAGGGCCAGCTCCGGCCACAACACCGCAGGGCGGCCCTTGCGCAGCTTGACGCTCCAATAGTGAAGTTCAGCGGCCAGCTGACCGGCCTGGGCATAGGGGGGCTGCACGTAGTAGCCGGGATCGGCGAGGGCCGAAGCCGGGCCCAACAGGCCGCCGCACAACAGACTGGCAAGGTATGCCAGCGGACGCAACGTTAGGCGCAACATGACGCTCCCTGAAGAAGTCAGCCAAGAGCCAGGCTTTGCGGGCCTGAGTACGCAATGTAGCAAGCGCCGCCAATTTGTGCCGCAGTTTGGGGACAGAAGCACCGCCCAGGCGACACAGTTCCGGGCAATCCCGGGTGGGCGGCCCCGACAAATCGGCCGATGCTGGGACACCGGCATGGTTTTCGAAGCCGGCGCATCGCCATGAACGCTACTCCCGCCCTGCTGCAGTCACTGAAGTCCCGCACCTTGCTGGGGCTGCTCACGCTGGGTCTTGGCATGGTGCTGCTGCTGGGTGTCTGGCACCTGCGGCGTGAGCTGGCCACGCAGGCCGACCAGGCCGAATCCAGCCAGCTGCTGCTGCCCCTGTTGTACGCCGAGCCCCTGTCGCGCGCGGTGGCCACCAACCAGATGGGCGCGGCACAACGCCTGCTGGAGGCCATGGTGGTGCGCCACGAGCTGCAGTCGGCCGAGTTGAAGGCGCGCGACGGCCTGCGCCTGCTGGCCGGCGCCGACGCGCTGCCGGGGCCGGACAGCCCGCACAGCGAGTTTGCCTTGCGCCTGCCTGGAGACAGCGAGGAGCTCGGCCGCGTGCGCGTGGTCGCACCGGAGTTGAGCCTCTGGGGGCAGTTGTCCAAGCCCTCCATGCAGCACTGGCTGCTGCAGTTGCTGGCCCTGGCCCTGGCCTTGGGGCTGGGCGCGGCCCAGCTGATCGACCGCCTGCTGCTGCGCCACCTGCGCCGCATGGCCTCGGACATGGAGCGCTTTGATCCCAGCCGCCCGCCCAGCGAGTTCAGCTGGTTTGACGACGGCGTGCCGTCCGGCACACCGGCCGAGTTGCAGCAGATCAACCGCGCCATGGCCCATGTGCACCAGAGCGTCGATCAGCAGTTGCAGCGCAAGCAAGGTGAGGTGCGCGAGCTCAGCGAGCAGGTGTCCCGCCAGGCGCGCGCCTTGCACGACGCCCAGTTGGCGCTGGAGCACAAGCAGCGCGAGCTGGCCCTGCTGGCCAGGCACGACGCTTTGACCGGGCTGGCGAATCGACGCGAGTTCGACGATGCCTTGCGCCGCGAGTTCAAGCGCGCGCAGCGCCAGCAGTCGCAGCTGGCGCTGGCCGTGCTGGACCTGGACCACCTGAAGGCCTACAACGAACTGCATGGCCACGCTGCGGGCGACGAGGTGCTGCGCCGCTTTGCCCGGCTGCTGGGTGATCGCTTCAAGCGCGACACCGATCTGGTGGCCCGCCTGGGCGGCGAGGAATTCGGCGCGCTTCTGCCCGGCTTCGATTCAGCATCGGCCCAGGGGCTGCTGGAGAGCCTGCGCGAGGAGTGGCGCCGGCTGTCGCTGCCGCACGGGGCCAGCCCCGTGGACGAAGTGGTGACGGTGAGCATCGGGCTGGCGGCCTACAGCCCGGCGCATCCCTATCTGAGCCCCCTGGCGCTGATGCAGGCGGCCGATGAGGCGCTCTACATCGCCAAGCACGCCGGCCGAGACCGCCTGAGCCTGGCGGCCTGAGCGTTGCCCAGCCTGGCACATCGCCGGGGTGACGCAAGCCAGCCGGCGCCGTGCCGGCCGACGCCGCTGCGGCTGACGCTCAGTCGCGGCCGTGCGCCTGGGCCTCCAGCAGCTGCTCGCTGACACGGCGCGCAGCGCGCAGCACCAGGGTCTCATCCAGCTGGGCCTGCGGGGCGATGGCCTGGGCGACCTCGTCCAGCCGGTCCGGCGCGTTCATCAGGGCCCAGGCGATCACGGAGATCGCGCAGACGCTGCGGCGCTGCAGGCTGTCGGGCATCTCCAGCGTGCTCTGCACGGCCACGTGGCTGCGCACGCTCGCCACCGAGGCCGGCGCCAGGCCCCAGCTCTCGCACAGCGCGGCGCCCAGGGCGTCATGGCTGACGCCGAACGCGGTGCGCTCCAGCTCCGCCAGTTCCGCGTCGCGCTGGGTGGCGCGCAGCATGGCGGGGTAGTGGGCGGGCGCATGGCGGTAGAGCACCGCCTTGCCGCACTCCTCGAACAGGCCGGCCGAATGGGCGGCCCAGGGGTCCACGCCCAACATCTGGCCCATGCGGCCCATCAGCAGGCCGCGCTGCGAGGCGCGGCTCCAGATCGGCTCCAGCTCCGGCGCGGGCGGGAAGGCCGCGCGCAGGCCCATCTCGAAGGTGATGGCGGCCACTTCGCGCATGCCCAGGTAGGTCAAGGCCTGGTGCACCGTCTGCACCCGGCCGCGCAGGCCGTAGAGCGAGGAATTGACGGCCTTCAGCACGGCGGCCGCCAGGGCCATGTCGGTCTCGACGAGGGCGGAGACGGCCAGCAGGTCGATGTCGTCGGCGGCCATCAGCAGCGACAGCTTGACCAGCACCTCGGGTTGGGTGGGGATTTCGATGTCGAGGGTGCGCAGTTCAGGATCGACGGACATGGGCGGCCTTGCAAGAGGGCGAAGAGGGCAAACAGGACGAAGAGAGCGACGAGAGTCCCGGCGGTGAAAGGGCGGCCCGGACGGCCGGGCGCTCCGGCATCACCCTGGGAGGCAGGACCCATCAATGGTAGCGCCGCAAGGCCGCTGGCGCGCCATCTTGTGACGCATGGAGACGATTCCGTGCCGGGCGCCCGGCGGCTCAGCGCAGGAAGGCGTCGTAGCTGGTCTTGAGGATGAGGGCGCCCACGACCAGCACGAACATGCCGCGCACGAAGCCCGTGCCGCGGGCCAGGGCCATGCGCGTACCCAGCAGGCTGCCGAGCACGTTGGTGACGGCCATCACGGCGGCGATCTGCCACCAGAGATGCCCCTTCAGCGAGAACAGCAGCAGCGCGGCCGCGTTGGTGGCCGTGTTGAGCAGCTTGGCGCTGGCCGAGGCGTGCAGGAAATCGAAACCCAGCAGGCGCACGAAGAGAAAGACGAAGAAGCTGCCGGTGCCGGGGCCGAAGAAGCCGTCATAGAAGCCGATCACGGCCCCGATCAGGCAGGCCAGCAGCATCTCGGTGCGACCGCTGAAGCGCGGCGCATGCTCGCGGCCGAGGTCTTTTCTAGCCAGGGTGTAGACCAGCACGGCGCCCAGGATCAGCGGCAGCAGTTTGCGCAGGCCTTCGGGGCTGACCAGGGTGACGGTCCAGGCGCCGCCGAAGCTGCCGAGCAGGGCGGCGCCTGCCGCGGGCAGCAGTGCGTGCCAGGGCAGGCTGACGCGAGCTGCGTACTGCTTCGTGGCCCAGGCTGTGCCCCAGATGGCCGCCCCCTTGTTGGTGCCGAAGAGCGTGGCGGGCGCCGCCTGCGGGTAGACGCTGAACAGGGCGGGGACCAGGATCAGGCCACCGCCGCCGACGACGGCGTCGATGAAGCCCGCGAAAAGGGAAGCCAGGGCGACGGTGACAAGGTCCAGCATGGGGAAAGGGTTCAGCGGGCCGGCCGCCCGCGGCAGGGCTGCGGGCCGGCACCAATAAAAACGGGCACCGATGTGGTGCCCGCGGATTGTGACAGTGGCGCGCCACGGTAGTGGCGGCCCCATCTTCTTTGTCTCCTCAGCCCCCGTAGGCGTGCGCTGCAAGCTGCAGCGTCCGCGTCGAGTGTCGCCAATGTAGGGGCCGGCAGACATGCACGCACTTGGGGTTTTTACCGTGCGTCAAGCACCTGGCTGGTGCCATGTGCACACGGCGCAAGCCCGCTCCCCAGGGGCAGCGCCCAGCCCGCCGCACTTGCCGTCGCCTGGCGCTGTCCCGTGATCAGGGGGCGCGGCCAGGTCGCATGCCCTGTGCGTTCAGCGCGGCGACATGGGATTGAAGAGGGGCTTGAAGGCGAAGGGGTCGGGGCTGGCCGGATCGATCATGACGCGCACCGCATGCATCTCCTGCTCGCCAAAGACCTCCAGACGCATCAGATTGCGCAGGACCTGTCCCTTGCCCGGGTCCTTGACGGCCTTGAAGGGACGGTCGATCACGAAACGGTGGCTGTCGCCATGGACCAGCAGCACGGGGCGGCCCCAGTCCTGCACCAGGGGCAGCAGGCCCGTCTCGAAAAGGCGGGTGAAGCCGCTGTGGCTGGGGAAATCCATCCAGGCATTGGCGCCCAGGAAGGGGTCGGCCTGCATCGCGATCACCATGGCGCGGGCGTCCCGCTGGCGCGCCCACTCGAAGCCGGCCTGCAGCCAGGCCAGGTTGGCCTCGGTGCGGGCAAAGTATTCCTGGACGGCGGGCAGGTCGCGCGGCTCGAAGCCGTTGTTGGAGCCCGGCACGTTGAGGGTCAGGAAGAGCACGCCCTCGCGCTCGAAGCGCAGGTTCTCGCGGTAGCGGGCATAGGCCGGCTGCAAGTCGGACTGGCGCTGCACGGCGATGGGCTGGCGGCCCAGGCTGCGCGGGGCCGCGAAGAATATTTCGCGCAGCTTGTCCAGCCGTTCCTGGGGGGCGTAGCCGCCCGCTGCCGGGCGATGGCAGTCCGTCCATTCGTTGTCGCCCGGGGTGTAGACCAGGGCGCTGTCGAACTGGTTGAAGAAGTCGCGCTGGCGGGCGAATTCGTCGTCGCTGCAGGGGCTGCTGCCGCTCTTGATGTCGCCCACGTGCAGGCTGAAGGCCGGCGCCTGCGCGTTGATGAGACGGATCAGGTTGCCATAAATGGGCTCGGTCGGGCCGTAGGGCATGTCGCCCAGTGCCACGAACTCGAAAGGTCGAGGGGCGGCCGGCTCTTCGGCCCGGGCCGGCGACGTGGCCGGCAGGCCGCACAGGCTGGCGAGCAGGAAGGCCAGCGCGCCGAGGCGGCGGGGATGGAAGCGGGAGCTGGTGTTCATGCGGTGGTCTCGGGCGGTGGGGCGGCCGGCGTGGTGACGGGCTTGTCAGGTGAGGTGGCGGCGAGCGCTGCCCCGGAGCCCGTGGGCCGGCTTTCGGTCGTGTCACCCGCTGGGGCCGGGTTGTCGGGGGCCAGGCGCTCCTTCCTGCGCAGGTCCAGCACCACGGTGTGGACGGCCTTGTCCTGCAGGGCCTGGCGGTTGGCGTCCCAGAGGATTTGCAGAAAACCCATGCCGCCTGTGCCCATGCTGGCCAGGTAGCCGCCGTAGCGGCTGAAGCTGCGCATCAGGTTCATGGGTTTGCCGCTGAGTTCGGCCACCTGCAGTCCCATCAGGCGCTTGCCCAGGGTCTGGCCGGGCCACAGCACGGGCAGCAGCGTGAAGTAGACGATGGCCAGACTGAAGCGCAGCCCGGCCTCGCCCAGGGCTTCGTCCAGCCACTGCCGGGGCTGGAAGCCGCTGTGCGCGCGGGCCTCCTCCAGCGAGCGCCGCGCGCGCGTGAGCTGGGATTCCAGCTGGGCGATGCGGCGGGCTTCGCTGCCGGCAGCACTGGCAGCACTGGCGGACGACGGAACCTCCGACGCCTCGGCCAGGGCTTCGTCCGCACCGGCCGGGTCTTGGGCGGGCGCCGTGCTGGCGGGGCGGCTGCCGCGAGCGTTGCCTTGCACGGCATGCTGAAGGTCCTGCCAGAGGCCCTGCAGGCCCAGCGCCAGGAGCAGGGCAACCAGCAGCCACCACAGGCCGGATGGCGGGCGCTGGGCGTCGCGACGCCGGATCTGCAGCCAGGCGGCCAGGGCCACGCTGCCCAGCAGCATCCAGTTCCCCAGCGAGGAGGCCAGGCCGATCAGGGCCAGGTCCAGCGCCATGGCCCAGGCTCTTTGCGAAGGGCGGGCCAAGGCATGGCCCAGCAGGGCGGGACTGACGTTGACGTCCTCAGGGGTGACCCAGTCGCGGCGGGGCGAGGGCTTGTTCAGGGCGGGCAGGCGCATGCACATCCGGGAGATTTGCTGGAGGCTGCCGATTCTGCCGCGACAGCTTGTCAGTTTGTGCGGCCTGCCCCGCCGGAGTCAGTCGTCTTCCAGGCTGTCGCAGCCGGAGGCGGGACAAAGGACGCCGATCTGGCTCAGCAAGTCCAGCGCGCTGTCGCGCCAGTCCTGGCCGTCCGGCGCGACGATGGGCAGGCTGGGCATGCGCTCGGCAGGGGTGCTGGCCGGCAGGCTGGACGGTGCGGACCCCTGCGGCATTGCGGCCCATGCACGGCCCGGCGCGGTCGCGGTGTCATGCGGCCATGCCGGCGGCGGCTCGGCCGGCATGCGCGGCGCTGTCCGGTCCGGCGTGAACTCGGGCCGCGGCGCGCCTTCCAGCGGGCCGGCCGCCTCAGCGTGCCTTTGGGGCCCTGCCTGCCCTTGCGAGTCTCGTCCCGGACCCAGCAGCAGGGCTGCGAGCGCTAGTGGCAGGAGTAGGGTGGATTTCATGGCAATTGGCAGCGCTGAAGCAAAGGCGGCAGCATGCGGCGGCAGCCTGAGGGCCTCGCTTCCCGTCTGCGAAGAATTGCAAAGCGTGGCGCCGGCGGCTCAGCGCGGCGCGCGGGCCTGGCCTGCCGTCTTCAGGGCCAGCTGCAGGGCGACGAAAGCGTCCATGGCCTGCCAAAGGGGCGTGCAGTCCAGCGCAGGCTGCAACTGCGTGAGGGCCAGGGCCGCAGCCTCCAGGCTGCTCAGCTGATGGGGCGCATGCGCTTTGCGGATGGCATAGCGGCTGGACGGCGTCTCGCCCAAGGCCAGCCGGCGCAGGCCCTGCAACCAGGGTGAGGCCCGCAGCAGCTGGCGGCTTTGACGCCAGGTCCCGTCCAGCAGGATCAGGCGTGGCAGGACCGGCACGGGCGCAGGCGCGGGCACCGATGCGGGTGCTGGTGTGGGCGGCGCGGCCATCGACGGGTCGGGTGGGTAGAGCAGCAGCAGCGGGCGGCCGTCAGCGGCCGGCGGCGCGAACTGTTCGCCCACCAGCCGCTCGCAACGGCGGAGGCACAGCTGCAGCAGTCCGGCCGTGCCCTTGGCCTGCCGGGCCTCGTCGGGATGTTGAAGGATCAGCAGCGGCACGGCGTTGTCCAGCGGGCGGATGCAGGCACACAGGCAGCCCGCCAGCGGGCGCTCGCAGCGGGGGCAGCAGGGACGCTGGCTCACAGCGCCTTCAGGGGCAGCGGCGCGCCGCTCTTGACGCAGCGGATCGCGAAGTTGCTGGTGATGTCCTGCACCATGGGCAGCGCCTGCAGCCGGCGCACGATCTGCTCGTAGTCGGGCAGGTCGCCGACCACCACCTCCAGCAGGTAGTCATGCGCACCCGAGACCACATGGCAGGCCACCACCTCGCTCATGGCCTGCATGCCGGACTCGAACTCCCGCACCGCGTCCTCGCGGTGGTGCATCAGCTTCACGTTGACGAAGACGGTGGTCGCCAGCTGCAGGCGCTTGCGGTCCAGGATGGCGCGGTAACCGCTGATGTAGCCCGCCTCTTCCAGGCGGCGCAGGCGGCGGGCGCAGGGGCTTTGCGACAGGGCGACGCGGTCAGCCAGCTCGGCCACGGAGAGCCGCCCTTCACGCTGCAGCAGTTCCAGCAATTGCAGATCGATACGGTCCATGGGTCTGTTGAAGGCTGATTAGAGCGCGGTAGTGAATTGTGTTGGCGAAAAATGGCTTCATCAAACCAATTTGATGGTGAATATGGTCAATTGTCGCGCGTCTACCGACTGAAAATCTGCGCCATTCAGTAGTAACCCGCAGTATCCCGTGTCCAGCATCGCCCCCACCTCGCTCCAGGCCGCCGGCCTGGTCGCTCCCACCCAGACCCGCTCGACCACGCCCTGGGCCGGTTGGGCCGCCCTGGCCTTCACCTTGCTCGTCTGGGCCAGCTTCTTCATCTCGCTGCGTGCCGGTGCGCGCGCCGCGCTGGCGCCGGCTGAACTGGCCCTGGTGCGCTTCCTGCCTGCCGGCCTGGTTTTCCTGCCTGTGGTGATCCTGCGCTGGCGACGTTTCGCCAGCCTGCCGGCCCTGCAATGGATGAGCATAGTGGCCGGCGCCGGCCTGCCGTACTTCCTGATCGCCGGGGCCGGCATGCGCCATGCGCCGGTGGCGGACGGCGCCACCCTGATCCCCGGCACCATCCCCCTCTTCGTGGCGCTGATCGCCGCCTTCAGCCAGGGTCGTGCTGCCTTGCGCCGCTGGCCGGCCCTGCTGACCGTGTTCAGCGGCGTGCTGACGCTGCTGGCCTTCCATCATGGCCAAGGGCAACTGGCGCAGGGTTATGGGCTCTTCCTGCTGGGCAGCCTCATGTGGGCCAATTACACCCTGGCCCTGCGTCATTCGGGGCTGAGCCCCATCGAAGCGGCGGCACTGATCTCGGTGGTGTCGCTGGCCTTGCTGCTGCCCTGGCTGCTGATGCATCCGCCCTTGGGCCTGATGGCGCTGCCGGCGCGCGCCTGGGCCTTGCATGGCAGCATCCAGGGCCTGGGCGTGGGGCTGCTCTCGACGCTCAGCTACGCCTTTGCCATTCAGCGCCTGGGCGCGCAGCGAGCGGCTACCGTGGGCGCGCTGACGCCGGTGCTGGCGGCGGGGCTGGCCTGGCCCATGTTCGGCGAAGTGCCCGATGCAGCGACCCTGGTCGGCATGGGCCTGATCCTGGGCGGCGTGCTGTGGAGCCAGCGGCCCCAGCGCTGAGCCGCGCCGTCAGCGATAGAAGGGCAGGGCGTCGACCCGCTGACGGATCATGGCCATCATGCGGCCATAGCCCTCGCCCTGCAGGCCGCCGTAGTGCTGCTGCAGTGCCTCTGCGCTGAGGAACTCGGGCAGGTCTTCGGTGCGCGGCATGAAGTCCCGCTCCGGCGGATGGGCGGCCAGGCGCCGCTGCAGGCCTCGCGGGTCGCGCTCCGAGTACAGGCCCAGATGCGTGCCGGCCTGGTCCGCCGCGAGGTCGTTGAAGCTGAAGCCGCTGCCGCCGCGGGAGTCCGCCACCTCCTTGTAGACGCCGATGGCATCTGCCAGCGGGCCGCCTCCCTCGACGGCCAGCACGGCCGACACCAGCAGGTGCTGAGCGAAGTCCTCCCGTGCGTTGGCGGTGATGGTCATGGGCCGCGCATGCGGCCAGTCGGCCGCTGCGGGCAGGAGTCGGCTGGCGTGCTGCCCGGCTGCATGCAGGGCCAGGATGATGAAGACCGCGCGGTTTTCCAGGCGCGGATCCTCGCCCGCTGCGCTGCGCCGCTGGGCTTCGGCAAAGAAGGGCGGCAGCACGTTGGCGACCGAGACCGGCGCGCCGGACAGATGCGGCTCGCAGAGCCTCACCAGCAGCGCGTTGTAGTGCTGCAGCCGCGCTTGCTCGGCGGCCGGCCAGCGGGCGTTGAGGGCTTTCTTTAGCGAGTCCGGCTTCCATTCATAGCTCAGCTGCAGCCGGTCCGGCGCAAAGCCGACGTGCCGGATGAGGTCGCCTGCCACCCGCGCCTCGGCCTGCTCGGCCAGGCGTTCGGTGAGCCGACGCACCAGCCAGTCCGAAGCCCAGGTGGGCAGGGGCAGGTCGCCGATGCGCAGCTGGCGCAGGCGCGGCAGCGCGCCCGTCTCCTGCAGGCGCGCCCGGATGTTGACCCAGGGGCCGGCGCCTTGCGCGCGCAGCGGCAGGCTGGCCTCGACCACGGCCTCGTGCTGGGACAACTGGGCCGTGGCGCGCGCCTCGTGGTAGCGATGGACCAGGCGCCCCAGCAGCAGCTGCAGCTGCGCCTCGCTGAGCTGCACCACCCGCAGCCCGCCGGGCGGCAGCTGGCGGGGGTCGTTCTGGCGCAGGATTTCGCTGGCTTGCTGGATCTGGGTCCCGTCCAGGCGGGGCGGCGGCGGCACGCTGGGCTGGGCTTGCAGGGCCAGGGCGAGCAGCAACAGAGGCAGGCCCAGGCAAAGGCCCAGGGTCAGCCAGAGTCCACGGCGCAGCAGGCGGCCGAACTGCAGGCGGCTGGAAATCGAGGTCATGGGCGGGAGTCTGCCATCGCGCCGGCCGCCCGTCCGAAAGCCAGGCCTGGCCTGGCGACAATGCGGCTCATGCCTGCCGAGTCCCGCCCAGAATGCCCACCGCAGCGCCCACCGCCGCGCCCGCTGCTGCGTCTGCAGACCCTGGACCGCGGCGACGGGCTGCTGGGCCTGCGCCCGCATGGTCGCCTGGGGCCACGTGCGGCGCCCCTGAGCCTGATGCAGCTGTTCCTGGTGGACCCTGCCGGCGGCGCGCGCTGGCCTGTGCCGGCTCAAGGTGTGCCGGACGGGCTGGCAGGCCCGCATGCCCCCTGGATTCAACGCCTGCAGTCCCTGGGGGCGCAGGCCTTGCGCGCCGACCATCTGCAATGGCGCCAGGCACCGGCGCAGCCGCTTGGCCCTGCCTGGACCCTGCTGCTGGAGGCGGACTTCGGCGATTTCGTGACCGACGTGCTGCCGCAGCTGGAAGCCGAAGGCTGGCTGGTGGAGCGCTGGCCGGGCTTTGCGCATGAGCCCCTGCCCATCAGCGCCTGGCATCTGGGCTTGAGCGCACAGGAGGGCGGCACCGTGCCGCGCCTGGGCGCCCCTCGCCAGCGTGGTTCCTGGCTGCTGAGCCTGGGGCTGGAGGTGCAGGGCGAGCGCCTGGACCTCGCGCCGCTGATGGCCAATCTGCTGCGTCGGGACAAGCGCTGGCTGGATGCCCTGGCCCTGGAGGCCATCGAGGACGACGCGGTGGTGTTTCTGCGCGCGCCGGGCGGGCGGCGCTTCCACACCCCGGCGGCGCCGCTGAAGCAACTGATGCGCCACTTGCTGAGCCTGGTCACGCCGCGGCAGCTGGACGCCAAAGAGCCCCTACGGCTGTCCGAATGGCAGGCGCAGCAGCTGGTCTTGTTCGAGCAGGAGCGGGGACGCTGGCAGTTCCACGGCCAGGAAGCGCTGGCGGGCCTGGTGGAGCGGCTGCGCGAGGCCGGGCGGCCGGTCGTGCCGCCCCAGCCCGAGGGCCTGGGCCTGCGCTTGCGCGACTACCAGCTGCAGGGCCTGGCCTGGCTGCAATACCTGGGTCGCCAGGGCCTGGGCGGCATCCTGGCCGACGACATGGGCCTGGGCAAGACCGCGCAGACCCTGGCCCATCTGTGGCTGGAGCGCGGGGCCGGCCGCCTGGCCCAGGGCGCCCTGCTGGTAATGCCCACCAGCCTGCTTTTCAACTGGACGCGGGAGGCAGCCCGGGTCAGCCCGGGATTGCGGGTGGCCACCTGGCACGGCGCGCTGCGGGGCGGGACGCTGCCGGACTGCGACGTGCTGCTGTGCAGCTATGGCCTGGTCTGGCGCGACCTGCGCATCCTCTCCGCCAAGACTTGGGACTGGCTGGTGCTGGACGAAGGCCAGGCGGTCAAGAACGCTGCCTCGCGGACGGCCCGAGCCCTGCGCCGCCTGCCCTCGCGCCAGCGCCTGGTGCTCAGCGGCACGCCGCTGGAGAACCACCTGGGCGAGCTGTGGGCCCATTTCGACTTTCTGCTGCCGGGCTTCCTGGGCGATGCCCGCGGCTTTGCCCGCCACTGGCGCAAGCCCATCGAGGAGGGCGGGGACGGCCGCCGGGCCCGCTGGCTGGCCGCGCGGGTACGCCCCTTCATGCTGAGGCGGCTCAAGGAAGAGGTGGCGCCGGAGCTGCCGCCGCTGACCGAACTCCAGACCCTGCTGGAGCTGCCACTGGCCCAGCGCCAGCTCTACGAGAGTGTTCGTGTGGCGGCCGACCACATGGTGCGGCGCATCCTGGCACGGCAAGGCCTGGAAGGCGGGCTGATCTCGGTGCTGGATGCCATGCTGCGCCTGCGCCAGCTGTGCTGCGATCCGCGCCTGATCGAGGAAGTCCCCGCGAATCTGGGCGAGGGGGTGAAGCTGGCCTGGCTGCGCGAGCACCTGCCGGACCTGCTGCGCCAGGGGCGCCGCGTGCTGGTGTTTTCGCAGTTCGCCCGCATGCTGGACTTGACGGAAGCGCTGCTGGTCGAGCTGGCGCTGCCGGCGCTGCGCCTGAGTGGCGAAACGCCTGAGGGCCAGCGCGGCGAACGCGTCGAACGCTTCCAGGCTGGTGAGTGCCCACTCATGCTGCTGAGTCTCAAGGCTGGGGGCGTAGGTCTGAATCTGACGGCAGCGGATACCGTCATCCACCTGGACCCCTGGTGGAATCCGGCCGTACAGGCTCAGGCCAGTGCGCGAGCGCATCGCATCGGGCAGGACAAGCCGGTCTTCGTGCACCAGTTGCTGGTGCAGGGCAGCATCGAGGAGCGCATCCTGGCCTTGCAAGCCCGAAAGAAGGCGCTGGCCGACGGCGTGATGGGTGTGGACGGCGCGGCCGAGCTGCTGAAGTTCAGCGCCGCCGACCTGGAAGGCCTGCTGGCACCTCTGCCCGCCCTTGAGGAGGCGGTGCTCGATGCGGGCTGGGCCGGACCGGCGGGCAGGCCAGCGCCGTAAAGCGCACCGGGGCAAAGTTGGAAAGTTTGCGCCCGCTTACGTTGGGAGGTGGCGCCGTCGGGCCCGTAGAAAGTCGAAGAGCGCCTCGTGGGCGCTCTGGGTGGCCGGGGCCGTGCGGCCCGAGGACTCAGCGCTTGCGGTCGAACCGCAGGGCGCGGGCCAGGCTGCGGCGGTCGGTGCCCAGGCTGGCGGTCTCGAAAGCTTCGTGCTTGCGGCCCTTGTCGGTGTTCCACTCGGTCAGCGGCAGGCGACGGGTCTGGGCTTCGGTACGGTGTTGAGACTTCATCATGGCGGGATGCCTTTCCTCTAGCTGGACCCCTACAGGCGGGTCTTGAGGGGCACAACGGGGGGCGAAGACAGGCGGTTGACAGCTTCGGCAAACTTTTTTCACGTTCGAGGCGGCACCCGCTTGCCAAGGGAGGGCACCGCCCCGCGTCGTGCGACTACAACGTGAGGGCTGTCCCTTCCGGCTGTCCCTTTCTTTGTCGCTAAGCTTGTTCGCCATGTCGTCCTCGCTTTCCCAACGTCAACCGCCGCCCACCCTGGTGGCCTGCCTGTGTGCGGCCTGGTGCCGCCTGTGCGACAGCTACCGCGAGACCTTTGCCCAGCTGCGCGAGCAGCATCCCGGCGTGCGCTTCATCTGGGTGGACATCGAAGACGACGCCGAGCTGGTGGGCGATCTGGACGTCGAGACCTTCCCCACCCTGGTCGTGGGTGTGGGCGAGCAGCTGCGCTTTTGCGGCCCGGTGACGCCTCAGCTGAGCACGGCCCAGCGGCTGCTGGAGACCGTGCTGGCCCCCGGGGCGGCAGCGGCGACGGCCGGTCCGGACGCCCAGGCCCTGCTGTCGCGCCTGCAGCACAGCTGCTGAGCGCACGGCCCCATCCTAGTCCGCCGACGCTCGCGGGCCGAGGCCCGGCGCGGTGACAATCGGGGCCATCAACAGCTTTCACCCGTCCTCATGACCGTCCAACTCAAGAGCGCCCTGTCGCGCGCCACGCCCATCGTCGTGCTCGACGCGGCCAGCTTCCAGGCCCTGAAGGCCAAGCTTTCCAAACCGACGCAGAACTGGCTGGCCGCCATCGGTTTCATGGCCAAGCCGGACAGCCATGCCCTGGTGCCGGGCGCGGATGGCAAGATTGAGAAGGTGCTCGCGGGCGTGGCCAGCGCGGCCTCGCCCTATGTCCTGTCGGCCCTGCCCATGGCGCTGCCCGAAGGCAACTACCAGCTGTCCGACGAGGGGCTGGCGGTCGCACCCGAGCAGGCGGCCCTGTCCTGGGAGCTGGGCAGCTATCACTTCGACGTTTACAAGGCGCGGCCCCGTGCCAGCGCCACGCTGCTGCTCAAGCCGGGCATTGACGCCGAGCGCGGCCTGGCCACTGCCGCCGCCATCTGCGCCGCCCGCGACCTGATCAACACCCCGGCCGAGCACATGGGCCCGGCCGAACTCGCCGCAGCCGTGCAGGTGCTGGCCAAGCAGCATGGCGCCAAGTTCAAGCAGATCGTCGGCGAAGACCTGCTGAAGAAGGGCTTTCCGGCCGTGCACGCCGTGGGCCGCGCCAGCGTGCGCGCACCGCGCCTGATCGAGCTGAACTGGGGCAAGGCCCGGGATCCGCTGATCAGCCTGGTGGGCAAGGGCGTCTGCTTCGACACCGGCGGCCTGGACCTCAAGACGGCCGAGGGCATGCGCCAGATGAAGAAGGACATGGGCGGCGCGGCCAATGCCATCGCCCTGGCCGGCCTGATCATGACCCTCAAGCTGCCGGTGCGCCTGCAGCTGCTGATCCCCGCGGTGGAGAACGCCGTGGCCGGCAATGCCTACCGGCCGGGTGACATCATCAAGACACGCAAAGGCCTCCAGATCGAGATCGGCAACACCGACGCCGAAGGCCGCGTGATCCTCTCCGATGCCCTGGCCTATGCCAGCGAAGGCAAGCCCGAGCTGATCATCGACCTGGCGACGCTGACCGGCGCCGCTCGCGTGGCCCTGGGCCCGCAATTGCCGGCACTGTTCGCCAAGCACATGGACACCGCCCGCGAACTGGTGGACCTGGGCCTGAAGATCGAGGATCCGGTCTGGCACATGCCGCTGTGGGCGCCCTACCTGCAGGGCATCCAGTCCAGCCTGGGCGACATCGTCAACACGGGCCCCAACCCCATGGCTGGCGCGATCAACGCCGCCTTGTTCCTGGAGTACTTCGTCGAGCCGCTGCAGGACTGGCTGCACCTGGACATCTACGGCTCCAACGCCAAGTCCCTGCCCGGTCGGCCGGAGGGCGGCGAGGCCCAGGGCATCCGCACGCTGCTGGCCTATCTGGAAGAGCGCTTCGGCGGCTGAGCGAAGGCCCGGCTCGCGCAGCCAGGCCCGCTCCGGCGGGCCTTTTCATGCCTGCTGCTGCAGCATCCAGCTTGCGATGCGTTCGGCGATCATCAGCGTAGGCGCATTGGTGTTGCCGCTGGTGATGGTGGGCATCAGGCTGGCGTCGGCCACGCGAAGTCCGGCCACGCCGCGCACCCGGCCCTGCGGGTCGGTCACGGCCATCGGGTCCGCGCTGCGGCCCATCTTGCAGGTGCCCACGGGATGGAAGATGGTGGTGGCGATGTCACCGGCCAGGCGGGCGAGCTCCTCGTCGCTCTCGTAGGCAGGCCCCGGCTTCACCTCGCGCGGCTGGAAGGGCGCCAAGGCCGGCTGCGCCACGATGCGCCGCGTGAGTCGCAGGCTTTGCGCCGCGATGCGGCGGTCGTCCTCGGTGCTGAGGTAGTTGGGCGCGATGCGGGGCGCCTCGCCGGGGTCGCTGCTGCGTATGCTCACGCTTCCGCGGCTGCTGGGGTTGAGGTTGCAGACGCTGGCGGTGAAGGCATTGAAGCGGTGCAGGAGCTCGCCGAAGGCCTCCAGGGACAGCGGCTGCACGTGGTACTCCAGGTCCGGCCAGCGCAGGGTGGGGGACGAGCGCGTGAATGCACCCAGCTGCGAGGGCGCCATGCTCATCGGGCCGCTGCGCGACCACAGGTACTGCAGGCCTATGCCCAGCTTGCCCCACCAGCTCGCGGCCTGGGTGTTGAGCGTGCGCGTGCCTTCGACGGCGTAGACGGCGCGGATCTGCAGGTGGTCCTGCAGGTTCTGGCCGACGCCGGGCAGGTCCTGCTGCACGGCAATGCCCAAGGACTGCAGCAGCGTCGCCGGACCCAAGCCGGAGCATTGCAGGATCTGCGGCGAGCCGATGGCGCCGGCCGCCAGCACCAGCTCGCCGCCGGGCGCCAGCCGTACCTGCTCCAGACCGTGGGGCGTGAGCACCGTCGCGCCTTCACAGCGCAGCACGCCCGAGGCCTCGCGACGCAGGCTCAGGCGCTGCACCGCGGCGCCGGTCCACAGCTCGAAATTGGGGCGGCCCAGACAGGTGGGGCGCAGAAAGGCCTTCGCGGCATTCCAGCGCAGGCCGCCGCGCTGGTTGACCTCGAAATAGGCCACGCCTTCGTTGTTGCCGCCGTTGAAGTCCTCCGTGCGGGGAATGCCGGCCTGCTCGGCGGCGGAGGCGAAGGCGTCCAGGATGTCCCAGCGCAGGCGCTGCTTCTCCACCCGCCACTCGCCGCGATGGCCGTGCAGGGCGCGGAAGGCCTCGTCCGCGGCGTCGGCGGCGTCGAGCCGCCAGTGGTCCTCGTGCTGCTTGAACAAAGGCAAGACCTGACCCCAGGACCAGGCATCCTCGCCGGTGAGGGCCGCCCAGTGCTCATAGTCGCGCGACTGGCCGCGCATGTAGATCATGCCGTTGATGCTGGAGCTGCCGCCCAGCACCTTGCCGCGCGGGTAGCGCAGCTGGCGCCCGTTGAGCCCGGCCTCGCCTTCGGTCTGGTAGAGCCAGTCGGTGCGCGGATTGCCGATGCAGTACAGGTAGCCGACGGGGATGTGGATCCAGTGGTAATCGTCCTTCCCGCCCGCCTCCAGCAGCAGCACGCGCTTGCCTGGGTCGGCGCTCAGCCGATTGGCCAGCAGGCAGCCGGCGGTGCCGGCTCCCACGATGATGGTGTCGAATTCCATGGGCTCGCGTTCTCCGGGATTCAAGCCCAACCGGCGGCCAGCTCAAGCACCAACTGGGCCGCGGGCTTGGGGCGGACCAGGGGCAGGGCCTGCCCGGCCCAGAGACTCAGGAGATCGGCCCGCCCTTGGGCCGCGGCGGCCTGGCGCATGGGGCGGGTCAAGGCATTGGGGATGGGGAAATCAGGCAGGGGCGCGTCAGCCATCTCTCGGGTGAAGGCATTGGCCAGGCCGCGGGCCTCGCGGCCGGAGAAGGCGCGGGTGAGTGTCGAGTCGGCATCGCGGGCGAGCGTCAGCGCCTCCCGGTAGGCAGGCGACAGGGGGCATTCCTCCGCCAGCAGGAAGGCCGTGCCTACCGCGGCGGCCGCGGCGCCCAGGGCGCGGGCGGCGGCCATGCCGCGGGCGTCGGCAATGCCGCCCGCGGCGATGACCGGCACATAAAGCGCATCCACCAGCTGCGGAACGAGGGCCAGCGTGCCGATCAGCGCGCCTTCGCGCCGGCCGTGGAAGCCGCCGCGGTGGCCGCCGGCCTCGTAGCCTTGCGCGACGACGGCATGCACGCCGCTTTCCTGCAGCTGCAGGGCCTCGCTGAGCTGCGTGGCCGTGCCCATCACGACATGCCCTTCATCTCGCAGGGCCTGGACCAGGGCCGCCCCGGGATCGCCGAAGGCAAAGCTCACGACGGCCGGCCGCAGCTCGCGCACCACGGCCAGCTGCGCCTCGAAGTCTTCCTCGCAGGCGGCCGGCAGCTCGGGCACGGGCAGACCCAGGCTTGCGGCATGCGGGGCCAGGCGCTGGCGATAGGCCTCCACCAGCGCGGCGTCGACACGCCAGGCTTGCGGGCAGAACAGATTGATGCCGAAGGGCTTGTCGGTGCGCGCACGGATTTCGGCCACCACCGCCCGGATGCGCGCCGGGCTCAGGTAGGCGGCTCCCAACTGGCCCAGCCCGCCCGCCTCGCTGACGGCGGCAACCAGCGCAGCGCTCGCGGCCTCGCCGGCCATGGGCGCCATCAGCACGGGCGTGGGGATGCCCAGTTTCTGCAGCAGGCTCTTCATCGCGCGCTCCTTCAATTGGCCAGATGCGAGGCCAGCACAGGGAAGAGCTTGATCAGGCCATCCTGCAGCAGTTCCACCGCCAGCGCGGCCAGGATCAGGCCCATCAGCCGGGTCATGATGTTGATGCCGGTCTGCCCCAGGACCTTGGCG
This sequence comes from Burkholderiaceae bacterium, assembly GCA_041905785.1. Lineage (GTDB taxonomy): Bacteria > Pseudomonadota > Gammaproteobacteria > Burkholderiales > Burkholderiaceae_C > Roseateles_B. Next base: position 117,312 of record JAYRKJ010000014.1, read on the forward strand.
ATGCGGCCGGACGCGGAGAAAACGAGGTAGGTTGCCAGGCCCACCACCACGCCGTAGCCAACCAGGACGCCCAGCTCCCACCAGTGGCGGGTCTTGTCGGCGTAGATCACCATGGTGGAGATGGTGGCCGGGCCGGTCAGCAGCGGGATGGTGAGCGGCACGACGGCGATGCTGGCGCCGCTGCTGAGCTTGGCCTGGCCCTCGCTGAGGTCCTCCGGCCGGCTCTCGGCGGGGCGGGCATTGAGCATCTGCAAGGCGCTGATCAGCAGCAGCACACCGCCGCCCACCTGAAAACTGGCCAGCGAGATGTTGAAGAAGTCCAGCACCTTGAGCCCGGCCAACGCGCTGATGGAAATCACCAGAAAGGCCGTGATGGAGCTGACGCGCACCGTGTGGCGGCGCTGCTCGGGGCTGAGGTCCTGGGCGAAGTGGATGAAGAAGGGCACCACGCCGATGGGGTTGACGATGGCCAGCAGGGCGATCAGGGGCTTGACGATGTCCATCCACGCGTCTCCATCAGGTAGTGAAGGCCGGCGGCGGCACGCGGGCCGTACCAGCTGAGCAGTTCGCCGTCGACCAGCCGCACGCGGGCCTGCGGGCACAGCGCCTGGGCGGCGGCAAGGTGGCTGTTGTCGAAGCGGTAAGGCTCGGAACTGAGCAGCACTTCGTCGATCGCCTGCAGCCAGGGTTCGTCGCCCTGGATCACCGGATAGCGCGCAGCGCCGGCCTCGCCGCCATGCACATCGGGCCAGCTCTGCCAGCCCACCTCGGCCAGCATGCGGGCGATGTAGGTGTCGCGCGCCACGCTCATCCAGGGATCCTTCCAGATCAGGTAGAGCACGCGCTGCGGGGGCCAGGTCTTGCCTCGCGCCGTTCGCAGGGCCTGATCCAGGTGCAGCAGCAGGGCCTGGGCGCGCGCCGTGACGCCGGCTAGATGACCAAAGTGCGCCTGCATCTGGGCGATGAGTGCCGCGTTGTCCTGCGGCGCCTGCGGATGGGTCACGATGAGTTCGGGCACGAACTCGCGCAGCGCCGCCGCCGTGTCGGCCCGGTTCTCGTCCACATTCACGATCACGTGGGTGGGGGCCAGGCGGCGCAGCTTTTCCAGGTTGACGTCCTTGGTGCCGCCCACCTTGGGGATGTCCGCCACCGCCTGGGCCGGGTGAATGCAGAAGCCGGTGCGGGCCACCAGCCAGGGGCGAAGGCCCAGCGCGATCAGCAGCTCGGTGATCGAGGGCACCAGCGAAGCGATGCGGGGCGCGGCGGTGTCGATCACAGCTGCGCTTCCTCGGCCGGCGGCTCGGTCAGCGCCAGCCACACGGCACAGCAGCCGCGCAGATAGAACAGCGCCGGCAGCACCAGGGCCAGCGCAAAAACCACGCCGCCGCCGGTCTGCACGGCCAAGCCGGCGGCGCTGGTGTTGATGGGAGTGCCCGCCGCGCCGAGACTGCGCAGGCCGCGCCCGAAGAGCCCGGCCATCAGCTGCTGCGGGGGCATCTCGATGCCGGCCGCCCAGGGCACCAGCAAGGCCATGGCCTGCCCGCCGCCGACGACGACCACGCTGATGCAGGCGCTCACCAGGCCCGAGATCGCGAGCACGCCCACCATCAGCACGGCGGTATCCAGCAGCCGCCAGCGCAGCAGCCCGGCCAGCTTGCGCATGGCTTTGCGAGGCGCGAGGCCGGCCCAAATCGACGGGCCGGTCAGGGGGCCCACCATCACCAGCAGCGCCAGCAGCATGCCGCCGAACAATGCCACGCCCAAGGGTACCAGGGCACTGAGCAGCACCGGACCCACCTGGGGCAGCCGCGAGAGGCTCAGCAGGCCCAGCAGCAGGGCGCTCAGCAGGGCTGCCGCGCCCAGCATCGCCGCCAAGCACAAGAGCACGCGCGGGGCAATACGAAGACTGTCATAGGCGGCATCGCGCAGGTCCCGGACAGTCCGCCCGCGGGCCTGATCCATCAGCAAAAGCCCGGTGGCGTTGACGCCCAGGAAAACGATGGCAAGAGCGCCCAGGCCCCACAGGGCGCCGCTCCATGCCTGCTCGCGGGCCAGGGCCGCCTCGGCGGCGCCCAGCATCAGCCCAGCCAGGCAGAAGGAGGCCAGCAAGGCGCGAAAGGCGGCGCCATTGCGTGCGGCGTCCAGGCTGGACAGGAGTCGGGCGAGGGTGTGGGGGCTGAGGCTGGAAATCACGGCAGGGCCATTGTTCTGCTGCATCTTAGCGAGACCGGCATTTCTCTCTAGGGCTGCCATGGGATTTGCTCGATTACCCTAGTCGGGGGCGCCGGAGCATGTCGAAATGCGCCCAACCAAGGGTTTGTACTGGTTTTCATGCGGCGCCTAAAAACAACAGTCCGCAGAGGGTGCTTTGCGCCGCCAGAAAAGCTCCGCCCATAATCGGCAACCTGTGTCTGGATGCAGCGCCTTCGGTTGAATGGTTCACGATGGGTTGAAGCTCCACATGGTTATTTGGTATTGAAAGGGCTTCCCCATGGGAAACAAGCTTTATGTAGGCAATCTGGCCTATAGCGTCCGCGACGAATCGCTGCAAGAAGCGTTCTCGCAATTTGGTACGGTGACCTCCGCCAAGGTCATGATGGACCGCGAGACCGGTCGCTCCAAGGGCTTCGGCTTTGTGGAGATGGGTTCGGACGCCGAAGCGCAAGCCGCCATCAATGGCATGAACGGTGCTGCTCTGGAAGGCCGCGCCATCGTCGTGAACGAAGCCCGTCCCCGTGAAGAGCGTCCGGGCGGCTTCGGTGGCGGCGGTGGTGGCCGCGGTGGCTTCGGCGGCGGTCGCTCCGGCGGCGGCGGCTTCGGCGGCGGCGGTGGCGGCGGTTACGGCGGTGGCCGTTCCGGCGGCGGCGGCTACGGTGGCGGCGGCGGCGGTTACGGCGGTGGCCGTTCCGGCGGCGGCGGCTACGGCGGCGGCCGTTCGGGCGGCTACTGATGCGCCTGGGGCTGGACCGGGTTCAGCCCCTGCAATAAAGAAAGCACCCTCGTCGAGGGTGCTTTTTTCTTGCCCGGTCCCGCCCGCCGCAGCGGCTTCAGACCCATGGGCCGGACTTCGCGACCGGCTTCGCTGGACGCTTTCGCTTGCGCGATGAGCCTGGCAATGGACTTGCGCGGGCGCCGGCCCCGCAGCCCCGACCGGGGTGCGAGGCCGGGGTGCTCTCAGCGCCCGAACACGGTGCTGTATTTGGCGAACCACTCCTTCTGCACCGCTTCGCCAGGCTGGCGCCGCGTGTGGGTGTAGCCCAGGCTGAAGGCGCTGCTCAGCCCCTGTCGGCGTTGATAGACCAGCGATTGCGTGCTGCTGTGGCGACGATCCTCTTCCAGCGTGCCGTCGGGCATCCGGCTCAGGCCGCGCTGCTGCAGGATCAGGCGCAGCGAGTCCTGGGCGCTGAAGTGCAGCACGGCCAGCGATTGGCCCAGCCATTCCTGCAGCGAGCGCTGGTGCTGCGGGCCGCGCACGTCTGACCAGCCCAGGCGCTGATTCCATTCCAGCGCCATCTGCGCCGGCAGGTTGAAGCGGAAGTTGGCGTCGATGGCCAGGGTCTGGCCGCGGCCCAGACGGTCCGCTTCCACGTCCAGCCGGCGGCCGAATTCGTAGTCGATGCTGAACAAGCTGAACCAGGACGATGGGTTCAGGATGAAGCCCAGGTTGATGGTTCGCGGCTGATGCAGCACGCCGCTGGCCTTGGCTCGCTGGGCATCCAGCCCCACGTGTGCCCAGAACTCGAACTTGCGGGCCGAGGTGAACCAGACACCGGGCTGCACGCGGCGCTCCAACACCTGGCCGGACGGCACGTCGAACTCGGGGTCGCGCAAGGTGTTGGTTTGGGCCAGCTTGAGCTGCCATTCGAATTCATAGGCCGGCCAGCTCAGCGAGGTGCCGGGCAGGTGCAGGGTCTGGCTGCCCATGCGCCGGTTCAGCTGGGCCGTGACGCGCTGGATGCCGGTCTGGTTGACGAAGCCGTTGTCGTTGGCAAAACGCGGGCTCAACCGCTCCAGGTGCAGGAAATTGGCCCAGTCCTCGCTGCGATGGCGGCCCTCGATCCAGACGTAGCTGCCGCTCTGCGCGCGCTGGCGCAGCGGCTGGTCCTGCTCGTCGAATCCCAGTGTCGTGCTGGACAGCAGCACATGGCCGCGCACGCTGGCCTGCTCGCTGAGATTGGCATGGAAGTCGCTGCCCAGCACCCAGTTGTGGCGGCCCAGGCCATAGTCGCGGATGGAGACCAGACCTGCCGCGCCCCAGTGCTCGAACTGGCGGTGCAGGCGGCCGAAGCTGGCCTGGGAGCTCAGGTTCGAGGGCAGGCGCTCCTGAGTCTCGTAGGCGTTGGAGCGGAAGATCTTGCCGCCGCCCTTGTCCCGCAGGCTGAGGAAGGTGCCTTCGGCCTCCGCGCCTCGCCAGGTCGCACGCAGGCCCCAGTTGGGGTCGGTGATGGCGCGGGAATAGAACGCTGCCAGGCCGCGCGCCTGACCGCTTTCATCCGGCTGCCCCTTGCCGGTGACGTCCTGGCTTTCCAGGAAGAAGGGGCGCTTCTCGGTGAGCAGCAGCGCATAGCGCGTGTTGCCGGCGAGCTGGGGCACGTCCAGCTCGACCTGGGAGAAATCGGGGTTCAGCGTGGCGTCCACCACCCAGTCGGCACGGGGGCGCCATTTCAGCTCCAGGCCCAGGTTGGCATCGTTCTGACGCGTCAGCGGCGCACTTGCGCTGCGCTCCTCATGCCGGCGCAGGGTGAGCTCAGGGCGCAGTTCGACAAAGCTGCGCTCTCGCACGCTTTGCACCAGGTCGCCCAGACCTTCGATGGGCTGCAGCTCGGCGATGTTGTGCAGGGAGTCCTGGGTCAGCGGAGCCGAGACCAGGAAGACGTTCTCGTCGCGCGGCACACTGCGCCCGACCATCAGGCGCCAGTCCGCGCCGCCCTGATACGGATAGCGCAGGGTCGACAAAGGCCAGCGCAGCTCGACGCTGTAGCCGTCCGGCAGGCGCTGCGCGGCGGCCTGCACATCGAAGTCCGGGGCGAAGTCCTCCACGTCGTCGGCCGCGGCGATGCTGCCATCGGCCACCACGCCGTTGGCCCCCACGCGCACGAACTGGGCCGTGCGGCGCTGGCCCATGGGGTCCAGATAAACGACGATGTGGTCCTGGTCGCGCTTGACCTGGTCACGGCGCACCAGTGGAGCCCGGATCTGGTCCGGGTGCTCGTCATAGCAGCGGATGCCGAAGATCAGCGCGTCCTTGTCGGCGATCACCTGCACGGTGGTGCGCCATCGTGCCGGCTTCTTGTCCTGCGGCTGCAGCTGGATGAAGCTGTCGTGGATGGGGGCTTGCGCCCAGACGGCATCGTCCAGCCGGCCATCAATCTGCACGGATGCGTTTGCCACGCGCAAGGCCTTGGGCCAGGGCATGGCGGGAAGGTCGGCATGGGCCTGTTGAGTGCCCAGCAATGCCAGGCAGGCCGCAGCGACCGCGTGTCGCGTTTTGTTCATGGCTCCTCCTTGTCTCGCGTGCGTAGTTGTTTGACGCGAGGCTCCCGCGCCCAACGGGATCCACTCGGGCGCGCGAAGTGTAGGAACCGGATCTCACGCGGCCAGCAAAGGCCTGCGCGATGGGGGGGCGCTTGTGGCGCGCGCGTTACTCGCCTTCTCGGTGTTTACGCGGACGGCCGGCCAGCAGGCGGTCGAACAAGGCATCGGGCAGGATGCGCAGAACCCTGGCCACAAGGCCCATTTGCCAGGGAATGACGCGGAATCTGCAACCGGCCTGAATGCTGCGGTACGCCGCGCTGGCAAAGCTGTCAGCAGACATCAGGAAGGGCATGTGATAGCGGTTGCGGCGCGTGAGCGGCGTGTCGATGTAGCCCGGCGCGATCGTGGTGACGTGCACGCCGAAGGGGCGGCATTCGCCGCGCAGGCTTTCGCAATAGCTGGTCACGGCCGCCTTGCTGGAGCAGTAGGCGGCATGGCCGGGAAGCCCGCGGATGCCGGCCACGCTGGCGATGCCCACCAGGCTGCCGTTGCCGCGCGCGTTCATCGGCGCAATGAAGGGGTGGAAGGTGGCGGCGAGGCCGATATTGTTGGTCGCGTAGACCTTCTGCATCACGGCCAGGTCTTCGTAGATTGCACTGTCGATGCCGACCGAGATGCCGGCGTTGGCGATCACCACCTCAGGCAGGCCCTGCTCGGCGATGCAGCGGCGACCGGCCTCGACGATGGACTCGACCTGGCTGACGTCGGCGCCATAGATGCGCAGGCGCTCGGGGTCCAGACCCTGCTCCTGCGCCCAGCGGGCCAGTTCCTCAGTGCGGCGCGCCACCAGGGCCAGGCGCCAGCCCTGGCGGTAGTACTCCAGGGCCATGGCCTGGCCCAGACCGCTGGAAGCACCCGTGATGTAGACGAGGGGGGCGTGGCTCATGGATGTGCTGAAGGGCGTGCTCAAGGGCTCAGGGGCTCAGGGGCGTTGGTGCCGGGGCGGGTAGCTGGCGGTGCTGCGACCATGGAACTGCAGCTGGCCGCTGAGCTTGTCGTACTCGAAGGACTGCACGCTGAAGCGGCCCTGGCCGGCCTGCAGGGTCACAGGCAGGTGCGAGCGCATCTGCTCCAGCAGGGGATTGAGCTGCAGGAATTCACCGCTGATCTCCAGCTGGGGCGCCTGCTGTTCCGCCTGGGCCTGGGCATAGCGCCGCACCTGCACATCGCCTTGCAGCCGGATCTCGCTGGCATCACCGTTGCTGAGGGCCTGAAGGGCCTGGGCCGTGGTCAGGGTGCCGTCCTTGCCCAGGGCGCGCAGCTCGATGCCGTCGATTTCCAGGGTGTCGGTATCAGGGAAGTGGCGCATCTCCCGGCCGCGGACTTGCAGCGCCAGCGTGCCGTCGGCCTTGAAGCGCTGCAACTCGAAACCCTGCATCTGGTAGTCGGGCTCATGGCGCAGCACGCGCCCTGCGCTGACGTCATCGGGCAGCGGCGTGTTCTTGACCAGCCACCAGCTGAAGCCTGCCAGCAGCGCCAGGATCAGCAAGGGCAGATAGGTGCCCAGCAGCGCCTGCAGGCGCCAGAGCAGGGGCAAGGCCTCGCGGCGGCGCGCGGGGGCGGGCGGAGGCGACAGCGGGGTGCCGGTGCGGGCTCCGGTGGGCGTGCTCATGCGAACTCCTTCACCCAGCAGGGCGTGGGGCTCATGCCGCACCGCCTCCGTCCAGGGTGCTCAGCTGCCCTTGCAGCAGGCCGGCGTAGCGGCCGCAGGCCATCAGCAGCAGGTCGCAGCATTCGCGCGCGGCACCATGGCCGGCTGGAGCCTGCGTCACGTGATGGGCGATGGCGCGCACCTCGGGGTGCGCCTGGGCGGGCGCGCAGGCAAAGGCGGCGCGGCACATCAGCGGCAGGTCGGGCCAGTCGTCGCCCATGGCGGCGACCTGGCTCCAGTCCAGGCCCAGCTGCGCCAGCAGGGGTTCGGCGACGGCCAGCTTGTCACGCGCGCCATAGACGGCGTGCTTCAGGCCCAGGTCGGCGACCCTGCGCCGCACCGCAGGCGAATCGCGGCCGGTGATGATCAGCGGCGTGATGCCGCTCTGGTCCAGCAGCTTGAGCCCGTGGCCGTCCAGAGTGGAGAAGGCTTTGAAGCTTTCGCCGCTCTCGCCGATGTAGATGCGGCCGTCGGTCAGCACGCCGTCGACATCGAAGATGGCGGCTTTCAGGCCCAAACCGCCGCCCTGCGCCTTCAGCAGCAGTTCCGGCGGGAAGCTCAATGCGGGGGAGGTGATGGTGCGCATTCAGATCACCTTGGCGCTCATCAGGTCGTTGATGTGCACCGCGCCGATCAGGCGCTCTTCCTCGGTGACCAGCACCACGGTGATGCGGGCGGCTTCCATGAGGTCGGCGGCGTCGACCGCGAGGTCGTCGGCACGCACGCACTTGGGATGCAGCGACATGACCTCGCCGGCGCGCAGGCCGCGCAGGTCGGTGCCGCGCTCGATCAGGCGGCGCAGGTCGCCATCGGTGAACACGCCCTGCACGATTTCCGCCTCGTCGACCACGATGGCCAGGCCCATGCTCTTGGCGGACATCGTGCGCATCATGTCGGTGAACGGGGTGTCGGGATCGACGCGCGGCAGCGCATCGCCGCTGCGCATGAGGTCACGCACATGGGTCAGCAGCTTGCGGCCCAGGGCCCCGCCGGGGTGCGAGCGGGCGAAGTCCTCGGGGCGGAAGCCGCGGGCGTCGAGCAGGGCCACGGCCAGCGCGTCGCCCAGCGCCATCTGTGCGGTCGTGGAGGCGGTGGGGGCCAGATTGAGGGGGCAGGCCTCGACCGCCACCTGGCTGTCCAGCACCAGGCTGGCATGGCGGGCCAGGCTGGACTCGGCCCGGCCTGTCATCGCGATGACGCACACGCCCAGGCGCTTGAGTACGGGCAGCACGGCATTGAGCTCGTCGCTCTCGCCGGAGTTGGACAGGGCCAGCACCACGTCCTGCGGCGTCACCATGCCCAGGTCGCCGTGACTGGCCTCGCCGGGGTGCACGAACATCGCCGGCGTGCCGGTGGAGGCCAGGGTGGCGGCGATCTTGCGGCCCACATGGCCGCTCTTGCCCATGCCCATCACGACCACGCGGCCCTTGCAGGCCAGCATGGCCTGAACGGCGTTCGCAAAGCTTTCACCCAGCCGGGGCAGCATGTCGGTGAGGGCCTGGGCCTCGATCTGCAGGGCCTGGCGAGCCATCTCGATGGCACGCGCGGCGTCATAGGACTGGGGGGCATTCATGGCCGGCAGTGTAACAACCGGGGGCCGCCTTCGAGCGCCGCTCAGGCGGTCGGCGCAGGGGCTCAATCGGCCTGCTCGGCCAGCTTGATGTACTCGATATTGAGCGTGATCAGCTCGCTGTAGCGCAGCACGAAATAGTCACCGTCGACCACGTAGAAGCGGTCGGTGAAGAGCAGAGGGCTGCCGTCTTCGGCCGGGTGCCCGGGCTTGTCGTCGGCCAGCGGGCGGCGCATCACCTCGCGCAGCACCAGGCGGTCCAGCTTGCCTTCGGTGTCCAGGAAGTAGTCGCTGAGCAGTCCTGTGTAGAGGAAGGCCTCGCCAGCCACGTTGACGATGGCGCTGACGGCGATGAGGTCCGGCGCATGGCCGCGGGGGAAGTCGGCGCCGGTGAGCAGGTAGTACCAGGGCGCGCCGGAGAAGCGCAGCCAGGGGCTGAAGCGCGAGCGGTGGCTGTCCAGGCGCCAGCGGCTGATCAGGTGGCGCAGGCCGGTGGGCATCAGGTAGGCGAAGACCAGCAGGCTGCCCAGGTAGGCGGTGATGGGTCCGGCCATGGCGGCAATGGCCTCGACGGACTGCGCCTGGCGTGCGTTGTCCGATCCCAGCAGGCGCAGCATCACTTCGGGGCGCGGCGCATAGGGCGTCAGCAGCCAGGTGCCGCTACACCACAGCAGGTGCAGGGCCAGCGCCCAGATCAGGGCCTCGCTGACGATCTGGCCAAAAGGGGAATAGTCCAGCGACTGGCGCTCGATGCGCTTGATGCGCGACCGGGCGACGAAGCCGGGCAGCAGCAGGGCGAAGACGGCCAGGGTCGGGAGCGCGAAATTCATGCCCGCGTTCGGCGAACCTGGGGCTCAGGCGGCCCGGGGCACGACAACGGGCGTGAGTTTGAGCGTGCGCCCGCCCGCAGCCTTCAGCTCGATGACCGTGGCCTGCGGCGCGGCGGCGAGGGGCGCTTCCTGTGCGGCATGGGCGGCGATGGCCGACTTGCGTGCCAGGTAATGGCGCAGCTGGCCCTTGGCCTGCGGATCGGCCAGCACGGCCTTGGCGAGCGGACTCATCAGCGCTTTCATGCCCCGGATGATGCCACAGGGGCGCGGCGGATGACCATGAAAAAGGCCCGCACGCGGCGGGCCTGCTTCGATCGCCGTACGGATGCGGCGATGCGCGGCGCTCAGGGGTACAGGCCGCGCTCTTCACGGGCCTGCAGCACGCGGGTGCAGGCCACGGTGAAGGCGGCGGTGCGCAGCGAGATCCTGTGCTTCTCGCTGGTCTCCCAGATGCCCTTGAAGGCGCCGATCATGATCTGGTCCAGGCGGACATTGATCTCGTCCTCGGTCCAGAAGAAGCTGGAGAAGTCCTGCACCCATTCGAAGTAGGACACGGTCACGCCGCCGGCATTGGCGATCACGTCCGGCACCACGGTGATGCCGCGGTCGGCCAGCACGGCGTCGCCGTCCGGGGTGGTCGGGCCGTTGGCGCCTTCCAGCACGATGCGGGTCGAGAGGCGCTGGGCGCGCTCAGCGCTGATCTGGCCTTCCAGGGCCGCGGGGATCAGCACGTCGGTCTTGACGTCCCAGAAGTTCTCGTTGTCGATCTTGTCGGCGCCCTTGAAGCCGCCCACGCCGCCGGTCTTGGCCACGTGGTCGAGCAGGTCCGTCATGTCCATGCCCTTTTCGTTCAGGATGGTGCCGGTGTGGTCCTGCACGGCGACGATCTTGGCGCCATTGGCCGCGAACATCTTGGCGGCCACCGACCCCACGTTGCCGAAGCCCTGCACGGCGACGCGGGCGCCCTCCATGGGCACGTTCAGGCGGCGCATGGCCTCACGGCCGATCACGAACACGCCGCGGCCGGTGGCGGCCACGCGGCCCAGCGAGCCGCCCAGGGGGATGGGCTTGCCGGTCACGACGCCGGTGGCGGTGGCGCCGACGTTCATCGAGTACGTGTCCATCATCCAGGCCATGATCTGGCCGTTGGTGTTCACGTCCGGTGCCGGGATGTCCTGCTGCGGGCCGATGATGATGCCGATCTCGCTGGTGTACCGGCGCGTCACCTTCTCCAGCTCCTTCATGGACAGGGTCTTGGGGTCCAGGCGGATGCCGCCCTTGGCGCCGCCGTAGGGCAGGTTCACCGCGGCGTTCTTGACCGTCATCCAGGCCGCCAGGGCCATCACTTCTTCCAGCGTCACGTCCGGGTGGTAGCGCACGCCACCCTTGCCGGGGCCGCGGGTCAGGCTGTGCTGCACGCGGAAACCCTCGTAATGAGCGATGGTGCCGTTGTCCAGCTCGATGGGGATGTCGACGATCAGGGCGCGCTTGGGACGGCGCAGGGTCTCCACCCAGCGAGCCAGGTGACCCAGGTAAGGCTCCACCGCGTCGATCTGCGACAGATAGGTGCCCCAGGGGCTGTTGCGCGTGGGCGTGACGAAGGACAGATTGGGCATGTAATGCTCCGTAATTTTTACGTGGCGCGAACGGTATCGCGAACCAGGATCGCGATGCCAGCGAATCCAAAGCCGAGTGCACATGCGCCTATGCGGCGAACGCATAGGTGGTGGAAGTTTGCGCCTAAGGGCCGGTTTGCGCAAATATTTGCTCATTTGCGGCTCGGTGCTTACCCATACCGCTCTGCTACCAGCCCTGAAGCGAAAGCTCCGCCACCTGCTCGCCCGGTGCGGCGTCGATCGCGCGCGCTGCCGTGGAGGCGCCTGGGGGAGGCAGTACCATGACCGCCATGAGTTCGCTGGACCTCGCCCTGCTGTATCTGGTGGCCGCCGTGCTGGGTGTGGTCGCCTGCCGTTCGCTCAAGATGCCGCCCATGCTGGGCTATCTGACGGTGGGGGTGCTGATCGGCCCCAACGCCATGGCCTTGTCCGGCGACTCCGAGGGCGTTCGCTACCTCGCCGAGTTCGGCGTCGTGTTCCTGATGTTCGTGATCGGGCTGGAGTTCAACCTGCCCAAGCTGCGCAGCATGCGCTCCCTGGTCTTCGGGCTGGGACTGCTGCAGGTGCTGGTCAGCATCCTGGGCACCATGGCCGGGCACCTGATGCTGGACCGGCTGTTCGGCTGGCTGGGCATGCGCTGGGACCTGACTTGGGAGGGGGCGCTGATGCTGGGGGCGGCCATGGCCATGAGTTCCACCGCCATCGTCGTCAAGCTGATGGCCGAGCGCCTGGAGCTGGAGAGCGAGCATGGCCGCCGGGTGATGGGCGTGCTGCTGTTCCAGGACCTGGCCGTGGTGCCGCTGCTGGTGCTGATCCCGGCGCTCAAGAGCGATGGCGGCACCATGGCCGTCTCGCTGGCCTGGGCCGGCCTGAAGGCTGCGGCCGTGCTGGCCGTGCTGCTGGCCGGCGGCCAGAAGGTCATGCGCTGGTGGCTGACGCTGGTGGCACGGCGCAAGAGCGAAGAGCTGTTCATGCTCAACCTGCTGCTCGTCACCCTGGGCCTGGCCTGGGTGACCGAGCACGCCGGCCTGTCCCTGGCGCTGGGTGCCTTCGTGGCCGGCATGCTGATCGCCGAGACCGAATACAAGCACCAGGTGGAAACCGACATCCGCCCCTTCCACGACGTGCTGCTGGGCCTGTTCTTCATCACCATCGGCATGAAGCTGGACTGGCGGCCCGTGGTGGCGCAATGGCCACTGGTGCTGATGTTGACCGCGCTGCCGCTGCTGGCCAAGGCCACGCTGATCGCCGCGCTGGCCAAGCTCTTTCGGGCGCCCACCGGGGTGGCCATCCGCACCGGGCTGTACCTGGCGCAGGCAGGCGAGTTCGGTTTCGTGCTGCTGAGCCTGGGGGCGCAGCACCAGCTGATCGGGGCGCAGTGGGTCAGCCCGGTGCTGGCATCCATGGTCATTTCCATGCTGGCCACGCCCTTGCTGGTGCTGTACAGCAACCGCATCGTGATGAAGCTGTCGTCCAGCGACTGGCTGCTGCAGTCGGTACAGCTGACCAGCATCGCCAAGAAGTCCATCAAGGCCGACGCCCACGTGATCATCTGCGGCTTTGGCCGCAGCGGCCAGAACCTCGCCAGACTGCTGGAGAGTGAGCACATTCCCTACATGGCGCTGGACCTGGACCCGGACCGCGTGCGCCAGGCTGCTGCTGCCGGCCAGAGCGTGGTCTTCGGCGATGCCGCCAAGGTGCAAAGCCTGATGGCCGCGGGCCTGGCGCGGGCCAGTGCGGTGGTGATCAGCTACCACGACACGCCCTCCGCACTGAAGATCCTGCAGCTGGTGCGCGAGCACGCCGCCCATGTGCCGGTGGTGGTGCGCACCATCGACGACAGCGACCTGGAGAAGCTGCGCGCGGCGGGTGCGACCGAGGTGGTGCCCGAGGCCATCGAGGGCTCGCTGATGCTGGCCAGCCATGCCCTGGCGCTGGTGGGCGTTCCCATGCACCGCGTGATCCGCCTGACCCGCGACGCCCGTGACGCCCGCTACAGCCTGCTGCGCGGCTACTTCCATGGCGCCGACGACGACAGCGCCGACGAGCGCGAACAGGCCCGCCTGCGGCCGGTCACGCTGCCGCTGGCCACGCCTTATGCCGGCGAGCCCCTGGGCGACCTGGCACTCAACGCGGTGGGCGTGCATGTGGTGTCCGTACGGCGTGCCGGGGGCGCGGTGCGCTCCGCCCAGGATGGGCTGGAGCTGCAGGGCGGAGACACCCTGGTGCTGTGCGGCACGCCCGAGGCCCTGGCCCTGGCCGAGGAAAAGCTACTGCGCGGCTGAAGGCTCGGGCCAGGCCAGACGCGGCAGCAGCTCGCGTGATCCGTCCTCGCTGAGGTGGCCCTGGTCGCGATACAGCATCACGCCCGCCTGCATCACCTCGCAGCGCTGGGCCCGGCACAACAGCGGCTCGAAGCGCAACACGGGAAGCCGGCGCTCGACCTGCTGCAGCCAGGACCGCACCTGCTCGCTGCCGGCGTCCTGGTGGGCCGGGTCGACGCGGCAGTCCGGCGTGGCACCCAGGGTCCAGCGACCCAGGGCTTGGCGTTCCAGGCAGGCCGCGATGTTGAAGTCGGCTCGCGGCGGTGGCGCGATCAGCAGCACGCGCTTGCCCAGCCGCCGCAACTGCTCGGCGCTGTGCAGCAGGTCTTCGAGCAATGCCTGCTGCAGCGCGGTCTCATCCATGGCCTGGCTGGACGGCAGCCCGTCCGCCGTGAGCCTTCGCGGACTGTACCGGCGCGTGTCCAGGTACTGCGTCAGCAGGCTGGACAGGACCACCGTGTGCACCTCCGGATGCCCGCCCAGCCACGCCAGCACCGACCGGTTGAAGGCCTGGCATTGCGCCACCCAGCGCGGCGCAAAGGTCTCGCCCGGCGCCGCCTCGGGCTTGTAGGGCGCGATGTTCAGGAACGGGCCGCAGGAGGACTTGGTGGCCTGCAGCAGCCCCTGCGCGCCCACGTGCTGGGCAAGACCTGGCACCAAATGCATGGCATAGGAATCGCCCCAGACCATCCAGCGCGGATGCTCGCCCCGCTGGCATTGCGCACGCGGCGCATAGGGCTCTTCGGCGTCGCACACCGGCGCAAAACCGTGGTTGGGGCGCGTGAGCCGGGCGAAGTCCTGGCCCGGAGACGCCTGCACCCAGCGCTGGGTGAGGCCGGGCAGCACCGCCAGGCACAGGCTGGAGACGATCAGGGCCGCCCAGGCCGGCCGGCCTCGCAGGCGCGTCTTGCCGGGCACTTCGACCCAGCGATGCAGCATCCACGCCAGCGGCAGCGACAAGGCCAGCGCGCCCAGCCGCCATGCCAGCAAGGCTGGGGGAGCCTCCTTTGCCGTGCCGATCCAGGCGTTGTGCACTGCCGCCATCAGTGGCCAGTGCACGAGGTAGAGCGAATAGCTGCGGTCGCCCAGCCAGACCAGCGGGCGCATGCCGCGCGGTGCTTGCGCTGATTCGGCGGGGGGGTGCATCAGCAGCATTGTGGCCAGGCAGACGCCCAGGGCCAGCGGCCCGGGATGAGGCCATCCGGCGGGATTCAGCAAGGGCAAAGCCAGCAGACCGAGCGCGGCACCCGCGCGCACGGCGCCCTGCGCGCCGGCGGGCAGGCGATTGCGTTCGGGCCACAAGGCCACCAGCGAACCCAGGCCCAGCTCCCAGGCGCGGCTGGGCAGGGCGTAGAAAGCCAGGCTGGCGTCGCGCGTGAGCCAGCGCAGGCACAGCGCCAGACTGGTCAGGCTCAGCAGCCCCACGGCCAGGCGCCGCCAGCGAGGGCGGCACAGCCACAGCAGGGCGGGCAGCAGCAGGTAGTACTGCTCCTCCAGGGACAGGGACCAGAAGTGAAGCAGCGGCTTGAGTTCCGCCGCGCCCTGGAAATAGCCGCTTTGCTGCCACAGCACCCAGTTGCTGGCAAAGAGCAGGGCGCCCTGCAACTGGGCCGCAAAGTCCAGCTGCTCGCGGGCGTTCAGCAGCCAGGGGCTGGCCAGCAGGGTCAGTGCCATCGTGACGTAAGCGGCGGGCAGCAGCCGTCGCGCGCGCCGGGCATAGAAGGCGCGGAAGCTGAACTGCCCGGCCTGCAGCGCGCGCTGCACCAGGCCCGTGATCAAGTAGCCGGAGATCACGAAGAAGATGTCCACGCCCAGGTAGCCGCCGGGGACGCCGGGCAGCTGGGCATGGTGCAGCAGCACCCAGGCGACGGCCAGGCCGCGCAAGGCCTGGATGTCCCAGCGCAGGGGCTCGACGGTTGCCGGGGAGACGGGAGCGGGAGGATTCATGTCGCGCCGCATTGTCGGGCCTGCCGCCTGCGCGACAGCCGCAGCTGCGCCGCTGGGTCACACTGCGCGCATGTCCCAAGCCACCCGCCACGGCCAGCGCCGGCGCCTCTACCTGATGCGCCACGGCGAGGTCTCCTACTTCGATCCCGCCAGCGGTCGTCCGGTACCGCCCGAGCAGGTGAGCCTCACCGCGCATGGCCAGGCCCAGGCGCGTGCCGCGGGCGCCTATCTGCGCGAGCAGGGCGTGCGGCTGGACCGCGCCATCATCTCCGGCCTGCCGCGCACCGCGCAAACGGCCACGCTGGTGCTGGCCGCTTCCGGCCACGCGACCCTGCAAGCAGAGGTCTGGCCCGCATGGGAGGAGATACGCGGCGGCCGGCTGTCGGCGATCCCGCCCGCGCAGCTTCGCCAGGCCTTCTGCGGCCTGAACCGGGGGCAGGTGCCCGAGGATCAGCGCTTCTTGCAGGGCGAGTCCGTGGGCGAGTTCCTGGACCGCGTGCTGCCCGCGCTGCAGCGGCTGCAGGCCGACCCGCACTGGGACAGCGCCTTGCTGGTGCTGCATGGCGTGGTCAACGCCGCCCTGCTGTCCCATGCCCTTAGCGGCGGCCAGCGCCTGCTCTACGGCAGCCTGCTGCAGAGCCCGGCCTGCCTCAACGTGATCGACGTTGGCGAGGCGCCCGGCGACTGGGTGCTGCGCGGCCTGAACATCGCGCCGCTGGACGGCTTGCAGCACGACGACCGCCTGACCACCATGGAGCACCTGCTGGTCCGGTATGAGCGGTACCTGGGCCAAGGTCCGCCGGCAGAACCTCAATCCAAGGAGCAGTCATGATTCGTGTGATGGGTCTTTACCACTGGGCCGAGGGCGCCCGGTTCGATGCCGCCTGCTATGCCGGCGAGCACGCCGAACTGGCCAGGCGGCTGCTGACCCCGCTGGGGCTGAAAGGCCTGGCGCTGGCCCAGTTCCTGAGTGCCGGCACGCCGCGCCCCGGGGACCTGATTGCGGCCAGCTTTGCCGACTTCAGCGACCTGGCCAGCGCCCAGGCCGCGCTGGCCGCCGCCGGCCCCGAGCTGGCTGCGCATGTGAGCCGCTATTCGAGCGTGCAGCCCCAGATCCGGCTGTGCAAGCTGCTGGCCTGACACCCGTCCCATTCTTGCCGAGGACCCGCCATGAACTTCGACTACAGCCCCAAGGTGCAGGCTTATCGCGAGCGCCTGCTGGCCTTTTTCGATCAGCACATCTATCCCAATGAGCGCCGCTTCCACGAAGAAGTCGAGGCCAACCGACGCGCCGGCAATGCCTGGGTGCCGACGCGGCTGATCGAGGAGCTCAAACCCCTGGCCCGCGCGGCCGGGCTGTGGAACCTCTTCCTGCCGCAGTCCGGACGAGCGCCCGAAGGCCTGTCCAACCTGGAGTACGCGCCGCTGTGCGAAATCATGGGGCGCGTGTCCTGGGCGGCCGAGGTCTTCAACTGTTCGGCGCCGGACACCGGCAATATGGAGACGCTTGAACGCTACGGCAGCGAGGCGCAAAAGGACCGCTGGCTGGAGCCGCTGCTGCGCGGCGAGATCCGTTCGGCATTCCTGATGACCGAGCCCGAGGTGGCCTCGTCCGACGCCACCAACATCCAGTGCCGCATCGAACGCCAGGGTGACGAGTACGTCATCAACGGCAGCAAGTGGTGGTCCAGCGGGGCCGGTGACCCGCGCTGCACGCTCTATATCGTGATGGGCAAGACCAACCCGGATGCGGGCAAGCACGAGCAGCAGTCCATGGTGCTGGTGCCGGCGGATGCGCCGGGCGTTCGCGTCAAGCGCCATCTGCCGGTCTTCGGCTATGACGACGCGCCGCATGGCCATATGGAGATCGAGCTGAAGGACGTGCGCGTGCCGGTGTCCAACATCCTGCTGGGGGAGGGGCGCGGCTTCGAGATCGCGCAGGGCCGCCTGGGGCCGGGCCGCATCCACCACTGCATGCGCTCCATCGGCGCGGCCGAGCGCGCTTTGGAACTGATGTGCCAGCGCGCCCTTGCCCGCGTGGCCTTTGGCAAGACCCTGGCCCAGCAGACGGTGACGCAGGAGCGCATTGCCGAGGCGCGCTGCCTCATCGAGCAGGCGCGCCTGCTGACGCTCAAGGCCGCCTACATGATGGACACGGTGGGCAACAAGGTCGCCAAGGCCGAGATCGCCATGATCAAGATCGTCGCCCCCAACACGGCGCTCAAGGTCATCGACTGGGCCATCCAGGTCCACGGTGGCATGGGCGTCTCCGACGACACGCCGCTGGCCATGATGTGGGCCCATCAACGCACGCTGCGCTTCGCCGACGGTCCGGACGAGGTCCACCGCAATGCCCTGGCCAAGCTGGAGTTGGCGCGGCACCTGCCGCTGTCCGCCGGCAAGGCTGGCACGCCCGTCGCGCGCAGCAGTTGAGGATCGTCCCCCTAAGCTTTGGGGGGCGTTCGGGTCGACTCGGTCTGGGCAGTTGCGGGGCGAGTCCCTAGGATGCCGGCTTTGTTCCAGCCTCCTGTTCCGGCCCCGTCGAGCCCCCATGTCCCGCGATCCCGCCACCGCCACCCTGCGTCGTCGCCGCCAACGGCTGTGCTGGCATGCCGCCCTGTGCGGTGCGCAGGACTTGCTGCTCAAGCGGGGCATGGCGGGCCTGCTGCTGGCCTGCCTGCTGGCGCAGCTGGGCTTCTTCGCCGCCGGCTTGAACGCCAATGCCCGGGGCGAGCCGGTGCTGGGCTGGGCCATCGCCGGCATGGCGCCCGGACTGCTGGCAGCCCTCCTGGGCCTGCTGGTGCTGGTGCAGGGCCGGCATCAGATCCAGCGCGCCTACGACCAACTGGAAGACGCCATCGACGCTCTGCCGGCCAGCGTTGAGATCTTCGATGCCCAGGACCGGCTGGTGGCCTACAACCGCAAGCTGATCGAGCTCTATCCGCACATGTGGGGGGCCTTCGACCGTGGTGCCAGCTTCAGCAACATGGCGCGCGCCTCGGCCTACGGCGGCGGCGTGCCGGAGGCGCGCGGTCGCGAGGAAGCCTGGCTGGCGGAGCGCCTGACCCAGCGCGGACACCAGCAGGAGCCCTTGCTGCAGCGTGTGCATGACAACAAATGGCTGCGCATCTACGAGCAGCGCACGGCCTCGGGCGGGATCGTCGGCGTGCGGCTGGATGTCAGCGACCTGGTGCGCGAGCAGCAGCGCCTGGCCGGCAGCCAGGCCCATCTGCAGGCGGTGATCCAGGCGGCGCGCAACGCCATCATCACGCTGGACAGCGACGGCCACATGCTGGAGGTGAACCCGGCCTGCGAGGTGCTGTTCGGCTACACCTCGGCCGAGCTGCAGGGCGCGCACCTGAGCCTGGTGCTGGACGGCGGCGAGCGCGGCGAGTCCCGCCTGCAGCCCCAGTTGCTGCTGGGCCGTCAGCATGAGATGAACGGCCGCCACCGAGGTGGCAGCGCGCTGGCCCTGCAGCTGAATGTGGCCGAGGTGCGGACGGTCACCACCCATCTCTTCGTCTGCATCATTGCCGACTTCACCGAGCGCAAGCGCCAGGAGTTGCGGCTGCGCCGTGCCAACGAACTGCTGGCGCGGCAATCCACCACCGACGGGCTCACGGGCGTCGGCAACCGCCGGCTCTTCGACGAGCTGCTGCGCCAGGCCTGGCAGCGCAGCCGGCAGCGGCAGCAGCCGCTGTCCCTGCTGTTGATCGATATCGACCATTTCAAGCAGTACAACGACTGCCACGGCCATGTGGCCGGCGACGACTGCCTGCGTCGCGTGGCCAGCCTGCTGCAGTCCTGCGTCAACGAGGCCGTGCTGTGCCGCTACGGCGGCGAAGAGTTCGCGGTGCTGCTGGAGGAGGTGGATGCCGCCGAGGCGCGCCGGGCGGCGCAGCGCTGCCTGGACAGCCTGCGCCTGGCGGCGATCCCGCATGGTGCCAGCCCCCTGCGCGGTGGCGTGACGATCAGCATCGGCCACGCCACCCAGGTGGCGCAGCCGGGTGAGGACGGCGCCGTGCTGATCGAGCGGGCCGACGCAGCGCTTTACGCCGCCAAGCGCGACGGGCGTGCCCGGCTGGTGGGGGGCGACAGCCGGCGTGCCTGAGCAGGCATTGGACGCCCTGGATCGGCGACCTGGAACACCACCCAGGTTCGTTGGTCTGAGCGGCACAATCCAGCCCATGAGCCTCAGCGACCTCGACTTCATCCGCCAGCAGATCCGCACCGTGCCCGACTGGCCCAGTCCGGGCGTGCAGTTCCGGGACATCACGCCGTTGCTGTCCAGCCCCAAGGCGTTCCGCGTGCTGATCGACCAGTTCGTGCACCGCTATTTCGACACCCGCCCCACGGCCATTGCGGGCCTGGATGCGCGCGGCTTCATCATCGGCTCGGTGCTGGCCTATGAGCTGAACATCGGCTTCGTGCCCATCCGCAAGAAAGGCAAGCTGCCGTTCACCACGGTGCAGGAGAGCTACGAGCTGGAGTACGGCAGCGCCACGGTGGAGATCCACACCGACGCCGTGGGGGCGCAGGATCGCGTGGTGCTGATCGACGATCTCGTCGCCACTGGCGGCACCATGCTGGCCGGCATGCGCCTGCTGCAGCGGCTGGGGGCACAGGTGATCGAGGGTGCGGCCATCGTCGATCTGCCGGAGTTGGGGGGCTCCGCGCGCGTTCGCGCGGCGGGCCTGCCACTGCATGCCCTGGTGAGCTTCGAGGGGCACTGAGGCGCGGGCCACGCACCGCGCCGCACCCCTCACGCCCCTCGCGTCGTTCAGCGCGGGGTGCCGCCGAGCTTCCAGCGCAGGTCCAGGACGGCGGGGCGCAGCGTCACGGCCAACACCTCGTCGGGCAGCGGTGCAGGGCTGGGTTGCAGGTCCAGGGCCGGGGCCATCAGCGCCAGCAGGGTCTTCATCTGCAGCAGGGCGGCATAGCGCCCTGGGCAGGTGCGGGCGCCGGCGCCAAAGGGATGGGAGGACGCGCAGGCGGCCTGCACGTCGTCGGCCAGCCAGCGCTCGGGGCGGAACTGCTGCCGGTCCTCCGGGCCCACCTGGAGGGCGCTGTAGCGGTTCAGCGTCATCAGCCCTGCGCCCTTGGGCACCAGCACGCCGCCGACCACCTGCTCCTCGGCGGACTGGAACATCAGCAGGCTGATGACCGGACGCAGGCGCTGCGACTCCTGGATCAGCGCTTCGGTGTAGGGCAGACGGCGCAGACTGTCATAGCTCGGGCCTGCGGCGCCGCAAGCCTGGGCGATCTCGGTCTGCAGGTGCTGCCAGGCGCCGGGATGGCGGCTGCAAAGCATCAGCAACCAGGCGAGTGAATAGGCGCTGGTGTCTTCGCCGGCAAAGACCAGCTCCGTCAGCAGGCGCACCAGCTGCTCGTCCGACAGTTCCACGGGCCGCTCGCCGGCCTCGGGCTGGGCCTGCGCGATCAGCAGCGCGTCCAGCAAGTGGCGGGGCGGCGCTTCCGGGTGGGCGGTGCGGTAGGCGCGGGCCTGTTCGATGATGGGCAGCAGGGCCTGGCGCACGCGCGCGATGGCGGCGTCGACTGCACGCTCGGGCGCCGTCTTGAACCATCGCCACAGCGGCACCGTGCTGTTGATGCGGCGCCAGACCTGGCGGATCAGGAACTCGATGTCCGCCTGCAGTTGCTGGCTGCCCGAGGCCTGCTGTTCCGAGGTCTGGCCCAGATCCACGCCCATGGCCAGGGCCACGCCCACTTCGAGCGAGAAGCGCGGCAGGTCGCGCGCCAGGTCGGGCTGGGCACCCGCCGCGACGGACGCGCGCCAGCGGTCGCACCATCGCTGGCCCATGGCGCGCATCTGTGGATGAAAGCCGCGCAAGACTTCGGGCGTGAAGGCGCGCACGGTCAAGCGGCGCAGCGCCTGCCAGCGCTCGCCTTCGCTCATGAAGAGGCCGTCGATGCCCAGCTCCTGGCAGACGCGCCGCGTGGTGGGGCTGCGCAGCACGCGCTGCGGGCGCCGCCGCATCACGTCCTGGGCGAGCTGGTGATCGGCCACCACCAGCACCGGCCTGCGGCCCAGCTGCAGCCGGTACAGCGGGCCATGGATGGCCGCCCAGCCCTCGAGCTGATGGTGGAGCCGATGCCGGTCCAGGCTCAGCAGATGTCCCAGCAGCGGCCATGCCGGCGGCGCGGCCAGTTCATGCAAGGGGCGGGCGGTCGCAGCGGCTGCTTGGCTGCCCTGGGCCGGCAGGCCGAAATCGGCCGCACCGGGCCGCGGCCCCGGCTCCGTGGCATCACGGGTCGGTCTCATGGTGTTCCTCTCCCTCTGTTTTGCGCGATGTTAGTGGCGTGAGACCAGAGGCCACTGAGGGCTGACCCGCAGGCTGTGAGCAAATGAAAGGACGAAACCTGCCTCCGAGCGCGGGCGGCTGGCAGACGCCGAGGTCGGGAAGTCTGCATCAAAAAATGGTGTTGATATTGCTACATAAGGTAGTAATATCAACATCATGTCTTGGCTGCTACTCATCCTGTCCCTGCCCACGGACAACACCGCCGCTCGCATGCGCAGCTGGCGCGCCTTGAAGGGCATGGGCGCTGCCGTGCTGCGCGATGGCGTCTATGTCATGCCCGCGGCTGCCGCTCATGAAGCGGCGCTGAGTGCCGTGGCTGAAGACCTCCGCCAGCACGGCGGCACGGCGCATCTGCTGCCGACCGACGCGCCGGCGGCGTCCTTCGAATCCATGTTCGACCGTCGCGACGAGTTCGGCGCGCTGCTGGCGGAGATTGCCGCCGCGCGTGCCCAGCTGCGGCCGGAGCAGGCTATGGAAGGCCTGAGGCAGGCCCGCAAGCTGCGCAAGAGTTTCGAGCAGTTGGTCGCCATCGACTTCTTTGCCGGGGAGGCGCAGCGCCAGGTCCAGGAAGCCTTGGAGGCGCTCGAACTGCAACTCAGCCGGGCTCTGTCCCCCGACGAGCCCCACCCCGCCCGCCAGGCCATTGCACGGCTGGACGTGGCGCACTACCGGGGCCGCGTCTGGGCCACGCGGGCGCGGCCGTGGGTCGACCGTCTGGCCAGCGCCTGGCTGATCCGCCGCTTCATCGACCCCGAGGCCCGTTTCCTGTGGCTGAAGTCGCCGGCCGACTGCCCGAAGAAGGCGCTGGGCTTCGATTTCGACGGCGCGACTTTCAGCCATGTCGGCGCCCGCGTGACCTTCGAGACCCTGCTGGCCAGTTTCGGCCTGGAGACGCCCGCGCTGCTTCGCATCGGCCTGCTCGTGCACGGCCTGGACGTTGGCGGCGTGCTGCCGCCCGAGGCGGCCGGCGTCGAACGCGTGCTGGCCGGCATGCGCGAAGCCATCGCCGACGACGACCAACTCCTGCAGATCAGCGCCGGTGTCTTCGAGGGGCTGCTGACGGCCTTCCAGAACGACGTGGAGCAGCCATGAACGCCATTCCCCAGGACCTTCCTTTCGACCCGGGCAGCCTCCAAGGGCTGTCCGAAAAGCTGCTGCGCAGCCATCACCAGAACAACTACGGCGGTGCCGTCAAGCGGCTGAACGCCTTGCGCGCGCAGCTGCGCGAGGCCAAGCCTGCTGATTTGGCGGGCTATGAGCTGAACGGGCTCAAGCGCGAGGAGCTGATCGCCACCAACTCCATGCTGCTGCACGAGCTGTACTTCGGCAGCCTGGGTGCCAGCGAGATGGCGCCTGCCATGGCCCTGGCCCTGGCGGCCAGCTTTGGCAGCGCGGATCGGTGGCGCGAGGAGTTCGTCGCCATGGGCAAGGCGCTGGGCGGCGGCTCCGGCTGGGTGCTGCTGAGCTTCCTGCCTCGCTTGGGCCTGCTGGTCAACCAGTGGTGTGCCGACCATACCCATGCGCTGGCCGGCGGAGTGCCGCTGCTGGCGCTGGACATGTACGAACACGCCTATCACATGGACCACGGCGCCGCTGCCTCGGCGTATGTCGATGCCTTCATGGTCAACATTGATTGGGCCAAGGTCTACGAGCGCTACCAGCAGGCGGTGCATGCCGCCAGCGAAGACCTGGCCGCAGACGCCGCGGCGCTGGATGGCACCCAGCCGCTGCTGCTGGACGTGCGCCGCGACGCCATGTATGCGCAGGCCACGAGCCAGCTGCCGGGCGCGCGCTGGTGCGATCCGGCCAAGGTCGACGAGTGGGCGGCCTCGCTGCCAAGCGACCGCGAGATCCTCGTCTACTGCATCTACGGCCATGAGGTCGGACGGTCGACGGCCATGAAGCTGCGGGCACGAGGGCTGCAGGCCCGTTTCCTGTCCGGCGGCATCGACGGCTGGGCACGTGCCGGGCGGCCCCTGCAGCCGAAGGAGGCCTGCACGTGAGCGAGAACGGCCTGCCGGCAGGACGTCCGGCGTACACGCTCCGGCAACTGGTGGCCTACATGCTGGGTCTGGGGGCCTGGGGCTTCGGCGGGCCGGTAGCCCTGGTCGGACTCATGTATCGCGACCTGGTCGAACGCCGGCAATGGATCAACGAGGCCGACTACAAGGAAGGCATGGCTCTGGCCCAGCTGATGCCGGGGCCGCTGGCCGCGCAACTGGCCATCTACCTGGGCTTTGTGCACTACCGCGTACTCGGCGCCACGCTGGCGGGCCTGGCCTTCGTGCTGCCGTCCTTCCTGATGGTGGTGGGCTTGGGTGCGGCCTACGTGGCTTTCGGCGGCATCGGCTGGATGCAGTCGGTCTTCTACGGCGTCGGCGCCGCCGTCGTCGGCATCATTGCGATGAGCGCCTACAAGCTGACCACCAAGAACATCGGCAAGGACCGGCTGCTGTGGGCCATCTTCGCGCTCAGCGCGGCGGTCACCGTCATCACCAGGCAGGAGGTGGTTTGGCTGTTCCTTGGGGCCGGCGTGCTGGTCTGGCTGCTGCGCGCGCCGCCGGGCTGGCTGCGCGGAGACGGCACGGCCAAGGGCATTGCGCTGACCGCACCGTTCGCCGCGCCAGCAGCCTCGGCAGCCTCGTCGGCAGACTGGCCTTTGCTGCTCCAGATCGGCGGCTTCTTCGCCTATGCGGGCAGCTTTGTCTTTGGCAGCGGCCTGGCCATCGTGCCCTTCCTCTACAGCGGCGTGGTCCTGGAGCACCATTGGCTCAACGACCGCCAGTTCGTCGATGCGGTCGCCGTGGCCATGATCACACCGGGCCCGGTGGTCATCACGACCGGCTTCATCGGCTACCTCGTGGCCGGCTTCTGGGGGGCCGTGGTGGCGGCGCTGGCCACCTTCGTGCCCTGCTATCTCTTCACCATCCTGCCGGCGCCCTACTTCAAGAAGCATGGCAAGCGGCCGGCCATCGTGGCCTTTGTCGACGGCGTGACGGCGGCGGCCATCGGCGCCATCACCGGCGCCGTCATCGTCATCGGACAGCGCTCGATCACCGATGGTCCGACGGCTGCCATGGCGCTCGTGACGTTGGGCGTGCTGTGGCGCTTCAAGAAGCTGCCGGAGCCCGTGATCGTGCTGGCCGCAGCCTTGCTCGGACTGCTGGTCCATCCGCTGATGCACGCAGGCTGAGCACCTGCAAGGAGGCTGCCATGAAGTGGATCACACGCGAGCGACCCAAGATCGACCGCATCGCCTGCCCTTGGCTGATCTCGCGCTTCATCGACCCGGCTGCGGAGTTCCTCTATGTGCCTGCAAACCAGGTGCTGGCCCAGGCCGAGGCCCTGGGCGCCACGCCCTATGACATCCCGGGCGTTGAAATGAGCCATGTTGGCGAGCTGTGCAGTTTCGATGCCTTCCTTGGCAAGTACGGCCTGCAGGATCCGGCCCTGCAGCAACTGGCCACCATCGTGCGCGGTGCCGACACCTCGCGGCTGGACCTTGCGCCGCAGTCAGCCGGTCTGTATGCGCTCTCGCTGGGCCTGTCGTCCCTGTTCGACGATGACCACGAGATGCTGCGTCACGGCCTGGTGGTCTACGACGCGCTGTATGCCTGGTGCTGCCGCTGCCAGGCCGAGACGCACCACTGGCCGCCCCGAATGTAGGGCGGCTGGGCGTTGTGTCCGGCGCGTGTTGGCGCGGGGCTACTTCCCGATGCAGAACCTGCTGAAGATTTCCCCCAGCAGATCGTGCGCAGAGAATGCGCCGGTGATCTCGCCCAGGGCGTCGTGGGCCAGGCGTTGCGGCTCACCTGCGCACCAGCCACCAGCGCCAGCTGCTGCTCGCCAAAGCAGTGAGCCAGCGCGGGCACCTCATGCGCCAGCGCCTGCTGCAGCAGCACGCGCTCCGACACGATCCAGGACAGCTTGTCATGGACACTGTGGTCGCTGCCCAGCACGGTGGCGCCCGCGAAGGCGCGCACTTCGCCAGGGATCCGGTCTCCCTGGTCCGGGCGCAGAACCACGGCATCAAGACCCTCGTCGCCGAGGCATTGCTGAAGGAAGTCGGGGTCCTGCAGCTCTTCGTGCTGCAGGATGAGGATCGGTCTCATGAAGGCGGCCCGGGCCTGGCGCGGGCGGTGTTGCGATGAAGAGCAATCTACCGAGCGCGCTGTCAAGGACGTGCGGAGAATCGGCGTTCAGGCGTCAAGGTCGCGTACAGGGAATCGAGGGAAGTCCGGACCGCGGTGACAAACCAGCGTTGTTCTCGTCGAGCCGCACCGGCGGCATCAGGCCTGTCATCGGCGGCACTGCACAATCCGGGGCCGCGCCACATGCCATGACAGTGGAACCAAGAGCGCACAGCCCTCGCAAGAAGTCCAATGTACCTCGCCCGGCCCGTCTCCTGCCCTTGCATGCGCACTGCGGCGCTGCGCTTTCGCCCACGCCTTGCTGCCTTGCTCGCAGGACTGGTGGTCCTGCTGCCTATTGGCGGCCATGCTGCCGGCGGCCATCACGCCGTCGACGACGCCAGTACCCTCGACCCCGGTCAGTGCCAGGTGGAAGTGTGGATAGAGCAGGCGCCCGGCCGCCAGTTGCAGCACCTCGGCCCGGCCTGCCAGGCCTGGGGTGTGGAGATCGGGCTCAATCTGGAGCGCAGTGCGACCAGCGCCGAACCGACCCTGATCAGCAAGGGGCTGCAGCTCAAGTGGGCCCGGGAACTGGCGCCGGGCTTCAGCCTGGGCGCGGTCTGGGCGGCGGGCTGGCAGAGCGGCTCGCCGCGCTTCGCCGGGCACAGCCTGCTCATCCCGCTGACCTGGACCCCGCGCGACGAAATGGCCCTGCATCTCAATGTGGGGCGCGATTTCCCGGCGCAGGCGGCCAGCGTCACTCACTACGGTATCGCCTTCGAATGGCAGCCGGACGCGCATTGGCAAGGGCTGATCGAGGGGTGGCACGACGGGCGCGGCGCTCAAGGCCGGGGTGCCCTGCGCTACCTCGTCAACGAGCGCGTCTCGGTCGACATCAGTCGTGCGCGGGTCCTGAAAGCCCCCGGGGGCAGCTGGTGGACCCTGGGGCTGAACTGGGCCTTCGAGCGCTAGGCCCCTGCTCCGGGTCTCACAGCGGCGCGCGATGACGGATGTGCTCAGGGCACCAGGCGATAGCCCACGGCCGTCTCGGTGACGAGGTGCCTGGGGCTGGCCGGCTCCGCCTCCAGCTTCTGCCGCAGATTGCCCATGTAGACCCGCAGGTAGTGGCTGCTGTCGGTATGGCTGGGGCCCCAGACGGCCTTGAGCAGCTGACCATGCGTGAGCACCTTGCCCGCGTTGGCCACCAGGTGCGTCAGCAGGCGGTACTCGGTGGGGGTCAGGTGTACGGGCTGGCCGGCACGCAGCACGCGGCGGTGCACCAGGTCCACCTCCACTTCGCCGAAACGGAAGACGGTCAGCGCGGCCTCCTGGCCTCGCGTGGTGGTCGCCAGGCGGCGCTGGCAGACCCGCACCCGCGCCATCAGCTCGCCAATGCCGAAAGGCTTGCTCAGGTAGTCGTCGGCGCCAGCATCGAGCGCGGCGATCTTGTCGGCCTCGTTGCTGCGCGCCGAGAGCACGATGACGGTGACGTGGGACCAGCTGCGCAGGTCCCGCAGGTAATTCAGGCCGTCGCCATCGGGCAGGCCGAGGTCGAGGATGACAAGGTCCGGATGACGCGTACCAGCGTCGATCAGGCCCTGGCGCAGGGTCTCGGCCTCGTGGACGACCCAGCCTTCGGTCTCCAGGGCCAGGCGGACAAAGCGGCGGATGCTGGGCTCGTCCTCGACGATCAGGGCAACGGGATGCGGTTCACTCATGGTGTTCAGACAGGTCGGCCTCCATGGCCGCCAGCGAAGGCGGGTTGCCGCGGGGCAGGGCTATTTTGAAGGCGGCGCCGCCCAGGGCGCTGCGCTCGGCCCAGATGCGCCCGCCGTGGGCGTCGACGATGGCGCGGCAGATGGCCAGGCCCAGGCCCACGCCGGGGGTGCTGGACTCCTTCTCGCCGCGGCTGAACTTGTTGAAGAGATGCTCCTCGCGGCCTGCAGGCAGGCCGGGGCCGTCGTCCTCCACGCTGATGACGACCTGGTCTGGCTCCGCCACGGCGCTCAGGGCGATCTGGCAGCCCGCGGGCGTGTACTTCACCGCGTTCTCCAACAGATTGCACAGCACGCGCTCCATCAGTGCGGCATCCAGGTGCAGCAGCGGCAGGTCCGGCGGCAGGCGCATCTGCAGGCGGTGCTGCGAGAGGCTGTCGCCCAGGATCTGCAGCGAGGTGCCGACGACCTCCTCCAGCGGCTGCCATTGCCGGTTCAGCTGCAGGCTGCCGCTCTCCAGGCGGGCCATGTCCAGGAGGTTGTTGACCATGGCACCCACGCGGCGCGACTGCTGCTGCAGGGTCAGGCTCAGCTCGCGCGCCTGGGCCGGCAGCCCCGGCAAGGTCTCCAGGGTCTGGGAGAGGCCGTAGAGCACGGCCAGGGGCGTGCGCAGGTCGTGCGAGAGCGCCGAGAGCAGGGAGTTGCGCAGGCGCTCGGACTCGATCTGCACCAGGGCCTGCTGGGCCACCTCCACGTAATGCACGCGCTCCAGGGCTTGGCCGATGATGCGGCCGCAGGTGGCGAGCTGGTCGCTCAGCTCGGGCTGCAGCACGGTGCCCAGCGCGCGCGGACGCAGCGCCATCACGCCACGCAGGCGCATGGGCGCCTCCAGCGGCAGGTAGTGCCAGGGGCTGCCAGGCAGCGTGTCGGTCGAGAGCCCGGCCGCCTGGCGGTGGTCCAGCGCCCAGCGGGCGGTGCCGGCGTCGGGACGGTCCGCTTCGCTCAAGACGGCCTCACGGGGCGAGGGCTGCAGTTGATCTTTGAGGTCCAGGGTGTAGATCAAGACCTGACCCTGCACCTCGCGCGCCAGCGTGCGCTCGGCCACCTCCAGCACCTGCTCGGTCTGCAGCGCGCCGGCCAGGTCGCTGGTCAGCTCGAAAAGCAGGCGCGCGCGCCGCTCCCGCTCCGAGGCCACCAGGGCCTGGTAGCGCAGGCCGGCGGTGAGCTGGCCGGTCAGCAGGCCCACGGCCAGCATCACGGCGAAGGTCATCAGGTACTGCACGTCCGAGACCGCGAAGCTCAGCTTGGGCTCGACGAAGAAGAAGTCGAACAGGCCCACGCTCAGGAAGCTGGCCAGCACGGCGGGCCCGCGGCCCTGCCTCCAGCCCACCCACAGCACGGCCAGCAGGAAGACCATCACGATGTTGGTCTGTGCGAAGGCCCACTGCAGAGGCCAGCACAGCAGGGCCGCGCCGATGCAGGCGGCGGCGGTGAGACCGTAGCGGCGCAGGCGCTGCAGCCCGGGTTCGGCCTGCGCGGCCGTGGCTGCCGGCTGCTCGGCGCGTGCCGGTGTGCGGCGGGCGACCGTCAGCACGTCCAGGTCCGGGCTCATGGCCTCCAGGGCGCGGGCCAGCGTCTGATGGCCCAGCCAGCGCCGCCAGGCCGGCAGGGCCTGTGCACGGCCCAGCACCAGCGTCGACAGATTGTGCAGGCGCGCATGGTCCTGCAGGGCCTGGGCGATGGACTGGGCACTGAGCACGGAGGTCTCGGCCCCCAGCTCATGGGCCAGGCGCACGGTGCGCAAGATGCGCTCACGCTGCGCGTCCGGCAGGCGGCTGAGCAGCGGCGTCTCCACGTAGACCGCATGCCAGCTGACATTGAGCTGCTGCGCCAGACGGGCCGTCTCGCGCACCACGCCGTCGTCCGAGGGGTCCGGGCCGATGGCGCACAGCAGTGCCGCCTCGGTCTTCCAGACCTCGCTCACCCGCTGGTTGCTGCGCCAGGCCTGGACGTCGTCCTCCACCCGGTCCGCCGTGCGCCGCAAGGCCAGCTCGCGCAGAGCCATCAGGTTGCCCTTGCGGAAGAAGTGCTGGGCGGCGTGCTCGGCACGGGCGCCCCCGCCGGCGCCGGGCCGCCCCAAGCCGGCGGAGCTCCCTCGGGGGGAGGGCGAGCCTGCTCGCCCTGGGGGCTCGACATAGACCTTGCCGGCGGCGAGGCGCGCGAGCAGCTCGTCGGCCGGCGTGTCCACCATCACGACCTCGTGGGCCGCGTCGAAGAAGGTGTCTGGCAGCGTCTCCTGCACGCGCACGCCGGTGATGCCGCCGACGATGTCGTTCAGGCTCTCGAGGTGCTGGACGTTGAGGGTCGAGTAGACGCTGATGCCGTTGGCCAGCAGCTCCTCCACGTCCTGCCAGCGCTTGGGGTGGCGCGAGCCTGGCACATTGGAGTGGGCCAGCTCGTCCACCAGGACCAGGGCGGGCTTGCGCGCGAGGGCCGCGTCCAGGTCGAACTCCGGCAGCGTCTTGCCGCGGTACTCGACGGCCCTCAGCGGCAGCTGCGGCAGGCCCTCCAGCAGCGCTTGCGTCTCGGCCCGGCCATGCGTGACGACGATGCCCGCGAGCACGTCCACCCCGTCCGCCTGCAGCTTGCGCGCGGCGGCCAGCATGGCGTAGGTCTTGCCCACGCCAGCCGAGGAACCGAAGTAGACACGCAGCCGGCCGCGCCGGGCCTCGCGGTCCTGCTGGTCGATCTGCGCGAGCAGGGCGTCGGGGTCGGGGCGTTGTTCCGTCATCACAGCCACCCCGCGCGCCGGAAGCGCCACCACAGCAGGCCGCAGACGCTGACGATCAGGCCCAGCGCCGCCGGGTAGCCCCAGGTCCACTTGAGCTCAGGCATCTGCTCGAAGTTCATGCCCCAGATGCCCGCGAAGGCCGTGGCCACAGCGAAGATGCCGGCCCAGGCCGCCAGGCGCTTGGTGACGGCGCTGTCGTCGATGGCGACCATGGACAGATTGGCCTGGATGGCCGTGGCCAGGGTGTCGCGCACGGACTCGATGGCGGCGTGGATGCGCGCCAGGTGGTCGGCCACGTCGCGGAAGTACTCGGTCGTGCGGCTGCACAGCAGGGGCACGCGCCCGCCGTGCAGCTTGGACAGCATCTCCAGCATGGGCGCCACCGCGCGGCGCAGGCGCATGAGCCGGCGCTTGAGCTCGTAGAGGCGCTTGATGTTGTCCAGCTGCGCGCCGGGCGTGAAGATGCTCTGTTCGATCTCCTCGAGCTCGGACTCCAGCAGGTCCACGATGGGGAAGTAGCGGTCCACCACCGCATCCATGAGGGCGTAGAGCACGAAGCTCGGGCCCTGCATCAGCAGGTGGGGCTCGCGCTCGCAGCGCTCGCGCACGCCCAGGAAATGGACGCGGCTGCCGCTGCGCACCGAGATCACGAAGTTCGGCCCGCAGAACACGGCCACCTCGCCGATGCTGAGGTCCGCGTCCACCCAGTCCACCAGGTGCATCACGGCGAAGACCAGCTCGCCGTACTCTTCGACCTTGGGCCGCTGATGGCCGTGCGTGGCGTCCTCGACGGCCAGCTCGTGCAGATGGAACAGGCGCTGGAAGGGCTGCAGTTCCTCGGCGCTGGCGTCGCGCAGGGCGATCCAGACAAAGGTGTCGGGATCCGCCAAGTGGCGCCCCAAGGTGGCCTCGTCGTAGGGCGAGAAGTCCTCGACCTTGATGCCGGAGCGGTAGGCGGCGCAGTTGATCAGCATGCCGGCATTGTCAGCCTGGGAAGGCCGGTGTTTCCATCTTCACGTTCATGCGCTGCCCCGGCCTCAGAAGGTCTTGCCGACGCTGAGCACCAGCCCCGCCTTGCCCACGCGCTTGGCGTCCTGGCCGGCGGCGTTGCCCACCTGGTAGAGCGCCCGTTTCGCGTCGGTGGCGATGACGGCCGCCGTCCAGTTCAGCCCGATCATCTCCTGGGCCAAGGAGAGCTTGAGGTCGGTGTAGGACAGGTCGCCGTAATGGCGCACCTCGGTGCGGCCCACATGGGCGCCGAGGGTCAGGCCTTGCCCCAGGTCCACGGTGTAGTTCAGGTCCAGGTACAGGGTGCCCTTGGCCGAGCCGTTCGCATCGAGCGCGCTGAAGTAGGCGTAGCCGGCGGTGTCGCCGTTGAGGCCGAAGTAGTCGGTGAGGGCATAGGAGAGCTTGCCGCTGAAGGCGCCCAGGCTCAGGCCGGCGTAGAGCTCCAGGTTGTCGTAGCGCTTGCTGGTGGCCACGCCTGGGGCGCTGTTGAGGCGCGCAGCCGGGTAGACGTAGGCCAGGGCGCCCAGGTCCAGCGTGGCCTCGCCCATCACGGGCAGCTTCACGCCGCCGTAGAGGTCCAGCTCCAGGCCGGCGCCGTTGTTGTAGCTGTTGCCCGAGACGTTGGAGGCCCAGGTGCCGGCGTACCAACCGCTGCGATGCGCGTAGTCAAAACCGCCCTGCACGGCCGGCAGGGCCCAGGTCTGGCTGATGCCGCGGAAGCGGTAGTCGCTGACCAGGCTCAGGTTGCCGTTGAGGGTGTGCTCGGGCGCAGGTGCGGGATCGCTGCCCTGCGCCTGGCTGGCCAGGGAGGACGAGAGCAGGAGGGCGAAGGTCAGGAAGGAAAGCTTGTTCATGAAAGGTCGACAGTCAACGCGGCGGCCAGCGACGCAAGGCTGCTGGCACCGCAAGGGGTTCAAAAGAAGGGAGCTCGGTACCGGACGCGGGTCCGGGGGCTGAGTCAGCCTTGCCTGGCACGGTCCAGGGCGAGGTTGAGCTTCAGCACGTTCACCCGCGGTTCACCCAGGACTCGCAGGTCCGTGGGCTCGGTGTAGGCCTCGATCAGGCGCTGAACCTCCTTGACCGACAGCCCGCGCTCGCGGGCCACACGCGGCGCCTGGTAGCGCGCAGCAGCCAGGCTGATGTGCGGATCCAGGCCGCTGGCGGAGGCGGTGACCAGGTCCACCGGCACCGGCGCAGTGTTGCCCGGGTCCGCTGCCCGCAGCGCCTCGACGCGCGCTTTGACGGCCGCTTCCAGCGCCGGGTTCAGCGGCCCCTGGTTGGAGCCGGCCGAGTTGGTCGCGTTGTGGCTCATCGGGCCCGTGGCCGAGGGGCGACCCCAGAAGTACTTGGGGCTCGTGAAGGACTGGCCGATCAGCTCGGAGCCGACCACCTGCCCCTTCTCCTCGATGAGCGAGCCGTTGGCCTCCTTGGGCATGGTCATCTGGGCGATGCCCGTCACGGCCAGGGGGTAGAGCAGCCCGGTCACGGCGGAGAGCAGCAGCAGGCTCACCAGGGCGGGACGCAGATGTTGTTTCATGATGGATCTCCTCAGACCAGGTGCAGGCCGACCAGGATCAGGTCGATGGCCTTGATGCCGATGAAGGGCACGACGAGGCCGCCCAGGCCGTAGATCGCCAGGTTGCGGCGCAGCAGGGCCGCGGCACCGATGGCGCGGTAGCTGACGCCCTTCAGGGCCAGGGGGATGAGGGCGATGATGATCAGCGCATTGAAGATCACCGCCGACAGGATGGCCGAGGCCGGGCTGTGCAGCTGCATCACGTTGAGCGCCTGCAGCTGGGGGTACACGCCCACGAACATGGCCGGGATGATGGCGAAGTACTTGGCGACGTCGTTGGCAATGGAGAAGGTCGTCAGCGAGCCGCGCGTCATCAGCAGCTGCTTGCCCGTCTCCACGATCTCCAGCAGCTTGGTGGGGTTGGAGTCCAGGTCCACCATATTGCCGGCCTCCTTGGCCGCCTGCGTGCCGCTGTTCATGGCCACGGCCACGTCGGCCTGCGCGAGGGCCGGCGCGTCGTTGGTGCCGTCGCCGGTCATGGCGACGAGGCGGCCTTCGCTCTGGTAGTCGCGGATCATCTTCAGCTTGGCCTCGGGCGTGGCCTCGGCCAGGAAGTCGTCCACGCCTGCCTCGGCGGCGATGGCGGCGGCGGTGAGCTTGTTGTCGCCGGTGATCATCACGGTCTTGATGCCCATGCGGCGCAGCTCGGCGAAGCGCTCCTTGATGCCGCCCTTGACGATGTCCTTGAGCTCGACGACGCCCAGCACGCGCGAACCGTCGCTGACCACGAGTGGGGTGCTGCCGAGGCGAGCCACATCATCGACAGCCTGTTGGACTTCCGCCGGATAGCGCGCGCCCAAGGCCTCGACATGACGGCGGATGGCGTCGGCCGCGCCCTTGCGGATGCTGCGCAGCGGCGTGCTGGCGGTCTGCAGGTCGATGCCGCTCATGCGCGTCTGTGCCGTGAAGGGCACGAACTGGGCGCCGAGGCTGGCGAGCTCGCGCTCGCGCAGGCCGTAGCGCTGCTTGGCCAGCACGACGATGCTGCGTCCTTCCGGCGTCTCGTCGGCCAGCGAGGCCAGCTGCGCGGCGTCAGCCAGCTGCATCTCGCTCACGCCGGGTGCCGGCAGGAAGCGGCTGGCCTGGCGGTTGCCCAGGGTGATGGTGCCGGTCTTGTCCAGCATCAGCACGTCCACATCGCCCGCAGCCTCGACGGCGCGGCCCGAGGTGGCGATGACATTGGCCTGCATCATGCGGCTCATGCCCGCCACGCCGATGGCCGAGAGCAGCGCGCCGATCGTCGTCGGGATCAGGCAGACCAGCAGCGCCACCAAAGCCGTGATGGACACCACCGTGCCGCTGCCCGCGGCCTCCACGCTGAAGAGGGAGAAGGGCAGCAGGGTCACGGTCACGACCAGGAAGACCAGGGTCAGCGCCACCAGCAGGATGGTCAGCGCGATCTCGTTGGGCGTCTTCTGGCGCTTGGCGCCTTCCACCATCGCGATCATGCGGTCCAGGAAGGACTCGCCCGGGTTGACGGCGATGCGCAGCACCAGCCAGTCCGAGAGCACGCGGGTGCCGCCCGTGACCGAGGCGAAGTCGCCGCCGGACTCGCGGATCACCGGGGCCGATTCACCCGTGATGGCGCTCTCGTCCACCGAAGCCACGCCCTCGATCACCTCGCCGTCCAGCGGGATGAGGTCGCCCGCCTCCACCAGCACCACATGGCCCTTGCGCAGCTCATCGGACTGGACCGGGTGCCAGCGCGCACCATGCCGCGGCTCCTCCAGCTTCTTGGCCCAGGCCTTGGTCTTGAGCCCGCGCAGCGAGGCCGCCTGGGCCTTGGAGCGGCCCTCCGCCATGGCTTCGGCGAAGTTGGCGAAGAGCACGGTGAACCACAGCCACAGCGCGATGGCCAGCATGAAGCCCGAACCTTCGCTGCCGGCCACCGCCGGCTCGCCCAGGCTGGCCAGCCACAGTCCGGTGGGCAGCAGGCTCCCCGCGTAGACCACGAACATCACCGGGTTGCGCCACTGGATGCGCGGGTCCAGCTTGGCAATGGACTGGCCCAGGGCCTGCTTCATCAGGGCCGGGTCCAGCAGGGAAGTGCTGCTCGTTGCCGAGCTTGTTGCAGTTGTCGAATTGCTCATGATGATTCCTCAGGCGGTCCAGAGCATCAGCTGCTCGACGATGGGGCCCAAGGCCAGGGAAGGCACGTAGTTGAGAAGGCCGACCAGCAGCACGACGCCGATCAGCAGGGCCACGAAGAGCGGGCCGTGCGTGGGCAGGGTGCCGTTGCCGGTGGGGATGCGCTTCTTGGCGGCCAGGCTGCCTGCCAGGGCCAGCACCGGCACGATGACGCCGAAGCGGCCCAGCCACATCACGATGCCCAGCAGGGTGTTGTAGAAGGGCGTGTTGGCCGAGAGGCCGGCGAAGGCGGAGCCGTTGTTGTTGCCGGCCGAGGTCAGTGCATAGAGCACCTCGGAGAAGCCGTGGGCGCCCGGGTTGGCGATGCCGGCCTTGCCGTCCGCCGCGAGCACCGCCAGCGCCGTGCCCATGAGCACGACCAGGGGCGTGACGAGGATGGCGACGGACACCATCTTCATCTCATGGCTCTCGATCTTCTTGCCCAGGTACTCGGGCGTGCGGCCGATCATCAGCCCGGCGATGAAGACCGCGAGGAGGGCGAAGACCAGCATGCCGTAAAGGCCCGTGCCCACGCCGCCGAAGACCACCTCGCCCAGCTGCATCATCACCAGGGGCACCATGCCGCCGATGGGCGTCAGCGAGTCATGCATGGTGTTCACGGCGCCGCAGGAGGCGGCCGTCGTGACCACGGCGAAGAGGCTGCTGGCATTGATGCCGAAGCGCGTCTCCTTGCCCTCCATATTGCCGCCGGACTGTTCTGCCGTCAGGCGCTGGTCCACCTGCAAAGCCTGCAGGCGCGGGTTGCCGGCCTGCTCGGCCATGGTCTCGGGGATCACCCCGGCGATGAAGAGCACGCTCATCGCGGCCAGGATGGCCAGGCCCTGACGCCAGTCGCCCACCAGCTGACCGAAGCTGAAGCACAGCGCGGCCGGGATCAGGAAGATGGCCAGCATCTGGGCGAAGTTGCTCAGCGGCGTGGGGTTCTCAAAAGGGTGGGCCGAGTTGGCGTTGAAGAAGCCGCCGCCGTTGGTGCCCAGCATCTTGATGGCCAGCTGGGAGGCCACCGGCCCCATGGCCAGCTGCTGGGTCGAGGACTCGGCCGCTTCGGTCAGCGGCTCGCCCTTCTCGTTCTTCAGGGGCTGGCCTTCGGCGCCGAGGCGCGGGGCGTCGTAGTGGTTCACCTCCAGCGTGTGGGCGTCCTGGTAGGCGTCCAGGTTCTGGATCACGCCCTGGCTCACGAAGAAGAGCGCGAACACGAAGGACAGCGGCAGCAGCAGCCACAGCGTGATGCGGGTCAGGTCTTGCCAGACATTGCCCACGTCGCCGCTGAGCTTGCGCGAGAAGCCGCGGATCAGCGCGAAGACCACCGCGATGCCGCTGGCCGCCGACAGGAAGTTCTGCACCGTCAGCGCCAGCATCTGGGTCAGGTAGCTCATGGTGGATTCGCCGCCATAGCCCTGCCAGTTGGTGTTGGTGACGAAGCTGATGGCCGTGTTGAACGCGGAGTCCGGGCTGACGGCGCCCATGCCTTGTGGGTTCAGCGGCAGCAGGTGCTGCAGGCGCTGCAGGCCGTAGACCGCCAGCACGCCCAGCAGGCTGAAGAGCAGCAGGCCGATGGCGTAGTGCCGCCAGTGCATGCCTTCATCGGGCTTCACGCCGGCCAGGCGCAGCAGGCCGCCTTCGACCCGCAGCATCCAGCGCGGCAGCCGCCCCTCGGCCAGGGCCGAGAGCCAGCGCGACAGCGGCCAGGCCGCCGCCAGGAGGATGCCCATGTACAGGGCGAGCTGGATCCATGCAGAGGTGCTCATTCAGAACTCCTCCGCGCGCAGCAACGCATAGACCAGGTAGACAAACAAGGCCGCGGCCAGCAGGCCGCTGATCCAGTACAGCGCACTCATGACTTCTTCTCCAGCCGATGACTGGCCAGGGCGAGGCCAACGGCCAGCGCGAACAGCGCCAGGCTCAGGCCCAAAAACACTCCGTCCATAGACACTCTCAACAAGGGGTTGTGTGATGTCAGGAGCGTAGGTTTTGGGGCGTCAAGGCCGTGTAGAAGGTCTGAGGGGGGCTATCAAAAAGGTGTAAAGACGCGGCGCTTGCGTCTGGGCCGGGATGGCTGCGATGCGAAGGGCGATCTACTTCCCGATACAGAACCTGCTGAAGATTTCCCCCAGCAGATCGTCCGCAGAGAATGCGCCGGTGATCTCGCCCAGGGCGTCGTGGGCCAGGCGCAGCTCCTCGGCCATCAGGTCCAGGGCAGGTGGTTCCACCTCGACCTGGGCCAGCGCGAGTGCCAGGTGTTCGGCCGTGCGGCGCAGGGCCTGGACATGGCGCTCGCGGGCGATGAAGAGTCCCTCGGGCACCGCATGCCAGCCGGCGTGCGTCAGCAGTTCCCGGCGCAGTTCGGCCAAGCCGGCGCCGGTCTTCGCGGAGAGCTGCAGCGCGCCGTCCGGCAGGGCCAGGTCTTGCCTGCTGCGGGACTCGGCCGCCGTGTCGGCCTTGTTGTAGACCTGCAGCAAGCGCGCCGGGTCGACCCGCGCGAGGCGCTCGCGGATCTCGGCGTCGCCGGCTTCATAGTCCGTTTCGCCGATGCGGGTGAGGTCATGCAGGAAGAGCACCACGTCGGCCTCGGCGATGGCGTCCCAGCTGCGGGCCACGCCGATGCGCTCGACCTCGTCGGAGGTCTCGCGCAGGCCGGCGGTATCGGTGATGTGCAGGGGCACGCCCTCGATCTGTATGGTCTGGCTGACCTTGTCGCGCGTGGTGCCGGGGATGGGCGTCACGATGGCCAGCTCGGCGCCGGCCAGGGCGTTGAGCAGCGAGCTCTTGCCCACATTGGGCTGGCCGGCCAGCACCACCTTGATGCCCTCGCGCAGCAGCGCGCCCTGGCGGGTGCGGTCCAACACGCCATCCAGCCGCGCCTGGATGCGGCGCAGCTTGCCCACGGCGTCGGCCTGCTGCAGGAAGTCGATCTCCTCTTCGGGGAAGTCCAGCGTGGCTTCGACCAACATGCGCAGGTTGACCAGCCCGTCGCGCAGTTCGCCCACTTCGGTGGACAGGGCACCGGAGAGCGCCCGGCTGGCACTGCGCGCCGCCGCCTCGGTGCTGGCGTCGATGAGATCGGACACGGCCTCGGCCTGGGCCAGGTCCAGCTTGCCGTTGAGGAAGGCCCGTTGCGTGAATTCCCCCGGCTCGGCCAGGCGCAGGTGCCTCAGCGACGGCGCGGCGGTGCCCGCCTCCAGGCAGCGCGCCAGCAGCAGCTGCAGCACCACCGGTCCACCGTGCGCCTGCAGCTCCAGCACATGCTCACCCGTGTAGGAGTGCGGCGCGGGGAAGTGCAGGGCCAGGCCGTGGTCGATGGCATCGCCGTCAGCGGCGCGCAGGGGCAGGTAGTGCGCCTCGCGCGGGCGAAGCGGGCGGCCGCAGATCTGCTCGATCAAGGGGGTCAGGTCTTGCGCAGAGGAGACGCGCACGATGCCCACGGCACCCCGCCCTGGGGCGGTGGCAATGGCGGCGATGGGGTCGAGGTGGCGGGCCAGCATGGGCGCATTGTCCTATGCCTCGAGGGCCGGGCGCGGCGCCGGCAGGCCTCATGAAAACGGCCCCCGCCGGGTGCCGGAGGCCGTGCAAGATGGCGCGGGGGAGGCGACCGTGGCTGCTCTCGTGAGCTGCACGGAGGGCCTGTGCTGCAGCCCGGCTGTGTGGACCTGCTGCATCAAACTGCCCCGCATGGCATCGATTTAAGGCGAGCGGCGCGCTGAAAAAAAGCCCCCGACCGCGGGGGCGGGCGAGGGCTTCGTGCGGTAGTTGGCGACTGGGCTCAGTTCTGCACGCCCATCTGCTTGTTGATGATCCACTGCTGCGCGATGGACAGCAGGTTGTTCACCAGCCAGTACAGCACCAGACCGGCCGGGAAGAAGAAGAACATGAAGCTCAGGGCGAGCGGCATGATCCACATCATCTTGGCCTGCGTCGGGTCGGCCGGGGTCGGGTTCAGCCAGACCTGCAGCAGGCTGGAGGCCGTCATCAGGATGGGCAGGATCAGGAAGGGGTCGGCCGAGGACAGGTCGGTGATCCAGCCGATCCAGGGCGCGTTGCGCATCTCGACCGTGCTCTGCAGCACCCAGTACAGCGCGATGAAGAAGGGCATCTGCAGCAGCATGGGCAGGCAGGAACCCAGCGGGTTGACCTTTTCCTCGCGGTAGATGCGCATCATCTCCTGCTGCTGCTTCTGCGGGTCGTTCTTGTAGCGCTCGCGCAGCTCGTTGATGCGCGGGCCCACGGCCTTCATCTTGGCCATGGAACGGTAGGCGCTGGCGTTCAGGCCGAAGAAG
Organism: Burkholderiaceae bacterium; assembly: GCA_041905785.1. Taxonomy (GTDB): domain Bacteria; phylum Pseudomonadota; class Gammaproteobacteria; order Burkholderiales; family Burkholderiaceae_C; genus Roseateles_B. The sequence goes on from JAYRKJ010000014.1 coordinate 156,750, forward strand.
GCGATCTTCAGCAGCACCACCAGGGCCACGATGGACCAGCCCCAGTTGCCCAGCAGGCCGTGGATCTTGTCCAGCAGCCAGAACAGCGGCTTGGCGATCACGTAGAACATGCCGTAGTCCTTGACGCGCTCCAGGCCCGGGGCCAGCTCGGCCAGCTTGTTCTCCTCCTGCGGGCCGGCGTACAGCACGTTCTCGGTCACGGCCGAGGCGCCGGGGTTGATGGCGGGCAGGGGGAAGACCTGGCCCACGCTGTACAGGCCGGACTCGCTCTTCTTCACGAAGAATTCGCGCGGACCCGCGGCATTGTGCAGCCAGGCCGTGGTGAAGTAGTGCTGAACCATGGCGATCCAGCCATCGTCGGCGTGCTTGTCGTAGTCGGCCTTGCCCTTGTCCAGGTCCTTGAACTCGAACTTCTGGAACTTGTTCTTGTCCGTGTAGATGGCCGGGCCGGTGAACGCCGCCGGGCCCATGTAGCCGGATGAAGAGGCCACGGATGTCTCGCGCACCAGCTGCACGTAGAGCTGCGGGCTGACCGGGGCGGCGCCGGTGTTCACCACTTCATGCTTGACTTCGATGGCGTAGTCGGCGCGCTTGAAGGTGTAGGTCTTGATCAGCTTGAGGCCACCCTGATCGGGGGATTCGAAGCGCACGGTCAGCGAGCTGGCGCCGTCCTTGAGCTGGCGCTCGGCACCGACCACGTTCATCAGCGTGAAGTGGTTGGGGGCGCCGGGCACGCCGACCAGGCCGGATTCGGGGCGGTAGCTGCTGGCATCGAACAGCACCACGGGTTCGGGCTTGAAGCTGGACGGGGCCTTGAGGCCCACGGCGCGCAGCAGCGGGTCCATCAGGCCGTGGGTCTCGGTCGTCATGTGCTGCAGCAGCTCCACGCGCACGAGGCTGCCGCCGCGGGTGTCGAAGCTGGCCCGGACCACGTCGGTCGTGACCTCGAACTTCTCGCCGGCGGGCATTGCGGCGGAAGCCGCGGCGCCGGGCGCAGCCGCGACGGTGCTGCCGCCGCTTTCGCTGGCCGTGGGCAGGCTGCCCGAGGCGGGACCGCTGGCCGCGGGTGCCGCGCTGGCGGCGGGCTTGGCCGGCGCGGGGCTGAACATCGAGGGGTGCCCGTTGTATTTCTGCCAGCCGTCCCACAAGAGGACGAGCGACATGGTGAATACCACCCACAACACGGTGCGGCGTATATCAGTCATGGAGAAGCTTCAGGATTGGAAGAAGAGGGTGTCCTGCTGCCCCCGAGCCCAAGGCGCGAGAACAGACGGGGCGGATTGTCAGGCACGGGATCATGTCCGCCCAGACAGAACGGGTTGCAGCGCAGGATTCTCGCTGCGGCGAGGTAGCTGCCGGCCACTCCGCCATGCCGACGCACGGCTTCCATGCCATACGCGGAGCAGCTGGGATAGTAGCGGCAGCCGGCCTGGATCCAGGAGCTGATCAGCAGCTGGTAGGCGCGGATCAGGCCCATCAGGAGCCATTGGAGGGGGCTGCGGCGGGCCGTCATGGCGGGCGGGAGGGTGGGTTCAGCCCTGGGGGGCCGTCGGCGCGGCGGCGCCGGCCGTGTCGGCACCGCGGGCCAGCTTGGCGCGCAGCTGCAGCAGTTCGGCGCGCACCAGGGCCTTGAGCGGCTCGGAAGCGGCGCTGGGGAACTGCTTGCGGTCCACCGGCAGGCGCAGGCGCACCACCCAGAGTCCGGGCGGCAGCAAGCCCGCGACGTCGGCGAAGACGGCGCGGATCTGGCGCTTGATCAGGGATCGGGTCACGGCGCGGCGCGCGTGCCGCTTGGGCACGACGCAGCCTAGCCAATGTCCTTCAGGCACCGCCTGGACGACGGTGTCTGCCGGTTTCGCCCCCGTGGCGGATACCGATTCGTCCACAGTGATGTGGGCAAGCGGTGGGTGGCCTGTTGATAACTCGGTTTTCCTTGTGGAAAAACCGGGTCCGGGCAGGCTGGGGGCGGCCATGAGGTGGTGCACAGCAAAGTGCTTGCTGCGGGCGCGGCTGGGCTGCCCCAGCACGCGCTCAAAGTCGGCCGATCGTTCGATGCGGCCGATCATGGTCTTGATGCGGCTCGCTTAGACGGCCAGGCGCTTGCGGCCCTTGGCGCGGCGGGCGCGGATGACGGCGCGGCCACCGCGGGTCTTCATGCGAACGAGGAAGCCGTGGGTACGGGCGCGGCGGGTCTTGGAGCCTTGGTAGGTGCGTTTCATGTTGGAAAACCTCTGTGGACGTCTGTGGACGCGATAGCTGATGGGCCAATCAAAGATGCGGGAGCATCTCGGAACTGCAAGCCGGCGCCACCCAAAGAATGGCCGCTTGCCGCACCGCTGATGTGCGCCGCGCCGGGGCGCCGCTGCTGCGTGCGCCCACATCAAGACCTTGCTCGGAAAGCCCATCCCGGCGCGTGCCGCGGTGGATTTCCCGGGGCAAAGCCCTTTGTTGGCGCGGTGGACCTACCGCCAGGGGTTTGACCTCCCAAAGCAGGGAAAGCCACGCGCCCAAGCAAATACATCCGGCGTCCGGAAAAGCCCGCGATTACACCAAACTTCTGGCGGAAGGTCAACTTTTCAGACTTGGCCCTGCCCGGGTCGATCCGGGATTGACCCCCCAAAAAAATCTGTGGATAACCTCCCTTTTTGCGATCGCGGATCCGTACAATCCGGCCGCTCAAGAAGAAGTTTTCCACAATGAGCGCAGATCTCTGGCAACGCGGCTGTGAACGTCTGGCCGCCGAGCTGCCCGAACAACAATTCAATACCTGGATCCGCCCCCTGCCACCGGCCGACGTGGCCGATGGCGGCGAGCACGGCGTGACCGTGTCCCTGCGCGTCCCCAATCGTTTCAAGCTGGACTGGATCCGCAACCAGTACGCGGGGCGCATCGAATCCATCCTGTCCGAGATCGCCGGTCGTCCTGCGCGCCTGGAGCTGGCCGTGGCCCCCCGCGAGGCCATGCCGCGTGCGGCTACGGCGCTGCCGGCCAACCAGCCGGTGGCCGTGGGTCAGGTGCTGCACAACGGCCTGCGGCCGGTGCCGGTGAACCGGCCGGTCGCGGAGCAGCCGGCGGTGAACGGCCTGGCCAGCGTGCAGCCGGTGGCTGCATCTCAAGCCGCGCCTGCCTCGGCCGGCCTGGCGCCCGCACCGGCCAGTACGCGGCATCGCATCAACCCGGCGCTGACCTTCGATACCCTGGTCCCGGGTCGTGCCAACCAGATGGCCCGCACCGCGGCCCTGCATGTGGCCGGCGCCCCCGGGCAGATGTACAACCCGCTGTTCATCTATGGCGGCGTGGGCCTGGGCAAGACCCATCTGATCCACGCCGTGGGCAACGCCCTGCTCAGGGACAAGCCCGACGCCCGTGTGCTCTACCTGCATGCCGAGCAGTTCATCTCGGACGTGGTGAAGAACTACCAGCGCAAGACCTTCGACGAGCTCAAGGCCAAGTACCACTCGTTGGACCTGCTGCTGATCGATGACGTGCAGTTCTTCGCCGGCAAGGACCGCACGCAGGAGGAGTTCTTCAACGCCTTCGAAGCCCTGCTGGCCAAGCGCGCCCACATCATCATGACCTCGGACACCTATCCCAAGGGTCTGGTGGACATCGACGAGCGCCTGACCAGCCGCTTCGACGCCGGCCTGACGGTGGCCATCGAGCCGCCCGAGCTGGAGATGCGCGTCGCCATCCTGATCAAGAAGGCCGAAGCCGAACAGGCGCCCATGCCCGAGGACGTGGCCTTTTTCATCGCCAAGAACGTGCGTGCCAATGTGCGCGAGCTCGAAGGTGCTCTGCGCAAGGTGCTGGCCTACAGCCGCTTCAGCCACAAGGAAATCAACATCCAGCTGGCGCGCGAGGCCCTCAAGGACCTGCTCTCCATCCAGAACCGCCAGATCTCGGTGGAGAACATCCAGAAGACGGTGGCGGACTTCTACAAGATCAAGGTTGCCGACATGTACAGCAAGAAGCGCCCGGCCAGCATCGCCCGGCCGCGCCAGATTGCCATGTACCTGGCCAAGGAGCTGACCCAGAAGAGCCTGCCCGAGATCGGCGAGCTCTTTGGCGGCCGCGACCACACCACCGTGCTGCACGCCGTGCGCAAGATTGGTGGCGAGCGCCAGAAGAACACCGAGCTGAACCAGCAGCTGCACGTGCTCGAGCAGACCCTGAAGGGCTGAAGGTCCACCCCCTACGCGCTTCGCGGCCTGGCTGGCCGCGCCAGGCCCGGAGGCCTGGCTCTTCGGCAGGCACAAACGCAGTCCGTTTGTGTCCGGCCTCAGCCCCCTCAAGGGGGCGAGCCCGTGGGCCCGGCAGAGCCGGATCCCCGGCCTCCGTGCGGGTTAGTCCTGCAACAGATCAACGGCATGGTTTCCACTCCCCGGGAAATGCCCCATTCCTGGGTGACAATGCGCGCTGTCTCACGCGCGCGCGTCTTGCTTGTGACTGGCCCCAGGGCGCCGGTCGAGCCGGGAAGGCGGGCGCGGGTCGCCCCGAACAAGTGGAGAGAGGTTCACATGATTGTGTTGAAAGCCAGCCAGGACAAGGTGCTGAGTGCCCTGCAGGCCGTGTCCGGCATCGTCGAGCGCCGCCACACCCTGCCCATCCTGGCCAATGTGCTGATCCGCAAGCAGGGATCGCAGGTGGAGCTGACCACCAGCGACCTCGAGATCCAGGTCCGCACCACCGTCGAGTTCGACGGCGACGAAGGCAATTTCTCCACCACCGTGGGTGCGCGCAAGCTGATCGACATCCTGCGCTCCATGCCCTCGGATCAGACGGTGAGCCTCTCCAGCAACGCCAGCAAGATGACGCTGCAGGGCGGCAAGAGCCGCTTCACGCTGCAGACCCTGCCGGCCGACGACTTCCCGCTGGTGCAGGAAGCCGCCGACTTCGGCCCCGCCTTCAGCGTGCCGCAGAAGACGCTCAAGCACCTGATCAACCAGGTGCACTTCGCGATGGCGGTGCACGACATCCGCTACTACCTCAACGGCATCCTCTTCGTGGCCGAGGGCAAGAGCCTGACGCTCGTGGCCACCGACGGCCACCGCCTGGCCCTGGCCCAGGCCGAGCTGGAGACGGACATCCCCAAGCAGGAAGTCATCCTGCCGCGCAAGACCGTGCTGGAGCTGATGCGCCTCTTGAAGGACGGCGGCAAGGACGGCTCCGATGACCAGCCCATCGAGATGCGCTTCGCCGGCAACCAGGCCAAGTTCAGCTTCTCGGGCATGGAGTTCGTGACCAAGCTGGTCGAGGGCAAGTTCCCCGACTACAACCGCGTCATCCCCAAGAACCACAAGTTCCGCGTGACCCTGGGCCGCGCCCCGCTGCTGGCCTCGCTGCAGCGCGCCGCCATCCTGACCAGCGAGAAGTTCAAGGCCGTGCGCCTGTCCTTCGAGCCGGGCCTGCTGTCCATTGCCTCCAGCAATGCCGAGCAGGAAGAGGCCAAGGAAGAGATCGAGATCGACTACGGCGGCGATCTCATCGAGACCGGCTTCAACGTGACCTACCTGATGGACGCGCTGCAGAACATGGGCCAGGACATGGTCTCCATCGACCTGAACGACAGCGCCTCCAGCGCCCTGATCACCATCCCCGAGCAGAGCGGCTTCAAGTATGTCGTGATGCCCATGAGGATCTGATCGCAGCCTGACACCAGCGACAGCGGGCGAGGATCTCGGCATCCAGCCCGCTTCCGTACTTCTGAAGCGGGCTGGCAAGACCTGACCCCGCGAGTGAGAGAGAGTTCCCGATGAGTGATGTCCCGAGCAACGAACACAATCCCGAAGGCCTGACCGACAAGCAGCAGGCCGCCGTCTCGGCGGAAGCTGCCTCGGGTGCGGTCTACGGGGCCGATTCGATCCAGATCCTCGAGGGCCTGGAAGCCGTGCGCAAGCGCCCCGGCATGTACATCGGCGACACCTCTGACGGCACCGGCCTGCACCATCTCGTCTTCGAGGTGGTGGACAACTCCATCGACGAATCGCTGGCCGGGCACTGCGACGACATCATCGTCACCATCCACACCGACAACTCCATCTCGGTGATCGACAACGGCCGCGGCATCCCCACCGGCGTGAAGATGGACGACAAGCACGAGCCCAAGCGCTCGGCCGCCGAGATCGCCCTGACCGAGCTGCATGCCGGCGGCAAGTTCAACCAGAACTCCTACAAAGTCTCGGGCGGCTTGCACGGCGTGGGCGTGAGCTGCGTGAACGGCCTGTCCAAGTGGCTGCGCCTGACCGTGCGCCGCGATGGCAAGGTCCACCAGATCGAGTTCAAGCAGGGCATCCCGCAGGACCGCCTGATCGAGGTGGTGGACGGCGTCGAGACCAGCCCCATGCGCGTGATCGGCGACACCGACAAGCGCGGCACCGAAGTCCACTTCCTGCCGGACACGGAAATCTTCCAGCAGAACAACGACTTCCACTACGACATCCTGGCCAAGCGCCTGCGCGAGCTCTCCTTCCTGAACAACGGCGTCAAGATCCGCCTGATCGACGAGCGCAACAACAAGGAAGACAACTTCGCCTATGCCGGCGGCGTGCGCGGCTTCGTGGAGTTCATCAACAAGGGCAAGAGCACCCTGCATCCGAACATCTTCCACGCCCAGGGCGACAAGACCTCGGACCAGGGCACCAACATCGGCGTTGAAGTCTCCATGCAGTGGAACGACGGCTTCAACGAGAACGTGCTCTGCTTCACCAACAACATCCCGCAGCGTGACGGCGGCACCCACCTGACCGGCCTGCGCGCCGCCATGACCCGCGTGCTGAACAAGTACATCACCGACAACGACCTGGCCAAGAAGGCCAAGGTCGAGGTGGCCGGTGACGACATGCGGGAAGGCCTGGCCTGCGTGGTCTCCGTCAAGGTGCCCGAACCCAAGTTCAGCAGCCAGACCAAGGACAAGCTGGTCTCCAGCGAAGTGCGCGGCCCGGTCGAGGAAATCGTCGCCAACAAGCTGACGGACTGGCTGCTGGAGAACCCGGTCGACGCCAAGATCATCTGCGGCAAGATCCTCGACGCCGCCCGCGCCCGCGAGGCCGCGCGCAAGGCCCGCGAGATGACTCGCCGCAAGGGCGTGCTGGACGGCCTGGGCCTGCCCGGCAAGCTGGCCGACTGCCAGGAAAAGGATCCCGCCCTGTGCGAGATCTACATCGTGGAGGGTGACTCCGCAGGCGGCTCCGCCAAGCAGGGCCGCGACCGGAAGTTCCAGGCCATCCTGCCCCTGCGCGGCAAGATCCTGAACGTGGAGAAGGCCCGCTACGAGAAGCTGCTGACCTCCAACGAAATCATCACCCTGATCACCGCCCTGGGCACCGGCATCGGCCGCGGCGCCGGCAGCGACGACTTCAACCCGGACAAGCTCCGCTACCACCGCATCATCATCATGACTGATGCGGACGTCGACGGCGCCCACATCCGCACCCTGCTGCTGACCTTCTTCTACCGCCAGATGCCCGAGCTGGTGGAGCGCGGCCACATCTACATCGCGCAGCCGCCGCTGTACAAGGTGAAGGTGGGCAAGCAGGAGCAGTACCTGAAGGACGGCCACGAGCTGGACGCCTTCCTGCTGCGCGTGGCCCTCAACGATGCCGAGCTGCACACCGGCCGTGGCGACGTGCTCAAGGGCGAGGCCTTCGAGGCCCTGGCCCGCCAGTACGTGCTGGCCGAGAACGTCATCGACCGCCTCTCCAACTGGATGGACTTCGAGGCCCTGCGTGCCCTGGCCGGCGGCTTGAGCCTGAACCTCGACAGCAAGGAAGCCGCGGACCAGTCCGCCGCTGACATGCAGGCCGCCCTGCACGAGGCCGAGGTCAGCGCCGAGTACGACGCCCGCACCGACAAGCTCTTCCTGCGCATCAGCCGCAAGCACCACGGCAACACCCGCTCCAGCGTCATCACCGCGGACTTCGTCCACGGCGCCGATTACGAAGTGCTCGCCACCGCCGGCAAGACCTTCAAGGGCCTGATGACCGCCGACGGCCTGGTCCGCAAGGGCGAGGGCGAGAAGGCCAAGGAAAGCAAGGTCGCCGACTTCCGCTCGGCCATGGGCTTCCTGATGACCCAAGCCGAGAACTCGGTGGGCCGCCAGCGCTACAAGGGGCTGGGGGAGATGAATCCCGAGCAGCTGTGGGAGACCACCATGGATCCGACCGTGCGCCGCCTGCTGCGTGTGCAGATCGAGGATGCGATCGAAGCCGATCGCGTGTTCACCATGCTCATGGGCGATGAGGTGGAGCCGCGGAGGGACTTCATTGAGACCAATGCGTTGCGTGCGGCGAATATCGACGTTTGACGCTGCTGGACGCCTTGCTTTGGTGAGGCGCTGAAAAGACGAACGCCCGGCTGGTCCGGGCGTTTTGCGTTGCTGTGGGAATTCAATGCAGGGACGGCGGCGGCAGGCAGTGAGCGCTTTTGTGGGGCGCTTGGATTGCTGCTTTGCAGCGATCTCTGCCATTGGGCGGCACCCCTCTGGCGACCGATCATGGTCCGGCACCGGTCGTCCAGATGCCCGCTGGCTCAGGCTCCGACCGACTGGTCTGACAGTGAGAGCGGCCGTCCGATGCTGCTGGCTGCGCTCGTGTCGTCCGAGTGACCGCTCCGCGGTTCCGGGACCGCCGCAGATCGACCCGGAGCGGACATCGCTTTGAGCAGGCTCGTCGCCCCAGAGCGTACGTTTACATGCCGTCTGAGCGGGTTGATTGCCAAGCTGCAAAGCGAGTGCAAAGCTCATCCGGAGCGATAGAAAACGTGAAGACGTCCATTCCGCCGTCGTACGGGCAGAAGATGTTTCTCGTGGACGGCGACACAAACGAAATACCCACCTCCTGCCAGTCTGCTAGCAAACGGACGGCTTCTTCGAAGAAGTCGGGCTTCCACTTAGAAACGAGCGCTCGGACATAGAACCGATCTTCGTCGTCTGTCTGAGTAGCAGTCGGCATGACCGCGACGGCCTCTCCGAATTGCCGTCCTGCCAGCTGATGTCGCGCTTTTCCACGCAGTTTGGCTTCGGATTCATGCGCACGAAAAACGTACAACGGTTCATCGGCGTTGAACAGCGTCGACGCAACGGCGAGGTGCCGCTGTTGAATCTCGCGGTATTCCTCTTCCGACTCGGCATATCGCTTCGCACCGGGAAGCGAATGAAATCGAACCCATCGCTCGGGCAGGGCGCGTCGCAGGATGTGTCCGCGAGGCGAAATTCCACCGAACTGGGACTGCCACCAAGCAAGAGGATGAGGATGCATGCCAAGCACTCTACCTGAGCGAACTCAGCACTTGGATTGGCCGGAAGCGGTCGTCCCTCGAGGCCCGCTCCTGGCCGGCTTCTGCCGGCGGTTTTGGCAGTCAGCAAGTAGCCCGCCGGGCTAAACGTCGCCAAGTCAGCCATCCTACGGCCAGCCCGGCGCAAGGTGCCACGATGCATGCCAGCGCAAAGGCTGCCATATCCGGGAGGTCGCACTGCACACGCTCGGGCGGGCAACGAAACGCGAACGACATGACGATAAAGGCGACTAGCCCGATGATCGGCGCTGAAACAAGGGTGACCAAACAAGCGATGAGGGACCGCCGAAATGAACTCATCGTTCATGCTCCATTCATAGAGGTGAGACGCCGCAGAGCAGACGTTCGCGAGCCGCAGCTTCTGACCGAGAGTGTGAAATCCATATTGCGTCCCCATGCAGCCGCTCCCGGCAACGCTGCCGGTCACATGCTGCCACGGCCGACGTTCAAGAGCATGCTGGCTGGCCCGCAACTCGATGGGAGACCATCATGGGATCAGCTGCCAATTCTCAACCGCACGAGCCTTGGAACAAGGGCAAGATCGTTGGCCAAAAGGCCCCGTTCAAGGTCAAGGATATCTGGGCACTACGAGTCCGTCTCCAGATGGAAGGCCGGGTCCGAGAACTCGCGCTTTTTAACCTTGGCATCGACAGCAAGCTGCGTGGCTGTGACCTCGTATCGCTCAAGGTGCGAGATGTTTGCCATGGCGATACAGTAGCGAGCCGCGCCGTCGTGATGCAACACAAGACCCAGCGCCCAGTGCAGTTCGAGATCACAACGGCGACCCGGGACGCGTTGCAGCGGTGGATCACGCAAGCAGGACTGAGGTCCGAGGATTTCTTGTTCCCTAGTCGCATGCACGGCTCGCCCCACCTCGGAACCCGCCAGTACGCAAGGATTCTTGAGGGCTGGGTCACAGAACTGGGTCTCGACCCGGCCGACTACGGAACCCACTCGATACGGAGGACCAAGGCCACCCTGATCTACAGGCGCACCAAGAACCTGCGGGCGGTACAACTGCTACTGGGGCATTCCAAAATGGAGTCCACAGTGAGGTACCTGGGGATCGAGGTCGATGACGCCCTTGAGATTTCAGAGCAGACCGAAATCTGATTGTCGAGACGGCCGACGTCGCTGGCCAACGGCTCGCGGCGTCCGCTCGCCGCTGCAGCGTTTGCCTCGAAAGCTGACCTTAATGTCGCGGCGACGCCCGATATGAATCACCCCGGCTTTCGAGGAGGCTCCAACTCTGGAGAATGGAGCCATGAAGAAGTCCCCGAAGTTTTCCCCTGAAGTCCGCGAGCGTGCCGTGCGCATGGTGCTGGAGCACCGCGGGGAGCATC
>JAYRKJ010000015.1:0-160290 GCA_041905785.1 Burkholderiaceae bacterium
TGTTGATCGTGATGCCGCGAGCCTTTTCTTCGGGCGCAGCGTCGATCTGGTCGTAGGCCTTGGCTTCACCGCCGAACTTGGAAGCCAGCACCGTTGCGATCGCAGCGGTCAGCGTGGTCTTGCCATGATCAACGTGACCAATCGTGCCCACGTTCACGTGCGGCTTGGTACGTTCAAACTTGCCTTTTGCCATCTTGCGCTCCTGGCGATCAGATCAGAAAAGAGAAGGGGAGAAATGAGGTGGTGCCCATGACGCGGATCGAACGCGTGACCTCTCCCTTACCAAGGGAGTGCTCTACCACTGAGCCACATGGGCATCGACACGGGTTTGACGACTGCGCATCAAGCCTTCACCAAACCGGTGTCGACATATCCTTCAAGCCACCGCTGGAGCGGGAGACGGGAATCGAACCCGCGTCATTAGCTTGGAAGGCTAAGGTTCTACCATTGAACTACTCCCGCCCGGGAGTTTCTCTTTGAGCCAGAACCACCGACCCATCGAGTTTGCTTTTGCCTTGGTGGAGGAGGCTGGATTCGAACCAGCGTACGCGTAAGCGGGCAGATTTACAGTCTGCTGCCTTTAACCACTCGGCCACCCCTCCGAGGCAAGCCCGCTACTGTAGCACAGTTTCCCGAGGCCTCAAACAATCTTTCGAAAACTTCTTCGAAAACTTCTTCGAAAACTTTCTCAACCTCAGCCGCCAACACTCTCAAGCACCCCAATGAAGCCAAGGCACCCCAAGAACGTCAACTCACCGTACCCAGCTGCCATCTCGTTTCGAGATCACATCAGCGGAGCCAGCGACTATAGCAGACTCGACTCAAGGGCATCAAGGCTTAGCCGCGCCTCGGCGTCCACAACTGCCGAAAAAGCATACCAATCAGCTACCAAGCCCCTCGACCCAGATCACCCACCAGCGCTGCTGAATCGACACGCCAGGAAAGGCCGGACAAACGGTCGCACCAGCAGTCGCACCAGCAGTCGCACCAGCAGTCGCACCGTCGGTCGCACCGCCACCACAGCAGGGAAAACACGGCCCCAAAAGTGGTAGCAAAGTGGCTCTATTGATCGTTATAGTGGCATGGCATTGGTTGCATTTGAGGTGTGTTTGGTGATGCCTTTGGCCGGTGGATCTCTCCGCACGGATGACGGCATCAAGTCTTTCAACAGGCCAGACCCATGTTCGCTGGCCACATCGAGGAGCAGTTCATGAAGGTCATCAAGACCCCCGTCGCCGCTGCGGTGAGCATCGCCCTGCTGGGCGCTGCCATGTCAGCGCAGGCACAACAGGCCGAGCCGGCCAAGAAGGACGGCAATCAGCTGGAACAGGTGGTCGTCACCGGCATCCGCGCTTCGCTGCAGTCGGCCGCCAATATCAAGCGAAACGCCAACGCCGTGGTCGATGCGGTGACCGCAGAAGACGTAGGCAAGCTTCCCGATTCCGATGTCGGCGAATCGCTGGGCCGACTGCCCGGCATCACGGTCGGCCGCGCCTTCGGCCAGGGCGCTTCGGTGTCAGTGCGCGGCTCGGATCCGCAGATGACCTATACCACCCTGAACGGTCAGAGCGTGGCCTCGACCGGCTGGTATGACCAGGCTACGGTGGACCGCTCCTTCAACTACTCGCTGCTGCCTTCCGAGCTGATCGGCGGCATGGAGGTCTACAAGTCCTCGCAGGCCGATCTGACCGAAGGCGGCATCGGCGGCACCGTGATCGTCAAGACCCGCAAGCCCCTGGACCTGAAGGCCAACACCGCCTTCGCCAGCGTCAAGCTGGGCAAGGGAACGGTCAGCACCGACCTGGCCAAGGACGCTGCCGGCCTCTACAGCTGGCGCAACGATGCCAAGACCTTCGGCGTCCTGGTGGCCGGCGCCATGGAAAAGAGCAATTACGTTCGCCGCGGCATCGAATCTGACGCGGGCTGGTCCGGCGACGTCGCGCCTGCAACCTTCGTGCAGAACCGCAAGCGCACCGCCATGAACCTGACGCTGCAGGGCAAGCCGGCCGACAACGTCGACCTGGGCTTGAACTACCTGAACCTGGAGCTGACTGGCGACAACACGAACAGCAATCTCTACCTGTTCATGGGTCAGAACGACGGCAACTGCAAGCAAAAGAATGCAGCTGGCCTGTGCGTGAAGGCCGTGGCCGGCGACGCCGACCCGGTCAACACTTTCATGCAGACCTGGGCACGCCAGGGCAAGATGAGCTCCGACAGCCTGGTGCTGAATGGTTCCTACCACACCGACAGCTTCAAGCTCGAGGCCGTGGCCGGCCAGACCAAGGCCAAGGGCGGCACCACGCACACCATGAACTATGGCGTGGGCTGGTGGGACGACGGTCAGAGCCTGCCCAAGTTCAAGGGCACCATCGACGCCACCGGCAAGCAGATCGTGATCTCGCCCTCCGTGCCCATGGATGTGTCGGTTGCCAATCTGCCCAAGAAGCTCTCCCCGACCGGCTGGGCCACCGACCAGCAGCAACCCAATGCCGACAGGGAAAACTTCGCGCAGGCGGACGCCACCTTTGACCTCGACTGGAACGGCCTGACCTCGTTCAAGACCGGTCTGCGCGCCACCAAGCACAAGTACGAGCAGAGCGCGCTGCGCGGCAAGTTCAGCAGCACCGTGATCCAGGGCAACACCAGTGACCTGTACAGCGGCTCCGTCAAGATGGGCCCCAACGGCTGGGACTTCCCCAAGGCCAACCTGGATGCGATGGCCGACCTCTACACCAAGAACACGGCCTCCTGGACCACGCAGCGCTCCAGCTTCGCCGAGATTGAGGAAGAGAACCGGGCTGCCTACGGCATGTTCGAGTTCGAGAAGGCCGGCTGGCGCGGCAACTTCGGCCTGCGTTACGTCCACACCAACGTGACCGGCCGCGGCTACAAGTTCGACGGCACGCCCCTGGCACCCAACGATGTGCCCAACAACGACGGCTGGGGAAAAACCATCCGCGAAGAAAAGGCCAGCTACAGCGACTGGCTGCCCAGCCTGAACGCGGCCTACACCATCGACAAGAACCTGGTGCTGCGCGTGGCCGCCTCCAAGGCCATCACCCGCCCCAACTTCGAGTACATGTTCCTGACCAAGCAGGCCGGCTACAACGACGATCGCGTTGGCAACGAGTCCATGACCTTTGGTAGCGTGGGTCTGAAGCCGCAGTCGTCCAAGCAGTTCGATTTGGGCATCGAGTACTACTACGGCAAGGGCAACATGGTGTCGGCTGCGGTCTTCCACAAGACCATCGACAACTTCGTGACGGCCCTGGTCAAGACCAACCAGAAGCTGGGCGTCGTCGACCCCTTGAGCAAGGTCGACAACTGGACGGTGAACGAGTACATCAACGCTGGCGGCGGCAAGATCAACGGCATCGAGACCCAGATCAACCACAGCCTCGACAACGGCTTCGGCATTGCGGCCAGCTACACCTACGCCGACGCCAAGGCCCCCAGCGCAAGCTATCCTGACCGCCTGGCCCTGTTCACCCAATCGTCCAAGCACACTCTCAACCTGGTGGGCTTCTACGAGACGGCGGACTACTCGGCCCGTCTGGCCTACAACTGGCGCTCCAAGTACATGATTCGTGAAACGGGCTACTACAGCTACCGCATGCACGATCCGTACGGCTCGCTGGACTTCAGCGCCGGCTGGAACATCAACAAGAACCTGCGCCTGAGCTTCGAAGCCATCAACTTGCTGAAGAAGGATGACGTGCAGTACGGTGCCGCCGACGCGGACAACCCGAACGTCAAGGGCAGCATGAAGGTCGGCTATCCCGCCTGGTCGTTCATGGGCGAGACCACTTACCGCCTCGGCCTGCACGCCAAGTTCTGACAGCAGACACGCCTTTCGTGAGGAACTCAAGCCCGGCTCTGCCGGGCTTTTTTCATTTGCGCCCACCGGCGATCGGGACGGCACAAACGCAAGTGGGGGCCGCAGGCCCCCACTTGAGATCAAACAACGATCAGGCAAGCGCCCAGATCATGCGCCGGATCAGCACAGCGCACTGGCTCCACCGCAGCGCGGTGTCCGCGAGGCGGGCGGGCAGGCGCTCGTGGCGCAGTTGCCCGTGGCGGGGGGGCAGTTCTGGGTTTCAGGCACCCCTGTGGGGCAGCCCGTGGCGGCGTTGACCGTGACGCAGGGGCGGTTGGTGGGATCCTCGCCGCACGCGGCGATCGAGGTGTAGCCACCGGCCACGTCGCCCAGCTCCTGGCTGCTGAGTTGGCGCACCGAGGTCGTGGACAGCGTCAGTTTCTTGCTCATGTTCAGGTCTCCTTTGGGAATGATGGGAATGCGCGCCACGATGGCGCTCAGATGCACCAGCCCTTGGTAACTTGGGTCGTGGGCGTAGGGCAGTTGGCCGAGGCCGGCGGGCAGGTGACCGTGGCCTGCGGGGGGCAGTACCTCGTCTGGCAAGGGTCGTTGGACGGACAGGGGCCGCAATAGGCGTTGGACAGCGACGTGTTGCCGGTCGGACCGCCGTCAGCGCCGGCGACCTGGCCGACTTCGGACGATGACAGACTGCGCACGGAGGTCGTGCTCAGCCGCAGGCGAGTGGATTTGCTCATTGAAGATCCTCATTGAAGGGACTAGGGAAGGCGGCTTGCAAGCAGCCGCTGCGAAGGTGCCCGGGCCGTTCACGGCGGCCCTTGGGCAGCGGCGCCTTCGCGCCCTGGAGCTCCGTGCAGCTCCAGGGCGCTGGGCGTCGCATTCGCCACGGTGCGTTTCCAGCCCGGCCGGGCCTTCCTGCACGGAGGCGGGTTCAGAGACTGGCCGGACGCGCGGCGCGCCCAATGCCGCCAGTCCGGGTCTGTCTAGCGGGTCTGTCTAGCGGGTCGGTCAAGCGGGTCGGATCGCGCAGACAGAACACCCGGCCGGACCAATGCGGCGACTCAGGCCCCCGGCACGCAGACGGCCCCGGTGGGCGCGCAGCCACGGTCGTGGGTAGGCGGCACGCAGGTCGGCAAGCTGGCCGGCGGGCAGCCTGCGGAGGCCGGCGGGCAGCCCGCCGTCGCAGGGGGACAGGTGTTGCTGACGGGGCAGCCCACGGACCAGCCCGCGCACCCTGCTTGTGCCGGACCGGTATACGACACCGGCGGCGTGTAGCCACCGGCAACGCCTTGCTGCTCGCCCTCGTTGAGATGCCGGACCGAGGTCGTGTTCAGGTCCAATTTCCTGTTCTTGCTCATGGTTCTTCCTTGCTGGGTGAGCCGCCTTGAACTGCTGCCTGCGGGGCTCGAAAGCAGGCCCTGCGTAGGTGTTCAGCTCAGCAACGGCTGAGTCGGCCGCAATGCACGCCGGCCGGCCAGAAAGGGCAGGCTCCAGCGCAGCGACGGAACGCAGCCCTGCTGCAGCTCTGCCAGTGCCAGGGCCAGCCCGGCGTACCCTTCCAGCAGGCTCAGGTCCGGCGCTTCCGCGGCCTCCAGCTCGGCCAGCAGCCCCTCATGGCCGTCCGGCGCATGCTGGCTGCGGAAACGGGCGACCAGTTCGGTTCGCTGTGGGGCCAACTGGTGCAGCAACCAGGCGGAGCCGACGCTGCCGTGGCAGAGCCAGGCATCGGCAAAGCCCAAGCTCAGCAACGGCCGCTGCGAAAGCGAGTGCAGCAAGCGCTCCGCCCAGGCCTCCAGGCCCGCATCCCCAAGCGCCAACGCCGACAGCTGCAAGGCCGCGGCCATGCCCAGGTCGCCGTAGCACCAGGCACAGCGCGACCCGCCTGGCTCCTCCGCCGCCACGCCGAAGTGGGCATGGCCGCCGATTTGCTCGTGGCGCCTGAGTGCCAGCAGGCTGCCTTGCAGCAAACGACGCCCCTGCTCAGCGCCACTGGCGCCGCAAGCCTGCGCGTATGCCAGCGCAGCCAACACCCCTGCCTGGCCGTGGGCAACACCCAGATCGGTGCAGCCCGTTGGATGCGCGTCTCCCATGGGAAAGCCCCGGATCCAGGCCGCGGGCGTGAACCAGGAAAACCCGCCCCCGCCATCTGCCCTGGCCAGGGCGGCCAGGCGCGTGATGCAAGCCTCGGCCAAGGGCAAGGCGCAGCCCTGCTGCTCGCGATACGCCGCGTAGACCAGCAGGCCGCCGAGCCCGGCTATCAGGTCAAAATGGTGGGGCAGGCCCTCGCCGGTCGCCAGGCTGTCCAGCAAGTGCTCGTCGGCCTCCCGGGCCGCTTCCTCGGCCAACCCCAAGCCATGGCGGTGGTCCAGCTCCAGCGCGGCCAGCAGCAGCCCCTGGATGCCCTGGAACAGCCCGTGCGGATAGCGCGGCAGCATCGACAGCAGCCGCATCAGCCGTTCCGTCATCCAGCCGGCATCGAGTCCGGGCGCGTCGCCCTGCGCTGCTGCCAACTCGTCCAGCGCACTGAGCGCCAGCAGTTGGCCGGCCGCGCCGCGCGCATAGCTCGCGTCGAGCCAGTCCTGGTCCAGCGCCCGGTGCAGACGACACCGCACGGCATCGATCAGCCGAGCCTGCGCTGCTGCCGTCATGACGTGGATTCCACCGGCGCCAGCGGCTGGCGCCGCGCCTGCCGCGCGCGCAGCAGACGCTTCGCGAAGTCATAAAGCAGGGTCTCATGCCGGCGCGGTTCGCTGGGAGCGAGGCGATTGCTGTGCATATGCAGCAGGCTTTCCAGGATGGGCTCGTGCTGCGCCTGCGGCAGGGTCTGCAGATGCGTCTGGAGGTCCAGCAGCAAAGCCTGGCGCCGCGACGCCTGGGCGGCCAGCACGGACTGCCAGCGTCCCAGGCTGCCTTCACCCCGCTGCAGGCTCTCCAGCTCGCGACGGAACTCCCGGAAGCGGGCCCCGATGGCCACCAGGGCCGCCGAGCGGCCCGCGCTGCCGGCCTGCTCTTCCAGGAATTGCCGGGCCAGCTTGTCCAGCAGCGCCTCGCGCCGCTGCGGGTCTGGGCACAGCTGGCCGGCATAGGCATCGACAGACGCCAGCGCGTAAAGCCAGCGCGGCGGAACGTCCTGGCCGCCCTCGCCGGCCTGCGCCTCGATGTCCAGCAGGGACAGGACGTCCTCCGAATCCAAGGCGAAGAGCTGCTCGGCCAAGGCCATGCCGCGCGCGCCACCATAGCGCTGCAGTTCGGGCAGGTAGTCGTCCGCCTGCACCCGCCACAGCAGGCCGCGTCGCTGGGCCTGCGCCAAGCTGCCCAGCAGGCGTTCATGCAGCTGCAGCAGTGTGGCCCGATCGGGGGCCTGCAGGCGCAGGCGCAGATGCTCAAAGCTGTCCTGGAATCGTACGAAGAACCAGGCCTTGAGCTGCCCCAGGTCCCGCGCCGCTCGCAACAGCGGGGCCACATGCTCGCGCAGCACGCGGTCGGCATAGCCGGCACCGGTGTAAAGGCGCAAATAGGCCCAGTCCTCCAGGCAGGGGCGGCGTTCGCCTTCGGCCACGAGCTCGGCCCGGCCTGGGTGCCAGGCCACGGCAGGCTCGGGCCTGCCCGAGGCTCGCGGCCTGCGCAGCGGCAGCAGCCATTCCTGGCTGTGCTGTTCAAAGGACTGCTGTTCTTCCGCCGCATTGAGCGCCAGGCATTCATGCAGCAGGGCCTGGGGTAGCTTGATGATCTCGTCAAGCAACAGCCCCACCGAGGCCGGATTGCGCAGGTCCACCGGCAGGTGGTTGTCATGCTGGTCCCAGGTCACGAAGCGCGGCATGCCGCGCGCGGCACGCCAGGCATCGACCTGGCCTTGCACGGCGGCCTTGTTCAGCGCATCGATGTCGGCCGCATCCAGCAGCCAGCGGGCGCGCACCAGGATCAGCCCCTCGTACATCACCCGCGGCAGGATAGGCAGATGCTGCACGGCCTGCGGCCAGGCAAAGCCCATCCAGGGGCCGTCTTCATCCTGCAGGCCAGCCAGGAACTCATAGCTGCCGAGCTGCCGCGCGCTGTAGTTGTGCGCGCTGCTCAGGCGCGGAACCACGCGGCGGCCGCTGCGCAGCTCGCGGAGCACGAAACGATCGCCCAACAGCTGGATGCTCAAGTCGCTGAGCCAGAGTTGCTGCTCGCGCGGCTTGTCGCTGCTGCCTGCATAGACCAGCTCATGGCTTGACAACGATGGGCGGCGCAGGATGTTGAGCAAGCGGTCCTGCGGATGATGGATCAGCTCCGCATACAGGCAGCCTTCCTGCTCGTCGCGCCCTTCGCGGGCATAGCGAGCGGCTTCCTCGCCCATCGCCGGGCTCAGGTGGCAAAAGCGCGCGATCAGCTCCAGGCCGTTGCGCCCGCCCAGGCCGCGCAGTTCGAACTGCGGATCCTGCCCGGCAGCGGCCGGCAGGCGGGCGAGCTGGGCGTACAGACCCTCGGGCAGCGCCGGCTCAGCTGGCTCGCCCAGGCCCTGGAGGTCTGCCGCCGTCAAGGCGATGGGCGCATTGACGGCGCCCTGCGCGAAGAGCCTTTTGAGCACCAGGCGCTCCAGCGGCAGCATGGCGAGCGCCGCACCGCCCTCCCCCGCACCGGCGCCGCCCAGCTTCAAGCCTTCAAGCAATGGCGAGGCGAGGCTGCCACGGTTGGGATAGGGAACGCCCAGCTCCGGATGCAGTGCATAGGCGAGATTGACCTCGCGCTCCTCGAAACGCTCGCGGAACAGGCGCTTGTACTCCTGCCGCAAGACCGGGCGGCGCGCCGTATGGCACAGCAGTGCCTGCAGCTTGCTCACCAAGGTTTCGACCTGGCCCGGCTCCAGCTGCGCCGGGCGCGCGTCCAGCGTGTCGATCTGCAGCACGCCGCGGCTGAGGTCCTCGCTGCCGATCTCGCGCTCGATGCGGTCGCGCAGGGCCTGGTAGGCCGGCACCAGTGAGCCCGGACTGTCCGCCTGGGCGCGCAGGCCATGCAGCTGACGCTGAATGTCCCGCAGTCCCTCGGCGGCGGGATGCGGTGGCATTCGCTCCAGCGTCTGGTCCAGGCTGCAGGCCGTTCCGGCCGTCGGTGCCAGCAGCGGCAGCAGCAGGCGGCGGTCGATCAGTTCATGCAGGAAGTCCGCGGCCTCGGCGGACTCCACCTCCAGCTGCCGGCACAGCAGCGCGGCGAGCGCCGCGAAGCTGTGGGGACGCTGGGCTGCGTCCATCAGCAGCGCCAGCGCTTCGCCATGGACCAACTCGACGGCACGATAGCTGCGCTGGCGATTGGCCTGGTAGACCCAGTCGACATAGCTGAGGTGCTCGCCGCACTGCACGGCCGTGTCGCTGATCTTCCAAAGCAGTTCCTCGCGCAGGCTCCGGTGCTCCAGGGCGCGCTCCAGCAGGCTGGCTTCCACACCGCTGTCCAGGTGGATGCCGCGCCGCAGGACGGTCGTCTGCGATGGCGCCTCCTGCCCTTGCGGCCCGATCTGCGCCAACTGGACCTGGGCAAACAGGCCGAAGGGCGTGCAGCGGTAAGCCGCGCGGCTGAGAAAGCGCGCCAGGCTGGCGACCAGCTTCTGGCGCTCGCGCGGCAGGCGGCTGACCTCCCCCGTCCCCTGCCTCAGCTCCACGAGCCTGGCGTGCAGGGAAGGGCTGGAAACATAGAGCCCTTCTTCCAGCCATGGCTGCATGTACAGCGCGAGGATGTACTGCTCGGGATCGGCGCTTTGCTGCCAGTCCTGGAAATGCTGCAGAGGCAGCAGGGGATGGCGCAGCAAGGCAAACGCTGCCGGCGCGATCAGCTCTTTCATGGTCTCCCTCCGAGACGGACTTCGTGATGCAGGAGACCCACCGATCCGGCGCATGCTGGCGCCAGCCCGCAAATCCCCTCCAGCCATCGCTCCTGGCGTCGTGCTGTCGACGCTCTGCGCCGGATCCTTCAGCGTCTCAGCCGCACCGACTCATGGGCCATCTCTCCAATGGCTTAGCTGCATGCCCATGAATCGCGGTGGCAAAACGCCTGTCCTCCCTGATTCGCCCCCAGAGGAGAGAAACCAGCAAGAATCCAATCGCGATATTTAAATACCACTCTAATACCTGAACATATCCAGCGCAAGCAGGAAATCCAGCGCATGGCGCTGACTCCACCCCCACCTGTCAAGTCTTACAGGTCAAAGGAGCGGCCAGCATTCAGCCTGCGGAGACGGGCGGCAGCCGGCGGACCTGCAGGCGCCCGGCGAGCAGGGTGAAGCCGGCGCGCCGAACACGACTCAGCCTTTTGCGGGGCGGGATGGGCGCAAGAAAAGCGCCATCAGGCGGGCGCTGCCGTTGCCGCGACGCCCTCAGGCTCGGGACTGCGCAGCCTCGCGCAGCCCTTCGAGCCATTCGCGATGCGAGGGCAGTTGCTCCAGCAGGCGGTGTGCGCGGGCCTGCACCTGCGCCAACTGCTGCCGGGCCTCGCGGCGCTCCGGCTCGCCGATCGGGAAGCCGCGGGTGGCGAACTTCATGCCGTAGAGCACATACAGGTAGTTCTCGACGTTGAAGAGCTCGAAGCGGCTGCCGAAGTCCGTGGCCTGCGGCGGCGCGACACGCCATTTCGCCAGCCGCTCCCGCAGGACTTCGGAAAGATGGCTGGGCTGCCGGTTGTCCAGCCAGAAGTCCGAGTCGCTGCGGTCCGACAGGTGGTAGTGGAGCTGGACGAAGTCGATGATGCGGTCCCATGCCAGGCGCGTCGCCTCGTTGAAGTGGCGCCGCAGCGCAGGCTCGTCGCCCCGTTGGCGTGGGAAGTTGCGCGACAGCAGCTGAGCCGAGAAGTCGGTCAGCAGGATGGACGTGGCTTCCAGGGGCTCGACAAAACCTTGCGCCAGGCCCAGTGCCGCGCAGTTGTGGCTCCAGAGTTGCTCGCGGTAACCGATCTTCATGGCGATCTTGCGCGGAGCGAACCCCGCTTCCGGCCGACCCAGGTAGCGCGCGAAGGCAGCCACCGCCTCGTCCTCGCCCATGTAGGCGCTGGCATAGACGAAGCCGGTGCCGCGGCGCTGCGTCACCGGAATGTCCCAGATCCAGCCGGCGCGGTGCGCCGTCGCCAGCGTATAGGGGGCGATGGCCTCATCCGGCCCAATGGGCACCTGCTGGACCAGGGCGGTGTCGGTCAGCACCTGGTGCGACTTGTCGACGAAAGGCACTTTGAGTGCGCCGTGGGTCAGCAGCGAGGCGAAGCCGCTGCAGTCCACGTAGAAGTCAAAAGCCAGGCTCTCGCCTGCGCGGGTGTGCAGGGCTTCAATCCCGCCGTCCACCGAGCGCTTCGCGCCAACGATGGTCGCCACCTGGTGCCTGACGCCGAAACGCTGCTGCGCGTTGCGCGCCAGGAGCTGGGCAAACTGCTGCGCATTGACGTGATAGGCGTAGTCCATCTCGCCCAGGTAGGGGCCCGAGGCGACCTGCTTGGGACTGCGGCCGGCCTCGGACAGGCGGGCGGCCACCGAGACCGCATCGAAGGGCTGCGGGCTGCCCTGCTCCAGCCAGTAGGGCGTCACATCCATGCCGCCAGGAAAGGGCGAGGCGAAGGCGTGCAGATAGTGGTGCTCGGCGCCGTGCCGCGCCGCGTCCAGCCAGCCCTGGAAGCGGATGCCTGTCTTAAAAGTCGTCTCGCAGGACAGAAGGAGCTCGGCCTCGCTGATGCCGAACTTCTGCAGCGACTGCTTGATGTAGGGCACGGTGCCTTCGCCAACGCCAATGATGGGCACCTCGTCCGACTCGATGACCGTGATGCTCAGCGCCGGGTCGGCCAGCAGCTCGCGCCCGAGGTGATTGGCCGCCAGCCAGCCCGCCGTGCCGCCGCCGATGATTGCAATCGTCTTGATCTTCATGGATTCCCTGCCTGGGGCCGCCAAGGGTTGCAAGGGCTTGCCTCGGCGCGCGGCCCGTCTCTGACTGCCATGGGGTCGAATCCTGATTGGTATTTAAGTGGTAGTCAATCAACATCGACCATGAGTGAAAAGCCCCCCGCACGAAAGGCCCAGGGCTGTCTATCGTCTGGCCGCTGCTCGCACAGATCCTTCCGAACCTAGCAGGTCTTGCAGTGGTGCGCCCCCGCGCTTTTCGCCATGCTTCGGCCGCGCCGTACCGGGAGGGGTCGGCGCCTGCAAGCGCCCGTCCCACCCCATGCCCGCCACAGACGGGGATGGCGCCCAAGACCACGATCGGGGAACGGCCGATGCACGCCCTGCGAGGGTGTGCGGCCGCGTCGGAGGCGGGATAGAGAAACCATGCAGCGACAACACCTGCTTCTGGGCGCCGTGATCCTGGCCTGTGCCGGCGCGGCCCATGCCGACTGGTCCCCCCGCATCGTCTCCGGCCAGTACGTGGCCACCGTGTCCTACGGCGGCGGCAGCCTGAGCTATGCCGAGGACAGGCGCAGCGGCGGCCCCCTGGGCACCCTGGCCGGCCAGATGAAGGCCGTGCCCTACAGCATGCAGACCAGCCTCAATGACTTCATGCGGCAGTCCGCAGCCAGCAAGGGCGTCAACTTCCAGAGCGGCACCCTGTCCGGCAACGTCAACGTGCAGATCCAGCCGCAGGCCAACGGCACGATGCTGATGACGCTGGGCGGCATCAGCTATGACGCCTACACGCAGTTCAGCGGCAAGCGCTGGGGCATCATCTCCTACAGCTGCGTCAACCACGCGTCCCTGGGCAATCTGCAGGTCACGGCCCAGTACGGCGCGGCCACCGGCGAACTGCCTTCGGACAAGATCGGCGTCACCGCCAACGTGGGCTCTTCCACCGACTGCGACTCCAACCTCAGCTGGATGCTGCCCATCCTGGGCAACGTCCTGATCAACCAGGCCGAGGGCAAGATCGACCAGGGCGTGCTGAACGGCGTGAAGGGCTCGCTGGCCACGGTCAAGGACAGCCTCTTCTTCGGCCGCGACCAGAACTACCTGACCGGCCTGAACAAGCTGATCCCGGCCGACAAGGTGGTGTCGCTGCCCAATGGCCAGACCTTCCCCATCGGCCAGTACGTGAACAACAACCTGGCCTACCTGATCGCCAACAGCCGGGTCAGCGTGCAACTGGGCAAGGGGGCGATCGTCCAGGGCGTTTATGGCACCGGCGAGCCCATGTCCGATGTCATCAGCGGCTCGGTCATCACCCTGACGCTGGACGTGCCCGGCGTGAGCTTCACGGTGAACCTCACCGAGAAGGTGGACGTGCTGTGGCAGTGGCAGTGCAGCCTGCGCGACCCGTCCCGCTCCTGCCCTATTCCCTGAGCCACGCCCATTGCGGCATGAAGGCCGACCCGCCAGGGCCGGCCTTGTCCCGCTTCTAGCGGCCCACCTGCCCCGCCCTCAGAGCTTCCAGTACCAGCCGCGGCGATCCAGCGCCCACACGACGAGGCTCCAGACCGCGACGAAGGCCAGGGCAAAGCTCAGGGACTGGATCTCGGGACCGAAGGCCTGACCGACAGGCAGGAAGACGCCGCGGTACAGCGGCGCCATCCAGTCCAAGCCCTCCAGGAACACCGTGCACATCCAGGCGCCCGCATAGGCGGCCATGGCATTAACGCCGAAGGCGCGCCCCAGCGGTGGCAGACCGCGGCGGTCCACCAGCTCGTAGGCCAGGGCCAGGGCGCCAAAAGCCCAGCCGCCAGTCCACAACACGAAGCTGGGCGTCCACAACTGCTTGTTCCAGGGCACCCACAGCGCAGCGAGCGCGCCCAGCAGGAGCAGCAGGCCGGCGGGCAACCACAGACTGCGCCCCCGCCCCTGGCGCAAGCGCTCCCCGGCGATGAGCCCCAGCACCGCGCTGCCCAGGGCGCCCAGGGTGCTGAGCAGCCCCTCGGGATCATGGCCCAGCCCGGTGGCCGCGTCCCACTGGTAGTTCCAGCGCCCCAGGAGCAGCGTGTCCAGCCGCGAGGCGAGATTGGTGGACGGCTCCCAGCCCCCACCCCAGGCCATCAGGCTGCCATAGCCCGCCAGCAGGGCGGCCAGCACGATCCAGCGCGCACGCTCGGCGCGCCAGGCAGTGCCCAGCAGGGCCGCCAGGGCCAGGCACAGGCCGATGCGCTGCATCACGCCCATCAGCCGGAAGGTCGGCTTGCCCATCAGCCACCAGGCCAGCAGGTGCAGCACGAGCCCCAGCACGAAGACCTTGGCCGCCCGCTTGAGCAAGGGCGGCAGCACGACACCCGCCGCTTCACCGCGGCTCCAGCGCCCGCCTGTGGCCAGGCTCAGGCTGACGCCGGCGATCAGCAGGAAGAAGGGGAAGATCAGGTCAGTGGGCGTGCAGCCGTTCCAGGCCGCATGCTCCAGCGGCCAGAACACATGGTCCCAGTCACCGGGGTTGTTGACCAGCAGCATGGCGGCCACGGTGAGGCCGCGCAGGGCATCGACGGAGGCCAGACGTTGAGGGGCGTTCATCACGGACTCTAGAAGTCGCAGCGGCTTTCCAGCGCGGGCTGCGGCGTGGGAATGCCGTCTTCGCGGGCCAGCGCTTTTCGGCGGTAGGTCGCCACGGCGGCATCGACCTGATCCGGGCTCAGGACTTCGTTGCGGGCGTGAAATACCCAGTCCACATCCTGTTCGTAGCGCCGTACCGGGCCGCCCGCAGGCAGCAGGCCGCCGGGCGAAAACCACAGGTTGAAGTTGATGGACATGGGCACGACCGGATAGTTGCGCCCGCCGTGCTCGGCCACCTGGCGGCCATCCAGGAAGAGACGGACTCGGCCCGCAGCCACCTGCATCAGCAGCACATGCCAGGCAGCGCCGCCTGCGCCCAGCGCACCCATCTCCTCGTGTGAGCCGTTGTGGGCCTGCCAGGGCTCGATGCGCACGGTCTGCCAGCTGATGCCGTAGAGCCGGGTCTTGTCACTGCCCCAGCCGCCGTTGGGCAGGTACTCCCAGTCGATCTCGCTGAACTCGGGGTCGAAGTCATGGCGCAAGGGCGCCACCGCGTAGAAGGTCTGGATGACGGGATCGCCGTCCGCGCCCTGCACCGGCGCATCGCTGAAGCGCACGCGGGCGGCGTACGTCCCTTCGAAGAACTTGCGCTGCTGGCAGAGCTGGGCCTGGCGCGTCCCTGCGCCGGTACCGTCGGTCTCGGCGACCAAGCGCAGCAGTCGGTTGCCCTTGAGCGCGGGATCATCAAGCAGCCGCAGCTGGGATTCGCCCCACTGCGCGCCGGGCACACCGGGATGGCCCGGCGCGGCGCGTACCGTCCAGCCGGCGGCACGCAGGCCGGCCAGGTCGGCATCGCTGAAATCGTCAAAAAAACGGCCGGCCCCGCTCTGCGCGGAGGCCGGCCCAAGAGACAAGGCAAGCGCAAGGCTCACCACATGAAGAAAGGGGGCGCGCATCGGGCAGAAGAATCAGCGGCCGGCAGGCAGCGCTTCGCCCTGGACAGACTCCATCGGGGACGAGGCCCCATTGCCGCCCGGGAAGCGCACGAAGAAGTACAGCAGCAGGACCGGCGCACCGCAGGCGATGGTCCAGAGGAAGAAGCGCTCGTAGCCCAGGGCCAGCTGCACGTCGCCGCTGAAGGAGCGAGCCAGGATGAAGCCCAGCTGCATCACGCCCGAACCCAGCGCGTAGTGCGCCGTCTGGTAGCGCCCAGGGGCCACGACTTGCATGATGAAGAGAATCATGCCCACGAAGCCGAAGCCATAGCCGAACATCTCGAGGGCGATGGCCGCGCCGATGTGGACGATGTCGGTCGGCCGCGCCGCCGCCAGATAGTAGAAGGTGACGCTGGGCACGGCCATGGCCAGCAGCAGTGCGGGCATGGCGCGGCGCAGGCTCAGCCGCGAGGTGAAGTAGCCGCCCAGGATGCTGCCCGCCAGGAACGCCGCCGTGCCCACTGTGCCGTAGACGCCGCCCGTCTGCTCCTGCGTCAGGCCCAGCCCCCCCTTCTCACGCGCTTCCAGCAGGAACAGCGGGCCTATGGTCTGCACCTGTCCCTCCGCGAGCCGGAACAGCACGATGAAGAGCATGAAGACCCAGATGCCCGGCTTGCGCAGCAGATCCGCGATCACTTCGACCAGGGTCTGCCAGACCGCCGAGGCGCCACCCTTTTGCGACTGGGTCGGCAGCGGGTTGGGCAGGGCGAAGGCGTTGTAGCTGGCCAGCAGCGCCAGCAGCAGGCCCAGCATCACGAAGATCGTCGTCCACGCATTGCTCAGGCCGAAGCGCTCAGCCAGCATGCCCGCCAGGATCAGCAGGCCGCCTTGGGTGAGGAACTTCGAGGCATTGAAGAAGGCCCCCTGCCAGCCCGCGTAGGCGGCCTGTTCCTTGTCGGGCAGCGAGGCCATGTACAGCCCGTCGCAGGCGATGTCGTGCGTGGCCGAGGCGTAGGCCAGCACGAAGAAGACGGCCAGTGAGGCGCCGAACCAGCTGGGCAGCTGCAGCGTCAGCGCCACGGCCAGCAGGCCGGCCGCGCCGAGGAACTGCATGCTCACCACGATGCGCTTCTTGCTGGGGATCAGCTCCAGGAAGGGGCTCCACAGCGGCTTGAAGGCCCAGGCCAAGCCGATGAGGCTGGTCCAGCGCGCGATCTGGTCGTTCTCAACGCCCAGCTTCTTGTACATCATGCTGGCAATCAGCATCACGACGAAGAACTGCATGCCCTGCACGAAGTACAGGCTGGGCACCCAGCGCAGGGGGTTGGAGGTCTGCGGCCCGGGGGCCTGCTGGATCGCGCTCATGGGAGTTCCTTGTGGTTCTGTCGGGCGGGCCTCAGCCCAGGCTCACCGGCGAGCTCGCCGTGGCCGCCAGCTCGCCCTGCAGCCAGCTCTTCAGCGCCGCCAGCGCGCCGTCGGCATAGCCCCAGCTGATCACTGTCGGTGCTTGAACGTCCAGGGCCTGGAAGGGGTTCCACAGCACCAGGTGCAGGTCCGGCCGCCAGGCTGCGGCATTGGCGCCGTAGCGCAGGCGATGGGTGGAGGCAACAATGGTCTTGCGACCGTCCTGCGGCACCTGCGCCCAGTCCAGGCCCAGCAGATCGTCGAGCATCACGACCTCGGCGTCGCCGAAGCTGCTGAAGAGACCGGCGATCTGCGCGCCGGTCGGGCCGGCCTCGCTGACCATGTCGGTGGGTACATCGGTCTGCACGTAGACGCGGATCGGTGCGTCCAGCGCCGGGGCCTGCGCGGCACGCAGGGCGGTCAGGCCGCGCGCCCAGGCTTCCGCCATGAGCGCCCCATCGGCCTCGCGCACGGCGCCCAGGTAGTCGTCATGGCGCACCGGATAGGCCTGGGCCAGGCGGTCCAGGCGATCGCGCGCCCGGGCGCCCTGCGCCGCCGTCAGGTCCCCGCGGGCAAAGGCCTCGCGCAGCGCGCGGATGGACTGCCCCTGCTCTTCCAGCGAGCCCTGGGCCAGGATCATGTCGGCGCCGGCCTGCAGGGCCAGCACCGCGGCGCGGTCGTAGCCATAGCGCTCGCAGATGGCCTTCATCATCAGCGCGTCGGTGATCACCACGCCGTCGTAGCCCCACTCGCCGCGCAGGATGCCGCCCAGGAGGGTGGCAGACAGCGTGGCCGGGTACTCGGGATCGATCTGCGGATAGACGATATGCGCCGTCATCACCGCCGGCGCGATCTCGCGCAGGGCGTGGAAGGGGCGCAGTTCCAGGGCGTCGAGCTCGGCACGGCTCTTGTCCACCGTGGGCAGGGCCAGGTGCGAGTCCACATGCGTGTCGCCATGACCGGGGAAATGCTTGACGCAGCAGGCCACGCCCTCGCGCAGCGAGCCCCACATCCAGGCGCCGGCCAGACGGCTGACTTCGTCGGCATGCTCCGAGAAGCTGCGCTCGGCGATCACCGGATTGGCGGGGTTGTTGTTGATGTCCAGCACCGGGGCGAAGTTCCAGTTCACGCCGATGCTGCGCAGGCCGCGGGCCACGGCGGCGCCCACGCGCTCGCACAGCTCGCTGTCACCCGCCGCGCCCAGGGCCATGGCCGACGGGGCCTGCGGCAGGAAGGTGGCGCGCACCACGGAGCCGCCTTCCTGGTCCAGGCCGATCAGGGCGGTCGGGCCCATGACCTCGCGCAGGTCGCGGGTCAGCTGGCGGACTTCTTCTTCCGTGCCCAGGTTCTTGCGGAACAGGCAGACGGCGCGGATCTTGTGCTCGCGCAGGAAGGCCGCGGTGGCCGCGTCCAGGGTCTTGCCCTGGATGTCGACCATCACCAGTTGGCCGGCGTCCCCGGGGGTGAATGCATGGGCTTGGGTCATGGCGGCACCTGTCTCAGTGGGTCTTGGTGACCTTGGCCAGATGGCGCGGCTGGTCGGGGTTCAAACCGCGGGCGCGGGCCAGGGCTTCGACCATGGGATAGAAGCTCTGGATGGCGGCGATGGGGTCCAGGTCCTCGTTGCCGGTGCAGGCCAGCTCCAGCTCGGCGCCGGGCGTGCCGGCCGGTGCGGCCAGCAGCACGCGGGCGCCGCGTCCGCGCATTTCCTCGGCCAGGGCCACGAGGCCGGTTTGGGCCGGGCCGCGCGGCGCGAAGACCAGCAGCGGGTAGCCCTCTTCGACCAGGGCCATGGGGCCGTGCTTGACCTCAGCGCCCGAGAAGGCCTCGGCCTGGATGCCGCAAGTTTCCTTGAACTTCAAGGCCGCCTCCAGTGCGATGGGCAGGCTGGTGCCTCGACCAATCACGAAGAGCTTGTCGGCTCCGCGCAGGGCCTCGACGGCGTTGTCCCAGCGCAGGCCGGCGGCCTTGACGAGATCGTCCGGCAGCTGCTGCAGCGCGGCGGCCAGGTCCTCGTCCCCCTGCCAGGCGGCGACGACACGGGCACCGGCCACCAGCTGGGCGATGTAGCTCTTGGTCGCAGCCACGCTGTTTTCGGGGCCGGCGTGCAGAGAGAAGACGTGCTCGGCGGCTTCGGCCAGCGGCGACCCGGCGGCATTCACGAAGGCCACGGTGCGGGCACCGCCCTCGCGGAAGAAGCGCGTCGGCGCCACCAGGTCCGGGCTCTGGCCGGACTGCGAGAAGGCCAGCGAAACCAGGCCCTCGCAGGCGATCTTGCTCTGGTACAGCGTGATCAGCGACATGGGCAGCGAGGTGACCAGACGGCCCAGGCGCGCCATCACGAGGTAGGCCATGTAGTGGGCCGCATGGTCAGAGCTGCCGCGGGCCACGGTCAGCAGGCTGCTGGGCGGCGAGGCGCGCAGCGATTCGCCCAGCGCGGCATAGGCGTTCTGGTCAGCGGCCAGCTGGCGCGCCACAGCGGTGGGTGCCGCCAGGCACTCTTCCAGCATGCGGGTCTTGCTATCAAGCGAGGTCAATTCCATCTCCTTCAACGACCACGCCTTGCACCTGCAAATCACGGTCCAACATCACAAAGTCCGCCCAGGCGCCCACGGCCAGCCGGCCGCGATCGCTGAGTCCCAGGTAATCCGCTGCGTAGGTCGAGACACGACGCGAGGCGTCCGCCATCTCCAGCCCCAGCCCGACCAGGTTGCGCAGGGCCTGGTCCATGGTCAGCGTGCTGCCGGCCAGCGTGCCGTCGGGCAGACGCACGCCGCCCAGGCACTTGGTGACGCGATGCCGGCCCAGGCTGTACTCGCCATCGGGCATGCCGGCGGCGGCCGTCGAATCGGTCACACAGAAAAGACAGGGGATGGCGCGCAGCGCCACGCGCACCGCGCCCTCGTGCACATGCAGCAGGTCGGGAATGATTTCGGCATAGCGCGCATGGGCCAGCGCCGCGCCCACCATGCCGGGCTCGCGATGGTGCAGGCCGGTCATGGCGTTGAAGAGATGGGTGAAGCCGCCGGCCCCGCGCTGCAGGGCTTCGACGCCGTCTTCATAGGTACCCAGCGTGTGGCCGATCTGCACCTGGAAGCCGGCCGCACGCAGCTGCTCGGTGAGGTCCAGGTTGCCGGGCAGTTCTGGCGCCAGCGTGATCAGGCGGATGGGGGCCAGGGCGTGAAGCGCCTGCACCTCGGCAATGCTGGCGGCCTTGGCGAAGTCCGGCTGGGCGCCCAGCTTGCCCGGATTGATGTAGGGGCCTTCCAGGTGCACGCCCAGCACGCGGGCGGCCTGGGGCTCACGCTCGCGGCAGACGGAGCCCAGGGCCGCCAGTGCCGCGCGGATTTCCTCCATGGGGGCGGTCATGGTGGTGGCCAGCAGCGAGGTCGTGCCGTGGCGCACATGCAGCCTGGCGATGGCCCGGGCGGCGTCCCCGCCTTCCATGGTGTCCCGACCGCCACCGCCGTGCACGTGCACGTCGATGAAGCCGGGGAGGATCAGGGGCAGATCCTGAGATCCGTGGCGGACCTCGTACTCGGTGACCGCCTCGCCCTCGATCCGGGTGATGCGGCCTCCTTGATGCTCCAGCACACCGCGGACGAACCCCGCAGGTGTCAGTACGAATCCGTCAGTGTGCTGTGCTTCGGTCATCCATCCCGCCTCATCTCCGCAACGAAGTCGTAGTAGTCGCTGCGGCAGTACGAATGGGTCAGCTCCACGGCCTGACCCGATTCCAGATAGCCCACCCGTGTGATGAACAACACAGCCTGACCCACAGGCACTTCCAGCAGGCTGGCAAGGCGGGCGTCGGCATTGATGGCACGAATATGCTGGAGCGCGCGCACCGGGGCGCCGCCAAGGCGGCCCAGGTGCTCGTAGAGCGAAGCGCTGACGGACTCGGGGTCCGGCAGCACCGCCTCGGGCAGCACGCTCACTTCGTAGGCCATGACCACGGCATCGGCCAGGCGCAGGCGCTCCAGGCGCGCGACACGCTGGCCGGTGGTCAGGCCCAGGGAGAGTTGTTCGTCCGGCGCCGCCAGCGTGAAGCCGCGCGTCAGCCACCGCGAGCTGGGCTTGAAGCCGCGCTGGTGCAGCTCCTCGGAGAAGCTGGTCAGGCGCGACAGCGGCTGCTCCAGCTTCGGGGCGATGTAGTTGCCGGAGCCACGCTTGCGGATGATCAGGCCCTGCTCGACCAGGCGATCGATGGCCTTGCGCGCGGTCACCCGCGAGAGGTCCAGGGACTCGGACAACACCCGCTCGGAGGGCAGGGCTTCATCGGCCTGGTAGTGGCCTTCGCGGATGGCCTGGGCCAGCTTGTGCGCCAGCTGCATGTACAGCGGCGAGGCGGCTTCGGGATCAGGCTTGAATTGGAACGGCAGCTTTGTCATCGTGTACCCGTCTTGTCGTTGAGTGCACTGCCGACCAAGAGCAGTGCGCCGTCGGCCGAATCTCCTTGGGACTCGACGCAACGGGCACGAATGTTGCCTGAGAAATGGGCAAAAAGACGCTTCGCAATGCTGCCAGCCAAGGCGAGGGGCAGTTCCTCCTGCGGATCAAGGCTGCGCGCCAGCTGTTCCAGGGCCAGCACGGCCTGTGCGCGCAGGGCCTGCGCCGCGGCGTCCCCGGCATCGGCGACATCCAGCACCATGGGTGCCAGCGAGGCATAACCATGCTGGCCCGCCGAGGCACACCAGGCCAGGATGGACTCGCGATCCCGCCCAGCCGCAGCCCAGACGCGCCGTGCCAGCTCGCTGACCGGCGCCCGCCCGTCCAGCGCCTGCTGGGCGTGACCCATGGCACGCAGGCCCAGCCAGGCGCCGCTGCCTTCGTCCCCGCAGATCCAGCCCCAGCCGGAGGCGATGGCGCGCGAGCCGTCAGCGCGCAACACTTCGCCCACCGTCCCCGTTCCAGCAGCCACCACCAGGCCTGGGCGCCCGCCGTGGGCACCCAGCAC
The DNA here is from genome assembly GCA_041905785.1 of Burkholderiaceae bacterium. Classification (GTDB taxonomy): domain Bacteria; phylum Pseudomonadota; class Gammaproteobacteria; order Burkholderiales; family Burkholderiaceae_C; genus Roseateles_B. The sequence continues at coordinate 21,540 of JAYRKJ010000015.1, forward strand.
GGTGGTGTAACCGTCGTTCTCGAGCAGCACAGCGGCAAAGCCGGGCTGCGTGCGAATGAAGTCCTGGGCGTCCGCCAGCACATTGGCACCGGACAGACCCGCGCCCAGGGCGCATTCAGGCAGCGGCACGGCACCCAGCCCCGCCAGCTCGGCCGCCTGCTGCAGGGCCTGACGGATGTGGCGCCAAGCCTGAGCCACGCCTTGCCCCAAGGCCGAGGGGCCGGCCTCGCCCAGGCCCAGCACCCGCCCGCCGGCATCCGCCAGCTTGACCCGCGTGCCCGTGCCGCCGCCATCCACCCCCACGAGGTAGCGCACCGAGGCCAGCACTTCGGGGCGCGCCAGGGTGTGATGCAGGGGCAAGGGCTGATTCATAGTAATACCAGTTTAGTACCAGAATTAGCCAGGCGTCAATTGGTATCGCACTGGCTTGCATGCAGAGTCGTGTGTCAGCGCGAACGGCGGAGGCGCCGGCCGGTTCGGCGGCGGAGCCCCGGCCGTGCAAGTCGTCGCGGGGACGCCTCGCCCGAACCGGAACAATACCAGTTTGAAACCAAGCCCGGCATGGGGGTGGCCCCAGGGTCTACCCGGGGCCGGCGTCGCATGACATGACGCCCTGGCCGCAGCCAGGGCCGCGCGCTCAGACGCGCCAGTCCAGCCGCTGCCCCCGCTCGGCCAGCCAGTCCTGGGCCGCCGCGAAGTGCCCGCAGCCGATGAAAGGCTGGGGCGGCCTGGTGGCGGACAGCGGCGAGGGATGGTTGGCCTGCAGCACCCGATGCTGCAGGCCAGCTTCGGCAATCAGCGGCGCCTTGGCCTGCGCATGCGCGCCCCACAGCATGTAGACCTTGGGCGCGTGATGGGCGGCCGTGGCGGCGATGAGGGCGTCCGTCAGAGCTTCCCAGCCCTTCTTCGCATGGCTGCCCGCCGCGCCTTCCTCCACCGTCAGCGAGGTGTTGAGCAGCAGCACGCCTTGGCGGGTCCAGGCCCTCAGGTGGCCGTCGCGCGCGGGCGGCAGGCCGAGGTCGCGCTGCAGTTCCTTGTAGATGTTGCGCAGGGACGGCGGCAGCTTCTGGCCCGGCGGCACCGAGAAGGCCAGGCCCTCCGCCTGCCCGGCGCCGTGGTAGGGGTCCTGCCCGAGGATGACCACGCGCACGCTTTCCAGCGGCGTCAGGCTCAGGGCCCGCAGCGGCTCGGCCGGGAACACCGTGGCGCCCTCGCGCTGGCGCCGCTCGACGAAGGCGACCAGGGCCTGCCCCGCGGGGCTGTGGCGCCAGCGCTCCACCACAGCCTGCCAGCCCGGTGAGAGCTCGGCGGCATCCAGCACCTCGCCCAGCGGACGCCTGAGGGCATTGGGCGCTGCGGCGCCGTCATCGTCCAGCAGCGAGCCCTGCATCAGGCGAACAAGGCCGCCAGGGCCTCGCCGGGTTCGGGGGCGCGCATGAAGGCCTCGCCCACCAGGAAGGCGTGTACGCCGTGGTCGCGCATGCGCTGCACGTCGGTCTGCGAGAGGATGCCGGATTCGGTCACCAGCAGCCGGTCCGCCGGCACGCGGTCCAGCAGACCCAGCGTCGTGTCCAGCGTGACCTCGAAGGTCCGAAGATTGCGGTTGTTGATGCCCACCAGCGGCGTCTTCAGACGCAGAGCGCGCTCCAGCTCGGCACCGTCGTGCACCTCGACCAGCACGTCCATGCCCAGATCCAGCGCGCAGGCCTCGAGGTCCGCCATCAGCGCGTCATCGAGGCTGGCGGCGATCAGCAGCACGCAGTCCGCGCCCATGGCCCGGGCCTCGACGATCTGGTACTCGTCCACCATGAAGTCCTTGCGCAGCACCGGCAGCGTGCAGGCGGCACGGGCGGCCAGCAGGTACTCGGTGGCGCCCTGGAAGAAGGGACGATCGGTCAGCACGCTGAGGCAGGCCGCGCCGTGGCGGGCGTAGCTCTGCGCGATCTCTGCGGGGCGGAAGTCCTCGCGCAGCACACCCTTGCTTGGGCTGGCCTTCTTGATCTCGGCAATGACGCCGCTGCGGCCGGCCGCGATGGCAGTGCGCAGGGAGGCGGCGAAGCCGCGCGCGGGCCCTTGCGCCTCGGCCTCCTCGCGCAGGCTGGCCAGTGATCGAAGCGCACACGCCGCGGCCACTTCCTCGTGCTTGACGGCGTTGATCTTGTTCAGGATGTCGGACATGGTCTTGGCTTGATTCAGGGATTCGGGAACGCGGCAGCCGCCCTCACAGCGTCAGCCCTTCGCGCCTCGCCTGCAGGCGCTGGGCCAGGGCGTCGGCGATCTGACTCACGAGCTGGTGTTCCTCGCGGCTGGCACCGCTGCGGGTCTCCAGCACGCGCAAGCTCTTGCCGCCGTCTTCGTGGCGAAACTCCAGGGCCAGGGACCGGCGCTTGCTGCCGCCCACGCAGAACAGGCTCCAGCCGGGGCCGTCCAGGCGCCGCGGCTCGCCATCCACGCCCACGGGATCGAGCTGGCGCGTGGCGAAGTCCAGGCGCCAGCCCGAATGCTCTCGCCGCAACAGCCCCCAGGCGGCCATGCCGGCCACCACCAGGCACAGCGCCAGCCAGCCGGCGCCGGTGCGCCAGTGCTGCGGCAGCAAGGGCACACCCCACAGGCCCAGCGCCGTGCCCGTGAGGCCCAGGCCCCAGGACAGCGGATGCACCTCCACACGCGGCAGCAGCACCCGGTCCGCCTGCGGGATCTCGTCGCGCAGGCGCCGGAACAGTGCGGCGCTCGATCTCATGCGCCGAGCGAACGCGTGGTGGCCACGAACTGGTCGAGCTTGGCCCGCGCCGCGCCACTGCGGATGGCCTCGCGCGCACGCTCGATGCCCTCGCCGATGCCGTCCGCCACATTGGCGGCGTAGAGCGTGGCGCCGGCGTTGAGCAGCACGATGTCGCGCGCGGGGCCGGGCTCGTCCGCCAGGGCGCCCAGCAGCATCTGGCGGCTGTCTTCGGGACCACTGACCTTGAGGCTGCGGTTGGAGGCCATGGCCAGGCCGAAGTCCTCGGGGTGGATCTCGTATTCACGAATCTCGCCGTTCCTCAGCTCACCCACGAGCGTGCCCGCACCCAGCGATATCTCGTCCATGCCGTCTTTGCCGTAGACGACCACGGCGTGCTCGGCGCCCAGGCGCTGCATCACGCGCACCTGGATGCCGACGAGGTCCGGATGAAACACACCCATCAAAATGTTAGGCGCGCCAGCCGGGTTGGTCAGGGGGCCCAGGATGTTGAAGATGGTCCGCACGCCCAGTTCCTTGCGCACCGGGGCGATGTTCTTCATCGCCGGATGGTGGTTGGGCGCGAACATGAAGCCGATGCCGCACTGCGCCACGCTGGCCGCCACCTGCTCGGGCTTGAGCATGATGTTGGCCCCCAGGGCCTCCAGCACGTCGGCGCTGCCGGTCTTGCTCGAAACGCTGCGGTTGCCATGCTTGGCCACCTGGGCGCCGGCCGCAGCGGCCACAAACATCGAGCAGGTGCTGATGTTGAAAGTGTGGGCGCCGTCGCCCCCCGTGCCGACCACATCGACCAGATGCGGCTTGGGGCCCAGCGGCACCTTGACCGAGAACTCGCGCATGACCTGTGCCGCGGCGGTGATCTCGCCGATGGTCTCCTTCTTGACGCGCAGGCCGATCAGCAGGGCCGCGGCCATGACGGGCGACATATCGCCGCTCATGATGCGGCGCATCAGGGTCAGCATCTCGTCGTGGAAGATCTCGCGGTGCTCGATGGTCCGCGTCAGGGCTTCGTTATCGGTGATGGGCATGATGGTGTCCGGTTCAGGCCTTGAAGTAGTCGCGGACGGCAGCGACGGCGCGGTCCACGCCCGATGCATTGACGTCCAGGTGGGTCACGAATCGCAGTCGATAGAGCCCGGTGGCCAGCACGCCGCGTTCCCGCAGGAAGGACAGCAGGCCGGCGGCGTGCTGCGGGTCGCTGACGTCGGCGAAGACGATGTTGGTCTGCGGCGCCTCGATGGCAAGACCTGGCACCCCGGCCAGGCCCTCGGCCAGGCGGCGCGCCAGGGCGTGGTCCTCGCTCAGGCGGCGCACGTGGTGGTCCAGCGCGTGCTCGGCCGCCGCGGCCAGTTGACCGGCCTGGCGCAGACCACCGCCGGCCATCTTGCGCCAGCGGTGGGCGGCCTTGATGAAGTCGCGCGAGCCGCACAGGACCGAGCCCACAGGCGCGCCCAGTCCCTTGGAGAAGCAGACCGAGACGCTGTCGAAATGGCTGCAGATGCGGCGCGCCGCGGCGTAGGGGTCGGCCGCATCCACGGCCACGGCCGCGTTGAAGAGCCGTGCACCATCGAGGTGGCGGGCCAGGCCGCGGCGCTGCGCCAGCTCCGCGGCCTCGGCCAGGTAGCCCATGGGCAGTACCTTGCCGCCGATGGTGTTCTCCAGCGTCAGCAGGCGGGTGCGGGCGAAGTGGGCGTCGCCGGGCTTGATGTTGGCCTCGATGTCAGCCAGCAGCAGGCTGCCGTCGGGCTGCTGCGGCAGGGGCTGGGGCTGGATGGAACCCAGCACCGCCGCGCCGCCGCCTTCCCAGCGGTAGGTGTGGGCCATCTGGCCGACCAGGTATTCGTCGCCGCGCTGGCAGTGGCTCATCAGCGCGCAGAGGTTGCTCTGCGTGCCGGTGGGCATGAAGAGCGCCGCCTCGAAGCCCAGCAGGCCCGCGAGCTTCTCCTGCAGCGCATTGACGCTGGGGTCGTCGCCGAACACGTCGTCGCCCAGCGGCGCGGCCATCATGGCCTCGCGCATGGCCGGCGTGGGCCGGGTGACCGTGTCGCTTCGCAAGTCGATCATGGGGGCATCACTCCTTGGTGCGGTGGCCTGAGCTTCGAGCGCTTACCGCTTCAGGAGCAGGAAGTTCCTCAGCATGGCGTGACCGTGCTCGGACAGGATGGATTCCGGATGGAACTGCACGCCCTCCAGCGGCGTGGCGGTGCCCGCCAGCTCGCGGTGGCGCAGGCCCATGATCTCGCCGTCCTCGCTGCGCGCGGTGACGACGAACTCCTTGGGGAAGGTCGCCTCCTCAACCACCAGCGAGTGGTAGCGCACCACGGTGAAGTCCTGGGGCAGGCCGCTGAAGACGCCCTGTTGGTCGGTGTGGATCACGCTGGTCTTGCCGTGCATCTGGGTCTTGGCGCGCATGATGTTGGCACCGAAGGCCGCGCCCATGCTCTGGTGACCCAGGCACACGCCCAACATGGGCAGCTTGCCGGCGAAGTGGCGGATGGCTTCCACGCACACGCCGGCCTCCGCAGGTGAGCATGGTCCAGGGGAGAAGACCAGCTGATCAGGCCTCAGCGCCGCGATCTCGTGGACGGTGATCTCGTCATTGCGAACGACCTTGACCTCGGCGCCGAGCTCGCCGAAGTACTGCACCAGGTTGAAGGTGAAGCTGTCGTAGTTGTCGATCATCAGCAGCATCAGCGCGCCTCCTGTTCAGCGGCGCGCACGGCCGCGGCTTTGACCCAGGCCTTCACCAGGCCCGGCAATGTTCCTAGCAGGGCCTGCCGTTCCGGCTGGAATAGTGTGGCCACGAAGAAGGGATGGGCGTCCAGCTCGACCGCGCGCACATCCCGCGCCGGGCCCAGAGCCGCGGCCCTCAACGGCCCGGCGAGCAGTGCGGCGACGAAGTCCGGATTCAGGCCGAAGCGGCAGCGGTAGCCCTCGCTGAAGGGCTGTCCGCCATAGGCTTCATGCAGGCGCGTGCCCGGCGTTGGCGTCAACTGCTCCTGCTGCTCGACCAGCTCGCAGGCCAGATGATGGATCACACGCCGCTCGCCGGGGCCGGCGGTCTCCTCATGCTCGGCGTCGGTCCAGCCCAGCACGTGGCGGGCGTACTCGATCACGGCGTGCTGGAAGCCGCCGCAGGTGCCGAGGAAGGGCTGGCCGGTCTCACGGGCCTGGCGGATGGCACGCAGGGCGCCGTCCATGCTGCGATAGGGACTTCCAGGCACGCACCAGACGCCGTGGGCGCCCTCAAGCGGGCTGCCGTCGCTCACCTCGTCGGTGGCCAGCCAGCGTGCCTGCAGAGCCAGGCCCAGAGCCTGGCCGGCAAGGTCCAGGGCCCGGGGGATGGCGCGGTGTGCGGTGATGGCCTCATCTCGCTCACCCACCAGCACCAGCTCGATGGTCGGGGCGGCACGCATCAGAAGCCCTCCTCGACCAGCTCGGCCGCACGCAGCAGGGCGCGCGCCTTGGCTTCCGTTTCCTTCCATTCCAACTCGGGCACGGAGTCCGCCACCACGCCGGCCGCGGCCTGCACGTAGAGCATCTGGTCCTGCACGATGCCCGTGCGGATGGCGATGGCCAGGTCCATGTCGCCGGCATAGCTGAGGTAGCCGCAGGCGCCGCCATAGATGCCGCGCTTGACGGGCTCGAGCTCGTCGATGATCTCCATGGCGCGGATCTTGGGCGCGCCGGAGAGTGTGCCGGCCGGGAAGGTGGCGCGCAGCACGTCCATGTTGGAAAGGCCGTCCTTGAGCAGGCCCTCGACATTGGAGACGATGTGCATCACATGCGAATAGCGCTCCACCGCGAAGGCGTCCGTCACCTGCACGCTGCCGGTCCTGGCGATGCGGCCGATGTCGTTGCGGGCCAGGTCGATCAGCATCAGGTGCTCGGCACGCTCCTTGGGATCGCCCTTGAGTTCGGCTTCCAGCGCCCGGTCCAACTCCGGCGTGGCGCCGCGCGGGCGGGTGCCGGCCAGCGGGCGGATGGTGATCTTCTCGCCCTCGGCCACGCGCTCGTGGCGCACCAGGATCTCCGGCGAGGCACCGACGATCTGGAATTCGCCCATGTCGTAGAAGTACATGTAGGGGCTGGGATTGAGCGAGCGCAGCGCGCGATACAGGCTCAGCGGCGACTCGGTGTAGCGCTTGGCCAGGCGCTGCCCGAAGACGATCTGCATGCAGTCGCCGGCGGCGATGTACTCCTTGGCGCGCAGCACGGCGGCCTCGTAATCGGCGCGTGCAAACTCGCGCTGCACCGGGTGCGCCTGCCCGCGCTTCACCTGCGGGGCGCTGACGCTGTAGCTGAGCTTGTCACGCAGTTCGGCCAGGCGCTTCTTGGCCTTGAAGTAGGCCTCGGGCTGGGCCGGGTCGGCGTAGACGATCAGGTAGAGACGGCCGGAGAGGTTGTCGATGACGGCCAGCTCCTCGCATTGCAGCAGCATCACGTCCGGCGTGTCCAGGCCGCCGGTCTTCTCCGTCTTCGCCAGGCGCGGTTCGATGTAGCGCACGGCGTCATAGCCGAAGTAGCCGGCCAGCCCGCCGCAGAAGCGCGGCATGCCGGGGCGCAGGGCTACCTTGAAGCGCTGCTGGTAGGCCTCGATGAAGGCCAGCGGGTTGCCCTCGTGCGTCTCGACCAGCGCGCCGTCGCGGCGCACCTCAGTGCGCTGGCCATGGCTGCGCAGCACGGTGCGGGCCGGCAGGCCGATGAAGGAGTAGCGCCCGAAGCGCTCGCCGCCCACCACCGATTCCAGCAGGAAGCTGTGGCGGCCCTGGCCCGAGCCGGCACAGAGCTTCAGGTAAAGCGACAGCGGGGTCTCGAGATCCGCGAAGGCTTCGCTGATCAGGGGGATGCGGTTGTAGCCGTCGGCGGCCAGACTTTGGAATTCCAGTTCGGTGATCACGTTCTCGTCTCGCGATGGCATCGGCGCGGGCGCAAGGGCGCGCGCGACCGATCGTTCAGATCAGCTTGGCTGACATGCCGCAGCGCTGCCCAGGGACAGCACCGTCGCACGGAATCGCAAAGAGTGTGGCCCCGGGAACCAGGGCCGGCAAGCAGGCCAAGCGCTTCAGTGGGTGAAGGCGGACGGGCGTCGCCAGGGCCAGGCTCCCCGGTCGTTCGACCCCTTGATCTGCTTGCGCGTGATGAACATAGTGCGGGCGAGTGTAGCAGTCATGCACGAAAACTGAGACTTGCCCCTATTTCATGCCTTCGTCGTTCAGACATACTCCTTCTTACAAGTTCTGCGGCTGTCACGCAGACATCCTTGGAGTGAGACATGCGTCGTTTGTTCCTTGCAGCGCTGATGACCTTGGTGCTGCCCCTGGGCGCGAGTGCCCAGCCGGTTGAAGTGGCGGGGGTGAAGTACGAGCCCCATGCCGAGGTAGGCGGCCAGAAGCTGGTCCTGAATGGAGCGGGCGTCCGCTACAAGGCGATCTTCAAGGTCTACACCGCCGGCCTTTATCTGAAGGAAAAGGCCACGACGCCGGACGCCGTCTTCAGCAGCGCGGGCCCCAAGCGCCTGGCCATCCAGATGCTGCGCGAGATCGACGCCAACGAGCTCGGCAAGCTCTTCACCAAGGGCATGCAGGACAACGCCAGCCCCGAGGACTTCTCCAAGTCCATCCCGGGCGTGATGCGCATCGCCGAGGTCTTTGCGGCCAAGAAGAAGATGAGCACCGGCGAAGGTTTCTCGGTGGAGTTCATCCCCGGCACCGGCACCGTGATCCATGTCAACGGCAAGCTGCAGGGCGAGCCGATCAAGGAGCCGGAGTTCTTCACCACGCTGCTGCGCATCTGGCTGGGCAAGAACCCGGCCGACAGCCAGCTCAAGGACGCCCTGCTGGGCGCCGAGTCGCGCAGCCGCAGCCGCTGATGAGGCCTTGCGCGGGCTGATTCATCGGCCCGCCAGCAGCGCGCCGATCTGGTCCAGCCGGTCCAGGTGAGCCAGGGCCGGCACCGCGTCGATGGGCTCGCCATGGTTGTAGCCATGGCGCAGCAGCACGACCGGACAGCCCGCGGCATGGGCGGCCTGCGCGTCGTTGCTGGAATCGCCGATCATCCAGACCTCCGAAGGCGGCACGCCCAGTGCCTCGCAGGCCATCAGCAGCGGCAGGGGGTCGGGCTTCTTGCGCGGGAAGTCGTCGCCGCCGAACACCCGGTCGAAGTAGCCCGACAAGCCCTTGGCGGCCAGCAGGTCGCGGGCAAAGCGCGCGGGTTTGTTGGTCAGACAGGCCATGGGCAGGCCTTGTGCCTTGAGCAGGTCCAGGCCCTCCATCGTGCCTGGGAACAGATCCGAGGCTTGTCCGTTGATCTGCAGGTAATGGGCCTGGTAGCGCGTCCACGCCGACTCGTACAGGGCCGCTCCGCCGCCCACCTGGGCCAGCGCGCTGCGGATCAGCTGTTCGCTGCCGCGGCCCACGGCCTGCAGCACCCAGTCGCGCGACACCGGCGGCAGGCCCAGGTCCGCCAGGGTCAGGGCCAGCACGGCCACGAAATCGCCGACGGTGTCGACCAAGGTGCCGTCGAGATCGACGAGAAAGGCTCGGGGGCTTTTTGCGGCGGCGGAAACGACGGAACTCACGGCGCGAGGAGCCCGAAGGGGCATGAAAAAAGGCAGGCCGCGATGGTAACCGCAGCCTGCCTTGAGGCACCGGCGCCCGCCGGCCGCCCCCTGCTCAGAACGAGGTCTGGACCGAGAAGGACAGCAGCTTGTGGTCCCCGAAGAAGTCGTACTTCGACTGGTCCTTGGAGACGTCGTACTGCGCCTTCAGCGCCACGTTCTTGGTCAGGTCATAGCGCAGGGCCAGGCTTTGCGTGCGCCGGCCCTCGATCGCGAAGCCCAGATTGTTCTCCTGGGTGCGGTAGCGGGACACCGTCGCCATGGCCGTCCAGTCCTGCCAGCGGTAGCCCAGACCCACCAGGAAATAGTTGTAGACGAAGTCCGAGGTCGACTGCTGGAAGCGGTTGATCTCGCTGCGGAAGATCCAGGCGCGCCCGTCGTAGTTGAAGGACAGCCCCGCGATGATGGTCCGGTAGCCGGGCAGGTTGTCGCGGCGCGTGCCGTCGGCCAGGTCGCTCCACTGATAGTTGTTGAAGCGCATGAGCATGGCCCGCGCGCTGAAGGTGCCGTCGGACACGGTCAGGTAGGCGCCCAGAATGTTCGTCCACTTCTCGGTCGTCGGATCCCCCCAGTAGATGCGCGTGTTGTAGGGCGCGTTGTCATGCTGGAAGTTGCCGGCCCAGACATTGCCCTCGAGGGTCCACCCTCCTTTGAGCGCGCCGGTGTAGGCCAGATTCGCCCCGTCGTAGGCATAGATGGGCCAGCCGTACACGTCCGGCGCGGGCCGGACCCAGGGGTAGGCAGTGCCGATGTAGAGGAAGTCGCTGTAGTAATAGAGCGGGATGCGCTTGCGGCCGGCCTGCAGCGTCCAGGCGTCGTTCAGGGCGTAGGAGAGATAGGCCCAGTCCAGCGTGGGGCTGTAGTTCTTGTTGTTGGCCCGCGAGACGATCTGCGCCGTCGCCGACAGCGCGTCGTTGACATGCACCGTGCCCTGCAGGCCCAGCAGGGACTCCTGGTCCGCCTGCCAGCCCCGCGACTTCTCGTAGACGCCGACGTACTCCCAGTTCTGGATGGCGCAGGGGCACTGCCACTCCATATAGGACCGCTCGGTGCCGCTGAGCACCTTGGCCACGGTCAGCTGCGCAAAGCCGGACCAGCTGAAGCGCATGTCCTCGGCCGCGCAGGGGCTGGCGCCCATCATGGCCAGCGCCGCCAGGGCGGTCAGACGAAGCCCGGCACGCAGGGGTTGCTTGACTGTCTTCATGCTCGCCGTCCTTTCACTTGATCTCTGCCAGAACCTTGACACTGCCATCCACCTGCGCGGCATCGATGTAGCCGACCAGATTGGGATTGCTGGCCACCAGCTTCTTGACGGCGGCACCATCACCCGCCTCCTGCGGCGGGGCGCCCTTGCCGGTGAAGACCATGCGCGACCAATAGGCCTTGATCTGCGCCTCGCTGCGGCCGGCCACCTGCGAGTAGAAGTGGCCGAAGGCCGGCGTGCCGGCGGTCTGGTCGATGGGAATGGCCTTCTCGCCATTGGGAAACGTCTTGACCGTCCCCAGGAAGATGGCTGAGACCTGGTCGTTGTTCAGCTTGGGGGCATTGCTGGAAGTCCCGACGACCACGGCCAAGGACTGCCCCAGCGCCGCATGCGCCGCGCAGAGTGCCGCGGCGCCCACCAGTGATTGACGCAAGAGTCGAGCAACAAGCACCACAGCGTTCTCCTTTGAAGAAAGAGCCAACAGTGACGGGCTGTCGCGGCCCCGGGGTTTTGCCCGCATTCGGCCGCGCTCATCGGCGTTCATTCGCTGCAGGACGCGCGCCAGGGCGGCGTCCCGTGCGAGCAAATGTGCGCCCGATGCCAGGCGCCGGCAACGCGGCCGGGCGCCGATTTGCGTGGAAGCAACCCCCACCCCCTTCGCAACGCCATGTTTCGGGACTTTTTCCCGGTCTGCCGATCCTGAGGGCCCGCCTGCCCCCCTCCGTGCCATCGCATGCCCCCGGGGAAGATGCGGAGCCGGGAGGCCGTGGCCCGGGCGGACAATGCCGGCCATCGCCCGCCCCTCGGGCTCAGAGATACAAGCCATGTCCGCCCACACACCTCGCCGCGCCTCGCACCCGGCGGTTTACTTCGTCCTCTTCACCCCCTTCAGCGCACTCAGCGGCTACCTGGCCATCGCTGCCGCCTACGCGCTGGCCCAGGCCAAGGTGCCCAGCGAAGCGATTGCCGGCCTGCTGGCGGTGACCTTCATGCCCCACGCGGCCAAGTTCCTCTGGGCCCCCATCGTGGACCTCACGCTGACACGCAAGACCTGGTACCTGATCGGCTGCGTCGGCTCGGCCGCCGGCATGTTCGTGACGGGCATGACGCCCTACAAGCTGGAATCCATCCCCTTCCTGACGGCGGTGGCCGTGGCGGCCGGCATCGCCGCCAGCCTGCTGGGCATGTCGGTGGAGAGCCTGATGGCCCACAGCACACCGGAAGAGGAGAAGGGTCGCGCCGCAGGATGGATGCAGGCCGGCAACATGGCCGGCAGCAGCCTCGGCGGCGGCCTGGCCCTGTGGTTGATGGAAGACCTGCACATCTCACCCATGCTCACCAGCAGCCTGATGGCGGTGCTGACCCTGGCCTGCGCCGCCGCCCTGCCCCTGGTCAAGGACAGCGCCGCGACCGAGCGCAGCCCGGGCTTTGACTTCGTCGCCAATGCCCGCTCCGCCGGCAAGGACCTGTGGGAAGTGGCGCGCTCGCGCATGGGCCTGCTGGCCATCCTGGTGTGCTTCCTGCCCATCGGCAGCGGCGGGGCCGGCAATCTGTGGTCCGTGGTGGCCTCGGACTGGCATGCCAGCGCCGCGACGGTCGCCCTGGTGACCGGCGCGGTCACCGGCATCGTGTCTGCGGGCGGCAGCCTCTTGGGCGGTTTCATCTGCGATCGCATGGACCGCAAATGGGCCTACTGCCTCTTTGGCGCACTGCAGGCCCTGTGCGCCCTGGCCATGGCCGCGGCGCCCCACACCGAGTCCAGCTTCGTCGTCTTCACCACGCTCTACGCCCTGGCCACCGGGCTTTGCTACACCGGCTATGCCGCCGTGGTGCTGGAAGCCATCGGCAAGGGCGCCGCCGCCACCAAGTACAGCCTGCTGGCCTCGCTGGCCAATATGCCCCTGAGCTGGATGACCGTGGTGGCCGGCTATTCCCAGACCCACTGGGGCAACAACGGCATGCTGCAGGCCGAAGCCGCCATTGGCGGGCTGGCGCTGCTGGTCTTCGCCCTGGCCGCCAAGGTGGCCCAGCGCCGTCCCGCCGCCCCGGCCGCTGTCGAGGCCGCCAGCGCCGTCTAAACATTTGTACAAATGCTGGGACATTTGTCTAAAATGTCCGCATGGACAGTCCCAAGCAGCGGCTGCTCGCCCTTCTTCGCGAGCAGCCCTTCATCACCCAGGAAGCGCTCGCCGCCCAGCTGGGGCTGGCGCGCTCCACACTCACCCATCAGCTGGCCCAGCTGACCCGCGAGGGGCTCATCCTGGGTCGCGCCTATGTGCTGGCCGAGCCCCGGCAAGTGCTGTGCATCGGCGCCGCCAACCGCGACCGCAAGCTGCGCACCCTGGGCCCCGCTCGCCTGGCCAGTTCCAATCCGGCGTCCCAGCTTGATAGTGCCGGGGGCGTGGCCCGCAACATCGCCGAGAACCTCGCCCGACTGGGCCTGCCCGTGCACCTGCTGACCGCCGTCGGCCAGGACCCGGCCGGCCAGGCCCTGCTCGCCGACGCGGCTGCCTTGGGCATACGCACCCAGGGCAGCCTGCAGCTGGCGGACGTGCCCACCGGCAGCTACACCGCGGTGTTGGATGAGCAGGGGGAGCTCGTCATCGGGCTGGCCCAGATGCAGGCCTGCGAGGCCCTGGACCCGGGCTTTCTGCAGTCCACGCTGGCCCTGCGCCGCGGCGCCAGTTGGACCGTGCTGGATCTCAACCTGCCTTCGGCGACGGTCGCCGCGTTGCTGGTGGAGGCCGCCGCCGCCCAGCGCCCCGTGGCCGCGGTGGCCGCCTCCGTGCCCAAGATGGACCGCCTGCCCCCGGACCTGCGCGGGCTCTCGCTGCTGCTGCTCAACCGCGATGAGCTGGCCGCCTGCACCGGTCTCGCGCTGGACGGCGAGGAAGCGCTGGCCGCGGCCTGGGCGCAGCTGCAGTCCCGCGGCTTGCAGGGCCTGGTGCTGACGCAGGGCGGTGGCGACGTGCGCTGCGCGCTGGCCGGTCAAGCGCTCGGCCAGGTGCCCGCGCTGGCCGTGCCCGCCATCGTCGAGGTGACCGGCGCAGGCGATGCCTTCTCGGCCGGCGTGATCGCCAGCCTGCAGCGCGCCCCGCGGGACCTGCCGGCCGCCTGTCGGCTGGGCCAGCGCCTGGCCGCACTCACCCTGCAAAGCGCGGCCACCGTGTCGCCGCTGCTGAGCCCCGCCCTTCTGGAGGAGAGCACCCCATGAACCTGCCCCTGCTGTTTGCGCCCGAGGTGGCCCGTGCCCGTGAACAAGGCCGGCCCATCGTCGCCCTGGAATCCACCATCATCTCCCACGGCATGCCCTACCCGCAGAACGTGCAGACGGCCCGCGAGGTCGAGGCCATCGTGCGCGCCGAGGGCGCCGTGCCGGCCACCATCGCGGTGATGGGCGGCAAGATCCGCATCGGCCTGTCCGAGGAAGAACTGGAAGTGCTGGGGCAGAGCCCCGACGCGCTCAAGCTCAGCCGCCGCGACCTGCCCTATGCCCTGCTCAGCGGGCGCGTCGGCGCCACCACGGTGGCGGCCACCATGATCTGCGCCCAGCTGGCCGGCATCCAGGTCTTCGTGACGGGCGGCATCGGCGGCGTGCACCGCGGCGCCGAAACCAGCTTCGACATCTCGGCCGACCTGCAGGAGCTGGCGCGCACCTCGGTGGCCGTGGTCTGCGCGGGCGCCAAGAGCATCCTGGACCTGCCGCTCACGCTGGAGTACCTGGAGACCCACGGCGTGCCCGTGCTCTCCATCGGCCAGGACAATTTCGCCGCCTTCTACACGCCGGACAGCGGGCTGCGTGCCGACTTCCGCATCGACGACCCGGCCGAGCAGGCCCGCTTCCTGCGCGCCAAATGGGGCCTGGGTCTGACCGGCGGCGTGGTCATCAGCAACCCCGTGCCCGCCGACGAGGCCATGCCGCGCGAGGAGATCGAGCGCATCACCGCGCAGGCCCTGCAGGAAGCCGAGGCCCAGGGCATCCAGGGCAAGGCGGTGACACCGTATCTGCTGGCCCGCATCAAGGCCCTCACCGACGGTCGCAGCCTCGCCACCAACATCGCCCTGGTGCGGCACAACGCCCGCGCCGGCGCGCGCCTGGCACTGGCCTTGCAGCATGCTTGAATTCATGCGCTGACTTCACCGCGGGGCAATACGCTGAAGAGCCGGGCGGGCTAAGCTAGCAGACTTCTCTTCAGCCCGCTGCCGAGCCCTCGGCATGCCCCGGGTTCTGCCGCCCCGCGCGCAGAGCGACAGGACGCGCCGCGCTCGGGCCAGAAAGATCCGCCCCATGCGCCGCACGCCCGTCGTTGCCTCCGTCCTTCTGCTGATTCTTGCCGCCGCAGCCTGGCGCTGGAAATCCGTCCACACCGGGGCCGAGACCGGCACCCCGCCTCCTGCCGGCGCGGCCTCCGCAGCCGGCGCCAGGGGCGGCGCGGCGCCGCAGGCGGTGGGCGTGGTGGCGGTGCAGCGGCAGGATGTGCCGGTGAGCATCGAGGCCGCCGGCACCGTGACCGCCCTGCAGATCGTGGACCTGCGCGCCCAGACCACGTCCACCGTGCGCGAGGTGCTGGTCAAGGACGGACAGATGGTCGGCAAGGGTCAGGTCTTGTTCCGATTCGACGAACGGGCCGATCGGGCCAGTCTGGACAAGGCGCGCGCCCAACTGGCCCGCGACCGCGCCGGCCTGGCCGATGCCGAGCGCCAGCTCAGGCGCGCCCAGGACCTGCTGCGCCAGAGTTTCGTCGCGCAGAGCGCGGTGGACACCGCCCTGAGCAACGTCGAAGCCCAGCGGGCCCTGGTGCAGGCGGACGAAGCCGCCGTCCAGGCAGCGCAGATCAGCCTCAGCTACAACGAGCTGCGCGCGCCGCTGGCCGGCCGCGCCGGCCTGGTCAACGCCATGCCCGGCGCGCTGGTGCAGGCCAATGCCAGCGCCCCGCCGCTGCTCAACATCGCACAGCTCTCGCCCATCGGCGTCAGCTTCGTCGTGCCCGAGACCCAGCTGCAGCCGCTGCTGGCGGCCGTGCGTCCGGACGCCACCGGCAAGACCGCGCCCCTGGACGTGCAGCTCAGCCTGCCCGCTGCGGCCAGGGGCAAGGGCGGCGAAGCGCCGCTGACCGGCCACCTGGGCTTTGTCGACAACCTGGTCGACGCCACGACCGGCACCATCAAGGCCCGCGCGGTATTCGACAACGCCGACCAGCAGCTCTGGCCCGGCCAGTACGTGCGCGTGCGTCTGACCCTGCGCACCCTCAAGGACGCCCTCGTCGTCCCGCAGGCCGCACTGATCCTGCGCGGCAACGAGCGCACGCTCTACGTGGTCGGCGCGGACCAGACCGCACAGCTCAAGACCGTGCAGCTGCGCTACGGTTTCGGGGACTTCGCCGTGGTCGAGGGCGTGTCGGCCGGCGAGCAGGTGGTGCTGGAGGGCAAGCAGAATCTGCGGCCCGGCACGCCGCTCAAAGTGCAGCCGGCGGCCGTCAACCCGGCGCGCGCGCAGCGAGCCGAGGGAGCCGCCAATGCCGCTTCGGCCAATGCCGCCCCGGCCTCGGGAGCGGGCGCATGAGGCTCACCGAGCTCTTCATCCGGCGGCCGGTGGCGACCGTGCTGCTGAACCTCTCCCTGGTGATCGCAGGCGTGGCCGCCTTCTCCAAGCTGCCGGTTGCGGCCCTGCCCTCCTACAACACGCCGATCATCAACGTGCAGGCCAGCTTGCCGGGCGCCAGCCCCGAGACCATGGCCTCCTCGGTGGCGCTGCCGCTGGAGAAGCAGTTCTCCACCATCGCCGGCTTGTCCAGCATCTCCTCCACCAACATCCTGGGCAGCAGCTCGCTGACCCTGGAGTTCGACCCCAGCCGCAACATCGACGCCGCGGCGGTGGACGTGCAGGCCGCGCTGTTCCGCTCGCTGCGCGCGCTGCCCACCGAGATGAGCTCGCCGCCGTCCTACCGCAAAGTCAACCCGGCTGACGCGCCGGTGCTGCTGGTGGCGCTGACCTCGCCTTCGCTCAATCTCTCGGAGCTCAACGACTACGCCGAGAACCTCATCACGCCGGCACTCTCCACCATCAACGGCGTGGCCCAGGTCTCCATCTTCGGCCAGAAGCGCTATGCCGTGCGCATTCAGGCCCGCACCGAGGCGCTGACCCAGCGCGGCATCACGCTGGAAGAGCTGCAGGCCGCCATCCGCTCGGCCAATGCCAACACGCCCGTGGGCGTGCTGGACGGCGTGCGCCAGACCCTCACCATCCAGGCCAACAGGCAGCTGAAGAACGCGGCCGAGTTCGGCGCCATCGTGGTCGCCAGCCGCAACGGCCAGCCCATCTTCCTGCGCGACGTGGCCGAGGTGCAGGACAGCTTCGAGACCACCAAGTCCTTCGCGAGCTTCAACGGTGAGCGCTCCATCACCCTGGCCGTGCAGCGGCAGCCCGATGCCAACACCGTGGCCGTGGTGGACGCGGTGAAGGCCATGCTGCCGCGCATGGCGGCACAGCTGCCGCAGTCGGTGCAGATGAGCACACTGAACGACCGCTCGGTGTCCATCCGCGAATCCCTGCGCGATGTTTACTTCACCCTGGCCCTGACCGTGGCCCTGGTGGTGCTGGTGATCTTCCTCTTCCTGCGCCGCGCGGTGGCCACGCTGATCCCCACGCTGTCGCTGCCCATCTCGCTGATCGGCGCGCTGACCCTGCTCTACGCCCTGGGCTACAGCCTGGACAACATCTCACTGCTGGGCATCACCCTGGCCGTGGGCCTGGTGGTGGATGACGCCATCGTGATGCTGGAAAACATCGTGCGCCACGTCGAGGACGGCATGGCGCCCTTCGACGCCGCGATCCGCGGCGCGCGCGAGATGGCCTTCACCATCCTGTCCATCTCGATCTCCCTGGTGGCGGTACTGATCCCCATCTTCTTCATGCCCGGCGTGATCGGCCTGCTCTTCCACGAGTTCGCGGTGGTGGTGATGCTGTCCATCCTCGTGTCGGCCCTGGTGTCCCTGACCCTGGTGCCCATGCTGTGCAGCCGCTTTCTGCAGCCGCACCACGAGGTCGAGGAATCGGCCTTGGGCAAGACCTTTGAGCGCGGCTTCAGCGCGCTGCTGGGCGCCTATGAGCGCAGCCTGGACTGGGCCCTGGCGCATCGCAAGACGGTGCTGGCGGTGGCCGTGGCGAGCTTCGTGGCCACCATCGTCCAGTACGCGTTCATTCCCAAGGGCTTCTTTCCCGAGGAAGACGTGGGCCAGATCCAGGCCAGCACCGAGGCCTCCGAGGACATCAGCTACGCCGCCATGGAACAGCTGCAGCAGCGCGTGGCCGAGGTCGTGCGCAAGCATGACGCGGTGGCCAGCGTGGCCGCGGCCCTGGGTGCCGGCGGCGGCGGCAGTGCGGTGAACACCGGGCGCATGTTCATCAACCTCAAGCCCCGCGCCGAACGCCCCGCCATGCCCCAGGTGCTGGAAAGCCTGCGCAAGGAGCTGCGCAGGGTGCCGGGCATCGCCGTCTACCTGCGTCCGGTGCAGAACCTGCAGCTGGGCGGCCGGCAGAGCAAGGCGCGCTATCAGTACTCGCTGCAGTCGGTCAGCGCCGGCGAGCTCAACCAGTGGGCGCTCAAGCTGCAGGACAAACTGCGCGGCGATCCCCTGTTCCGCGACGTCACCAGCGACTCCCAGCAGCGCGGCCTGCAGGCCAGGCTGCTCATCGACCGCGAGCGCGCCAACCTGCTGGGCGTGCAGATGCAGGACCTGCGCTCGGCGCTGTATGACGCCTTCGGCGAACGCCAGGTCTCCAGCATCTATGCCGAGAGCAACACCTACCAGGTCATCATGGAAGCCAGTCCCGAGGACCGCGGCACCGAGGACGCCTTCGCCAAGATCCAGCTGCGCGGCCGCAGCGGCGCCCTGGTGCCCCTGCAGGCCTTTGCCACCGTGCGGCGGGACCTGGGGCCCACGGCGGTCAACCACCAGGGCCAGCTGCAGGCCATCACCGTGGCCTTCAACCTCGCGCCCGACGTGCCGCTGGGCGAGGCCACGGCCCGGCTGGACGGCTATGTGCGCGCGATGCACCTGCCGCCGTCCGTCATCACCAGCTACGGCGGCGACGCCGCGGTGTTCCAGGATTCGCAGGGGGGTCAGGTCTTGCTGATCGTGCTGGCGCTGGCGGTGATCTACGTGCTGCTGGGCGTGCTCTACGAGAGCTACATCCACCCGGTGACCATCCTGGCCGGCCTGCCCTCGGCGGCGGTGGGTGCGCTGGCCACGCTGCAGCTCTTCGGCATGGAGCTGACCATCATCGCCACCATCGGCATCGTGATGCTGATCGGCATCGTGAAGAAGAACGCCATCATGATGATCGACTTCGCGCTGGATGCGCAGCGTGGCGGCGGCATGAGCCCGGAGCAGGCCATCCGCGAGGCCTGCCGCCTGCGCTTCCGGCCCATCATGATGACCACCCTGGCCGCGCTGATGGGCGCCCTGCCCATCGCCCTGGGCCTGGGCGCCGGCGCCGAGCTGCGCCAGCCCCTGGGCCTGGCCGTGGTCGGCGGGCTGCTCGTCTCGCAGGCGGTCACGCTCTACATCACGCCGGTGATCTACCTGGCGCTGGACCGCTACAGCGGCCTGGGCCCGGATCTGCGCGAAGTCAGCGAGCAACGGATGACGGCGCACGGCGCCTGATCGCCCTTGCGCCTGGCCACGCGGCTACCGTGGCAGCCGCGTCAGCCCCGCGGCGAGGCGTGCGCCTTCTGCTCCGCCTTGTCGCGGTACATGTCCTGGTCGGCGATGCGCATCAGCGCCTGGGCGTCATGGGCCATGGACGGATAGACCGCGATGCCCATGGCCGCACTGACCCGCACCGCCAGGTTGTGAACCGAGATGAAGATGGGCTGCTCCAGCAGGGCTGCCAGCTTGGCCTTGACCTGCTGGGCCTGGGCCAGGCTGTCCACATCGGGCAGCAGCACCAGGAACTCGTCGCCGCCGATGCGGCCCACGGTGTCCGCCTCGCGCAGCGCCGAAGCCAGGCGCTGGGCCACCACCTTGAGCACCTGGTCGCCGGCCTCGTGGCCGTAGCGGTCGTTGATGGGCTTGAAGTCGTTGAGGTCAACGAAGATCAGCGCCAGGCCCTGGCTCTTGCGCTGCGCCTGGGCCAGGGCGCGGTCCAGGCGGTCGTGCAGCAGGCGCAGCGAGGGCAGGCCCGTGAGCGCATCGTGGTTGGCCAGGTGGCGCACCACCTGCTCGGCGCGAGCGCGGCGGGCCACCTCTTCCTTCAAGTCTTCCAGACTGCGCTGCACCGACTCCGCCATCTCGTCGATGGCCTCCGACAGTTCGCCAAACTCGGTGCTGTGCCCCAGGCTGATGCGCTGGCCTTGCTGCCCCTTGCGCACCTGATGCGCCCAGTCGCGCAGCAACTCCACCGGCCGCCGCACGGAGCGCTCGTAGCGCAGCGCCATGACGACGGCATTGGCCGCGGTCAGCACAAGACAGCCGATGGCCAGCCAGGCGCAAAGGCGCAGCCTGTCCTGCAGCGGCTGGAGTTCGGCCTGGTGGCGGGCGTTGAGGGACAGCCGCACGGCGCGCAGCGGGCCCATGATCTCGGCCTTGGCATGGCGGTAGGCTGGTCCATGCAGCATGTCCAGCGCGTCCTTCCACTCGTCCTCGGCCAGGCTGTAGGCAGAGCCTCGGGTGTCCACCTTGCCCATGGCCTGCTGCTCGGTCTTCATCAGCGCCTCGGAGCGACGCAGGGCCTCGACCAGGCGGGCGTAGTCCTCAGAATCGAAGCCGGCTTCAAGCAGGCGATCCTGCATGGAGCGCGTCTGTGCCGGGCGCCCGGCGGCCCGGGGCTGGTCCAGCACCAGGTCCCAGTAGACCTCGTCGTAGCCTTCGGGCTCGGCTTGCAGGCCGTCGCGCATGCGTGCGACCTCGCGGTAGTGGTCGGCAAACTGCGCCTCGCGGCTCACCACGAACAGCCGCGCCATCAGGGTCAGCTCATCGGAGCTGCGCTGCAACTGCGCCACCAGGCGGTCGCGCTGCATGAACAGGCGCTGCTGCTCGGTCACGCTGCGGTAGCCGGCGACCAGGTAGGCGACCGCCGCCGTCGTCGCCAGCACCAGCACGATCTGGGCGACGAGGTTCAGGGCCAGCTTGGTTCGGAACAGCATGGTGAGGGCGCCTCCAGCCTAGGGGCGCAGGAGGCGGGCCTGCGCCCAGCCGTGCGCCGCCAGCTCGATCAGGTCCAACACATTCTCGAAGCCGCGGGCGCTGCCGAAATAGGGATCCGGCACCTCCTGCCCCTGCCGGCCCGGCACCAGGTCCAGCAGCAGGCCCAGCTTGTGCAGCAGCTCGGGCGGGCACAGGCGCCGCAGGGCGTTCAGGTTGTCCACATCCATCGCGAGGATGTGCTCGAAGCGCAGGAAGTCTTCCGGCTCGACGCGGCGGGAGCGCCATTTCCTCTCGACGGCGTAGCGACGGCGCTGCAGCGCCTGCACGGCACGCGGGTCCATGCCCTGCGCCCGCGACGAGGCGCGAACACCGGCCGAGGCCACGCGGCCCAGTCCCAGGGCAGCAGCCTGTGCTTTGAACACCGCCTCGGCCATGGGCGAGCGGCAGATGTTGGCCGTACAGACCAGCAGCAGCGAAGTCATGGCGGGCATTATGGGCGAGCCCGGCTCGCCTGCGCGCCTGCCAAGTTCCTACAGACCGGGGGGGCGCCCCGGCGGTCCAGTCCCGCCGGGCGCGGCTCGGGGGCCGTGCCGGGGAGCCAGGAATTCAGCGGCTGCCGTCGCCCGGCAGATAGTCGGCAATGGTCACCGGCCGCATTTGCACAATACGCTCCACGGGCACATTGAAATACCGGGCTAATTCCCGCGCGACACGAAAAAGAACCGGCCGCCCGATTTCTGCCCGCTTGATGGACGCGATGGAGACACGAAATCGCCCTTGCTGGCAGCATTCCGCCATTTCCTCCTGGGTCTGGAGTTTTTCATTGCGCAGGCTTTTCAGCACGTCCTTGACCAGAAATACCCGGCCCTGCTGAACCACGGGTTCATAACGGACGACTGCCTGGGTATGGGCGCTGGACGGCGCCGGCACTCCCTCGTAAGGCGGCGACGGGTATTGAGAACTGTTTGTCGAATGGATCGCCGGGAGACCTGCAGAAGGGGCGGCCGGCTGCTCCTCATCCAGGCTGGTATCGATTTCCTTGCTCATGGGGACCTCGTCAGAAATGACTGGGGGGCGGGCCTGCCGGCGCTGTGACAGCGAGGGCAGGCGACGCGTCGATGCGCGATGCATCGATAGCCCGAACGATAGGAAATCGGCCCCAAACGCACCTTCCGGGAACCTTCCGGTGGCATTTCGGGCTCTCCAAAGGATCAAAACAAGGGTTAACCCTCAGAACTTGACCAACATGACCGCTTGGCGGGGCAGGACCGCCCCTTTGGGAACAACGGAATTCTGAGCGATCGCCCCGCCGCTGTCAGCGCCAGCAGAAGGCCAAAGGCGCGGCAAACAGGGATCAGATGCCGGGCGGGGGCCGAGCGAGCGCCCGCCCGGCCGCCCGGGATTCTCCGCAGCTTTCCGGCAGGTCGGCTCGCAGGCTCTGCCCGCTTGCAGAAAACCGGCAGCGTCGGGCAGGCCGCCGCCAGCGATATTCAACCAGATATTCGGCGCTGCAGGTCAGGGGAAGGAAATTCTTCGCCGTGCCACCTAGGCTTCACCCCGAATCCCCTGGACACCTTGAACAGGAATTCGAGGGATTCAAACCGGCTTCCGGGAATTTGTTTTCACGGCGTCAGGAAATCTGGTCGTGCGCGGCATACCCGGAGGCATTCCACATCCATTGAATCTCGCCTTGCGAGGGAAGGAATATCATCATGTCTGACTGCACCTGCCAAGAAAACGCCCTGAGCGCCGAAGACCATGTGCCGGATTTCAGCGTCCATGGCTTTGATGCGAGCGCCAACGAACTGAGCGCCAATCTGGAAGGCGTGCAAGCCCTGCAGATGTCGCTGTGCGTGTCCGCCACCTACCAGAATGGCCAGCTGTGCTTCAAGCTGCCGGTCTTCGGCACGAAGTGTGTGAGCGTCCCGGTCAAGATTCCCGTGGGTGCCACCCTCAAGGTCTGCGGCCAGACCTGCGGCGGCATCATTCCCAAGGGCGTCAAGCTGACCCTGTACGTCAACAACGTCGCGGTCTACACCTTCAACATCGGGAAGTGCTGAAGCCGGCGATGGCGCCATGACAAAGACCCGAGGAGGGGTCCGGGATCAAGGAAATGGGGCAACCGGCGGGCTGCCTGCGGCCTGCAGGGGGATCTTTTTCGACTGGTGGCGATGAAGGATCACTCCGGCGTCACCGCCGGAAACTGCAGCTGGAAGTGCACCCCTGCGCCGGTGTCGCTTTCCATCTGCAGCTGGCCAGCCAGGCCGCCGACGACGAGGTTGTGGACGATGAACATGCCCAGGCCAGAGCCTCCCTGGCCCAGCTTGGACGTGTAAAACGGCTCGTAGACCTTGTGCTGCAGCTCTTTGGCGATGCCATGGCCGTCGTCACGATAGTCGAGCACGATCTGCTGGCCATGCTGCAAGGCGGCAATGCGGATCACGCCGCCCAACTTGCCCTCGAAACCGTGGCTGATCGAGTTGGTGACCAGGTTGCTCAGGATTTGCTCGATGTGGCTGGGCAGTCCGTCCATTTCGATCGCGGCATCGACCTCGACTTCCACCTTGACCTCGCGCTGGCGGATTTGCTCGCCCAGGGTGTTGAGCACATCGTCGATGGTCTGCCGAAGCTTGAACTTGCGGCGGCGCAGGCTGGTCTGGTCGACCGCGACGCGCTTGAAGCTTTCGATCAGCTCGGCCGCGCGCTGGGCACTGCGCAAAACGATGCGGTTGGCCTGCTGCATGTCGGCCAGCATCTGCGTGAGCCGGCTGCGGGTCATGGACTTGTTCTCGATGGCGCTGACCATCTCGCCGATCTTCTCGTCCTTGGCCGAGCACATCAGCACGATGTTGCCGATCGGGGTGTTCAGTTCGTGGGCCACGCCGGCGACGACGCGGGCCAGCGACGCCAGCTTCTCCGTTTCGGCCATCTGCTCCGCGGCGAGTCCGAGTTCGCGCGTGCGCTGTTCGACGCGGGCTTCCAGCTGCTCGTTCAGCTTGCGGTACTGCTGCTCGCTCGCACGCAACTCGCCAACCGTCTGCTCGACGGCGCTGCTCATGCGGTTGAAGTTGCGCGCCAGCTTGGCGACCTCATCGCGCCCGTTTTCCGGCAGACGCAGGTCGTAATGGCCGTCGGCAATGCTGCGGCTGCTTTCGACGAAGGTCATCAAATTGCGCGTGATCCAGTAGCCGAGCGCACTGAGCAGCACAAAGGTCAGGCCGATTTCGGTCAGCGCGATCAGGGCGCTTTGCTGGAACACGTTGGCCTTGGCCTGCGAGATGATGCGGGTCGACAGCCCGAAGCGCAGCGTGCCGACCGGCTGGCCGGCCAGGCTGAGCGGACGCTCGACATGCAGCACGCTGCCCGACAGCGCGTCCGCCACGCTGGTGCTCGGCGGCGGCAGGGCTTGCACGTCCTCGATGCCGGCCTTGGCGGCAACACGCTGGGCGTTGTCGCGGACCACCACGTACTGCACCCCCTGATCGACGTTGCCGATCATTTCATTCAGGTTGTCCTGAAGCGTGGCGTAGTCGCCCTGCACCAGATAGGGCGCGGTCGCGACGTTGAGCATCGGCACGGTTTGCTTCAAGGCCGCTTCGGTGCTGACCAGCATCGCCTCGTTGATCAGCCGCATCGCGTTGACCAGCAGCAGGCTCAGCATCAGCACCTCCACCAGCGTCGAGGCCAGCATCAGCTTGAAGCGCAGCGAGAAGGGATTGAATTTCATGATTCAGCGCTTTTCCGCCAGCCGGCTGTGCAGCCGCGCCAAGGCCGGGTCGAGTTGCCGCATGGCGGCCGTGTCCACCGGGATGAATTCGGTGTGGCTGGCCTCGAAAAACTTCAGGCCTTGCTCGCTGTACGGAAACTTCTCGAGCGCCGTCTGCAGCCGCATCAGCGCGGGCGCATCCAGCCGCGGGTGCGCGGCGATGATCAGGCTCAGCGCGCTTTGGGTGCTGCCGATGATGCGCAAGCGGCTGGTGATCTCCTGCGGCATGCGCTCGAACACCGAGCGCTGCGCTGCCGCCGCGCTGCCGGGATGGAGGTCCAGCGCGAGGATCGCGTTGCTGTCCGTGCTGTAGTAGTAGGGGGTCAGGTCCTTGGCGAATTCGAAACCGCGCTGGCGCAGGAAGTCCTCGACCTGAAACGAGACAAAGGCCAGTCGGTGCGGCAGGTGCAAGGTCGTCCCGCGCAGATCGCGCAGGGTCTGCGCCGGCGAGTCCTTGTGCACCAGCAGCAGCGCGTAGAAGTCGGCGCGGATTGCGATCAGCGGAGCAAAGCCCTGCTCCTGCTGCGCCAGCCGGGCGAAATGCGGGGCGCTGATGATCAAGTCGAAATCGCCGTTGGCAGTCCGCACCAGGAAGCGCGGCAAGTCGGGCGCAGTTTGCAACTCGACCGTGTCGTGAAGTTCGCGCTGCAAAAAGGCCTGCAAGGGGGCGAATTCGATCAGCAGGCTTCGCGGGCTCAGATAGGGCAACACCCCGACGCGCAACGTGGCACCCCTGGCTGCCGGCCACAGAAGCAGGCACGACAGCAGTAGCAAAACGCACACGCGGCGATGCATGGCACTCCTTCCGGTGCGCGCGGGGGTCTGGCCTTGCAAGTGCGGTTCAGCGCACCCGGCCCTCCTTCCACGCTTCCAGCAACTTATCGTAATCGACCGTTTGCCCTGGCGGCTTTTCATTGGCGAGCGGCAAATGCGGCGCGGCGTGACGCTTTTGCCATTGTTCGGCCGTCTGCTTCGGGTTCAGCTTGGGCGCGCAGCGCGCCATCTTGCCTTCGCGAGCGATGTCCGCCAGGGTCTGGTCCATCTGATCGGCCAGTTGATTGAGCGCCTGCTGCGGGGTTTTCTCGCCGCTGACGGCCTGGCTGATGTTCTGCCACCACAGCGGCGCCAGGCGCGGGTAGTCGGGCACGTTGGTGCCGGTGGGCGTCCAGGAAATGCGCGCCGGGCTGCGGTAGAACTCGACCAGCCCACCCAGGCGGGGCGCCACCTTGGTCAGGGCTTCGGAATTGATGTCGGACTCGCGGATCGGCGTCAGACCGACCAGCGTCTTCTTGAGTGACGTGCTCTTGGCCACGGTGAACTGCGCATACAGCCAGGCCGCCTTGCGCCGCTCCAGCGGCACGCTCTTCAACATGGTCCAGGACCCGGCATCCTGATAGCCCAGCTTCACGCCTTCCTGCCAGTAGGCGCCGTAAGGCGAAGGCGCCATGCGCCATTTGGGCGTGCCGTCCTTGTTGACGACCGGCAGGCCGGGCTTGGACAAGGCGGCGGTGAAGGCCGAATACCAGAAGATCTGCTGCGCGATATGGCCCTGGCCCGGCACCGGCCCGGCCTCGGTGAAGGTCATGTTCATCGCCTCGGGCGGTGCGAACTTCTTCAGCCATTCGAGGTACTTGGCCAGGGCATACACCGCCGGCGGACCATTGACCTCGCCGCCGCGCGCCACCGAGGCGCCGACAGGCACGCAGCCGTCGACGCGGATGCCCCAGTCATCGACCGGCTTGCCGTTGGGCAGGCCCTTGTCGCCCGTGCCGGCCATCGACAGCCAGGCATCGGAAAAGCGCCAGCCCAGCGAGGGATCCTTCTTCGCGTAGTCCATGTGGCCGTACACGCGCATGCCGTCGATCTCGCGCACGTCGTTGCTGAAGAAATCGGCGATGTCTTCGTAGGCCGACCAGTTCAGCGGCACGCCCAGCTCATAGCCGAAGCGCTCCTTGAAGCGCTTCTTCAGGTCGGGCCGGGCGAACCAGTCGGCGCGGAACCAGTAGAGATTGGCGAACTGCTGATCGGGCAATTGGTACAGCTTGCCGTCCGGCCCGGTGGTGAAGCTGCGGCCGATGAAGTCGTGCACGTCCAGCGTGGGCAGCGTGACGTCGCGCCCCTCGCCGAGCATGAAATCCGACAGCGGCACCGTGACCCCATAGCGGTAGTGCGCGCCGATGGAGTCGGAATCGTTGACCCACAGGTCGTAGCCGCTCTTGGCACCGCCGGCCATCTCGGTCTGGATCTTGACCACCAGATCCCCCTCCGGGAGGGTGTCATGCACGACCTTGATGCCGGTGATCTCGAAGAAGGCGCGCGCCATCACCTTGGACTCGTACTGATGGGTGTCGATCTCTTCCGACACCACGTGCACGGTCATGCCGCGAAAGGGCTGGGCCGCGTCGATGAACCAGCGCATTTCCGCCAGCTGCTGCTCGTAGCTCAGCGTACTGGGCTGGAACTCCTTCTTGAGCCAGCGCTGTGCGGCCGCCAGGTCGGCGTGGGCCGGACAAGCCAGGAGCAGGGTGCATGCTGCCGCCCCAAGCGCAGGTGCCGTCGCCAGTGTCTTCGCCATGCGGGTCTCCTAGATGAACGACTTCAGGCTGCGGCCAAGTCCGGCGCCCGCCGCACACGCGGTTCGGCAAGGGAGGTGATCCACCGCAGCGAAGCTCAGGCCGCGTGCAAGCCCAGGCTCAGTTGCTGCAGCAACGTCAGCCTGCGCTTTCGGTGAGTTTCTTTTGACAGATCGACACGGCGCAGGAGTGAACTGGATCACAGGGACAAGGGCTTGCAGACAGCAAATTCAAACGCACGCGGTCCGGCCTGGCAACAGCCCGCAGGCTCGCCAGGCCGCCAAGCCGTGCTGAATTTCCGGGCGCGTCGGCGGCTGCCGCCGCCCGGCAGCTCGTCGGCGATACTGCCTGCGTCATTGATCCTCATTTCACTTTCTCTTGATGCGCCTTCTTCGGTGTCAGGCGACGTTGAGGATCTGCATCTGGACCTGCGTCCTCGAAAGCCATGTAGAAGCGCACCGAACTCGTTACCATGGCGCGCTGCTTCAGGCGCCCGATGCCACAGCACCATGTCCCTCTTCAAGCACCTGGGCCGCCCTCGCCTGCCCTTCATCCCGCAGAACGAAGTCGCCGAATGCGGCCTGGCATCCCTTGCCATGGTGGCGGCCTACCATGGTCATGACATCAGCCTGAACGGACTGCGCCAGCGTCATGCCGTCTCGCTCAGCGGCGCCACATTGCTGGACCTGATCACCATGGCCGGCACCCTGAAGCTGGGCGCCCGGGCGCTGCGCCTGGAACTGAACCAGCTGGACCAGCTCAAGCTGCCGTGCATCCTGCACTGGGATCTCTTTCACTTCGTGGTGCTGAAGGAGTTGCGCGGCCAGGGCGCCATCATTCACGATCCGGCCGTCGGGGTGCGCGAGCTGTCGCGCGAGCAGCTGTCCCGCCACTTCAGCGGCGTGGCGCTGGAGCTGACACCGCTGGCGGACTTCAAGCCGCAAGCGGTGGGCACGCGCGCCCGGCTGAGCGACCTCTGGCAGCGCATGGAGGGCTGGAAGCGGGCGGCACTGCAGATCGGCCTGCTCTCCCTGCTGCTGCAGCTCTTCGCCATCTTCCTGCCGCTGTACAGCCAGATCGCCATCGACGAGGTGCTCAGCCGCACGGACCATGCCCTGCTCCTGCTGCTGGCCCTGGGCTTTGCCGGGCTGACCGGCCTGCAGGCCGCCACCGAGGCGCTGCGCAGCTGGGTCCTGCTGCATGTGGGGCAGTCCTTCACCCTGCAGGTCAAGCACAACCTCATGCACCACCTGCTGCGCCTGCCGGCGAGCTTCTTTGAAAAGCGCCAGATCGGCGACATCGTCTCGCGGCTGGACTCGGTGCAACCCGTGCAGAAGGCGCTGACGCAAAGCGTGCTGGGCGCGGTGCTGGACGGCGTCATGGCCCTCACCACCGGCGCGCTGATGCTGACCTACAGCCCCGCGCTGGCCGCCTGGGTGCTGGGCAGCGTGGCGATCTACGCCCTCTTGACCGCCGGCCTGTACCCCTGGCGCCGGCTGAGGGAGCAAGAGGCGCTGGTGGCTTCGGCCGAAGAGCGCAGCCAGCTGCTGCAGACCGTGCGCAGCGCCCGCACCATCAAGATCTTCGGCCGCGAGGCGCTGCTGCAGGCCGTCTGGTCCAAGCACGCGACCGCCGCGGTCAACGCCCAGGTCTCACTGGGCCGGCTGGAGCTTTTGCTGCAGGCCGCGCGAACAGCGCTGATCCAGGGGCAGTTCGTCGCCGTGGTCTACCTGGGCGTGGACATGGCCATGCATCAGCAGCTCAGCCTGGGCATGCTCTTCGCGTTCCTGGCCTACCGGGGCAACTTCTGCGAGCGCGCCGAGCAGTTGCTGCAGCGCCTGGTCGAGTTGCGCCTGCTCAGCGTGCACATGGAGCGCCTGGCCGACGTCGTGCAGACCGCTGCCGAGGACGACAGCCCCAAGCTCGGCGGCCTGCCGGTGCAGGGCCGCCTCGGCCTGCGGGGCGTGAGCTTCCGCTACGGGCCGCACCTGCCTCTGCTGCTGAACCAGGTGGACCTGGACATCCGGCCGGGTGAGTTCGTCGCCATCATCGGCGCCTCGGGCGGCGGCAAGACCAGCCTGCTCAAGGTGATGCTGGGGCTGATGCCGCCCAGCGACGGCCAGGTCTGCGTCGAAGGCGTGCCGCTGGATTCTTTCGGCGCCCGCCACTGGCGCGAGAAGATCGCCGTCGTCAGCCAGAACGAATCGCTGATGTACGGCACGTTGGCGGACAACATCGCCTTCTTCGACCCGCAGATCGACATGGAGCGCGTCGTCGCCAGCGCCCAGGCCGCCTGCGTGCACGAGGACATCATGGCCCTGCCCATGGGCTATCTGAGCCTGCACAGCGACCTGGGCAGCGTGATGTCCGGTGGGCAGGCACAAAGGGTGCTGCTGGCCCGGGCGCTCTACCGGCAGCCCAAGCTGCTGTTCCTGGACGAGGGCACGGCCAACCTGGACCCCGCCACCGAGCTGCGCATCGCCGCGCTGATCGAGAGCCTGCCCATCACCCGCATCGTCATCGCCCACCGGCCCGAGCTGGTCCGCCGGGCCGACCGCGTGTTCGAGCTGCGCCAGGGCCGCCTGCATGAGGTGCCCCTGCGTCCGGAAGCGGAGCAGCGACTGCCGCTGCACGCGGATCCGGCCGAGCCCATCAGCACCGGATCGCAGCCCGCCGCCGCGCATCCCGCCGCGCCCGAAGGAGCGCCCGCATGAAGCTGTTCGATCTCTACCGCCGCGAGGCCGTGCAGCACTTCCGCGAGCGCCTTTATGGCGAGGTGCGGCTGGGCATGGCCGAGACCCACTGGGCCGTCAGCGCCTTGATCGCCTTGCTGCTGCTGGCCTTGCTGGCCACCCTCTTCGGCGTCCACTACACCCGGCGCCAGACCGTGGCCGGCTGGCTGCAGCCCGACCTGGGCCGGCTGGAGCTGCGGGCCGACGAAGCCGCGGTGGTGGAGGCCGTGCTGGTGCGCGAGGGCGAGCCGGTGCGCGCCGGCCAGCCCCTGCTGCTGCTGCGCGCCGCCAGGTCCGCGCGCGACGGCAGCCCCGCCCATGCGGCCCTGCAAAACGCCTTGCAGCAGGAGGCACAGCAGGTGCGCCTTCAGCAGGCGCAGGCCCAGGCCCAGGAGGCCTTGCAGCGGCAGCGTCTGCAGCAGGACATCGCCCTGCTGCAGCAGGAACTCGCCCACCTGCGCCAGCAGTTGCAGACCCAGCAAAAGCGTGTGGACATCGCCCAGCAGCAGCACCAGCAAAGCCTGGCCCTGGTGGGCCAGGGCTTCAGCCCGCAGCAGGAAGCGCAAAAGATGGAGGCGCAGTGGCTGGAGCAAGGCCAGGCCTGGAACGAGCTGCAGCAGCGCCTGCTGGCCAAGCAGCAAGACCTGACCCTTCGCGAGCATGAACTCAAGGGCCTGCCCATGGAGCAGGCCAGCCAGCGGGCGGCCCTCGACGAGCGCCTGGCCGCCATCGAGCAACGCCAGGCAGAGGCTGGCCAACGCCAGCAATGGGCCATCACGGCCCCCATGGAGGGTCAGGTCTTGCGCCTGGCGATCAAGCCGGGCCAGTCCTGCCTGGAATCGGGCCTGCTGGCCGAGCTGATGCCCCGGGGCGCGCAGCTGGAAGCGGAGCTGTACGCCAGCAGCGCCGCCATCACCGGCCTGCAGGCGGGCGCCCCCGTGCGCCTGCGCCTGGACGCTTATCCGCATGAGAAATTCGGCAGCCTGCAAGGGCGCCTGCTGCAGATCGAGCCCAGCAGCAGCCCGCTGTCGGCCGACACCCTGGCCCAGCTGCCCGCGGGCGTGTCGCGTGGCCCGGTCTACAAGCTGCGGGTGAGCCTGGCACCGCAAAGCCTGCCCTTGCGCTCCGGCATGAGCCTGCAGGCGGACGTCACGCTGGAGCGGCGGCGCCTGATCGAGTTCCTGCTGGCGCCGCTGCTGGCGCTGGCGCCGGGGGATTGAATCGCCGCAGGCGCCAGCGCTCGTGGGACGGCAGACCGGGCACCTGAGCGGATCAGGCGCCGTCGTTCTGAACCTGCGGACCACCCGCCACCGTGGCGGCTTGGTCCAGGCTGAGTTCCTGCGGGGCGGGGGTGGTCGCCAGCGTGGCTTGCGGGTCTTGGGTCGATTCGGTCAGGGTCGGGTGCATGGTGAAGTCCTTTGCTTGCAGGGAAGCGCCCCGCGGTGGGGCGCGGGGTAGGGAGAACGGGTCAGGTGCCGTTGTTCTCGATGATCGGACCGCCGGCCACCGTGGCGGCTTGGTCCGGGCTGAGTTCCTGTGGGGCGGGGGTGGTCGTGATGGGTTGTTGGTCTTGTCGGGTGTTGATCGGTTGCTGTTGCATGGCTTGCTACTAGCTTTCAAAAGAAGCGTCCATCTGCGAAACGGGGCGACGAGGTCGGGGCTTAACTAGAGCCTTTATATCTGGCCATCAAGCCCCTTGACCCTCAAGCCCCAAGAGGTCAGAGGTCGTTGTTCTCGATAATCGGATCCTTGCTCGCAAACAGCTGAGTGTTGGCACCCTGGCTAGAGAAAAGCAAAATCACACCTTGCTGCACTTGCTGGGTGGTGGGCATGGCAATAGACACCGCATTGGCAGCGGCCAGGGTCATGCTGGGATCAATTGCCGGTGTATCGACCCGATCATCAACGGCACCAACCAACAGCCAAGTGTTGGGCGTAGGGCTGGGGTTGGCACTCGCAAGATAGGGTACGAGCACAAAGGTGACAACGCCAGCGTCCTGGGGGATCTTCAGTGGCGATTCCACGCGCTGAGTACAGGCATAGTCGGTGTAATACGCGCAGACAGCACGGTTGGGCTCAACCGAAAGGGCGCCCGCCTGGACGTAAAAGGTATGGCTCATCGTTCAGCTCCTGGGTTCAGGGTAGGGAGATGACGCCGAGGGCGGCGTCGGGGTAGGGGCTGGGACCCAACTCCGCTGGGCCTCCAACCAGTCCTGCAGCGCTTGGGCAACCTGATCATGGCCCAAACAGCGGTGAGCACGAACACCGACAAGAGTTAGCCCAGCGTGAACGCGCATAAACGGCGCCAACTGCTCACCATTGAGCTCAGCAAGGATCTGATCGCAATGCGTCTGACTTCCGGTTGCCGACTCTGCAATCCCCTGCAACAGTGATAGCTCCAACCTTGCCTGTGCCAGCTTCAAGTCCCCGCGAGCGTTTTCCGCGCCCCGCATGAGCAAGGCAAGCGTATCGCCGATGTACGTTATGGTAGAAGTTGCCGAAGCGTCGTGGCGTTGAACTCTCCGGCTAAGCAATTTCAGTTGCGCCAGTTCAGCCTGGAGTGGCATCCATCGGACCGGTATATCCCTGCCGCCACCCAGCGCAGCCAGACGCGCAATCAACCCGTCCGCTACCTCACCAGACACTCTTTGGACGCGAGCCAGGCCTGCTTCCGCCCGAATCAGGCTGGCGACCCAGAGGCGGTTCTTGGCGTCAAATGCCGCCAACTGATGGAATAGATCGACGGAGCGGAGAAAGTGACGAACTGCTTCATTCACCGCACCGTCACGCCAGTAGGCATCCCCCAACGCATACGCCGCATTCCCCTCCTTCTCCAGCCACGCATGGTCTCCGGGATATTTCACGCGGAGTGCATCCGCCTGCTCAAGGGCCCCCCGAAACGTCGCCTGCGCCGCAACATAGCGCCCCATCTGCACCAGCGTCGACCCAAGCCAACTGGCCGCGGTGACCTGAGACGCGCTCAACGCGGCGTCATCCGGCCGCTGCACATGAACTCGCTCCAACCCCGCCATCGAGCCACGAAATAGTGGCTCCGCCTCCGGCAACCGCCCCTGGTCCAGCAGCAGAATGCCCAGATTGCTTTGCGCGGAGGCCAACTCCACCTGCGCATCCAAATCCCCCGGCGCCACCCTCACCCACGCCTCGCTGACCTCCCTATACCGCGTCAGCGCCACCTCCGCCGGCTCGAACTTCCTCTGCGTGTAATAGATATGCCCCAGCCAGAACGCCGCCGCCCCCTGCGCCTTGCGCCAGGCGGGCAGCATCTCGGCGTTGGGCGGTTCGCCCGCCAGCAAGGCGTTGGCCTGCTGCAGCGGTTCCAGCGCCGTGTCCAGTTCGCGCTTGGAGACCCGCACCTCGCCGATCACGGTGAGGGCCTTGGCGCGCTGCAGGCGCTCCATCGCCGTCGCCTGCTCCTGCGCGCTGAGGTGGCTCAGGGCCTTGGCGCCCACGCTGTCCAGCAGTTCCAGACGGCCGATGGGGCGGAGCTTGTCGGCGAATTCGCCCAGCATGTAGGTGACCAGGTCGTCGGCTTGCTGGCGCCGCTGCTGGGCCACGGATTCTGCGCGTTGGGCTCGCCAGGCCATGCCGCCGGCCAGCACGGTGAGCCCGGCCAGGGCCGCCACGGCGGCGCCTTTGAGACGGCCGGCCCAGGCGGCGCGGCGTTGGCAGCTGCTCAGGAAACGCTGCTCGCCCTCGGCCAAGGCCAGCAGGCCTTGGCGGCGCAGGGTCAGCGCGTCCTGCAGCTGCCGCCCGCGCGGCCAGAGGAATTCCGCCGCCCGGCCGCCCTGCTCCCAGCGCTGCACCTGCTGGCGCAGGCGAGCCCGGGTCTGCAGATCCTGGCGGTGCTGGGCGATCCAGTCGGTCACGCGGGGCCAGCGGCGCAGCAGGGCTTCATGGGCGACGCGGAAGCCGGGCTCTTCCTGCGCGCTGTCGCCGCGGTGCTCACTGACCAGCAAGCGCGCATCCACCAAGGCCTGCACCAGCTCGCGCTCGGCAGCACTGCGCAGCTCGCTCCACAGCGCGCGGCGGCTGCCGACCGGGCTGGCTTCGTCTTCGCCCACCAGCACCAGCAGGGAGAGCACGTGCGGCAGGGCCTCCTGCTGCACGGGCGTCAGGCCGCGGATAAGCTGTTCGGCCTGCTCGGCGATCACGCCTTCCAGCCCGCCAGCACCGCCGGTGGCACCACCCAGGGCCTGGTAGGCCGCAAAGCTCAGCTCGCCATGCGGGCTGCGCTGCTGATAGAGCTGTTCGAGCGTGTATTGCAGCAGCGGCAGGGCGTCGGGGCTGGCGGCGGCGGCGTCGCAGAGCAGGTCGTCCAGGCGCTGGTGCGTGGCCGTGTCGACGCCAAAGCTCAGGCCGGCGGCGCGGGCCGGCAGGCGCACCATCTGCGCGATCTCGGCGTGCTTGGGCGGCGCCAGGTCCAGGTGCCCGCCCTGGGTCTTGTCCCGCATCAGCCAGGCATGCTGGGCCAGCTGGGGGTAGTAGTCGTTGCGGCAGGCCGCCACCAGCAGCACGCTGCCGCTTTCGGCCAGTTGCTGCAGCAGGCGCAGGGCGGGTTCGCGCTGGGCTTCGTCCCCCAGCGGCGGGCGGAACAGGGCCTCCAGGCGGTCGATGAACAGCAGGGCGTAGGGCTGGCTCGCCGGCCCGCCGCCATCCTGGCGATGCAGGGCAGCGCGCAGCTCGGCCAGCACGGTGGCCGGGGTTTCCGTCAGCGCACGTGCCAGGTCGTGGGCGTTGAAGCCGGCCAGCAGAGGCTCGCCGGCGGGCGTCTCCCAGTCCATCAAGGCGGCCGCCAGGGCCAGGGCGAAGGCGGGCGGCGGCGACCCCGCCGCGGCGCCGTCGGGGGTCAGGCCCGTCAAGTCGGCCAGGTCGAGCTGGCTGCGGCTCAGCAGCCGCCAGCCGCCCTCCAGCGGCACGCGCTGCAGGGCCGGCACCAGGCCGGCGCTGACCAGCGAAGTCTTGCCCGAGCCGCTGGGCCCCAGCACCAGCACCAGGCCATGCCGGCGCTGCAGCTGCAGCGTGGCGCAGCGCAGCAGCTCCTGCGTGGACTGCTCGCGGCCGAAGAAGACCTCGGCGTGATCGGCATCGAAAGCCTGCAGACCGCGGAAGGGCGATCCCCCCTGCCAGGCACCGCTGCGCGCCAGCCCGCCGCCGCCGCGCACCGGCGCGATCACGCGGTAGCCGCGCTTGCGGATGGTCTCGATGTAGCGCGGCTCGGTGGCGCTGTCGCCCAACGCCTTGCGCAGCTGATTGATGCTCTTGTGGACGGGGTTGTCGCCCAGGCCGCCTTCGGCCAGGGCGTCGCCCCAGCAGGATTCCAGCAGGGCCTCGGCGCTGATCACCTCGCCGGGCGCGGCGCACAGGGCCAGCAGCACGGCCATGGCACGCGGCTCGATGGATTGCTCGCCCGCCGAGCCATGCAGCAGGCGGTTGGTGGCCGGATCGACCCGCCACTCGCCCAGCTCAAAGCGTTCGGCCGGCGCCTTCGCGGGCGCCGCTCGTCCCAAAACCGCCATGCCTCACATCCATTGCGTTCGCAGGGCCGGGCCCGCCTGGGGTCAGGTCTTGCGCGTTTCTTTTACCGAGGCGCGGATGCCAGGAGCACCCGCAGATTGCCGGCGAGTATAGGGTTGGAAGGCACGGTCTGTTCACTTGGCCGTGCAGCATCAGAGGGGCAATCGCCCGGCTGTTCGGGGTTTTGCCAGGATCAGATGCGAATCAGCAAACCCGCTCAGGACCCGTAGCCCAGGTCCTTGACCTCCACCAGCCGGCCGTTCTCGAAACGCAGCGCCTGCATGAACTGCTGCGGCCCGAAGTTGTAGACCCAGTCCTCGATCACCACGGGCACCTGGCGCTCGACCTCCACCGCGCTCTGCACGGCCGGGCCGCCGCCAGGCGGGCGTGTCCAGATCGTTTCCCGCACGCGTTCGGTGCGGTACTCGGTGCGCTGGCTCTGGCCAAAAGGCGGGCCGCATTTGCCCAGCACCTCGGCCTTGTGCAAGCCGGGGTCTATCACCCAGCTGTTGCAGCGAAAGGCCTGGGCCGGGCCATGAAAAACGCCCAGCAGCGCGAGCAGCGCGGCAAGGCGTGGCAGGGATTTCGGGGGGCGGATGGATCTCATGCGCCCTCAACGCGACAACAAGCGCCGGCGCTGACCGGCCGCCGCACGCAAGTTCAGCGCGCCAGCTCGGCCCGCATCGCGTCGATGACGGACTTGTAATCCGGCTTGCCGAAGATGGCGGAGCCGGCCACGAAGGTGTCGGCGCCGGCGTCGGCGATCTGGCGAATGTTGTCGACCTTGACGCCGCCATCGATCTCCAGGCGGATGTCACGACCGCTGGCATCAATGATCTTGCGGGCCTGCTCCAGCTTCTTCAGCGCACTGGGGATGAAGCTCTGCCCGCCAAAGCCAGGGTTCACACTCATGATCAGGACCAAGTCGACCTTGTCGATGACCCATTCCAGCACGTCCAGCGGAGTGGCGGGGTTGAAGACCAGGCCGGCCTGCTTGCCCTCGCCCTTGATCAGCTGCAGCGTGCGGTCCACATGGGCCGAGGCCTCGGGGTGGAAGCTGACCAGGTCGGCGCCGGCCTTGCAGAAGGCCTGGGCCAGGGCGTCCACGGGCTGGACCATCAGGTGCACGTCGATGGGCGCGGGCGTGCCGTCGGGCTTGACCGCATGCTTGCGCAGCGCCTCGCAGACCATGGGCCCGAAAGTCAGGTTGGGCACGTAATGGTTGTCCATCACGTCGAAGTGGATCCAGTCGGCGCCGGCCGCCAGCACGTTGCGGACCTCCTCACCCAGGCGGGCGAAGTCGGCGGAGAGAATGCTGGGGGCGATGCGATGGCTCATGGCGGGCTGTGCTTGAAGGAGATCGGACCCGGTCCTCTGGGCACCGGGTGGCAGAACCCGCGATTTTACGAAAGCGCCTCAGCCGGGAGCCGCCCGGCCCGCAGCGCCTCAGCGCGGCGGCGTGAAGGCTTGCCGCGCGGCGGTCACCTTGGCCCGCCAGGCGCAGCCCGGCGCATGGTCGTTGATCAAGCCCATGGCCTGCATGAAGGCATAGCAGGTCGTGGGCCCCACGAACTTGAAGCCGCGCGCGCGCAGGGTCTTGGAGAGCCGGCGCGAGGTCTCGGATTCACCCCGCACCGGCGCCTCGGGCGCGGCGCTTTCCTCAAAGCTCCAGAAGAAGGCGGCCAGCGAGCCAAATTCCTCGCGCAAGGCCGGCACCAGGCGGGCATTGTGGATGGCCGCCTCGATCTTGCCGCGATGGCGCACGATGCCGGCGTCAGCCAGCAGGCGCTGCACGTCCTGCTCGTCGAAGGCGGCGACCCGGGCGGGATCGAAGCCGGCAAAGGCGGCGCGGAAGGCCTCGCGCTTGGCGAGGATGGTGCGCCAGCTGAGGCCGGACTGAAAGCCTTCCAGGCACAGCTTCTCGAAGAGCCGTCGCTCCTCGGTGACGGGGTAGCCCCATTCGGTGTCGTGGTAGTGACGGTAGGCTTCGAAACCCGGCGCCTCGCACCAGGCGCAGCGGGCATGGCCATCCTCGGCCACATGGATTCTCGTGTTCATGGCAGGCCCCAGCAGGGTGTCGACAAAGGCCGCAGCTTAGGCGACAAGCGCGCGGCCCCGGCAGGCCAGAGCCCGTGCGCAGACCGCACGCCGCACGGAATGAGGGGGCTTTGCCCGCTGTCCCTAGAATGGACTGCATGGCTCATCTCGAATTCAGCTGCAGCGTGCAGGTGGCCGCGCTGCCCGAGCAGACCGACGCCGAGCGCGGCCTGCATGCCTACAGCTACACCATCACCATCACGAACAGCGGCGACACCGCCGCCCAGCTGGTCGCGCGGGAATGGACCATCACCGACGCCACCGGCACCGTGCAGGAGGTGCGCGGCCTGGCCGTGGTGGGCCACCAGCCCCTGCTGCAGCCGGGTGAGAGCTTCCGCTACAGCTCCTGGGCGCAGATCGCCACGCCGCAGGGCAGCATGCGCGGGCGCTATCTGTGCGTCAGCGAGGCCGCCGAGGTCTTCTACGCCGAGGTCCCCGAGTTCCTGCTGGCCGAGCCCAGCCAGCTGCATTGATGGCGGGCTGGCTGTTCGTCCGCCCCGGGGCCTGGGACCTGCCGGCTCTGCTGAACGCGGCCGACGCCAAGGCCTCGCTGCCGGCCCGCAATCTGTGGCTGGCCCGGCTGCTGGAGTGGCTGCGCCATGCGCCCACGGTGCGCGATGACGAACGCGCGGCAGACGCCACCCCCCTGCCCCTGCTGCGCCTGAAGCACCTGCTCAATGTGCTGGAGCGCCATCCCGAGCACCAGGCCGCGGTGCGCAGCGTGATCGCCCGCTGCTGGGCGGAGCTCAATGCCATCGGCCTCTTTGCCGACGTCGGCTTCGCCCCGCGCATGGCCTTGTGGGGCGAGGTGTTCCATCGCCTGCGCCTGCGCCTGCTGCCGGGCACCGTCGACACCACGGAGCTGGGCGAGCTCTTTGCCCAGCTCTTCCCCGACAGCGCCGACGAAGACTGGCTGCGCCGCATCGACGCCCCGCTGCTGGCCCGCCTGCAGGCGCTGATGTTCCCGCACGATGCAGACGGCAGCTGGCGCGCCCCCATGCGCGACGCCCTGACCGTGCTGGTCAGCACCGTGCGCGCAGCCGGGCTCTCCGGGCCGCTGCGCCTGCGCATGGGTGCCGACACGCTGGCCGGCCATCCCTTCGAGCAACTGGTGCGTGCCAGCGAGCAGTTCCTCAGCGCCCTGGACGGCGGTGACGACACCGCGCTGCGCCAGGCGCTGCAGCTGCTGCGCGCCCTGCTGGACCAGTGCCGCGCCGCGGCGCAGTCCGTGCCCGAGCACCTGGAGACCTATGGCGTCTCGGTGGACATCATGTTCGACGTGGAGCAGCTCACCGAGCGCCTGCGCCGCATCGAAGACCTGCTGGACTGCCTGGTGGCGCCGGACCCGGCACCGCGCCTGCTTCAGCTCTGCACCGAGCTGGTCCGCGTGACCCACGAGCGGCGCAGCCTGCGGACCCTCTTCGGCCGCCATTACTCGCTGCTGGCCCGCAAAGTGGCCGAGCGCAGCGCGGAGACCGGCGAACACTACATCACCCGCAACAGCGCCGAGTACCGCGACATGCTGCGCCGCGCCGCGGGCGGCGGCGCCGTCATCGCCGGCACCACCTTTGCCAAGTTCGCCGTGATGGCGCTGGGGCTCAGCGCCTTCTGGGCCGGCTTCTGGGCCGGTGCCAACTACGCGCTGAGTTTCGTCGTTATTCACCTCCTGCACTGGACGGTGGCCACCAAGCAGCCGGCGATGACGGCGCCGGCCATGGCCCACAAGCTGAGCCAGATCGCCACCGAGGAAGGCCTGAACGGCTTCGTCGACGAGGTGGCCCACCTGTTCCGCTCGCAGATCGCCGGCATCGTGGGCAATCTGGCCGTCGTGGCGCCGCTGGTGCTCCTGGTCCAGGGGGCCGCCTGGCTGATCGCCGGCCAGCCGCTGGTGGGCAGCAAGGACGCGCACTATGTGCTGCACTCGCTCAGCGGGGTCGGCACCTCGTGGTTCTTCGCCGCCTTCACCGGGGTGCTGCTCTTCATTTCCAGCCTGATCGCGGGATGGGCGGAGAACTGGTTCGTCTTCCACCGCCTGGACAGCGCCATTGCCTGGAACCCGCGCATCGTCGCGCGCCTGGGCCCCACCCGCGCCCAAGCCTGGGCGGCCTGGTGGCGAACGAACATCTCCGGCATGGCGGCCAACATCTGCCTGGGCCTGATGCTGGGTCTGGTGCCGGCGCTGCTGCAGTTCCTGGGCCTGCCGCTGGAGGTGCGCCATGTGACGCTGTCCACCGGCCAGCTGGCCGCCGCGGTCGGGGCCCTGGGGCCCGGCGTGATGCTCACGGCGCCCTTCTGGCTCTGCGTGCTGGGCATCCTGGGCACGGGCTTGCTGAACCTCGGGGTGAGCTTCACCCTGGCCTTTCGCGTGGCGCTGCGCTCGCGCGGCATCCAATTGGCCGACCGGGCGCGCCTGCGGCGGGCCATCTGGCAGCGCTGGCGCAGTGCGCCTGGCAGCTTCCTGCGCCCGCCTGCCCAGCAGGAGCGGCGCTGAAGCGCTGGCTCAGCGCTCGTGCTGGTCCGGTTCGGACGGCTGTTCGCGCTCACCGTGCTTGCGGCCGGCGAACATGGTCCACCAGACGATGAAGATCAGCAGGCCCAGGGCCGCCAGGGCCTCCAGCACAATCACGCCCATGTTGTCCGCCTCCTCCGCATCCGCATTTGCCAAGACCGGCCCATCCATCCGCCGCCCGGGCCGCAGCCGCTCGGGCTGGCTGGGCGCGGCGATTCTAGGGCTGCTGGCCGCCTGCAGCAGCACACCGCTGGCGCCGCCAGCGC
Organism: Burkholderiaceae bacterium; assembly: GCA_041905785.1. GTDB lineage: Bacteria > Pseudomonadota > Gammaproteobacteria > Burkholderiales > Burkholderiaceae_C > Roseateles_B. The sequence goes on from JAYRKJ010000015.1 coordinate 61,730, forward strand.
CCACGCCCACCGGCGTCACCCCGGCCGACCCGCAGCAGCCCGCGGCCCCCATGCTGCTGCGCGAGCGCGCCCGCTGGGTGCAGGCCAGTTGGTCTGAGCTTCCCGGCTGGAACGAAGACAGCGCCCTGGCCGCCTGGCCGGCCCTGCTGCGCTCCTGCAGCAAGCCCGCGCCGGGCTGGGCCGTCGCTTGTGCCAAGGCGCTCGCGGCCGACCCGCAGGACGAGATCGAATTGCGCGCCTGGTTGCGCGAGCATTTGCAACCCTGGCGCGTTGAAAGCCTGGATGGCCAGACCGAAGGCCTGGTGACCGGCTACTTCGAGCCGCTGCTGCAGGCCGCGCGCAAGCCCCAGGGCACCTTCCGCCTGCCCGTGCACGGCGTGCCGCCGGACCTGGCCCAGCGCCGCCCCTTCTTCACCCGTGCCCAGATCGAAGGCGATGCAGCCGTGAAGGCCCGCCTCAAGCCGCAGGAGCTGGCCTACGTGGACGACGCGCTGGAGGCCCTGGTTCTGCACATCCAGGGCTCGGGCCGCGTGCAGATGCGCGAACCTGACGGCCAGCTGCGCCTGCTGCGCCTGGCCTTCGCAGGCCACAACGACCAGCCCTACCAATCCATCGGCCGCTACTTGATCGACAAGGGCGAGCTGCGGCCCGGCGAGGCCTCCTGGCCCCAGATCCGCGACTGGGCGCGGCGCAACCCGGCGCGCATGAACGAGCTGCTGTGGGCCAATCCGCGCTATGTGTTCTTCCGCGAGGAACCTCTGCCCGACCCCGAGCTGGGCCCCAAGGGCGCGCAGGGCGTGCCGCTGACGCCAGGCCGCTCCATCGCCGTGGACAAGGCCAGCATCCCCTACGGCACGCCCGTCTGGCTGGACGCCACCGAGCCGCTGAGCAACACGCCGCTGCGCCGCCTGGTAGTGGCACAGGACACCGGCAGTGCCATCGTCGGCGCCGTGCGGGCCGACTTCTTCTGGGGCTGGGGCCCGGATGCCGAGGCGCAGGCCGGGCGCATGAAGCAGCCCCTGCGACTGTGGGTGCTGTGGCCGCGCGCCTGAGCCCTGGCGCTCAGTCCGTGATCTGCACACCCTTCCAGAAGGCGACACGCCCCTTGATGGCCGCAAAAGCCTCGGTCGGCTCCGCGTAGAACCAAACGGCGTCCGGATTGAACTCGCCGTTGACCAGCAGGCTCAGGTACTGAGCCTGCCCCTTCTCGCTGCTGCTGCGGTGGTTGCTGAAGCTGGTGTAGGTCTTGTTCAGCGAGGACTCGGGAAAGTAGTGGTTGCCGTCCACCAGCACCGTGTCATTGCTCTCGGCGAGGATCACGCCGTTCCAGATGGCTTTCATGGCCAGGACTCCCGGATTGAAGATGCCGCGACTATAGGGCGCTGTTGCCGGCCCGGGTCCAGCCCCGACAATCCGCCCCATGCAGCAAGCCCTGAAACGTTTCCAGACCTACCGCGGCAAGGACATCCGCATCACCAGCGGCAGCGCCCGCGAGCTGCCGCCGGGCAGCTTCGCCGTCCTGGCCATCGGCGGCGGTGCCGAGGGCTGGGGCCTGGCCCACATCGGCCCGGATGGTGATGCAGCCGACCTCGGTGGCGAGTACTACTTCGCCAGCGCCGAGGAGGCGCTGGACTTCCTGCATCAGCTGATCGACCTGATGCTGGACGGCGGCGCCTGAGGCCGGCCCGCACCGCACCGCCGTGCCGCTCAGGGCAGACGGCGCAGGTCCTTGTCCGCCAGGCCCACCAGCAGCGCACGGCCATCCGGCAGCACACGGAACTCGCCGTAGCTCGCGGCGCGGAACTGCGGCTCCTGGCCTTCCTGGAAGTACCAGGCGTCGCTGACCAGGGTCCAGCGGCCATTGACCGGACTGAGTTCCAGCGGCTGCCAGCCCGGCGTCGGCGGCGCATCCGGGCCCAGCAGGCGCGCATCGCCGAGCACGCCCCGCTCGTCCAGGCGGCCCTCGATGCGGGGGCGCGGCTGCCAGGGGCCGGTGCTTTCCGCCAGCGCCGGCGGTGTCGGCAGTGCGTAGTTGAGCCGCATGTAGTCGCCCTGGATCAGCGAGCGGGGGTCGACCGGCGCCAGCTTCACGAAGACCGGCTTCCCCTGCGCGATCAGGCGTTCCTTCTGCCAGATCAGGCCGTTCACCAGGCCCAGGCTCAGCACGGCACAAAGGGGGATGGCCCAGCGCGCGGCGCCGTCGGGCCGAACCAGAGCGGACCACTGATCCTTGCGCGGCGCTCGGGTCAGCCACAGCCAGGCGCCCAGCACACTGCCCATGGCTAGCAGGAGCAGGGCCTTGTCCGCCAGCCCCAGGTCCAAGCGGTAGTAAAAGCTGCCCAGTACCCACAGCGCCGTGCCCGCGGCGCACAGCGCCAGCGCTCGCCAGCCGCGGACCAAGGCCAGGCTCAGCACCAGCAGACTGGCACCCAGCGCCGGCAGGACCCAGGACAGCCCCGCCAGCAACAGCCCGGGAACCAGCAGCCGCAGCACGCGAAGGGCTGGCCAGGCGCCGGACAGCGCCAGACCTGCCAGCACGGTGGCCAGCACCGACAGGGTGGCCGGCCCCATCCAGGCGGGGTGCCAAAGATGGGGCCCGAAGACATTGAAGACCTCCCGCGCGATCCCTGACCCCAGCGCACCGGCCACCATGAAGCTGGGGCCGGACAGCCAGGCCAGCGCCGGCAACAGGCCCAGGGCCCATCCGCGCAGCACCGGCTCCAGCAAGGCGGCCTGCGCCGCACCTTGCGCCTGCTGGCCTCGGCGATGTACCCAGGCCTGGGCCAGGGCCCAGGCGCACAGCGCCAGGTAGAGGGCCCACCACAACACGGCCACACCACTGCCCCGCGGCCAGCCGCCTCCCGGCAACAGGGCCATGCACAACCAAGCGCCCGCCATGCCCAGAATCAGGCGCAGCCAGTGCCTGGGCAGTGCCAGCACCAGCCCCGCGCAGACCAGCAGCCCGGCCGCCAGCGCGCCGCGGTAAGGCAGGTCCCGGCCCAGCGCAAAGCCCAGGCTGCACAGGCCCAGCAGCAGCAGCGGCAGGGCCAGCTGCTCCAGGAACAGGCCCGTGCTGCGGCCGCGCAGAAGACTCACCGCCGCACCCAGCAGGCCGGCGCCCAGCACATAGGCCGTCGGCCCGTGATCCCAGGCGCGGCCAAACAGCAGGCCCAGGAAAATCAGGAAGGGGATGACGGCCAGCCAGGCGCCCAGGGCCGTCAGCAGCTGCACCGGCCAGGGCCGGCCCGGCTCAGGCAGGCCGGCCGAGGCCGGCAGCAGGCCTTGCTGCTGCGCCTGCGCCATCCAATCCGGCAAGGTGTCGTTCTTCATCGGGCCAGCTCCTCATGCACGGACGGGGCGCGCACGCGGCGCAGGATCAGTTGCACGCTGGCGGTCAGCAGGCCGGCCGCGACCAGGCCCAGCAGCAGCATGGTGCCTATGGGTTCGCCGTGCTGCCCCTCCAGCAAGAGGCGGGCCAGGCCCGACACCAGCAGGGTGTCCAGGGCCAGGGCCTGTGCGCTGAGCGCATAGACCTCGCGCCAGCGCCAAGCCGCGCCCAGCCCGGCCCCCAGCACCAGCAGGCCCAGGCCGAACTGCGGCTGGATGTGGCGCGCGAACAGCCCGCCCAGCGCCGTTGCCGACAGGGCGACCACCCCCAGCAGCACGGCGGCCCGCCAGGCCCAGGGCGAGACGCCCGGGGTGGCTGGCTTGAGGGCCATCGCCACGCACAGCAAGGCCAGGGCCAGGAAGCCGCAGGCATGCACGCCCAGAGTGCCCGGCGCGTAGTCCCACCGGAAGCCGGCATGGGCGTGGGTCCACAGGCTGATGGCCGTGACCATCACCAGCACCCAGGGCGTCCAGACCAGCTCGCTGCGCGCGCCCCAGCAAAGCGGCAGGGCCAGGGCGGCCCAGAGAGCGAAGAGCTGCCAGGCGTCGGCCCCCGTGGGGTAGGTCTGGCCGAACAGGGCCAGCAGGCCGCCCAGGCTCAGCAAGGCCAGCAAGCCCAGGGCGCCGCGCCAAGCCGGTCGAGCCCAGGCGCCGGCCAGGGTCGCACCCAGCAGGCCTTGCAGCAGCAAAAAGCGGATGGCATGCGACAGCTCGGCCCAGTTGGCCGCCACCCACATCATCACCCCCAGGCCCAGCAGTCCGGCAGCCAGGCCTGCAGCGCCCCGGCGCAGCAGGCCCAGGGCGTCGCCGGGCGCCTGGCCCTGACCGCTCAGGGCCCACAGGCGCCGGGCCCGCGGCGCGTCCAGGCCCTGCTCGGCCGTCCATCGGTACAACTGCTCGTGCAGACTCATGCATGCCCTCCAGGGCTGCGCACCCCAGCGCAGCGTTGTCACCGCCGCCCGACTGGCAGCGGCGTCCCGACGATCGAGCAGGTGCCTTGCCTGCTCATGCGACCCTCGCGCCGGGCGCGGAGCCGGTGCGATGATAGCCAGCCCGGCGAGCGCGCAACGAGGAGATGCCATGGCTCAGATGATCGATTTCCAGCGTCCCGACGGCCGGCACGGCACGGCCTGCCTCGCCCCTGCGGCAGCGGGGGCCCCCGGCCTGGTGCTTGTCCAGGAATGGTGGGGGCTCAACGCCCACATCCGCGCCGTGGCGGACCGCTTCGCGGCGGCGGGCTTCGAGACCCTGGCGCCGGACCTCTACCGCGGCCGGCTCGCCAGCAGCGCCGACGAGGCCAGCCACCTGATGGATGGGCTGGACTTCGCCGACGCCACGTACCAGGACCTGCGCGGCGCCGTCCAGCACCTGGCCGCCCAGGGGCGCAAGGTCGGCGTGCTGGGCTTCTGCATGGGTGGGGCGCTGAGCGTGGCCGCCGCGGTGCATGTGCCCGAGCTGAGCGCCGCCGTGTGTTTCTACGGCATCCCGCCGGCCGGCTTTGCCGATCCCGCCCGCATCCGCATTCCCTTCCAGGGCCATTTCGCGACGAAGGACGATTGGTGCACGCCAAGCGCGGCGCACAAGCTGGAACAGGCCATGCGCGAGGCCGGGCAGCATCCCGCCTGCTACCACTACGAAGCGGACCACGCCTTCTTCAACAGCGCCCGGCCGGAGGTCTACGATGCCAGCGCCGCGTCGCTGGCCTGGCAGCGCAGCGTGGATTTCCTGAGGCAGGCCCTGGCCTGATCCGGGCCGGCTGGCCTAGCTCTGCATCGCCCGCAGCAGCATGCGGGCGCTGGCCATGTTGGTCGCGCAGGGCACATCGTGCACGTCGCAGGCGCGCACCAGGGCATTGATGTCCGGCTCATGGGGCTGCGGCGTCATGGGGTCGCGCAGGAAGACCACGGCATCGACCTCCCCGACGGCCAGGCGGGCGCCGATCTGCAGGTCGCCGCCCAGCGGGCCCGACAGCAGGCACTCGACGGCCAGGCCGCATTCGAGCTGCAGGCGCCGACCGGTGGTGCCGGTGGCCATCAGCGTGCAGCGGGCCAGGAATCCACGGAATTCCCGCGCCAGGGCCACCATCTCTTGCTTCTTGCCGTCGTGGGCGATCAGGGCCAGCTTCATGCGGCCCATGATAGGGCGCGGCGGTTACAGCGAGATATCGAGAATGGTCTCAGGCACATCTTCCAACCAGGCTGACAGCCGCTGCTGCACGCGCTCCGGGCCGCAGGCGGCCGGCAGGTAGTCGTCGGCTCCCTCGGCCAGGTCGATGACGATGTCCTCGAACTGGTTGCCACCCAGCATCAGCACCTTGGTGCGCCACAGGCTGGGATCGGCCTTGATGCGGCGGCACAGCTCCATGCCATCGATGGGGCCGGGCATGAAGCGGTCCAGCACCACGGCATCCGGCCGGCAGGCGCGGGCCAGGATCTCGGCGGTGGCGGCGTCGGCGCACTCCAGGATGTCCAGGTCCTCGTCCTCGAGGCTCGCGCGCAGCTGGCTGCGGATGTCCGGCCGGGATTCAATGAGCAACAACTGCTTGCGCATCAGGCACCTTTCAAGCGTCAAGAGGGTCGGGAACTGGGGGCGAAGCGTCGCAAAGCCGACCAACGCTGACCAAGGGGTAAGTCCTGACGCCGACCTGATCCCGCCACCTGGGACGCCCTCCGCGCGACTTTTGTCACGAATCGGTCGCTCAGGATTTGCCCGGAGTTGCCGGGACGCGCGGCTGCACACGCGCGGCACTGCCCCGGCCGCACGCCCTCGCCGCCCTCAGATCAGGCCGCGACGTTCCTGGTCCTTCTCCAGCGACCGGAACAGCGCGCCGAAGTTGCCCTCGCCAAAGCCCAGGTTGTTGGCCCGCTGGATGATCTCGATGAAGATGGGGCCGATGATGTTCTTGGTGAAGATCTGCAGCAGATAGCCCTGCTCGTCGCCGTCGACCAGCACCTGATGCGCCTGCAGCCGGGCATGGTCCTCGCGCACGCCGGGCACGCGCTCGAAGACCTCGCGGTAGTAGTCGGCGTCGATTTCCAGGGTCTCGATGGGGCTGCCCTTGAGGGCATCCAGCGAGGCCAGGATGTCCTGCGTGAGGAAGGCCAGGTGCTGAACGCCGGGGCCCTTGTAGTCACGCAGGTACTCGGCGATCTGGTCCTTGTCGTCCTTGGGCTGGTTGATGGGGATGCAGAAGGAGCCGTCCGGCGAGCGCAGCGCAAAGCTGGTCAGGCCGGTCTTCACGCCCTGGATGTCGAAGTAGCGCACCTGGGTGAAGCCGAAGATGTTCCGGTAGAAGTCCGCCCACTTGTCCTGCTCGCCGGGCGGGACGTTGTTGGTCAGGTGGTCCACCACCAGGAAGCCCTTGTCCGGCTGGACCAGGGGCTGCTCCAGGGCGACGAAGTCGCGCTCGTAGAGGGACAACGGCGCCGTGCCCCAGGAGGAAGCGTCGATGAAATAGATGAGGCTTTCGCCAATGCCCCACACGGCAGGATAGGGATGGTCCTTCATGACGGCCGGCACCTCGACCGCCCCCCGCGCGATGGCCGCCTGCAGGGCTGCCTGTGCGTCATCCACGCGCCAACCCATGGCGCTGATGGCCGGACCATGCTTGCGGGCGAACTGGGCGGAGTGCCCGTCGCGCTCGGCATTGATCAGGAAGTGAATGTCGTTCTGGCGGAAGTAGCTGATGTCCTTCTGCGCGTGGCGACGCAGCTTGGAAAAGCCAAAGGCCAGGAACAGGGCTTCAAGGTACTGCTGATCGGGCCCGCAGAATTCGGTGAATTCGATGCCGCGCAGGCCGCAGGGATTGATCTGGCTCATGAGGTCTCCTGATTTTCTGGATGGAGGGAACGATCGGTTGACCCTGATTCTTCAAGGGGCTTAAATTCGAAGAAAGCGAATTTCTTAGTGAAACTCCTTCAAAAAACTCGATCATGAAATTGGACCTGGACGCGCTTGCGGCGCTGGATGCGGTCGTCAGCACCGGCAGTTATGCGCAGGCCGCGGAGCAGTTGCACAAGGTCACCTCGGCCGTGAGCTACCAGGTCAAGAAGCTGGAAGCGCAGCTGCGTCTGCCTTTGCTGGACCGCAGCGGCTATCGCGTGCGCCTGACGCCCCAGGGCGAGGCGGTGCTCAGCGAAGGGCGGCGGCTGCTGCAGCACGCGCAGCAGGTCGAGGCCCTGGCCCAGCAGCTGGCCTCGGGCTGGGAGCCGCGGCTGCTGGTCGTGGTGGACGGCATCCTGCCGCAGGCGGACACGCTGCAGGCGCTCAAGCAACTGGCGCAGGAAGGCATCCCCACGCGCATCCAGCTCAAGATCGAGTTCCTGCACGGCGTGCAGTACCGTTTCGACAAGGATCAGGCCGATCTCATGCTGGTCAAGGACTACGAGCCCAACGCCCAGTGCCGGGCCGTGGCCCTGCCCGAGGTGGAATGCGTTCTTTGCGTGGCGCCTGAACACCCGCTGGCCCGGCTCGGCCGGCCGGCGACCCTGGCCGAGCTGCAGGCCCATGTGGAACTGAGCGTGCAGGACAGCAGCGAACGCGGCGATGATCGGCACATGTTTGGCGGCGAACGCGTCTTCTACCTCTCCGGCTTCATGGCCAAGCGCCAGGCGCTGCTGATGGGCATGGGCTTCGGCTGGATCCCGCGCTACCTCGCGGACGAGCCTCTAGCCGGCGGCGCGCTGCAGGAACTGGCCTACGAGGGCGGATCGCGCTACCGCTTCACCCCCTGGCTGGTGCAGCGCCTGGACCGCCCGCTGGGCCGTGCCGGCCAGCGCCTGGCCGAGCTGCTGGCGCCCGGCAGGCCGCCCGCAACGTCAGCCGCCGAGGGCCTTGTGCATGCCTGACCCCAGCCTGCTCTTGCTGCTCGCAGCTGCCGTGTTCCTGCTCAACGCCATGCCGGCCTTTGCCCCGCCGACCTGGATGCTGCTGGCCTTCTACGCCTTGCAGCGGCCGGACACCGCGCCCCTGCTCATCGCCGGCGTGGCGGCCTGCAGTGCCACCGGCGGACGGCTGCTGCTGGCACGTTCTGCCCAGCGCATCAGTGCCAGCCGCTGGATGCGCCCGGCGATGCGGGCCAATATGCATGAAGTGGCCCAGGCCATTGGCGGACACCGGCGCGCCAGCAGCCTGGCCTTCTTGGCCTTCGCCATCAGTCCCCTGCCCTCCAACGTGCTCTTCCTGGCCTATGGCCTGGCGCGCGCGCCCCTGCATGTGCTGGCCTGGCCCTTCTTCCTGGGCCGCTTCATCAGCTACACGCTGGCGGTGATGGGCGGCAGCTACGCCGGGCGTCAGCTGCAGTTCAGCGGTCTGGCCTCGGGGCTTTACTTCGTGTTCAGCCAGTGCCTGCTGCTGCTGGGCGTGTGGCTCTTCACCCGCATCAACTGGCGCCACGCCCTGCGCAGCCGCTGGCTGCGCTGGTGGAACTGAGGCCGCTCGCCCGGCACGCGCTCAGCAAGACGAAGCGGCACCAGCTCAGGCCGCGCGCAGGCCCAGCCGGCGCAGCTTGGCCAGCTGCGACTGGGCCTGCTCCGGCTTCAGCTGGCCCACCATGCCGATCAACGTTTCATGGATGGGGCCGATGCCCACGAAGCCCAGGATGTTGCGCTCCAGGGATTTGAGGCTGTGCGCCCGGTAGTAGTAGCGATAAACCAAGGCCGGCATGCCCATGGTGAGCACCACGCGTGCCGAGCGCCCCTTCAGCCCCTTGCGTCCGAATGGATTGCCCCCCTCGGCCTTGAAGGCGAAGCCCGGACGCGCCACCTGCTCCAGCAAACCCTTGAGCAGCGCCGGCATCTCGCCCAGCCACAAGGGAAAGACGATCAGCAGATGCTGGGCCCAGGCGATGTCATCCTGGGCCTGGCAAAGCCCGGGCGGCAGCTCGCCCTGCTCCCATTCGTGCTGGGACCGCAGCAGTGGGAAGTCCAGCCGGGCCACATCCAGCCGGCGCAACTCATGGCCGGATTCGCGGGCGCCGTCCGCGTAGGCCTCGGCCAGGGCGTGGCACAGATGCGGCGTGCCGCCATCGGGGTGCCCTTGCAGGATCAGGATGCGCGTCATGGAAATCCTCCCGTGCTGGCCGGAGCATGCGCCAGCCGCCTGCGCGCGGCCTTGATCTGCCGCAGGCACTGCAGGACGTTGCTCAGTCGAGCATGAGCACCACCTTCACGGAACCATCCACTGCCGACTTCTCGATATAGCCCACCGCTTCGGTGTTGGCCGCCACGAACTTCTTCACCTCGGCGGCACTGGCCACCTCCTTGGGCGGTGTGGCCTTGCCCGAGAAGGTCAGGCGCGACCAGGCGGCCTTCACCTGCGCCGAGGTCTTGCCGGCCGCCTTGCTGTAGAACTGCTCGCGCGCGGCGCTGCCCTCAGGCAAATCCACGAGCGTCGCCGCGCCGCTGCTGCCGGGCAAGGCACTGGAGCGGCCGAGGAAGACGCTGGCGGCCGCCTCCGGCGTCAGGTTGGCCAGGCTGCTTTTCGGGTTGACGATGACGGCCACCTGGGCCTGCGCCGCGACGCCCAGCAGCACGCCGCTAAGCAGGATGGCCGTACGGCGGATCTTCAGTCTCAGCACCATGTGCATCTCCTTGTCTTGGGTCGAACGGCCGCTCAGAACACCAGGTCCCAAGAGACCGTCCAGCCATTGGCATTGCCCGCAAAGGGCTGAGCACCGCGATCGCGCACGCGGTCCCATTGCAGCTTGAGGGCGCTGCTGGTGCTGAGTTCATAGCGCAGCGCCAGCAGCATGCTGCGCGAGTCCAGCGGCACATAGTCGGCGGCCAGTGCCTTCTCCTTGTAGTGGCTAACGCCGATGGTTGGCGTCCACAAGCCCCAGCGATACCCCAGCGTGAGCAGGTAGAAGTCGGCGTCGTAGCCCACGGCCGGGCGCTTGGTGCGCCCCAGCTCGGAGCGCAGCACCCAGCTGCCCGGATCGGCATTCAAGGCCAGGCCGACGAAGGACTGGCGCCCCTTCAAGGAGCCATCGACCAGCTCGCCCCATCCCTCACCGTGCAGCCCTTGCTGGAAGTCGGAGCGGATGTAGCTCAGCCGAGCGCTGAACCAGTCATGCTCCAGCTCGGCCACCAGGCCCATGATGCCGGACCAGCGCAGGTCCAGCACATCGTTGCTGACCAGCCTGGAATAGGGATTTCGCCTGCTCGTCTCGCTGCCATAGAGCCCTTCCAGCCGCAGGTTCCAGCCGTTCAGCTCGGTGCGCCAGGCGGCGCTCAGCCCGTTGTAGTTGACGATGTCCCAGCCATAGACGTCCGGGCTGGGGCGCACGGTGTTGTAGGCGTAGCCGATGTCCTGAAAGTCCGAATAGAAGTACAGCGGCAGCCGCTTGCGTCCCGCCTGCAGGGTCCAGCTCGGGCTGGGCGTGTAGCTGAGGTAGGCCCACTCCAGGTTGAGGTGCTGGTCCGGCCGCGTGCGGGCGGTGAGCTGCGTCGTCGCGGACCATTCGCGGGTGGGGGTCCAGGTCAGCTGCAGGCCAGCCCGCGTCTCCTGAGAGGCGCTCCAGTCCTGCGTATACACGCCGGCATGGGACCAATCAGCGATGTAGCGGGTGCAGTCCGCCTGGTACGCCGAGGCCATGCCCACGTCACTCACGCAGGCACCGCTGCTGCGCCCCACGACCAGCGAGGCAAAGCCCGAGCTCTTCCACGCCTGGGCATGGGCGGACGCCCCCAGCAGGCCCGCACCGCACAGGCCCAGCAGGGCCCACATCGCACGCAAACGAACAGCTCGCATCGAATCCCCCTTGCCAACCGGCCGGTGTTCATGAAAGAACCGTCATGCGCGCAATGCCAAGGCCAAAGCCGGCGCGCGCCATAAGCCCTTATAGCGGGGGAAGGGTGTGAAGCGCAGCGTCAATTCAGGCTGGCGTGAGCGCTTCGTGGCGCGCCCGCCACCCCGGCGGCGTTCTTAACGCGCAAAGCGTGTGGTTCCTCACGCTCAGCCGTGGTGGCACACGCGAGCGCCCCGTCAGGGCAGCACCGGGTGACCCAGGCCGAGGTTCATCGCGTTGAACAAGGCACCGTTGTCCTGGCTCCACTCCCAGGCAAAGAGGCCGGCCAGGCCTTGTTCGCGCACGAAGTGACCCTTGGCCAGCACCGCGCGCGGGTCGTCATAGCCGATCCACAGCTGCAGCCGAGGCTGGTAGAGCGCATAGGACTGGGTGGAGGGGTCGAACAGCACCTGGTAGCCGTGCAGCGGCCGCCCCTGCGCATCGAAATAACGGGCGGCCAACGCGGCCCAAGCCACGGATCCATCGCCTCCCGGGAAGGGTCCGGTCTTGCCCGCCCCATGCCGAGGCTGCTTCACGCCGCTGAAGCCTCGCCCGTACATGGCCACGCCGGCCACGAGCTTGGACCTGGGGACGCCGGCCTCGACCAGGTTCTGCGCGGATTGCGCCAGGCTGTCGTCCGACGACGGCCCGGAGCCCCGCAGCGGAGTGTGGTGGCCCAGGCTTTCGGACCAGCCGCCGTGGTAGTCATAGCTCATCATGAAAACCAGGTCCAGCGCGGGCGCCGCACGGCGGTAGTCGATGCGCCGGGTGATGGACAGGATGGGGTTCACGGCGACCGTCAGCTGGTAGAGCCGGCCCGTCTCGGCCGTCAGGCGGTCCAGGCCCGCGCGCAGGTCCAGCATCAGGTCCGCAAAGCCCTGACCGTCCGCTGGGCTGCCCAGGGGCACGCCATTGGCACTGCCGTTGCCGCCGGGATGCTCCCAGTCGATGTCGATGCCGTCGAAGGCCGGGTGCTCGCGCAGGAACTGCAGGGCCGAGGCCACGAAGACCGCGCGCCTCACCGGCTCGTTCGCGAAGTGGAAGAAGGGGTCGGAGCCCCCCCAGCCTCCCACCGACGCCAGCACCTTCAGCTGCGGCGCCCTGCCTTTGAGTTCAGCAAAGGCAGCGTCGAAGCGGGCATCGACGGCTCCCCAGCCCAGGGCGTGGTCGGCCCGGCCTTCGCATTTGGGTGTGTCTCGGGGCAACTGGCCCGGACCGCAGGCACGCAAGAAGGCATAGAGCACATGGCTCAGGCTGCCCGCCGGCAGGGCCGCCACGCGGCTGACCGGCTCCCAGTTCGCCACGTAAAGCCCCAGCACCTTGCCGCTGGTGGGCTCGAAGGCCTGCGCCCCGGGCTTGAACAGCCGAGGCGCCGGAGGCGACGCCACCTGCGGGTCAGCCCAGGCGCAGGCCGCCAGGCTGGCCAGCAGTGCCAGGCAGAGACTGCGGCCACGGTGGCGCCGGCTGCGGCGACCCAGGCGGCAAAGCCGGTCGGGATTCAGCATGACATTCCTTCCACAAAAGGCTTTGCAGCCTAGCGCATTTCGAATGCCACTTAAATACCAATTTTCCGTAACAGCACCACCTGACGCGACGATTCAGGGCGCGATCTGGATGCGGACCTGCAACTCACGACTGCTGACGCTCTCTGCATCCCGCGTGCTGAAGCTGCCACGCTCGCTGCGCCGCAGCTGGCCCCCCGTGCGCGCCACCGTCACCCATTCGTCCAAAGAGACCAGCACCGTGGATTCCACCTCGGTCCGGCCTGCGGCCTGGCCCGGCGCACCGGCATCAGGGGTCAAGTCTTGCGTCCGCAGGGTCACGCGCACCGCTTCGCGCCCGCCCGGCCAATGCGGCTCCAGGCTGAAGCCGCGCAGTTGCTCGACGTAGCCTTGCCGCAGCTGGGCCCGTCCCTGCTCACGGGGCGAGGCCTGCGACGCGCCGCCGCCTGGCAGCGGCACGCTGGCGTCCAGCCACTGCAGCGGCACGAGCTCCCCCAGCTGCACCGAGGTCCGGTAGCCATTGAGCACCGTGAGCCGCTGCAAGACCTGACCCTGGGCGGACTGCTGCTCGGTGCCCAGCACGATGGCGCCGCGCGGCGACACCGAACCGGCCGTGCCGACCACCACCGCTCCATCGCGCAGCCCGGCCACGGCCGCCTGGCTGACACGGCTGTCCACCCAGCGCACTTCGACCCAGAGATTGACCCGCGGCTCGGCCGCCCAGGCAGGCAGGCCGACGAAGAAGACGATATTCAGCAGGGCGCGGCGTGGCAGCTTCATGCCGCCAGCATACGCCGCCATGCCGGGCAGCGGAGGGCGGATCAGGCGGCGGGTCAGGTGGCAGATCCCGCGCTTGTTGCGGCCTTGCTCGCGGCCCTGGCCCAGGGGCGCAGCGGCCACAGCAGGTTCAGCGCCAGGCCACTGAGCACCAGGGCCGCCGCCGTGAGTTTCCAGGCCGGCAGCGGCTCGTGCAGTATCCACGCTGCCGTGCTCATGCCGAAGACGGGCACCAGCAGGGCCATGGGCACGATTTGCGACGCCGCATGGCGCGACAGCAGCCAGCTCCAGACGCCGTAGCCGAACAGCGTGTTGCCGAAGGCCTGCCAGACCACCGCCGCCCAGGCGCTCCATCCGGCGTGGCTCAAACCCTCGGCGATGCGGGCCGGGCCCTCGAAGACCAGGGACATCAGCAGCAGGGGCGGCACCGCGAAGACGCTGCTCCAGACCACATAGGCCAGCATGTTCACGCGACCGGCCTTCTTGCCCACGATGTTGCCGCTGGCCCAGCTGAAGGCCGCCAGCAGGATCATGCCCAGGCCCGCCACCGTGGTGCTGCCGTCGGTATGGCTGGCAATCACGCCCAGACCGCAGGCGGCCAGGACCAGGGCCGCCCACTGGAAGCCGCGCACCGCCTCATGGCTGATGCGCATGGCCAGCAGCAGGGTGAAGAAGACCTGGGTCTGGATCACCAGCGAGGCCAGCCCCGGGGAGATCTGCGAGCCCATGGCCAGGTAGAGCAGGCCGAACTGCCCGACGCCGACCAGGGCGCCGTAGGCGGCCAGATTGCGCCAGGGCACAGCCGGTCTGGGTAGGAAGAAGATGGCCGGGACCACCGCCAGCGTGAAGCGCAGCGTGGCAAAGAGCAGGGGGGCAAAAGCATCAAGCCCCAGGCGTATCACGACGAAGTTGCTGCCCCAGATGGCCACGACGGCCAGGGCCAGCAGGAAATGACAAAGAGGAAGGCTGCCGGGACTGCTCAAGATGCGCCTCGCATGATCGGATACCAGGGGAGTCGCAGCCTAGCAGGGCTTGGGCCGCACTGCTGGGCAAGGGGATTGCGCATCGCACGGCGGCAGGGAAGCTCCCCCATCCGGGGGCGTGATCCGGATCAGAGACTGGGCACAATCCCGCTCGCCGCATCGGCTTGCGACACACCGGAATCCACATGAACGAACTCGTCTACCCAAAGGAACGCACCCTGGGTCTGATTACCCTGGTCCTGGGCATCATCGTCTGGCTGGGGCTCATCGTCGGCACCTTTGGCACCGCCTTGATCGGCCTGCTGCTGGCCTTTGTGCTTTACGTGTTCGTGCAGTCTGCGCTGATCTCCTACATCAAGGGCAACGGCGTGGAGCTGACCGCCAGCCAGTTTCCAGACCTTTGGGAGCAACTCGAGGATTGCTGCCGCCGGCTGGAGATCGCCCAGACGCCGCGGGCCTATGTACTCAATGGCGACGGCGCGCTCAACGCATTCGCCACACGCTTTCTTGGCACCCAGTACGTGGTGCTGCTCAGCGGCACGCTGGACGCCATGGCCCTGCATGATGACGGCGTGCGCTTCTACCTGGGCCATGAGCTGGGGCATTTGCGCATGAAGCATCTGCAGGGTCAGGTCTTGCGCTGGCCCGTGCTGTGGCTGCCGCTGCTGGGCGCCGCCTATTCCAGGGCTCGTGAGTACACCTGCGACCGCCATGGCGCGGCCTGCTGCAAGACGCCTGAAGGCGCGGCCCGCGCCCTCGCCGCACTGGCCGCCGGGTCGCGCCGCTGGCGCGACCTGGACCTCAAGCACTATCTCAAGCAACTGCGCGACACGCGCGGCTTCTGGATGTCCTTCCATGAACTGTGCGCCGCCTATCCCTGGACCAGCAAGCGCGTGGCCCGGGTGCTGCCGCAGGCCAAGGTACCGGGCCGCAACCCGCTGGCCTACCTGCTGGCCGTCTTCGTGCCCTACGCCGGACGCCTGGGCGCCGGCTTTGGCATGCTGATGCTGGTCTACATCATCGGCGTGTTGGCAGCCATCGCTATCCCGCAGTACCAAGAGTACAAGCTGCGGGCCGTCGCCGCCCAGGTGCTGCAGGACTCGGCCCCCGCCCGCCATGCACTCACCAGCTTCTACAAAGAGCAGCAGACCGTGCCGGATTCGCTGGCCCAGGTCGGCATTGCCGACACACTGCCCGCCGGCCAGCCGCTGCGCCTCAATGGCGAGAACATGACCCTGTCCATCGCGCTGGGCAAGGGCGCGCTGGCCCTGGTGCCGCAGGTGCAGAAGGACGGCACGCTGCTGTGGTTCTGCGAAACCCAGGGCGAGCTCAAGCTGCACAAGCTGCCCATGGACTGCGACAAGGGCATCCCGTGATCGGCGCGGGTGCCGACGGTGCCGGCGCAAACGCGCAGACGTGCAAACGAAAAAGGGGCCCGCGGCCCCTTTTTCATGGGCGGGCGCGTTCAGGCGGCGCGCTGCTCCAGCACGAAGTTCGCGCCCTCGTACTGGCCCAGATGCTCGACCAGATAGGGCAGGCATTCCTGCAGCTCGTCGTGCAGCGTGAACGGCGGGTTGGCCACGAACATGCCGCTGCCCAGCATGCCAAAGCCGCGCTCGTCCGGCTGGGTGACGGTCAGGCGCACATGCAGCCAGCCCTTCTTGGCAGCGGCATCGGCCGTGGCCTTGAGGCGTGTGGCCAACTGGGCTGATTCCAGTGTCTGCAGCTGCGGATACCAGATCATGTAGACACCATCGGCAAAGCGCTGCAGTCCTTCACGCAGAGCCGCCAGCACCTTGCCGTAGTCGGTCTTGATCTCATAGGGCGGGTCCATCAACACCGCACCGCGGCGCGAGGGCGGCGGCAGCTCGCCCTTGAGCGAGGCGAAGCCGTCCTTGTCCGAGACCTGGGTGTTGGGCCGCGTCTCGAGGTAGCTGGCCAGGATGCGGTGGTCGGTGGGGTGCAGCTCGTAGACGCGCAGGCGGTCGGCCTCCCGCATCAGCAGGTTCGCGATGGCCGGCGAGCCCGGGTACTGGCGCAACTGGCCGTCGGGATTGAAGTCCTTGACCTGTTGCACATAGGCGGCCAGGGCCTCGGGCAGGTCCTTGCGGTCCCAGAGTCGGGCGATGCCGCTGCCGTACTCGGCATTCTTCTGGGCGTAGCGGCCCTCGACAGAGTAGCCGCCGGCGCCGGCGTGCGTGTCGACCAGGGTGTAGGGTTTGTCCTTTTCGCCCAGATAGCGCAGCACACGAGCCAGCACCAGGTGTTTGAGGACGTCGGCATGGTTGCCGGCATGGAAAGCGTGTCGATAGGCGAGCATGTGCGCACTGTAGCAAGCAGGCTGCACGTCACCTAGCACGGCGGAGCCAAAGCTGCAGCCCGCAAGCTCAAGTCCGGGCGCGCCGCCACGATGTCGCCCGGGTGGCAGGCAGCCCGGCCGCACCTTGGCTACGCTTGCGCCACCGTTTCCCTCCAAGCGGCTGCGTGCCGCGCCAGAAGCTCCATGCCCAATCTCTTCGATCCCATCCGCGTCGGCGATCTCGATCTCGCCAACCGTGTCGTCATGGCCCCGCTCACCCGCAGCCGCTCGGTGGGACTCAAGCCGGGTCCGCTGGCCGTCGAGTACTACCGCCAGCGTGCCAACGCCGGCCTCATCATCACGGAAGGCGCGCAGATCAGCCCAGAAGGCCAGGGCTATCTGGACACCCCGGGCATCCACAGCCCGGAGCAGGTCGAGGCCTGGAAGCGGGTCACCGACGCCGTGCATGCCGAGGGCGGCAAGATCGCCGTGCAGCTGTGGCACGTGGGGCGCATCTCGCATGCCGACTTCCAGCCCGGCGGCGGCGCGCCGGTGTCGTCCACGGCGCGCGCCACGCAGGCGAAGACCTTCACCGCCCGCGGCCTGGAGCCCGTCACCCCGGCCCGTGCCCTGCGCACCGAAGAGATCCCCGACGTCGTTGCCAGCTATGCGCACGCCGCCCGCTGCGCGATGGAGGCCGGTTTCGATGCCGTCGAGGTGCACGGCGCCAACGGCTATCTGATCGACCAGTTCCTGCGCGACAGCATCAACGACCGCACCGATGGCTACGGCGGCTCCATCCAGAATCGCGCCCGCTTCCTGATCGAAGTCATGAGCGCCGTGAGCCAGGCCATTGGCGCGGGGCGCACCGGCCTGCGCCTGAGCCCGGTCACGCCGGTGAACGACGCCGGCCAGGACAGCCAGGCCCAGGCGCTGTTCAATCACGCCGTCGAACAACTGGCCCCGCTGAACCTCGCGTTCCTGCACGTGATCGAGGGCCAGACCGGCGGCGCGCGCGACATCGCGCCCTTCGACTACGCCGCGCTGCGCCAACGCTTTCACGGGGCCTGGATGGTCAACAACGGCTACAGCCGTGAGATGGCACTGCAGGCCGTGGCGAAGGGTCAGGCGGACCTCGTGGCCTTCGGCCGCGACTACATCAGCAACCCGGACCTCGTGCGCCGTCTGCGCCTCAACGCTGCGATGAGCCAGGTGGACCGCGCCACGCTGTATGGCGGCGGTGCGCAGGGCTACACGGACTATCCGGCACTCGCCTGAACGCTCGCCCTGCGCGCTCGCCTGGGCATTCGCCTGCGCCCGCGCCGGGGCGCCTCGGCAGCTGGCCCGGCCCGCCAGCCCCGCGGCACGCCGGACTGTTGAGGCCCGCGCAACAGGCAGTTGCGCAATGACTGGCTTATCGGCCGACCCGCAGCTTCAGATACTGCCCCTGCACTCAACGCAAGAGGCCCCCATGAAAGCTGCCGCGCTCGCCGCCCCTGCCATCGGCCAGGACACGCCGCTGTCCTGGCCCGCCCTGTTCATCCTCCTGTGGAGTTCCGGCTACGTGGCCGGCAAGATCGGCCTGCCCTACGCCGGCCCGCTGACGCTGATCTTCACGCGCTTCAGCGTGGCTGCGCTGGTCCTGCTGGCCGTCGCCTTGCTCACCCGTGCGCCCTGGCCCAAGGACTGGGCCTCGGTCGGCTGGCTGGCCCTCGTCGGCCTGCTGATCCAGGCCCTGCAGTTCTCCGGCCTCTACGTCGGCCTGAGCCTGGGCGTCTCCGCCGGCATCTCCGCGCTGATCGTCGGACTGATGCCGGTGCTCAGCGCGGCAGGCGCGGCCGTATTCCTGAACGAGCGGATCAGCCGCCGGCAGGTGGGCGGGCTGGTGCTGGGCATCGTGGGAGTCGGCATCGTCGTCGGCCACAAGACCAGCCTCGGCACAGCGTCCTGGATCGGTCATCTCGCCGTCGGCGCATCGCTGCTTGGCATCACGGCCGGCACGCTGGTGCAGAAGAAGCACTGCGTCGGCATGGACCTGCGCACCGGCGGTTTCATCCAGCTCGGCACCGCCACACTGGTTGTCGGGCCGGCCGCCTGGTTGACCGAACGGCTGCAGCTCACCTGGACCTGGGAACTCGTCGGCGCCTCGCTGTGGCTCAGCCTGGTGAACTCCATCGGTGCCATCAGCGTGCTGTACATGATGATGCGCCGCGGCCAGGCCAGCAGGGTTGCCAGCCTGTTCTACCTCGTGCCCGGTGTGACCGCGCTGATGGGCTATCTGGTCCTGCACGAGACCCTCAACGCCCTGCAGGCGCTGGGCTTCATTGTGTCCGCCGGCGGCGTCTACCTGACGACCCGGACGAACTGAGTCGCCGGCCGCCAGCTCAGCGCGCAGCTGCCAATGCGCTGCGCCAGGCGCCGTCGTTCCAGGCGCACCGGTGCCCCTCGCGCCTACTCCGGCATCGTGCCATCCAGGTCCACCCAGCGCTGCTGCGGCAACCAGACCTCGCGCAAAAATGCGAGGAAGCTGCGCAGCTTGGGCGAGGGGTGCCGCATCGGCGCGTAGATCGCGTAGAGATGGTTGCCCAGATAGCCGTGGGGATGCAGCTCGGGCAGCACGCGCAGCAGGCGCCCGTCCCGCAGCTCGTCGGCGATGGCGAAGGAAGGCAGCAGGGCGACGCCGAGGCCCTGCAAGGCTAAGGCCTTGACGGCGTCACTGCTGTTCGCGGCGATGCGGGAACGGACGTTGACCGCCTGGGGCAGCCGGTCCGCCGTGAAGCGCCACTGGGCCGCGTGCTTGCGGTAGCCGTAGAACAGGCAGTCCACCTCCGCGAGATCGGCCGCCTGCTCGATGGGCCGGGCAGCGCCGAGGAAGGCCGGCGAGGCGACCAGCGCATAGCTGACATCCGCCAGCTTGGTCGCGACCAGGTTCTCCGGCGGGCGATCGCAGAGACGCAGCAGCAGGTCGAACCCCTCCTCCTGCAGATCGACGTGCCGGTCCAGCAGGCACAAATCGAGTTGAACTTCCGGGTACAGACGTGAGAACTCGCCGACATAGGGCACGACATGGTGGGCACCGAAGGCCACGGAGGTGCTGAGCGCCAGCACCCCGGAGGGTGTGCCGCGCGAATGCTCGGCATCGGCATGGGCAGACTCCAGCTCGCCGACGACCCGCACGGCACGCTCGAAGACCGCGGAGCCGATGTCGGTCAGACCCAGCTTGCGCGTGCTGCGGTTGAGCAGGCGCACGCCCAGCAACTGCTCCAGCTCACCCAGCTGGCGGCTGACACTGGCCTTGTCCAGCCCCATGCTCTTCGCGGCGGCAGAAATGCTGCGGCATTCGACGACGCGCGCGAACGTCACCATCAGACGTGCCTGCAGCAGTTGTTTGGCCGCGTTCATGGTGCCCGCGGTTCAGCCGCGCCGCATCTTGGCCCGGAACAGCTCGGCGATGCTGACCTCGCGCGGCCCTGGGATCAGCTCGAAGGCTTCGCCGGCTGCGAGGCTGCCGGCATTGAGCACGGCCAGATAAAAGCCGCACCAGCCGCTCTGGCTCATCAGCTTGGCCGCCTGCTTGAAGCCCATGGCCGCGTTGAACTTGAAGCAGGGCTGGCGCGGCTCGCTCACGGCCAGCTCGCAGTCCGGGAAGCGCAGCACGTCGCCCACCCACACATCCTGCTCCACTAAGCCGTCCAGGGTGAGGTTCTCGCCCAGGGCACCCGGCACGAGCGGCTCGTTCCACCCCGCCACCTTCGCCTGGGCGCGCACCGTCTGCCAGAAGGCGTAATGCGCCTGCGGATAGGCATAGACCGCCTTGCTGAGGCCGCCATGCACACTGAGGTCGGCCTGCTCATCACCATCCAGGCCCAGCGGCGCCACGGCGACGCGCCCCTCGCGCGACGCCTTGCGAATGCCGCTGGCGTGGGACTGGCCCTCGATCAGCAAAGCTTGGACGCGACCGGTGTTGAGCGAGGCAAGACGCATGGCGAGTTGGGATCTTGGCGGAGAGGCCGCACTGTAAGGCCTTGAGCCAGTCCCGACCAAAAGGACGGTGCAGGCCCGGGCGCCATGAGAACCAGATCCAGACCAGTGCAGCGCTGTCGTGAGAAATGTCGTCCGGACGATTCTCCCGGGCCGGGCAATGCCGGAAGCTGCGGTATCTATTCCGCAAACGCATAGATGCTGCAGGCGAGGGAGTTACAGCGTGATTACATTGCAGTGACAATCGATGCCCCACCCGCTGCAATCCGGCGGTGGACATCCCGCCGGGCTGAACATGAGGCTCGGCAAGTGCCTGACATCGCGATGCAGACCGGCGATCCGGCTGTGTTCCAGAGCGGCATTGGGCCAGGCCCGGCCCGCGCATCCCCACGCCCCTGCCTGGGGCCGCCGCCCGAGCCTGACCCAATTCTGCTTTTCAACATCGAAGGACTTGCCATGAACCAACCCGTGATGGAAGGGCTGCGCCTGAACGTGCCCGCCTACGTCAAGCACCAGCGCCTGGTCGCCTGGGTGGCGGAAATCGCCGCCCTGACCCAGGCCAAGGACGTCTACTGGTGCGACGGCAGCCAGGAGGAGTACGAGCGCCTCTGCCAGCAACTGGTCGACGCCGGCACCTTCAAGAAGCTCAATCCCGCCAAGCGCCCCAACAGCTACCTGGCTTGGAGCGACCCCAGCGATGTCGCCCGCGTGGAAGACCGCACCTTCATCTGCTCGCAGAACAAGGCAGACGCCGGCCCCACCAACAACTGGATAGCCCCGGCCGAGATGCGCGAACTGCTGCAGACCGGCGACAAGGCCTTGTTCAAGGGCGCCATGAAGGGCCGCACCCTCTACGTGGTGCCCTTCAGCATGGGCCCCATCGGCTCGCCCATCGCCCATATCGGCGTGGAGCTCTCCGACAGCCCCTACGTGGCCGTCAACATGCGCATCATGACCCGCATGGGGCGCGCCGTGCTGGACGTGCTGGGGGACAACGGCGCCTTCGTGCCCTGCGTGCACACCGTGGGCGCGCCGCTGGAGGCCGGGCAGGCCGACGTCCGCTGGCCCTGCAACAAGACCAAGTACATCGTCCACTACCCCGAGACCCGCGAGATCTGGTCCTACGGCTCGGGCTACGGCGGCAACGCCCTGCTGGGCAAGAAGTGCTTCGCGCTGCGCATCGCCTCCACCATGGGCCGCGACCAGGGCTGGCTGGCCGAGCACATGCTGATCCTCGGCCTGACCTCGCCCGAGGGCAAGAAGTACCACTTCGCCGCCGCCTTCCCCAGCGCCTGCGGCAAGACCAACTTCTCCATGCTGATCCCGCCCAAGGCCTTCGACGGCTGGAAGGTCACGACCGTGGGTGACGACATCGCCTGGATCAAGCCCGGTGCCGATGGCCGCCTCTACGCCATCAACCCGGAAGCCGGCTACTTCGGCGTGGCCCCCGGCACCAACACGCTGACCAACTACAACTGCATGGCCAGCCTGCACCGGGACGTCATCTTCACCAACGTCGCCCTCACTGACGATGGCGATGTCTGGTGGGAGTCCATGACCGACACCCCGCCGGCCCACCTGATCGACTGGCAAGGCAATGACTGGACGCCCGCCATCGCCAAGGAAACCGGCGCCAAGGCCGCCCATCCCAATGCCCGCTTCACCGTGGCCGCGACCAACAACCCGGCCCTGGATCCGGACTGGAACAACCCCGCCGGCGTGCCCATCGACGGCTTCATCTTCGGCGGGCGCCGCTCGACCACCGTCCCCCTGGTGACCGAGGCCCGCGACTGGGTGGAAGGCGTTTACATGGCCGCCACCATGGGCTCCGAGACCACCGCCGCAGCTGCCGGCCAGCAAGGTGTCGTGCGCCGCGATCCCTTCGCCATGCTGCCCTTCATGGGCTACAACATGGCCGACTACTTCCAGCACTGGCTGGACCTGGGCAAGAAGCTCGCCGACGGTGGCGCCACGCTGCCCAAGATCTTCTGCGTCAACTGGTTCCGCAAGAGTGCCGACGGCAAGTTCGTCTGGCCTGGCTACGGCGAGAACATGCGCGTGCTGAAGTGGATGCTGGACCGTGTGACCGGCAGCGGCCGGGGCGACGAGCACGTCTTTGGCGTGACCCCGCGCTATGAAGACATCAACTGGGACGGGCTGAACTTCACGAAGGAACAGTTCGAGGTGGCCACCCGCATCGACAAGGCCGACTGGGCCCAGGAGATGAAGCTGCACGACGAACTCTTCGCCCAGCTGGCCTACCACCTGCCGGCGGAACTGCCGGCCACCAAGGCCAAGATCGAGCAGCGCCTGGCCGCCGAGTAAGCGCAGCTCACATCCCCTGCAAAGCCCGCCTCGCGCGGGCTTTTTTCATGCGTCCGGCTAGTTGCCGCCCATGGCATGCCTGCGCCGCCGGCGCCCGCGCGGCGCCGCCGCTCCCGCCCCCTGTCGACAGCCGGGGCCGCGGACGCAAAAAAACCTGCCGGCTTTGCAGCGGGCAGGCTCAACAGAGCAAGACGGCACGAAGGCCGTTGCAGGAGACTCAGTCCTTGCGGGCGTGGGCGGCGCGCAGTTCGGCAGCGAAGCTGGGCATGCTGTCTTCGTACTGGGCTGCCAGGGCCAGCAGTTCACGTTCTTCGCGGGCCTTCTTGGCGGCGGCGAGATGGGCCTGCACCTTGGCAATCAGGCTCAACCACAGGCGGGCGCCGATGGCCGCGAAGGAACCACCGTGACGGACGGTGCGATGCAGGGGCAGACCGAAAGTTTGGGTGGCAACGCTCATGATGTGACTTCCTTTTGGGTGTTCCGTGCACCTGGTGTGGTGCGTTGGAAAGAATTATGGGGTAAACCCTAGACATGATCCAAATGAATTGTTTGAATCTGCTCTATAAACGATGTTCATATGAGTTTTCGCAACCTGGACCTCAACCTGCTGCGCGTCTTCGACGCCGTCATGGCTGAACGCAACCTCACGCGCGCCGCCGAGCGCCTGGCCATGACGCAGCCTGCGGTCAGCCATGCGCTGAAGCGACTGCGCGAGTCTTTGGGCGAGGAGCTGTTCGTCCGTCAGGCCTATGGCATGAAGCCCACCTCGCGCGCGGAGGGTCTGTGGCCCGAGGTGCGCCAGGCCCTGGACCGGCTGCGAGCCGTGCTGGACCCGGGCGTCTACCAGCCGGCCACCGAGGACGCCACCTTCCAGGTTGCAATGGCCGACGCGACCGCGGCCCTGGTGCTGCCGCCGCTGATCGCCGATCTGGAGTCCCAGCAGGCCCGGGCCCGCGTCCATGTACTGCCCCTGACCACGCGCGACCCGCGCAGCCTGCTGGAACAGGGCGAGGCCGACTTCGCGTTGGGCTACTTCCCACAGGCCATCGCCGCACTGCAAAGCCAGGGGCAGTTGGCGGCGATCCGTCACCACCGGCTCTACGAGAGCCAGTATGTCTGCGTGATGCGACGCGACCACCCGCTGGCCCAGGTTCCGCTGGACCTGGACGCCTACTGCGGCGCCCACCATTTGCTGGTGAGCTTTTCCGGACGGCCGCATGGCTTCGTCGACGAGTCCCTGGCCGCCATGGGCCGCAGCCGGCGCATCGTGCTCACGGTCAACCAGTTCTTCACCGCAGGGCGCGTGGTGGCGCAGTCCGATCTGCTGACGGTGCTGCCCGAACGCTTTGTGGGTGCCACCGGCTACAAGAGCGGGCTGATCCAGCGCCCGCTGCCCTTCGCGCTGGCACCGGTCCATGTGGACATGCTCTGGCACATGCGCGATGAAGACCGCCCGCCGCAGCGCTGGATGCGCGAGCGCCTGCTGCTGGCCGCCGCCCTGGCCGCCGCCTGAAACCGAGCGGCCAGGCGATCGGCGACAATCAGCGCATGAGCAAGACCGCCGACCTGAACGACGCCGAGTTCGCCGAACTCGACGAATTGCTGGCCACCACGCCCGCGCCCCTGCAAGCCCTGGATGCCTCCATGCTGGACGGCTATCTCTGCGGGGTGCTGGTGCAGCCTCGACTGATCGACATCGAGGAATGGCTGCCTCCCATCTTTGACTACGACGGCGGCGAACTGCCTGCCGACGCCGATCCCGCCTGGCTGGCCCGCATCCGTGAACTGGTGCTGCGCCGCCACACCGCCCTGAACCGCGCCCTGGCCGAGCACGGCTGGTTCGATCCGGTCGTGCTGGACCTGGATGCCGAGGCCGCCGCCGCGGCCGAGGCCGGCGAGCCCCCGGTCGCAGATGCAGCTGACGACGAGCAGCTCTCGCCCATCACCCGCACCCTGCTGCCCTGGGTGGCCGGCTTCCAGCATGCTGCGCTGTGTTTCCCCGAGCTGGGCGAACTGGACGACGAGGGCGTGATGAACGCCATGGCCCGCCTCTACCGCCACCTGCCGGCAGAAACCGCGGAAGAAAAGGAAGTGGCCGCCACGCTGGACCGCGAGCATCCGCTCAAGGACATCGACGATGCCATCGAGGACCTGGTCGTCAACGTGGCCGACCTCTACGACCTGACCACGGACCTGCGCTACAAGGTCGAAGCCGTGCGCCGCGAGGCTCCCAAGGTCGGTCGCAACGATCCCTGCCCCTGCGGCTCGGGCCGCAAGTACAAGCAGTGCCACGGCGCCAACTGAGCGCATCCCTGAGCGAGCCCGCGCACGCGCAGGCGAGCCAGCAAACGAGCGCGCCCCACCCGCCCCGGGCCCGGACCGGGGTCCTCCACGAATCCTCATGAAGCTGCAGATTCTCTCGGACCTCCACATGGAGACCGAGGCCTTCTTGCCCGAGCCGGCGCCGGGCGCCGAGCTGCTCGTGCTGGCAGGTGACGTGGACAGCAGCTGGCGCGGCCTGGCCGCCTTCGCGGGCTGGCCGGTGCCGGTGCTTTTCATCCCCGGCAATCATGAGTATGACCAGCGCGAGATCCGCGAGGCAGGACCCGCCTTGCGCCGCGAGTGCGAGCGCCTGGGCCTGCGGATGCTGGACGACGAAGCGGTCGCGCTGACCGACGCCGCCGGACGGCGCATTCGCTTTCTGGGCTCCACGCGCTGGAGCGACTTCGAGGTCTTCGGCCCCGGGCAGCGCGAGCGTGCCATGCGCGCTGCCGGCTACTTCCAGCGCGTGATGGCCGCGCGGCTTGACGGCCATCCCTTTGACGCCGAAGCGGTGCGCCGTCTCGGCCTGGAGAACCGCGCCTGGCTGCGTCAGGCATTGAGCCAGCAGCCGGACGAAGCCATCGACGCCACGGTGGTCGTCACCCACTTCGCACCCAGCCTGCAAAGCGCTGACCCGCGCTACGGCAGGCAGCCTGGCACGGCCAGCTTCTGCAACGACGACGAGGCCCTGATGCCCGGCGTGCAGCTGTGGATCCACGGCCACCTGCATTGCCGCCACGACTACCACGTCGCCCATGCTCGGGGCCAGACCCGCGTACTCTGCAACGCCAGAGGCCACGGTCGCAAAGGCGAAGCCCAGGGCTACGAGCCCCAGTTGTGCGTGGAGGTCTGAGCGCCGCAGCCTGGTTCGCCGCTTGAGATGCATCAATCCGCCCGTGCGGACTTGTGCCAGACTGGGCCCGCACAATGCTCGCACGACGCCAACACTTGGCGAGGAGATATGGCATGAAAATCCTGGTCGCCGTCGACGGCAGTCCCTATACCAAGCGCATGCTGGCCTACCTGGTCGCGCATGACGAGTGGCTGGGCAGCGCCCACCAATACACCGTGCTGCACGCCGTGCCGGCCGTACCACCGCGTGCCGCGGCCGTGTTGGACAAGGCCGTGCTCAAGTCTTACTACGACGACGAGGCCGAGAAAGTGCTCAAGCCCGTGCGCACTTTCTTCGAAAAGCAGAAGGTGCGCGCCGAGTTCCTCAGCAAGGTGGGCCCCGCCGCCGCGGTGATCAGCGCCGCAGCCAACAAGAGCAAGTTCGACCTGCTGCTGTTGGGGTCCCACGGCCACGGCGCGCTGGGCAACCTGGTGCTGGGCTCGGTGGCGACCAAGGTCATGACTCAGACGGACGTCCCTGTCCTACTGGTGCGCTGAGACCGCGCACCATTGCCGAGCGCCATAGCCGTGCACTGAGACATCCCTGCTCTGACCTGCGCTCAGCGCCGTGCCGAGGTCGGCGCCCGGCACCGCCGGACGCTACGCCCGGCGATGCAACCAGGCCAGCGGCGACTCACCGCTGCCGGCCGGCATCACCTCGCTCGACTCCAGGGTCTGATAGTCGCTGGTGCGCCGAAATGAATCAGCCTCATCCTCGAGGGTGGCTTCGAGACCGAAGGCCGTGCCCATGTCCGCCGGGTCCTGCACCGGGCGATTGCTGGGCTGACGGCGGAAAAATCGCAGTGCGGCGGCAGGTGCGAATCGCATGGTGAACCTCGTCTGACGGCTGGGCTGCGCAAGGGCCGGGAGGCCCGATTCCAGCGCACATTGCGCTGGATCACGCATGCGTCCAGTTTGCTCGCCGCAGCGGCCACAGATATCCCTAAATTGGGTGGAAAACGACAGGCAGTTGGCAAAAAAGCACGCGCTTGCAAAGTGATGCAAAGACATGGCTTTCTTGCCTTCACCATTCGTGCAATCCCGATTAAGGGTGCTATGGTTTTCCCCTGCGTTTGGATAGCCTGCCTGACGTTCGCCATCCGGCGCATCCGCAACCCCATCGTCCTCGCCACCCACCCTTTCATCCCATGAGCATCCGTCTTCACCTTGCGCTGAGCCGCAGCCTGCTGTGTGCCATTGCCTTGTGGGTTCTGAGCTTGTGCTGGCAAGGCATCAGGCAGTGGGATGAGCGCGTGCGGCCAAGCCAGCCGCTGGCCCAGGGCAGCAGCCCGGGCCGAGCCGGCCCCACCGGCAAGGCACCTGGGCCCATGGGCGCCGCTTCGGCACCGCTGCATCGCGTGCTGCTGAGGCCGCGGGGCGCCTAAGCGGCCGTCTTGCGCCGGGCCTGGGGCGCCTTCAGGGCCACCCTGGCTCCCGAGCTCAAGGCCTGACCCACCTGGTCCAGCAGCGCGACCCGTCCCATCGCGGGCGCGGCCTCGCTCACCAGCTTCCATTGGTGCCAGTAGAGGGTCAGATCCACGCTGACCTCCGGCCGCAAGGGCAGCAATTGACGCTTGCGCACCAAATCACGCACCTGCAGCTCGGGCACGACGGCAATGCCCCAGCCCATGCAGGCGGCCCGCACGATTGCGTCGCTGGAAGGCACATAGCGCTCCTTCAAGCGCGGGTGACGCACGCCAAAGGCCTTGCTGATCCACTGGACCTGGTTGTCGTCCTTGCGGTTGAAGACAAGGAACGGCAGCTGAGCAAAGTTAGCCTCGTTGAGCCCCCCGGGCAGATGTCGCGCCACGAAGGTCGGGCTGGCCACGGCCGCATAGGACATCACGCCCAGCGGCTGGACCACACAGCCGCGCAGCGCCTGCTTGACGGTGCTGACGCACCCCAGCACCTCGCCCTGGCGCAGCCAGTCATGGGTGAAGTCCTGGTCGTCCACGATCAGCTCCAGGCCGAAGCCCTCGCGCAGCCCCTGCTGCACCAGGCCATCCAGCGCGGGCAGCACCCAGGTCGCCAGACTGTCGGCATTGACGGCTATGGGCAGGCGCTCGTGCGGTGCCACCTGGCTGCCCAGCTCGCGCGCCACGTCGGTACGCAAGGCCTGCAGTTGGCGGGCAAAGCGCAGCAAGACCTTGCCGGGCTCGGTAAGGCGCAAGGGCCGTGAACGCACGACCAGCAATTGCCCCACCTGCGCCTCCAGGCTGCGCAGGCGCTGGGATACCGCGCTCTGCGTCACGCTCAGGCGCTGGGCGGCGCGCTCGAAGCTGCGTTCGTCGGCCAAGGCAGCGAGGCAATCCAGTCCGGCGGAATCCAGGTCTTTCATAAGTTCAATTAATGTAGCGCGAGAAATATGAATGACGCTTCTTGATGTCCGTCACGCTGACGACAATGCGCCAGCCGTGTCGCGTCTCACGCGCGCAGCGGTTTCCAGCCCCACGTCCCCTTCAACAGGACCGAGCAAAGGTCGATCATTCGGGAATCCCGCCCAAGGGCTTCCCTCGCAGGAGCAGTACAGATGAAAGTCGTCGTTCTGGGTGCAGGCATCATCGGCGTCGCCACCGCCTGGTACTTGCTGGAAGAGGGGCACGAGGTCGTGGTGGTCGATCGCCAGGACGACGCGGCGATGGAAACCAGCTTTGCCAATGGCGCGCAGATTTCGGTGAGCTTCTGCGAGCCGTGGGCCAATGCCGGCGCCCCCTTCAAGGTCGCCAAGTGGCTGCTGCGCGACGACTCGCCCCTGCTGTTCCGCCCGCGCCTGGAGCTCGCCCAGTGGCGCTGGGGCTTGAGCTTCCTGACGCAATGCACCAACGCTGCCTTCGAACGCAACGTTGAGCAGCTGGTGCGCCTGGGCCGTTACAGCCACGAATCGCTGAAGTCGCTGGTGGCGCAGACGGGCATCGAGTATGAGCGCCTGGAGCGCGGCATCCTGCATTTCTTCTCCAGCCAGGCCGACTTCGACGCCGGTGCCGCCGGCGCCGAGGTGATGCGCGCCCATGGCGTGGACCGCCGCGTGCTGAGCCGCGAGGAAGTGCTCAAGGTCGAGCCCGCCCTGCGCGCGTTTGGCGACAACATCTTCGGCGGCACCTACACGCCCAGCGACGAATCGGGCGATGCCCGCGTCTTCACGCAGAAGCTGGCCCAGGCCTGCATTGCGCGCGGCGCAACCTTCCTCTATGGGCACGACATCCTGGCGCTGCAGCGCGAAGGCCAGGCCATCAGTGCCGCCCAGATCGCCCATGTTCGCAGCGGACGGAAGGTCCTGCTCAAGGGCGACGCCTTCGTTGCTGCCATGGCCTCCTACACGCCCCAGCTGCTCAAGCCGTTGGGCGAGTGCCTCAACATCTATCCCGCCAAGGGCTACTCGGCCACGCTGCGTTTGAAGAAACCCGAGCAGGCCAGCGTGGTGAGCCTGCTGGACGACACCCGCAAGATCGCCATCTCGCGCCTGGGCGACTACGTGCGCATCGCAGGCACCGCAGAGCTGGTGGGACTGGACACCAGCCTGGACACACCCACCTCACGCGTGCGCTGCGACGCTCTGGTCAAGCGCTACGAGGAGCTGTTCCCCGGCGTGGCCGATCTCGGCGAGCGCAACTACTGGACAGGACTGCGCCCCAGCACGCCCACCAACATTCCCTACATCGGCCGCTCGAAGAAGGCGTCCAATCTCTGGCTCAACGCCGGCCATGGCACGCTGGGCTGGACCCATGGTGCCGGCTCCGGCCGCGCACTGGCCGAGCTGCTGAGCGGCAAGCGCCCCGCGCTGGAAGGTTTCGGTTTCTACGGCGAGGCCCTCCCCACTGCGCCCGCGCGCCGCATGGCCGCGGCCTGAGCATCGCATGCAGCCGGGCGGCCTCGGGAGGGCCGCCGGGGCGACATGACTACAATCCGCGCCCTTCCTTTCCCATTCAGGGCGCCGACATGCCTGCCTCTTTCTGCGCCAGCGACTACTGTGCCGTCGACTTCGGCACCTCCAACTCCGCCATCGCCATTCCCGAGACCGCGGGCAGCATGCGCCTGGTGGAGCTGGAACCCGGCCGGCTCACCATGCCGACGGCCGTCTTCTACTTTGCCGAAGGCCGCCATGACGCCGACGGCCCGCCCCGGGCATTCGGCCGCGCCGCGCTGGCCGCCTATGTGGAAGGGACCGACGGGCGGCTGATGCGCTCGATGAAGAGCATTCTGGGCTCGCCACTCATCGACCAGACCACCGACGTGGGCGGCGGTCGCGGCGTCAAGTACTTCGACATGCTGGCGGGCTACCTCAAGCGCCTCAAGCGTCAGGCGGAAGAAGCCTCGGGCCACGCCCTCCACCGCGTGGTGCTGGGCCGCCCGGTCTTCTTCGTCGACGAGGACCCGGCCCGCGATGCGACGGCCCAGTCCTCGCTGGAAGCCGCGGCCCGCGCCGTGGGCTTCAGCGATGTCCACTTCCAGTTCGAGCCCATCGCCGCCGCCTTCGACTACGAACGCCAGGCGTCGCGAGAGCAGCGCGTGCTGGTGGCCGACATCGGCGGCGGCACGTCCGACTTCTCGGTGGTGCGCGTGGGTCCGCAACGCATGGCACGGCTGGACCGGCGCGAGGACATCCTCGCCAATCACGGCGTGCACATCGCCGGTACGGACTTCGACCGCCATGTGGAGCTGGCCGCCATCCTGCCGGAGTTCGGTTATCGCAGCCTGGGCCCTGCCAAGCCCGGCCAGGCACCGCGCGAGGTGCCCAGCGGCGTGTACTTCGACCTGGCCACCTGGCACCTGATCAACACGGTGTACAGCCCGCAACGCATGGCCGAATTGCGCGGCATGCGCAGCTTCTACGGCAATGCGCGCCATCACGAGCGCCTGATGGCAGTGCTGGAGGACCGTCTGGGCCACGAGCTGGCCGGGCGTGCCGAAGAAGCCAAGATCGCTGTCGCGGCCGGCGGGCAAGTGCGCGTGGACCTGGGCCTGCTTGAGCCGGGCCTGGCCGTCGACTTCGACGCCGAAGGCGCGCAGCAGGCACTGGGCCGCGACATCGAGCGCATCGCCCAGGCCGGCCGCGAGGCCGTGGCCCTGGCCGGCCTGCAGCCGGCGCAGATCGACGCGCTCTATTTCACCGGCGGCTCCACCGGGCTCAGGCCCCTGGCCGAGCGCATTGCGGCGGACTATCCGGCGGCGCAGCGCGTACAGGGCGATGCCTTCGCCTCGGTCGCCAGCGGCCTGGGCCTGCATGCGGCGCGCCTGTTCGCCTGAAGCATCCGGAGCCGCCCGCTGCCCGCGCAGCGCTGGTAGATTGCGAAGCTTCGCCACCTGCACCCAACACCGCGCCGGAACTGCCCATGAGCACACACGCCCCGCTTCGCATCCTGAGCCTGGCCCTCGCGCTGGCCCTCGGCGCACTGCCGGCCGGCGCCGCGAGCCCGGCCGAAGAAGCCGCCGCGGCCTTGGCCCGCTACCAGCAGCCCAGTGACGCCATGCGCGCCGTGCTGGACGCGCCGGCCCTGCCCAGCCACTCCTTGTCGCCGGACCAGAAGACGCTGGCGGTGATGCACAGCCAGCGCTACCGCCAGGTGGCGGACCTGGCGCGCCCTGCCCTGAAGCTGGCGGGCCTGCGCATCGACCCCGAGGCCCATGCCCCGCGGCTGAGCACGCCTTCGCTGCAGGCCCTGGTCCTGCGCCCGCTGGAGGGCGGCGCGGAGCGCCACATTGCCCTGCCGCCCGGAGGCGGTTTCCATCACCTTCGCTGGTCGCCCGACAGCCGTCATTTCCTGCTGAACCGGCGCACCACCCGCGGTGTGGAACTCTGGCTGGGCCAAACGTCCACGGGCCTGCTGAACAAGCTCGCCGGCCTGAAGCTCAACACGCTGCTGGAGCAGGACGTGGTCTGGCAGGGCCCCGAAGACGTCGTCGTTCTGGCCGTTCCGCCCAAGCAGGGCCCCGCGCCGCGTTTCACGGCCCCGGATGGCCCGACGGTGCAGGAATCCATGGGCCGCCAGTCGCCCGAGCGCACACTTCAAGACCTGCTGACGAACGCGCAGGATGAAGCCCTGTTCACCCATTACGCCCAGTCGCAGCTGCTGCGGGTGAACCTGCGGACCGGCCAGCGGCAAGTCCTGGGCGAGCCCGGTCTCTTTTCCTCGCTGCTGGCGGTGGGCACGCAGGGTCAGGTCTTGACCCAGCGGCTGCGGCCACCCTTCAGCTACCAGGTCGCCTGGCAGGACTTCGCCCGCGAGGTCGAGTTGCGGGACGCCCAGGGCCGCGTCCTGCGTGCGCTGCCGCCGGTGGCGCTGAAGAAGGAGGTGCCAGTGGACGGCGTGATCACCGGCCCGCGCCACTACAGCGCCTCGCCGGGCGCTGGTGCGGCGGTGTACTGGATCGAGGCCCTGGACGAGGGCGATCCGCGCCGCAAGGTCGAGCACCGCGACCGGCTGATGCGCCTGCCGGCGCCGTACACGGGTGAGGCACAGGAGCTGCGGCGCAGCGTGGGCCGGATGGTCATGCTGCAGTTCCTGGAAGGCGGCCGCCAGGCGCTGCAGAGCGACGTGGATCGCGACCGTCAGTGGCTGCGCCTGAGCCTGCTGGACCTCGGCGACAAACCCGCCCCGGCACGCCTGCTGAGCGAACGCTCGCTGCGTGACCGCTACAAGGACATCGGCCAGCCCCTGCACCGCCTGCAGGCCAACGGACGCCAGGCGCTGCGCGTCGACGACGGTGCGCTTTGGCTGGTCGGGTCGGGCGCGGGCGCCGAGGGCGAGCGCCCCTTCCTGGACCGCATCCATCTCGCTGACGGCAGCATCCAGCGCATCTACCGGGCTGGCGACAGCCACTACGAGCGGCCGATCGCAGTACTCGACCCGAAGGGCGAGCGCGCACTGTTCAGCCGTGAAAGCGCCGACGAAGTCCCGCAACTGGTGCTGCGCAGCGGCGCCGGTCTGGCGCAGATGCAGCCGCTGACCCGCTACACCGACCCCGCGCCGCAGCTGCGTGGCATTCAGCGCGAGCTGGTGAAGTTCAAGCGAGCCGACGGCGTGGAGCTGTCCTTCTGGCTCTACAAGCCGCCCGGTTACCAGGCGGGAGAGCGCCGCCCGACCTTTGTCTGGGCCTATCCGCTGGAGTTCACCGATGCCTCGGTGGCCGGCCAGGTCAGCGGCTCGGGCAAGCGCTTCACCAGCTTCGGCGCCAGCAGCCCCTTGATGCTGCTGCTGGACGGCTACGTGGTACTGATGGACGCCACCATGCCTGTCGTCGGAGACCCCAAGACCGTCAACGACAGCTTCATCGCCCAGATCACGAGCAACGCCCAGGCCATCATCGACAAGGCCGTGGAACTGGGCGTCAGCTCGCGCGAAGCCATGGTGGTGGGCGGACACAGCTATGGCGCCTTCATGACCGCCAATCTGCTGGCCCACACCGAGCTGTTCAAGGCCGGCATCGCCCGCAGCGGCGCCTACAACCGATCCTTGACGCCCTTCGGGTTCCAGAGCGAGCAGCGCACCTACTGGGAAGCGCAGGACGTCTACCAGAAGCTCTCGCCCTTCAACCACGCCGACAAACTCAAGCGCCCGCTGCTGCTGATCCACGGCGACAGTGACGAGAACCCGGGCACCTTCCCCCTGCAGAGCCAGCGCCTGTACCAGGCCCTGGCCGGCACGGGCGGGCATGTGCGCTTCGTGTCGCTGCCGCACGAAGGTCACAGCTACACGGCGCGCGAGTCCATCGGCCACACCCTTTGGGAAATGAGCCAGTGGATGAAGCGCCAGGTGGGCGAGGGCAAGGCGCTGGACTGATCCAGCGCCCCGCCGCGGCACGGGCGGTGACGGCGCGCGGCACTCCCCGCGTGACTCAGTGCCGGCGCGATGGGCCGCCGCGTCCGCCCTGTCCGCCGCCCTGCCCTGGCCTGCGCGGGCCGGCCGGGCGCTTGGCGGGTTGGGTGCTCTTGAGCGGTCGCGTCACGTCGGCCAGCAGCAGGCTGGCGCGCACCAGGCACTCCACGGCCTCGGCCACGTCCGTGGGCGGCTCCAGGGATTCGATCTCCTCCAGCAGCTCGTCCGCATCTTCCAGGTCGTCCGGGTCCAGGTGCATGTAGAGCTGGGCCAGCGGCTCCAGCAGTTCGCCGGCCTCTTCCTGCATCAGGTCCGGGAAATGCTCGGAGGCCAGGGCGAAGCCGGCCACCCAGGCATAGACCACCTCGGAGGGCTCGGCCTCCTCGTCGAGCTCGAAGACCCAGGGGTCGAACCACTGCCGCTCGGCGATGGCCGCATTGAGTTCGCGGTGCCTGCGACGAACCAGCGTGAAAAGTGCCTCGCCGTCGAAGCTGCGCGGGGGCTGGCGGCCGTCGGCATCCAGCACATAGGGCGCCCAGTCGGCAAAGGGCACGGGCTGCGGCTGCAGCAGCACGCCGACCAGATAGCCGTCCAGCATGCTGATGTCCAGGGGCTCCAGCGGCGCGGGCAGGGCGTCCAGCAGGTCCTGCAGGCGCTTCATGTCCTGCTCGGACAGCGGCTGGTCGACCGGCACGCGCGGCAGCGCCGCAGCAGGCTCCGCGACACCTGTCGCTGGCTTCGGCGCTGGATTCGGCGCGGCACCCGGCTTGCGTGCCGGACCGCGCGGTCCAGCTGATGCGGCCGGCCCCGCTGTGCTGCCCGGACGTCGTGACCGTTGGCTGCCCGCCGTTGCGGCAGGACGGGACGACAAGGAGGGCTTGCGCGGCTTGGAGGTGCTCATGCCCGCATTATCCGGTGCATGGCTGTTCGCGAAGGGCATTGCCCGACTTCCCGGCAGCGCGGCTCGTCGCAGCGCAGAATGGCGTCGCAGCCGCGCGCCCTGCGCGGCACCGCTTCCACCATCCCGCATCACCGCATGAGCGACCCCACCCGCCCCTCCCGCAGATTCCTGTTCCTCAACGCCAGTACCCGCGTCGCGGGCGTCACCGGCAACACCGAAACCCTGGCCCGTGCCGCCGCCGCCCGCTTGCCGGCCGATGTGCAGCAGCACTGGCTGCGCCTGGCCGACCATGCGCTGCCGCCCTTCGTCGACCATCGGCACGACATCGGCAGCTATCCCATGCCCGACGGCGCGGGCCGGCTCCTGCTGGACGCCACCCTGGCGGCCACGGACCTGGTGCTGGTGGCCCCGGTCTATTGGTACAGCCTGCCAGCCTCCGTGAAGCTCTACTTGGACCATTTCAGCGCCTGGATGCGCGTGCCCGGCCTGGACTTCAAGACCCGCATGGCTGGCCGGCGCCTCTGGCTCGTCACCACCAGCGGCGACCGCAGCAAGGCCCAGCCCATGATGGACAGCACCCAACTTTGCGCGGAGTTTCTCGGCATGCATTGGATGGGCGCCCTGTGGGGCACGGGCGGTGCGCCCGACGCCATTCGTTCGGACGAGGCAGCCCTGACCCAGGCCACCCACTGGTTCGAGGGGGTTTGAAACATCTGCTTGCCAATGAGGCAGCTCATCCCACCAAGTAGGGATGGCGAGCCTGCTGGGCCAAACCTAGAGTTGCACCCATGCCGGCCTCGCGGCCAGCACGGATCCCAACGACGTCCTTACCCAAGGACTTATCCGCCCGAGCACGCAAGTGCTTGGGCGTTTTTTTTGGTTCGCGCAGGCAAAGAACCTAGGGTCGCCCCCGCTGTTGCAAAAGCTGGTTGCAGGTCTGAGGTGAAGGCGGCTTGCGCAAATCTATCCGGCGTCTGGATGGCGACGGCAGCATGGTGGGCCGCGAGGCGGCCTCGCAGATTGCCTCGACGTCGATGAAGGCGTTCTTGTTGCCCTTCACGAAGGGACGCACGTGCTGCGGTGAGATCAGCTTGACCGCGTGGCCCATGGCGATGAGCTTGCGTGCCAGGAAATGCGCGCCGGCGCAGGCCTCCATCACCGCCATGCAGGGATGGAACTTGGCGAAGAAGAACGCCAGGAGCTGCTTGCGGGTGCACTTCTTGCGGGACACCGCCAGGCCCTTGCGGTCCTGTCTGCGCAGGTGGAACGAGTGCTTGCCCAGGTCGATGCCGACCATCGTCGCAGAGTCCATGATGGGCTCCGCCACAAAGAAGAACACCCTGGCAACGTACGTCACCAGGGTGTCTGGGGCAAAGAATGAGAAGGGGTGACCCTCTCATCAACCCCGCCTCGGCGAGGTCTTCTCAGGGGCGGGCGATGGACGCTCAGGCCTTGCGGCGGCGCGCCAGGCCCATGCCCACCAGGGCCAGGCCGCCGAGGGCCAGGGTGGCGGGCTCGGGCACATCGCCGGCCTTCTGGTTCAGCGCCAGGTCGTCGACCAGGAAGAAGTTGCCGAAGTCCAGGCGCAGTTCGTCGACGGCGCCGGTGACACCGCCCACGTGGGCGAAGCTGTTGCCCAGGACGACGTCCTGCGTCCAGATCTCCACGCCATTGTTGAAGCCGCGGACCTTGCCGTGACGCTCACCGCTCGAGCCCCAGACGCGGCTCCACAGGCCGTCATAGCTGAAGTCGCTGCCGTCGGCCGCGCGGATGACGCCGGTACCGCCGTAGTTGTTCAGCAGGGTGTATTCACCGCTGACCGAGCCATAGTTCCAGCTGGAGCCTACGGTGTCGATCCAATCCAGGCGGTTCACGCCGCAGCCGGTGCAGTTGAAGGTGAAGCCCTTGTAGACGGGCATCGCTCCATAGGTGTTGGGGGCGATACCAGCCACGTCGTCAAAGGTCAGGACGTCGGCGTACACCGGAGCGAAGGCTGCGCTGAGGGCAAGAGCAGAAAGAAGGCGTTTCATAGGTAGGCGCGGGGCGCGATAGAAGTTCGAAAAGGCGAACTGTCAGATCAAGCAAGATGCGTGCCCAAGGGGGTCAGGTCTTGCCAGCCCCTGCAGAATCAAGCACTTCCAGGACTCTTACGTTTATACACATCGCTAGCTGTCAAAAGGTCCGACACCCCCAAAGGGTCGTTCTGCAGGCGTCGGCTGTCGCCCGCGCTTCCCGCTGCGCGGGCGCAACTCGCACAGGCGGGCAACAGCAGGCCAGCGAGCGCACTCAGAAGCCGTTGTGCAGGCGCGTGCGCAGGTGCTCCACCAGCAGGCGCACCGGCTGGGGCGTGTGGCCGCTCCAGGGATGGATGGCAAAGATGGCATCACCGAAGAAGTCCACGGGCTGCCAGGCCGGCAGCACGAGCTCCAGCTGCCCCTGATCCAGCGCGGCGCGGGCGCTGAAGTCCGGCAGCAGGGCAAGGCCCAGGCCTGCGAGGGCCGCCTCGCGCAGCACCTCGCTGTTGCCGGCACGCAGCGGCCCCTGCACCGGCACGCGCACCCGCTCCACGGCTTCGCCTTTGCCCCGGGCGAAGAACCACTGCGCGGGACCGGAGCGCAGATAGGGCAGGCAGGCATGCGCTGCGAGCTCGGCCGGATGCTGGGGGCGGCCGGCCTGCGCCAGGTAGGCCGGGCTGCCCACCAGCAAGGCTTGCGAGGCACAGAGCTTGAAGGCCACATGGGTGTCCGGCGGTCGGCTGGTGTGGCGGATGGCCAGGTCGAAGCCCTCCTGGGCCAGCGCGGCCAGGCGGTCCGAAAGATCGAGCTCGATGCGTATCTCCGGATAGCGTCCGAAAAAGGCCGGCAGGGCCGGCGCGATGTGCTGGCGCCCCAGGGCCACCGGCGCCGTCACCCGCAGCAGCCCGCGCGGCGTGCCGGCGGCCTCGCGCGCCTCGCTGAGGCTGCGGCTGAGCAGCTGCAGGCCGGGCTCGGCCTGGTCGACCAGATGCCGCCCGGCCTCGCTGAGGCGCACCGAGCGCGTGCTGCGCTGGACCAACTGCTGCCCCAGGTGGCGCTCCAGTTCGGCAATGCGCTGGCTCACCGCGGCCTTGGACAAGCCCAGGCGCTGCGCCGCCTGCGTGAAGCTGCCCAGGCGGGCCACGGCCACCAGGGCCTGCAACTGCACCCAATGCTGTTCTTCTCGCGACGGCGGGCGAGCGGGGGAACGTTGTGCTGACATGGCATCACCAGGGTTGTCGGATTCCATTGTTCATATTACTGAACAATGAAGTCACCCCATTGGGCTAGGCAGGGCCGCAGGCGCTGCCTAGACTGGCCGCATCCCATCTCTCTTTGCCGGAGCGAGTCCCCCATGAGCACCCCCGCCTACACCGATACCCGCGACCTGGGCCATTTCATCGCCGGCCAGCGCGTGGCGGCCAGTGGCGATCGCCGCCAGCCGGTCTACAACCCGGCCACTGGCGCCGTGGCCCGCCAGCTGCAACTGGGCACGGCCGAAGACGTGCAGCGCGCCGTCGCCGCTGCCCAGGCCGCCTTTCCCGCCTGGGCGGACACCCCGCCGCTGCGTCGCGCTCGTGTGATGTTCAAGTTCCTGGAACTGCTGAACCGCCACCGCGACACCCTGGCGGCCATGATCACCGCCGAGCATGGCAAGGTCTTCAGCGATGCCCAGGGCGAGGTCACGCGCGGCATCGACGTCGTCGAGTTCGTCTGCGGCATCCCGCAGCTGCTCAAGGGCGACTACACCGAGCAGGTCTCCACCGGCATCGACAACTGGACCCTGCGGCAACCCCTGGGCGTGGTGGCCGGCATCACCCCCTTCAACTTCCCCTTCATGGTGCCCATGTGGATGGCGCCGGTGGCCCTGGCCTGCGGCAATGCCTTCATCCTCAAGCCCAGCGAGCGCGACCCGTCCCCCAGCCTGCTCGTCGGCGAGCTGCTCAAGGAGGCGGGCCTGCCGGACGGCCTGTTCAACGTGCTGCAAGGCGACAAGACCGTGGTCGACGCCCTGCTGCACCACCCGGAGGTCAAGGCACTGAGCTTCGTCGGCTCCACGCCGATCGCCCAGTACATCTACCAGACCGGCGCCTCGCAGGGCAAGCGCGTCCAGGCCCTGGGGGGTGCCAAGAACCACATGGTCGTGATGCCCGACGCCGACCTCGAGCAGGCCGTCGATGCCCTCATCGGCGCGGCCTACGGCTCGGCTGGCGAGCGCTGCATGGCCATCTCGGTGGCGGTGCTGGTGGGCGATGTGGCCGATCGCATCATGCCCCTGCTGGCCGAGCGCACCCGTGCCCTGGTCATCCGCAATGGCATGGATCCCGCGGCCGAGATGGGCCCCATCGTCAACCGCGCGGCCCTTGAACGCATCGAGGGCTACATCGCCCTGGGCGTGGCGGAAGGCGCGCAGCTGGTGGTGGATGGCCGCGGGCTCAAGGTGGCGGGCCACGAAGCCGGCTTCTTCACCGGCGGCACCCTGTTCGACCATGTGACGCCCTCGATGCGCATCTACCGCGAAGAGATCTTCGGCCCGGTGCTCGCCTGCGTTCGGGTGCCCGACTTCGCCTCGGCCGTGGAGCTGGTCAACGCGCACGAGTTCGGCAACGGCGTTGCCTGCTTCACCAGCGACGGCAACGTGGCGCGCGAGTTCGCACGCCGCATCCAGGTGGGCATGGTGGGCATCAACGTGCCCATCCCCGTGCCCATGGCCTGGCATGGCTTCGGCGGCTGGAAGAAGAGCCTGTTCGGCGACATGCACGCCTACGGCGAGGAAGGCGTGCGCTTCTACACCAAGCAAAAGAGCGTGATGCAGCGCTGGCCAGCCAGCATTGGCAAGGGCGCCGAGTTCATGATGCCCACCAGCCGCTGACCGCGCCGTTCGCGGTCTACACCGGAGACCGGCGCCCGGGCAGTCTCAGCCCGGGCCCGGCTTGACGTCCTGGGTTCGGTTTGACGTCCTGGGTTCGGTTTGACACCGTGCTCCGTGCTCCGTGCTCCGTGCTCCGTGCTCCGTGCTCCGTGCGGCGGGCGGCGGGCGGCGGGCATGCTGCCGTCGACCAGGCCGCCGCCAACTGTCACCCGAGTGACAGAAACAGCCCGAGCTCGTTTCGCTGGCATCACAAACGTGATGTCGGCACGCG
This sequence comes from Burkholderiaceae bacterium, assembly GCA_041905785.1. Taxonomy (GTDB): domain Bacteria; phylum Pseudomonadota; class Gammaproteobacteria; order Burkholderiales; family Burkholderiaceae_C; genus Roseateles_B. The sequence continues at coordinate 101,856 of JAYRKJ010000015.1, forward strand.
GGCTTGCGGCCGCTTTCGGCTACGCTTGCCGGCTTCGCTTCGCTGCAGTTGAAGCCGACGCCAACATGCCATCCGCCCTGACCGAACGCCTGACCGAGTGCCTCAAGGAGGCCCGCGACGCCCAGCACGAGGCCGCGCTGGAGCTGGGCCTCGAGCGCGCGGGCGAAGCCTGGGCGCATGCCCGGCAACTGGGCTTTCTGAGTGAACAGATCGAAGCCGGGCGGCTGCGCGTCTACTTCCACTACCGGCGCGGCGAGCTCCAGGAGATGCTGGAGCTCTCCCAGGAAGTCCAGGTTCTGATGCGCCCGCTGGGCGCCAGCGCCCAGCTCTGCGAACTGTTGCGCTGGACCAGCCTGGCGGCCTCCGAGCTGGGCGATTTCGAGACCGGGCTCAATTGCGCCAACGAGGGGCACGAGCTGGCCTGCGAACTGGGTGACAAGCGCGTGCTCGCCGCCGCGCTCAATGCCTTGGGCGCCTGCTTTGAACGCATGGGCGACCCCTGGCAGGCCGAGCGGCTGATGAACGAGGCAGCCTCGCTGGTACGCGACGAGGCCACCGCCTACGAGCGCGTCATCACCCTCAACAACCTCTGCACCACGGCCTTGGGCGAGTACCACCTGATGCGCGACAGCGGCCACGAAAAGGCCTGCCAGGAGGCCTTGCAGCGCGCCCTGCACTATGGCCGCGAGGTCCGTCCCCACGCCCGTCAGTTGGGCGAGCTCTATGCCTTGGCGCTCACCGACAGCAACCTCGGCGAAGTCTTGCTGCTGATGGGCGAACTGGGCGAGGCCGCGCCCTATCTGCGCTCCGCCCTCGCCCAGGCCCAGGCGCGCCAGTTCGACGCGCTGGCCGGTCGCGTGCACTGCAACCTGGCCGAACTGGCGCTGGCCGAAGACGACCTGCCCCGGGCCTGGCACCATGTGCTGGCGGTACAGGACGAGACCACGGTTCTTTTCAACAGCTACCAGGCCCTGCGCCTGCATCGCGTGGCCTACCGCTGCGCCAAGGCGGAAGGCAATCTGGACGAAGCCCTGCATCACCTCGAGGCCTTCCAGCGCCTGGAGCGCCGGCGCAGCGTGGCCCAGCTGATGGCCCAGTCGCGCTTTTTCGTGAGCCGGCTGGAGGCCGAGCAGGCCCGCGCCGCGGCCGACCAGGCGCACCAGAAGGTCAATGCCCTGACCGCGCGCACCCAGGAGCTGGAGGCCCATGTGCAGCGGGACCCGCTGACCGGCCTGGGCAACCGCCGCTTCCTCGAAGCGCGCATGCCGGGCTTGATCCTGGACTGCGAGCAGCGCCGCCGCCCGCTGACCCTGGCGCTGATCGACGCCGATCACTTCAAGCAGATCAACGACCAGCATGGGCATGCGGTCGGCGACGCCGTGCTGCAGCAGCTGGCGCAGCTGCTGCGCGAGAACACCCGCGGCAGCGACCTGCTGCTGCGCTATGGCGGCGAAGAGTTCCTGGCCGTGCTGCCGGACACCGTGGCGGATCGGGCCTTCGAGGTCTGCGAACGGCTGCGCCAGAGCGTGGAGATGCACCCCTGGCAAGACCTGTCCCCAGGTCTGCTGGTGACGCTCAGCATCGGCCTGGCCAGCGCCCCACCCTACTCCACGGACCTGCTGATCAGCCGGGCCGATGCGGCCATGTACCGCGCCAAGCATCTGGGCCGCAACCGCGTCGCCCTGGCCTGATGCGCCGCAGGCGCGCCTTTCATTCGCGCGACTGCACCAGGTTGCGCCCCTGCTGCTTGGCCTGGTAGAGCCCGCGGTCGGCCCGCGCCAGCACGGCCTCGGGACTGGCGTCGCCCGGCAGCACCTCGGCAATGCCGAAGCTGGCCGTCAGCCGATGCCGCTGCCCCGCCCAGTGCAAGGGCCGTGCCTCCAGATTGGCACGCATGCGCTCGGCCACCAGGGCGGCTCCGGACAGGTCGGTGTTGCAAAGCAGGACGACAAACTCCTCGCCGCCCCAGCGGCCCAGGGCGTCGACATCGCGCACGCAAGGCCGGAGCGCCGCCACGGCCTCCTTCAGCGCCTGGTCTCCGGCGCCATGGCCGAGCTGGTCGTTGAGGGCCTTGAAGTGGTCCATGTCCAGAAGCACCAGGGCATAGGGTTCACCGCGCTGCCATCGGGCATGGGCCAGCTCCAGCGCCCGGCCCAGGGCGCGCCGGTTGAGCGCCTCGGTCAAGGGATCGTAGAGCGTCAGGCTGCGGATGTGCAGGATCAACTGCGCCAGCAGCAAAAAGGCCACCACGGTATTGACCACCATGGCCAACAGCAGGCCGGCCCACAGCCAGAGCACATTGAAGCTGCTTCCGGCGCGCAGATCGGGCGTGTTGCCGGGCAGCAGCAGCGGCTCGATGGCGCGCGCCAGGAGCAGCAGCGTCAAGGCGCCCAAGGGCAGGCTCAGTGCAAGCGCGAAGGAGCGGCGGGTGCGGCTGCGCACCAGGCGGTAGGCGTGCCAGGTGGCCATGCCCAGCAGCGGTGCCTGGATGCCGTAGAGCAGCGTGGCATGCCAGCGCATGGGCAAGCCCAGCATGAAGCCCGGCAGCAGCAGCAGTGCCAGCGCCGCCAGTGCCAGCGGCGCTCGCCAGGGCACGCGCTGCGCGCCCATCCAGGCCGGCACCAGACTCAAGAGGACGAATGCGGCCGTGCCGGCGAGATCGGCGGCATAGACCGTCAACCAGGGGCGCTCCAAGCCGCTGCGCAGCCCGCTGAGCAGCAGGGCCGCGGTCAGGCTGATGTTGGCCGCCGCCATGGCCTTGGACGCCCGCGGCTGCAGCTTCAGGCCGAAGGCAAAGACAAACCACAGCAGGCTGGCGATCAGCAGCACCAGCGAGGTGGCGGCCAGCAGGGTCTGGGCGCTGACGCTCAGCATGGGACGGCCTCCGCCGGCTCGGCGAGGCAGACGCGGTTGCGCCCCAGCACCTTGGCCCGGTACATGGCGCGATCCGCCTGCTCCAGCAGAGCCGCGCCGCTCGCCCCGGAGGTCGACAATGCCAGCCCGATGCTGACGGTCAGCGGCCAGTGCCGGCCCTGCCAACGCCAGTCGCTGCCGGCCAGGGCCTTGCGCAAACGCTCCGCCAGCGCCATCGCACCAGCCTGTGAGGTGTCCGGCAGCAGCAGCGCGAACTCCTCGCCACCGTAGCGTGCGGCGCAATCCTGCTCGCGCAGGTTGGCCAGCAGCAGGCGTGCCACATGGCACAGCGCGGCATCGCCCGCGGCATGGCCCAGTTCATCGTTGACGCGCTTGAAGTGATCCAGGTCGAGCATCAGCAAGGCATGGACGTGGCCGCGCTGCGCCCGCGCCTGCTGCTTCAGCAGCTGCTCGCTCAGCTCGCGTCGGTTGAACAATCCCGTTAGCGGGTCATGGCGAGTCAGCGACTCGATGCGCTGGATCAGCCGGCTCAACACCAGTGCGATCAGCCCGCCGGAAATGAACATGGCCAGCACCAGCCAGGCCGCCGCCAGGCCCGCATGCTGGCGGGGATCGCGGGACAGCCAGGCCGGCCCGAGGTCCGGCTGCATCAGCGCAATGGCGCGCAGCAGCAGATAGCCCGCCATCAGCGCATAGGGCGCCACCAGGCCGGCGCGCAGCCAGCCGTCCAGCCCCAGGCTGCCCAGCAGCAGGTCCCGCCCCGCCAGCAGGCACAGCGCCGCCATGCTCATCACGGCCAGGGCGGAAGCCGTGATGGACGGCAGGCCCCACAGGCGCGACAACTCGGCGATCAGCCCCAGCGCCACCAGGCCCAGCAAATCGAGGCGCTGCTGACGCAGGCGCAACAACTGTCGCAAGCCCAGGCTGAGCAAGCCCAGCGCCAGCAGGGTGCACAGCCCCGCCAGCTCGCCGAAGGGGCCGGGGTCGACCATCAGCGTGGGCAGCATCAAGGCCTGCGCGCCGGCCAGAAAAAGGCAGGCCTGGCGGGCGATTCGAAACGGCAGCGCCAGCAGCAGCCACACCCCCACCGCCAAGGCCCCAAAGAGGGCGTTGACCAGCAGCAGGGTATTGGAATCCAGTTCGATCATGGGCTTGATGGTCGATCCAGGGGGAGGCGAGTTCCCGTGGGCGATCTTCCCAGAGTTTGCGCTCGCCGATGCATCCCCTTGCCCCCACAATGAGCGCCATGCGAAAAATCACCCTGATCACCGGCGCCAGCCGCGGCATCGGCGCAGCTACCGCCCTGGCCTGTGCCCGCGCCGGGCATGACCTGGCCCTGTGCTACCACCGCGATGCTTCGGCCGCCGCGCAGGTGGCCGAGGCGGCTCGCGGGCTCGGCGTCCGCGCCCTGGCGGTGCAGGCTGACGTCGCAGACGAGACGCAGGTGCTTCAGCTTTTCCGGCAGCTGGACGAGTTGCTGGGCCCGCTGACGGGCCTGGTCAACAACGCAGGCATGGTCGCACCCCAGGCTCGGCTCGTCGACATGGAGCCGGCGCGCTGGCAGCGCCTGTTCGCGGTGAACGTGATGGGCAGCCTGCTGTGTGCCCGCGAGGCCGTGCGGCGCATGAGCCGCAGCCAGGGCGGCCAGGGCGGCGCCATCGTCAACATCTCCTCGCGCGCGGCGCAACTGGGGTCGCCCGGCCTGTACGTCGACTACGCTGCCAGCAAGGCCGCCATCGACGCCTTCACCCTGGGCCTGGCACGCGAGGTGGCGGCCGAGGGCATACGGGTCAACGGCGTGCGGCCCGGCATCATCGACACGGAAATCCATGCCGACAGCGGCATCCAGGATGAGCTGGCGGCGGCCGTGGCCGGCATCCCCCTGCAGCGCCTGGGGCGCGCCGAGGAGGTGGCCGAAGCCATTCTCTGGCTGCTGTCCGACGCGGCCAGCTACACCACCGGTGCGATGCTGGACGTGGCCGGCGGCCGCTGACGCGCCCGGACGCCAGCGTTCCCCACCCCTGCTCAGCCCAGCCGGAATGAGTTGACGATGCCGGCCAGCGCCTGCGCCTGCTGCGCCAGGCTGGACGCTGCCGCGGTCGACTCCTCGACCATGGCCGCGTTCTGCTGGGTGTTGTGATCCAGCTGGGCGATGGCGGTATTGACCTGGGCTATGCCGGCACTTTGCTCGCGGGTGGCCGTTGAGATATTGCCCAGCATGGCCGTCACCTGCTGCACTTGGTCGACCAGTTCGCCCATGGTGCGCCCGGCTTCGGCCGCCACCACGGCGCCGCTCTCGACCTGCGCGACGCTGTCGCCGATCAGGGCCTTGATCTCCCGCGCGGCCTGAGCGCTGCGCTGGGCCAGCACCCGCACCTCGCCGGCCACCACCGCAAAGCCGCGGCCCTGCTCGCCGGCCCGCGCAGCCTCGACCGCAGCGTTGAGGGCAAGGATGTTGGTCTGGAACGCGATGCCGTCGATGACGCCGATGATGTCGGCGATCTTCTTGGAGCTGCTGTTGATCTGGTCCATGGTGCTGACCACGCGCCCCACCGCCTCGCCGCTGCGCTCGGCCGTTCCGGAGGCCTTGTGCGCCAGCTCGTTGGCCTGTTCTGCGGACGCGGCGTTGTTCTTCACCGCGGCGGCCATCTGGTCCATGGAGGCCGCCGTCTGCTCCAGCGCGGACGCCTGCACCTCGGTGCGGGCACTGAGGTCATGACTGGCCTGCGAGATCTCCCCCGAGGCGTCCGACACCGTGCCGGCGCTGCGATGGATCTGCTGCACGGTGTCCGCCAGGCCTCGCTGCATGTCGCGCATGGCCTGCAGCAGCTGGCCGATCTCGTTGCGCTCCTGCAGCTCCGAGCTCTGGCTGAGGTCGCGCTCGCGGATGGCTCCGGCCAGGCGCAGGGCCTCGCTCAGCGGTCTCATGATGGCCATCACCAGCCGCCAGGCCAGGACCAGCGCCGCCGTCAGCGCCACCGCGAATATCAGCAGCACGACCAGCGTCGCGCGCTGGTAGGTCGTCTGGCTCAGCTGGTATTCCTGCTCGGCCACCTTGAGCTGCTCATCCACCAGATCGGACACCACGCCCGTGAAGGGGTCGATGGCCGGGTACAGCTCCTTGGTGGCGAAAGCCTCCAGCGCCTCGCGGTCCTGCTTGCCCAGGATCTGGCGCAGCTTGGCTGCCGCGGCCTCGGCGGCCCCCTTCAGCGGCTTGGCCTTCTCGAGGAGCACGGCCTCATTGCCTTCGATCAGCGTGTTGTTGTAGTCGCCCCAATACTTGGTGATGCTGCGCTCCGCCTCATCCAGCAGGCGCAGGCCCGTGGCCACGTCCACACTGCCGGCCCGGACCTTGTGTGTGGTGTCGACGATATTGACGGCATAGGCGTCGGAGACCTGCTTGAGCTGCTTGAGCGGCACCACGCGGTCCTTGTAGACCGTCTCCATGCTGGCGTTGACGCGCCCCAGCGCATAGAGGCTCCAGCCGCCACTGACGCCCAGCAGGACGATCAGCAGGGCCGAGAACAGGATCAGGCGAGTCTTGATGCTGCTGAACTGCATGGCGAAGCTCCGAGTGCAGTGGGCGGGTACTGCCGACTGTAGCGCTGCGCTCTCCGCGGGGCCAGTCCTTGCTTCACGGTCCCGCGTCAGCGTCGTTCGACGATCACAGGCGTCAGCGCCAGAGCCTGGCGCATGCGCTCCGCGGCGGAGCGGGCGTCTTCCCGGCTGGCGTAGGGCCCGGCCTGCAGGCGGTGCATCTGGGCGTCCTTGAAGATGGCGAGCAAAGGCGCCATCCAGTCCAGCTCCAGGCTGAGCTTTTGCCTGAAGGCCTCTGCGCCGTCCATGCGCGAGAAGGCGCCCAGCTGGACCCAGAAGCCCTTGCTGGCGGCCTTGGGCGCCGCGCCGCCTTCCGCCGGGGCGGGCAGCGCGGCGGCATCGGCGGGCGGCTGGACCACGGCGGCCTGGGGCAGCCCGGCGCGCATGGGGGTCAGGTCTTGCGGCAGCCCCGCACCGGTCGCGACGACATCGCGCCCCGCCAAGGGCTCGGGCGCAGCGGGCCCGGTCCGCGGGGGGGCTGCGCCCGGCACATTGGACGCACCATCCCTGCGCTGAGCCAGGCGCGTGCCGTCGTCCCGGCGCTGCCAGGCCCCGCTGCGGATGTCTTCGTAGGTGATGCGCTCCACCTCCACGGGCGTCACGCCGCGCAGGATGTCCAGCTTCAGCGCCGCGGTGTAGCTGAGGTCGATGATGCGCCCAGGATGGAAGGGGCCTCGATCGTTGATGCGCACGATGACTTCGCGTCCATTGGCCGGATTGCGCACCCGTGCATAGCTCGGGATGGGCATGGTGGCGTGGGCCCCGGTCATCGCATACATGTTGTAGAGCTCGCCGCTGGACGTGGGCCGTCCGTGGAATTTGCGGCCGTACCAGGAGGCCAGGCCGCGCTCCGCCAGCGGCTGGTCGTCGGTCAGGGGCTCATAGCGCTGGCCCAGGACCTCGTAGGGCTTGTTGGGCCCGCCTTTGCGTATGGGCTCCAGCCGCGGTTCGGCGTCGGGCACCTGCATCAGATTGGGCGGGACCTGGGCTTCGGGGCCGTCGCGATCGGTGCCCGGCGCCGGCGCGCGCGGCAGGCCGGCGCCTTGCGAGGGGGCCGGCGCATGGCTGGCACAGCCGCCCAGGATGGCCAGCAGCGTCAGCAAGGCGGGGGCGAACAGGGTGGGGCTCGGGGACAGGGCGATCGGCGATCTCGACATGGGCGCAACCCTAAACCATGGTGCCAATCTCGCCAAGGACTTCGCGCCGGCTGGCTCGCGCAAGAAACCTCGTGCCGAGCACTTCGCCGTCCGCAGCGCCCCTTGTATGCTGCGGGCTTCATCGCTGCGGCCTTGCTTCATGAACAGCGCCTACATCTTCACGCCTCCCGAACAGCCCAGCGCCGCGGTGCGCGGCACCGACAAGCGCTACGCCGTCTCGCGCATCTTCTGCGTCGGGCGCAACTATGCGGCCCATGCCCGCGAGATGGGCGGCGACCCCAGCCGCGAGCCGCCCTTTTACTTCACCAAGCCGGCCTCGGCCCTGGTGTCCAGCGGCGCCACGGTGGCCTACCCGCCCGGCACGCGCGACTACCACTACGAGATGGAGCTGGTGATGGCCATGGGGGCACCGGTGTTCAAGGTTGCGCCCGATGTCGCGCGTGCCGCCATCTGGGGCTTCGCCCCCGGGCTGGACATGACCCGGCGCGATCTGCAGGCCGAGGCCAAGAAGGCCGGCAGGCCCTGGGATGTGGCCAAGGGATTCGAGCAGTCCGCCGTACTGGGCGAGCTGGTGCGCGTGGCCGAGTGCGGCGCCATGGATGCCGGTGCGATCACCCTGGCCGTCAACGGCGTGCAGAAGCAGCGCGGTGACCTCGCCGACATGATCTGGAACGTGGCGGAGATCGTCGCCAACCTGTCCCAGTTCTACCACCTGAAGCCAGGCGACCTGATCTACACCGGCACGCCGGACGGCGTGGGCGCGGTGCAGCCCGGAGACCACCTGCATGGCGAGATCGCCGGACTCGGGTCCATCGCGCTGACAATCGGGCCTGCCGAATGATTGATGGGCGCAGCCGCGCCGCCTCTGTTCCTGCCATGTTCGACCACGACGAAACCCTGCAAGAAGCGCGCGAGCGCAATATCCGCGATGCCCTGTTCGAGGACATCGGCCGCTGCGACTGGACCGCGCAGCTGGTGCCGGCCGGCCGCCGCGTCAAGGCACATGTGCGGGTCCGCGAGGACGCCGTGCTGTGCGGCCGCGACTGGTTCGAAGGCGTTTTCCGGGCGCTGGACCCCTGCAGCCGCATCGACTGGTGCTACGAGGAAGGCGCGCGCATGCAGGCCGACACCCTGGTCTGCCACATCGTGGCCGACGGCCGGGCTTTGCTCAGCGCCGAGCGGCCTGCGCTGAATTTCCTGCAGCTGCTGTCGGCCACCGCCACGCTCACGCGCCAGCATGTGGACGCGATCGCCGGTGCCAGCCCCAACCCGCGCGGCTGCGCGGTGCTGGACACCCGCAAGACCCTGCCGGGCCTGCGCCTGGCCCAGAAGTATGCGGTGCGCGTGGGCGGCGGCGCCAACCAGCGCCTGGCGCTCTATCACGGCATCCTGATCAAGGAGAACCACATTGCCGCAGCCGGCGGGGTGGCTGCCGCCTTGAAGGCCGCCCAGGCGCTGCAAGCCGGCGTGGACATCCAGATCGAGGTCGAGTCCCTCGTGGAACTGCATGAAGCGCTGGACGCCGGCGCCACCAGCGTGCTGCTGGACAACTTCACCGAGCCCATGATGCGCGAAGCCGTGGCCCTCAACCGGGGACGCGCCTTGCTGGAGGTCTCCGGCGGCGTGGCACTGGAGCAGCTGCGCTGGATCGCCGCCACTGGCGTGGACCGGATCTCGATCGGCCGGCTGACCAAGGACGTGAAGGCCGTGGACTACTCCATGCGGGTCGAAGGTCCGGCCGACGCCTCGTCCTGAAGCGCCGGCGCGCTGCGTACACTCCCAGGGCTGAACCGCCGAGCCGAGGAGCCTCGGCATCGAGGGAGTGTCATGGATTCACGTTTCAAACCCAGGCCCAAGCTGTGGCCAGCCGGACTGCTGGTACGGGTGCAGGCCTTTTGCGTCGACGCGCTGCTGCTGGTGATGCTGGGCGTCCCCGTCCTCTGGTTGAGCCAGCACCGCCTGGTCACCCGGCTGGATGACTTCAGCCCAAGCAGCCTCTTCGTCAACTGGGCCCTGCCGGCGCTTTACTTCATCGGCTTCTGGGCCTGGCAGGGTGCCAGCTTCGGCATGCTGTTCAGCGGCATCCGCGTGGTGGACTTCTATTCCGGCGAGCCCCCCACCCTGAAGCAGGCCCTGCTGCGCTGGCTTGGCGCCGTCGTTTCGCTGCTGCCGCTGGGCCTGGGCCTGTGGTGGTCTGCGCTGGATGCCCGCGGCCAGAGCTGGCACGACCGCCTGGCTGGCACGCAGGTCGTCTGGCGGCGCGCGCGCACCGAAGGCGAACCCGAGGAGAAGGGCTACGTGCTGCGCCACTGGCACGGCGAACAGGGCCTGGCCCAGAGTTTCTGGATCAACAACGTGCTGCTGGCCACGCCGCTGGCCATGCTGATCACGGGGCTGATGGGATGGATCGGTGCCAAGGGCGAGTACCTGCAGGCCAGCGCCATTGCCGTGATGATCGGCTGGCCGCTGATGCTGACGCTCAACACCTGGTGCGTCATCGGCGCCTGGCGCTCGGCGGGCCACTACCTGCAAAGGGATGGGTCGGCCCTGTGGGGCTACGGCGCCCGGCTGCTGATGGGACTGGGCATGCTGCAGATCGCGGCTTCGCTGCTGGGCGGCTTCCTCCCTCAGCTGGGCGAGTACTGGCAGATGGTGCGCGGCATCGACCCCATCGGCCGCACCGAGTTCCGCCTCGCCGACGACGGCGCCACCGTGCGCATGGAAGGCCCCATCGGCATGGGCGACGCCACGCGACTGGACGCGCTGATGAAGGCGCAGCCGCAGCTGCAGCGCTTCGAGCTGCAGTCACCGGGCGGCCGCCTCCATGAAGCCGAACGCATGGCCGAGATGATCGCCGCGCGCTCCGGCGCCAACGCCTGGGTGGTCGAGCATTGCGAAAGCGCCTGCACCCTGTTGTTCCTGGCCGCGCCCAAGCGCCAGCTGATGCCCGAGGCGCGGCTGGGCTTCCATCGCGCCTCCACCGGCACCTACAACCCCGTCTTCGAGGAACTGGCCAACAAGGAGCTGGAGCAGACCTATCGCAAGCTCAACCTGCCGGACTACTTCATCACCCGCACGCTGAAAACCCCCTCGCGCAGCATGTGGTACCCCAGCATGGACGAGCTGGTCAGCCATGCGCTGGTCCCCGAGCCGCCCAAGACGCTGGACATCTTCCTGCCTGCAGGCGCCGACAGCCCGCTCAAGTCCTATGTGGAAGCCTTGCGCGCCAATCCCGCGTGGTATGCACTGGAAGGCCGCTTCAACGGCAGCATCGAACAAGCCGCCCAGCGCATGCAGGCAGCCCGCCAGGCGCAGCTGCCGGACGACGCCGTGCAGACCGCCGGCTTCATGGTGGTGGCCGAGCAGATGGGCACGCTGGTGCAAGAGCTGCAGCCCGTGCTGCGCCACCAGCTGGTGCGCCAGGTCGAGGCCCAGTTGAAGACTGCGCGGGCCCAGAGTCCCGAGGCGTGCCAGGGTCTTTTGAGCGGGCAGCTGGTGCTGCGCCGGCTGCTGCCGGTGGAGTTGCAGGTGGAGGACAGCCGCTGGCTGCAGGAAGCCGTCGTTGCGCCAAAGGTGCGTCGCAGCTCGGCGACGCCCAGCGCGGTGGAACTGGAAGTCGTTCGCCACCGCCTGGGACCGCTGGCCCCAGGCATGCTGGCCCACTGGTGGGGAACGCAGGCCGGCGTTCCGCCCGCGCCGCGCTGCGAACAGGTGCTGCAGATCATGGAGCTGCTGCCCCGCCTGCCGGTGCAGCAGCGGGAGCTGGCCGAGCGGCTGATGTTCCAACGCCCGGCATGATCCCGCAGCCGGCAGCGTCCCTGCCGTGGGCATGATGGCGCCACCTGTCCTGCGCGGCTAGACTGGCCGCAGGCCATGGGCGCGGTCCGCCAGGGAACCACGCCCGTGGCCCGTACTGCCAGGGAGTGGCCCTATGCATTCGCGATCGTGGGAACAGATCCCGGACACCGGGCGCGTGAGGCTATTGCCGAAGCTGCCGCGGCCTCAGGGAGGCGAGGGGCGCGCCGGGCCCCTGTTGGAGGCGTGAGATGCAGGCGCCGCTCCCCGCCCCTGCCTCCCTGCCCTTGAGCGACGCGGCGCTGGAGCTGCTGTTCGCCAGCGAGCTGCCCATCGGTCTGGCGCTGCTGGATCGAGAACTGCGCTACCGCCGCATCAACAACATCCTGGCCGCTTTCAATGGCGTGCCGCCGGAGCAGGCGCTGGGCCGCACCGTGCAGGAAGTGCTGCCCGAGGCCTGGCTCAAGCTGCAGCCGCTGCTGCGCCAGGTGCTGGACCGCGGCGAGCCGCTGCAGCGCTTCGAGGTGCTGCTGGACGTACCCAGCCGGCCCGGCGAGCTGTCGCACTGGGAAGCCAGCTACCTGCCGGTGCCCGATGGTCTGGGCGGGGTGCAGGGGGTGCTGGTGCAGGCGGTCAACGTCAGCGCGCAGCTGCAGACCGAGCGCAAGCTGCGTGCCAGTGAAGCGCGGCTGCGGCGCGTGCTGGACAGCCTCTTCGCCTTCGTCGGCGTGCTGGACATCGACGGCATCGTGCTCGAAGCCAACCGCGCGCCCCTCGAGGCTGCCGGCATCCGCTTCGAGGAGGTGCAGGGGCAGGCCTTCTGGGACACCTACTGGTGGAGCTACGACCCCGAGATCCAGCAGTGGCTCCGTGAGGCGGTGCGGCGCGCGGCCCAGGGTCAGGTCGTGCGCCAGGACGTGCTGGTGCGCATGCGCGGCGATACGCGCGTCACCGTGGACTTCATGCTGGCGCCCATGCTGGACGACGAAGGCCGGGTGCTGCACCTGGTGCCCTCGGGCATCGACGTCTCGGCGCGGGTGGCCGGCGAGCGCGCCCTGCGCGCCAGCGAAGCACGCTTTCGCAGCGTCTTCGAGGCCGCGCCGGACGGCATGACCCTGGTCGACGAGCAGGGGCGCATGCTGCTGGCCAATCGCGCCATGGGCCGCCTGTTCGGCAGCGAGGCCGGCGAGCTGGTGGGCAGCCGCATCGACCGGCTGGTGCCGACGGCCGACCGCCCCGCCCACGCGGACCACATCCGCTCCTACTTCGCCAACGCCCAGCCGCGCCTGATGGGCAAGCGCAAGCGCCTGCAAGGCCTGCGCGCCGACGGCCGCCTCTTCAACATCGAGGTCGGCCTGAACCCGATTCCGGGCAGCGACCCGCCCGAGGTGCTGGCGACCGTGGTGGACATCAACGACCGGCTGGCGGCGCAGGAGCAGCTGGAGCGCGCCCTTCAGGAGAAGACCGCCTTGCTGCACGAGGTGCATCACCGCGTGAAGAACAATCTGCAGATCATCTCCAGCCTGCTGCGCCTGCAGTCCCGCCATGTGGACGAACCCGTGCGGGCCGTGCTGCGCGAGAGCCAGAGCCGGGTCAAGGCCATGGCGCTCACGCACCAGCTGCTGTATGAGCGCAGCGATTTCTCGTCGCTGGAGCTGGGCCCCTACCTGCGCCGCCTGGCCGCCTTGCTGTGCGAGGCCTATATGGAGCCCGGCAAGGCCATCGACATGCATCTGGAGCTGCCCGGCGACGGCCTCAGCATCAGCCTGCAGGCGGCGGTGCCATGTGGGCTGATCGTCAACGAGTTGGTCACCAATGCCCTCAAGCACGCCTTCGTGCAGCGCAGCCAGGGCTTCATCCGCATCCGCGCCTCACGCGACGCGCAAGGCCTGCTGCAGATCGAGGTGGCCGACGACGGCCGCGGCATGCAGACCCTGCCCGACCTCAACGAATGCCAGACGCTGGGCTACCAGCTCATACCGCTGCTGGCCGAGCAGCTGGATGCCCGCCTGGAGCTGGTCCAAGGCCCAGGCACGTGCATCCGCCTCGAATTCAGACTGCCAGGGAGCATGCCATGACCAGTCCCGTCGAGCGCACCAGCGTGCGCATACAGATCGTCGAGGACGAGCGCATCGTGGCGCTGGACCTCAAGCAGGACCTCGAAGCCATCGGCTATCAAGTCACGGGGGTGGCCGCGTCGGAGATCCATGCCCTGGAGCTGGCCAGGCGCGAGCGGCCCGACCTCGTGCTGATGGACATCAACCTGGGCGCGGGCGGCGACGGCACGCGCGCCGCCAAGCGCCTGATGGACGAATACCGGGTGCCCGTGGTCTACCTCACCGCCTACGCGGAACCGGAAACGCTCAAGCGCGCCGGGCTGACCGCCCCGTACGGCTATCTGCTCAAGCCCTTCGAACTGCGCGAGCTCAACGCCACCATCCACATGGCGCTGGCACGGCGCGCCGTCGAACGACGGGCGGAAAGCGCCGAGCTGCGCTACCGGCTGGCCCTGGACGCCGGCCAGCTTGGCGTGCTGGAGTTCGCCTGCCAGGGCGATGACTTCGAGCTGCACGGCAACGCCACCACGCTGTTCGAGCCCGAAGGGCGGGCGTCCCGGTGGGCCCGCGAAGACTTCCTGGCCCGGCTGGATGCCGTGTCCCAGGCGCGCCTCAGCAATCTTTGCACGCAGCCGGGCCAGGACCTGCACGCGCTGGCACGCTGGCAGCAGGCCCCCGAGCGCCAGCTCTGGCTGGAGATCCATGCCCGCCATTTCGTCGAGGAGGCGCGCGTGATCGGCGTGTTCCGCGACGTCAGTCATAAGGTGGACTCGGAAGTCCAGCTGCGCCAGGCCGCCGTGGTGTTCGAATCCGCGGCGGACGCCATCGTGATCCTGGATGTCGACGGCCGGTTGCGGGCCGTCAACCCGGCCTTCTGCAGCCTGACCGGCTGGCAGCCCAGTGAAGTGCTGGGCGCACGCCTGACCGACATCCTCCACGCCCAGCGCCAGGCCGATGTGCTCCTACATGACACCCAGCGGCGTGCCGAGCCCCGGCACGGCGAGGTGATGTGCAAGCGGCGCGACGGCAGCCAGTTTCCGGCCTGGGAGCATGTGGCGCCCGTCTTCGGCGCCGACGGCCAGCTGAGCCACCAGGTGCTGAGCTTCACCGACATTTCCGCCCTGCGCCGGGCCGAGACTCAAATCCAGCACCTGGCCTTCCATGACGCGCTGACCGGCCTGGGCAACCGGCATCACATGGACTACTGCCTCAAGCAGTTCATCGCGGCCAGCGACACCAAGCCCGACAGCGAGGGTTTCGCGCTTTGCTTCCTGGACCTGGACGGCTTCAAGACCATCAACGACACCCTGGGGCACCACCGCGGCGACGAGCTGCTGATCGTCATCGCCCAGCGCCTGACGGCCTGCCTGCGCCGCTCGGACGTGGCCATCCGGCTGGGCGGCGACGAGTTCGTCATCCTGCTGAGTCAGCTGACACAGCGCGACGCCCTGCTGAGCCTGGCGGAGAAGCTGCTGGACGCCATCCGCGAACCCGTCACGCTCAAGGGGGTCGAGCCGGTCTCGGTGTCCGCCAGCCTCGGCCTGGCCTTGTTCCCCGAACATGCCAGCACGGCCGACGAGTTGGTCAAGGCTGCGGACACCGCGATGTATGCGGCCAAGGCCGCGGGCCGCAACCGCTGCGCGGTGTATGACAGCCGGCTGGCGGCGCGCGCCGTCGAGCGCATGCAGATCGAGCAGGGCCTGCGCCGCGCCAGCATGGGCGAGCAGTTGCAGCTGCACTGGCAACCCATCGTGGAGCTGGGCAGCGGGCGCGTACTGGGCGCTGAGGCCCTGCTGCACTGGCAGCACCCGGACTACGGCGCCATCAGCCCGGAGCGCTTTGTCCCCATCGCGGAGGAAAGCGGGCTGATCGACGACATCGGCCGCAGCATCCTGCAAGAGGCCTGCCGGCAGGGCCGGGCCTGGCTGGACGCCGGACTGCGCCTGGAGCGCGTCGCGGTGAACATCTCGGCCAGGCAGCTGCAGCGTGAGGGCTTTGTGGACAGCGTGCGCCATGCCTTGCTGCAGCATGCGTTTCCGGCCGAGCGGCTCGAGCTCGAGCTGACCGAAAGCGCCCTGCAGACGGTGGATGGCGGCCAGCGCCTGCTGACCGAACTGCGCCGCATGGGCGTGAAGCTGGCCGTCGACGACTTCGGCACCGGCTACTCCTCGCTGTCCATGCTCAAGTACTTTCCGCTGGATCGCCTCAAAATCGACCGCAGCTTCGTGCGGGACCTGGAGACGGACGCCAACGACCAGGCCATCACCCGCGCCATCGTCGCCCTCGCTCGGGCGCTGGGGCTCGCGCTGACGGCCGAGGGCGTCGAGACCGAGGCGCAGCGGCAGGCGCTGCTGGACCTGGGCGTGGAAGAGGCCCAGGGCTGGTTGTTCAGCAAGGCGATGCCCGCCCACGACTTCGCGCTGGCGCAGGCGCAGGCCGAGCTTGCCCGGCGCCTCCACTGAGCCACCGCACGGTGTTAACCCGCGGTTCCGGCCTCGCTGGCCTGGCCCCGCGCGCGGGAGCTCGTGGACGTCAGGCCCTGCTTCCCTGCGCAATTCGCCCATTCGCACGCAATTAGGTCGACGACTCCAGCGCCTTGTGCGCGCTTTCCCTCAGGCGCCTCGCTGCCGGCTTGCATAGCATGCGAAGGCGCTGAGGGGCGCGCCGTCCCCGCATGCGGGGAGGGGCTCTGCGCAGCGAATCACAGAAAGTCGAAGGGATGTCATGTTGAACACCAAGCCTGCCCGCCCGGCCCGCACCGTCGTGGCCGCCCTCCTGGGACTTGCACTGGCCGCGCCCGGGCTGCTTCAGGCGCAGGGGCTCAGCGTGGGCGCCATCCTCCCCGAGTCCTGGCCCAGCGCCGCGCAGGCCGAGGACATGCGCGACGGCATGACCCTGGCGCTCAAGACCAGCTCCCTGCAGCCGGCCCCCAGGCTGGTCCTCAAGGACAGTGCCTGCGATGCCAAGAAGGCGCAGGCCGCCGCCCAGTCCTTCATCGCGGCCAAGGTGGACATGGTCATCGGCGGTTTCTGCGTGCTGGGCGAGGTGCCCGCCATGCTCAAGTCGGCCAACATCCCCATGGTGTCGGCCAATGCCGAACGCTTGAAGAGCCATGACGGGCTGCTGCAGCTGGGGCGGGTGGGTGCCGGAGCCGCCGAGGACATCGCCGCCAAGCTGCGCTCACAGACGGGCCTGCGCGTCACGGCCTCCAGCACCTGCTGGATCGACTTCGAGACGCCCATCTCCGACAAATATGACGCCGGCCTGTGCCCCACACTCAGCGTGGACAAGACACGCTGGAGCGAGGTGGCTGCCGCCTACGAGGCGGCGTTCCGCAAGCCCTTCAGCGTCTCTGCGGCCCGCGGCCATGCCTCGATGGAAGTGGCCCTGGCCTATCTCAAGCGCCAGCGCAACGCATCGCGCTCCGCAGCCGCTAGCGAGGCCCTGAGCCTGCGCACCGTGCTGGGTCAGCCGCTGGCCAAGGACAGCATCGTGCCCGAGGACGCCCTGCAGCTGAGCTTTGCCAACCGCCCGGTCAAGCCCGGCAGCCGGGATGCGCAGGTGATGGAGCAGCTGGTCAAGGCCAAGGGCTGCGAATGCAAGTCCGGCCCCGACTGCGGCAAGGGCTCCCCCTGGGCCGGCATGCCTTTCATCGTCGTGCCGCCCGGCAGCAAGCCCGCCGCCTGCCCGCAGGTGCTGGCCAGCCGCTGAACCGCGCACTGATCCGGCCAACGCCGCTGGCCGACGCCCTTCAGGGCAGCAGGATGAGGACGCGCCTGCGGATGCACGGGCGACCTCGGCTGGCTCGCGGCCGGCGGCGTCGCGTCGCCCGCCTCCTCGGCCGCCGGCTCGGGCTGGGCGCTGGCCAGCCACCAGGCCCCAAGCGCCAGACTCGCCAGCGACAGCAGGGCCAGCGCAGGCCAGACCCAGCGGCGGCCCAAGGATTGCGGCTCAGTCATGGCGTGCCTCCTGCCAGGACAACAGCATGCGCCGGCCGTCAGCCCATCGGCCTCGCGAGCAGACGGCCCGGTGCGGCCTGCGATGACCTGCAGGAATCGGACAAAGGTGGAGGACGAGGACGGCCGAGTTTTGCGGCATTGTCGGGACCTTCGGTTGAAAGCCCCATGCTCGTCGCCCCGGATGAAAGTTGCTCGAACGCCTTGCCGTGAGCGCGCCAATCCTGCCAAGGCTGGCAGGGCTTCGTGTCGCGGTCGCGCGTCACTGACGGCCCCCCGGAGGAATGCAGCCTGCGTTCATGCAGCGCAGGCCGGGGAACCGGGCGCTCGCGATGGGCGGCCGGCGATCAAGTCTCTGCCCGGAAATTGCGGCCCAGGCGTTCGCCAGTGCCGAAATAGTGCCGGAACACATAGAGCAATGGGCTCCATCGCGCGGTATCGACATGCATCGACCCCTGAAGCAGCAGGTTCTCGTGGGCATGCGCCTGCAGTACCTGCAACTCCAGCATCACAAGATCCGATGCTGCCCCAGTCTGCGGGTCCGCAGCGCACGCATGCCCTGCCAGCAGGCGCACCTCCAACTGCAGCGGGCACTGCGCCACGCGAGGCGGCTTCACCCGACTGGACGCCAGCGCCGTCCAGCCCGCCAGTGCGAACTTGTCCGTCTCGTGCCGATAGCCCATGGCCAGCTTGTGAGGCGGCACGGGCCAGCGTCCGGTGGTCGGAGCCAGGCGCTCCACCGCGGGCTGCTGTCCAGGTCCAGGAAGGTTGATGACCGCCTCCCCCTGGGCCAGCAGGTTCTCGCAGCCCTGGGACGCGCGCGCAAGGCCCAGGACCACGCGGTCATGCAGGGCCCAGGCCGAGGACATGGGCGTCAGGTTGACGCGGCCTCGGGCGTCCAGGGTACTGACAATGGCCACCGGCGTGCCGAAGTAAAGCACGCCGGGCTTGATGGGGCAGCTGGCAGGGATCGGTGCCGGCGTCGTTTGCAGGTTCATGGCGACAATGATGGGCCCGGCCCTGATCGCCATGCTTCGGCCCAGACCGAAGCATGGCAAGGCCCGAGCAACCCAAACTGATGGTCCCGAACCAAAGGACCATGCCATGGCCATCACCTGCTTCATCCGCTACCAGATCGACCCCTTCCAGCGCGCCGCCTTCCAGACCTACGCCGAAGCCTGGGGCCGCGTCATCCCCCGCTGCGGCGGCCAGCTGATCGGCTATTTCCTGCCTCACGAAGGCAGCAATGACATCGCCTGGGGCCTGATCGGCTTCGCGGACATGGCGGCTTACGAGCGTTATCGCGCCGCGCTGCGCGTCGATTCCGAGGGCCGAGCCAACTTCGAATGGGCGCAGCAGCAGCGCTTCATCCTGCGCGAGGAGCGCAGCTGGCTGGAGGACGTGGCGGCCACCCGCGACCGGTCGGCGGAGTGCCAGCCATGATCGCCGTGCTCTTCGAACTGGAGCCCCTGCCGGGCCAGGGCGAGCGCTACTTCTCCCAGGCGGCGGCGCTGCAGGAGGCGCTGGCCGAGCAGGAGGGACTGATCTCGGTGGAGCGCTTCGAGAGTCTCAGTCGGCCGGGCCGCTACCTGTCAATGAGTCTGTGGCGCGACGAGGCCGCGGTCCAGCGTTGGCGGCAGCACATGGCGCATCGCGCCTCGCAGCGCCTGGGCCGCGAGCGGCTCTTCGCCGACTACCGCCTGCGCGTGGCCCAGGTTCTGCGCGACTATGGCCTGCACGATCGCGAGCAGGCGCCCCAGGACTCGCGCCATGCCCTAAGCTGAGCGCATGTCGACCACAGACCTCACCAGCCCCCACGAACCGCGCATCGCCCGCGTGGCTGCGGCCGTGGGCGAGCCGGCGCGCTCGCGCATGCTCGCCTACCTGATGTCCGGTGCCTGCGCGAGCGCCGGCGAGCTCGCGCGGACGGCCTCGGTCAGCGCTGCCACGGCCAGCGGCCATCTCAATCGGCTGATGGACGCGGGTTTGTTGCTGTGCGAGTCCCGCGGCCGGCATCGCTACTACCGGCTCGCTGGGCCGGAGGTGGCCCATGCGCTGGAGGCCTTGGCCCTGGTCGCCGAGCGCGACAGCCATGCGCAGCAGTGGGCCGCACCCGCCCGGCAGCGCCTACGCGCAGGGCGCTGCTGCTACGGCCATCTGGCCGGCCAACTGGGTGTGCAGCTCTACGAGCGTCTGCATGCGGTGCAAGGCCTGGAGCCGGTGGCGGACGGCTTTCGCCTGACGCCAGCCGGCAGCGCCTGGCTGCGCAGCCTGGGGCTGGAGGCCCCCGAGCCCTCCAGGAGGCGCTATGCCTACGCCTGCCTGGACTGGTCCGAGCGGCGCGACCATCTGGCCGGCCTGCTGGCGGACACCCTGCTGGAGCACTTCATGCGCCAGGGCTGGCTGCGGCGAGCCGACGGGCGGGCGGTGGAGCTCACACCGCCGGGAACCCAGTGGCTGCTGCCACGCCTGACTCAGGCCGCCGGCTGAGCGGCCGCAGGCGGCTGCGGCAGTTCCTGCTGATACAGCGCGAAGTCGCTGGAGGCTTGGTAGTCCGCCAGCGCCGGCCAATGCTCGCGCGACACCCCCAGCAAGGCGCCGAAGTACCTCGTCACGGTCTGCAGGGCCCCGAAGCCAGGGCACAGATGGTCCATGAACAGGAACTGCCCTTGCTGGTTGATCTCCAGGAAGATCAGCCGCCCCTCCTGGTCCACGATCAAGTCAGCGCAGCCATACAGGATGCCCAAGGCCCGCGCCATGGCCAGCAGTGCCTGACTGTCGGCGTCCGACAGCTCATGGCGAGACGCCGGCAGCGCTTCGTCGCCTGCGGAATACAGACGCCAATCCGTGGCCGTGTGGCTGGAGTGCTGCGAATCCACGCGCAGGCAGTGCAGCTCGTCACCGCAGATCAGCACCCGCAACTCATAGCGCTTCTTCACTTCGGCCTGGTAGATCAGCGGACAGCGCTGGATGGCGCCTCGCATGCGCAGGAAGTCCGGATCCAGGCGGGTGGTGGGCAAGGTCCGGAACCCCGCTTCCATGCCCCAGTCCAAAGGACGAAAGGCCTTGAAGATGAGCCGCCCATGGTGTCGGTCATGGAAGGCCTGCAGCTCGTCGGGGTCGTTGCTCACCAGCGTGGGCGGAATCGACAGACCGCAGGCATGCGCGAGGGACAGCTGACACAGCTTGGAGCGGGCCCGTATGCGGCTTTCTATGGGATTCACCCAGATGGCCCGACCCTGCGTGCGCACGGACAGGGCTGCCGCCAGTCCAAGCATGAAGTCTTCGCTCTCCCGCTGGACGATGGGCAGATCGTCCGGATGCACGCCGCGCATGCCATCCGCGCCAAGATGCAAGGGGCGCCGGCACCAGACCAGACCCACGCTCGACAGGTCCGCCAAGTCCAGCGTCGCGCGTCCCTGCTCACGACAAGTCACGCGAAAGCCGCCGTCGGCCTCGAAGGCCGCAGACATGGAAGCACCGGTGGGAAACTGCGCATGCGTCAGCACCTGGACGGGAATCCCGCATTCGCCAAGCGCCCACTGCACGGCCCGCACATGGAAGTCCCTGAGAGAACCCAGAATCAGCACAGACATCCTGCCCCCATCCGAGAATAACGGCGATCAGAAGCAACGATCCGGGCCAGGGCCCGGATCGAGGAACAGCCACTTCGACTCAAGCGCCGATCAATCGTCGAAGTCTTCGCCGGCGTCACCCCACTGGCCATAGCCCGGCGTGGTGCGGCCTGGTGCCTTGCAGAGGCCGCCGGCCACGCGTTCCAGGTCCTCGGCGCTGAGCACCGTCGCAGCAACAAAGCTCAGAATGCGCTCTTGACCTGCGGACTCCTCCGCCATCGCCATCTTCTCATTCATGTCTTTTCTCCAGTCGAGGAACCCATTGCCCGATTCCTGTGGGCTCAGCCCCCTCATGAGGCGCTGTGCTGACGGATTATTGTGACGGAACGGCCAACGCCTATAGGGACTATCACTCTGTCAGGCGCTACGCGGCATGCCTCCTGCTTGGCGTGACTCAAGCGGTGCGCCAGCTCTTATTTCGAACGCGCGCCTCGACAGTCCCGCGACCGAGAAGATGGGAACCAGGCGCAATCTCGCCCGGGGTCAGGTCTTGAGATGAGACAAGGGGACGCCGCCGCCA
The DNA here is from genome assembly GCA_041905785.1 of Burkholderiaceae bacterium. GTDB lineage: Bacteria > Pseudomonadota > Gammaproteobacteria > Burkholderiales > Burkholderiaceae_C > Roseateles_B. The sequence goes on from JAYRKJ010000015.1 coordinate 123,447, forward strand.
GCCTTGACCTCGCCCAGCGAAAAACTGGTATGAACATCCTTGACATTAGGCAAGTTCAGCAGCGTGTCGATGGTGAAGCGACTGAAGGCATCCAGGTCGGTGGCCAGCACTTGCAGCTCGAAAGTACCCGCCCCCGAGATGTAATGGCAGGAGATCACCTCCGGCAACTGGCGGATCGCCTCCTCCAGTACTTTGGTGGCCGACGCATTGTTGCGATCGGCGTCCAAGCGCACGAAGGCCAGCACGCCCAAGCCCAGGCGGCGCCGGTCGAGTTCGGCCCGATAGCCGGTGATGTAGCCCTGCTCCTCCAGCCACTTGACGCGCCGCCAGGTCGGCGCGGTGGACAGGCCGATGCGGCTGGCCAGCTCCGCATTGGACAGGCGCGCGTCTCGCTGCAACTCGGCCAGGATGGCCACATGCCAGCGGTCCAGGCGCTCGCCCTGCGGCTCCTCCGACTCCTGGGCCGGCAGCCGACCCCGGGCGGCAAGTGATGCATTGGTCTTGGTCATGGCACAAACAGCGAGCGACGATGACCAATGCTACTGGAGGACCCTGCCTCAGAGCGACGCCGTGCTGTCGGGCACGCCGCCGCCCACCTGCCGCGCCAACTCCAGCACGTGTCCATCGCGCACCTGCACCACGCGCTGCGCGCCGGCAATGGTTTCCGGCCTATGGGCGATGACCAGGCGCGTCAGCTTCATCTGCGACAGGGCTGCCGTGACGGCTCGTTCGTTGGAGATGTCCAAATGGCTGGTCGCTTCATCGAGCGCCAGCACGCGAGGCTGCTTGTAGATGGCGCGCGCCAGCAGCAGGCGCTGCTTTTGCCCGCCCGACAGCCCTGAGCCCAGGTCGCCAACCAGCGTCTGGTAGCCCATGGGCATGCGGCTGATGTCCTCGTGCAACTGTGCCAGGGCCGCACATTCCTGGATGCGCTGCATGTCCGCGTGGCTGTCGAAGAAGCTGATGTTGTCGGCAAGGCTGCCGGTCACCAGGGCGTCTTCCTGCATCACGGTGCCGATCTGGCGGCGGAAGTTGCGCACACCCAGGTGCCGCACCGGCACGCCGCCGTAGAGGACCTCGCCCTCGTTGGGCGGCAAGAGACCCAGCAGGATCTTGAGCAAGGTGGTCTTGCCGGCGCCGCTGGGACCGGTGACCGCCACGTTCTCGCCGGCCTCGATCTTGAAGTTGGCGTCCTTCAGGATCCAGGGCTCGCCCTCTGCATAGCGGAAGGACACGTTGCGCAGTTCCAGCGACGGAGCCAGATGATCCAGTTCGCTGTGGGGCGCTTCGTCCAGCTCGGGGGCTTCCAGGACGATGTCCGCGAGGCGCTCGCCATGCAGGGACAGCATCCTCAGTTCGACGCCATAGTCAATCAGCTTGCCGACCCGGCTGGTGAACTGGCCCTTGTAGCTGACGAAGGCGAAGAGCATGCCCACCGTCAGCGTCACGGCATGACTCTGCTGCCCCTGGAGAATGGTGCGCGCCCCCAGCCACAGTACGGCCAGGTTCTCCAGTCCGAAGATCAGCGTGTTGGCCGTCTGGAAGGCCATGCTCATCTTGGCCGTGCGCACGTCGCGGTTCTGCACATCGACGATGAGGTTCTGCCAACGCGCGCGACGCTCGTCCTCGCGGCCATAGAGCTTCAGCGGCGTGATGGCGCGCAGCGTCTCCAGGAAATGGGTGTTCTCCTTGGCTGCGATCACCAGGCGCTCGGCTGACGCATCGCGAAATGGCCGATAGGCCACCCAGCGCAATGCGGCGTAGGCCAGCACGGCGCCGAGCACCAGAGCCGTCAGCGGCACCGAATAGAGCAACATCATGGCCAGCGCGATCATGGCCATCAGGCCGTCCAGCACGGCCTCGATGGCCGCGGTGGTCAGGCTTCGCTGGATGGCCTGGACCGCACTGAAGCGCGAGGTGATGTCGCCCAGATGGCGCTTCTCGAAGAAACTGGTGGGCAGACGAATCAGGTGGGCAAAGACATTGGACTGCCACTGCAGCGCCAGCGTCTGGCTCAGCAGCACCACCATCCAGGAGCGGCCCAGCGACAACGCCGTCTGGATCAGGAGCAGCAGTCCGAAGCCCAGCACCAGGACGCCCAGCAGCTCGGAATCGCCACTGCTGAGCACTTCGTCCACCACCAGTTGATTGAACAGCGGCGCGACGACGGCGAAGACCTCCAGCACCACCGCCACAGCCAGGATCTGCAGCAGCGATCGCTTCAGGCCGCTGACTTTTCCGGTCAGCGACCGCAAGGACAGCCGAGACGCCTGCTGCTGTGGCTTGAAGTCGGCATTGGGCGTCAGCTCCAGCGCCACGCCGGTGAAGTGGGCAGACATCTCCGCCATGCTCAGGCGGCGTTCGCCGATGGCTGGGTCCAGCACCACGCAAGACCTGGCCCCCACCTTCTTGAGCACCACGAAATGGTTGAGGTCCCAGTGCAGGATGCAGGGAAGGCTCAACTGGCCAAGATGCTCCAGTTCCAGCTTGAGAGGACGGGCGGAGAAGCCCAGCGCGCCAGAGTGGCTGATCAGGCTGGCCAGCTTGGCACCCTTGAGCGAGATGGGAAAGCGCCGGCGCAGGTCGCCCAGGTCCTGGCCCTGGCCGTAGTGGCTGGCCACCATGGCCACGCAGGCCAGGCCGCATTCGGCCGCTTCGGATTGCAGATAGAGTTTCATCGCGCGGCCCTGGTCTTCTGGGGCGAGGGGCTGCCGTCGTCCGGCGTGTTCACGAAAGGCGCCAGACCCGACACAGCCAGGACGGGCTCCAGCACCCATTCCCAGACCTTCTGGCGCTGCTGCAGCACATCGGCGTCCAGGCTCATGCCAGGCTTGAGCGGCAGGCTGGCACCGTAGGCCTGCACGTCTTGGCGGTCCAGCGCCACGCGAATGCGGTACAGCGGCTCATTCGCCTGCGCCGCAGCCTGCAGGGATTGGCTCTGCCCGCTGGGCAATTCCTGCGCCGACAGCGGCGCCTGGCTCACCGCCACCACACGGCCTCGCGCCATGCCGAACTTCTGATAGGGATAGGCGGCGTAGCGCAGCCACACCTGCTGCCCGGTCTGCACGAAGCCGCTGGTGCGGCTGGGTGCGAAGAGCTGGGCCTCAAGCGTCTGGTCCGCGCGACCGTCACTCGATTGCGGCACCAGGTTCAGCAAGACCTGACCCTCCTGCACTGACTGCCCCATGTGCAGTGACAGCGTAGCCACCCTGCCGGCCTGGGGAGCCTGCACCAGGACGGCGCCGCGCGCTTCGTTCTCGTTGGACTCCTGCGCAAGGCTGGCCAGGTTGCGGTCGACCAGGGCCAGTGCCGAGCGCAGGGTGGTTTCGTTGGCGGCAAGGTCGGCGCGCACCGCCTGGGCATCGCGCTGCAAGGCTTGCAGATTGCGCTCGGCGCTGCGTTCGCGCATCTGCAGGTCCAGCAATTCCTCCTGCTTTTGCTGCACCTGGGCAGCCGAGACGTAGCCATTGCGTGCCAGCTCATTGAAGCGATCCAGGCTCTTATGCGCAAGTTGGGCACGCTGACGGCTGGAGTCCAACTCGCCCTGCGCCTGACGCTCCTCGGACTGCAGGCTGCGCAGACGGTCATTCAGCGCATCGGCGCGCTGGCGCGCCTGTTGCTGCTGCAGGAGACGCTCAGTGTCCAGGCTCTGGCGGCGCTGGGCCAGGGCCTGGGCGTTGAGCAGCGCCACGTCGCCCTGCGCCAGACGGCGTTCGCTGCGGATCTTGAGCAAGGGCTGACCGGCCTGGACTTCATCGCCCTCCTTCACCAGCAACTCAGCCACGGCGCCCGACTGCGACGCCGTGATGCCGATCAAACCGCCGGTGGGCAGCAGCACGCCGGACACCCGCGCCTTGCGGCTGATCTCACCCAGCAAGGCAAAGGTCAGCAGCCCGGCAAGCAGGACCAGGGCGATGACCGTCAGCCAGGCAAAGCTCGGCGGACGGCCAATGCGGATCGTGCCCAGCCACTGGGTGGACTGGGCCTGCATCACTTCGGTTCGAAACAGGGTCTCCCGCAAGATCGGCATCCCTCAATGTGTTGTTGGTAGCACGGCGTCTACAGTCCAGCGCCGTGGACCTGCCTGATGTTCACGGGCGATCTCGACCGCTCAGCCGAGCGAATATTATCCGGGCCGCCCGCGTGAACCGGCATTCGGAATACCCATGCCGCACAGCTCCGGGCGAGCGACATGGAACGCAGCTGCGCCCCGGGTCGTTCACTAGGTCGTTCACAAGGTCGTGCATGGGGCAGGCCATGCTGAATCCGCACCGTCGCTCAGGTCTGCAACGGGCGCACACAGGTCACGGCGCCTTGGCGTCGCGGCCGCTCGCTCTTGGCCAGCCCATCGCAGATGATGTTGCTCTCCTCAATCGAGATGCCCCACACGATCACGCGGACCTCCCTCTCCAGACCTGTGCCCCTCACCATGCTGAGGTAGGTGACATCAGCAGGTAGGTTTTCGAACAGGCCCGCTTGCCGCGGCGTGAGCTCCCTGAAGCAGTCCGAGGAACTCACCTTCAGAGCTTTCCCGGTGTTGGCCACCACCACCCCCGCGCCTGATTCCAGTTCGCTTCGTGCGCGACCACACTCGGTCATGTCGGCCGTTTTCACGAGCATGACCTGCTCCAAGCTCCGGTTCCCGATGTCCAGTTTGACGTGCAGCTCCGCGTACACGGGTTCGGCAATCTCGTTCGGATGCCGGAACTCCTTGTAGCGGCTCCAGCCGGCGATGGCGCTAATGCCTGCAGTCGTCAGGAAGAACAAGCGCTTGACGTTCATATGGGCCCCTCCTTGGGTTCCTTCGGTATCTGCCGACGTGCCTCAGCTTCTTGGCGAGCAGCGTCTGAAGGCAGGCGCCAAGCCACCATCAGCAAAAAGGCCCGACCCATCCCGGGCCGGGCCTTCGCACTTTCTCCCCGAGCAGTGCCTTGATGCACCGCGCGATCCTCGTTGCTTTCTCTTCAGTTGGCACGGCACCCCTGTTTCGGGGCGTCCATCATTGTTCGAGTCCGAGCAGCTTATCCCAGCTTTCCGGGACAGCAACCTGATAGTTCTAGCAGGTGCCATAAGTTACTGACGTTACTGACGGCCATGGACCGCGGCCTTGCGCGTCATTTCGAGCCGGCTTGTGGCGCCAGGCTCTTGATGACCTCACCCCGCTCATCCAGGAAGTCCAAGACGGCCTTCCCTTCCTCGGTCACGTACATCATCAGCCTGGGCCGACCTTTGCCGTCCGACAGGATGAGCGCCGACGACTTGCCTGCGGTCTTGCCTGCAAACAGGCGTTCTGCCGGCACGCCGCCTGCCGCTTCCCATTTCCTGCGCCAGGACTCCCGTTCCTCGCCGGGTGGCGCGGCATTCAGGGCCTTCCAGAAAGGTTCGTAGTCCCGCTCCAGGCCCCGATCGAAGACGCGCAAGCCGGTCATCATGTGGCCGGCTCGCTCGTAATGGCCCAGGGCGACTTGCTGATCGCCGCCGAAACGGTCCATTGCCAGATGCATGCTCTGCTCTGGCTGGTCCTGGCTGCCCGGCCGTCCCGACCAGACCATGCCGCCGCTTTCGTCGCCCACGCTGTTGTAGAAGATGATGCCCGCGGACCGGCGATGGTCGGGGGCCTCCTGGCCCTGACTCACGACCCCCGGCAGGCGATCCCGATTGGCGATGACCAGTTCCCGCTGACCGTCGGCGGTGACCACGTTCAGGCGCTCCACATCGATCTCCTGGAAACGCTGCCTGGCCGGTGCTGCGGCCAGGCACAGCAGGGCCGTCATCAGGAGCAAGCACAGCTTGAGCAGCCGGTTCTGGGCGCGCAAGGTCCGAAGCGCTTCGCTTGTTGCCATGTCAACTCCCTGCGGGTCACACCGCGACTTCTGCTCCGCCTGTTCCTGCTTCTCGTCCGGGTGCATGGCTGTGAAGGCCACGCGGGCGTGGTCATCGATCGCCACGAACAGCGTCTCCCACCCGGCGCCCCTGGTCGAGTCTTTGCGGTTGCCCGTCACGCGGTGGCTGGGGCGCACGATACAGCCCAGCTTCTTGGTGTCAATGTGCAGCAGATCGCCCGGCGCCTCATGCTCGTAGCGCACGAGCGGTTCGACCGGATCAAGCGCGCTGAGCTTGGATAAGCCCGCTCTGCAGAGCACGCGACTGACCGTCGATTCGGACACGCCGACGCTGCGCGCGATGCGGGACTGGATCATGCGGCGCTTGCGCAATTCGACGATCAGCAGCGCCTTCCTGGCATCGATGGACCTGGGCGATAGCTTCGGCCTGGACGATGCATCGGCCAGCGCCGCCTCGCCTCCTGCCAGGTAGCGGCCCAGCCATTTCCTGACCGTGGGCGGCGTCACGCCGTAGGTGTCCGCGGCCTGCGCCGTGCTCAGCTCTTCCTCGGTCAATTGTTTGACCATTTCCAGGCGGCGGGCGTACGTAAGTCGGGCATGCTTATGGATGTTCGTCCGGTTGGTTCCTTGAAGATTGGGTGTTTGGCGACTTCCAGTCTCTCAAACCCAATCCGGATGAACACCGGATACAACCTATTGAAGCATCACACCTAGTGCCAGGCGGGCGTCCCGTCATGCAGCATCGGGGCAAGGACGGGGTGCGCCTCAGCGGGATCAAAATTCCCCACAAATCGCTGAGAAAGATATGAATGATTCCATTTTTCAAATTTTCCGGAATCATTAATGCCGAATGAAGCGCAATTTCCGCAAAACTAGAAAAGACACGCCCCCCCTCTTTCCCTACACTCCCTCCCCGGCCCATACTGCAGCCATCCCCCGGAAGGTCCGGCGGCCACAAGCCGCCCGCGCGAGCACCTCCTGACGCGAGGTGCTGCTGGACCTGGTCCACCCCTCTTCGGCACCCCCTCTCGGAGTACCCCTCGCATGAACGCACCGCTGCCTGAACATATCCTGCGCGCGCTGGAAAAGGTCACCCTGGACGACAAGTACGCGCTCGACCGCGGTCGCGCCTTCATGAGCGGCGTCCAGGCCCTGGTCCGCCTGCCCATGCTGCAGCGCACGCGCGATGCGATGAACGGCCTGAACACCGCCGGCTTCGTCTCGGGCTACCGCGGCTCGCCGCTGGGCGGCTACGACCAGGCCCTGATGGCCGCCAAGAAGCACCTGGCCAAGCAGAACATCGTGTTCCAGCCGGGTGTCAACGAGGAGTTGGGCGCCACCGCCGTCTGGGGCACGCAGCAGCTGGACCTGTTCAAGGACAAGGCCAGGTTCGATGGCGTCTTCGGCCTCTGGTACGGCAAGGGCCCGGGCGTGGACCGCTGCATCGACGTGTTCAAGCACGCCAACATGGCCGGCACCTCCAAGCACGGCGGCGTGATCGCCATCGCGGGTGACGACCACATCTCCAAGAGCTCCACGGCTGCGCACCAGAGCGACCACGTCTTCAAGGCAGCAGGCTTCCCGGTGTTCTTCCCCTCCAGCGTGCAGGACATCCTGGACATGGGCCTGCATGCGTTCGCCATGAGCCGCTTCTCGGGCCTGTGGTCCGGCATGAAGACCATCCAGGAGATCGTGGAGTCCGGCGCCAGCGTCAGCGTGGACCCGGACCGCGTCAACATCATCACCCCGGATGATTTCCCCATGCCCGCCGGCGGCCTGCACATCCGCTGGCCCGATCCGCCCCTGGATCAGGAAGCGCGGATGATGGACCACAAGTGGTACGCCGCCCTGGCCTATGTGCGCGCCAACAAGCTCAACTACAACGTCATTGCCACGCCGCATGACCGCCTGGGCCTGATCGCCTCGGGCAAGGCCTGGAACGACACGCGCCAGGCCCTGCACGACCTGGGACTGGATGACGACACCTGCCGCCGTCTGGGCATCCGCCTGCACAAGGTCAACGTGGTGTGGCCGCTGGAAGCCAACATCACCCGCGACTTCGCGACGGGCCTGCAGGAGATCCTGGTCATCGAAGAGAAGCGCCAGGTCATCGAATACCAGATCAAGGAACAGCTCTACAACTGGCGCCCCGACGTGCGCCCGCACGTGCTGGGCAAGTTCGATGACGACGGCGCCGAAGGCGGCATGGGCGGCCAAATGGGTGGAGAGTGGGGCCTGCCCAACCCCAGCAAGAACTGGCTGCTGCGCCCGCAGGCCGACCTGACGCCGGCCATCATCGCGCGCGCCATCGCCAAGCGCCTCAAGAAGCTGGGCGTGGACGCCGACATCGCCGCCCGCCTGGACGCACGCGTGGCCATCATCGATGCCAAGGAGAACGCACTCAAGGCCGAGGAAAAGACGGCCGGCGGCGCCGATCGCACGCCCTGGTTCTGCTCGGGCTGCCCGCACAACACCTCCACCCGCGTGCCCGAGGGCTCTCGCGCCGTGGGCGGCATCGGCTGCCACTACATGGTCACCTGGATGCCCGGCCGCAACACCGCCACCTTCACCCAGATGGGCGGCGAAGGCGTGACCTGGACCGGCCAGCAGTGGTTCACCAACGAGAAGCACATCTTCTCCAACCTGGGCGACGGCACCTACTTCCACTCAGGCATCCTGGCCATCCGCCAGTCCATCGCCTCGGGCGTGAACATCACCTACAAGATCCTCTACAACGACGCGGTCGCGATGACCGGCGGCCAGCAGGTCGGCGAGCGCCCCGAAGGCCACACGGTGCTGCAGATCATGCAAAGCCTGATCGCCGAGGGCGTGAAGAAGCTGGTCATCGTCACCGACGAGCCGGAGAAGTACAACGGCGTCGCGCTGCTGGCCGGCGTCACCGTACACCACCGCGACGAGCTGGACCACCTCCAACGCGAGTTCCGCGAGATCCCCGGCACCACGGCCATCATCTACGACCAGACCTGCGCCACCGAAAAGCGCCGCCGCCGCAAGCGCGGCAAGCTGGTCGACCCGGCCAAGCGCACGGTGATCAACGAGCTGGTCTGCGAGGGCTGCGGCGACTGCTCCATCCAGTCCAACTGCCTGTCCATCGAACCGCTGGAGACGGACTTCGGCCGCAAGCGCCAGATCAACCAGAACACCTGCAACAAGGACTTCAGCTGCGTGAAGGGCTTCTGCCCCAGCTTCGTCACCATCGAGGGCGGCGAGCTGAAGAAGCCCAAGAAGGACAAGCGCGTCTCGCCCTTCGACAGCAAGCTGGGCGCACTGCCCGAGCCGAGCATCCCCAACGCCAGCGAGGCCTGGGGCATCGTGGTGGCCGGCGTGGGCGGCACGGGCGTGATCACCATCGGCCAGCTGCTGGGCATGGCGGCGCACCTGGAGGGCAAGGGCGTCATCACGCAGGATGCCGCCGGCCTTGCGCAAAAGGGCGGCGCAACCTGGAGCCACATCCAGATCGCCAACCGCGCCGAAGACATCCACTGCACCAAAGTCGGCACGGCCGAAGCGCAGCTGGTGATCGGCTGCGATTCCATCGTGGCCGCCAACAAGACCACGCTGGCCGTGATGCGCGAGGGCCGCACCTTCGTCGCGCTGAACACGCACGGCTCGCCCACCGCGACCCTGGTGAACAACGCCGACTGGAGCTTCCCCGGCGCGGCCTGCGAGGCCGCTGTTGCCAAGGCCGTGGGCGCCGATCACTTCCGCGCCTTCGATGCCGAGGAGGTGGCCGTCAGGCTGCTGGGCGACTCGCTCTACACCAACCCCTTGATGCTGGGCTATGCCTGGCAACAGGGTCGCATCCCGCTCACCCATGCCGCGCTGATGCGCGCCATCGAGCTCAACGGCGTGCAGATCGACAACAACAAGGCCGCCTTCGAATGGGGTCGCCGCTGCGCGCATGACCTGGCCTCGGTGCAGGCCCTGTTCGCAGCCCAGCAGGTGATCAACATCGTCAAGCGCGACAGCCTGGACGAGATGATCGCCAAGCGCGTGGCCTTCCTGACGGACTACCAGAACGCCGCCTACGCTGCTCAGTACCAGGCCTTCGTCGACAAGGTCCGCGCCGCCGAGAAGCCGCTCAACAGCACGCGCCTGAGCGAGGCCGTGGCGCGCTACCTGTTCAAGCTGATGGCCTACAAGGACGAGTACGAGGTCGCCCGCCTGCACAGCGACAAGAAGTTCGTCGAGAAGATCGCCGCGCAGTTCGAGGGCGACTACAAGATCGTCCACCACCTGGCCCCGCCGCTGCTGGCCAAGAAGAACGAGAAGGGCGAGCTCGTCAAGCAGCAGATGGGCAGCTGGATCCGGCCGGCCTTCGGCGTGCTGGCCAAGCTCAAGGGCCTGCGCGGCACGGCGCTGGACATCTTCGGCTACACCGCCGAGCGCAAGATGGAGCGCCAGCTGATCCAGGACTACCGCGCCAGCATCGAGAAGATCCTGGCCAAGGGCCTGACGGCCGAGCGTGTGGCTCTGGCCACCGACATCGCCCGCATTCCGGAAGAGATCCGCGGCTATGGCCATGTGAAGGAGCGCCATGTGCATGCCGCCCGCGCCAAGTGGGACGGTCTGATGAAGCAGTGGCAGGCCGCCTGATCACGCTGCCCGTCCGATGAAAAACAAAGCCCGCAGGCCTTACGGCTTGCGGGCTTTTGCTTTCCTGCGCTGCTCTTGTTCAGCGCGGCAGATGGAAGGCGTTGCTGCGCAGCGGGGAACGCCTCAGCTCCAGGGCTACGTCACCTGGGCGCGGCTTGGCACTGGCAGGCCGGGCGGACGGTGCCTGAGCCGGGCAGCTGCCGTTGATGCGATGCTGCAGGGCCGCCGCCAGCATAGCCTCGCTGGGGCTGGACAGCTCGTGGCCCAGGTCGTCGCCGACCACGCAGCCCGGCACACCCGTCGGCCCGCTGCCGGCCGGCACGAAGCCATCGGCGTAGTCGCCAAACCCCTTCTGGTTGGTACCGCCGAACTCGATGGGGAAATAGGAGTTGCCGCAGTTGTCCTTGGCGGTGAAGCCATAGGGCTTGCCGCAGGTCTTGCCGCCGATCAGCACCACCTCCACGTCCACGCCGCGCAGGCCGTTGATGAAGGCCTCGCTGGCCGAGCAGGTGCCGCGCTGTGCCAGCACGTAGACGCGCCTGAGATTCAGCGCTGGCAGCGGGCGCTCCTGCGTGCACTTGTAGGAGGCATCCAGCAGGCAGGAGGTGTCGTAGAAGGGCGTGGCACGGCCGTCGGTCGCCTGGCGCCGGCTGTTGTAGCGGCTGCGCTCGAAGTCCTTGCCTGCCGTCTGCTGTGTGCCGGCCACCATGTAGGCCAGCTGCGAGGCCATGAAGAGCAGGCCGCCGCCGTTGTAGCGCAGGTCCACCACCAGATCCGACACGCCAGCCTGCTGGAAGCGGCTCATGGCATCGATCAGCTGGATCTCGCCTTTGGCAATGTGGGTGTTGAAGATCAGGTGGCCGACCTTGCGTCCATCGGCACCGGTCAGCACCTCGTCCAGCGTCACGGGCTGGTTGTCCACCTCGGCGCTGAGCAGGCTGACCTGCACCGTCTGGCCGCCTGAGCGGCTGAAGGTGAAGTCGAAGCGCTGCTGCAGCTGGTCGGGGCTCATCATGTCGTTGAGCATGTCGACGCCGGCCTGGTCGTTGGCATCCGCGGACACGCCATTGACCGTCACCAGCGTATCGCCGCGCTTCAGGCCCGCGCGCTGCGCCGGGCTGTCGGGCATCACGTAGGCGATGCGGATGCCGCGCGGCGGCGTGGGCGAGGCCATGGTCCATTCGATGCCGAAGCCGGCATCGACGCCGGCCTGGGTCATCTGCTGCCACTTGCTCGTTGGGATCATGAAGCTGAAGCGGTCCTGGCGTGCGCCACTGGCCGTCAGGGCCGGGCTGCGCAGGGCATCGAAATAGGCCTGCAGGGAGCCCTGCACGTCGGCCTTGTTGCTGAAGCGTGCGTCGTTGGGGTTGACGCTGGGCACGGCCTCGCGCCACAGATAGGCCTCATCGAAGTAGGAGCGCATCCACTGCTTCTCCACGCCCAGACTGCCGGTGCGGCTGCCCGGAGCGGCCAGCGCGTTCTCCGGCGCGCATTGCTGCGCGTAGCTGGCGCTGGGCTGCAACGGACCGCTGTCCGTGGGTGTGGACGGTGTACTGTCGCCGGGCACCGGCCCGAACACCGGGCTCCCGGAATGGGCGCTGCCACCTCCGCCGCAGCCACTCAAGAAGCCACTGGCGCTCAACACGGCGGCCAGCACCGTCCATTTCATTCGAAAGTTCATCCATCCTCCGGGTGTCGCCGCTCTGGGGCGCCTGACACTGGGTTTATGTCGGGCCGGCCGACCCTTCTGTCGACCGGGTTTGCGATTTGACACCGAGCACCCACGCTCGACGTCCGGCTTGGGCGAATTTCGCACATATGCAAATACAAAGGGAAACGGCGCATTGCGGGTTTCCACTAGGAGGAATGCCCCTTAGCCGCAAGCTTCAGCAACAAAAAATGACTGCATCGAGGCTAGGCTCCTGGCCGTGCCGGGGCCCTGGGGAGGGATCCCGCTCGCCTGGACCCGCACCGTGGGTCGCTACGGAGGAGGCTTTCTGATGAACCTGCGTTCAAGCCGGTGGCATTCGCTGTGTGCCCCGTTCCTGCTGGCCGGACTGTTTGCGCTCACCGCCTGCGGTTCCGGAGGCAACGACCTCGCGCCCGGACTGGCGGCCCGGGACGACAGCGCCAATGTCGACAACGGCGGCACCCTGCTGCTGGACGTGTTGGCCAACGACCAGGGACAGGGCCTCGAACTGGTGTCCGTGCAGCCTCCGGGCCTGGGCCTGGCCACCATTGAGGCCGGCAAGCTCCGCTACGTCCCGCGCAGCGGGGCCATGGGACAGGACCGCTTCACCTACCAGGTGAGGGACGCTCAGGGCGGCACCCAGCAGGCCGCCGTGACGCTCACCTTGCGCCAGGGGCTCAAACTGGAGGGTCAGGTCTTGCTGGCCGGCAAGGGGCAGTCACAGCGCAGGCTGGAAGTGCTCGCCGGCGACGATTCCATGGCCAGCACCCAGACCGATGCCAAGGGCGCCTACAGTGTGCAACTGTGGTTCTCCGACAGCGCCCAGCTGGGCCGTCTGCTGCGACTGCGCCTGCAGGAGGACGCCAGCCATCCTCGCGAGCGCGCCGAGCTGTACCTTGCGGCTGGCGAGACGCTCCTGCGCTTGGGCGGCGGCGCTCATCAGCTGGATGCCGGCCGTCTGTCCGCCTTGCAGGTGGATGAATGGAGCATTGGCGAATCAGCCCTGCTGCTGAGCCAGCACCGCAGCCTGACCCAGCAGAGCAGCCTCGCCGACGAACTGGCGCTGCGCCGCGCGATGTCCGGCTATTCGCTGGACGGCGTCGGTGATCGCACCGCGCTGATCCAGGCGGCTCAGCAAGGACTGGTGCCCCTGCCCGCCGGCATGAGCACGCTCGCGCAAATGCTGGCTGACGAAACCGGTTTGCGCCAGTTCCGGGTGGCCGCGCAGACCGCGCTCGGCGACACGCTCATGCGCATGCAGCAGGACGCCCAGACCGCCCTGCTGGCGCGCAGTCCCTTCAGCGCCGAGACCCTGCCCAGCCGCTACATCCTCGGCCCCGTCCTGGCCCTGGACCAGGCGCCCGTTTTCGGCAGCACCAAGAACAGCGCCACTCTGACCCTGAGCCCGGACGGCCAGGGGCAGTTGCGCCCGCGCCAGAGCTTCCCTGCCGCCCACGCCGCGCTGCGCTGGGAGATCAACGGCAAGGGCATTCTGCAACTCAGCGGCAGCGGCACCGAGCAGGCCGCGGGCTGGGACATCTTCGATCAGCCTTATCACGAGTACCTGCAGACCGTACGCCGCCTGAGCCGCTTTGCATTCGGCGACGTGCTGCAGCTGCGCATTTGCGCCAGCCAGTTCGACTGCGGCGCGGACGATGGCAGTGCGGTCCAGGGTGAACAACTGAGCCTGGGCTTGACCGATGCGCCGCAAAGCCTGCAGGCCGCAGAAGTTCCTGGCCGCTGGTTCTTGCCCATTGCCGAAACGCAGGAACTCAAGGCCCATGCCGGCGCCGGCCCCCTGCTGGCCACGCCGCTGGAGTTGAAGGCCGACGGCAGCATTGCAGGCCGCAGCTGGCGCTGGCGGCTGGACGCAGGCGACCTGCTGGTTGAAAACGGCAGCAGCCAGCGCTGGCGCCTGCAGCTGATGCAGCGCAGCGCCAGCCGGCAGTTCCTCATGCACACCCTGTACGAGGGTCCGCAAGGGCAGGGCGCCAGCCTGGGCGAGGCCTATGTGCAGGACCCCGGCCTGCAATGGCAGCGCAAGGACCTGGTCGGTGAATGGCGCATCAGTCGTCTCGTACGAACCCTGCAGCTGCGCGACGATGGCAGCGCGGGCCTGCTGACGCATCACGACGCGTACCAGGGCAGCTGGTCGCTGGCCAGCGACGGCAGCTTGCAGATCCGCCTGAGCAATGACGGTGCCGACTTCCTGCTGCAATGGCATGCGCTCAGCAGCGACAAATCGGGCCTGATGGTGATCGAAGGCGGCCATGCCATGGCAACGCCGGACCAGCGCTTTGCCAGCACGCCCTACCGCTACGAACGCGCGGCCCCGTGAATGCGCCAGCCGGACATCAGGCGAGCGACGGAGCCCGCTCGATGCCCCGTCCCGTGCGCTTGCTAGACTGCCGCTTCAGCGAACGGCCCAGGCCTGCAACGTTAAGAATTGAGCATAGCCCCACCATGGGTGCCTCAGCAGTCCCGCGTCGCTGCGCTTCAAACACAGCACCAAGCCAAACAGTCACAAGCGGCGTCCATGCCGCAGGGAGGATTCCATGATCAAGAACTTCTGGCGGCGCGCGCTCGCCGCATGCCTGCTGGCCCTTCCCTTGGCCCTGCTGTCCCGGCCGGCCCTGGCCGACGAGGCCTCCGATGCTGCCAACAAGGTCTTCGAGGAGGCCAAGCAGTCCGCCACCAGCGGGCCCCATGACGTCCCGCTGGGCTCGCAGGCGGTATTGCATCTGCCCAGCGGCAAGGTTTTCATTCCCCAGCCGCATGCCGCCAAACTCATGCATGCCATGGGTAATCCGGGCGACTACAGCGACCTGCTGGGCCTGGTATTCCCCGAGGGCGGCGGCGGCTGGTTTGCCGTGTTGCGCTACGAGGGGGCGGGCTACATCAAGGATGACGACGCCAAGGACTGGAATGCCGAGGAGCTGCTGAAGTCCTACCGCGAGGGCACCGAAGCCAGCAATAAGGAGCGCGCCAAGATGGGTGGGGCGGAGCTGGAGATCGTGGGCTGGGCTGAAAAGCCCACCTACGCGGCAGACACGCACCGCCTGGTCTGGGCCATGAGTTCGCGCAGCAAAGGCGCGCCGGCAGACGAGGAGCAAGGCGTGAACTACAACACCTATGCCCTGGGCCGCGAAGGCTATCTGAGTCTGAACCTGGTCACCGACCTCAAGGACCTCGCCCAGCACAAGACCGAAGCGCAAGCCTTGCTCGGCGCCCTCGACTTCAACGACGGCAAGCGCTATGCCGACTTCAACAGCAGCACCGACAAGGTCGCCGAGTACGGCCTGGCCGCGCTGGTGCTGGGTGTGGGGGCGAAGAAACTGGGCTTCTTTGCGCTGATCTTTGCCTTCCTGGCCAAGTTCGCCAAGATCGCCATCCTGGCGGTGGTGGCCTTCGGCGGGGCCATCCTCAAGCTCTTCAAGCGCAAGCCCAAGACCGACACCGCCACCGCCACCGCCACCGCCACCGCCACCGACACCGCCACTGACACCGCTGCCGAGGCCGCGGCCACCCACCAGACCACGCTGCCGATGCCGCTTGCCGAGGGGCGCAGCCAGGCCAAAGCTGAATGATCAAGCTGATCCTGCTGCTGTTCTCGGGGCTGAAGCTTGGCAAGCTGCTGCTGTCCGGCGGCAGCATGCTGCTGGCCCTGGCGGTTTACGCCATGCTCTACGGCTGGCGCTATGCCGCTGGCTTCATCGTCTTGCTGTTCGTGCATGAGATGGGCCACTACCTGGCGGCGCGTCACAAGGGCCTGGACGTGGGCCTGCCCACCTTCATCCCCTTCGTCGGCGCATGGATAGAGCTGAAGCAGCTGCCGCACGACGCCCAGACCGAGGCCTTCGTCGGGCTGGGCGGCCCGCTGCTGGGCACGGTGGGCGCGACGGTCTGCTACCTGCTGGCGCGCAGCTGGGGCGTCGACTGGCTGCTGGCCGTGGCCTACAGCGGCTTCTTCCTCAACCTCTTCAACCTCATCCCGGTCTCGCCCTTCGATGGCGGCCGCATCACCGCCGTGCTGTCGCCGCGCATCTGGCTGCTGGGCGTGCCGGTGCTGGTGGCGCTCTTCCTGTGGCGTCCCAGCCCCATGCTGATCCTGATGGCGGTGCTGGCCTGGCCGCAGCTCTGGAAGGCCTGGAAATACCGCAGCGACAGCCCCGAGGGCCAAAGCTACTATGCCGTGCCCGCCGCCGTGAAGTGGGAGTACGGCAGCTACTACCTCCTGCTGGCGGCCTTCCTCGCCGTGATGAGCCATGACGTGCACGAGATGCTGCAGCTGCGAGCTTCGGCGCACTGACCCCCTTTGACTTCCTTCATCGCGCGCGCTGCGGTGCACACTCGCCGCACCCGCAAGCCCGTCTACCAACCATGACACTGACACGCAAACTCCGCCCCCTGAACCTGGCCCTGGGCCTGGCCTTTGCCTTCGGCGCCCAGGCCCATTCGCTCAAGCCGGTCCATACCGTCGAGGGCATCAACGAATACCGCCTGCCCAACGGCATGCAGGTGCTGCTGGCCCCGGATGCCTCCAAGCCCACCACCACGGTCAACGTGACCTACCGCGTGGGATCCAAGCATGAGAACTACGGCGAGACCGGCATGGCCCACTTGCTGGAGCACCTGATCTTCAAGGGCAGCCCCAAGCATCAGGACCCCTGGACCGAGTTCACCAAGCGCGGCCTGGCCGCCAACGGGTCGACCTGGTTTGACCGCACCAACTACTTCGCCGCCTTTGCCGCCAACGACGAGAACCTCAAGTGGTACCTCAACTGGCAAGCGGATGCCATGGTGAACAGCTACATCGCCCGCCGCCACCTGGACACCGAGATGACCGTGGTGCGCAATGAAATGGAGATGGGCGAGAACGACCCGGGCGGCGTCACCACCCAGCGCACCCTGGCCTCCATGTACCAGTGGCACAACTACGGCAAGGACACCATCGGCGCCCGCGCCGACGTCGAGAACGTGGACATCGGCCGCCTGCAGGCCTTCTATCGCACCCACTACCAGCCGGACAACGCCACCCTGATCGTGGCCGGCAAGTTCGACGCCAACAAGGTGCTGGACTGGGTGGAGCAGAGCTTCGGCAAGCTGCCCAAGCCGAAGCGCCAGCTGACCAAGCTCTACACCATCGACCCGGTGCAGGACGGCGAGCATGCCGTCACCGTGCGCCGCCAGGGCGGCACGCCCATGAGCCTGGCCGCCTACCACGTGACCCCGGGCGCGCACCCGGACCAGGCCGCCATCGAGGTGCTCAACCTCATCCTCACCGAGGCCCCCGGCGGCCGCCTGCACAAGCGCCTGGTCGAGGAGACCAAGCTGGCCGCCAGCGTGGGCAACTTCGGCCTGGCCCTGGCCGACCCCGGCTTCACGATGATGATCGCCGAGCTGGCCCCCAAGGCCTCGCAGGACGAGCTCAACCGCGAGCTGCTGGCCGTGACCGAAGGCTTCGCCGAGCGCCCCGTCACCGAGGAGGAACTCAAGCGCGCCCAGACCCGCTGGCTGAACCGCTGGGAGAAGCTCTTCACCAGCCCGGAGCAGGTGGGCATCACGCTGTCCGAGACCATCGCCCAGGGTGACTGGCGCTTGTTCTTCCTGCTGCGCGACCGCATCAAGGCCCTGACCGTGGCCGAGGTGCAGCGCGTGGCCACCGAGCGCTTCCTGCCGGCCAACCGCACGCTGTCGCAGTACATACCCACCGAGAAGCCCCAGCGTGCGCCGGCACCCGCCTTCGTCGACGTGGCGACCGAGCTCAAGAGCTTCAAGCCGCAGGCCGCCGCTGGCGTGGTGGCGGCCTTTGACGCCAGCCCGGCCAACCTGGATCGCACGGCGCAGCGCAGCCAGTTGCCCAACGGCCTCAAGCTCGCCCTGCTGCCCAAGCCTACGCGCGGCGAGGCCGTGCGCGGCGCGCTGGCCCTGCAAATGGGCGACGCCAAGAGCCTGTTCGGGCAGCAAAGCGTGGCCGAACTTACCGCGGCCATGCTCAAGATGGGCACCGCGAGCAAGACCCGCGAACAACTGCGCGATGCGCTGGACGCTGCCAAGGTCGAGCTGCAGATCAGCAGCCCCTCCGCCGACCGCGTGCAGCTGAGCTGGAGCACCAAGAAGGAATTCGCCGGCCAGGCCCTGGCCCTGATCAGCGAGATGCTCAAGAGCCCGCGCTTCGAGCCGGCCGCGCTGGACGAGCTGCGTGCCCAGGCCCTGACCGGCATCCAGGCCCAGAAGGACAATCCCGAGGGCATCGCCCAGAAGGCCGTCGGCGTGGCACTGAACAGCGAGCCGCGCGGCGATGTACGCCACGTGCGCAGCTTCGATGAGGAGGAGGCCGACCTCAAGGCCGTCACCCTCGACCAGGTCAAGGCCTTCCACGCAGCCTTCTATGGTGCCAACCAGGCCCAACTGGCCCTGGTCGGCGACTTCGACGCGGCAAGCGTCAAGGCAGCCGCCACCGCCGAGCTGGGCGGCTGGAGTGCCAAGACGGCCTATGCCCGCATCGCGCGCCTGCACGTGGACAAGCCCGGCCAGCTGCAGCTGCTGCGCACGCCGGACAAGCAAAACGCCATGATGCTGGGCGTGCAGTCGCTGCCGCTGAACGACAGCACGCCGGACCTCGCGGCCCTGCATCTGGCCAACCACATCCTGGGCGGCGGCGGCAGCTCGCGCCTGTGGGTGCGCATCCGCGAGAAGGAAGGCCTGTCCTACGGCACCGGAACGGGCGTCAACCTGGGCGCCGAAGACCCGTCCGGCGCCTGGTTCGTCTACGCCATCTTTGCGCCGCAGAACCGCGACAAGGTCGAAGTGGCCTTCCGCGAGGAGGTGGCGCGCGCCCTGAAGGAAGGCTTCACCGCCAAGGAACTGGACGAAGCCAAGCAGGCCCTGCTGAGCCAGCGCCGCCTGACCCTGGCCCAGGACGGTGCGGTGGCCGGCATGCTGAGCAGCCAGCAGCGCCTGAACCGCAAGTTCGAGCGCGAGCAAGCGCTCGACGAAGGCATCCGCAAGCAGACCCTGGAGCAGGTCAACGAGGCCCTGCGCAAGCACTTCAAGCTGGACGCCTTCCAGCTGGTCTTTGCCGGCGACTTCAAGTAAGCCGGCGAGGCCGCTCGCCGGCCGGCCCCCGGGGCGGGAGTCTCCGCGGGCCCGATGGCTGCGGTGCGAATCACGCACCGCAGCGTTCATCACCCGACAGTTCACACAAAGAGTTACGCGATGGGCGCCCAAACCCCCGGACAGCGGGATCGAGCCCACGGGACTTCCCTGCAGACAATGCGGACCGTCCAACTCCAAACCGCAATTGAGGTGAACATGACCCGCGTTTTCGGCCTGAAGTCGCTGCGCACCATCGCCCTCGGTGCCGGCCTTGTGCTCGGCGCCAGTGCCCAGGCAGCCCCCGTAACCCAATGGGCCGGCAAAGTGCTGGACTTCAGCTCCCAGTGGAGCACCTCCAACTGGTCGGCCGCCCAAGCCTTGGGTGCGCCGGACACGCTGAGCTACGGTGACTACCGGACCTCCTGGGCCGCCGCCTATCGCAACCAGGGCATGCAGTTCCTCACGCTGGGCTTTGACACGCCGGTGTACGCCAGCGGCGCGCTGATCCGCGAAACCTACGGCAACGGTTTCGTGACCCAAGTGGACGCGCTGGATCAGAACGGCCTGCTGCACACCGTGTGGAGCGGCAAGGACACCAGCCTGCCCGGCAGCACGGTCGACTTCCTGGTGAACTGGAGCACCACCTCCTTCGCCACGGTTGGCCTGAAGATCTACGTCGACACCGAGCACAACCAGGGCACCTGGGAAGAGATCGACGCTGTGCAGCTGTTCGGACAGACGGGCTCGCCGTCCCAGATCCCCGAGCCGGCCACCTGGAGCCTGGCGGGGCTGGCCTCGCTCGCGCTGCTGGCGCGCCGCCGCCGCGCGCTGTAAGCACCGCCGTCGGTGCCGCATCCCCAGGGGCCTCGGGCCCCTTTTTCGCGTCGCCGCGGCCGGGCCCCGCAAGCTCAGCCGGTCGACGGCGGCTCGGGCCTATGATGGGGCCGAGCTGTTGCATCGGCCCCGCCCCTGACCTGGCATGTCCGCCACCCCTCGCTCTCCCAGCCCCGAGCTCCTGCGTCGCCTGCTGCGAGCCAAGGATCGCATGGATGCGGCCTCCGAGGAGGCCTGGCCCGTGCAGCGCCTGGCCGATCTCTGCGGCCTCACCGAGGCCTACTTCGCGCGTGCCTTCAAAGCGGCCTTTGGCCTGCCGCCGCATCGCTACCTGCTGAGCCGCCGCATCGAACGCGCCTGCACCCTGCTGCGCGACACCGAACTCTCCGTCACCGAGATTGCCCTGCAGACGGGCTGGGACAGCCTGGGCACCTTCGGCCGCACCTTCCGCGACATCACCGGCAGCCACCCCGCCGCCGTGCGTGAAGCGCTGCGCCGCGAGACGCCCGTCCAGGCGCTGGCCGGCATGCCGCTGTGCCATCTGATGGCCGCACAACGCCCCGACCTGCGCAGCGCAGTTTCGGAGAAGCGCCGAATGCAGGCAGCCGCTACAACAGCGTCCTTGGATCAACACAGCAAGGAGCTGACATGAATGCAGGTATCGATGTGATGGGCATCTACGTCCACGACCAGGACCAGGCCCTGGCTTTCTACGTGGAGCGCTTGGGCTTTCGCGTGCACACCGACGTGCGCAACGGCCCATTTCGCTGGCTGACTGTGCAGCATCCAGAGCAGCCTGAGGTGCAGCTGGGCCTCTTTCTGCCCGGTCCGCCCATGCAGGATCCGGCCGCGGCCCAGGCCCTGCAGGCCCTGGTGGCCAAGGGGGCCATGCCGCCCCTGGTGCTGCGTGTGAAGGACTGCCGCGCCAGTTGCGCGGCATTTCGCGCGGCCGGCGTCGAAATCACCCAGGAGCCGGTGGAGCGCTTCGGCAGCGTGGATGCCGGTTTTCGCGACCCTTCCGGCAATGGCTGGAAGCTGATACAGATTCGAACCTGAGCCACGAGGAGTCCCTCCCATGCCCAGTTCAAAAGCCAAGCCCACCGGCCCCTCTCCCGCTGCCTTGATCGATGAGCGCATTGCCACCCTGGGCGGTTGGCGAGGCGCCCTGCTGGCCCGGCTCCGCGCGCTGATTCTCGACGCCCGGCCGGACATCGCCGAGGACTGGAAATGGAGCGGCCCCTGCTGGACCCATGCCGGCCTGATCTGCACCGGCGAGACCTACCAGCGCCATGTGAAGCTCACCTTCGCCCACGGGGCCTCCCTGCCAGACCCGGCCGGCCTGTTCAACAGCAGCCTGGACGGCCGCGTGCGCCGCGCCATCGACTTCTCCCAGGACGCGGTAGTCGACGGGCCGGCGCTGCAGGCCCTGGTCCGCGCGGCGGCGGAATTCAACGCGGGCAAGACCTGACCCTGCCTCCCGCCCCGGGGTAGGCCGGGCACAGCGTGCAGGTCCGGACGATCGCGCTGTCCGTGCTGACGGCGCTGGCGCCGGTCGCAGGGGCCGTGCCGGCAGCAGCGGCCCTCAGTCCGCCAGCAGCGCCCAGCGCTCGTGATCACGCCAGCGACCCTTGATCTTCAGATAGCGGGGCGAGAAGCCCTCCTTCTGGAAGCCGCAGCGCCGCGCCAGCGCCAGCGAGGCCAGGTTGTCCGGCTGGATGTTGGCCTCCACGCGGTGCAGCTTCAGCACCCGAAAGGCATGGCGGCAGACGGCCTGCAGGCCCTCGCTCATCAGCCCCTGGCCGGCGTTCGGTGCAAAGGCGTAGTAGCCCAGGTAGGCGCTGCGCAGGGCACCCATCACGATGTGGCTGAGGTTGACCACGCCCACCAGGCTGCCGTCGTCCCTGCGCAGGATCAGATGTGCCTGCTGGCCCGCACAGCGCATGCGCTCGAGGTAGGCCGCAAAGGCGGCTGCGTCCGCCGGCGGCGAGACCCAGCGCCCGTGCAGGGCGCGGCTGGCCGCCACGGCCGCGAGGAAGACCGGGGCATCGGAACCCTCGGGCGCGCGGAGCGCAATTCGGGAGGTCGGCATGCTAAGAAGTGTGCAGAGGTGTGCAGAGGTGTGCAGAGGTGCGAAATTGTGGCCTTGTTCATGCGTCACCAGTCCGAACCCTAGCCTTTAAGATGCCCGTCACCGCAACAACCGGGGCCGCCGGGGAGGATGGCGATGTCGTTGGCACCCACGTCGTTCTACGTCGGCCAGGGGCAGTTGTTGGGGATGATCGCCCGCGGCGCGCCGCTGGCCGCCACCCTGGAGCAGCTTGCTGTGCTGATCGAGGCACAGTCCGAGGGGCTGTACTGCTCGGTCCTGCTGCTCGAAGAGGACGGCATGCATGTACGCAACGGCGTGGGCCCCCGCCTGCCCGCCAGCTACCTGCAGGCGCTGCAAGGCGCGGCCATTGCGCCGGATGTCGGCTCCTGCGGCAGCGCCATGGCACTGGCCGAGACCGTCATCGTCGCGGACATCTGCAGCGACCCGCGCTGGACCGCCTACAAAGGCCTGATCGACGGCCACGGATTCAGGGCCTGCTGGTCCACCCCCATTCTGTCGACGCAGTCCAAGGTGCTGGGCTCCTTCGCGATGTACTACAAGGAGGTCCGCACGCCGCAGCCTGCCGAGCTCGAGTTGCTGTCGGTCGCGACGCAGCTGGGCAGCATCGCCATCGAGCAGCAGCGCAAGCAGGAGCAACTGCAACGCTACCAGTCACAGCTGGAAGCGCTCGTCGAGCTGCGCACGGCCGAACTCAAGCGGGCACTGATGGAACAACAGGCCGTGTTCGACAACGCCACCGTCGGCATCCTGGTCGTCGATGCCGAGCGGCGCGTCACGCGCTGCAACCGCCGGCTGGAAGAGATGCTGGGCTACGGCCCGGGCGAGCTCGATGGGCTGTCGACGCGTGTCTACTTCGAGTCAGACGAGGCCTGGCAGACCTACGGCGAAGCCACGCGCTCGGCACTGCTGGCGGGGCACGCCTATGTCGGCGACGTCGTCGCCGTGCGCAAGGACGGCCGGCGCATCTGGTGCAGCAGCCATGGCAAGGCGATTGATCCCGATGACCTTTCCAAGGGCACGATCTGGGTGGGCGTGGACATCACCGAGCGCCGCCTCGCGGAAGCGGCACGCCAGGAACTGCTGCTCGAGTACCAGGCCATTCTGGACAACGCCTCGTTGGGCATCACCTTCACGCGCGACCGCACCTTCCTGCACTGCAACGAGCGCTTTGGCGAGATGTTCGGCTGGCCTGCGCAGGCGCTGGTCGGCCAGCCTACCTCCGTCGTCTACCCGGACGCCGCCGCCTTCGATGAGCTGGGCCGCGTGGCCATTCCGGTGCTGGGCAGCGGCCAGCGCCTGGACGTGGAACTACAGATGCGCAGGCACGACGGTTCGCTGTTCTGGTGCCGCATGCTGGCCAAGGCCATCGACCCGCAAGACCGCAGCAAGGGCACCATCTTCATCACCGAGGACATCAGCGCACGCAAGGACAGCGAGCGGGCGCTGCAGCAGGCGCTCATCGAGCTGCAGGCCATCTTTGACAACACCAACGCCGGCATCCATCTGGTGCGCGACAGAAGAACCGTCCGCTGCAACCGCGGCATGGAGGAAATGCTGGGCTACGGCCCTGGCGAGTTGACCGGCCAGTCCACGCGCGTCATCTTCCCGTCCGACGAGGCATTCGAAGCGCTGGGCCGCAATGCCTACGAAACGCTGAACCGCGGCGAAGTATGGATCGGCGAGGCCCAGCTGCGGGCCAAGGACGGACGCATCATCGAGGTCAGCACACACAGCAAACTGATGGATCTGCGCGACCCCTCCAAGGGCACGCTCTGGGTGCTGCACGACATCACCGCCCGCAAGCAGGCCGAGGCCGCGCTGCGAGCGGCCAATGAGAAGCTGGAGCGCAGCCTCGCCATCGTCGGCCAGACCTACCGCGAGGTGAGCCTGCTGGGCGAGCTGTCCAGCTTTCTGCAGGCCTGCGAAACACCGGGCGAGGCCTACGACTGCCTGGGCCGCTACGGGCCGCGACTCTTCCCTGCCAGCAGCGGTGCGCTCTATCTGCTGGCGCCCGGCAGTGACCTGCTGGATGAGCAGACGAATTGGGGCAATCCGCAGGAGGCCGACACCAGCTTCGGCAGCCAGCAGTGCTGGGCCCTGCGGCGCGGGAGGCCGCATCAGCTCGATGGCGAGGGCCGCCGGCTGTGCTGTCCGCACCTGCGTCTCAGCGAGCAATCGGCGGCCAGCACCTGTCTGCCGCTCATGGCGCAAGGCGACACCTTCGGCCTGCTGCTGGTCCTGCACCGCGGCCCGCCGCCCGAGGCCGAGCAGTGCGATATGCGCCAACGCCTGGCCGTCGCGCTGGCCGAGCAGATGGGCCTGGCCCTGGCCAATATCCGGCTGCGGGAGACCTTGCGCCTGCAGTCCGTCCGCGACCCGCTGACGGGTCTGTACAACCGCCGCTTCATGGACGAAGCCCTGCGTCGCGAGCTCGCGCGGGCACGCCGCAGCCAGCTCCCCATGGCCATTGCCGTGATCGACGTCGATCACTTCAAACGCTTCAACGACCAGCATGGGCACGATGCCGGCGACCACGTACTCCAGCAGGTGGGCCGCGCTCTCGAATCGCGCGTGCGCGCCAGCGACTTCGTATGCCGCTTCGGCGGCGAAGAGTTCGTGGTGCTGATGCCCGAGCTCCCACATGAACTCGCGATCCGCCGCGCCGAGGAGTTGCTGGAAGGCGTGCGCAGCCTGACGCTCGCCCATGGAGGCCGCTCGCTCGGTTCACTCACCGCTTCGCTGGGCCTGGCCTTCTATCCCCACCACGGCGAGCAGTCGCAGGCGCTGGTCGACGCCGCCGACACGGCGCTGTACGCCGCCAAGCGCGGCGGGCGCGACCGCGTGGTCCTGGCCGCGGCCCGGAGCAGCGCCTGAGTAGGCGGGCGGTCCGCTCCGAACAACCCTGCAGCCGCCATGGCCAGGGCCGGGCAGGCATGGAATCCATCCGCTAGTCTGCGCCTGCCGAGCCGGACCTCCGGGGCCGGCCTTTTTCCTCTCAGTTGGAGCACGCCATGGTCAGCAAGAACACCATCTGCCTCTGGTACGACGGCAGCGCCCAGGATGCGGCCGAGTTCTACGCCCGCACCTTCCCCGACAGCGCCGTGCATGCCATCCACACGTCCCCCAGCGACTATCCCAGCGGCAAGGCCGGCGATGTGCTGACGGTGGAGTTCACCGTCATGGGCATTCCCTGCCTGGGCCTCAACGGCGGGCCGGCCTTTCCGCACACGGAGGCCTTTTCCTTCCAGGTGGCGACCGAGGACCAGGCCGAAACGGACCAGTACTGGGACGCCATCCTCCGCAACGGCGGCCAGGCCAGCGCCTGCGGCTGGTGCAAGGACCGCTGGGGCGTCAGCTGGCAGATCACGCCGCGCGTCCTCACCGAGGCCCTGGCCGGCCCGGATCGCGCCGCAGCCAAGCGGGTCTTCGAGGCCATGATGGAGATGGTGAAGATCGACGTGGCCAAGATCGAGGCGGCTCGCCGCGGCTGAGTCCGGCGATGGGCGGGACGGCTGACCTGGGGTCCATCCGCGGCGGATGCCTGTGCGGCGCGGTCCGCCTGAGCGCGTCCGGCCGCCCCGGGCGCGTCGGCATCTGCCCCCGCTGACGAGGACTGAGCCCGATGGCGGGCGATGGCGACACCATTTCGGCACCTTCGCGCGCACCGGACAGGAACGGCGGGAGGCCAAGCTGCCTAGCCTGCCTCCGGCAGAGACTCGACGCTGGCGCCGCTCCAGATCACGGTGGTGGTCGCGGCCTCTGCCCGGTCGAAGCGCACGTCAACGCCGCCCGTGCGCAGCCTCAGCACGGCAAAGCCGTCCCCCGGATGGTCGGCCCAGCGGCTGACCACGCAGCGCAGGGCCGGCTCGCTCGCCGCCAACGCAGCTGCACCGGGACCGCCTTCAGGCATCAGGGCAAAGCTGTCCGGGGCCTGGAACTCCTCCGCCTCGGTCACCGAGAAAGGCCAGGGCGAATGCAGGGCCGAGCTGTGCAGGCTCAACAGGCGCACCCGGGGCTGGTCGTCGCGCAAGCCGCCCTGCCCGTCGTCCACGCCCACCCAGGCACTGACATATCCGCTGCGGTGCTCGTCCCCCGACAGAAAAATCACGTCCTGCGCGCCATGGACCCACAGCGCGCGCAGCAGGTCGTGCTGGCTGGCGGGGAAGCCGTCCCAGGCATCGCTCGCGGCCGCTGCGCCGGGGTACTCGGCCACGCGGCGGCGGCGCGGCAGGAGCAGGGAACCGCTGAGCACCACGCGGGGCCGCTCGTCCTTCTTCGCCAGCCAGGTGCGCAGGGCCTGCCATTGCACATCGCCCATGATGCGCGCCGTCATCAGGCGCGACAGCGGCCGCGGCTGGCGCTCCAGGCGCGCATCGGCAATGAAGAAGCGCACGCCGCGCCAGTCGAAGCGGTGCCAGAAGTGTTCGTGCAGGCCTTCGCGCTCCCCCGGCTCCCAGCGCGCGGCCCAGGCGGCGGCGCGACCGGCGTCCACCCAGGGCCCGCCGTCCTGCTCGCCGTCGCCGCGCAGCAGCGGGCACCAGTTGTCCTCGATCTCGTGGTCGTCCGGTGCATGGACGATGCGCTGCAAGCTGGGCGGCAAGTGCCGGATCAAGCCTGCCTTGAAGTGCTGGTAGGCGCGGGTAAAGCGGTCCACGGAGTTGTGGGCGTCGGCCAGGCCGCCGCTGGCGTCCGCATAGATCTCGTCGCCGGCGATCAGCAGCAGCGAGCAGGCGCGCCCCTCGGGCGTGTTGCGGGTGAAGTCCACCATGCGCGCCAAGGCGGCGTCCACGGGCCCGGCCCGGCGCGGGTCGCGCTCGGCCCCTTGGCGCGCATCCAGCAGACCCGGCGGGTACTGGCAGGCCGCCAGGATGAGGCTCAGGCCCTCCTCGCGCGCGGCACTCTCGTCGGGCTCCGGACGCGGCACGAAGGCATGGCGCAGCTCCACCGGCCCCATGGCCAGCGCAGCCTGCAGCGCGGCCTCCAGCTCGTCCTGCGCCGATGCGCTGTGCCGGCTGGATGCAACCCACTGCCCGCGCAGATCCGCGTACAGCAGCAGGCACAGCAGGCCCGTGCCGGGATCAGCCGGCACCTCGTCCAGGGGCAAGCGGCAGCGCAGTGCCTCGCTGGGATGGGTCAGGCCCGCCAACTCGAAGTCGCGCAGGCGCACCTGCTCGCGCAGGGGGCGCCCGGCCTGCAGGGGCTCGTAGCCGGCCGGCGTCTCGCGCACGGGCAGCCAGGCCCACTGGCACGGCCAGCCCAGCTCGGGACGCAGGGCCGTCAGCAGGGCCAGCTCCTCCCCCTCCTGGCGGCGCTCCACCCGGTGCAGCGGCGGCCAGGCGCAGCGCGGCTGCACCGGAGCCAGGGCAGAAGCCGGGTGGGGCGCAAGCCCGTCGTTCATGCGCTTGCTCATGGGATCTCCCTGCGCAGGAATTCGATGATGTGGCGAAAGACCTTGTCCTCGATGTCATGGCCGATCAGGCAGTCCTGGTGGCCATGGCCCGCGATGATGCGGAATTCATGTCGTCCTGGCGCACCCTGGGCGTAGACCTCGTGCAGCAGCTCCGCGCTCTCGGCCTCGCAAAGGCCGTTGACCTCGCCGTGCACGGACAGCACCGGGAAGCGCTCCAGCTGCGCGAAGGCCTTGCGCAAGTCGTCCAGGTAGAGGCTGGCGCCGCGCCAGTCCGTCAGCTCCCTGCTGCGCGTGAAATGGATGGCCTGGGCCACCGTGTCCATGTTGAGGGGCCCGAAGTGGTCGTCGATGAAGTCGAAGACCGGCGGCGCCACATTGCCGATCGCGAAGTCTCGGCCATAGAGCAGGTCCATGCGGTGGCGGGTGCGGGTCCAGGGCGTGCGGCGCAGGCTGGGGAACGGCGGGTTCTCCAGGTCGAACTCGGCGTCCGGGTAAGGCAGGCTGGCCAGCAGACGGTCGATCAGGTCGTCCATCAGGCACGGACACTCGGGGCGGAAGCTGAAGTCCTGCATGGGCAGATAGGGCCGCAGATGCTGCATCAGCAAGGCGCGCGCCGCATTGGTGGGCGAGAACACCATGCGCGGCGTGACCTGCGAGATCACCAGGCGGCGTATCCAGCCCTCGTTCATCAAGCGCTGGCGCAGCGCGAAGAATTGCTCTTCCGGCTGGCGCAGCGGCTGCAGCAGCGCCATGTGCAGCATCACCGAGCCCATGCAGTGGGCCAGCACGTCGATCTGATCGCTGCCGGTCGCGCGGCGCACGGCGTCGATGGCCACGGGGATGTCGTTGAGCGCGCATTCCTCGAAGGTCCAGGGCAGGCAGGCCGTGGGCATGCCGGCGCTGGTGCGCATGTCCAGAATCCACACGTCCCAGCCGGCCTGGTGCATCAGCTTGGCGGGGCCGGGCTGCACGGAGTGGTGGGCGAAGGTGGTGCCGCTGGCGCTGTAGCCGTGGATCATCAGCAGCGGGCGCCCGCCGTCGCGCCGGTAGCGGCTCAGGCGAATCATCACCGGCCCGCTGGCACGACGGGCGTGGCGGGCCGGGCCGCGCGAGCGGCCCGCATCTTCGCAGCGGCCCACGGCGATCTCCTGGATCTCGGGCAATGGCAGGCCAGGCACGGCGCCGGGCAGGCGCTGGATCTCGCGCGGCGGCGCGGCATCCGGCTTGCGGAAGGTCCAGGCGTGCACGCCCATCAGCAGACGGCTCACATAGGCCAGCAGGCTGCCCACGTCGCGCAGGGCGCTGCACAGATCCTCGGCCTGCACCAGGCGCAGCAGGGGCTGGCGCTGGCGGGCCAGCTCGTAGAGATCGAGCTCCAGCACTGGCGCTCCGGGGCCCTCCGGCGCCCGGAAGGGACCGGACTCCAGCCGCGCCCGGCTCAGCTGGTTCCAGGGATTGCCGCGGCGCGTGTAGCGAATGCGCTTGTGCAGCACCAGGGTCTGCCCCAGCAGCGAACGGGCCCAGTCGGGCGTGCCCGGCACCTCGGCAGGGATGCGCAGCTCATAGCGCATCAGCCGCTCCTGTCCGCCGTGGCTGGCCAGCGTCCGTGCGTTGGCCCAACGCTCGCACAGGGCGGCCCAGCCGCCCTGGGGGCGCACCCTGGGCGCCGTGTCCTGGGTCAGGATGTCCTGCAAGGCCTGCACCGCGTCGCGCCAGCCGCGGTTGTGCCACCAGGCCCACAGGCCGCGCCACAGCCGCTGCCGGTAGCCGCTGGGCGCGCGGTGGAAGACGCGCAGGCTCACCGACTCCAGCGGCGCGATCCAGCGCGCCGCCGCATCCGGATGCTCGGCATGCTTCCAGAGCTTGTGGCCCGCATCCGGCCCTTGCGCACCGACGACCATGCGCTGCGAGGGCAGGTCCGGATCGCGTCGGGTGTCGAAGAGCCGCAGGCGGCAGGCCGGCGTGCCATGCAGCACGCGGTCCGGCCCCGGATCGATCAGGCGCTGCACGGTCGCGGGCTCGAACTCGAAACTCAGCTCCAGCTGCTTGGTCTCACCGCCCAGGGCGCCGGGCACGCGCACCAGACCCACCAGTTGCTCGCGCAGCTCCAGCAGGGTCGGCCGCTCGGGCGGTGGCGGGCCGCGACGGTCCCGGTAGAGGGGCCGCGTCATCCAGAAGGGGTCTTGCGAGGCCTGCTCGTCACCCGGCCGCAAAGCCCAGCGCTTGCACAGCTCGGGCAGGGCCCGCAGCACCAGCGCCGTGATGCTCAGGGCCGGGTTGATGCCCAGGGCGCTGGGCACCATGGCGCCGTCCAGCACGGCCAGCCCGTGGTAGACGCGCTCGGCCGGTTCGGGCTGGCCATTGCCGCCGGACGTGGGGCGCAAGACCTGACCCCATTCGTTCACCACGCCGTCTTCGATGCGATCCGCCATGGCGCAACCGCCCAGCGGGTGCACGGTCAGCATGGGGCCCTTGCGATCCTCGACCAGGAAGCCCATGGCCTCGGGCAGGATTTCCCACAGCGGGTTGGCCAGCAGGCGCTGGCCCCGTGCCTGCAGATGATCGCGCAACCACCGGTGCCGCGCCTGCACCAGCGGGTCACTTTTGAGCCCGGGCCAGTGAATCTGCAGGCAACCCGGCTCGGCGGCCCCGTCCGGCAGCACCATGCGGCCCTGCGCCGCGTCGAGGCCCATGATGGCCACGGCCAGCGTGCGGGCGCTGGCGACCCGGGTGATGGCATAGGGGTCGGGGAAGTCGAAGCCGGCACCGTGCTCGCTGCGGTCCGGGCGCGAGAGCCCGTCAAGCGTTTCGCCCAGCGCGAAGAGCTGCTCGAAGGCCCAGCGCATGGGGCCGGGGATGGCCAAGTCCTGCACGACGCAGCCCAGCAGGGGCGTCTGGCCGGCGCCCAGCCCCGGCCGTTCGGGGTCGGGATCGCGGAGCTGGCGGGCGTCCAGCATCGCAGTGATGGTGGGGCCGGCCTGGCGCGCGGCGGGGTCCTGGGTTTCCTCGGCCAGCGCATCGAGCACGGGGGTGTCGCGCACGGCAGCCAGCACGTCGCCATTGCCGCTGAAGCCTTCCCCCAGGCGATCCGAGAGTGCAAGGCCCTGCTGGCGCGAGCGCAGCAGGATCTCGGTGGACCCCAGGCTGCCGGCGGCCAGCACCACGTGGCGAGCGCGCAGCACAAAGGGCTGGGGCTCTTGCCGCGCCTGGTTCTCGTCGGTGGGCAACACGGCGATGCGCCAGGCCTCCACCGCGCCGGTTTGCGCATCCAGCCCCTCGGGCCAGAGGTGCAGCACGGTGGCGCCGGTCAGCATCTCCACGCCGCGGCGGCGGGCCAGCCACAGCAGGTTGGTGTCCAGCGACTCCTTGGCGCCGTGGTTGCAGCCCGTGGCACAGTCGCCGCAGGCCACGCAGCGCTCCAGTGCAAGGCCGGCGGCGGACTGCGGCTGCGGCCTCAGTGCCACGGTGATGGGCAGCTCGCGCGCAGGCAGCTCGGGCGTGGCCAGGCTGTGCAGGTAGTCGGCACGGCGCGGCACATGCGTGTCCAGGGCGCGGATGGTGTTGGGCTCGCCGCGCCGGCCGTCGGGCGCGGCCCGCTCCGCGCCCAGCAGCTGCGCGGCGCGTGCATACCAGGCGTCCATGCAGCCGGGATCGCAGCGCAGGCGGGCCGGCCAGCGCGGACCGCGAAACACCGAGGCCTCGGCCTCCAGCATTACGCCGGCATTGATCAGCGATCCCCCGCCCAGGCCATTGGCCAGCACCACGCAGAGATCCGGCCCCAGGCGGAAGTCGAACAGCGCTTCGCGATAGCCTTTCACCGCCCCCGCATGGCCTTCGACCGCTTTAGCGGCCTCGCCATCCACAGCGCAGCGCAGGTGCCCGGGCAGCTCGGCCATGCGTGCCGGAAAGCGGCCAGGAAGGTATTCCAGCCCACGCTCCAGCAGCAGGATCTTCAGCGGCTGCCCCGTCACGCCGACACAGCGGGACAGCTGCTCGGCCGCCGCCGCCGCGCCGTAGCCGCTGCCGACGATTAGCACGTCGGCATCGCAGGGGCCCGGCTCAGGCCCGGCGGCGGCGCGCGGATGCGCCAGCAGCCAATCGCTCAGCGGGCGGGACAGCCAGTGGTGGCGGCGCCTGTCCTCATGCGGGGGTTCCTCGTACATCTTCAGCCTCCCTGGCCGACCGTGGAACAGCGGGCGCATCGACCAGGACCCTTTGAATGGCGGTCACGAGCTGGTCGGCACGCACGGGCTTGTGCAGAAGGTCCAGGCCCGCGGCTTGCGCGTCGCGCAGGCGCTGCGGAGCGGTGTCGCCGCTGATCAGCAGGGCGGGCAGATTCGGAACGAGGTTGCGCAGCGAACGCACGGCCGAGAGGCCGTCGTCATTGCCGCGCAGGCGGTAATCGATCAGCAGCAGATCCGGGGTCTGCTGCATGCACAGCAGCACGGCCTCGCGCGTGGTGCCGGCGCAGCGCGCGTCGCAACCCAGCTCGGCCAGCAGGGTGCACATGGCCTGGCGCACGAGCTCCTCGTCGTCCACCACCAGCACCTTGAGGCCGCGCAGGGACCGGCCGTCGCCGTCGTCGTCCAGCTGGCTGTCCGGCGCTTCCTCGGCCGCCTCGATGCTCAGAGTGAAGCAAGACCCGACCCCCGGCGTGGACTCCAGCTGCAGGTGCAGGTCCAGCAGGTCCACCAGGCGACTGACGATGGAAAGCCCCAGACCCAGGCCCTTGGCGCGGTCGCGCTCCTTGTTGCCGACCTGGTAGAACTCGTCAAAGATCTTTTGCTGCTCGTGCTCGGCAATGCCGCAGCCGGTATCACGGATGGAGACCTGCCACAGCTCGTCGCGCCGCTCGGCCACGATGCTGATCTGGCCGGCCTGCGTGTACTTGATCGCGTTGTCGATCAGGTTGCGCACCACCCGCTCCAGCAGCATGGCATCGGTCTCGACGTAGGCGTGCATGGGGCAGATCAGGGTCAGCTCCAGGCGCTTGCGCTGCGCGCTGGGCAGGAACTCCTGCTGCAGCCGGCCCAGCCAATGGCCCAGGTTGAACACCTTGGCGTGCACGGGCACCACCTCGGCGTCGAGCTTGGAGATGTCCAGCAGCGCGTCCATCTGGCCCGACAGCGCGTCGATGGCCAGATTCATATTGCGCACCACGCCCAGGCTGTCCTCATCCAGCTTGCGGCGCAGCAGGGCCGAGCCGAACAGGGTCAGGGTGTGCATGGGCTGGCGCAGGTCGTGGCTGGCCGAGGCCAGGAAGCGGGTCTTGGCCTGCATGGCCTGCTCGGCCTGGTTGAGCGCCGCCCGCAGCTGCTGGTTGCTCTTGACCTGCTGCTGGCGGATCAGCACCGAGTCGCAGAAGACGCGGTAGTTGTCCCGCGCCAAATTGCGCAGCATGAAGCCGAAGAGCAGGATCAGCCCTCCCATCACGCCGTCCTGCCAGACCATCGCGTGAGCCCCCGCACCACCCGTGAGCCAGGCCAGGCCATTGGCCAGAGTGACGGGCGCCGAGAAGGCCATGAACACCGGCAGATGCCCGGCCGTGCTGGCCACGGCGCCCGCGCAAAGACCCAGCAGCATGATGGTCTGCACCATGCGTTCGTAGTCGCTGAGATCGGCCGAGAAGGCCAGCACCACGGAGAACACCAGGCCGTTGAGCAGGCTCAGCAGCACGGCCCAGCGCACGCGCTGGGAAACGGGATAGTGCTCCAGCTGCGGCAGGCGCCCCAGGACATGGCGCCGCAGCACCAGCGTCGCCAGCACCGCCAGCATCCACAGCAGGGGCCAGGGCGAGCGATGGGGCAAGGCCGCCATCAGCGCCATGAAAAAGGCACTGAGCCCCACGGGATAGGGCATGCGCCGGCTCTGCTGGGCCAGCAGGCGCAGCAATTCCTGGTTGATGATGAGCTGGGGATCATCGCGCGCCTCGGCCTTTGGCGCGGCACGCCAGCCCACGGCAACGGCCAGCTTGTCCCAGACGCTCATGGGGCGGCCTCCAGCGCATCCACGCAGGGGCTGGACGCCGTACCTGCGCAGCGGCCCCTCGCAAGGACAGCCGGCGTGCGCAACAACGGTAGGCAGAAAAACATGGGTCGGACCTGGGCGCGGAGTGCGCTGACTATACCGCCGGGTGCGCTGCCCGAACTTGCCGCCGGGGCATGAAATTCCGTGAAGAAATGACTATGCCGGCCACCGCCACCCCGATGGGCTTTGGTGAGCCGGCATAGCACTCCTCCCCTCGATCAACGCGCTGAGGTCCAGGCAACGCGCGATCCGGAATGCAGTATCTGGGGCAAGCCGGCGCGCACCTATCCCCCTCAAGTAGGAATCCGCGAGGTCAAGCGATGGCCAGGCGCGGCGGTGTGCGCATCTCGCGCATCAGGTCGCTCAACAAATCCAGGTAATAGGCCAGCGGCGGCGTGCGCTTGCCGGGTTGGCGCGCCAGGTCATCCCAGCGGCGCAGCTGCAGGGCTTCGCGGGCGTAGGGCTGGGCCAGGAAGAGCAGGCGCTCCTCGGCGTTCATGCGGCCGCCCTGGCGCTCCAGGCTCAGGCGCGAGGCAAGACTCAAGCCGGCCTCGTAGCCGGCTTCGGTCGACACCAGGTAGCGCTTGGCCTGCACATGCAGGCGGATGGGCTCCAGCACGCCGGGGCCGAAGCCCTGGGCCAGCAGCGGCAAGGCGGCCGTCTCGTGGGCTTCGATGCGCAAGGGCGCCTGGCCCTCGGCGTCGATCAACTGGCCCAGGTCATGCAGCAAGGACGCCGCGACGAGCTCATGGTCCGCATGGGCCCATTCCGCCAGTTGCGCGCACTGCAGCGCGTGGGCCAGCACCGGCACGGGCTGGGGCGCGTCGCTTTCGTAGTCCGCCCGGCCACGGCGCAGAAACAAGGCCTCGATGCGAGCAATCAGGTCCATCAGGGCACTCCTTGTGCAGACAAGAGGAGCTCATCAGTCTCGGCCCGCCGCGTGACGCGCCCATGACCTCCGGCAGGGTGCTGCCGTCCTCCATTCAAATGCACTGAACCTTGACCTCAAGCAAGCTGAAACCGGACGCGCCGACCGGCGGCCACACTCTCGTCCATTCATCGAGGAAACGCCATGCCCCTTCCCACCCAGACGCCGCGCTACACCGCCACTGCCATTGCCCTGCACTGGCTGCTGGCCCTGGCCATCGTGGGGGCTTTCGGCGTCGGGCTGTACATGTCGGACCTGCCGCTGTCGCCCACCCGGCTCAAGCTCTTCAACTGGCACAAATGGGCCGGCGTGAGCATCCTGGCCTTGTCCGGCCTGCGGCTGCTGTGGCGCCTGGACCATCGCCCACCGCAAGACCTGCCCATGCCCGCGTGGCAGGCGCGCGCCGCCCACGCCGTGCACGGCCTGCTGTACCTGACCTTCTTCGCGGTACCGCTCAGTGGCTGGGCCTACAGCTCGGCAGCCGGCTTCCCCATCGTCTGGTTCGGCGTGCTGCCCCTGCCCGATTTCGTGCCGGTGGACAAGGCTCTGGCGCACCAGCTGAAGGAGTTGCACGAGTTGCTGGCCTGGGGCCTTGCGCTGCTGGTGCTGGCCCATGTGGGCGCCGCGCTCAAGCACCAGCTGATCGACAAGGACGGCCTGCTGCTGCGCATGATGCCGGCTCGCCGCTGAGCCCCTATGAAGCCGTTGAACACGCCACGAAAGGCCTTTCGCATGAAGACTTCCCTGAGCACCGCCCTGCTGCTGAGCCTGGGGCTGATCGCAGCCCCGGCGCTGGCCCAGAAGGCCAAGCCCGCTGCCATCACCTCTGCAGCCGCGGCGGCGCCGTCCGCCAGCCCTGCCCTGCATGCTGCACAGAGCGAGCTGAGCTTCGTCAGCAAGCAGATGGGCGTACCGGTCGACGGCAAGTTCAAGCGCTTCGACGCCCAACTGGCCTTCGACCCCAGGAAGGCCGACACCGGCAAGGTGCAGTTCAGCATTGACGTCGGCAGCGTGACGCTGGGCGATCCCATGCTGGACGCCGAGCTGGCCAAGCCCGCCTGGTTCGACAGCAAGAAGCTGGGCCAGGCCGTCTTCACCAGCAGCACCATCAAACCTCTGGGCGGCAACCGCTTCGAGGTGGCCGGCCGGCTGAGCCTCAAGGGGATGCAGCGCGACATCACCGTGCCCATCGCCCTCACGCAGGACAAGGGGCTGACCACGGCCGCCGGAGGCTTCGTCCTCAAGCGCCTGGACTTCAAGATCGGCGACGGCGAATGGAGCGACACCTCCATGGTCGCCAACGAGGTCAGCGTCAAATTCAAGCTCGTGTTCTCTGGCGTGGCCGCGCTCTGATCGACCCTCGCCTTCCCGCCGGTTTCCGACCTCCCCTTCCCTTCTCAACCCACAGGACCCCCATGAAGAAGACCCTGATTGCCTCCGCCCTGCTGGCGGCCAGCGTGCTGGCCCAGGCCGACACCGCCAAGTACCAGATCGAACCCAGCCACACCTTCGTGACCTACGAGATCCAGCATTTCGGCACCTCGACCAACCGCGGGCGCTTCGACAAGAAGGAAGGCATGGTGGAACTCGACCGCGCCGCCAAGACCGGCAAGGTGCAGATCAGCTTCGACATCGCCTCGGTCAACACCGGCGTGGACGGCATGAACAAGCATTTGCAGGGCGAGGACTTCTTCAACAGCGCCAAGTGGCCGCAGGCCAAGTTCGTCGGCGACAAGTTCAGCTTCGACGGCGACAAGATCAGCGCCCTCAGCGGCCAACTGACCCTGAAGGACAAGACCGCCCCGGTGACCCTCGCCGCCAAGCACTTCAACTGCTACCAGAACCCCATGCTCAAGCGCGAAGTCTGCGGCGGCGACTTCGAAGCCACCATCGACCGCACCCAATGGGGCATCGACTACGGCCTGGCCTGGGGCTTCCCCAAGGAAGTCAAGCTGATCATCCAGGTCGAGGCCGTGCGCCAGTAAGCGCAGGACCACCCCGGGCCAACTACCAGGCCAACTACCGGGCCGGCGCCGGGCCGCCCCCAGCCGGCCCCCTTGGCATTGTTTGTGGCTCAAGGCCGCAAACAATGTCGTCCCCTCGGGGGACCGACCAGGCAAGCCCGCGTCCAGCGCGGCGCGCCTGGGCGAGGGGCCAACAGCCCCCGGCCGGCGCCGGGCCGCCCCCAGCCGGCCCCCTTGGCATTGTTTGTGGCTCAAGGCCGCAAACAATGTCGTCCCCTCGGGGGACCGACCAGGCAAGCCCGCGTCCAGCGCGGCGCGCCTGG
>JAYRKJ010000016.1:0-159625 GCA_041905785.1 Burkholderiaceae bacterium
AATCATGGTCGAAGAGGCCGAGAGCTCTTCCATGGTGGACGTGATTTCCGCCACCGAAGCGGACATTTCGCTTGATGTGGCAGCCTGTGCCGCGACTGCGCCGGCAATTTCATCGGCCGCAGTCAGCACCTTGGCGGCGTTGGCGGCCACATCGGCCACCAACTCGGCCAGGCGCACACGCATGGCCTGCGCCGTGCGGTCTAGGTCGGCGATCTCATCGGCTCCATGCAACGCGTCACCGGCCCGCAAGTCACCCTGGGCGATCCGGCTGACACCCGAAGCCACCACGCCCATGCGCGCTCCAAGGTGTCGAGCCAGCACTGCTGCCATAACCATGGCTGCCACCATGGAAAGACCTCCCACCAGCAGAGTGGTGCGTGTTGCTTCAGCGCGCGCGGCAACAAACTCGCTGGCGTCCATGGCGACTTCTAGAACTGCATCGCCGTCGCGATCCAGATTGGGCAGGTTTGCGAGCATCACGGCCATGGGAATACCGCCGACATCGCGGTCAAAGCGTAGGCGTTCGCCCTGCAGAGCACGAGTTAGGCGCTCCCTGTCCACCAACTCCGCTTTTGCCTCAAGCGAGGAACCGACAATCGCAAAACCGCTATCACTTTTTGCATAAACACGGCTTTGTACTGCTGAGCTGGCCAGGGTTCTGGCGAAAAAAGCATCGTTAAGGTCAAAACCAACCTCGAGCGTGCCAACTTGCTGCTCCTTCCAATGCACAGGAACCACGCTGCGTAAGCCGTAGCCGCCCGCTGTTTTCTCAAGGCCGGAAATGGTAATTCGCTCCTTATTGGCCTGCATTACCGTGCGCCGCGTCCTGGTAAGGTCGTCGCCAAACTCGAGTGGATTATGAATGCGCAGGAAAGAGATGCCGGGTGGGGTGTGAAAATGTATTTGGTTGAAGCCGTAGCGACTGTGCATCTGCTGCAGGCTTGGTTCCATATAGTCGAGCAATCCCTTGCGATCGCGTGTCGCGAATCTCTCTTGGACTCCCGGGCTATTGGCCAACTGTGTTGCCAATATTTCAACGGACCGAAGTTCGTCGATCAAGTCGGTTTTGACAACGGAAAACTTGGCCTGCAGCGCCGCTTGCTTGGCGTTGTCAATCAGGTGGTTGATGCTGACTAGGTTCAGGTATGTGATCCCGCCCCCGACCAGCGCAATGGAGCACCAGATCGTCAATATGATCTTCACCCACAGACGAACGCCTCTTTGCATGGGAGTCCTTTTTAGGTATGTGCAGCGCGGCTATCTATCAGGGCCGAGCCTACTCGTTTGAACACGGAGTCAAGGTTCGACAAGTGGAATCTGGTCCTTCAACCTTCCTGATGGCCTGTTGAGTTGGCGGCAGTGCTTCAAAGTAGAACTCATCTGGGTCTGGGCGCCAAGCGCAGAGTGCCGTCAACGCGCGGCGTGGGGGCGACGCAGCGTACCGGCCGCTGCCATGCATAGCTGACCGAGTCGTAGGCCAGCTGGCAGCGCTTCCCATGCTCGATCCCGCGCCATAGCTGCTCCATGGCGATGCTGTCTTGCCAGGCGCCTCGCCCGTTCATTCATGGTGGTAGATGCGTCGCGTATCTTGTGACGGCGGAGTTGGCAAAGCTTCAATTTAGGAGAATAGCCAGATCTTCGACGTATTCATATAGCAAGTTATGTGTTGCCTTCCCGCAAAAAAAGCCAGTCCCTTGAGTTGACCGAAATCCGCTGAGCCCTTCCAATCGCGCAGCAATACAAAGAAAGCCGTTCTCGGAAGGTGGCTGAGGGTGTCGTCCGGGATGGGCGAGAAAGGGTGGCCTATGCGATGGCTGAGCCTCAAGGTGCATTCGCTGCTGCTGAGCAGCCTGCTGCTGGGCGCCTGCGCCGCGCTGGCGCCACAGGTTTTCGCGCCCGACATTGCGCCGGCGCGGCAGTTGCCGGCCGCGGAAGGCGGGGCATCGGCGCCCGCGGGAAGGCTGGCGCCAGTGGTCGCGACACCGGAGGCGTCCGCGCGCATCGCGGTGGCGGTGGACAATGCACGAGTGTTGCAGCGCCGCTTCGTGGCGTCGGCGCAGTCGCTGTCCAGCGGCAATTCGGCCATCGGCGCCAGCCTCATCGGCCTTGGCACGGTGGGCGGCGTCAAGGCCGTGAGCAATCCCAGTTCGCATGACATTGCCGGCCTGGCTGCCGTGCTGGGCGGGCTTTTCACCTATGGCAACACCATGCTGCCGCAGGCCCGGGTGGAAGCCTATGTGACCGGTGTGCAGGCGCTGGAGTGCGCGATCGAATCCGCCAATGCCCTCGATGTGCCGGAGCTGGCGGCAGAGTCCAAGGCGCTGCGCAAGCTCCAGGCTGAGCTGGATTACGACCTCTTTCGGCTGCAGGGCTGGGCGCGGCCCATGTTCCGGACGAGAAGCTCGGGCGGACCGACGGCGGACTGCGGTCGGCCGGCGCCTGCCTGCAGTGCCGCCATCGACGACCAGCGCTATAGGGACTACTGCGCCAAGCTGGCGGCCCAGCAGGCGCGCGCCTGCGCGCCGGCGAGCTTCAAGCAGGAACAGCTGTTGCCGCATCCCGACGTCGAAGCATTGCGCAATT
Organism: Burkholderiaceae bacterium; assembly: GCA_041905785.1. Lineage (GTDB taxonomy): Bacteria > Pseudomonadota > Gammaproteobacteria > Burkholderiales > Burkholderiaceae_C > Roseateles_B. Next base: position 2,584 of record JAYRKJ010000016.1, read on the forward strand.
GGGCCGAGGGGCTGCGCAGCGGCATGAACGCCGGCCTGCAGACTGCCGATCGCTACCAGGTGCAGATCGATCTCGCGGGCGGGGCTCTGCTTGGGCGCACGCGGGCGATCGAAAAGGCCGTGTCTGCCGAGGTTGCCAAGACCGAGCCCAATCTCACCGCGATCAAGACCGCGGTCGCTGGCAGCCTGGAAGCCGGCTCCGCCTTCATCCCCTTGCCCAAGGCCGCCACGCAAAGCGCGCCGCCCGCGGCGAGCCCGGCCAACGCAGGCAAGGCCTTGAGCAGCGACACCGTGCTCGATTCGGCAGCCGTCGGCACCCAAGACAGACCGGCCGAGCTGGACGCGGTTGGTCGCCATATCGAGCAGGTGGCCCAGACCTGGGGCCGCGTGCAGGGGTTGCTGATCAGCATGGACGAACGGCTGCGGCGGTCACGGTCCCTGGAAGCCTGCACGCTGCCAGGGGTCGCACGCCCGCTTTCGCTCGCGCCGCCGCCGGAACCACAGCGCGCCAGCGAGGCGGCGGTGCAGCTCGACGATGCGCTGCGCCTGAGGCTGGCCCCGCTGCTGGGCGTCGATCCGAAGCAAAGTGGGGCGACCCGTGCCGTGGATGAAGCGCTGAAGGCTTGTCAGGCGCGTGGTGCCATTGCAGATGCCGGCGGCTCGGGCAGTATCGATCCCGAGGTGCTAACCGCGATACTGATCGGTCGGTGCAGGAAGCCATGAACGAGTGCGCCCATCATCAGAACCCGGGGTTGGGGCGTGCGCTCAGCTGGGTCCGAGCGAGCAACGAGGCGCAGGGCTACGGCCTGGGAACGCTGGCCGCCGTGCTGCGTTGCGACCAGCAGGAACGGCTCTATGGACTGACCGCCGGCCATGTCCTCGGCGAGGATGATCGCGCACGCACCCAGGACGCATGCCAGCTTCGCACCATGACGGGCAGGGTCGTCACGGGCCGGCTGTCGAACTGGTTTCCCTGGTTCGGCGCGGAGGTCCCTTCGAACCCGGTCGATGCCGGCTTGGTCGAGGTCGAGGCCGCCGCGCTGGAGTCCTTGGTCCATGAGTTCGCATGGCCCCTGGGTTGGGCCGACGCCAGGCCCGGCGAGCCTCTGCGCGTGCTGACGCGCCAGCATCGGCTGGCGGCGGTCATGCGCGAGAGCGGTCGCAGCGTGGCGATGGAGGTCGGGCGACGGAAGCTGCGCTACGAAATCCTCGGCGCCTCGCTGATCGAGGTCGACGCGCCCATCGAACCCGGGGACAGCGGTGCCGCTGTCTGGAACCTGCGCGACGAACTGGTCGGCGTGCTGGCTGGCACGGCGCCTCTCGGCAGCGCCGGCAACGCGGTGATGACGCCGGTGCGGCCCATCCTGGACTGGGCCTGTGCGACGCTGGTGTTGCGTCATGAAGCGCTGCGTCCAGAGGATCGTGGCGCGCCGCGTCCGCGGACGGCTGCCGAGCCGGCCAGTGCATCGGCTCCGCTAGCGGCGGCGCGCGCCAACGACGACGAGCATGCCCTGGCCGTCGACACGCTCGCCCGCACGATGTGGGGCGAGGCTCGCGGCGAGCCTCAGCAGCGCCTGGCCATGGAGGCTGTCGGCCATGTGGTGCTGAATCGCGTGATGGGTGCCCGCTGGTGGGGCAGCACGGTCGTCGAGGTTTGCCGCAAGCGCGCGCAGTTCAGCTGCTGGAATCCTGGTGATCCCAACCTCCAGCCGATGATGCAGGTGACGCCGGCCGACGCAGCCTTTGCCTTGGCGTGCGACATTGCCACCGCGCTGCTGCAGCGTCCGGCCGATGACCCTGAGCGCCTGCGCAACGAACCCACGCGCGGCGCGACCCACTATTTCGCTCGCAGCATGGCGCGCTGGCCGGACTGGGCCGTCGGGCGTCCTGTGGTGGCCACCCTAGGCAATCACCTCTTCTTCAAGGACGTGGGCTGAGCCGGGTCGGCGCCCACCAGCACGAGGCATCGTCAACATGGACACGCGCTTCATCGAGGTTTGCATCGGCCTGACGCTGGTGTTCGCATTGGCGGGCATGATGGTCACGACGCTGCTGGAGCTGTGGCTGTCGTATCGCGGCCGGCGCGGCGACAACCTCATCCTGGCCGTGCGCTCGCTGCTCGCCGACGACCCGCATCGCGGCGGACTGATCGGCGCTTTTTCCAAGCGCAGGGCGCCGTCCGATTTCACGCAGGCGCTGCTGGGTCATCCGCTGGTGGTGTCGCAGTCCCAGGGCCTGGGCGGCGAGCAGCGCAAACCCTCCTACCTGCCGGGCGAGCTGCTCATCGCGGCCCTGCTCGACCAGCTCAGCAGCAGCCACCACGGCGGCGTGCGCCCCCAGACGCCGCAGCTCTTCGTGAACGGGCTCAGAACCGCACTGCGGCCTGATGGGGCGCAGCCGCCGGTCGAGCTCGTCCGCTCGCTGGAGACGCTGGCGCATGGCGTGGACGGCGACTGGCCGGCCTATGAGCGCCGGCTGGTGGCTTGGTTCGACAGTGTGGCGACCCGCTCGGCCGGCTGGTTCAAGCGTTGGAACCAGCTGCGCATGTTCGCCATCGGCACGCTGGTGGCGGCGGCCTTCAACATCAACCCGCTGGTCATCGCGCAGCGGCTCTGGGACGAGGAACCGCTGCGCCGGGCGATGCTGACGGCCGCGGAGGCGGCCCATGCGGCGCGCTCGGAGACGCCGGCCTCAGCGCCCGTCGGCGAAGCCGAGCTGCGAGCCAGCCGGGCAGCCTTTGCCGCGCTGCCCAGCGGCGCCGGCAAGGACCGTGCGGCCGCGAGCTCACAGCAGGGCGCCCGGGCCTTCGAGGTCGACGCCACGCTGGGCCAGCTCGAGGCCTCGATCGGTGCGCTGACGAGCAGCCCGCGAGCTGCCGACCTGGCGGGCGAGGGCGGCCAGCGCCTGGAGGAGCTGCTGCGCAAGAGCATCGAAACCAAGGAGTTGGTCCGCACACGCCGGATCAGCATTGCCGACCACGACGCCCCCGAGCGCATGCTGCAGCTCTCCAGCCTCATCGATGAAAGGCTGCAGCGCATGGCCGAACTCGCCATGCAGGGACGGCTTGACGCGCTGGCGCGCCATGCCGAGGCGGCGCGCAGCGCGCTGCTGGCCGAGCGCACGGCCTTGGCTTTGCAGGCGCTGCCGGACGGACAGGCCAGCCGCTGCCTGCAGGCGAGCAACGCCGATGCGCGCGCGCTGTGCGAGCAGATCGAAGGCCTGCGCTCCATCAGCGGTGGCGGCGGCCTGCCGGTGGGCTGGAGCTGGGAGAACATCCCCGGCTGCGAGGACGGCGCATGCGTGGACCGCCCGCTGTCGCATCGAACGCCGCAACAGGCCCGCAGCGAGTTGCGCCTCGTGTTCGAGCGCGAGCGCCCCGGCCCGCTGCCGGAATGTCGGGACGCGGGCAAGACCAAGGCCGGAGCCAACGACTGCGAAGGCGCCAGGGCGCGGGCAGCGCAGCAGCGCGAGGCGTCCGAGCAGAAGCTGCTCGCGGCTTGGCACCAGCTCGCCGAGCAGCTGCGCAGTCCACGGGTGAACTCGATGCGGGTGCTGCAGAAGTGTGTGCAGGGCGAGGTGCCCTGCGAATGGGTCTGGATGCTGCTGGGCTGGCTGATCGTTGGCCTGAGCGCGGTGCTGGGCGCGCCCTTCTGGTTCGACCTGCTGGGGCGGTTGATCAATCTGCGCGGCAGCGGCGCCAAACCCGCCGAAGAGGGCAAGGGCGGCGCGGAGGGTGCAGCAGCCGGTGATGGCAAGGCCGGCGGCATGCTGGCGTCGCCCAGCACCCCGCCGGGCGGTCCTTCGGGTGGCACAGGCGCCGCCTCGCAGGCCCTGTCGGACGCCGAGGCGCAGCTCACGGCCGAGCAGATCGGCAGCATTCAGCAGCGCGGCCTGCAGATGCCGGCCGAGCAAGTCAGCCGCCGGCTGGACACGCCGACCCGCAAGGCCATCGCGGCGTTCCAGCAGCACGAGGGCTACAGCCTGCAGGACGGCGTGCTGACGGGCCCGCAGATCGAACGCCTGCTGCGCGGCACCGCCGCACCCTCGCAGCCGTCTGCGCGCCCGCCGGTGCCACCCCTCGCCCTGGGCGCGACGCCTGTCCGCACGGACGGCAGCATCGCGCCGCTCAGCGAGCAGGAGATCCGCGACATCTATGGCGACATCAGCACGAGACCGGATACCGGCCGTGCAGAGGCCGGCTTCGTCATCGTCGATGGCGAGGGGAAGCCTGGCGGACCGCAGCGCAGCATCGTCACGTTGCAGGCCAGTGAGTTCGACGAACCTGCACGCACGGCTCTGCAGCGCGTGCTCGGGCGGGGCATCGAGGTGCACCTGCTGGCCAAGCCGCATTTCAAGGCAGTGTTCCAGCAGATTCACGACGCGGGCTGCCTGGACGACATCAAGACGATGGACGGCACGCTGGTCTGTAGGCACATCGGCCTGGATCCCAGCAAGCGGCTCAGCAGCCATACCTGGGGCATCGCCATCGACCTGAACGCCGCCCAGAATCCACGGGGTGCCCAGCCGCCTATCCATCCTGCTGACGGGGCCCTGGATCGCATCGTGCCGGTGTTCCGGCAGCACGGGTTTGCCTGGGGCGGTGACTTCAAGAACTGCCCTCTGGACGGCATGCACTTCGAGCTGGCACTGCGCAAGCCCTGAGAGGCCGGCCGTCCCGTGGCCGAAGCGCCCTGCGCAAGAGGCAGGGCAGGCTTCGGGCCCCAAAGCGCGCGAGGGCCTAGGGCAAGCCTCGCCGTTCGGTTAGCATCCGCCGCAAAAGACCTGACCCCTGGTGCCTTGTCGTGAACTTCCCGGCCATTGACAGCAGTGATGCGATCATGGACTGGTTTCGCCGCAGCGGCGTCACCGGTCCGCTGGACGCGTGCGAGGGGCCGTTTCCCATCACCGGGGTGTCGCTGGCCCGATGGTCCAGGCGCCAGGCCGACGCAGCGATGAAGCCGGTCAGCCCGCATCCGGGCAGCTATCGGATTGCCGTCATGCTGGAGCCCCTGGAGTCTCAGATCTGGGTCGGCGAGCAGGCCATCTGGGGCGGGGTGATCGGTGCCAATCGCTTCCGCATTTGCGCGCCTGGGTCATCCGGCCGCTGGCGCCAGCTCAGCGGCTGCGACATAGTCAACCTCTTCGTGCCGGTCCAGACGGTGGAACGCCTGTGCCGGTCCGCCGGCCTGTCCGAGGACACCGGCCTGTGCAACACGCCCTTCGCCTCGGACCGCCAGGTGCTGGACCTCGTCTGGAAGATGCTCGACGCCAAGGCCTGCGCCGGCGCATTGGCGGCCCACTACAGCGACGGTCTGGCCACCGCGCTGCTTTGCTATCTGCTGGACAGGCATGGCAGCCAGCGCCCGGCCCCGGCGGGGAAGGGCGCGCTCGATGGTCCGCGCCTGCGCAGGATCCTGGCCTACATCGCCGAGAACGTCACGCGCGAGATCCCGATTGCGGAGATGGCCCGGCACTGCGGGATGAGCGAGTCGCACTTCTCGCGGGCCTTCCACGCGGCAGCCGGGCTGCCTCCACACCAGTACGCGATGAAGCTGCGCCTGGAGCGCGCGTGCTCGGCCCTGACGGAGACCGAGGACCGCATGGTCGATATCGCGCTGGATCTGGGCTTCAGCAATCCCAGCCATTTCTCGCGGGCCTTTGCCCAACGCTACGGCATGCCGCCGGCACGCTACCGGCAGTTGCACCGAAGCAAGGACTGACCCTGGGACTTTCCCTCGAAGGCTGCTGGGAAGCAGCAGGACTGTGCAAGTTGCGCAGGAATTGAGGCGCCGCGCCGCGGGCGTTTTCCAAGAATCGCGCCGCGAGTGCCGCTGATGACGATCGCCCATCCATCGATGGGCCGTCTCAGGGCGCTGGCCGTCACCCGACGCGGATGACGCCATGCAGCCGTCAGCGCGACGGCTGCCTTTCGTTCGCCAGCGTCGACAAGCCTGCAGGCCGGCAGGCCGCTCGACGCCGGCCCATACCGATACCAACACCGCGAGAGATCCCCATGCCTCACATCCGACCCATCGTTCGTGCCCTTGCCCTTGTCGGTGCGGGCAGTGCCGCGCTGCCGCTGCTGGCGCAGGAGGCGCAGCCCAAGGAGCCCCGCGCGCTGGAGCGCGTCGAGGTGACGGGCTCGCGGATCAAGCGCCTGGAGGCGGAGACCGCGTCGGCCGTCCAGGTGCTCTCGCGCGAGGACATCGTCAGGTCCGGCGCGCAGACCGTATCGGACATCCTGCGCGACCTGCCGGCAGGCAATATGGGCGGCATCTCGACCGACGGACCCGTGGACTCCACCTTCGGCAGCGCCGGCATTTCGCTGCGCGGCCTGGGCGTGGGCTCCACCCTGGTGCTGATCAACGGCCGGCGCGTGGCGCCCTTCGGCTTCGGGACCGCATCTTTCGTCGACACCAACTCCATTGCGGTGGACGCCATCGAGCGCATTGACGTGCTGCTGGACGGCGCCTCGGCGATCTATGGCGCCGACGCCATCGGCGGCGTGGTGAACATCATCCTGCGCAAGAACTTCGAGGGCCTGACGGGCAGCGCCGGCCTGGGGCAGTCCAGCCGCTCCGACGGGGGCAGCAAGAACGCTTCGCTCAGCTACGGCAAAGGAGCGTTGCACGAGGACGGCTACAACGTCTTCGCCACGCTGTCGCACCGGAGGCAGGACCCCGTCCGCGCCTCCGACCGCGAGCGCACCCGGGACGCCGACTTCAGCCGATTCGGCCTGCCCGACCGCCGCTCCACCTACTATCGCAACGTCTATCGCCTGACGCCGACCACCGGGCCATCCGGCAGTGCCGCCAGCTTCATCGCACCGCTGACTGGGCTGGACACCCCCTGCACGCCCGCGAGCAGCAGCAATGCCAGCCTCAACGGCCGCTGCCTGAACGACAACACCACGGCCGTCAACCTGGTGGCGGGCTGGCAGTCCGATAGCCTGTACGGCGCTGGCGTGCTGGCCCTGCCCAAGGGCTTCGAGCTGTTCGGTGACCTGGCCCTGACGCGCAGCCGCTACCACACGCGCAGCTTCAGCTATGGCTCGGACGCCTACGGCTACTACACCTACGACCTGGTGGACAAGCTGGGCCAGTACGGCAACGCGCCGGGCGCGCAGGTGAGCTACCTCATCCTGCCGGCGCGGCATCCGCAGAATCCGCTCGGCAGCGGTGAGGTCGGCGTGCGCTATCTGTTCAACGACGTGCCCTCCACCATGGCCAGCGACACCGTGAACCAGCGCTACACCCTCGGGCTGCGCGGCGAGTATGCGGGTTGGGACGTGGAGGCCGCGCTGATGCTGTCGCGCGCCCGCACGGACACGACGCTGACGGGCTTCCTGCAGGACTCCGTGTTCACCGGCGAGGTGCTGGACGCCAATGGCAAGGTCCGCAGCAGCTTCATCCTGGGCAATCCCGCGGCCAACGACCCTGCCTTGATGGCGCGGCTGTATCCCTCGATGCGCAACAAGGGCACGAGCGGCACCGACACCCTGGACCTGCGCGCCAGCCGCGAGCTGTGGAGCCTGCCGGGAGGCAAGCTGGGCGTGTCCATCGGGGCGGAGCACCGTCGTGAAAAGGTCGACTCCGTGCCCGACGCGCTGCTGTCCTCGGGCGCCATCTCGCTTTGGAACATGCAGGGAGCCAGCGGTTCGCGGCGGGTGAGTGCGGTCTATGCGGAAGCCGTGGCGCCGGTGCTGAAGACGCTGGAGCTTTCGCTGGCGACGCGCATGGACCGCAACAGCGACTTCGGCCCTTCCAGCACGCCCAAGGTGGGCCTGAAGTGGCAGGTGCTGCCGCAGGTGCTGCTGCGCGGCACTTATGCCGAAGGCTTCCGCGCACCGACGCTGCCCGAGCAGCACATGGGCACGCAGACCTACTACATCAAGGTGCGCGACCCCAAGCTATGCAAGACCTACAGTGCCGACAACCCCAACTGCGACCGCTACGTCGTGGGCATCTACGGCAACGCCGGCGACCTGCGCGCCGAGACCTCCAAGAGCCGCTCGCTGGGCGTGGTCCTCCAGCCCACGCGCAACGCCAGCGTGGCCATCGACGCCTACGACATCAAGCGCAAAGGCGAGGTGACCTCGATGACCACCACCTATCTGCTGGACCATGAGGCCGAGTTCGCCGACAAGATCGTCCGCGGCGCGGCGTCCGGCCAGATCGACCAGATCTACCTGACCGCCACCAACCTGGCGCAGACGCATGTGCGCGGCGTGGACGTGGATGGCCGCCTGCAGTGGGACCTGCCCGGCGATCGCGGGCGGGTGAGCTTCAGCGGCACTTACAACCGGCTGTCCAGCTACGAGCAGGCCAACGCCCCGGGCGCAGAGCTGAAGGACAAGGCCGGCTACTACCTGATGCCCAAGGAGCGCATGCGCTTCGGCCTGGGTTGGAGCCGCGGCCCCTGGCAGCTCAACGTCAACTGGAACTACACCGGCGCCTATGCCCAGGTCGACGATTCCAGCGTGAACTGCAGCTATGCCGCGCAGAGCCCGGCGCGCCCCGACTACTGCCGGATCAATGCCTGGATGACGGCAGACGCCTACGTGGCCTACCGCGGCTTCAAGGACCTGGAGCTGAGCCTCTCGGTGCGCAATGTCGATGACCGCGCGGCGCCATTTGACGCCGACCGCATGGGCTATCTCCAGGGCTTCAATCCGGCGTATCACAACCAGCTGGGCCGCTTCTTCCAGCTCGCGGCGAAGTACAAGTTCTGGTGAGGGCTGCGGCGCCATGCGGGGCCAGCCACTGCACATGCGTCAGGGGTGCAGGTCTGGGGTGGGATGAGCCATGGCTCAGCGCTCAGGCCAAGCCCCCCAACGCCGCCTCCTGCGCTTCCCGCGCCGGCCTCAGGCGCAGTGCCGCCAGCTGTGCCGCATCCCCGCAAGCCACCGCCAGGCTGGTCCCAGCCAGCGCCAGATGCCTTGCAAACCAGCGCTGCCCCTCATGGGTGAGGGTGAACAGGGCATCGTCCAGCGCGTCCCAGCACAGCGACTCCGGCGCCTGGAAGAATCCCCGCCCCATGGCCTTGAGCACCGCCTCCTTCAGCGTCCAGAGCTTGTAGAAGGCCGCAAGGAAGTCCGGTTGCGCATGCAGCCAGTGCAGTTCGCGCGGATGGAAGACAGTGCCGGCAATGGCGCGGGCGTCCTGCAGCGCCCGGTGGCACTCGATGTCAACGCCCACGGCCTGGTCGGCGATGGCCACCGCCACCGCATCGCCGCTGTGGCTGAGGTTGAATTCCGTCGGGACCGGCCCGCGGACCTGAGGTTTGCCGTCCGGGCCTGCGTCGAACTGCCAGCTCATCGGCGCATGCGGGGGGTGCCGCTGGCTCAGTGCGCAACGCTTCAGGGTGTGCGCGTGGGCAAATGTGCGGGCCGTTCGCGGGCACAGAAAGCGCTGGTGGCGCGCCTGCTCGGCGGGGTCGAGCAAGAAGGGGCCTTCGGGCGGGTCAAGCGTGTACCAGACATCCAGCATGGAGCGGGCAGGGCAGTGGACGGTGCGCGCTATTGTCGGTCTGGCGTGAGGGATGCAAGCCGGTCGGGGTGGTCTGCCAGGGAGGGCGGCGTGCCCGCAATCGATGCCATCGCCGCCGTTGGTGGCCTCAGTTGGGCGGGAGCTTGTCCAGCCAGTCGGTGTCCACCGTTTCCAAGGGCGTCAGCATGTCGAAGCCGGTGCCGACTTCCAGCCATTCCGCCAGGGTGCTGTCGCGCACTTCCAGCCCGTCCAGCGACGCCGGCAGTTCCTGGATCTCAGGATGGTTGCCGGGGCGGGTCTGGTATGGGGCGAAGTAGAAATCGAGGCTGAGGCTTGGCATGTCGGGGGCTCACGACGTTTGCTACAGGTCGAAGCATCGCCGGTATTAACCCTGACGGCAGCCCCCCCTGAAGGGCGTCCCCTGGACGAGGGGTGAAATTCGTCCTCCCACGCAGGAAGAGGGGCGCAGCGTCAGTGCGCCGGTGCGGGCTGGCTGACGGCCGGCGCGTGGCTCACGCGCGTCTTGCCGCCGGTGGTCACCAGGATGACCGGATCGCCGGTCTTGAAACTCTCCTGGCCCTTGCCCTGGATGACGGCGCGGCGTTCGCCGTTGCGCAGCTGCACCAGGATCTCCAGCGCCTCTTCGCGCGTGGCGCTGCGTTCGATGGCGTTGCCGATCACGGCGCCTGCCACGGCGCCCAGCACGCCCACGACCTGCCCTTCGCGGCGGCCGCCGACCGACGAGCCGGCCACTGCGCCCACCACGCCGCCGGTCACGGCGCCCGCGCCGCTCTGGCTGCCATCCACGGTGACCGGCCGCACGCTCAGCACGGTGGCGTCGACCACCTGGGACATGCGCTGGGCGTCATGGCGCGACACGACGTCCGGGTTGCTGGTGGAGCAGGCGCCCAGCAGGGTGAGGGCCAGGAGGCTGGCGCAAAGGGTGGAGGTCTTGGTCATGATCTTTGTTCTCCGGCAGGTGATTGTCGCGCCAACGCCGCAGAGGTCGCGGCGTTGACGCCATGACACAACTTTACCGATGCGAAGCCCGCCGCCGCCGCGTCGGACGTGCCCGCATGGTGTGCGTTGTGTGTGAGTTCTGTAACGGCGACGCCGCGCGGGTGCCGTTTCAGGCGTGCAGGCGGCTGCTCCTCGGCACGCTCGCCAGCAGGAACTCCATCTGGTCGACCAGGATGCGCCGGCCGCGCAGGATCATGTCCTCGTGCAGGCTGGGCACGTAGGGCAGGTAGAGCAGGCTCATGTGCGCCTCCTCCGGCAGCCGGTTGGCCTTGCGGCCGTTGCAGCTGCGGCAGGCGGTGATGCAGTTCATCCAGCTGTCGCGGCCACCGCGGGAGCTGGGCACGATGTGCTCGCGGGTCAGGTCGTCCACCGGGAAGGAACGGCCGCAATAGGCGCACAGGTAGCGGTCGCGGGCGAAGAGCTTGTGGTTGGAGAGGGCCGGTTCCAGGCGCCAGGCCCGCGAGGGCACGGCCCCGCGCACCGCGATGATGGGATGGACCTCGATGCGGGACTGCAGCCCCGTGCGGCGCTGCAGCCCGCCGCGCAGGACCTGGCAGGGTTCGCCCAGGGTCCAGGCGATGCCGTCGTTCGCATAGATCACGGCCGCTTCCCGGGTACTGATCCAGGCTTGCGGTCGGCCCGAGACATCCAGTTGCAGAACATCCACAGCGTTGACCTCCAAGTCTGCAGCGTACTGCAGGTTCCCCCGGGGACTCAAGGCGCCGGTGCGGCCAAACCGCGCATTCATCGGGCCTGTGGGCCAGGCGCGACCGCGTCAAGCGCATGTCATCCGGCCTGTGCAGACTGCCGGGTCTGCCGCTTGCTCCGCGATGGGGCCGCCCTGCAGTCTGCGCGGGTGCTGGCCCAAAAGTTCCCGTTGCGCCACAGTAAATATCAGGGTAACCCCTGGCTTCTTGCGCAGGAATGTGCTCTTCTAGGCGGGTGCCCCTAGAAAGCCTGCTGCGGGGCTTGTGCAGCACGAGGTCTTTTGGGCAAAAATAGAACGATCGTTCGTTTTATTATTGATGCTCACAGAGCTCACGAAAGACCACCGTGCCGACAGCACCTCAGCCTGCCAGCAAGCCCGAGACCCGGGCGCCGCGCCGCGCCGTCCGCTCCCTGCAAAAAGGGCAGCAGACGCGTGCTGCCATCCTGGAAGCGGCCCTGGGCCTGGCCTCGCACATGGGGCTGGAGGGCCTGTCCATTGGCGCCCTGGCCGATGTGACCAAGATGAGCAAGTCCGGCGTCTTCGCCCACTTCGGATCGCGCGAGGAATTGCAGATCGCGGTGGTGCGTGAGTATCACGCCAAATTCGAAGAAGAGGTGTTCTTCACGGCGATCCGCGAACCGCGCGGTCTGCCGCGCCTGCGCGCGCTGTACGAGCGCTGGGTGCGCCGCGTGTCGGTGGAAATCGACTCGGGCTGCATCTACATCTCCGGTGCCGTCGAGTTCGACGACCGCCCCGGCCCCGTGCGGGATGCCCTGGTCTCCATGGTCAAGGCCTGGCACGCGGCCCTGCACAAGGCCATTCTGCTGGCCAAGGAAGCGGGCCATCTGGCGGCCGACACCGACGCCGAGCAGATCCTCTTCGAACTGCACGGTCTGATCCTCTCCCTACACCACGACGCGCGCTTCATGCGCAGCCCCGGCGCGCTGGAGCGCGCCGGCAAGGGCTTCGAGCGCGTCATCGCGCCTTGCATCACAGCGGCCGGCCGCAAGGTCGACACCGCGCAAGGCGGCGAATCCAACGCCCCGGCGACGGGGGCCAAATCCCGCGGCACGACCGCCTCGCGCAAGCGAGCCTGATCTCTCACCACAAGTCCACACAGGAGCCGAACATGCCCACCTACACCCCTCCCCTGCGCGACATGCAGTTCGTGATGCACGAGCTGCTGAATGTGGTTGACGAGCTCAAGATGCTCCCCGCCCACGCCGACATCGACGCCGACACCATCAACGCGGTGCTGGAAGAGGGCGGCAAGTTCTGCGCCGAGGTCATCGCCCCGCTGAACCTGAGCGGCGATGCCGAGGGCTGCAAGCTGGACAAGGCCACGCACGAAGTCACGCCGCCCAAGGGCTTCAAGGAAGCCTACAACCAGTACGTCGAAGGCGGCTGGCCTGCGCTGTCCTGCGACCCTGAGTACGGCGGCCAGGGCCTGCCGGTGCTGGTGAACCAGGGCATGTACGAGATGATGAACTCGGCCAACCAGGCCTGGACCATGTACCCCGGCCTGAGCCACGGCGCCTACGAGGCCCTGCATGCGCACGGCACGCCCGAGCAGAAGGCCACCTACCTGACCAAGCTGACCAGCGGCGAGTGGACCGGCACCATGTGCCTGACCGAACCGCACTGCGGCACCGACCTCGGCCTGCTGCGCACCAAGGCCGAGCCCCAGGCCGACGGCACCTACAAGATCACCGGCGCCAAGATCTTCATCTCGGCCGGCGAGCACGACCTGGCCGAGAACATCGTCCACCTGGTGCTGGCCCGCCTGCCGGACGCCCCGGCCGGCTCCAAGGGCATCTCGCTCTTCATCGTGCCCAAGTTCCTGGTGAATGCGGACGGCACGCTGGGCGCGCGCAACGGCATCTTCTGCGCCGGCCTGGAGCACAAGATGGGCATCCATGCCAACTCCACCTGCCAGATGGTGCTGGAAAACGCCATCGGCACCCTGGTGGGCGAGCCCAACAAGGGCCTGGCCGCGATGTTCGTGATGATGAACGCGGCGCGCCTGGGTGTGGGCAACCAGTCCCTGGGCCTGACCGAGGTGGCCTACCAGAACGCCGTGACCTATGCCAAGGACCGCATCCAGATGCGCGCCCTCTCCGGCCCCAAGGCACCGGACAAGGCCGCCGACCCCATCATCGTGCACCCCGACGTGCGCAAGATGCTGCTGACCGCCCGCGCCTATGCTGAAGGCGGCCGTGCGCTGTCGACCTACGTCGCGCTTCAGCTGGACAAGGCCCTGAGCTCGGCCGATGAAGAGGAGCGCAAGGAGTGCGAGGCCGAAGTCGCTCTGCTGACGCCCATCATCAAGGCCTTCCTGACCGACAACGGCTGGATCGCCACCTCGCACTGCATGCAGGTCTTCGGCGGCCACGGCTTCATCCACGAGTGGGGCATGGAGCAGTTCGTGCGCGACGCGCGGATCAACATGATCTACGAAGGCACCAACACCATCCAGTCGCTGGACCTGCTGGGCCGCAAGGTGCTGGGCAACAACGGCGCCACGCTGAAGAAGTTCGGCAAGAAGATCGCCAGCTTCGTCGAGGAAGAGGGCACCAGCGAAGCCATGCAGGAGTTCATCAACCCGCTGGCCGACCTGGGCGACAAGGTCACCAAGCTGACCACCGAGATCGGCATGAAGGCCTTCCAGAACCCCGACGAAGTCGGCGCCGCCGCGGTGGACTACCTGCGCGTCGTGGGCCATCTGTGCTTCGCCTACTTCTTCGCCCGCTCGGCCAAGATCGCGCTGGAGAAGCAGGGCAGCGGCGATCCCTTCTACACCGCCAAGCTGCACACCGCGCGCTTCTACTTCGCCAAGCTGCTGCCCGAAACGGCGTCGCTGATCCGCACCGCCCGCGCCGGCCTGCAGCCGCTGATGGCCATGGACGAAGCCCTGTTCTGAGCCCAGGGTAACAATGGGCGACGGCATTGCAGAGCGCCCCGGCCTCTGCGATGCTGACGCACCCCGGTGCATGGCCGCCAGAACGCGCAGCAGGTCATGCATCTTTCATGACAACACAGGAGACTCGCCCATGACACGCGCCTTTGCCGCCTCGCTGATTGCCACCGTGATGCTCACCGTCCCCGCCTGGGCGCAGAGTTCACCGGTGGGCCTGTGGAAGACCATCGACGATGACGGCAAGACCGAGAAGTCCCTGGTGCGCATCGCCGAGAACGGCGGCGTACTGACGGGCACCATCGAGAAGGTCTTCGATCCCAGCAAGCAGGACGCCAAGTGCGATCTCTGCAAGGACGACCGCAAGGACAAGCCCGTGGTGGGCCTGCAGATCCTCCGTGGCGTCAAGCAGGACGGTGACGACAAGGCGCTGTGGACCGGCGGCGAGATCCTGGATCCCAATAACGGCAAGACCTACCGCACCCGGCTCAAGCCCGTCGAAGGCGGCAAGAAGCTGGAAATGCGCGGGTATGTCGGCTTCTTCTACCGCACCCAGGTCTGGGTCCGGGTCGAGTAAGGCCTCAAGCGGGCGCGCTCCTTCCCGAGGGCGCCCTTCCCTGAATTGAAAGAGGAGTAATTCCGTGAGTCGATTCCAAGTTCGCAAAGTCGCCGTGCTCGGCGCTGGCGTCATGGGCGCGCAGATCGCTGCGCACCTGGTCAACGTCAAGGTGCCCGTGGTGCTGTTCGACCTGCCGGCCAAGGAAGGCCCCAAGAACGGCATCGTGAACAAGGCCATCGAAGGCCTGAAGAAGCTCAAGCCCGCCCCCCTGGGTGTGCCCGAGGACGCCGCGCTGATCCAGCAGGCCAACTACGAAGAGCACCTGGAACTGCTCAAGGACTGCGACCTCATTATCGAGGCCATTGCCGAGCGCATGGACTGGAAGCTGGATCTGTACACCAAGATCGCTCCCTTCATCGCCCCGCACGCCATCGTCGCGTCCAACACCTCGGGCCTCTCCATCACCAAGCTCTCCGAAGTGCTGCCTGAAGAGATCAAGCCGCGCTTCTGCGGCATCCACTTCTTCAACCCGCCGCGCTACATGTACCTGGTGGAGCTGATCAACACCCCGACGACCCGTCCGGAAGTGATCGACCAGCTCGAAGGCTTCGTGACCACCGCCGTGGGCAAGGGCGTCGTGCGCGCCAATGACACGCCCAACTTCGTGGCCAACCGCGTCGGCATCGCCGGCATGATGGCCACCATGATCGAGGCCGAGAAGTTCGGCCTGTCCGTCGACGTGGTCGATGACCTGACCGGCAAGAAGCTCGGCCGCGCCAGCTCCGGCACCTTCCGCACGGCCGACGTCGTGGGGCTGGACACCATGGCCCACGTCGTCAAGACCATGCAGGACAACCTGAAGGACGATCCCTTCTTCTCGACCTACGCGACGCCCAAGGTGCTGGCCGGCCTGATCGAGAAGGGCGCCCTGGGCCAGAAGTCCGGCGCCGGTTTCTACAAGAAGGTGGGCAAGGACATCCAGCGCCTGGACTTCGCCACGGGCGAGTACGTCGCCGGCGGCAAGAAGGCCGACGAGATCGTGGCCCGCATGCTGAAGAAGCCCGCCGCCGAGCGCATCAAGCTGCTGCGCGAGTCGAGCAACCCGCAGGCCCAGTTCCTGTGGTCCATCCTGCGTGACAGCTTCCATTACGTGGCCGTGCACCTGGCCACCGTGGCCGACACGGCCCGCGAGATCGACTTCGCCATGCGCTGGGGCTTCGGCTCGCAGCAGGGTCCCTTCGAGCTGTGGCAGGCCGCCGGCTGGACGCAGGTCGCCCAGTGGGTCAAGGAAGACATCGAGGCCGGCAAGACCCTGGCCAGCGCCCCGCTGCCCGCCTGGGTGTTCGAAGGCCCCGTGGCCGAGAACGGCGGCGTGCACAGCGCCAACGGTTCCTGGAGCGCCGCCGAAGGCAAGTTCAAGCCCCGCGCCAAGCTGCCGGTGTACGAGCGCCAGGCTTTCCCCGAGGCCCTGGTGGGCGAAGGCGCTGTCGAGCCCCTGAAGGCCGGCACGGAAGAGTTCAAGAACGAGGAAGTGCGCGTCTGGAGCTTGGACGGCGAGGTGCTGATCGCCTCGATCACCGCCAAGCTGCACCTGATCAGCCCGACCGTGACCGAGGGCCTGCTGAAGGCTGTCGAGATCGCCGAGGCCAAGTACAAGGGCCTGGTGATCTGGTCGCCGGACGACGTGTTCTCCGCCGGTGCCAACCTCGAAGCCCTGATGCCCGTCTTCATGACCAAGGGCGCCAAGGGCATTGCTCCGGAAGAGAAGAAGCTGCAGGACATGATGCTGCGCGTGCGCTATGCGCAGGTGCCCGTGGTCGCCGCGATGCGCGGCCTGGCCCTGGGCGGCGGCTGCGAGCTGGCCGTGCATTGCGCCCGCCGCGTGGCGCACATGGAGTCGTATGTCGGTCTGGTGGAAGTCGGCGTGGGTCTGATCCCCGGCGGCGGCGGCCTGACCTACATCGCCCGCCGTGCCGCTGAAATGGCGGCTGCCGGCAACTCCGGTGCCGACATCTTCGCCTTCCTGAAGGACGGCTTCACGACTGCGGCCACCGCCAAGGTCGCCACCTCGGCCGTGGAAGCGCGCAAGAACGGCTTCTTGCTGGACTCCGACCTGATCGTCCCGAACAAGGACGAGCTGCTCTTCGTGGCCAGCGCCCAGGTCAAGGCCATGGCCGACTCCGGCTACCGCGCCCCGATGAAGGCCCGCATCCCCGTGGCCGGCCGCTCCGGCATCGCCACCATCAAGGGCCAGCTGGCCAATATGCGTGACGGCGCCTTCATCAGCGAGCACGACTACCACCTGGCCAGCCTGATCGCCGACGTGGTCTGCGGTGGCGAAGTGGAAGCCGGCACCGTGGTCGACGAGGAATACCTGATGACCCTGGAGCGCAAGCACTTCTGCAGTCTGCTGGAGAACCCCAAGACGCAAGAGCGCATCATGGGCATGCTCCAAACCGGCAAGCCCGTGAGGAATTGAGGGCTACTGCGCGAACGTCATGCGTCGTTGGGCGGTGCTCGGAATCCTCACGTACCTCCAGTACGTTCCGGTTCCTGCGCTCCGTCCGCCTAGCCTGACGTCCGCTCGCTACGCCCGGTGAGAGCCCGAATACCTCGTTGACCCGATGACTAACAGCAACCGCCTCGCCCGCACCCTGTCCAAGCTGGACGCGCTGCCTGCCGCCCTGCGCCCCCTGGCGCGCAATGCGGTGCTGCGCCGGGCCGTGCCCTTCACCGGCACGGCGAAGCTGGACTTCCTGCGGCTGGACGCGCAGGTGGCGGAGATCGCCATTGCCAACCGCCGCCCGGTGCAGAACCACATCGGCAGCGTGCACGCTGCCGCCATGGGCCTCTTGGCCGAGACGGCCACGGGCATGGTGGTGGGCATGAACGTGCGCGACGACTGCCTGCCTCTGTGCAAGTCCATGCACGTGGCCTTCAAGAAGCGCGCAACGGGGGCCCTCAACGCCCGTGCCGTGCTGACCGAGCAGCAGCGCCAGCTGATGCAGGCCGAGCCCAAGGGCGAGGTGAGCGTGCAGGTGACGGTGACCGACGAGGCCGGGCTGAACCCGGTGGAATGTGAATTTGTCTGGGCCTGGGTTCCCAAGAACGCCCCAGCGCCCGCCAAGAACTGAAAGGTTGAAATCATGGCCAAGCAAGTGCAAGAAGCCTATATCTGCGCCGCCACGCGCCTGCCCATCGGCAAGTCCGGCCGCGGTTACTACAAGAACACCCGCCCGGACGAGATGCTGGTGCGCGCCATGCAGGCCGCCCTGGCCCAGGTGCCGGGCCTGGACCCGGCCGCCATTGAAGACGCCATCGTGGGCTGCTCCTTCCCCGAAGGTGAACAGGGCATGAACATCGCCCGCGTCGGTGCCGTGCTGGCCGGCCTGCCCAATTCCGTGGGCGGCGTGACGGTCAACCGTTACTGCGCCTCGGGCATCACCGCCCTGCAGATGGCCGCCGACCGCATCCGCGTGGGCGAGGCCGAGGTGATGATCGCCGCCGGTGTCGAGTCCATGTCCATGGTCCCGATGGGCGGTAACAAGCCGTCTCTGTCCCCTGCCATCTTCGAGCGCGACGCCAACATCGGCATCGCCTACGGCATGGGCCTGACCGCCGAGAAGGTCGCCCAGCAGTGGAAGGTGAGCCGCGAAGATCAAGATGCCTTCGCGCTGGAATCCCACCGCCGCGCCCTGGCTGCCATCGAGGCCGGCCACTTCAAGGCCGAGATGACGCCCTTCGAGATCCTCGAGCGCGTGCCCGACCTGGCCACCGGCGAGATC
Source organism: Burkholderiaceae bacterium (assembly GCA_041905785.1). Taxonomy (GTDB): domain Bacteria; phylum Pseudomonadota; class Gammaproteobacteria; order Burkholderiales; family Burkholderiaceae_C; genus Roseateles_B. The sequence goes on from JAYRKJ010000016.1 coordinate 21,058, forward strand.
ACGCTGAAGAAGCGCATGGTCGACATCGACGAAGGCCCCCGCAAGGACACCTCGCTGGAAGGCCTGGCCAAGCTCAAGCCCGTGTTCGCCGCCCCCAAGGACCCCACGGGCAAGGCCACCGGCATGGGCAGCGTCACCGCCGGCAACAGCTCGCAGACCTCGGACGGCGCCGGCGCCCTGATCGTGGCTTCTGAAGCCGCCGTCAAGCGCTTCGGCCTGACCCCGCTGGCCCGCTTCGTGTCCTTCACCGTGCGTGGCGTGCCGCCCGAGATCATGGGCATCGGCCCCATCGAGGCCATCCCCGCCGCCCTGAAGCTGGCCGGCATCACCGCGGCCGACCTGGACTGGGTCGAGCTGAACGAAGCCTTCGCTGCCCAATCCCTGGCCGTGCTGAACGACCTGGACAGCAAGGGCATCGTCCTGGACCGCGCCAAGGTCAACCCCAACGGCGGCGCCATCGCCCTGGGCCACCCGCTGGGTGCCACCGGTGCCATCCGTGCGGCTTCGGTCATCCACGGCCTGCGCCGCACCGGCGGCAAGTACGGCATGGTGACCATGTGCGTGGGCGCCGGCCAAGGTGCTGCAGGCATCCTGGAACGCCTGTGATCCACGGCTGAGAACGCGGCCTGCGGGCCGCGTTTTTCATTGCAGGTCCGCATCTGTCGAGGAAGGAGCACCCCATGCTGCACTTCAAGGCCCGTGACGGCTTCGCGCTGTGCGGCCACCTCTACGGCGACCCCGCCACCGCCCGCGCCGGCCTGCTGATCGCCCCGGCCATGGGCGTGGAGCAGCGCTACTACGCCGACTTCGCCCACTGGATGGCGGCCCAGGGCTGGCTGGTGATGAGCTTCGACTACCGCGGCATGGGCGCCTCGCGCCCGGCCGAGATGCGGCATTCGCTCAAGGGCCTGGACGCGGACATCCGCACCTGGGCCGAGCAGGACGCGGCCGGCGCCGTCGACGAACTCGCCCGCCTGCTGGGGCCCGATCGGCCCCTGCACTGGCTGGGCCACAGCCTGGGCGGGCAGATCCTGGGCCTGCTGCCCAATCGCGATCGCATCGGCAAGGCGGTGACCGTGGGCTGCGGCAGCGGCTATTGGCGTGAGAACGCCGCGGGCCTGCGCCGCTACGTCTGGTGGCTCTGGTACGTGGTGGTGCCGCTGAGCCTGCCGCTCTTCGGCTACTTCCCCGGCCGCCGCCTGCGCAAGGTGGGCGACCTGCCGCGCGGCGTGATGGCGCAGTGGCGGCGCTGGTGCCTGGATCGCGACTACCTGATGGGCGAGGGCGGTGCCGCCTGGCGCCAGCAGTACGCGGCGCTGAAGCTGCCCATGCTGGCGCTGTCCTTCACCGACGACGAGTTCATGTCCCGCCGCAACACCGAGAGCCTGCACAGCTTCTACGCCGGCGCACAGCCCCAGCTGCAGCGCATCGCGCCCAAGGACGTGGGAGAGCGCCGCATCGGCCACTTTGGCTTCTTCCGCGCGCGTTTCGAGGCCAAGCTCTGGCCGCGGGTGAGCCTGTGGCTGCAAGGAGTCTGAGCATGGACGCAAGACCTGACCCCCCTGATTGCGCAGAGCCCTCCCGCCGGGTGGTGCTGGGCGCCGCGCTGCTGTCCGGCACCGGCCTGCTGAGCGCCTGCCAGGGCCGGCTGCCCGAGGGCTTCCAGACCTGGACCGAGGCGCAGAAGGCCGTGCTGGAGCTGCGCTTCCATGCGCGCCGCCATGACGGCGCCTGGACCGTGCCGCAGCTGCTGGAGCATCTGGCGCAAAGCATCGAGTACTCGATGAGCGGCTATCCGCAGGCCAAGCCCGCCTGGTTCCAGTCCACGCTGGGCAAGACCGCGTTCGCGCTGTTTGACGCCCGCGGCAAGATGAACCATGACCGGGACGAGCCCATCCCCGGGGCACCTGCGCTGGACGTCGAGGCCACGCTCAAGCATGGCGTGCAGCGCCTGCTGGACGCCATGGACGCCTTCGCGGCCTGGACCGGCCCGCTGAAGCCGCATTTCGCTTACGGCCCCTTGAGCAAGCCCGACTACCAGCGGGCGCACCTGATGCACCTGGCCAACCACTGGGAGCGCCTGCTGCCCGCCGCCTGAGCCCCCGACGCGCCAGGGCCGCCCCGCTGCTCTGGCATCATCCGCCCCAAGGAATTTGCCTGGAGAGATTGCCGTGACCATCAAGACCGCCACCGTCAACGGCGTGCTGACCCTCGAGATCGCACGCCCCGAGAAGAAGAACGCCCTGACCCGGGCCATGTACCAGGCTCTGGCCGACGCCCTGATCGCCGCCAATGGCGACAAGGCCGTGCGCGCCGTGCTGATCCAGGGCCAGCCCCAGATCTTCACCTCGGGCAATGACATCGAGGACTTCATGGGCAGCCCGCCGCGGGACGAGAACGCGCCGGTCTTCCAGTTCATGCGCGCCCTGCTGGGCTGCGAGAAGCCCGTGATCGCCGCCGTGAACGGCGCCGCCATCGGCATCGGCACCACGCTGCTGCTGCACTGCGACTTCGTCTACGTGGCCGACGACGCCCGCCTGGCCATGCCCTTCGTGAGTCTGGGCCTGGTGCCGGAGTTCGGCTCCAGCCTGGTCGTGCCGCGCCTGATGGGCCATGTGAAGGCGGCCGAAAAGCTGCTGCTGGGCGACCCCTTCACCGGCGCGGATGCCGTGGAATGCGGCATCGCCAACGCCGTGCTGCCGGCCGGCGAGGTGGTCAACCAGGCCCGCCGCGTGGCCGAGCGCTTCAACAGCCTGGCGCCCAGCGCCGTGCGCGAGAGCAAGCGCCTGATGCGCCGCCACAGCATCGAGCAGCTGCAGGAAGCCATCAAGACCGAGGCCGAGATCTTCGGCGCCCGCCTGCGCTCGCCCGAGGCCACCGAGGCCTTCCAGGCCTTCTTCCAGAAGCGCCAGCCCGACTTCTCCCAGTTCGACTGATGCTGGGCCCGGCCAAGCTGCTGCTGGCGCCGGTGCTGCTGTGGCAGGGCCGGCAGGTGCGCCGCCGGGCCCTGCGCCTGCCCGAGGCGGCGGGAGCGCGTGCCGGCCAGGCCGGGCAGGGGGCGCTGAAGCTGCGCCTGCTGATCGTCGGCGATTCCTCGGGCGCGGGCGTGGGCGCCCCCACGCAAGACCTGGCCCTCGCCGGACGGCTCGCGCTGCACCTGGCCCAGGCGCTGGATGGACGGGTGCATTGGCAGCTGGTGGCCCGCACCGGGCATGACAGCGCCGATGCACGCCGGCATCTGGCCGAAGCCGAGCTGCAGCCGGCCGATGTGTTGGTGACGGCCCTGGGTGTCAACGACGTCGTGGGCCAGCGCCGCGCTGCCCACTACCTGCAGGACCTGGACGCCATCCACGAGATGGCGGTGCAGCGCTGCGGCGTGCGCTACAGCCTGCACAGCGCCGTGCCGCCCATGCATGCCTTCCCGCTGCTGCCTCAGCCCCTGCGCTGGGTGCTGGGCGCGCAGTCCCAGCGCTTGAACCGGCGCCTGGCGCGGCACCTGATCGGCCGACGCGACCGGGGCCTGCAGGCTCTGCCGGCGCATCTGCATGGCCCCGAGGCTGCGCGCCACATGGCCGAGGATGGCTTCCATCCAGGGCCGGTCGGCTACGAGGTCTGGGCCCAGTCCCTGTGCCAGCGGCTGGTGCGCGAGCGCAAGCTGTGGTCGGCGCCGGACTGAACCGCAGTCCGATCCCGCCGCTCAGATCACGTTGAGCTCGCGATAGGGCTCGCCGCTCAGGAGGCGGCCCGACCCCAGGGGCGCGAGGTCCAGCGTCTGGTAGTGGCCGCAGGCGATCCATTCCGCCAGGCCGCGGCCCACGCCCGGCGCATGCTGCAGGCCGTGACCAGAGAAGCCGCAGGCCATCAGCAGGCGCTGCTGGCCCGGCCAGGGGCCCACGAGGCCGTTGTGGTCGAAGTCATTCATCTCGTAGTAGCCGGCCCAGCTGCGCTCCTGGCGCAGGCTGGCAAAACCTGGCACCCGCTCGGCCAGGGCGGGCCAGAGGCGCTCCTCGAAAAGGTAGTCCTCGGGATCCAGCGGGAGGTCTGGCGCATCGTCGCCCAAGGGCGGCCCGCCACAGATGAACTGGCCGGCGCCCTCGGGGCGGAACCACAGGCCGGACGGGTCGATGACCAGGGGGCAGCCCGGCGCCTGCTCTTCCGTGCGGAAGGCATAGACGCTGCGCCGCCGGGCGCTGACGGGCAGGGCGATGCCCGCCGTGGCCGCCAGCGGGGCGGACCAGGCGCCGCAGGCCAGCACGAAACGGTCCGCCTTCAGCAGGCCGCCGCTGGCGGTCTGCACGCCGCTGACCTGGCCCTGGCCGTCCAGCTCGAAGCGCAGGGCTTCGTCCTTCACGTACTGCACGCCCGCCGCCTGCGCCCGCTGCTTGAGCGACTGCAGCAGGCCCCAGCCGTCGAACCAGCCTTCGCCGCGCAGGCCCCAGCTGCCCAGGGCCAGGTCTTGCGTGGCCAGCCAGGGGAAGCGGCGGTGCAGCTCGGCGAGGTCCAGCAGCGCCACTTCGGCGCCCTGGGCGCGCTGCAGGGCGTTCAGCGCCTGCTGCTGCGCGGCGCCTGCGGGCGCAATCAGGTAGAGATAGCCTCGCTCCACCAGGCCGGCTTGCGGGCCGGCGGCGCGCAGCACCTCCAGGCCGTGCAAGGACAGCGCGATGTTCAGCGGCGTGGAGAACTGCTGGCGGATAGAGGCCGCCGAGCGGGCCGAGGAGGCGTGCTCATACGTGGGATCGCGCTCCAGCACGGTGATGCGGCCGCGCCAGTCTCCGCGCTCGGCCAGGCTGGCGGCCACGGCGCTGCCGAGCGCGCCGCCGCCGATGATCAGCAGCGTTTCCTGCATGCAGCGTGGACCGGGCCTCAGTCTTCGATGGTGAAGGGGCGGGGCTTGCCGTCCTTGTCGATGGCCACGTAGGTCAGCTGCGCCTCGGTGACCTTGACCACATGCGGGCTGGCCGGGTTGCGCTCGGCGATCACCTCGACCTGCAGCGTAATGGACGTGCGGCCCACGCGGACCACCTGGGCGTAGAAGGACAGCAGGTCGCCGATGGACACCGGCTGCTTGAAGAGGAACTCCTTCACCGCCACGGTGGTGATGCGGCCCCGCGAGATGCGCGCCGGCAGGATGGAGCCGGCGATGTCCACCTGCGCCATGATCCAGCCGCCGAAGACGTCGCCATTGTGGTTGGCATCCGCCGGCATGGGCATCACGCGCAGCACCAGCTCGCGGGGCCAGACGCGGGCGTCGGGGGCGGGGGCGGCGCTGGGGGCCGGAGCCAGGGGGCTTTGGGTGTCGGACATGATGGGCAATCGGGACTGCAGTGACAATGCGACCCATTCTCTCCCTATCGTCATGCGCCGTCATCCTTCTGTCATGAGCTCCGCCGCCTCTTCGCACGCAGGTCCGGCGAAAGCTGCCGATGCGCCCCAGCTGAACACCGCCGTCAAGGGCGACTGGGGCACCGTCGCCAAGCTCATGCCCTATCTGTGGCACTACCGCTGGCGCGTGGGCCTGGCGCTGGGCTTCATGCTGGCCGCCAAGCTGGCCAATGTGGGCGTGCCCGTTCTGCTGAAGGAGCTGGTGGACAGCCTCAGCCTCAAGCCCGGCTCGGCGGAGGCGATGCTGGTGGTGCCCATGGGCCTGCTGCTGGCCTACGGCCTGCTGAGGCTCTCGACCTCGCTGTTCACCGAGCTGCGCGAGCTGGTCTTCGCCAAGGCCACCGAGGGCACCTCGCGGGCGATCTCGCTGCAGGTCTTCCGCCACCTGCACGATCTCTCGCTGCGCTTCCACCTGGAGCGCCAGACCGGCGGCATGACGCGCGACATCGAGCGCGGCACGCGGGCCGTGCACTCGCTGATCTCGTATTCGCTCTACAGCATCCTGCCTACGCTGATCGAGGTGGTGCTGGTGCTGGGCTTGCTCGGGATCAAGTTCGACGCCGTCTTCGCGCTGATCACCATCGCCGCGCTGGTGGTCTACATCGCCTTCACCGTCTACGTGACCGAGTGGCGCACCCAGTTCCGCAAGCAGCTCAACGAGCTGGACTCGGTGGCGCACAGCAAGGCCATCGACTCCCTGCTGAATTACGAGACGGTCAAGTACTTCAACAACGAGGATTTCGAGGCCAGCCGCTACAACGAGAGCCTGGAGAAGCTGCGCCGTGCCCAGCTGAAGTCGCAGAGCACGCTGTCCATGCTCAACACTGGCCAGCAGCTGATCATCGCCCTGGCCCTGGTGGCCATGCTGTGGCGCGCCACGCAGGGCGTGGTGGCCGGGCGCATGAGCCTCGGAGACCTGGTGATGGTCAACGCCTTCATGATCCAGCTCTACATCCCGCTGAATTTCCTCGGCGTGATCTACCGCGAGATCAAGCAAAGCCTCACCGACCTGGAGAAGATGTTCCAGCTGCTGGCCCGCGATCGCGAGGTGGCCGACGCGCCCGACGCACCGGCCCTGCAGGTATCCAGCGGCGCTGTGCGCTTCGAGGACGTGCACTTCGCCTACGACCCGGAGCGGCCCATCCTGCACGGCATCAGCTTCGAGATCCCGGCCGGCAAGAAGGTCGCGGTGGTGGGGCCCAGCGGCTCGGGCAAGAGCACGCTGGCGCGGCTGCTGTACCGCTTCTACGACGTCGATGGCGGCCGCATCCGCATCGACGGCCAGGACATCCGCCGCGTGCAGCAGGGCTCCGTGCGCCGTGCCATCGGCATCGTGCCGCAGGACACCGTGCTCTTCAACGACAGCATCGCCTACAACATCGGCTACGGGCGCCCCGGCGCCACGCAGGCCGAGATCGAAGCGGCGGCCAAGGCGGCCCACATCCATGGCTTCATCGCGGCCACGCCCAAGGGCTACGAGACCACGGTGGGCGAACGCGGGCTCAAGCTCTCGGGCGGCGAGAAGCAGCGCGTGGCCATCGCCCGCACCCTGCTGAAGAACCCGCCCATCCTGATCTTCGACGAGGCCACCTCGGCCCTGGATTCGAGCAACGAGCGCGCCATCCAGGCCGAACTGGAAGCCGCGGCACAGAACAAGACCGTGCTGGTGATCGCCCACCGGCTCTCCACCATCGTCGACGCGCACGAGATCCTGGTGATGGAGCAGGGCCGCATCATCGAGCGTGGCCGGCATGCCGAACTGCTGGCCCGCGGCGGGCGCTACGCCCAGATGTGGGCGCTGCAGCAGGCGGCCGGCTGAGCGCCGCGGCCCCAAAGCTACACTGCGCCCGTGGAAACGAAATGGCTTGAAGACTTCGTCAGCCTGGCCGAGACGCGCAGCTTCTCGCGTTCGGCCCAGCTGCGTCATGTGACCCAGCCGGCCTTCTCGCGCCGCATCCAGGCGCTGGAGGCCTGGGCGGGCGTGGACCTGGTGGACCGCTCCTCCTACCCCACCCGCCTCACCGCAGCCGGCGAGACCCTGCTGGGCCAGGCCATGGAGGTGCTGGGCAATCTGCAGGCCACGCGCAACATGCTGCGCAGCCACCAGTCGGCCGGGCAGGACATGATCGAGTTTGCCGTGCCGCACTCGCTCGCGTTCAGCTTCTTCCCGCACTGGCTGATGGAGCTGCGCCAGCGCTTCGGCGCGGTCAAGAGTCGGCTCAATGCCCTGAACGTGCACGACGCCACCCTGCAGCTCAGCGAAGGCAACTGCGACCTGCTCGTGGTGTATCACCACGCGAGCCAGCCCCTGCAGCTGGACCCCGAACGCTACGAGATGGCCTCCCTGGGACACGAGACCCTGGCCGCCTACGCCCGCTCGGATTCGCAGGGGCGGCCCCTGTTCAGCCTGCCCGGCCATCCGGGGCAGAAGATCCCCTTCCTCAGCTACGCCGCGGGGGCCTACCTGGGCCGCCTCGTGGAGCTGATCGTCAAGGCCTCACCCACGCCGCTGAACCTGGACGCGCTGTACGAGACCGACATGGCCGAGAGCCTCAAGGCCATGGCCATCGAGGGCCACGGCCTGGCTTTCCTGCCGGCCAGTTCGGTGGCGCGTGAGCTCAAGTCGGGCCGGCTGGTGAGCGCCGCGCCGGAAGGCCAGTTCGAGTTGAGCATGGACCTGCGCATCTACCGCGAGCGCCCGGCCATTGCCAAGCGCAGCAAGCCCGCAGCGCTGGCGCTGTGGAACTATCTGAAGGACGAGCAGACCCGGGCGCAGGGCGGCTGAGCGCCAGCCCGTGCCATGACGCCGGGTTTTGCGGTACAAGCTCGTGTCGCCTGCGGCAAACCGGCCGCATCCACCATCCCCTGTCATCAAGGAGTGAACCCGATGAAGAAGACCCTGACATTGCTGAGCCTGGCATTGCTGGCCGTGACGGCGGCCCATGCCGAGGACACGCTGAAGAAGATCAAGGACTCCGGCACCGTGACCATGGGCGTGCGCGAGTCCTCCGGCCTGTCCTACACCATCGGCGACGGCAAGTACGTGGGCTACCACATCGACGTCTGCCACCATGTGCTGGAAGACGTGAAGAAGCAGCTGGGCCTGGCCAAGCTGGAGATCAAGTACCAGCCCGTGACCTCGCAGAACCGCATCCCCCTGGTGCAGAACGGCAATGTGGACATCGAGTGCGGCTCGACCACCAACAACGTCACGCGCCAGAAGGACGTGGCCTTTGCCGTGACCACCTACGTGGAAGAAGTGCGCATCGCCGTGAAGGCCAATTCGGGCATCACCTCCATCGCGCAGCTCAACGGCAAGCATGTGGCCACGACCACCGGCACCACCTCGGTCCAGACCCTGCGCAAGCACGAGCGCGCCACCGGCGTGGACTTCAAGGAGGTCTTCGGCAAGGACCATGCCGACAGCTTCCTGCTGCTGGAATCCGGCCGTGCCGACGCCTTCGTGATGGACGGCTCCATCCTGGCCAAGAACATCGCCACCTCCAAGAACCCGGCGGACTTCAAGATCGTCGGCGAGGTGCTGTCCGTGGAGCCCATCGCCATCATGATGCGCAAGGACGACCCTGGCTTCAAGAAGGCCGTGGACGACAGCATCAAGGGCATGATCAAGTCCGGCGAGCTGGCCAAGACCTACGACAAGTGGTTCCTGCAGCCCATCCCGCCGGCCGGCGCGAAGATCGGCATGCCGCTCAACGAGGCCACCAAGAACGCCTGGGCGAATCCGAATGACAAGCCGATGGAAGAGTACGCCAAGAAGTGATCGGGGCGGCTTCGATCTGAGCAGTAAGGAAGGGCGGTCCCGCGGGGCCGCTTTTTTTATTTGCGTGGTGGCTGGGGGGCCGGCTTCAGGCTGACCTCGGTCGTTCGCGGTCTGGGCCTGAGTGACTGCCCTCGCCAAGAGCAGTCGTCTGGGCTCAAGCGCCCTGCCTACAGAGCTCATTGACCGGCATACCCGCTTCGGCCCACGCGAAGAAGCCAATGATCGGCTCCTCGGTGAATCTGCTCTTCTCTATGTCCATCGTTCTCCTGGTTGACGGACTTCACTACCTTTGCGTTGGTACGGCTGGGAGGGGGCAGGTCAGCGTAACGCATATCGTTCAACGCCCCGCCTCGGAAGGTCGCAGTCGGTCGATCAGCGCTTGGGCCTCCCTCGTCGCCTGCAGAACCTCAGGACGGTTGCGGACCAGTTCCGTGTAGCAGGTTCGATAGCCGGACTTCGCCTCCTCGACGCGCTCTTGCCGGACTAAGGCGTCGTGCCGTTCGAGGCACTTTCTCGCAATGGGCAACTGAGCCCGGATTTTCCGCCTCGCGACGTAGAGACGATCTCGGTCAATGATGACCACTTCAATGCCTGATGGCGGTAGGTAATGAATCGGCGAGTAGTCGTCCATCAAGAGCGCTGCGGCGTGTTGAGCGCCCGTCGGCGTTCGAACAGCCAGCCGGGCCGATACGGTTCCCCAGCGAGAGTACGGTCCTATGTCCAAGGACAGAGCGCGATCATCAATCAGCTCGGCTATGGCCTGCTCGCGCGGTTTGTTGGCCCATCGAGGGCTGAGAAGCCAGTCATCAAGCATCGCAAGGGGCACGACAGTCACGCTGCCGTTCTTTGCAGCGTCTTCATAGACCAGACCATCCAAGGTCGGCATGCCTGGGTAGGGCAGCAAGGACGAGACGTTCAGTTGAGACTCAGACCTGAAGCCCGGGGGCCCAGGTTCGCCCAGAATGCTCACCATCTCGAGGCGTTGGCGTTCGATCTGGCGCTGGTCTAGTTTGCGAACCTGGTTCAACAGCGAAAAGAGCTGGTCCAGGCCTTCGGCCTCTCCAGAAGCCCTCAGCAAGCGATCATGCTCCTCGTGGACCTTTTGCTCGATGCGCACCAGCGAGACGGTTGCTGCCCGCTTCATTTCCCGATAACGCTGCACGCGTTCGGCTTGTGTTGGTTCGGTGCCCTGTGCAGCCGCCAGGTGAATCGCGGCGAGCCAGGCGCTCACCCATGCCGCCGCTCTCAGCCCCTTCATCGCACGGCTTCTCGCCAGCGGACCAGCTCCCGTTGCGGTTGAACGCGCAGCTGGATGGCTGCATTGCGAGGGATTTGTTTGGAGGCCATCTTGCGAGGTCGACAGTCTGATCATTGTGTCAATTCTCCACGTACTGATCGTGCGAGGTGCCTTGTCCAAGTGGCTTTTCCAACGCAAAGCACGCGCTCGGACTCGTCCCGGGCTTACACCCGGCGCGCTTGCATGGCGAGGCCGCGATGGCTGACTCTTGGGCATGCTTAGAACTTATCCGTAAATAGGTAAACTATCGATCCGAGCCGCGGCGAGCGCGGTGTCGGAGCGATGCATTGGCCAAGAAGCGCGTCGAATCTTGGGTTGTGACTGATGAGTTCTGGCGGCGTGTTGAGCCGCTAATCCCGGAGCGCGTGTTGCCGGATAGGCAGTACGTGCGCAAGCCGGGCGCAGGGCGGCCGCCAAAGCCTGCACGCCAGGTGTTCGAAGGCATCGTGTATGTGCTGCGTACCGGCTGCCAGTGGAAGGCGTTGCCGGCCGAGCGCTTTGGCAGTGCCAGTGCGATTCACAAGCGTTTCCTCGAATGGGAAGAAGCAGGCTTCTTCGAGGCGATCTGGAAAGCCGGGTTGGCTGAGTACGACGACATGGAGGGCATCGCCTGGCGATGGCAAAGCGTCGACGGAGCGATGATGAAGGCTCCGCTCGCACAAGAAGCCGTCGGTCCGAACCCGACGGATCGGGGGGAAAAAAGGCAGCAAGCGTCACCTGCTGGTGGACGGCCGTGGCGTCCCGTTGTCCCTCATCGTGACCGCAGCCAACGTGAATGACGGGAAGCGACTCGATGAAGTTCTCGGCGCCATTGTGGTCAAGCGCGAGCTCCCGCCATTGCGCCGCAGCAAGCACTTGTGCGCCGACGCCGGCTACCGAAGTGCCGACAACTTGCGCATCATCGAAGACCATGGCTACATCCCTCACGTTGTCGACCGACGCCAGGAAGCCGACATCAAACGGCGCGACCCGAAGAAGAAGGCCAGGCGCTGGGTGGTCGAGGTGTGCCACAGCTGGTTCAATCGCTTCCGTAAATTGCTCGTGCGCTACGAGAAGCTCGAGCGCAGCTTCGTCGCGCTCAACCACTTGGCCGCCGCCATCATCGCCTTCCGCAAGGTGCCGCTGAGCGGCAACATAATTTACGGATAGGTTCTAAGTCCTTCGGGTGTTGCAGCCGGTGAAAACGGATGAACGTCCGACACCAGTACACATAGGCGTCTTCCGTGCGCAGGCTGTAGTGGAGGAAGCGAATGCGCTCCCGCAGCTGATCCAGGAGCCGCTTGGACCGCAGTGGAGCCAAGTCAGCGGCGGGCACTGGCGGCGGCACCCTCTCAGGTGCGATTGACGAGCCCAGCATCCTTGCCTCCAATCCACCCTTCTGGGCGGCAAGCCTTCGGCCAGAGGCGCCGAGGTGAGCCCTCTGCGACGGAGCTGACGGTGTGCCGGATTTATAGGCTGTTAATACTGTATAAATTACCAGCCAACATGCAAGAAATCAAGCAATGGTGCGGCCGGCAGGCCGGTGAGGTGTCCGATGTTATGCAGACGGGCTCCGATGTTATCCAGCAAAATTGTCGCCCTACAACCTAGTTCGGCGTCATGAGCTACTGGGCAGATGATCTCGTGCTATTCGAGCCGCTTCTCGATCCCGAGCGGCGAGAGGGTTCTTGCTATTTCGAGCTGCACCCTAGTGAACTGCCGCGCAAACACGCATGCTGGCTGCCTGGTTCGTTCTTCCTGCGAGATGCGGCCTTTGACTTCTTTGCGGAGTGCTTCCATAGAGCGGACGAAGATTTCGACTACTTCGCCATGCAGCGACTTGGCCAGAACGAGATCTATGCACTTTGCAAGGAGCTGGCACAGTTCATTGCCGAGGTCGAAGCAACGCCCACGCGTGAAGTTGTCTTCTCTCGATACGCGTCGCTATTTGGAAAGGACGTTTGGTCAGAGATTGATGCGGGCGTACTAGCAGACGCACTCTCTAAATCTGGGCGGCAGCTTCTCGACTTCATCACGCGAAACACAAAGGAAAGCAAATGCCTGTGGGTACTCGGTATGTGACGCCGAACCAGTCGCTCGAGCCGACTCGCGTCGGCAAGCCGCCGCTCGCGGCTCAGCTTCAACGTTAGAGCCTTCATGCGCGACCCTAGACTCACCCCCGGCGTGTTTGCTGAAGGGCACCGGCATGGGTGAACTTGTGCTTCGCTGTCCAGTGTGTAAGGGGCCCATCGCGCTTTGGGCCGTGCAGCCCACGTTCACGTGTCACCACTGCAGGTGGGCGCTGCGCTCCAACGTGCGAGTCGCGTTGCGAAACGCGTTCGTAGTGGGGGCGGTGGTCGAGGTTGCTCTCCTGGTCGCGCTCTGGCAATGGTTGGGCTCGGCCGTCGATGCAGTCGCTGTCTGGTTGGCTGCAAGTGGTGTCGCTGGTTTCGCGGCCGGTTGGGTCGTTGTCCGTCGGTTCACGGTGCTCGTACCATTGCGTCCTCCGGCAACGAACGGCTCTAACCAATCCATCGAGCGGACAGCCAAAAGCACGCTGCGCGTGCTTTCGTCTGCCGCCCATGTAGAGCGTTAGGCCGTCACGAATCGAAGTCTATGCCTTCTTCTGAACTTCCGGCACTCCGCCAGCGCGATCTCTCACGGGTACTCCTGCCTCAGTTCTTCGAGCTCGGCGGCTGTATCTTCGTTCGTTATGTCGCGTCAGAGCGGCTCTTCCGTGCTGCACGGGCCGGCGGACCGCACACCGGATCCTGGAATCCCGATCGCACCGGCGCAGAGGCCTTCGAGAATCACCTGCATCCCCTGGATCTGTTCGTTCAGGGGCAAGGCGTTCGTATGTCTGACCCCGGTTTCCGTTCTGCCGAGGTTCTTGGGCAGGCCATCGCGCACTCATGGTTCTCGCATCTCGTTCGCGCGTTCCCGGGTCAGCGCTTTCGCATCTACTACTCTCGAAGCAATCACCCCACAGTTCGCTTTCACCGCTGCTATCTTGGCGAGCCGTCGTGGCTCGACGAGGCGGACTTCGCGAAGGACGTCGCGCGTGGACATCTCCTCGTCCTCGAAACACCCGGCCGTGCGGCCTAATCAAGGCGTGCAGTGGACTCGCTGCGCTTGCTGCTAACACCAGACGTTAGGCCCCTCAAAATGCGCCGGCAACCTGAGCAATTCGAAGTGGTTCGAGTGGTGGGCTTCCGCGACAGCAGATTTAAAACAGCCAAAGCCCACTATCTGCGGCCACCCAAGGTAGGCGACACTGGAACCGTGCTGGAGGTCAATTCCGAACCTGAGCGGGGGTTCGAGGTCGAATGCTCGGATCCTGCATCCGGCCAAACAGTGTGGCTGGAAGCCATGTACCCAGAAGAAGTCGAGATCGTCACGCAGTCAGAGGCAACATGAGGTCCCATGCCGCCTCCAAGAGCGTGCCTTCGTCTTTGGGCATGCAACTTCCCCTGCTGGTCCCTGCCGTGGCAGTCGTGAATCCGTTGCCTAACCCTCTACAGGGACTTCCCGGTAAATTAGCCAGCCCTGTGTTGACTGTTTGCGATACGTGCCTTTGCTGTTTTCCCATCAAGACCTGAGTTCGGATTCGATGCAGCGCCACAGAGAACAGACTGCACATCTACAGGCGGCCTTGTTGCACTCGGGTTTCGGTGCGGGCCCAAATACCAACCGCTCAGCAGGGCTCCATTCGTTCGCCGCCGTCGCCACTGATGGCGCGGCACAGGGTTAGTCGAGCTTGCCTGCTGCCGGTCTGACCTGTGTGATGCATCTTCGAACGCATGTCTACGGGGAAGAGCCTGTGAGTTGGGTGGGCGGTTCAGGCGGTGGCGGGGCCAGGTATTGCCAGCGCTGCACCAGGTTTGACCGATACGTAGTTCGGATCGAACACCCGGCCCTTGGCCAGCAGCGCCCAAACGATGCGCGCATTCTTGTTGGCCAGGGCCACGACGGCCTTCTGCCAGCCCACGCGGGCCAGCAGTTGCACCAGCCACTGCGAGATCTTGTCGCGGCGTTTGTGGGCCGTCATCACGGCCGACTTGGCGCCCTGGATCAGAAGCGTGCGCAGGTAGTCGTCGCCGCGCTTGGTGATGCGCCCGAGTTGGGTCTTGCCACCGCTGGAGTTCTGTCGCGGCACCAGGCCCAGCCACGAGCCGAACTGCGCGCCGTTCTTGAACTGGGTGAAGTCGCCCACCGTGGCCACCAGGGCCGAGGCGGTCACGGGGCCGATGCCGGCGAGCTGCGCCGCCGCCTTAGCTTGCGCGTCCGAGCGCACATGCGCGGCGATGCGCTCGTCGCAGCTGGCGATGTGGCACTCCAGCTCGATCCAGTGCAGCCGGGCTTCCTGCAGTGCCAGGCGCGCGATGCCGGGCAGTTCGTTGCTGGCGTCCTCCAGCACATCGGCCAGCCCCTGGCGCAGCGCCTCGGGGCTTTGTGCGAAGACGATGCCGAACTCGGTCAGCAGCCCGCGAATGCGGTTGATGCAGGCGGTGCGATCTTCCTTGTAGCCTTCGCGCAGCCGGTGGATGGCCAGCAGGGCCTGCTGCGCCGGCGTCTTGATCGGCACGAAGCGCATGTGCGGGCGCGTGGCCGCGCAGCTTGCGCGCCAAGTGGTGCGCACCGCCGCAGGCCTCCATGGCCACCAGGCAGCCCGGAGGCAGCTGCGCGCACCAGTCCGCGAACTTGTCGGCTGCCAGCGCCTTGGCGACCACCACTCGGCCTCCCCCATCCACCGCATGCACCTGGATAACCCGCTTGGCCAGATCCACCCCGACTCGGGTAATCTCGTTCATGGACTTCCCCTTTCACATGGCTGCAGATTGATGACTTTGAACACCACCAATCTTGGCGCATCGACGCCGCTTGCCAGAAGGTGGGAAGTCCCTTCGTATTCGCTCAACCGGACCCGCAACGGCATGCCGCCTACGGGCCTCATTTCATTCTGGCCCTTCGGCGTCCTGCCGTCGCTGGCCGGTTAGCTCAAACGTTAGGTTTCACCGATGGATTTGTCGGACCTTGAGGCTGAGATGCCACCCTTGGGTACGGTAGTCAGTGCTCGTCAACTTCGATTTACGCGGCCTACTGGCGAGAGCGAGGGGACGCAAGTTTCTCTTGGCACTCCAGTATTTCAGGACGGAACATGGTGGTGTCCTTACGAGATTAGATCGCCATCCTTTTCTCGCAGTTTTGCACTGGCTGGCGAAGATTCCATGCAGGCTTTATCAGCTTCAATGAGTGTTCTCATCACCGAGCTTGAGGTCTTGGCAAAGCAGCACAATGGCAAGTTTTCCTGGCTCGGATCTTCAGATCTCATGCTCCCGTCGATGAACTGGCTTAAACGCGAAGGGGATGCGAGTGAAACCTAACCTTTCATTGCAGCGGACCCGTGCCATCTGCGCTGTTTGGGCTGCTGACTGAAAGCGTTAGGTGCCATGATCTCGTCATCCGGCGGAATGCTGGTCACGCTGGCGACTATTGCGCTCCTGGTGTTCTTGGTTGTTCCAAATCGCTACCTGAATGCTGGGCACTGGGGCGCTGCTCTGCTTTTGTATGCGCTTGTGGACGGATCTTCAAATTCCCAGTGCTGCTTGGGGTTCTCGTTCTCGGGCGCGCTATTTGGGGGTGCCGGCCTGCTTGCCTACTGGGTGTTTGCTCGCTTGAAGCGAGGCCTCCCCGGCACTGAAACTCCGGACAAATCAGGAAATGAGCCTGGGTCGGGCGAATGATGCAGCTTGCGGCTCTCGCCTCGTACCAATGCAGTCTCGGGCGCTTGCGGAGAATGGCACCGAACCAGTCGCTCGAGCCGACTCGCGTCGGCAGACCGCCGCTCTCGGCTCATCTTCAACGTTGAACGGCAGCTTTCGTGTCCTCAGTTCGAGGCAGCGTGAGACCGCAACCGCTGCCCAGCCGCCCCGCCCCCCAAACTGGACCCGGGTGACTTTCCGACGCATGGGCTGTTCCTGAAACCCTTGCCATGCCCGCAGCGCTTGGACCGACGCCCGATGTAGCCTTCGGTGATCGGTCGCCGACATCGAGTGGCGGGTCCACTGCCTTGACGCATGAGCCCCAGCAAGGACGCCGAGCGGAGATGTCAGCGGTCTGCATGGTTTGCCGCCCCGGCCGAACGACGCCTGCACCCGGCATGCGGCACATGAAGCCTTCAGCCCGCCGCCATGCCCCCCAGCGCCAGCGCCGCACCCTGCAAGCCCCCCAGCACCTTGTCCGCCACCTCCTGCGAGAAGCCGGCTGGCAGCGCCCGCTGCACCTCGTCGATGACCGCAGGCGTGCGTTCGATAATTTCCTGAATCAGCGGCTCCGCCGTCTCGCCATAGCCGAAGCGCCGGGCCGTGCTGTTGAAGTGCCGGCGCTGGATGCGTTCGGCTTCGTAGTGGCGGTTCTTGCCCACCAGGGCCATTGCGAGCTTGAGCTCGCGTGGGGACCACTGGTTCGGCCCATCGCCCATCACGGGATAGGCCGACATCACGTCGTACAGCGGCGTCAGCCGGTAGCGCCCGCCGGGCAGCAGGTGGAGGCTGAAGTTCTTCGCGTGCCCGTCCGGGGCCCGCAGCATCCAGAAGAGCAGCTGGGAGGCCATCAGGGTGCGCAGGTCAAGCTCGGCGGTGACGGACTGCTGCAGCAGGGTGAAGAGGGCGCCGAGCCCGGGGCCGCCGTCGGCCTCGTACTTCCGCAGCGGCGAGGTGCCGGTCGCCTGGCAGAAGTCCTCCTGCACCAGGCGCAGCAGGCGTTGGCCGTCGCTGGCGATCACCCGGTCGAAACGCTCGACGACCAGCACCCGCTGGTGGCCGAAGGTGGCGATCTCGGCGCGGGGCACCGGCAGGCCATAGGCGGCGAGCAGCTGCAGGCACAGCCACTCGTTGTCCACCGAGGTGCTGAAGTCCGCCTGCCGGCCGCCGACCAGGCCCAGCGGCAGCTTGAAGATGTGCGTGGTCGGGGTGGCGCCGCGCGGCTTCATCCAGCGGCCGTTCCAGCGCAGGAAGGCGTCCTTCTCCTGGGCGCCGGCCAGGGAGATGCGGAAGTCGTCGTCCGGGGCGCGTGCCGCGCCAAAGCGCCCGGGGGTCACGACCTCCAGCAGGTGCCGCTCGATGGCCTCCTCGTCCACCTCGATGCCCTCGACCCGGTCATGCCCTTCAGGCTCCGCCCCTTCCGGCAGGAACTGCAGCGCGCCCACGCAGTCGCGGCCGATGGCGCCGAGCAGGTCGAAGGGCTCGACCGAGCCGGTGCGAAAGCGCTCGGCCACGCGCTTGCGGAGGGCCGGGCTGTCGGGCAGCAGGTTGTCGAAGTAGTGCTCGACCGCCGGCCCCTTCACGGGCTCATCGCCGAGGCCGAAGGGCAGCGACAAGGACAAGGGGCGGCCCACGGCCGACGCTCGCCAGGCGGGGGCGTAGTGCAACGCCATCTCGCCGCGGGTGCTGACGGTCCAGCGCCCGACGTGGCTGCCGTTGGCCCACAGGGCCAGGGCCTGGGTCTTCGGGCGGCGCGCCATCTCACCACTCCGGCGGCGGGGTCGACGGGGCCGCTGGCGAGCCCGGCATCGGGGCGCTGCCGGGGTCTTGGAGCACCTGGCGCTGGGCCAGGCTCAGCTCCAGCCCGACCACGGCGCACCAGGTCAGCAGCTGCTTGACGCTGAGCTCGTCCGCGTGCCCCTCCAGGTGGGACACGCGGTTCTGGCTCAGGCCCAGCCGCGCGGCCACCTCGGCCTGCGTCAGGCCGCGCTGCTTGCGGGCCGCACGCAGGAGCTGGCCGAGCTGCGCAGCGGTCAGCAGTGGCTGTGCGGTGAAAAGGGAGGCGCTGGTGGAGTAGGGTGCCATGGAGTATCTGTTTGTCAGATAAATGCAATTTATCCGTAAGATGGATATTTTGCAAATAGCTGAAATTCAGATGTTTTGGCACTCGCCGGGGCCCACCCACCGGGCTCCCCGGGGACGATCGCTTCCACGCAGCCATGGCCAACAGGCCGCAGCGTCCTCGGCGGCTGCCTGCCTTCTTCCAAGCGATGTCGCGGGCCCATGGGCAGCCGGGACGCCACCTCTGCGCTTTTGGGACAATACGCCCCCATGAGCACCCCCGCCTCCCTCACCGAACTCACCATCACCCGCCCCGACGACTGGCATCTGCACGTGCGTGACGGCGCCGCCATGCAGAGCGTGGTGCCCTACACCGCACGCCAGTTCGGCCGCGCGATCATCATGCCCAATCTGCGTCCGCCGGTGACCACGGCCGCGCAGGCCGCGGCCTACCGCGAGCGCATCCTGGCCGCCGTGCCCGAGGGGGTGAGCTTCGAGCCGCTGATGACGCTCTATCTCACCGACAACACGCCGCCCGAGGAGATCGCCGCGGCCAAGGCGGCGGGCGTCGTTGCGCTGAAGCTCTACCCGGCCGGCGCCACCACCAACAGCGACGCGGGCGTGACCGACCTGCGCAAGTGCTACAAGACCCTGGAAGCCATGCAGCGCGAAGGCATCCGCTTCCTGGTGCATGGCGAGGTGACGGACCCGGACATCGACGTCTTCGACCGCGAGGCCGTGTTCATCGACCGCGTCATGACGCCGCTGCGCAAGGACTTCCCCGAGCTCAAGATCGTCTTCGAGCACATCACCACCAAGGAAGCCGCCGCCTACGTGATGGCCAGCGACGAGCACGTGGCCGCCACGCTGACGCCGCAGCACCTGCTCTACAACCGCAACGCCATCTTCACCGGCGGCCTGCGCCCGCACTACTACTGCCTGCCCGTGCTCAAGCGCGAGGAGCACCGCCAGGCGCTGATCAAGGCCGCCACCTCGGGCAGCCCCAAGTTCTTCCTGGGCACCGACAGCGCGCCGCATGCTTCGCAGATGAAGGAGAACTCGGTCTGCGGCGCCGGCTGCTTCACGGCGCTGTCGGCGCTGGAGCTCTACCTCGATGCCTTCGAGGCCCTGGGCGCGCTGGACAAGTTCGAGGCCTTCGCCAGCTTCAACGGCCCGGCCTTCTACGGCCTGCCGCGCAACAGCGGCACGGTCACGCTGCGCAAGCAGGCCTGGACGCTGCCCGAGGCCGTGCCCTTTGGCGACGCCCTGCTCAAGCCCCTGCGCGGCGGCGAGGCCCTGGCCTGGCAGTTGGTCTGAGGAGCGGGAACTGAGCGGGCCCGCACTGCCAGGCCCCGGTCCGGACTGGGGCGCACCCTGGCTGGCCGACTACCGCACCGCAGGACTGGCCCTGCAGCAGCGCCTGCAGGCCGGTCAGACGGTGGCCCAGGCGCTCAATGCCCTGGTCGGGCAGCTGCCGGCAGCACGGCAGCCTAGGCTCCGGGGTCAGGTCTTGCGCTTCGTGCCGCAGTCCGCCCTGGAGCAGAGTCAGGCCTACGAGGACTTCATCGCCCGCGAGGCCGCCGTGCCGACGCGTGACAACTGGCATGACGCCCTCAACGGCCTGGTCTGGCTGCGCTGGCCCGAGCTCAAGGCCCGGCTGAACGCGCTGCACCAGCAGGGTCTGCAATGCGCCGCTGGCGAAGGCCGGCGCGGTTCGCTGCGCGATGCCCTGACCCTCTTCGACGAGAACGGCGTCTGGCTGGAGGCGCCTGCGGCCCTGGGCGAGGCGCTGCGTCAGAGGCACTGGCGGCGGCTGTTCATCGAGCTGCGTCCGCTGTGGGCGCAGGCCCGGCTGCACCTGCTGGGCCATGCCCTGCTGGAGAAGCTGATGCGGCCCCGCAAGCCCATCTGTGCCCATGTGCTGCTGCAAGATCCGCTGGCCCTGCAGGCGCAGGACTGGGCGGGCAAGCCCTTTTGCCCGCTGCCCGTGCTGGGCATGCCCGGCTGGTGGCCGGCGAACGAAGATCCGCAGTTCTATGGCGATGAGCAGGTGTTCCGTCCGGCCCCCGCGCCGCATTGCGGCTAGCATCGCGGCAAAGCATCGCAAGGGAGTTCCTTTGATCCTTCTCACCCAACTCTGCCGGCGTCCGGCCGGCCGCCTGGCCCTGGCCCTGCTGCTGAGCCTTGCGCTGGGCGCGCCAACGGCGTCCTGGTCGCAGCCGGCCGGCCGTGCCGCGGCCTCGGCCCCGCAGGATGAAGCCAAGAAGCCGGCGCCGGTCTCGGCGGTCGCCCGGCGCGTCTACGAGCGCGCCCGCGGCCAGCTGATGCAGATCCGCACCCTGCTCAAGAGCCAGGACAGCCAGGCCTCGGTGGGCTCGGGTTTCGTGGTCAGCGAGCAGGGCCACGTGATCACCAACTACCACGTGGTCAGCCAGTTCGCGCTGGAGCCGGACCGCTACCGCCTGCGCTACGCCACCACGGAAGGCGAGGGCGGGGCCATCGAGCTGCTGGACATCGATGTCCGCCGCGATCTCGCCCTGCTGCGCATCAAGGACTTCAAGCCCGACGGCATGCTGCGTTTTCGCCCGCTGGAGCAGCCGCTGTCCAAGGGGGACCGCATCTACTCCATGGGCAACCCGCACGACGTGGCCTTCGCCGTGGTGGAGGGCACCTACAACGGCCTGGTCGAACGCAGCTTCGACCCGCTGATCTACTACTCCGGATCGATCAACTCGGGCATGAGCGGCGGCCCGGTGGTCGATGAGGAAGGGCGCGTGGTGGGCGTCAACGTGTCCGCCATGTTCTTCGCCCAGCAGATGAGCTTTCTGGTGCCGGGGCAGTTCGCCGCGGCGCTGCTGGCCCGCAGCCGCGACGCCCAGCCGCTGTCCAAGCCGGTCTGGCCGCAGATCACCGCGCAGCTGATGGCCTACCAGGACGAGCTGGTGCAGGGTTTCATCAAGCAGCCCTGGCGCGACGCCGGCCATGCCCGCTACCAGCTGCCGGTGCCGCAGGAGCAGTACATGCGCTGCTGGGGCCGGGGCACGGGGGCGGACACCAAGGGCCTGGAGTTCCAGCGCTCGCAATGCCGCATGGAGCATGCCGTCTTCATCAACGGCGGCATGCAGACCGGCTACCTGGACATGGCTCACGAGGCCTACGACGGCAGCAAGCTGGGCGCGCTGCGCTTCGCACGCCAGTACGGCAACAGCTTCCGCAACGAACGCCTGGGCCGCGACGACCGCGACCGCACCGCGCCCTACTGCCGTGAAGACTTCGTCGAGCAGCAGGGGCTGCCGCTGCGCGCCGTGGTCTGCCTGCGGGCCTACCGCAAGCTCCCGGGGCTGCACGACCTCAGCGTGCTGGTCACCACGGTCGACGCCAATACCGAAGGCGCGCTGGGCCGCTTCGACGCCAAGGGCGTCAGCTTTGCCAATGCCCAGGCCCTCGCCCGCCATTACCTGAAAGGCTTCGCATGGACCAAGCCGCAGTGATCGAAGTCCTGGACCGCGACGGCCGCCTGCAGGCCGTTCACAAGGTGCAGTCCTGGCCCCTGCGCATCGGCCGCTCGCCGGCCTGCGACCTGGTGCTGGACGACGCGCATCTGGCCGGCGTGCATGCCGAGCTGAGCTGGGACGAAGCCGGCCTGCGGCTGCGCCTGCTGCCCAGCCTCAACGGCGGCTGGCTGGGCACGCGGCGGCTGCCCGTCGACGAGCCTCAGGACCTGCCCGACGGCACGGTCTGGCAGCTGGGCAACACGCGCCTGCGCCTGCGCAGCACGCGCACGGCCCTGGCACCGGAAAAGCCGCTGGCGCACCCCGACTTCGCCCGCAGCCGGCTGCGCCGCCTGCTGGTGCCAGGTCTTGCCCTGCTGTGGGGCGTGCTGCTGTGGTTGGACCAGTGGCTGGGCTCGGACCCCGGCACGCCGTGGATCCAGTACGCGCCGGCGCTGCTGCTGCCCTTTGCACTCGTGCTGGGCTGGTCGGCCGGCTGGGCCCTGGTCAGCATGCTCTTTCACCGCTGGTTCGCCTTCCTGCCCCATCTGCGGCGCGTGATGGTGGTGCTGGTGGGCCTGCATCTGCTGGGCATGGGCCTGCCCGTCGTGGCCTACGCCCTGTCGTGGCCGCGCCTGATGGTGGTGGAGGCCCTGGTCTTCCCGCTGGGGCTGGCGGCCCTGCTGTGGTGGCACGCGACCCTGGTCTGGCCAAGGGCCCGGCGGCTGCTGGCCGCCGGCATCGGCAGCCTGCTGCTGGTCGGCCTGGGCCTGACGGTAGGCAAGCGCTGGGAGCAGCAGCACTGGTTCGGCCCGGCCTACCTGAGCGTGCTGCCGCCGCCGGCGGTGCGCCTGGTCTCGCCCAAGCCGGTGGAGGCGCTGGTGGAGTCGCTGGCACCGCTGGAAGCGCAGCTGCAGCGCCAGGCGGCCAGGGACAATGAGCTGCCCAGCCAGGATGGCTTGGAAGACTGACGCCAAGAAGAACGGCCCCTCGCGAGGGGCCGTCGTCGTCCTGCCGGATGGGGGACTGGTCGGCGGTTCAGGTCGGCAGGAAGCCCTCCACCGAGAGGTAGCGCTCGCCGGTGTCGTAGTTGAAGCCCAGGATGCGGCTGCCGGCGGGCAGCTCGGGCAGCTTCTTGGCAATGGCGGCCAGCGTGGCACCGCTGGAGATGCCCACCAGCAGGCCTTCCTCGCGCGCCGAGCGGCGCGCGTATTCGCGCGATTCCTCGGCTTCGACCTGGATCACGCCGTCCAGCAGGGCGGTGTGCAGGTTGTCCGGGATGAAGCCCGCGCCAATGCCCTGGATGGGGTGCGGGCTGGGTGAACCGCCGCTGATCACCGGCGACTGGGCCGGCTCCACCGCAAACACCTTCAGCTGCGGCCAGGCCTGCTTCAGCACCTGGGCCGTGCCGCTGATATGGCCGCCGGTGCCCACGCCGGTGATCAGCACGTCCAGGCCATCGGGAAAATCGTGCAGGATTTCGCGGGCCGTGGTGCGCATGTGCACGGCGACGTTGGAGGGGTTCTTGAACTGCTGCGGCATCCAGGCGCCGGGGATGCTTGCCACCAGTTCTTCGGCGCGCGCAATGGCGCCCTTCATTCCTTTTTCACGCGGCGTCAGGTCGAAGCTGGCGCCGTAGGCCAGCATCAGGCGCCGGCGTTCGATGGACATGCTGTCCGGCATCACCAGGATCAGCTTGTAGCCCTTGACGGCAGCGACCATGGCCAGTCCCACGCCGGTGTTGCCCGAGGTGGGCTCGATGATGGTGGCCCCTGGTTGCAGAAGGCCGCGCTCCTCGGCGTCTTCGATCATAGCCAGCGCGATGCGGTCTTTGATCGAGCCGCCTGGGTTGCTGCGCTCGGACTTCACCCAGACCTGGGCATTGCCGAACAGCCGCTGCAGCCGGATGTGTGGAGTATTGCCGATGGTGGCCAAAACGTTCTCAAATGGCATGTTCGCTCCTGTGCGGGAAGGTCAATGGTAGCGCCCCAGTCATGACGAGATCTTCTAAGTAACTGCGGGTAACGCGAAAATGCTGGATGGCATACCAACCTACTGGTGCTTACGCCTTGCGGCGTGTGCCACCCCCACAATCGCGCCACTAGCGGCGCCAAGCCCTGGCGCAGCGGTGCAGTAGCTTTAGAAGGGGCCATGCAATGAAGGAATCAGTGGGGAATGAAGTGATCATCGTCCGTCGTCAGTTTTTGCTGGGGTCGGCCATTGGAATGTTAGGCGGCTTGCATCTGGCCGCCTGCGGCGGTGGCGGCGGCGATGCCCCCTCTCCCGCAAGTGGACAAAGCGGAACGCCGTCCAACACGCCCTCTGGCGACACGCCGGGGGGCGGCGATGCGGGCACGGCAGTGGATCCGCAGAACCAGCTGCGCGTCAGCCTGCCGGCCGGCAGCGAAAGCAACTACCCCCTGCAGTTCGGACGCCCCTTTGCCGCCGGCGAGATCGCCGACACCCCCCGCGTCTTCCTGGATGGCGTGGCCCTGCCTTCGCAGGCGGACGTCAAGACCCGCCATGCCGATGGCTCGGTCAAGTTCGCCGTGATCTCGGTGGTGCTGCCCACGCTGGGGACGACCGAGCGCGTGCTGACCTTCGGCAACCAGCCCGCAGCGGCCGCCACGGCGCTGCCCGTGGCCGACATGCTGGGCCGCTTTGACTTCGATGCGACGATCGCGGTGGGATTCGGGCAGGGGGACACCACACCCTCGCGCGTGTCCGCCCGGGACATGCTCAGCGCGCAGACCGACGCTGCCCTGGCGGCCGAGACGGCGGCGGGCGGCGTGCAGAGCCGCTACTGGACCCGCGGACCGCTGTGCACCACCGTGATCCTGTGCGACCACAAGACCAAGGCCTACGATCTCGGCAGCAACGCCACCAAGGCCATCCGCCCCATGTTCCACGTGCAGTTCTGGCCCACCATCGGCCGCTACCACGTGCGCCACATCATCGAGATCGCCGACGTCACCAAGCTCAAGGACGAGGCCGCCCTGTTCATCACGTTCAGCACGGGCAAGGAGTCGCCTGCCGTGCGCCTGTCGCAGGGCGGTATCAATCTCTACGTGGGCACCTGGCAGTCGCGGGCCTTCTGGGGCGGGCGTGACCTGCCGCAGGCCAATATCCGGCACGGCGTGGCCTACCTCGCCAAGACGCGGGCCATGCCCAACTACGACAGCAGCCTCGTCATGCACGCCGGCGCGATCGCCAGC
Source organism: Burkholderiaceae bacterium (assembly GCA_041905785.1). GTDB lineage: Bacteria > Pseudomonadota > Gammaproteobacteria > Burkholderiales > Burkholderiaceae_C > Roseateles_B. The sequence continues at coordinate 46,026 of JAYRKJ010000016.1, forward strand.
TATGCCAGCGACTGGGCCTCGCGCCCGAATGCCCTGGGGGATCGGGGCTACTGGCAGGTGGCGATGTCGGCCACCGGCGGCCGCCAGGACCTGGGCCTGATGCCCAAATGGGACACCGTGGCCATGTACTCCGGTGCCGCCTCCATGCTGGCCATCTGCGAACGGCAGGCCGAGCTGGCGGGATCCTGGGCCTTCTACTTCCGCGAGGGCGACAGCCTCAAGGCCATTCACGGCAGCACGCCGGGGCAGGGGCGCATCGTCTCCAAGCTGGCCAGGCCGACGGTCTTTCTCTATGACAACAACCGCTACATGAGCCAGGCCGCGGCGGCCGATCGCTTCAAGATCGACGGCGTCGCGAGTGAAACGCGCGACGGCTGGCAGCACGACCACGCCCATACGCCCGGCATGTTCTGGTGGATGTACCTGAGCACCGGCCAGGCCTTCTGGCACGAGAAGCTGCTGCAGCTGGCCAGTTGGTCGCAGTTCGTGACGAACCCGGGGCTGTCCTTCAATTCGGTGGGCAACGGCGCATCGAGCAAGGCCCTGATCATGAACGGGGTGCAGGTGCGCGGCTGGGGCTGGCAGTTCCGCAATCGCGCGCGCGCCTGGTGGGCAGCGCTGGATGGCAGCCCGGAGCGCGCCTTGATGGAACAAGCGCTGACCGACGCGGTGGCCCAGCGCTATGGTCTGTACGGCGTCAGCAGCACGCTGGACAACCACCCGGTGCGCGTCAGCTGGAATGCGAACTACATGACCTGGTACTCCAACGGCCCGGGCAAGCCTCGCCCCAATGCCCTGGCCTACTGGGACGCAGCCGGGGGCTATACCCGCGAGCAGTTCCTCGGCTCGGTGGGCGAGCCGCCGGACGACTGGGGAGGTGCCGCGACGGCGCCCTGGATGCAGAACTTCATCACGCTGTGCGTCAATCACGGCGTGGAGCTCGGCTTTGCCGCGGCGCAGCCCCTGGCCAACTGGGTTGCCGCGCAGGCCCTGATGATTGCGAGGTCCGCCCATCCTCGTCATCTGGCCGACTACGTGTTTCCGCAGACCAAGAAGGACGGCAGCTACTACCAGACCCTGGACGATCTCTACGACGGCTTCCCCTTCCTGGCCGAGGGCGACACACCGCCCAGCATGCCGGCCGACAGCAGCAAGGGCTTTCCGGGCGGCGGTGCGCCGGGCACCTACCAGGTCACCGTCGAGGGCTATGGCGCCATCGCGGTGGCGGCCATTGCCACCACCAACGGCAGCCCGGACCAGACGGCGGCCTGGAATGTGGTGGGCCTCTGGTCCAGGAACACCTACTACTTCAACCACGACCCCCGCTACGCCATCGTGCCGCGCTGAGGCCCTCGTCTCGAGCGAGCCGGCAGGACGGGCGCGCCCAGGCGCTCCGGCATTGAGAGGGGGCGCTGCCGCTTCTGAGATAATCCTTCACGTGAAGCAGGTCAGACCGCCGCTGGTGCGAGCGTGGAAACACGGCACTGGAGGAAGGTCCGGACTGCACAGAGCGGCGTAGCAGCTAACGGCTGCCCGGCGAAAGCCGAGGATCAGAGCAACAGAGACGAGTCAGGTCAGGCCAAGCCCGACCTGGGTGAAACGGGCAATCTCTACGCGCAGCAACACCAAGTAGGCCAGCGATGATGCGGCTCGCAGAGCTGGCGGGTAGGTGGCACCGAGCCGGGCAGCGATGCCCGGCCCAGAGGAATGGCGGTCACGGGGCGCGGTTCGCAAGAGCCGCGTCCCGCACAGAATCCGGCCTATCGACCTGCTTCACCTTTATTCCATGAGCGAGGGCGCCGGTCGGCGCCCTTCATGCAGCAGCGCCTCGATGGTCTGCTGCACCGCCAGGGCCTCGGCAAAGCCGGGCAGGGCGTGCGAGCGCCCGTCCAGCAGCGCGCCCCAGTGCTCCAGCAGATCGGCCTCGGCCAGGTCCGGGCGCAGGTCCCGCTCGCCGAGCTCACGCCAGTCGTCGTCCTTGCGCAGCCGGATGCGCCGGAACCAGTCGCTCAGCCAGACCTCGCCGCCCCGGGCGCGCCAGCGCATCTCGTTGGCATCGGCCTCGTGGCCCAGCACGGCGGCATCGATGTCGATGGGGACGCCGGCGGCGAACAGCCGCGCACGCAGGCCGATCTCGGCGGCCTGGGCCTGCGCCGGATAGACCAGCTCGCTGTGCACGACCTCGGCCGTACCCAGCACGCGCTGCAGTACGAAGATGAAGTGCGACAGCACCTCGCGGCAAAAGCCGCCCGACGCACGGCCGGCCAGCCATGGGCCCGCCGCCTTCTGCCAGGGACGCGGCCAGTTGGCGAAGCGCAGGGTCAGCTGCACCGACTGCAGCTCGCCCATGGGCTGACGCGAGGCCGCGCCGAAGCAGGACTGCAACTGCGCCAACCCGCTGCTGGAGGCCAGCGAGAAGTTGACGGCGGCTCGGTGCCGGCCCAGGCGCTGCAGTGTCCGCGCGGCGGCCGCTGTGTCGACCGACAGCGGCTTTTCGCACAGCACCGGCAGGTCCAAGGCGAAGGCGCGCTCGGCCCAGTCCAGGTGCGAGTCCGGGGGGCTTGCGATGTAGATGCCGCGCAGGCCCGCCTGGTCCAGCAGGGCTTCGGGTGTGTCCGGCACCAGCAGCCCGGGATGGCGGCTGCGGACCGCCGAGCGCGTCTCGGGGTCGGGGTCCCAGGCGCAGCAGGGGCGGAAGCGGGGATGACTGTGCAGACGGTCCAGCATCCGCTGGCCCATGACTCCCAGTCCGACGAGGCCGATGGCGTAGGGTTCAGGCATGTTGAGGATTCACGCAAGCGCGCCGGAGTGTAGGGCAGCAGCCCCCGGGGTTTTGCATGGACCGCTACACTGCCCCGCTCACCTCTGCGCCTGGCTTCACCAGCCCGGGCGCTCAACGCACATACCCGATGAATCCTGATGCCGGCACGCTCTGGCGTGCCCCCCGCTGGACGCTCGCCGTCCTGCTGGCCTGCCTGGGCACCGTAGGCCCCTTCTCCATCGACACCTACCTGCCGGCCTTCGCCGGCATTGCGCAGGCACTGGACGCCACGCCGGTGCAGATGCAGCAGACCCTGTCCAGCTACCTGCTGGGCTTTGCGGTGATGAACCTGTTTCATGGGGCACTGTCGGACAGCTTCGGCAGGCGGCCCGTGGTGCTGGTGGGGACGGCCGTGTTCGCGCTGGCCTCTTTGGGCTGCGCGCTGTCGGCCAGCATTGGCCAGCTGATCTTCTTCCGCACCGTGCAGGGCATGTCGGCCGGCGCGGGCGTGGTGGTTTCGCGGGCCATCATCCGCGACATGTTCCCTCCCTCCGAGGCGCAGCGCGTGATGTCGCAGGTGACGCTGTTCTTCGGCGTCGCGCCTGCGGTGGCGCCCCTGGTGGGGGGGCTTCTTTTCGTCCATGTCGGCTGGCATGCGATCTTCTGGTTCCTGGTGCTGGTCGGGCTTGCTCTGTTCCTGGCCAACTGGCGGCTGCTGCCCGAGACGCTGCACCGGGACCTGGCGCAGCCCTTCCATGCGCGCGACCTGATGCGCGGCTACTGGCAGCTCTGCGGCAGCCGCCGCTTTCTGCTGCTGGCGATCGCCAGCGGCGTGCCCTTCAACGGCATGTTCCTGTACGTGCTGGCAGCCCCCGTCTTTCTGGGCGAGCACCTGCACCTGGCGCCCACGCAGTTCTTCCTGTTCTTCCTCTTCAGCATCGGCGGCATCATGGGGGGCGCCTGGTTCAGCGGGCGCCTGGCCGGCAGGATCAAGCCGCGGGCGCAGATCCGGCGTGGCTTCTTCATCATGCTGGCCATGGCCGTGCTCAATGTGGCGCTGAACCTGGTGCTGCCGCCCAGCGCCTGGTGGGCCTTGCCGGTGATCGGCCTGTTTGCCCTGGGCTGGGCGCTGATGGTGCCCGTCGTGACCCTGATGGTGCTGGACCAGGTGCCCGAGCGTCGCGGCATGGCCTCCTCGCTGCAGGCCTGCATCAGCAGCGCGGCCAACGGGCTGGTGGCGGGCGTGGTGGTGCCGCTGGTGATGCATTCCACGCTGGCCCTGGCCCTGGCTTCGGCCGGCATGATGGCCATCGGCCTGGGGGCCTGGCTGTGGGTCAAGCGCGAGGTCTAGGGCTTGCCGTGGGCGGGTGAAAATCCCGGCCTGGACCCCCTCGGCACTCAAGACGGCGGGCATCCGGCCGATGTAGAGCCAAGGCGCATCCTGTCCGTCGCTCTGCCGCTTGCCGGGGCGCGGCCGAGCATGCGCAGGAGCTTCTCATGTCCCCTCAAGCCAACTTCGTCCCTCTTCGTTTTGCCAAACCCTCGCTGGCCTGGCTGATGGCCGCCACGCTGAGCCTGGCCTGGCCGGCGCCCGCGCAGGCGCGGTCGACGCCGGCGGAGAAAAGCGAGGCCAGGCCGGACAAGACCGACAAGGCGGAAAAGCCCGCGACCGAGAAAAGCGTCGGCAAGGAAGGGGGCTCGCCCGAGAACCTGGGCATGCTGCGCCAGCGCCTGGCGGAGCGCCTGGCCACCAAGCCGGACCCGGCGCCGGCCCGGCCTGAGTCCAAGCCGGAGGGCCGGGCGGCACCCCGCTCGGAGCCCAAGGCCGGCAAGCATGCCGAGGCCGCAGGCCACGGCGGCGAGCTGCATTGGTCCTATGAAGGCGAGGGCGGTCCCGAGCACTGGGGCGAGCTGAAGCCGGAATACCGCCTCTGCGCCAGCGGCAAGCGCCAAAGCCCCATCGACATCCGCGACGGCATCCGCGTCGACCTGGAGAAGATCCAGTTCGACTACCAGCCCAGCGGTTTTGCCGTGCTGGACAACGGCCACACCATCCAGGTCAACATGGCGCCGGGCAACAGCCTGCAGGTGATGGGCCGGCGCTTCGAGCTGCTGCAGTTCCATTTCCACAAACCCAGCGAAGAGCGGGTCAACGGGCGCCAGTACGACATGGTGGCCCACCTGGTGCACAAGGACCCCGACGGCCGTCTGGCCGTGGTGGCCGTGCTGCTCGAACGCGGCCGGGACCAGCCCCTGGTGCAGACGGTCTGGAACAACCTACCGCTGGAGAAGGGCGAGGCCCTGACGGCGCCGGGCCAGATGGATCTGAATCAGCTGCTGCCCGAGGACCGTGCGTACTACACCTACATGGGCTCGCTGACCACGCCGCCCTGCTCGGAAGGCGTGTTGTGGATGGTGATGCGCCAGCCGGTGCAGGTCTCGGCCAGCCAGCTCAACATCTTCGCCAAGCTCTACCCCATGAACGCGCGGCCGGTGCAGGCCGGCTCGGGGCGCCTGATCAAGGAATCGCAGTAGGCCGCCCGGGTCTTCACAGGCTGTAGCCGAAGCGGGCGTAGATGCTCTTGATCACGCCCTTCTGGTGCAGCACCTGCAGCTGGCTGTTCAGCAGCTTGACGGTCTCGTCCGGCAGCTGCTTCTGGCAGGCCAGGTACATCTCGGTGCGGTTGAAGTTCAGCACCGGTTCGATGTTCGTGATGCCCTGCTGCTTGAGCCGGTACTGGCCGATCAGGCGGCCGGTGGCCCAGTAGTCGATGCGGCCGGCCAGCAGCTTGCGCGGATTGGCGTCGTCATTGGGTGCGACCTCGACCAGGTAGCCCCGCGTCTGCAGGTAGCTGACGATGGCGTCGCCCTGGTAGCTGCCGATGCGCATGTTCTGCAGCTCCTCCAGGTGGGTGGGCTTGCTGGCGCCGCTGCGGGCGAACAGGGTCCAGTCATTGACCACCAGTGGGCCAATCCAGCGATAGAGCTCCTCCCGCTCCGGCGTGCGCGACATCGAGAACACGCAGGTGTTGACCTGGGTGCGGGCCATGGCGATGGCGCGCGCCCAGGGGTAGACGGCCATTTCGTACTCGATGCCCACGCTGTCCAGGAGGCTGCGCACGATGTCGGTCGCCACGCCGGTGATGCGGCCCTGGCTGTCGCTCATGTTGTAGGGCGGGTACTCCTCGGTGGCGAGGATCAGGTGCTGCTGGGCCTGCGCGGTCGCGGCGCTGCAGGCCAGCAAGAGGTGGAGCAACCAGGTCTTCATGAGGCTCTCCTGAAGGCCGCGCCGCTGCGGCCCTGTTGCCGACTTTACTGCCGGCCATGCTCGGCAGGAAGCGGTCCGCAGGGCCTCGGCCTTAGCGGCCGGTGTTGGCATGCAGCCAGTGGCGCAGCGTCAGGAACAGCTGCTCGGCGACGACCGGCTTGGCCACGTGGTCGTTCATGCCGGCGTCGAGGCAGCGCTGGCGCTCCTCGGCAAAGGCATTGGCCGTCATCGCCAGGATGGGCAGGTGGCGGCCCTTCGCGGTGGCGCGGATGGCGCGGGTCGCGTCCAGGCCATCCATGGTCGGCATCTGCACATCCATGAGCACCAGGCCGTAGTCGCCGCGCTGCACCATCTCGCAGGCCTCGACGCCGTCGTTGGCCACATCCACCGCCAGCCCGGCGCTTTGCAGCAGGGCGACGGCCACCTCCTGGTTCACGACGTTGTCCTCGGCCAGCAGGATGCGCCGGCCTTGGTAGGGTGCCAGCAGCTCGCGCGCGGCTTGCCCGCGCTGCAGACCCGCCGCCGCCAGGGGCTGGTCGGACAGCGGCAGCTCCAGCTCCAGCCAGAACAGGCTGCCCTGGCCGGGGCTGCTCTGCACGCCGACCTCGCCGCCCATCAGGTGCGCCAGCCGCCGGGAGATGGCCAGCCCCAGGCCGGTTCCGCCGTAGCGCCGCGTGGTGGAGCTGTCGGCCTGCTCGAAGTCCTTGAACAGCCGCGCCTGCGCCTCCTCGCTGATGCCGATGCCGCTGTCCTGCACCTCGAAGCGCAGGCGCAGGCATTGCGTGGACTCGTTCAGCAGTCGCGAGCTGAGACGCACGAAGCCGTGGTCGGTGAATTTGATGGCGTTGCCGGCGAAGTTGATCAGGATCTCGGTGATGCGCTGCGAATCGCCCATCAGCACCCGCTCCATCAACGCTTCGGGCACGTTCAGCTGGACCTGCAGCTGCTTCTCCGCCGCACGCTGGGCCATCATGCTGGCGATGTTGTCCAGCAGCTGGTTGACCGTGAACATGCTGGCTTCGAGGTGCAGCTTGCCGGCCTCGATCTTGGAGATGTCCAGCACGTTGTTGATCACGCTGAGCAGGTGGTCGGCCGCATCCGCCACCTTCTTGAGACGGTCCTGCTGCACGGCCTCGGTGCTGTCGCGCCGGGCCAGGTAGGTCAGGCCGATGATGGCGTTCATGGGCGTGCGGATCTCGTGGCTCATATTGGCCAGGAAGGCGCTCTTGGCCAGGTTGGCCGCTTCGGCCGCCTGCGTGGCGGTGGCCAGGGCCAGGGTCCGTGCCTCCACCAGTTCCTCCAGGTGGTGGCGGTAGCGGTCCAGCTCCAGGGCGTCACGGCGCTGGCGCGAGATGTCGGTCAGGAAGCCATGCCACAGGACCGAGCCGCCTTCCTCCAGCTGGGCGATGGCATTGCCATACAACCAGCGCTCGCTGCCGTCGGCATTGTCGGTGCGGAACTCTTGCTGCCAGGGGCTCAGGTGCCGGGCCGACGACGCCAGGGCCTCGCGCACGGCCTCGCGATCGTCCGGATGGATGCGTTCGAACAGGGCTTCGGCGTCGCTCAGCAGCTGCTGGGCGGGCACGCGGAAATAGTCCTTCACCGCTTCGCTGACATAGGCGAAGCTGAAGTGCCCCTCCGGGCTGCGGCGCAGTTGGTAGACCACGCCGGGCACCGTCTCGGCCATGCCGCGCAGGCGGTCGATCAGCTGGCGCTGGGCCTCGAACTGGTGCTGCAAGGCATCCCGCATGTCCTGCAGATGACGGCCCAGGCGGCCGATCTCGTCGTTGCGACCGCTCTCCAGCTCGGTGCTGAAGCGCCCCAGCGCCATGTCGTTGGCGAAGCGGCCCAGGGCCCGCAGCGGGCGCATCACGCGGGAGTTCAGGGCCAGCAGCACCAGCGCCACCGAAATCAGCAGCTGGCCGCCCACCGTGGCGGCGTAGAGCCAGCGCTGGCGCGTCAGCGCTGCGGCGACCAGGTGGTCGTCGATCTCGATCTGCAGCTGGCCGATGCGGGTGCTGCCGCGAAAGATGTCGCGCTGGCCCTTGATCAGCCGGCCCAGCTGGCGCTCGGGATAGCGCATCTCGATGAAGGGCAGGCCCTGCGAGGCGTCGCTGACGGCCACGCGCACCACTTCAGGGGACTTCATGACGGCCGCCACCACCTCGCGTGCCGCCACCTGGTCCAGGTTCCAGAGCAGCTCGGGCAGGCTGCTTGCCAGTACGTCCATCTTGGACTGCAGGTCGCGCTCCTGCGTCTGCTGGGCCACCTGGGGTTCGCGCAGGCCGATCAGCAGGCCGCCGATGATCAGGGCGGGCAGCAACAGGCCTGTGCAGACACCAATGGCAAGGGCCACGAACAGCGAGTTGGTGTTCTTTCGACTCAACAAGGACTCCTGGACCGTCAGGGGCCAGCGCAGGCGGCGCCGGCCGATGGGAGGCCGCCAGCGCGGGGGCTGGCGGCGGTCACCTCGGGAATTGTGCACGCCTTCGTCGATGCTCAGACAGTTCCCGCGAGACGGCTTGGCTTGTTTGTGTCGAAACCCACGCAGCGTGAGACATGACAGCCGCGCTGCGGCTGCCGGCATGTGCTGGCTCTGCTCGGCAAGCTTGGCGCGAGCCGGGCCCGGCAGGTGGGTCAGTGCAGCCGGTCCAGCGCCCTGGCGGCGCCCAGCAGGGCCGGCGAGGTGGGGCTGTCAATGACGAAGCAGGGGATGGGCGCCAGCAGGGCCTGCATGCGGCCCTTGCCTTCGAAGCGCTCGCGAAAGCGCGAGGCCCGCAGCTCGGGCAGCAGGCGCGGCGCAATCCCGCCGCCGATGTAGACGCCGCCGGTGGCGCCCAGCGTCAACGCCAGGTTGCCGGCGGTGCTGCCCAGGAAGCGGCAGAACAGGTCCACGGCCAGCCGGCAGGCGGCGTCACCCGCACGGGCGCCGGGGAGCACCTGCTCGGGCCGCAGCGCCGGGTCGGCGGCAAGGCCCAGCAGCTGGGCGCTGGCCAGGTAGAGGTTCTGCAGCCCCGGGCCCGACAAGGCCCGCTCCGCGGAAACATGGCCGAAGCTGCGGCGCAGGAGGTCCAGCACGGCGGCCTCCTCGTCGTCCATGGCGCTCAGCGTGGCGTGGCCGCCTTCGCCGGCCAAGGGCACCAGGCCATGCGCCGAGGGCAGCAGTCCCGACACGCCCAGGCCGGTGCCGGCGCCCAGCAGGGCCAGAGGCGATTGCGGCTGCGCGAGGGACTCCGGCGAGGGCCGCACGCCGCCGAGATCCTGCAGGGCCTGGCCTCGCAGGCTGGGCAGGGACAGGGCCAGGGCCGTGAAGTCGTTGATCACCTCCAGGCGCTGCAAGGCCAGTTGCTCTTGCAGCGCGGTGATGGAGAAGGCCCAGTGATGGTTGGTCATGCGCACTTCGTCCCCGGTCACCGGATTGGCAATGCCCAGGGCGCAGGCGGCCGGCCGCGCTGCGTTGCGGTCGGCCAGGTAGTGCTGGATGGCGTCGCGCAGCGAAGGGTGCTCGGCGCAGCGGTAGGTGCGCACATGGCTCAAGGGCGCCCCCGGCGCGTCCATCCAGGCAAAGCGTGCGTGCGTGCCGCCGATGTCGCCCAGAAGGCGGGGAAAGAGGGCCTGCGTCGCATGGGCCTGGCTCATGAAGGTCTCCTGGTGCCGTTCAGCTTGGAATGGCTGCATTTTGAATGAAACCGCTTTCATGATGCAAGCGACCGCTCCGGCATGTGCCTCGGTATTTACGCCAAGATCAACTGGGTCCATCATGCTGATAATGAAAGCGATTTCACAAATTCGCTGAACACGACGCCTCACCAGCCAGGACCACGCGGCCCATGGAGGGCGCGGACGTCGCTGCTTGCGGCAGGAGACCCCACATGCCCCTGACACGACCCCACCTGACCCGCTGGCCGCTGCTGGCCGGCCTGGCCCTTGCCGCTTGCGGCGGCGGTGGCGCCCCGGCCGCTACACCGGCGCCCCTGCCCAGTCCTGCACCGACCCCCACGCCCATGCCGGCACCGAGCCCCGCCCCAACGCCAACGCCAACGCCAACCGCGCTGGTCCGCCCCGTGGACCACGTCCTGGTCTGGTCCGACGAGTTCGAGCAGCCAGGCCTGCCCGATCCGCAGCGCTGGGCTTACGACACGGGCCGCAATGCCGCCGGCTGGTTCAACCATGAGCTGCAGTACTACAGCGCCGCCCGGCTGGAGAACAGCGAGGTCCGGGACGGCCGGCTGCGCATCACCGCGCGGCTGGAGAGCCGCTCCGATCAGCCCGACTGGGGCGGTCAGCGCTACAGCTCCGCCCGCCTGCTCACCGCAGGCAAGGCGCAGTGGACCTACGGCTTCTTCGAGATTCGCGCCAAGCTGCCCTGCGGCCGCGGGAGCTGGCCGGCGATCTGGATGCTGGGCGCGCAAGGCAGCTGGCCTGCGCAGGGAGAGCTGGACATCATGGAGCAGGTCGGCCGCGAGCCGGAGAAGGTCTTCAGCACCGTGCACACCACCAGCGGCTCAGGCGGCAACGGCAAGGGCGGCGCCGTGCAGCTGCCGAGCGCCTGCACCGCCTTCCACGACTACCAGATGCTCTGGACGCCGCAGGGCATCCGCTTCGGCGTCGACGGCGTCGAACACGCCCGCTACGACAATCTCGGCACCGGCCCGGCCCAGTGGCCTTTCGACGCGCCGCAGTTCCTCATCCTCAACCTCGCCATCGGTGGCGACTTGGGCGGCACGGTGGACGACGGCATCTTCCCGCTGAGTTTCGAGATCGAGCACGTGAGGGTGTACCAGCGGCACCCCTGAGCGCGCCGCAGCGCGGCCCACCGTACTAGAGAAGGGGTGCCTCTTTGGACTTCTTGACGCGGTACATCGCCGCGTCCGCCTTGCTCAGCAGGATGCTCGCGGTGTCGCCGTCCTCGGGAAAGAGGCTGTAGCCCACGCTGGCCGAGGCTGTCAGCTCGAGCTGCTCCAGCTGAAGCGGGCGGCAGATCGCGTCGGTGATCTTGCGGGCCAGCTGCTCGCCGTCCTCGCGCGTGCTGATCGGCGCAAACACCACGAATTCGTCGCCCCCGAGCCTGCAGACGGTGTCGCTGGCCCGCACGGCGCCGACCAAGGCACGGGCGATGCTCTGCAGCAGCTGGTCGCCGATGGCGTGGCCCAGCGTGTCGTTGACGTGCTTGAAGCCGTCGACGTCGACGAAGCAGACCACCAGCATGGCGTCATTGCGCCGCGCCAGATTGAGGTCGTGCTCCAGGCGGTCCCACAGCGCCAGGCGGTTCAGCAGGCCGGTCAGCATGTCCGTGCGCGAGGCGTGGACGGCCTTCTCCAACGCCACATAGGCATTGGCGGTTTCCTGGTGGGCGACCAGGTTTGCCGCCGTCAGGCGCCGGTTCTCGGCGGCCATGCCGCGCTCCGTTTCACGCCCAAGCTCGACACTGGCGGCCTGGATGGCCGCCTGAAGCGCGAGCAGGGTGATCTCCGCTTCCGCAATCTCCCGCTGCAGCACGGCCAGGCGTTGCTGCTGAGCGTCGACGCCTTCGGTTGCAGCCATGCGCGCCAGCTCCTTCATCGGCGGAATCGATCCAGGCCAGATGCGGCCATGGTTCCTGCGAGGGCAGGCCGTTCCACCCTGCCGAGGCCTCGTCGGCCCGCCGTCAAGCATACGCTCTTCTCCCTCCGCCCGCGCTGCCGGCAATGCTCGGGCCCGGCTCCGGGAGCTCGCCGGCCGTGGTCAGGCCCGGAGCCGTTGGCCCTGCGCATCGAATCCCATCGCCCGCGCGGCCAGTGCCGACAGCCCGATGGCACGGCCAGGTTCCAGGGCCGGTGCGGGACCGGTGAGCTTCAGCGTCAGCGCCTTCTCCAGACCGTCGATGCGCGCGTAGAGCAGATGCGTGTCACCCAGATGCTCGGCAAAGTCGAGCTGGGCCGGCACGCCTTGTCCGGCGGGCGCCAGCTGCAGATGTTCGGGGCGTATGCCCAGGCGCTGGGCGGCGGGCAGGGCAGCGGCCCAGCTCGACCACAGGGCCTGGTGAGCAGGGCTTGCGCCGGACGCCGGGCGGTCCACGAGATTGATCGACGGCGAGCCGATGAAGCCCGCCACGAACTCGGTGGCCGGATCCTCGTACAGATCCCGCGGCGTCCCCAACTGCTCGATGCGGCCCTGGTGGAAGACGGCGATGCGGTCACCCAGGGTCATGGCCTCGGTCTGGTCGTGGGTGACGTAGACCATGGTCGCGCCGAGCTGGCGGTGCAGGCGGGCCAGTTCGATGCGCATCTCCAGGCGCAGGGCCGCGTCCAGATTGGACAGCGGCTCATCGAAGAGAAAGACCTTGGGCTTGCGCACGATGGCGCGGCCGATGGCCACGCGCTGGCGCTGGCCGCCGGAGAGCTGGGCCGGACGGCGGTCCAGCAGGGCGGTCAGCTTGAGGGTCTCGGCGGTCTTGCGCACCTGGGCCTCGCGCTCGGCCTTGGGCACGCCGGCCATCTTGAGGGCGAAACCCATGTTCTCGGCCACGCTCATGTGCGGGTATAGGGCATAGCTCTGAAACACCATGGCCGCGCCGCGCTCGGCCGGCGGCAGCTCGTTGGCGCGCTGGTCGTCGATCAGCAGCGTGCCTTGGCTGATGGCCTCCAGGCCCGCGATCATGCGCAGCGTGGTGCTCTTGCCGCAGCCTGAAGGCCCGACGAAGACTAGGAACTCGCCGTCTTCGACCTCCAGGTCGATGCCGCGGATGACGTCCTGCTCGCCGTAGCGCTTGTGGATGCCTTGCAGGCTCAGTCGTGCCACCTCAGGCTCCCTTGGCTTGCGCGGCCAGGAACTGGCGGTACCAGCGTGCGCTGTCCTTGGGCGTGCGCTGCTGGGTCTGGTAGTCCACGTGCACGATGCCAAAGCGCTTGGCATAGCCCGAGGACCACTCGAAGTTGTCCAGCAGGCTCCAGACCATGTAGGCATCGACCGGCACGCCTTCCAGCCTGGCCGCGTGCACGGCGGCGATGTGCCGCTGCAGGTAGCGGGTGCGGGCTTCGTCCTGCACGCGGCCTTCGATCCAGGGGTCGGGGAAGGCGCCGCCGTTCTCGGTGACCCACAGGCTGGGCACCTGCGGGTAGTCGCGGTGCAGGCGCAGCAGCAGCTCGGTCAGCCCTTCGGGGTAGATCTCCCAGCCCATCTCGTTGACCTCCTTGCCCGCGGCCTTGGCGTCCCAGGGCCTGTCAGCGCTTTGCACCAAGCGGGAGTAGTAGTTGACGCCCAGGAAGTCCAGCGGCTGGCGGATCTCGGCGAGGTCGCCGTCCTGCATTTTCGGGGCCTTGGCGCCAAGGTCCAGCCAGATGTCCACGGGATAGCGGCCCTGGCACAAGGGGTCCATGTACCAGCGCAGCAGGCGGCCGTCTTCCAGCACGGCCCGGGCTTTGTCGGCGGCGGCCGGCGTGGCCGGGTGGACGGGCGCAAGGTTGAGCACGATGCCAAGCTTCTCCTTCGCGCCTTCGGCCCGCAGGGCCTTGAGGGCGCGGCCATGGCTCAGCAGCAGGTGGTGCGAGACCTGCAGGGCCAGGGCCTCGTCCTTGAGCCCGGGCGCGAAGACGCCAGTCTGGTGGCCCAGCACCGCCACGACCCAGGGTTCGTTGTGCGTGCACAGCGAGGCCAGGCGGTCGCCCAGCCGGCGCTGGATGCCCAGGGCGTAGTCGACGAAATGGTCCACGGTCTCACGGTTGGCCCAGCCGCCGCGGTCCTGCAGGGCCTGGGGCAGATCCCAGTGGTTGAGGGTCAGGTGGGGCTGCAGGCCGCGGGCCAGCATGCCGTCCACCAGGCGGTCGTAGAAGGCCAGACCGGCCTCGTTCCAGGCGCCCTGGCCGGTGGGCTGCACGCGCGGCCAGCTCACGCTGAAGCGGTAGGCCTTGACGCCCAGGCTCTGGATCAGGTCGAGATCATCGGCCCAGCGCTGGTAGTGCTCGCAGGCCACGCGGCCATCGCTCGCGTCGGCGATGGCGCCGCTCTGGCGGCAGAAGGTGTCCCAGATGCTGGGGCCCTTGCCGTCGGCGTCGGCGGCACCCTCGATCTGGAAGGCGCTGGTGGAGACGCCCCAGACGAAATCGGGCGGGAAATGCAGGGCGGAGGTCGGGTCACTCATGGGGCAGATCAGCGATGGAGGTCAGGTGGAGGAAGCGGTCGGCTCACTTGACGGCACCGGCGGTCAGACCGGCGATGAGTTGGCGTGAGGCCAGCATGAAAAGGGCGATCAGAGGCAGGGAGGCCACGGCGGCACCGGCGATGAGGGCGCCCCATTCGGTGTCCACCGGGTTCTGCAGCAGGCGCAGGGCCAGGGGCAGGGTGAAGTGATCCGGGCTGCGCAGCACGATCAGCGGGCCCACGAAGTTGTTCCAGCTGCCGATGAAGCTGATGAGCCCGAGCGTGCCCAGGGCGGGCTTGAGCAGGGGCAGCACGATGCGCACGAAGAGGCCGAACTCGCCGCAGCCGTCCATGCGGGCGGCCTCGACCAGTTCACGGGGCACGGCGCTGCGCACGTACTGGCGCATCAGGAAGATGCCGAAGGCATTGGCCGCGCCGGGCAGGTACAGCGCCCGCGGCTCGTCGATCCAGCCCAGCAGGTCCATCACCATGAAGCTGGGAATCATGCTCATGAAGCTGGGCAGCAGCATGGTGCCCAGCACCAGCGCGAACAGCGGGCGCTTGAAGCGGAACTCGAACATCGCGAAGGCATAGCCGCCCATGGCGCAGAAGAGCAGCGTCAGGGCCGTTGACATCAGCGCCACGTAGAGGCTCCAGCCCACGCTGCGCCAGAAGGGGATGCGCTCGCCCAGCAGGCGCAGATTGGCCAGCAGGTCATCGCCGAACCACAGGGGCGGGGGCACGCTGAAGATATCGGTCCGCGACTGCGTGGCGAAGACGAACATCACATAGAAGGGCGCCAGCATCAGCAGGGCGCCGACGCCGACGAGGGCGTAGGCCAGCCACTGCGAGGTGTTCACAACAGGACGGGTGCTCATCACGCACGCTCCTTGCCGAAGGCGCGGTGCAGGGCCGCCGTGGCCGCCGCGAGGATCGCGAACAGCAGCCAGGACATGGCCGCGGCCGCGCCGAAGTCGTTGAAGTCGAAGGCCAGGCGGTAGAGGTAGACCGCGCTGCTCATGCCGGCCTGGTCATTGCCGCCGCGGCCGTTGGTCAGCACGAAGGGCTCTTCGAAGAGCTGCAGGCTGCCCACCACCGAGAGGGTGAAGCCGAAGAGCATCATGCTGCGCAGGCCCGGCAGGGTGATGTGCAGGAAGCGCTGCCAGGGGCCGGCGCCGTCCATGGTCGCGGCCTCGTACAGGTCCTTGGGGATGGTCTGCAGCGCGGCGAGGTAGAGCACGGTGTGGAAGCCCACGTAGCGCCAGAACACGACCAGGGCGATGGCGGGGCGCAGGCGGTCCGGGTCGTTGAGCCAGTCGATGGCCTGCGCGGGCAGCAGCAGGCCGAGGCCGGGCAGCTGGCGCAGGGCGGCCAGGCCGCTGTTGATCAGGCCGTAGTCCGTCGAGAACAGGGCGCTGAACAGGATGGCGATGGCCACCGTCGAGGTGATGTAGGGCAGGAAGTAGGCGCCCATCAGCGCATTGCGCCAGCGCTGTCCCAGCGCCTGCAGCCCGCAGGCCAGGGGCAGGGCCACCAGGTGCTGCGGCACGGCGCTGGCCACGCCCAGCCACACGGTGTTGCCCAGGGACTTCCAGAACCAGGCGTCCTTCAGCGCGAAGGCGAAGTTCTCCAGGCCCACCCACTCCATGGCCGAGAGGCCGCTGGTGGGCTCCCAGCGGTTCAGCGCCAGCCACAGCGAGAACAGCAGCGGGAACAGGCCGAAGACGGCGAAGAGCAGCAGGAAGGGCGCCAGGAACAGATAGGGTGCGCCGGCGGGGCGGATGCGCAGTGGCTTCATCGCTGGGCCCTCGTCTGCAGCAGGCGCTCGGCGTCACCCAGGGCGCTGGCGATGTCCTTGCCGCGGGTGAGCACCTTGTCGAGCTCGGTGTTGATGACTTCGTCGGCGAAGGCATCCTGGCGGTGCACGGCCACGGGCGTGATACGCCGCGCGGCCTCGCGCCACAGATGCCGGGCCCGCTGGCCGCCCAGGAAGGCCACCGGCTCGTCGAAGAAAGGGTCCTCGAAGGTGTCGACCAGGGCGGGGAAGATGTCGTGCGTCTGGAAGGCGTCCAGCAGCAGGGTCTTGTTGAGGGTCAGGTCTTGCATGAAGTCCCAGGCCAGGGCACGGCGGCTCGCGTCCCCCTTGGCCGGCAGGGCGTAGAAGCTGCCGCCATAGGCCGCGAAGGCGCCCCCGGGCAGCTGGGCGGCGCGCCACAGGCCGCGGGTCTTGGGCGCCAGCCAGGAGCCCATGAAGCCCACCAGCCAGGCGCCGATCATCTGCGTGGCGATGAGGCCGCGGCGGAAGCCCTCGGTCCAGTCGCTGGACCAGTTGTAGACCTTGGCGTCCAGCCCCTCGGCGCGCACCTGGCGGGCCAGCTCAAAGGCGCGCCGGAAGCGCGGGCCGTTGACCAGCACGCGGTTGTCCTCGCTGAAGTAGAGACCCTCGCCGGGCTGCACGCCGGTGCGGATGAGGATGTCCTTCATGTCCCGCGCATGGGCCAGCAGGTAGGCGCCGGTCTTGCGGCGGATCTCGCGGCCCGCGGCCACATAGCCGGCCCAGCTGCCGTTGAGGTCCTCGGCCTGCAGGCCGGCGCGGCTGAGCAGGTCGTGGCGGTACAGCAGGGTGCCGGGGCCGATGTCCGAGGGCAGGGCCACCACCTCGCCGCGGCGGTTGCTGGCCTGGCCCCAGGTGTAGGGCACGAAGCGATCGCGCAGGCGGTCCGCCTGGCAGGGCGCCTGGCGCAGGTCGAAGAGGCCGCGGCCCTGGGCGAAGCGGCCCACATAGCCCACCTCCAGCGCCATCAGGTCCGGCAGATGGCTCCCGGTGGAGAGCGCCGTGATCATGGCCGTGTGGTGGTCGTTCATCTCGCGGCTGATGACCTCCACCTCCACGCCGGGGTGGCGGGCCGTCCAGGCCGGCACGGCCGCGCGGACGATGGCGTCCAGCTTGGGGTAGGCCGCGACGCTCAGCCGCTGCGGCGTGGCCGCCCGGCCGGCGCCGGCCCACAGGCCCAGGGCCAGCCCCAGGCCGGCCCGTCTTTGTCCATCTACCTGTTGTGCATCCACGCGCTGTGCGTCCACGTTGTCTCTCGTCTTGTTCTCAGGCGCCCAGGGCGCCTCGGTGTCGTGGGCCGGAAGGCCGAGCCGGTCATTTCAGCGGCTGGTCGCCATCAGTGCTGAAAGCGCTTTCAAACTATAGGGAAGCCAGATGCCGATGTCAATGGCGCAGGCCCGGTGGCCACCACCTTTCCAGGGCTCAGGCCATGGCGTGCCCGGCCTTGGCCTGGGCCGCCGCACAGAAGCGCCGCAGATAGGCCTCGTGCGACGGCAGGGACTGCACCGTGTGCGCCACCTGCTCGTGAATGCCGCCCAGGAACTGCCGCAGCTCGGCCTCGCCCATCAGGTCGGCCACCGGGTGGTAGGCCTGGGGCATCAGACCCTGGCCCAGCATGACCTGGATCCAGGAGTTCTCGGCGAAGAGTTCATCGGCCGGGCGGAACACGCGGCCGGTCTGCGCGAACAGGTCCAGGCGATGGCGCAGGCTGGCCGGCACGGCCATCTCGCGGCAATGCGTCCACAGCGCCGAACCCTCGCGGGCATTGAGGTGGTAGTGCAGGACGATGAAGTCGCGGATGTGCTCCAGGTCCTTCTGCGTTTGTTGGTTGAACTCCTCGATGTCGCAGGCCTGGATGCCGCCGGCCGGGAACATCTGCAGCAGGCGGACGGCAGCGCGCTGGATCAGGTGGATGCTGGTGGACTCCAAGGGCTCGATGAAGCCGCTGGACAGACCCACGGCGATGCAGTTCTTCTCCCAGGTCCGCAGGCGCTGGCCCGGCGTGAAGCGCAGCACGCGCGGCTGGATCAGCAGCTCGCCTTCCACGTGCCGGCGCAGCACCTCCGGCGCGTCGGCATCGGCCAGCAGCCGGCTGCTGTAGACCAGGCCGTTGCCCACGCGGTGCTGCAGGGGGATGCGCCACTGCCAGCCGAAATCGTGGGCGATGGAGCGCGTGTAGGGCGGGGCCTCGCGCACGGCGGCGGTCTGCACGGCCACGGCGCGGTCGCAGGGCAGCCAGTGGGTCCAGTCCTCGTAGGCCACGCCCAGGGTCTCGCCCAGCAGCAGGGAGCGGAAGCCCGTGCAGTCGATGAAGAGATCGCCCTCGACCAGGCCGCCGTCCTGCATGCGCAGGGCGCTCAGGGCGCCATCGGGTCCGTCCGCGAGCACGCCGGCGATCTTGCCCTCCAGGCGCTGCACGCCGTGCTGCTCGGCGATCTGGCGCAGGAAGCGGGCATAGCGCGAGGCGTCCAGGTGGTAGGCGTAGCTCAGCCCGTTGCGCGGCAGGTGCGCGAAGCGCTGGGCCTCGGCGGCGCGCAGCTCCAGGCAGTACTCGCCATAGGGCCGGGCCAGGCCCTGGCGCCGGCCCTTGAGCCAGAAGTGCTGGAAGCCGGCGCTCCAGTGGTCCTGGCCCGTGCGGCCGAAGGCGTGGAGGTAGGACTCGCCGGGCGCCTTCCAGCCTTCGAACTGGATGCCCAGCTTGAAGGTGGCCTGCGTGGCGGCCATGAACTCGGCCTCGTTGATGCCCATCAGCTCGTGGTAGGCGTGCAGGGCCGGGATGGTGGCCTCGCCCACGCCCACGGTGCCGATCTCCTCGGATTCCACCAGGCGGATCTGCAGCTGCTTGCCCATCAGCTTGCCCATCAGGGCCGCGACCATCCAGCCGGCGGTGCCGCCCCCGGCGATGACGACGCGGTGAACGGGCTGGGTGGTGTGGAAAGATGTCATGGAAAGCCTCTTTGTGGGGTGGCTCATCGGTTGAGCTTGTTGAGCAGCAGGGCGCGCAGGCGGCGGTGCGCGGTCTCGTCCAGCGGGCCCAGCAGGCCGCGGGCCTGCGGCGGCAGGTGGGCGGACGTCTGAGCGTCGGCCTCGAAGACGTAATGGTCGAACAGGGCCCGCCAGGCGGCACGTTCGGACGGCGGCAGGTCGCGCACGGTGGCCAGGGCCAGCCACAGCGCGTTCATGGGCGAGTCCTGCCAGGCGGGCGTGCGGCGCCACCAGTAGTTGACCAGGCCGCTGAAGGGGTCCAGGGCCTGGACCTGGTGCCACCACTGGCTGGGGATGTAGAGCGCGTCGCCGGCCTCCAGGGTCAGGTCTTGCGCGCGGGCCTGCGCGGCGGCGTAGCGCGGGAATCGCTGCAGGTCCGGCGCGGCGGCGTCAACCAGGCTGATGGGCTGGCCGGCGGGCGTGAGGTCCAGGGGGCCGATGTAGAGATCGCCCACGGCATCCGGCGGGTAGAGCGTGAAGCGGCGGCGACCGCTGACGCAGCAGGCGATGTTGGCCGGCCAGTCCTGGTGGGCCGGCACGGTGACGCGGTTGCCCAGCCACAGGCTCACGAGCGGCGGCTCTACGCCGTCCTGGGCCTCGAAGGCGAGCGGGTGATCGTCCAGCAGGCCCGGCAGGCAGGTGTCCACGGTGGTCGATCCCATGTAGACGGTGGGCGGCGCCGGGTCGTCCAGGCAGGCCATCAGCTGGTCCAGCACGGTGCCGAAGGGCAGCAGGGCGCGCTGGAAGTTGAAGCCCTTGAAGTCGGGCGTGTAGGCAATGCGGCCGCCGGTCCCGGGCGCCATCTGGTAGACACCGACCGTGGCCCCTTGCCAATGGCGGCGCAGCAGGGCCGCGGCCTCGTGCGGGCTGCGGCGCGCGGCCTGCACCAGGGGCCAGTGCGAGACCAGGCCACGCAGCACGCAGGGAGTGTCGCCGTCCGGGCTGCCGTCCGTCAGCGAAGGCGGCACCTGGCCGGGCGTGCAGGGTAGCTCGTGCATGGCCGGCATGTCAGGCCCCTCACGACAGCGCCTGCTCGCGCCGCACCAGCTCACCGAAGCGCGACAGCGAGGCCACGGCCATCGCCAGGGGCAGCCAGTAGCCGCGTTCGTGCAGATCGGCCACCACGGCGCCGGGCAGGGCCGCGAGCCGCTCCTCGTGGACGACGTGGAAACCGCCGACGCGGCGCGTGCCGCCATCGGCCAGCGGCAGGTCCAGGGCCATGGGCTCCAGCAGCTCATGCTGCAACAGGGTGGCGATGAAGGCCGGCAGGGTCTGCAGCCCGTCGTGCAGGGCTTGCAGCACGGCGATGCGCTGCTCCAGCAGCGGCGACAGGCCGCCCTGAGGCAGGAAGAGCGGGTCGCCGGTGTGCTCGCTCAGGCGCGGGCTGTCCAGGTCGATGTGGACCACCCATTGCGCGGCATCGCGGCCCACCATCAATGGCAGGCGCGCCATGGCCCAGGGCAGGTGGGGCGCGTCCCAGCCATCGGGGCCGAGGAAGAGATTGCCGGCGCCGCTGAGGCTCATCAGCGCCACGGGCTGAAAGGGCAGCTCGCCGGTGCAGGGCTGGAAGACGATGGGGAAGCAGGCCTGCAGCAGGCGGAACTCCGCCGGCACCGTGGGCACGACCGGAAAGTCATCGCCCAGGGCGCGCGAGGGCGCGGGGTCCAGGCGCAGGGCCTGGTGGCTGATGTTGTCGAGCAGGGCGGGGCGCATGGTCGTTCCGGGGCGGCGTGGGCCGATGGTAGAGAGGCAGGGATGCCGCCGGGGAGGGCAGGATCCCTGAGCGAGGGACGCGCGGCGGCGCCCCTCGGCTGCGACGCTCAGAAGGTGTAGCGCGCGCCGACCATGAAGCGGCGGCCGGTCTGCGTCACCGACTGCACCTCCAGCCGGGTGCGGCCATGCGTGCGGATCACGCCGTCGTTGAGGTTGATCGCCTCGAACTGGAAGCTCAGGTGAGGGCTGTACTTGTAGCCGATGCTGAGATCCCACTGGCCATAGGGCTCGGTGTAGGACGGGCCGGAACCACCGTTCACCGCCGCATTGCTGCTGTTGAGGAACTCGCCGCGCCAGTTGTAGGCCATGCGCACGCTGTAGCGATCGTCCTCGTAGAAGCCCACCAGGTTGGCCGAGTTGCTCAGGCCCACCAGCGCGTTCTGGTCCTTCAGGTCCTCGTTCTGGAACTTCAGGCCGGAGCGCACATAGGTGTAGTTGGCGGCCAGCCCGAAGCCGCTGCGCCCGAAGGCGTGCTGCACGTTGAGCTCCAGGCCGTTGATGTGGTCGCTGCGCTGGTTGGTGGGCACGCTGATGTTGAACACCGCCAGCGGGTCGCCCGGCTGGCCGGCAATGGTGCCCAGGGCATTGCCCGAGCCGTCCACGCCGGTCTTCACGATGCCCATGCGGCCGTTGTAGGTGTTGAGCAGGTAGTTGCGCACGCAGGTCAGGTCGGCGCCGCCGCAGGCCGTGGCCGCTTCCTTGAACAGCGCGCCGTTGATGGGCGAGCTCAGGCTGAAGGGCGTCATCGGGACCACGCTGGTGCCGATGTAGTTGCTGATGTTCTTGCGGAAGATGCCGATCGCGGCGTAGCTGCTCTTGGCGTAGTAGTACTCGGCCGAGAAATCGAAGTTCTTGGACAGCAGCGGCTTCAGGCCCGGGTTGCCCTGGTTGCCGGCGCCCCCCGCGGCGCGGTACTCGGTCAGCGTCTGCCCGCCCTGGATTTTGTCCCAGCCAGGGCGGCCGATGGACTCGCCGAAGCTGGCGCGCACCTTCCACTGGCTGCTCAGCTCGGCTTCCCAGTCGATGCTGGGCAGCAGGTAGCTGTACTTGCCGGAGAGGCTGGTGAAGCCCGGCGCGCCCTTGAGGATGGCGAACTCGTTGGCCGAGACCCACTGGATGCCCGTGGCGATGGGCACCAGAGCCTGCGAGTCGACCTTGGTGCGCTCGTAGCGCAGGCCCAGGGCAGCGCTCATGGGCACGCCCCAGTCGAAGTCGGCGCTGTACTGGACGAAGGCGCTGGTGCTGCGCTCCTGCGTGCGGCGGTCGTCGTCGAAGTTGTCGCTGGACTTGAACCACTTGTCGCTGCCATCGGCCTTCACGGCGGCGTCACGCACGGCGTTGAAGTCCCAGACGAAGAAGTTGTTGACCATGCCCGAGCGGTCCACCGAGCCCATGGCGCGGCTGAAGTACTGCTGAATGGTGTCGGGCTGCCAGAGACTGTCGGCGTAGTCGCTGGGCTTGTTGTGGCCGCCCCAGTCGTTCTGCTGGACGTTGGCGAAGGCGGTGCGGTTGTTCACCTTGGTCAGGCCCACGCCGAAGTCCAGGTTGGACGCATCCGACAGGGTGTACTTGCCCTTGATCTGCGCCTGGTCGATGGCATTGCGCATGTAGGCATTGCGGAAGGACGAGCCGGTGACCTGCATCAGGCTGGCGCTGTTCGCCGGGTCGCCCGAGAGGCCGATGCCCAGCACCGGGAACTTGCCGGAGAAGTCCACGCGGTCGCTGGCGCGGTTCTGCATGGACACGCCCAGGGCGTTGTTGGTGCCGTAGGGGCTGTCGGCGCCAGCGGTGGCGACGGAGTGGTGGGCATCCAGTTCCAGCTTTAGGCGCTCCGAGGCGCGCCAGGCGGCGTTGAAGCCGGTGGAGTCGTTCTTGTTCTTGGTGCCGTAGTTGGCGCCGCCCATGGCCACGTCGGCCGGGCCGTTGGTGTAGAGCTCCGAGAAGATCAGGGGCGAGGCGATGGGGCCGTCGGTCCAGGTGGTCTTGTCGTAGGCGAAGTTGAACCAGGCCGAAAGCTCGCTGCGCTTGGTGTGAATCTTGTTCTCGGAGTAGGTCTTGTCCAGGGTCAGCGTCAGGTCCTTGATCGGGCGGTACTGCAGGACCAGCTGGCCGTTGGTCCGCGTGCGCTCGATGCCGTTCATGCTGTACATGAGGTTCTGGGGCACCTCGTACAGATCGGTCAGCTTGGGACGGTTGGTGATCTTGCTGCCTCCGGGCTCGGTGGGCAGGGGCAGGGCCGTCCAGTCATTGGCGTTGGCGATGTTGCCGGGCTTGCTGTACCAGCCATTGGGCACGCCGGCCTGGTTGTAGCCGGAGTTGCGCTTCTGCAGGCTGCCGCTGAGGGCGATGCCGAAGGTGCCGTCCGCGAAGACCTGGCTGTAGATGCCCGAGAGTTCCGGCGTGGCCTGCGAGCCGGCAATCAGGCCCGGCAGGCGCTTGTTGGAGTCGTCGCTGACAAGCTTGGCACCGAAGCTGGCCACGGTCTTGGGGTTGTCCAGCGGCCGGGCCGTCTTGATGTTGATGGTGGCGCCGATGCCGCCGGTGGGGTTCTCCGAGCGGCCGGTCTTGTAGACCTCCAGCGCCGCCACGCCTTCCGAAGCGAGGTTGGCGAAGTCGAAGGAGCGGCTGTTGGAGGCCGTGGTGTCGGCCAGGTTGGCGGCCGGCATCTGGCGGCCGTTGAGCAGCACCAGGTTGAAGTCGGGGCCGACGCCGCGCACCGTCACCCGCGAGCCCTCGCCGTTGGCGCGGTCGATGGACACGCCGGCGATGCGCTGCATGGACTCGGCCAGGTTGGTGTCCGGGAACTTGCCGATGTCCTCGGCCACGATGCCGTCCACCACGCCCTGCGCCTTGCGCTTGAGGTCCAGGGAGCTGTCCAGGCTCTTGCGGATGCCGGTGATCACGACGGTGTCCAGCTGCGCGCCGTCGTCCTTCTTGGCGGGCGCGGCCTGCTGGGCGTGAAGGGCGGGGGCAATGAGGACGGCGCAGGCGGCGGCCAGCTGGCTCAGGGGCACGAGAGGGCCGCGGCGCGGGGTGCAAGTCATGGGTCTGTCTCCTGGTGGTCTTTGGGTGTGGCAGCAGGGGCGCTTCAAACCCTGCTGCATTGAAAGCGCTTTCAAATAGTAGCGCCAGCCACCAAGCGGTGTGACCTAGGCATCACCCTAATACGGGCATGCTGCCCCGCAGCAAAGCAACAGTGGCCCGAAAGGGCCGGATGAAGAGGGGTGAAATCGATTTCTGGGGGCGCCTTCAGCGGCTGGCGCCGCGGGCCAGGGCGGCCACGGAGTCGCGCTCCACGAGGCGGGGCTCGGGCAGCTTCAGGGTGGGCTTGTTGCCGGCCAGCATCGCCAGCAGGGCCTGGGCGGTGAGCCGGCCCAGCTCCAGGCTGGCCTGGTGCACGGTGGTGAGCGGCGGGGTCATGTGCATGGCCAGGGCCAGGTCGTCGAAGCCCACCAGCGAGATGTCCTGCGGCACGCGCAGGCCGGCCTTGTGCAGGGCCACGGCGGCGCCCATGGCCATCTGGTCATTGGCGGCGAAGAGGGCGGTGAAGCGGTGCGGGCTGGCCAGCAGGCGCTCGGCGGCCTGGCGCCCCCCTTCCTCCAGGTAGTTGCCGCATTCCACCAGCTCGGGCCTGAAGGCAATGCCGGCCGCATCCAGCGCGGCCTGGTAGCCGGCCAGGCGCTCGCGGGCGTCGGAGTGGCTCTGGTCGCCGCCGATGTGGGCGATGTCCCGGTGCCCTCGCGCAATCAGGTGCTGGGTGGCCAGGCGCGCGCCCTCGCGGTGGTCGTAGTCCATGGCATAGACATTGGGCGCCTTGATGCTGCGCCCCGTCACCACGGTGGGCACCTGCTTGGCCAGCTGGCGCAGGGCGGCGTCGCCCACCCGGCCGTTGAGGATGATCATGCCGTCCACGCGGCGGCCCATGAGGGTGTCGATGCAGCGCTGCTCTACCTCCACGTCCCAGTGGCCGCTGACGAAGAGGGCGCTGTAGTGGGCCTCGCTGAGCGTTTCCTCGATGCCGCGCATGGCGACGCCGAAAAAGGGGCTGTCAATGAACTGGGTGATCACGCCGATGCTCATCGTGCGCCCGCCGGCCAGGCCGCGGGCGATGGGGTTGGGCACGAAGCCCAGCTCTGCGATGGCGCGGTCCACCGCCGCCTTCTTTTCCGCGCTCACCACCGCCGTGCCGTTGAGGATGCGGGAGACCGTGCTGGGCGACACGCCGCTGGCCTCGGCCACCATGCCGAGCGTGACGGGACCGGACTTGCGAGCCGAGGGCGTTGCGGGGGTTCGAGCCATGAGCGTAGCGGTATGAAAGCGTTTGCGTGGACGGTGGGGCGAGTGTAAGGGCAGCCTCCGACGTCCTTGCCGAACCGTCTGGCCTGTGCCCCGGAGAAGGGGCCTGGCGGAAGGCCGGAAGCGGGCTTCCCTCGATACCGGACGGGTCCGGGAAGCCTCCGGCACCGGCAACACCGCAGGCACCGAGGGGGCAAGGGCGCCCAGTGTCGTCACGTGCACCTGACTGATGCGAGCGCATGGCGGCCGCAGCCATCGGTCGCGGCCGTGTGTTGCTGGTGGTGTGTTGCCGGTGGTGTGAGCCTTCAAGGCCGGGCCGATGCCCGTCAGGCAGCTCCAGGGTGGCAGGGCAACCGGGCCGATGCTCTCCGCTGGCAAGCAGCATCGGCCTGGGCCGGCCTATCGACCGTCTCTGACAAACTGATCGCGCGATTCCCTTGTCGGTTCGTTGGGCAGCGCCGCGGGCTTGCCGTCGACGAACCGGAGGATGGCCTCATGTGTCACGGCCTGACCCTCTGGTGTGCCCCAAAGAATGTGCCCCACGCCCCGCAGCCATTGAGTGCGTGTGATGGGCACTGCATCGAAATACGCCATGGCCCTGCCGCGGGGTACGTAGCTGCACTCACCCAGCATCAGCAGGACGGGCGATTTGAGTGATGCCAGCAGCATCGGCCGTTCGCCCCTTGCCGCCGACTGGCCGACAGCCCTGTTGGCGGCGGGGTTGAAGCGCAATGGCTGGAAGCGTTCGAGTTGATCTGCGGATCCCCGGCAATAGCCGCCGGAGATCAGGTTGCGTTGCACGGCAGGGCTGGCAAGGTTGATGAGTTCCTCCTGAGGCACGAACGGGTTGCCGGCCGGGAGAAGCATGGCCGCCAGCATGCGCGGCGCCATCATGGACGACAGGACCGCCAGGGACGGCGCTTCGCTGGCATCGGGCGCAGTCGTGGTTTTCTCGTTCAACGCTGGATCGAGGCTGGGCGCGCTCCCGGGCAGCTTCCCGGGTTCGGTTAGGACCACCTGGGTGACCCACTTCCGCGCGCGAGGGTCTTGCAGGGCAGAGGCCACGACGGCTGCGCCATAGGACTGACCGACGAGGACCGTGGGCTTGCCGATGCGATCGAGGATGGACAGCAGGTCGGCCACATTGCCGTCGTGGGTGTAGTCTCGCGCATCGCCCAGTGCCGAGCGGCCGCTGCCGAACTGGTCGTAGAGCACGACATCGAAGCCATCCCTGGCGAAGCCGGCAAAGAAGTCGCGATCAAAGTTCCGGATGTAGGCGCCTGGGCCGCCATGGACGAAAACCAGGGCCTGGTGCCGATCCTGCACGCCTGCGTCCGGGACGAAGCGATAGACCGCGACCGACCGGCGGCTGGAGGTCTGCCAGTGGTGGACCGCTGGATCGTCGGGCAGTGGCGGCAGTTGCCTCGAGGCCCCCGGCACCATCAGTACCAGCAGGGGCAGCAGCGTCATGACCAGCGGAAGAGACCGCTGAAGCCGCACCCGCATCGGCAGGCCCGCCCCCCCGTCAGGATGGATCTGCGCGTTTCGCTGCCGCCAGATCCAGACGGCCAGCGCTGAAGCCAGGAGCAGCGCAAGCGCTCCTGAAAGCAGCCCTCTGCTCAGCCAAAGAATCACAAAAAAGGCGATCCACACGCCCAAAGGGCGGGCGACCGCCCCTGCCACGCGACGAATCCGTTCCGCTGCTTTTCCCACAATAGGCCTCATGGTGAGCCCACGCCCTCGACCGGAGCGCTCCTGGGCTTGATCAATATCCGGCTGATCGCGTCCGCAACCCTGCCGGCCTGTTCCTTTTGAATGTAGTGGCCAGATGCGACGACTTCCGTTGCTTCAGCATTCGGCATATTGGACAGCCATTGGGCACGCAGTGTTCTGACCATCTTTTCAAATGCCCCCTGTTCTTCTATGCGGAACTTGCCGCTGAATAGAAAGTGAATGGGTTTGTCCACCGGTTTCCCTGCCTTCAGATGGACGCTGCATGTGGACTGGCCATCAAATTCCTGGCGCATGGCCGGGGTGAACAGGCTGTATCTGAGCGCGCTGAGAAGTGCAGCTTGTGCAGGCGCCTGCCGCTTCAGCTCGGCGAGATGGTCCGGATGCGTCGGGTCAATCAGAACCAGGCCAAGGACCTCCTCCGGCTGCCGCTGCGCGTAGCAATATTGATAAAGCCCACCCAGTGAATGCCCCACCAGGACAAAGGGCGGTTTCAGGCCCAGACGCCGGGTCAGTTGGCGCAGCTCGTCAGCGATGGCGCAGGGATCACGAGAACCCGAAGTGAGTGGGCTGCCGCCGTAGCCTGGCCGGTCATAGGCAAGGACCTGGGTTGTACTTGGCAGCTTTTCAATGACGGACGCCCAGACGTTTTTGCCGTCGCCAAGGCCCGACTGGAAGATGACGGCCGGCCCGGAGCCGTTTCGCCAGAAATAGCTGACCTCATTCCCGGAGGCAAGCGTCGTGGTGCCAGAGCTTGGCAATGTCGAACAGCCGCTCAGCCCTGCGAGGCAGGCCAGGAGAGACAGGATGAAAGCAGACCGGGTGAGCATGACTGGAAGGGATGCAATGGGTGATGTTGGACGCCGGCATTTCAGCTTTCGCTCAGATTCGCTCGATGGAATCGAGCGTCATTGCCGCCTGGGCGAGTCGCTTGAATGGGTGGATGAAACCACGGTCCGGACGGGGAATCCTCAGTAATCAGTAATCAGTAATCAGTAATCAGTAATCTGGCGTCACTGCAGATTTTTCACGCCCCATTCAGCAATTAGTTTGCGCAGCGCATGGCCTGCATTGCCTTCCGGATGGCCGCTGATCCAGCCCGCGATCAGGTCAGCGCTGATTTCGTTCGGGTGATAGTTTTCGTGCGGATTTGGAAAGATGGCCTTGTACTCGCTGATCGAGTTCAGGTCCCGAAGGCGTGCTTGGCCCTTTTCATTCAGGGAGACCGCGAAATGGCCATGGCTCTCCTGGAGTTCAATGGCAACGATGCGGACGTCGATCGACATGTCCGGTCGACTGGTTTCTCGTAGCATCAGGTCAGGCCGGATCCACTGGTCTTTTCCGCCGATGTTGATTTTGTAGATCCAGCCGAGGTCCAGTGCATCGGGATTGGTGACGCGATTTTCAAGAAGCCATGGGTGGTCTGGAACGGTGTCCAGATGGCGGAATCCAAGGACTTCCGTGTACAGGCTGACAAAACGTTGCGGGTGCGTGCGCTGAAGGACATGCACCTGTTCATGTGCCAGCAATGGGGCGGCCATCTGGTCGAGAATGGTTGTCCAGCCCCATCGATACATGCGCATCATGGCATCGAGCTCAGTCTGTGCGAGCACGATGGAGGTGCCACGGGTATGCGGTATCCCGGCCTCCACAGTGGACGCTGTCTTTATGAATGAAAAAGGCGTTCGGGCCATGAGCGGGGCGTTCCTGATGATTTTTGGCGCCAGTCGTGCAATCACATCCCGCAGCATCGCCTCCTCGTTTGGGGTGAACGCGCGGACGTCCTCCGCATAACGTTGCCGGACCTGTTCGCGCGCCATGGCCAGCGGCACGTTGTCGAGGCGCAATTTGCTTTTCGCGCGAAGATCACTCATTTGCAGCTGCTCAAAATACCTTGCTTCGGCACCGTCCACGAGAGCTTTCTTTCCTTCAGCGACGCTCAGGAACTGAACGCTCAGCGATTGGCCGGGTGACGGGAGGTCTTGGGCGCTTGTTGCCCACTTCAGGGGCAATAGGCACAGGCAGGCGATCAGCAGTCGTTTCATTTCTTTTCCTTGTTGATGGCGCCCTGCAGGGGTGCGCTCGCCGCGCTGCAAGCGCTCTGGTGCGCGGCAGCCTGCGCCTGGCGTCCGGCTGTTCCTAGGCCAGTAGGCGCAGCCCGAGCAGAAAGAAGACGAGGCCCGTGATGCGCGCCATGCTCCTGCGCCCCTGTCCGTTCGGTGCAATCCACCGGCACATCAGGCTGCCGGCAGCGCCCAGCACGGCATGGAACAGCACGCTCAGCACAGTCAGCCAGCTGCCCAGCGCGACCAGCTGGGCCGACGCCGGGCCTCGGCCTGCTTCCAGGAACTGCGGAAGGAACAGCGCGAAAAACAAGACCGCCTTGGGGTTGAGCAGGCTGTTCAGGCAGGCGCGCCACCAGAGGGCATGCGCAGCGACGAGTGAATCGCCGCCCAATGCCGGCAAGTCCCTGGGCGTCAAGGCGCGCCAGGCCAGATGGAACAGGTAGACGGCGCCGCACAGGCGCAGGGCGCCCTGTGCAGCCGGCGTCTCGGCGAAGAACAGGCCCAACCCCGATGCGGTGAGTGCGGTCAGCACGATGTCGGCGATGCCGATCCCGAAGGCGATCTGGAGCGCGCCTCGTCTGCCATAGCGAGCGCCATGGAGCAGCACAAAGGCCATATTGGGCCCTGGGGACAGGAGCAGCAGCAGCACCGCCGTGCTGAACAGGGCAAGCGTGGCGAGGCTAGGCATGGCAGCCTCGCGGTGGGCGGGCGCTGGCGTCTGCAAAGGACAGCGAGTGCAGCAGCTTGCCACCAGCGTCGCGCGGGTGCGTCCTGACACAAGCCGGACCGTATGGAGGGCGCCAGCCGGGGGCACCTTCGCAGCAGGCACCCGCCGCCCAGCACAAGGCGGGCGAGCCTCCATCCGGCAGGACTTGACGCCGCTGGAAGCCCTGAGCGCGCCTCAAAGTTGCGTAGAACCGATGCGCCTGCAGCAAATCACTGCTGCCGACGCCGATGTGACTGAACATGAACGTACCCGTGGATGGCGATCGGAGGACTCAGCTTAAGGTTGACCATCGAGTACATTCAAAGAATTGTTATAGGTACTTTGCATGAAGGGCTCCCAAGACATTGCCAGGCGGATCCTTGAGCGCATCGAGCGCGGGGAGTTGCGTCCGGGAGCCCAGTTGCCGCCCTTGCGGCAGCAGGCCCGGGAGTCGGGCGTGGCCCTGGCGACTGCGGTGCGGGCCTATGCCTTTCTCGAGGAGCAAGGCCTGGTCGTTGGTGAGCGGGGGCGTGGGACTTTCGTGCGCGATCGGGGGGCCGGCTCCAACGATGCCCTGGTGCAGGCGCCTTCCTCGGCGCCTACGGTCGATCTGAGCTTCAACTCACCGACCGTTCCCGGGCAGGAAGAGATGCTGCGCCACGGTCTGCGCAGTCTTGCCTCGACAGGTGACATCTCCGCGCTGATGCGGTCGACGCCGCAGGGCGGGACGCTGCACCAGCGCACGGTCGCCGCTCATTTTTTGCGCGAGCGCGGCTTGCACCTGGACGCCGAGCAGGTCCTCTTCGTCAATGGAGCCCAGCACGGGATTGCCATGGCGCTCGCCACCTGCTGCCAGCCCGGCGACGCCGTGGCGGCCGATGCCCTCACCTACCCAGGGCTGCGCGCGGCCGCTCAGGCGCAGCGCATTGATCTCGTGCCGGTGCCGATGAGGCCGGATGGCGGCCCCGACCTCGCGGCGTTGGAGCGGCTGTGTGCTCGATCCAGGGTGCGGGCCTACTACTGCATGCCGACGATCCACAACCCGCTGGGGACGGTGATGCCCTTGGCGCAGCGGAGGGACCTCGTGGACCTTGCGCGTGCGCTGCGGCTGACTCTGATCGAGGATGCGGCTTATGCCTTCCTGGCAGATCCGGCGCCTCCGCCCCTCTATGCCCTGGCTCCGGAAAGCACGATCTATGTTTCAGGCTTGTCCAAGAGCGTCGCCTCGGGCCTGAGGATCGGCTTTGTCGCCGCGTCCTCGGGGCGGGTCGAGACGCTGGCGCGCCAGATCCGGGTCTCGATCTGGAATCCCTCCTCGCTGGCCATCGCCTTGGCCTGCCAATGGATGGGCAGTGGTGAGGTCGCGGACTTGGAGGCCGTCAAGCGCCAAGATGCGCGCGCGCGCCAGGCCTTGGCGCGCGAGGTGCTGGCCGGCTGTACGCTGCGTGGGCACGAGGCGGCCTATTTCGTATGGCTGGAATTGCCGGAAACCTTGCGTGCAGAGGATGCGGCCGCACGGCTGGCCCAGCGAGGCCTGATCGTCACCACGGCCGAGCCTTTCGCCGTCGGTCCCGTGCGGCCCCAGGCCTTGCGTCTGGCCCTGGGTTCCTTGCCTATGGATGCCCTGCGCGCCGCGCTGCAGCAGGTGCGGCGCGAGGTGCATTGGTAGATCGTGCGCCGCCGGGCGGCTGCACCAGCGTCCCGGTGCTGGCTGCGCGGCAGGGGCGACGCAGCGGCGGGGCTTCATGGGCGACCCGATGAGGGCGAGGGGCGTTTTGCCCTGCCCCGCGAGGTGATCGTCTTTGGCGCCGCCGCCCTGGCGGTGTCCGACTCGGCCTGGGCGCTCCCCCGACTCACGGCGCACCCCGGAACCGCGGGAAAGTCCCCGATCCAGGCCTCTGCAGTTCATCCAGCACTTTTAGTGCGATTCGCAAGTCCTTATTTTTGAAGGACTTTTTTTCTGCGCGCGGGCGGTGAAATCAACTGTAAGTGATTGATTTCATTGGACTTTTTTCTTGTTTTCCTTGACCTGGCTGAAATCGGTTAGTAAAGTGGGAGAAATTGTCGAATAGTGGGCCACAGTGGCGAATTACGTGTTTCAAGGGGCGAGTGCCTTGGCGATGGACGCCAAGGGGCGCTTGACCGTCCCTGCACGTCACCGCGAGCTGCTGCAGGGGCTGTGCAACGGTCAGCTCACCATCACCAAGCACCCCGAGGGCTGCCTGATGGTCTTCCCCCGTCCGGCCTGGGAAACCTTCCGTGACCGCATTGCCGCGTTGCCCATGTCGGCGGCTGGCTGGAAGCGCGTGTTCCTGGGCAATGCCCAGGACGTCGAGATCGACAGCGCCGCCCGCGTGCTGATCGCCCCCGAACTGCGTGCCAGCGCCAGCCTCCAGAAGGACGTGATGCTGCTGGGCATGGGCAGCCACTTCGAGCTCTGGGACGCCGCGGCCTATGCCGCCCACGAGGCCCAGGTCATGCAATCCGAGCTGCCGGACGCGCTCAAGGACTTCAGCTTCTGATCATGAGCGCCCCCACCCCCACCCCTACCGTCATCCCCGAGCCCTTCAAGCACACCACCGTCCTCCTCAACGAGACGGTGGAGGGCGTGCTGCACCAGCCGGATGGCGTCTATGTGGACGGCACCTTCGGCCGCGGCGGGCATTCGCGCCTGCTGCTGAGTCGGCTGGCGCCGGGCGGGAGGCTCATTGCCATCGACCGGGACCTCGAGGCCATCGCGGCCGCCACCTCAGGCGAGACGCGGGTCGAGGACCCGCGTTTTTGCATCTGCCATGCGCCCTTCGCGCAGATGGGTGCCGAGCTGGAGCGCCTGGGCGTGCACGCCATCGACGGCCTGATGCTGGACCTGGGCGTCTCCAGCCCCCAGATTGACAACCCCGAGCGCGGTTTCAGCTTCCGTTTCGACGGCCCGCTGGACATGCGCATGGACACGACCCGCGGCGAGAGTGCCGCGGATTTCCTGGCCCGTGCCGACGAGCGCCAGATTGCTGAGGTGATACGCGACTATGGCGAAGAACGGTTTGCTCTCCCGATTGCAAAGGCGATTGTGGCTCGCCGGGAAGGCGGGAGCCCTGTTCGAACAACCGCCGAGCTTTCCAAAGTCGTGGCTGGTGCGGTCAAAACCCGCGAACCGGGCCAGGATCCTGCAACGCGCACATTTCAGGCTCTACGGATATTCGTCAACGCCGAGCTTGAAGAACTCGAGCAGGGGCTGAACACGGCGCTGCGCCTGCTGCGTCCGGGCGGGCGCCTGGCGGTGATCAGCTTCCACTCGCTGGAAGACCGCATCGTCAAGAACTTCATCGCCCAGCACAGCAAGGACGTGGTTGACCGGCGCGCCATGTTCGCCGCGCCCAAGCCCCTGGTGCTCAAGGCCCTGGGCCGCATCAAGCCCAGCGAGGCCGAGGTGAAGGCCAACCCGCGCTCGCGCTCCGCCATCCTGCGGGTGGCCGAGCGCACGGATGCGCCCCTGGTCGAGGCGCCCGCCGCCCCGCCCAAGCCGGGTAAGCGCAGGGGAGGCCGCTGATGTGGCCTCGCATCACGCTGGTGTTGTTGGCTGCGGTGATGGTCTCGGGCTACTACCTGGTGCGCAGCAGCTATGAGGCGCGCCGCCTGTTCACCGAGCTCGACCGCGCCCAGAACGAAGGGCGCAAGCTGGAAGCCGACCACCAGCGCCTGCTGGCCGAGCGCCACGCCCAGGCCACCAATCTGCGGGTCGAGCAGGTGGCCCGCGAGCGGCTGAAGATGCGCGCCGTCTCGCCCGCCATCACCCAGACCGTGGAGCTGAGCGGCCGTCCTGCCTCGGCCGCCGCAGGAGTGCAGCCATGAGCGCCAAGCGCCCGGTCGGCAATGCCCTGAGCCCGCGCGGCGTCAACTACGCGACCAGCCCCTTGCTGGCCGCCAAGACGCCGCCCTGGCGCTCGCGCTTCCTCGTCGCGCTGGTGGGCCTGGCCTTCGCCGGCCTGCTGGGGCGTGCCGTCTACGTGCAGCTGGTCGCCCAGGACTTCTTCCAGCGCCAGGGCGAGGCCCGCTACGCCCACACCCTGGAGCTGCCAGCCAGCCGCGGCCAGATCAAGGACCGCAGCGGCCAGGTGCTGGCCTCCAGCGTGGCCGTGCCCTCGATCTGGGCCTTTCCCAAGGACGTCGACACCGACCCCGACAAGCGCCGCGAGCTGGCCCGCATCCTCAAGGTCAGCCCGCAGGAGCTGGACAAGCGCCTGGACCCGTCCAACCGCTTCGTCTTCCTGCGCCGCCAGGCCGACGACGACACCGCCGCCAAGATCAAGGCGCTCAACTTGAAGGGCGTCTTCCAGGACCGCGAGTACAAGCGCCAGTACCCGGAGGGCGAGTCCGCCGCGCACATCGTCGGTTTCACCAACCTGGAAGAGCGCGGCCAGGAAGGCATCGAGCTGGCCTTCCAGAAGGAGCTGCAGGGCCGTGACGGCAGCCGCGCCGTGGTCAAGGACCGCCTGGGCCGGGTGGTCGAGGACATGGGCGAGCGCGTGCCGGCCAGCAATGGCCGCGACATCCAGCTCTCCATCGACGCCAAGGTGCAGTTCTTCGCCTACCAGCGCATCCGCGACGCCGTGGCCGAGCACCGCGCCAAGGCCGGCTCCGTGGTGGTGCTGGACGTGCAAACCGGTGAGGTCCTGGCCCTGGCCAACTGGCCCAGCTACAACCCCGGCGACCGCCAGAACCTGCTGGGCGAGCAGCTGCGCAACCGCGCCCTGACCGACGTCTTCGAGCCCGGCTCGACCATGAAGCCCTTCACCATCGGCCTGGCCCTGGAGACCGGCCGCGTGCGCCCGGACACCGTCATCAACACCGCCCGGGGCGCCGTGATGATCGCCGGCTGGTCGCCCACCGACGTCCACCCCTACGGCGACCTGACGGTGGCCCAGGTCATCCAGAAGTCCAGCAACGTGGGCACGGCCAAGATCGCCATGCAGATGCCGGCCCGCGAGATGCACGAGATGTTCACCGCCATCGGCCTGGGTCAGCGCCCGCAGCTGGAGTTCCCCGGCGCGATGACCGGCAAGCTGCGCCCCTACAAGAGCTGGCGGCCCATCGAGCAGGCCACCATGAGCTACGGCTACGGGCTCTCGGCCTCGCTGTTCCAGCTGGCCCGGGCCTACACGACGTTTGCGCGGGACGGCGAGGTCATCCCCGTCACCATCATGAAGCGCGCCAGCAGCGAGCCGGTGAGCGGCCTGCGCGTCTTCAAGCCTGAGGTCGCCCAGCAGGTGCGCGCCATGCTGCAGACCGCCGCGGCCCCGGGCGGGACCGCACCGGCGGCCATGGTCCCGGGCTACAGCATCGGCGGCAAGTCCGGCACCGCGCACAAGCAGGAAGGCAAGGGCTATGCCGGCCACAAGTACCGCTCCTGGTTCGTCGGCATCGCGCCCATCAGCAAGCCGCGCATCGTGGTCGCGGTGATGGTGGACGAGCCCAGCAACGGCGTGTATTTCGGCGGCGCGGTGGCCGCGCCGGTGTTCAGCCAGGTCGTGGCCCAGACCCTGCGCCTGATGGGCGTGGCGCCGGACCTGGACGTCAAAACACAGATCGTCGCGAGCCAGAAGCTCGAGGCGGTGGAAGAGAGCTTCTGAGCCATGCTGACCCGTCTCAAATCCCCCGAAGCTGCCGCCCGCTGGCTCCAGGAATGGACCACCGGCGCCCTGCGAACCGACAGCCGCCTGGTCCAGCCCGGTGATGCCTTCATCGCCTGGCCCGGCTATGCGCGCGATGGCCGCAACTACGTGGCCGCCGCCCTGGCCGCGGGCGCCGCGACCTGCCTGGTGGAGGACGAGGGCGTGGACGCCTTCGGCTTCGTGGACGCCCGCGTGGCCTCGCTGCCCGGCCTCAAGAGCCGCACCGGCGCCATCGCCGCCCAGTACTACGGCCAGCCCAGCCAGACCCTGCCGGTGATTGCCACCACCGGCACCAACGGCAAGACCTCCACCGCCTGGTGGACCGCGCAAGCCCTGACCCTGCTGGGCCGGCGCTGCGGCGTGATCGGCACGCTGGGCGTGGGCGTGCCGCCCGTGCCCGGCACCGCGCAGGCCGCAGACATCGAGTACACCGGCCTGACAACACCTGACCCCGTGATGCTGCAGCAGGCCTTCGCCCGCATGCGCGACGAGGGCTTCGGCGCCTGCGCCATCGAAGCCTCGTCCATCGGCATCAAGGAGCATCGCCTGGATGGCACGCAGATCCGCGTGGCCCTGTTCACCAACTTCACCCAGGACCACCTGGACTACCACGGCAGCATGGCCGCCTACTGGGAGGCCAAGCGCGAGCTCTTCGGCTGGAGCGGGCTGCAGGCGGCGGTGATCAACGTCGACGACGCGCAGGGTGCGGCCCTGGCGGCCGAGCTGCAGTCGCAAGGCACGCTGGACCTCTGGACCTACGGCCTGAACCGCAGCGATGCGCGCCTCTCGGCCCATGCGCTGCACTACCGCGCGGGCGGCCTGGCCTTCACGCTGAAGGAGCAGGGGGCCGCGGACCAGCTCATCGAGACCGGCCTGATCGGCGAGTACAACGTGGCCAACCTGCTGGCCGTGATTGGCGGCCTGCGCGCCCTGGGCCACACGCTGGAGGCCCTCGGGCCGGTGGCCGGCCTCGTGACGCCAGTGCCCGGCCGCATGCAGCGCGTGGGCAATGGGCGCGAGCTGCCGCAGCTGGTGGTCGACTACGCCCACACGCCCGACGCGCTGGAGAAGGCCCTGGCCGCGCTGGCGCCGCTGGCCGAGGCCCGTGGTGGCAAGCTGGTGTGCGTCTTCGGCTGCGGCGGTGACCGCGACCGGACCAAGCGCCCGCAGATGGGCGCCATCGCTGCCCGCCTGGCCGGCCAGGTGGTGGTGACCAGCGACAACCCGCGCAGCGAGGACCCGGCGCAAATCCTGGCGGACATCGTGGCGGGCCTGCCTGCCGGCGCCGCGCACACTGCCCTGGTGGATCGCCGTGAGGCCATACGCGGCGCCGTGTTGTCGGCCCGTCCCGCCGACGTGATCCTGGTGGCGGGCAAGGGCCATGAGGACTACCAGGAGATACAGGGCCAGCGCCATCCCTTCTCCGACGTGGAGGAGGCCCGTGCCGCCCTGATCGAAAGGGCCGGCCTGTGAGCGCGGCCTGCCTCATGACTCTGGCCCAGGCCCATGCCCTGCTGCAGCCCCTGCTGCCGCAGGCCCGGCTGGTGGGCGACGGCGCGACGCCGCTGCAGCGCGTGCACAGCGACACCCGCAGCCTGCAGCCCGGCGACCTCTTCGTGGCTCTGCGCGGCGAGCGCTTCGACGCCAACGACTTCCTGCCCCAGGCCCGCGAGTCCGGCGCCGCGGCGGCGCTGGCCGAGCGCGGCCTGGAGGCGGCCGGCCTGCCCGGCATCGAGGTGCCGGACGCCAAGGCGGCGCTGGGCCTGCTGGCCCAGGCCTGGCGGGCCCGCCTGCAACTGCCCGTGATCGCGGTGACCGGCAGCAACGGCAAGACCACGGTCACGCAGATGATCGCCAGCATCCTGTCCAGCTGGCTGGGCGAGGATGCGCTGGCCACGCAGGGCAATCTGAACAACGAGATCGGCGTGCCGCTGACCGTGCTGCGCCTGCGTCAGGACGAGGCCCGCTGGCACCGCGCCGCGGTGATCGAGCTGGGCATGAACCATCCCGGCGAGATCGCCCCGCTGGCCGCCATGGCCCAGCCCACCGTGGCCCTGGTCAACAATGCCCAGCGCGAGCATCAGGAGTTTCTGGGCACGGTGGAGGCCGCAGCGCGCGAGAACGGCGCGGTGATCCTGGCCTTGCCGGCGACGGGCGTGGCCGTGTTCCCGGCTGAGGACGCCTGCGCGCCGATCTGGCATGAGCTGGCCGGTGCCCGCGCGCAGCTGAGCTTTGCGCTGCAGGGGCTCGCCGACGTGACCGGCCGCGCGCGGTGGGTGGACGCCGGCCATTGGGCGCTGGAGCTGCACACGCCGGCGGGCGATGCCCCGGTCGTGCTGTCGGTCGCCGGCCAGCACAACGTGCGCAACGCGCTGGCCGCAGCGAGCTGCTGCCTGGCCGCCGGCGCACCGCTGGCCGCCGTGGTGCAGGGCCTGGAGGCCTTCCGCCCCGTCAAGGGCCGCTCGGCCCTGCGCCGCGTCGAACGCGCCGGGCAAGACCTGACCCTGATCGATGACAGCTACAACGC
Organism: Burkholderiaceae bacterium; assembly: GCA_041905785.1. Lineage (GTDB taxonomy): Bacteria > Pseudomonadota > Gammaproteobacteria > Burkholderiales > Burkholderiaceae_C > Roseateles_B. The sequence goes on from JAYRKJ010000016.1 coordinate 83,760, forward strand.
CAACCCGGACAGCGTGCGGGCGGGCATCGAGGTCCTGGCCGACCTGCCCGGCAGCAGCTGGCTGGTGCTGGGCGATATGGGCGAGGTCGGTGACCAGGGCCCGGAATTCCACCGCGAGGTGGGGGCCTATGCGGCCCAGCGCGGCCTGGCTGCGCTGTGGTGCGCGGGGCCGGCGGCGGCCCATGCGGCCGCGGCCTTTGAGGCGTCAGGAGGCAAGGCATGCCGTGCCTTCGTGACGGTGGACGAGCTCATCGCGGCGCTGGGCGCCGCACCGGAAGTCAAGAACGTGCTCGTCAAGGGATCGAGATTCATGCGCATGGAACGGGTGGTGGCGGCCTTGGCCGGCACGCAGGACCAAGGGGGCGCTCATGCTGCTTAGTCTGGCGCAGTGGCTGGCAGGGCTGTACCCCGAGTGGGGCTTCCTGCGGCTCTTCAACTACATCACCTTCCGCGCGGTGATGTCGGCCATGACGGCGCTGCTGATCGGCCTGGCCTTCGGGCCCTGGGTGATCCGCCGCCTGACCGAGATGAAGATCGGCCAGCCCATCCGCGAATACGGGGTGCAGCAGCACCTGGCCAAGAGCGGCACGCCCACCATGGGCGGGGTGCTGATCCTGATCGGCATCGGCATCTCCACGCTGCTGTGGTTCGACTGGTCCAACCGCTTCGTGTGGGTGGTGATGCTGGTCACCATGGGCTTCGGTGCCATCGGCTGGGTCGACGACTGGCGCAAGGTGGTCTACAAGGACCCCGAGGGCATGAAGAGCCGCGAGAAGTTCTTCTGGCAGTCCCTGATCGGCCTGATCGCGGCGCTGTACCTGGCCTTCTCGGTGTCCGAGACCAGCTTCCTGGGCGTGGTGCAGCTCTTCTTCCGCTGGGTGTCCAGCGGCTTCTCCACCGAGCTGCCGCCCAAGGCCGACCTGATGGTGCCCTTCTTCAAGACGGTCAGCTACCCCTTGGGCGTGTTCGGCTTCATCGGCCTGTCCTACTTCGTCATCGTGGGCACCAGCAATGCGGTGAACTTCACCGACGGCCTGGACGGCCTGGCCATCATGCCGGTGGTGCTGGTGGGCTCGGCGCTGGGTATCTTCGCCTACCTGACCGGCTCTACCGTCTATTCCAAGTACCTGCTGCTGCCCTACATCCCCGGGGCCGGCGAGCTGCTGATCTTCTGCGGTGCGCTGGCGGGGGCAGGTCTTGCCTTCCTGTGGTTCAACACCCACCCGGCCCAGGTCTTCATGGGCGATGTCGGCGCCCTGGCGCTGGGCGGAGGCCTGGGCACGCTGGCCGTGATCACGCGCCAGGAGATCGTGCTCGGCATCATGGGCGGCGTCTTCGTGGCCGAGGTGCTCTCGGTGATGCTGCAGGTGAGCTGGTTCAAGTACACCAAGAAGAAGTTCGGCGAGGGCAAGCGCATCTTCAAGATGGCGCCGCTGCATCACCACTTCGAGAAGTCGGGCTGGCGCGAGACCCAGGTGGTCGTGCGCTTCTGGATCATCACCATGCTGCTGTGCCTGATCGGCCTGTCCAGCCTGAAACTGCGCTGATATGGCCCACCCCCTACGCGCTTCGCAGGCCTTGCAGGCTGCACCAGGCCAGGGGCCTGGTCCTGCAGCAGGCACAAACGCCACGGCGTTTGTGTCCGGCCGCAGCCCCCTTGAGGGGGCGAGCCCGACGGACCGGCAGAGCCGGATCCGCGCGCTCCGCTGGATGGCAGCGGCGGAATGCATGGAGAGACGCGCATGAGGCACCTGCACGGTCTGTCCTTGTTGATCCTGGGTCTGGGAGACTCCGGGCTGGCCATGGCCGCCTGGGGCGCGAAGCATGGCGCGGCGCGCATCCAGGTCTGGGATTCGCGCGAGCAGCCGCCGCAGCTGCCGGCCCTGCGCGAGCAGCTGCCCACGGCCGAGTTCTTCCATGGCGAGCTGCCGGAATCGGCGCTGAATGGCGTGCAGCTCGTGCTGAAGAGCCCCGGGCTGTCGCCGCTGGACGGCCGCCTGGTGCCGCTGCTGTCGCTGGCCAAAGCCACCGGCGTTCCGGTGCAGGGCGAGCTGGACCTCTTCGCCCGCGCCCTGGCGGACCTGAAGGCTGAGCGCCGTTATGCGCCTGCCGTGCTGGCCATCACCGGCACCAACGGCAAGACCACCACCACCTGCATGACGGCCCTGCTGGCCGAGCGCGCGGGCAAGCGCGTGGCCGTGGCCGGCAATATCGGCCCCAGCATGCTGGGACTGCTGGGTGCGGCCATGGACCTGGAGCCGGCGCCCGCGGCCGTCGAGGCGCCTGCCGCCGCTGACGATGAAGAAACGCTGCCGCTGGAGGCAGCCGCTGAGTTGCCCGCCGAGTCGCCGGAGGCTGAAGCCCTGCCCGTGACGGACGAGGCTGAAGCGGTGGCCGAAGCAGCTGTCGATGAAGAGCGTGCGCCTTCCGCAGAAGCGGATGCGCTTGAGCTCGCCAGCACCGAGGCCAGCGCCGCGCTGCCCGCCGACGAGCCGTCGACCCTCGAGGCCGTCGCCGCGCTGCTGGACGAACAGCCCCTGCCCATCAAGCCGCCGCCGCCCAAGCCGCCGGTCTTCGAGCACCTGCCCGAGGTCTGGGTGCTGGAGCTGTCCAGCTTCCAGCTCGACACGGTCGTGGGTTTCGAACCCACCGCCGCCGCCGTGCTGAACCTGACGCAGGACCACCTGGACTGGCATGGCGACATGGCCGCCTACGGCCGCGCCAAGGCCCGCATCTTCGGCCAGCACGCGCTGATGGTGATCAACCGCGACGACCCCGAGGTGGAGGCCCTGGTGCCCGCGCCGGTGCCCGTCAAGCAGGGGCGCGGCCGGCCGACGAAGCTGGTCTCGCGCGAGGTCGTGCGCTTCGGCCTCAATGCGCCTACCCACCCCGGCGACTACGGCCTGGTGGTGGAGGGCGGCATGGCCTGGCTGGTCCGCGCCCGCGAATCCGACGACACGATCAAGCGCCGCAAGGATGAACTGGAAGAGATCCTCCTCCAGCGCCTGATGCCCGCCGACGCCCTGCGCGTGCGCGGCCGTCACAACGCTGCAAATGCCCTGGCCGCGCTGGCCCTGGCTTCGGCCGCCGGCTGCGCGCTGGCGCCCATGCTGCATGGACTGCGCGAGTACCGCGGCGAGCCGCATCGCGTGGCCTACGTGGCCACCGTGCGCGGCGTCGACTTCTATGACGACTCCAAGGGCACCAACGTCGGCGCCACCGTGGCCGCCGTCAAGGGCCTGGGCGCCGACCGCGCGCCCGCCAGGCTCGTGATGATCCTGGGCGGCGACGGCAAGGGCCAGGACTTCTCGCCCTTGCGCGAAGGGCTGGCCCAGCATGCCCGCGCCATCGCCCTGATCGGCCGCGACGCGCCCGCGCTGGCCGCCGCGCTGGACGGCCTGGACCTGCCCTTGCAGACGCACGAGAGCCTGGAGGCCGCCACCCGCTGGTGCCTGGCGCAGGCGCATGGCGGTGACATCGTGCTGCTGAGCCCGGCCTGTGCCTCGCTGGACATGTTCCGCAACTACGCCCATCGCGCCGAGGTCTTTGTGGCCACGGTGCAGGAACTGGCGAACGAGGAGGGCCTGGCCTGATGGCTGCCGACGCGTTCCTCGGCCTGGGCGACAAGCTGCGTGCCCTGTTCGCGCGCGGCGCCGGCCGCGATGCCGCGGGGCCCGAAACCGTGCCGGTGCGGGACTGGGTCTCCACCTCGGCCGGCCAGCCCACGCGCCTGCAGGGTTTCGACATCACCTTCTTGTGGGTGGTGATCGCCATGATGGCCCTGGGCCTGCTGATGGTCTATTCGGCCTCCATCGCGATGCCGGACAACCCCAAGTTCGCCAAATACCTGCCCACGCACTTCCTGACGCGCCATATCGTGGCCCTCTGCTTCGGACTGGTGGCGGGGCTGATCACGGTACAGCTGCCGGTGAGCACTTGGGAGAAGGCCGCCCCCTGGCTCTTCGTGACGGCGCTGGTGCTGCTGGTGGCGGTGCTGATCCCGCACGTGGGCAAGGGCGTCAACGGCGCGCGGCGCTGGCTGCCGCTGGGGGTGATGAACTTCCAGCCCTCGGAGCTGGCCAAGCTGGGCATCGCCATGTACGCAGCCAGCTACATGGTCCGCAAGATGGACGTGAAGGAGAACTTCTTCCAGGCCGTCTGGCCCATGGCCGTCTCGCTGGCGGTCGTGGGCGTGCTCCTGCTGGCCGAGCCGGACATGGGCGCCTTCATGGTGATCGCGGCCATCGCCATGGGCATCCTCTTCCTGGGCGGCGTCAACGGGCGCATGTTCTTCCTGATCGTGGCGGTGCTGATCGGCGCCTTCGTGCTGATGATCACCTTCAGCGAGTTCCGCCGCGAGCGCATCTTTGCCTACCTCAACCCCTGGGACGAGAAATACGCGCAGGGCAAGGCCTACCAGCTGACGCACTCCCTGATCGCCTTCGGCCGGGGCGAGCTCTTCGGCCAGGGCCTGGGCGGCAGCCTGGAGAAGCTGCACTACCTGCCCGAGGCCCACACCGACTTCCTGCTGGCCGTGATCGGCGAGGAGCTGGGCTTCGTCGGCGTGGCCATCGTGATCTTCGGCTTCTTCTGGCTGACCCGCCGCATCTTCCACATCGGCCGCCAGGCCGTCGCGCTGGACCGCGTCTTCGCGGGCCTCTATGCGCAGGGCATCGGCATCTGGATGGGGGCGCAGTCCTTCATCAACATGGGTGTGAACCTGGGGGCCTTGCCGACCAAGGGGCTGACGCTGCCGCTGCTGAGCTTCGGGGGGTCGGCGATTCTGATGAACTGCGTGGCGCTGGCGATCGTGCTGCGGATCGACATCGAAAATCGGCAGCTGATGCGAGGGGGCCGTACATGAGCACCCGCCACCTCGTCATCATGGCGGCCGGCACCGGCGGCCACATCATCCCCGGCCTGGCCGTGGCCGAGGAGATGAAGCGCCGCGGCTGGAGCGTCAGCTGGATCGGCACCGAGACCGGCATGGAGAACCGCCTCGTGCCGCCCACCGGCATCCCGCTGGACCGCCTGGCCTTCGCCGGCCTGCGCGGCAAGGGGATCAAGCACGCGCTCACCGGCCTGTTCACCCTCGCCAAGGCTTTCGTGCAGTCCCGCATGGTCTACGTGACCCGCGACGCCGACGCGGTGCTGGGCATGGGCGGCTATGTCTGCGTGCCCGGCGGCTTCATGGCCTGGCTGATGCGCAAGCCGCTGGTGCTGGTCAATGCCGACGCCGCACCGCTGATGTCCAACCGCCTGCTCAAGCCCTTTGCGCAGCGCATCGCCTTTGGCTTCGAGGGCGAGGCCGCAAAGGCCCTGGGCGACAAGGCCCTGGTCAGCGGCAACCCGGTGCGCGCCGCCATCGAGGCCCTGCCGGCCCCGGCCGAGCGCTACGCCGGGCGCAGCGGCCCGCTGCGTCTGCTGGTGGTGGGCGGCTCGCTGGGCGCCAAGGCGCTCAACGACGTGCTGCCCCAGGCCATCGCCCGCATGCCCGCCGAGCAGCGCCCCTGGGTTGTGCACCAGACCGGCCAGGGCCAGCAGGCCCAGGTGCAGGCGGCTTACAAGGCGGCGGGCGTGGAGGCGGACGTGCGGCCCTTCATTGACGACATGGCCCAGGAGCTCGCCCGCTGCGACCTCATCCTCTGCCGCGCCGGCGCGGTGACGGTCAGCGAACTGTGCGCCGCGGGCGTGCCGGCCCTTCTCGTGCCCCTGGTCGTCAAGACCACCTCGCACCAGCGCGACAACGCGGCCTACATGGCCGAGAAGAGCGCGGCGCTGCACCTGCCGCAAGGCGAGCTGACACCCGAGCGCCTGCAGCAGTTGCTGGCCACCTTGAGCCGCGAGCGCCTGCTGCAGCTCGCCACGAATGCCCGGGCCCTGGCCCGTCCCCAGGCGGCCTCGCGTGTGGCCGACGAAATCGAGCGGCTGGTGAAGCCCTGACAAAGCCATGAGACACGCCATCAAGCACATCCACTTCGTCGGCATCGGTGGTGCCGGCATGAGCGGCATCGCCGAGATCCTGCACAACCTGGGCTACACCGTGTCGGGTTCGGACCAGGGCGAGAGCGCCACCACGCAGCGCCTGGCGCAGTTGGGCCTGCGGGTGTGCATCGGCCACGATGCGGCCCACATCGCCGGCGCCCAGGTGCTGGTCACCTCCACCGCCGTGAAGGCCGACAACCCTGAGGTGCTGGCCGCCCGTGCCGCGCGCATCCCGGTGGTGCAGCGCGCCGTGATGCTGGCCGAACTGATGCGCCTGAAGCAGGGCATCGCGATCGCCGGCACGCACGGCAAGACCACCACCACCTCGCTGGTCACCACGGTGCTGGCCGAGGCCGGCGTGGACCCGACCTTCGTGATCGGCGGCAAGCTGAACTCGGCGGGCGTGAATTCGGCGCTGGGGCAGGGCGACTACATCGTGGTCGAGGCCGACGAGTCCGACGCCTCCTTCCTGAACCTGCTGCCCGTGATGGCCGTCGTCACCAACATCGACGCCGACCACATGGACACCTACGGCCACGACTTCGCCCGCCTGAAGCAGGCCTTCGTGGACTTCCTGCACCGCATGCCCTTCTACGGCGCGGCCATCCTGTGCGGCGATGACGAGGGCGTGCGCTCCATCATGCCGCTGGTGTCGCGGCCCATCGTCAGCTACGGCCTGGGCGAGCACAACGCCGTGCGTGCGCTGAACGTGCAGGCACTGGCCGGCGGCCAGATGCGCTTCACGGTGCAGCGCCGCTTTGACGGTGTGCAACTGGCCGATCTCGACGTCACCCTGAACCTGGCCGGCCAGCACAATGTGCTCAACGCGCTGGCGGCGATTGCCGTGGCGACCGAGCTGGAGCTGCCGGACGCCCCCATCGTGGCGGCGCTGGCCAAGTTCGGCGGCGTGGGCCGGCGCTTCCAGCGCTATGGCGACTGCAAGTCCGCCGACGGTGGCCGCTTCACGCTGATCGACGACTACGGCCACCACCCGGTGGAGATGGCCGCTGTGCTGTCCGCTGCACGCGGCGCCTTCCCTGGGCGCCGCCTGGTGCTGGTCTTCCAGCCGCACCGCTACACCCGCACCCGCGACTGCTTCGCCGACTTCATCCGCGTGATCGGCCAGGCCGACGCCGTGCTGTTGAGCGAGGTCTACGCCGCGGGCGAGGCCCCCATCGCCGGCGCCGACGGCCAGGCCCTGCTGGCTGCGCTGCAGGCGGCGGGGGGGGCACCGGTCTTCGTGCCGGAGGTGGCCCAGCTGCCGGCGGCCATTGCGCGCGAAAGCCGTGATGGCGATGTCGTGATCGTGATGGGCGCTGGCTCCATCGGCGCCGTGCCGGCGCGCACCGTTGAATGGCTGAAGGAGGCCGCTGAATGAGCCTGGACCTGAACATCGATCCCAAGGCCCTGGGCAAGGTCGCCGTGCTTTTCGGGGGGCACAGCGCGGAGCGTCCGGTCTCGCTGATGAGCGGCAAGGGCGTGCTCGAAGCCCTGCGGTCGGTGGGTGTCGACGCCCATGCCTTCGACCCGGCCGAGCGAGCGCTGCAGGCGCTGAAGGACGAGGGCTTCGAGCGCGCCTTCGTGGCGATGCACGGCCGCGGCGGCGAAGACGGCACGCTGCAGGGCGCCCTCGAATGGCTGGGCATTCCCTACACCGGCTCGGGAGTGACGGCCTCCGGCGTGGCCATGGACAAGACCATGACCAAGCGCGTGTGGGCCGCCGAAGGCCTGCCCACGCCCAAGTACCTGGCCCTGAGCCGCGAGGAGCTGACGCGCGAACGCATCCGCACCATCCCCGACGAGCTGGGCCTGCCGGTGGTGGTGAAGCCGCCGCACGAGGGCAGCAGCATCGGCATCACCAAGGCCGTGGGCTACTCGGTGATGCAGGAGGCCGTCGAGCTGGCCCTGGGCTTCGACGACGACCTGCTGTTCGAGGAATGCATCGAAGGGCCCGAGCTGACCTGCGCCGTGCTGGGCCAGGGCGCTGACGCGGTGGTGCTGCCCGTGGTCGAGATCCGCGCCGAGCGCGGCGACTACAACTTCGAGAACAAGTACATCACCAACACCACCCAATACTGCTTCGGCACCCTGCCGGCCGAACTGGAAGCCCAGATCCAGCAGATGGTGCTCAAGGCCTATCGCCTGCTCGGCTGCCGGGGCTGGGGTCGTGCCGACCTGATGCTGCGCAAGTCCGACATGAAGCCCTTCCTGCTGGAGATGAACACCAGCCCGGGCATGACCTCGCATTCCCTCGTGCCCAAAGCCGCGCAGGCCGTGGGCATCGCGTATCCGCAGCTGTGCCTGTGGCTGCTGGCCCAGGCGCGGACCGACCGCGGCCTTCAGCGCAAGACCTGACCCCAGCACCCGACCGGACCAGACGCCATGCGCTCGCCGACCCTCAACAGCCCGCTGCCGCCGGACATCCGCCTGATGAACGGCGTGTCGGCGCTGCTGGTGCTGGGCGTGCTGCTGGCGGCGCTGTGGCTGGGTTTGCAGTGGGTGGTGCGGCTGCCGGTCTTCGCGATTCGCTCCATCACGGTGGAAGGGGACGTCAATCGCAACAGTGCCGCCTCGCTGCGGGCCAATGCCCTGCCGCGCATGAGCGGCAGCTTCCTGAGCATGAACCTGCAGCAGACCCGCGCCGCCTTCGAGGCCGTGCCCTGGGTGCGCCATGCCACCGTGCAGCGCCTGTGGCCGGCCCGGCTGCAGGTGACGCTGGAGGAGCATGAGCCGGCGGCCTACTGGGAGACCAAGCCCGAAGGCGCCGCCGCCGACAGCGACGCCAGCGTGGAGCGCCTGCTGGTCAACAAGCAGGGCGAGGTCTTCCAGGCCAATCTGGGCGATGTGGAGGACGAGGACCTGCCCCTGTTGTCCGGTCCCGAGAGGAGCTCGGCCCACATGCTGCAGCTGTGGCGGCAGCTGCAGGCGCAGACCGCACGCCTGGAGGACAGCATCAGCCGGCTGGACCTCTCGGGCCGCGGCTCCTGGCGCGCCACGCTGGAGAAGGGCACAGTCATCGAGCTGGGCCGCGGCACCGATGCCGAGGTGCTCGCCCGCTACACGCAGTACGTGACCAGCATCACCCAGGTCAGCGCACGCTTCCATACCGCCGTGCTCAGCGCGGACCTGCGCCATGTCGATGGCTATGCGGTCCGGCTGCGCGGCATCTCGACATCCACGACGACGCCGGGCAAGCCCGGCGCCAAGAAGAATTGACGAAGGACTGACATGAACCACCCCCTACCGGCTTCGCCGGCCCCCTCCAGGGGGCGCACCCGTAGGCCCGGCAGAGCCGGATCCGCGGGTGCCGCTTGGCTTGGTCTGATCCCTGCATCGTCGGCGCTGCGAAGTGGCACGGAGAACTGAAATGGCGAAGGAATACAAGGATCTGGTCGTCGGCTTGGACATCGGCACCGCCAAGATCATGGCCGTCGTGGCCGAGGTGATGGGCAATGGCGAGCTGCGCATCGCGGGCCTGGGTGTGGCGCCCTCGCACGGGCTCAAGCGCGGCGTGGTCGTGAACATCGACGCTACCGTGCAGTCCATCCAGCAGGCGCTGAAAGAGGCCGAGATGATGGCGGACTGCAAGATCAGCCGCGTCTTCACCGGCATCACCGGCAGCCACATCCGCGGCCAGAACTCCACCGGCATGGTCATCGTGCGCGACAAGGAGGTGACGCCGGTGGACGTGGCCCGGGTGGTCGAGACGGCCAAGGCCATCAACATCCCCAACGACCAGCGCCTGCTGCTGGTGGAGCCGCAGGAATTCGTGATCGACGGGCACGAGGTCAAGGAGCCCATCGGCATGAGCGGCGGCCGGCTGGAGGTCAAGGTCCACATCGTGACCGGGGCCCAGAGCGCGGCCGAGAACATCGTCAAGTGCGTGCGCCGCTGCGGCCTGGAGGTGGACCAACTGGTGCTCAATCCCAGCGCCTCCAGCCTGGCCGCGCTGACGGCAGACGAGCGCGACCTGGGCGTGGCCCTGGTGGATATCGGCGCGGGCACCACCGATGTCGCCATCTTCACCGGCGGTTCGATTCGGCATACCGCCGTGATTCCCATCGCCGGGGATTTGATCACCAGCGATATTGCCATGGCCCTGCGCACGCCGACCAAGGACGCCGAGGAAATCAAGGTCGAGCATGGCGTCGCCAAGCAATTGCTGGCCGACCCGTCGGACCAGGTGGAGGTGCCGGGTTTGGGCGATCGCGCTCCGCGGATGCTTTCAAAACAAGCACTTGCGGGCGTCATTGAACCCCGTGTCGAGGAAATTTTCTCGCTGGTGCAGCAGGTGATCCGCGAATCCGGGTATGAGGAACTGCTGTCCTCGGGGATTGTGCTGACCGGCGGCTCGGCGGTGATGCCGGGTATGGTCGAACTGGCCGAGGACATATTCCTCAAACCCGTGCGGCGCGGGAATCCGACCTATAGCGGCGCTCTGTTCGACATGGTGGCCAACCCCCGTTCCGCCACGGTGATGGGCCTGCTGGAGGAGGCGCGCCTGTCGCGCACCCGCGGTTTGAAGGCGGCGCAACAGGCGGGCTCGGTGAAAACCCTGTTCGGTCGTGCCAAGGACTGGTTTCTGGGGAATTTCTGAGGCGGCCCGGCCAAAGGGTATGGCCGGGTTTGGTCAAAGTTGACGAGGACGTGTTGGTGAATATGGGACCGGGATGAGCCCGCAAGGGCCCTGGAATGTGGTGTAAAGGGATACAAACCCCCAAAAAACAAGGGGGAGGCCCATAAAAAAGGGTGGATCCCTCTCGTTTTTTTCTGCTGGCAACTGCACAATTGCTGAAGGAGGTATGTTATGGCGATCGAGATGATCGAAGAGTTTGATCAAGGCACCCAAATCAAGGTGATCGGTGTCGGTGGCGGCGGCGGTAACGCGGTCGATCACATGATTGATCAGGGTGTGCAAGGCGTCGAATTCATTTGCGCCAATACCGATGCACAGGCACTGAACCGCTCCAAGGCCGACCAACTGCTGCAGCTGGGCACCACAGGCCTGGGTGCAGGCGCCAAGCCCGAAGCCGGCAAGGCGGCCGCCGAGGAGGCCGAGGCCCGCATCCGCGAGGCCATCACGGGCGCCAACATGCTCTTCATCACCGCCGGCATGGGCGGTGGCACGGGCACGGGTGCCGCACCCGTGATCGCCCGCGTGGCCAAGGAGATGGGCATCCTGACGGTGGGCGTGGTGACCAAGCCCTTCGAGTTCGAGGGCTCGCGCCGCATCAAGGCGGCCGACGCCGGGCTGGCCGAGCTGGAGGCCAACGTCGACTCCCTCATCGTCGTGCTCAACGAGAAGCTGCTGGACGTGCTGGGCGAGGACGTCACCCAGGACCAGGCCTTCGCGCACGCCAATGACGTGCTGAAGAACGCCGTGGGCGGCATCTCGGACATCATCCACATCCCCGGCCTGGTGAACGTCGACTTCGAAGACGTCAAGACCGTGATGAGCGAGCCCGGCAAGGCCATGATGGGCACCGCCCAGGCCACCGGCCCGGACCGCGCTTCCAAGGCGGCCGAAGCCGCCGTGGCCTGCCCGCTGCTGGAGGGCATCGACCTCTCCGGTGCACGCGGCGTGCTGGTGCTGATCGCCGCAGGCAAGAGCAATTTCAAGCTCAGCGAGTCCCGCAACGCGATGAACACCATCAAGCGCTATGCGGCCGAAGACGCCCACATCATCTACGGCACGGCTTATGACGAAAGCCTGGGCGATGCCATGCGCGTCACCGTGATCGCCACCGGTCTGTCCCGCCGCGCCGCCCAGCAGCAGCCGCTGCAGGTCGTTCAGCAGCAGGCCCAGCTGCGCACCGGCACCGACAACATGCCCGTGCTGACCCAGCCGGTCGTGATGGGCAACCCGGCCATGGGCGCCCCGGTGCCTACGGCGCAGTCGGTGGCCCAGGACTTCGGCGGCATGAGCGTGCCCAGCGTCTGGCGCCACGGCCGCACGGCCGCCGCCAAGGTCGAGGCCCTGTCGTCCAACGGCATGGACGAGATCGAGATCCCGGCCTTCCTGCGCAAGCAGGCTGACTGAGCGTCCAGCGAGCCTTGTCGCTCGCAGCCCCCGGCGAGTTGTGCCCGCCGGTGGGTACCGCTGACTTCACCCGTCGCGCCCTACCTCCTTCAGGCGCGCACGGGTGTTTTTCTTTGTAAGTGCCGGCGGCGCGGCTTCGTTTTTACGCGACGATCCCCACGCCTGGGCGGGACATCCACCTTGGCAGGCCCCGGTGCACGGCGCAGACTGGCGCCGCTTCGCGATTTGCGTGCCGCCCTCATCCGCTTCCATGTCCTCTCCATTGCGCTCGTCCATGGCTGTTGCCGGGCGGCACCCTTGGCCAGATGCGTTCTGCTGCCTTGCGCGGGTGGGGCTGGTGCGTGGGCTGCTGGCCGCACTGCTGTGCGTCGTGCAGGCGATGGCCTGGGCCCAGGTGCCGCCGCGCCTGCATCCCGAGCTGCCGGCCACGCGGGCCGGCGAACAGGCGCACAGCGCGGAACTGGCCGTGACGGCGCTGAGCGCCGAGGATCTGCAGGCCTGGTGGGCGGCGCTGCGCCGCATCGACGGCAGCAACGCGGCCCTGCCGGCAGCCCTGCTGCCGCCGGCGCATCCCCAGGCTTGGCGGCAGGTGAGCCTGCCGGACATCCGCCAGCGCGCACTCAGCACCGACTTCTCCGGCCCCGCCGAATACCAGATGCGCTGGTACCGCTTCCGCTACCGCGCACCCGAGGACCGCTGGCCCACCAGCGTGGCCCTGTACAGCCCCAAGGTCGTGAGCCTGGCGACGGCGGTGCTGGTGCGCACCGAGGCCGGGTGGCGCCCCATCTACGACAACCAGGCCGGGGCGCGGGAGCAATGGGTGAGGCCGCTGTGGGCGCTGATCCCCGGCGCGCTGACGGCCCTGCACGAGGGGCAGGACATGGAGATCGTGCTGGCCGTGCCCGTGCATCGCAAGGGCTTCTACACGGTCACCACGGCCTGGCTGGGCGCGCGCGAGGACCTGGAGCCCCTGGTCGAGCGGCGCTGGGCCCTGCAGATCGGCGTGCCGCAGGCCACGGGCCTCACGCTGGTCGTGCTGGCCGTGTTCTCGATCACGCTCTGGTGGCGCCGCAGGCAGGAGCCCGCCTATCTGCTCTTCACCCTGGCCAGCCTGGCCTGGCTGCTGCGCAATCTGCACTACCACCTGGACACGCCGCGCAGCCTCAATGCCCTGGACTGGTTCTGGTGGCTGACCCATGCCTCCATGTCCTGGGTGATGCTGCTGACCTTCATGTTCGCGCTGCGCTTCGTGCCCACGCGCTACCGGCGTCTTGAACGCTTCGGCCTGGGCTTCGTGCTGGTGACGGGCGCGCTGACCCTGCCGGCCTGGGCCCGCTACTACGACACCGTGGTGGCCCAGCACCTGGCCAATGGCGTCGTGGGCATCCTGGGCACGGGCTTCATGCTCAAGGTGGCCTGGGAGGCCCGCAGCCGCGAGCTGTGGGTCATCGTCGCCGCCCTGGTGATCGGCCTGGCGCTGGGCGTGCATGACCTGGGACTGTTGGCGGGCTGGGGCTGGCCCGAACACATCTACCTGATGCCCTTCAGCACGCTGATCATCGTGGCCAGCTTTCTCTATGCCGTGCGCGGGCGCTACCTGGGCGCGCTGAGCCAGGTCGAGCAGTCCAACGAGCACCTGGCCCTGCGCCTGGCCGAGCAGGGCCGGCAGCTCTCGGCCCAGCACGAACGCCTGCGCGAGGCCGAGCGCCAGCAGGCCCTGCTGCTGGAGCGCCAGCGACTGATGCAGGACATGCACGACGGCCTGGGCTCCTCCCTGCTCTCGGCCATGGTGGCTGTGGAACAGGGGCGCATGGCACAGGCCACGGTGGTCGAGGTGCTGCGCGAATGCGTGGACGATCTGCGCCTGGTGATCGATTCCCTGGAGCCGGTGGGCCACGACCTCGTCTCCCTGCTGGCCACCATGCGCTACCGCCTGGCCAAGCGCCTGCAGGGTTCGGGCCTGGTGATGGAGTGGGACGTGCAAGACCTGCCCCCGCTGCCCTGGCTGGAGCCGCCCGATGCCCTGCATGTGCTGCGCCTGCTGCAGGAGGCGCTCAACAACGTGCTCAAGCATGCCCACGCGCAGCGCGTGCGCATTGCCACGCGGGACCTTGGCGATCGCATCGAGATCCGCGTGGAGGATGACGGTCAGGGCTTCGACATGGTCAGCGCGCGCAAGGGCCGCGGCCTGCGCAACCAGGTCAAGCGGGCCCAGCGCCTGGGGGGCACCCTGCATGTCGAGAGCGCGCCAGGCCAGGGCACGCGGCTCAGCCTGCGGCTGCCGGTGCGCAAGGACGAGCCGGCGGCGCCTGCCGGCGACGTGGGCCTTGGCTCCCCGGCCCCCGAAAGACCTGCCGAGGGCTGAGCAAGGACTGATCGCCGACAATAGGCCCATGCTGAAGCAAAGAACCCTGAAGTCGCTGACCCGCGCCGTCGGCGTGGGCATCCACAGCGGCCAGAAGGTCGAGATGACGCTGCGGCCCGCCGCGCCGGATACCGGCATCGTCTTTCGCCGCATCGACCTCAACACGCCGGTGGACATCCCCGTGCGCGCCGACACGGTCTGCGACACCCGCATGGCCACCACGGTCAGCCCGGGCGGCGATCCCGGCGCGCCGCGGGTGCAGACCATCGAGCACCTGCTCTCGGCCTGCGCCGGCCTGGGCCTGGACAACCTCTATGTCGACATCAATGCCGACGAGGTGCCCATCCTCGACGGTTCGGCCGCCAGCTACGTCTTCCTGCTGCAAAGCGCCGGCATCCAGCTGCAGGATGCGCCCAAGCGTTTCCTGCGCGTCAAGAAGACGGTGGAAGTGCGGCAAGGCGAGGGCAAGCGCCTGATGTGGGCGCGGCTGGAGCCGCACCATGGCTACACGCTGTCCTTCCAGATCGAGTTCGACAACCCCGCGGTGTCCGCCACCGGTCAGCAGTTCAGCTTCGACATGGGCTCCGGCCAGTACAAGAAGCAGATCGCGCGGGCCCGCACCTTCGGCATGACCAAGGACATCGAGCTGATGCGCTCCCGCGGCCTGACGCTGGGCGGCGCCATGGACAACGCCATCGTGGTCGACGACTACCGCGTGCTCAATGCCGACGGCCTTCGCTACGACGACGAATTCGTCAAGCACAAGATCCTGGACGCCATTGGCGACATGCACGTCGCCGGCCACCCCATGCTGGGTGCCTACACCTCCTTCAAGGGCGGCCACGCCCTGAACAACCAGCTGCTGCGCACCCTGCTGGCCGACGAGGCCAACTACGAGGTCGTCAGCTTCGAAGACGAACGCGAGGCGCCGCAGGGTTTTGCGGAGCTGGCGCCGGCGTGGTGAGCTGAGGGGGGACTGCCGTCATGATGCTCTTCCGCCTCGTCTTCGGCCTGCTCCTGCTGGGCGCGCTGCTGTGCTTTGCGATGTACATCGGCACGCGCCAGCCCCTGTGGCGCCGCCGCGGGCAGCTGCTGGTCAAGTGGACCCTGCTGGCGGCCTTCGGCTTCTTCGGCGTGCTGCTACTGGAACGCCTGGCCGTGATGCTTTGAACGCAGGCGGCCGGGCAGGCCGCCGCGCTCACTCCTCCAGCGCCTGCAACTGCACGAGCCGCTGGTAGATCCCGCCCTCGATGTCCATCAGCGCCTCGTGCGTGCCGCGCTCGGCCAGGCGGCCGTGGTTGAGCACCAGGATCTGGTCCGCCTCGCGGATGGTCGAGAGCCGGTGCGCGATGGCGATCACGCTGACCTGGCCGTGCAGCTCGCGCAGGGCTTGCGAGATCAGCGCCTCGGTGGCGCTGTCGATGCTGGCCGTGGCCTCGTCCAGAAAGAGCACTCGCGGCGCGCCGGCCAGGGCGCGGGCCATGGCGATGAGCTGCTTCTGGCCGGTGGACACCCGCGCGCCGCCTTCACCCAGCAAGGTGTCGTAGCCCTGGGGCAGGCTGTCGATGTAGTCGTGGATGCGGGCCTGGCGGGCCGCCCGGACCATGGCTTTCTCGGAGATGTCGCGGCCCATGGTGATGTTCTCGCGCGCCGAGGCGGCCATCAGATAGGGCTCCTGCGGCACCAGGCCCACGGCGTCACGGAAGGCGGCGTCAGGGATGTGGGCCAGGGGCTGGCCGTCGATCAAGACCTGACCCCGCTGAGCCTGGTAGAAGCGCAGCAGCAGGGACAGCAGGGTGCTCTTGCCCGAGCCCGTGTGGCCGACGATGCCGGTGAAGCTGCCGGCGGGGAAGTGCAGGTCCAGGTCCTTGAGCACCCACAGGGGCTGGCCCTCGGGCGTGTCCTTGTAGGCGAAGCGCAGGCGCTCCACGCTCAGCTCGCCGCGCGTAATGCGCGCCGCGTCCCGTTGCTGGCTGTCCTCGCCCGCCTCCTGCAGCAGGGCGCGCACCCGCGAAGCCGCCACCATGGACTGCTGCAGCTGCCCGAACTGCATGGTGATCTGGATCAGCGGCTCCACCACCCGCGAGATGTAGCTGAGGAAGGCATAGAGCAGGCCCACCTCCATGGCCTCGCCCAGGCCGGCCACATGCAGCGCCTCGCGCTGGCCGAAGCCGTAGATCAGGGTGATGATCAACAGCACATTGAGCAGGTCCAGCGCCGGGCGCAGCAGCCAGGCATTGGCGCGCAGCTCGGACACGCGGGCCTCCCAGTGCCGGCCATTGGTCTGCTCGAAGCGCTGGGCAAATCGCCCCGCCGCGCCGGTGGCCTGCAGCACGGCCATGCCGGCCAGGCTTTCGGCCATCTGGGCGTTGATGTCCGAGCGCAGTTCGCGCGCGCGCTGCACCGCCGGCGCGCTCCAGCGCTGGTAGAGCCAGATGATCAGCACGCTGGCCGGCACCAGGGCCAGCACGATGAGCATCAGCCGCCAATCCAGCCAGGCCATGGCCGCGAGGGCGCCCAGGATCACGAGGCTGGAGTCCAGCATCACGTAGAGCACCTGGCGGTAGAGCTGGTTGACGGCCTCGGTGTCGTTGGTGACGCGGCTCAGCAGCTGGCCCGAGATGGAGCGGTCGAAGAAGGCCATGGGCAGGCCCATGACGTGGGCGAAGACGCGGTCGCGCAGACGCAGCACCGAGCGCCGCGCCACGCCGGCCATGCGGGTCAGTTGCGCGTAACGCACCCAGGAAGCGATCCAGCCGCAAGCCAGCAGCCCCGCCAGCAGCGCGGCCATGGCGGGCAGCTCGAACTGCCGGGGCAGCAGGTGCTCGTCGATGAAGCGCTTGCCCAGGGCCGGCCCAAGGGCCTCCAGGCCAGCGGCGATCAGCAGCCACAGCGCACCCCAGCGCAGGCTGCGCTTTTCAGGGCGGGCGGCATCCAGCAGCAGGCCCACGGCCTGCCAGGGGCTGGGCGCGGGCGGGGTGGGCGGCTGGCCCGGCAGCTTGTTCTTGTCCTCAGGCTGCATCGAGCGAGGCCTCCAGTTGTTGATAGCGCCACTGCGCGGCATACCAGCCGCCCAGGGCCAGCAGGGCCTCGTGCGTGCCGCGTTCGACGATGCGGCCGGCCTTCAGCACCACGATCTCATCGGCTTCCATCACCGCGCTGAGGCGGTGGCTCACCACCACCAGGCCGCGCTCGGGATGCCGCTGGCGCAGCTCGCGCAGGTGGGCCAGGATCTGCGTCTCGGTGCCGGTGTCCACCGCGGAGAGGGCGTCGTCCAGCATCAGCAATGGCGCTTCGCTGAGCAGGGCGCGGGCAATGGCCACGCGCTGGCGCTGGCCGCCGGAGAGCGTCACGCCACGCTCGCCGACCAGGGTCTCGTACCCGTGGGGCAGGGCGGCGATGTCCTCGTGCACCGCGGCCAGCCGGGCCGCCTGCTCGATGGCCTCGCGCGGGGCCTCGGGGCGGGCCAGGGCGATGTTCTCGGCAATGGAGGCCGAGAACAGGAAGGGCTCCTGCGGCACCCAGGCGATGCCGCGGCGCAGGGCCTCCAGGCGCACGTCGACCAGGGGCAGTTGCCCCAGCAAGACCTGACCCTCGTCGGGCTCGAACTGGCGCAGCAGCAGCTTCAGCAGGGTGGACTTGCCGGCGCCGGTCGGCCCCACGATGCCCAGGGTGCGGCCGGGCGCCAGGCTCAGGCTGACGCTGCCAAGGGAGGCGCGCTCGCTGCCGGGATAGGTGAAGCGCAGGTCCTGCAGCAGCAGGGGCACTTCGGTGGGCATGGCCAGCCTCCCGCCGTCCTGCAGGCTCAGCGGCGCGTCCAGCACCGGCTGCAGACGGCCCCAGGCGGCGCGTCCGCGTTCCAGCAGGGACAAGACCCAGCCCGCCGCGAACATGGGCCAGATCAGCTGGCCCAGGTACATGGTGAAGCTGGTCAGCTGGCCGATGCTGAGCTCCTCGCGGGCCACCAGCCAGCCGCCCAGGCCCAGGGCGATGACGGTGGCAGCGGTCAGCGCCATGCCCACCGCCGGTTCATAGGCCGCCTCCCAGCGCTGGGCGCGGAAGGCGGCTTCGCCGGCGTGGTCGGCCAGCTCATGGAACTGGCGGCCTGCGCGGGGAATCAGACCCAGCGCGCGCAGGGTGCGCACGCCGGCCAGGCTTTCCTGCGCATGCTGGTTGAGCGCGGAGAAGCGGGCCAGGGAGTCCTTCCAGGCGAGGTGCACGTGGTTGGAGATGAACCAGAAGGCCAGGGCCATCAGCGGAAAGGGTATGAGGGCCGCCAGCCCCAGCCGCCAGTCCACGCCCAGGGTCATCATGCTCAGCACCAGGACCAGCGTCAGGCTGCCGTCGAAGGCCGCCAGCAAGGCTTCGCCGGCGGCCATCTCGACGGCGTCGATGTCATTGGTGGCCAGCGCCATCAGGTCGCCGCTGCGCTGGGCCTGGAAGAAGCCGGGACCCTGCAGGGTCATGCGTTCATAGAGCCGCGTGCGCAGCTCGCGGCCCAGCCGGTAGGCGGCGGCAAAGAGCTGCAGACGCCAGCCCACCCGCAGCAGATAGATGGACAGACCGGCGCCCAGCAGCAGGCCCAGCTGCATCAACAGGTCCGGCCCCTGCAGCCGGCTCTGGGCCAGGCCATCGACCAGATGACCCACCTGGCGCGGGATCCAGACGGTCAGCAGCGCGATGGTGGCCAGCATCACGGCAGACGAAGCATAGGCACGCCAGTGCCGGGCCACGAAGGCCGAAATGAGGCGGGTGAGTGTCATGGGGGGCGGAGCTTAAGCGCTTCCGGCATGGAGAGGCGCCGCTCATTGTGCCAAGCCCGGCCAATTGGCATCCAAAGGTGACGGTGGCGGCGGGCGACAGCCGCGCCAGGCCGGCTGTTGCCCATCTTTCACATGGTTTGCCCCAGGGAAAGTCAGCGGGCCGCACGCCCGCGGATGGGGCAGGGCCGGCGGTGCGCGGCGCAGCGCTCCGATGAACAGGGCAGTCCGCTGAAGGCTGCATGACTCCAGACTGCGCCAGATCGACGCAGTGCCGGTTCCGGCGCCTGGGGAGCAAGACCTGCCCCCCACGTTTTGGCGCGTGAATTTGTCACAAGTGCTGGCTAGCATGCGCGAGCGCCGTGGCAGAGGTCGTGGGCCGGGCGCACACCGTGCAGCGGCGACGATGCAGTCCTGTCGCCACGGCGTCTCGGGAGGGGAAGGCTGGCAGCGGGCGTGTGCCAAAGGGTGTGACGGGAAACCGCAAACCTTTGCGACAACACCGGAGCAGGCGGCGCATCCCTCATGAGGGGCCAGGGCAGCAGGGCGGGCGCGTCCGGCCTGACCCCGCGTGCACGGCGGTCTCACCCTCCAGGCAGCAGTCGAGATGCAAACCATGAAGCTCAAACCCTTGGCATTCTTGCTGGCCGCGATCTTCGCCGCGCCGGCCGTGCTGGCATCGTCCAGCGGTGTCGTGATCAGCCAGATCTACGGTGCCGGTGGCAATACCGGCGCGACCTACAAGAACGACTACATCGAGATATTCAACGCCGGCAGCGCTGCAGTGAACATCGGCGGCTGGTCGGTCCAGTATGCATCCTCGACCGGCAGCAGCTGGCAGGTCACCGGCCTGCCCGCCGGCACGCAGATCAGGGCAGGCCAGTACCTCCTGATCCGCCAGCAGGCCGGCGCGGGGGGCTCGGTGGATGTGGTCGGCGACGTGAACGGCAACATCCCCATGTCGGCCACGGCGGGCAAGGTGGCCCTGGTGCGCAGCACGACGGCACTCAGCGGCACAAACCCGGCCGGCGTCGAAGACATCGTCAGCTTTGGCTCGGCCGCCACGCCCACCGAGGGCTCGCCCACGCCCACCCTCAGCGTCAGCAACGCCGCCTTCCGCGCAGCCGACGGCTGCACCGACACCAACAGCAACAGCGCCGACTTCAGCCTTGCCGCGCCCCAGCCCCGCAACAGTGCGAGCGCGCTGAAGTCCTGCGGCGGTGTGCCCGTGGCGCAGCCCATCGTTCCGAGCTGTCCGGACGGCAATGCCAGCTCGGGCGCCACCAGCACGGTGACCGTGAGCGCCGCGGACGCCGACAGCATCGTCAACGCCGCCAGCATCGTGGCCAGCTGGCCCGCGGGCATCACCCTGGGCGTCTTCAGCCCGGCGGGCAGTGTGGGCGGCACGGCCAGCCAGGCGGTGCGCGTCGACGGCAGCGTGCCGCCCGGCCTCTACAACCTGAGCCTGGACTGGAGCAATGACGGCGGCCAGCACGCCAGCTGCAGCTTCAAGATCAACGTCAGCGGCCCCGTGCCCATCTACAAGATCCAGGGCAGCGGCGCCAAGAGCCCCTACGAGGGCCAGACGGTGAGCACCCGCGGCGTCGTGACCAAGCTGAACAACAACGGCTTCTTCCTGCAGGACGCCGTGGGCGACGGCGACCCGACGACCTCGGACGGCATCTTCGTGTTCACCAGCACGGCGCCGACCGTGGCCGTGGGGCAGTTGATCCAGCTCAGTGCCAAGGTGACGGAGTTCAACGTCGGCTCGGCCGGCAATGCCGGCACCCTGGCTCACACGCTGAGCCAGCTGACCGCCCCCTCCGGCATCGCCGTGCTGGGCAGCGGCTACGTGGTGACGCCCGTCGAGGTGGACCTCAACACGCTGCCGGCCGATGGTCTCGAGGCCTACGAAGGCATGGTGGTCACCCTGCGCGGCCCGCTGACCGTGCAGCAGAACTACTTCCTGGCGCGCTACGGCCAACTGACGCTGGCTGCGGGCGGGCGGCTGCTGGCGCCGACGAACATCATGCCGGCCGGCCCGGACGCCCTGGCGATGAAGGCGGACAACCTGCGCCGCGCCATCATCCTGGACGACGGCAGCTCGCTGCAGAATGTCAATCCGACGCCCTACCTAGGCGCGGACGGAACCGTTCGCGCGGGCGATACCCTGGCCTCGCTGACCGGCGTCGTCGACTACGGCCTGGCCACCAGCAGCGCAGGCGGCGCCGGCGCCTACAAAATCCATCCGCTGGCCGCGCCAGACTTCACGCGCACCAACCCGCGCACCGCGACGCCGCAGGTCTCGGGCGGCAATGTGCGCATCGCCAGCGCCAACGTGCTGAACTTCTTCACCACCTTCACCAACGGCCAGACCTTCGACGGCAAGACCGGCCAGGGCTGCGCACAGGGCGGCTCGGTGTCGGCCGGCAACTGCCGTGGTGCGGACAACCTGGCCGAGTTCCAGCGCCAGCGCGCCAAGATCGTCGCCAATCTCGCCGGCCTGAATGCCGACGTGCTGGGCCTGATGGAGATCCAGAACAACGGCAACACCGCGCTGCAGCACCTGGTGGACTCGCTCAATGCGCAGGTCGGCGCCGGCACCTATGCCTTCGTGCCCACCCCGGCGCAGGGCACGGGCGACGATGCCATCCGCGTGGCCATGATCTACAAGCCAGGCAAGCTGACACTCAACGGCCTGTCCATCTCGGACCCGGACGACATCAACAACCGCCCGCCGCTGGCCCAGGGCTTCCTGCTGCCCAATGGCGAGAAGTTCGCCGTGATCGTCAACCACCTGAAGTCCAAGGGCGGCTGCCCGAGCTCCGGTGCGGACACCGACGATGGCCTGCAGGGCTGCTGGACCGCGACGCGCGTGAAGCAGGCCCAGCGCCTCAAGACCTTCCTGGGCACGGTGAAGAGCAGCTTTGGCACGCCGCAAGTGGTGATGCTGGGCGACTTCAACGCCTACGCCAAGGAAGACCCCATCCTGGCGCTGACCGGTGACGGCAGCATCGTGGACCAGGTCGGCCGCTTCGACCCGGCGGACTACTCCTATGTCTTCGATGCCATGGCCGGTCGCCTGGACCATGGCTTCAGCACCGTGGAGCTGAGTCCGAAGGTGGTCTACGCGACCTCCTGGCACATCAACGCCGACGAGCCGATCCTGCTGGACTACAACCTGGAGCTCAAGCAGCCCGCCTGCGCCAGCTGCGGCCCGGACTACTACACGCCCACCGCGTTCAAGAGCTCCGACCACGACCCCATGGTGATGGGCCTGGACCTGAGCAAGCGCATCAGCGGCACCGCCGGCAACGACACGATCGTGGGCTCTGACGGCGACGATGTCATCGAAGGCGGCCTGGGGCGCGACACGCTGACCGGCGGCAAGGGCCGCGACCAGTTTGTCTACGTGAGCGGCGCGGACGGCGTGGACACCATCACCGACTTCACGCCCGGCGAGGACCAGCTGGTCTTCACCGAGCTGCTGAAGAACGTGGGCATCAGCAGCACCGACCCGCTGGGCCAGGGCTTCGTCACCTGCACGCCGTCTGCCGGCAGCGCCCTGATCGGCTATGACCCGGACGGCGCGCTGGGCGCGGCCAAGTCGCGTCCGGTGGTGCTGCTCAAGGGCCTGAGCTGCAGCGCCGTGACGCCATCGCTTTTCAAGTTCTGAACCAGGAAGTGACCTCATGAACACCCTCAAGACCCTTGCCGCCGCCGCCCTGCTGGCCTCCGGCCTGAGCCTGGGCGCGCAAGCCGCGCCCGTCAGCAAGACCTTCGAAGGCCTGATCGACGCCGGCCCGCTGCTGAACGAAACCTTCACCGGCTTCTTCAGCTACGACGACGCCGCGCTGAGTCTCACCGGTTTCGAATCCGTCGCGCTGGGCAGCTTCGGCCTCGATTTCCTCGGCGCCAGCCACGGCCTCAACGCCACGGCCACCGCCGACTTCCAGGATGGCATCTTCCTGGGATTGAGCTATTTCGACGGCACGCCGGCCTGGAGCCTCAGCTTCACTGCCGGCTCCTTCGACAGCAGCGACGCCTACCTGCACTACAGCCTCACCGGCGGAGTGGAGAGCAGCGGCGCCTACACGGTGAAGGACGCGGCCTCCGCCGTGCCGGAACCGGCGAGCCTGGCGCTGAGCCTGCTGGCGCTGGGGGGCGTGGCGGTGGTGAGACGGCGCCGGGGCTGAGCGGCGCGCACCGCCCGCTGCGCCCGCTCGTGGCGCGCACCCTGCAGGGACGGCCGAACGCAAACCGTCGTCATGGCAGGAATGACTTGGGCGTGTCGTGAACACACGAGCCTCAAAGCCCTGTCGAGTGCGCCCAGCTCCCGCATGCAATGAGAAAGGGCCGGCAGGCCGGCCCTTCGTCGATCGGGTGCTGAGCAGGATCAATCCGCCGTGGCGGCGATGCTGAGCTCGGCGTAGGCCGTGCTCGGGTTGAGCATCACATAGACCCAGGTGCCCGAGGGCAGGACGCTCAAGCGGCAGGTCTCGGTGTTGCCGGCGGTGGCCGAGCGGCAGCCGTAGTCGGTGGTGGACGGCCAGCCGTTGTGCTTCAGGTAGAGGTCCGCATTGCCGGTGCCGCCGGTGGTCTTGACCGTGATGGCGCTCTTGCCGGCCGGCACGAGCACGGCGTACCAGCCGGGGTTGCTGCCATTGGTGCTCAGGCCTCGGCGCACACAGCCGTTGGTGTTCAGCGCGTAGCCGCTGGTGTCGGTGCAGCTCGGGCCCTGGCTCCAGTCGGGGGCGGCCGGCTGCAGGGGCAGGTCGCTGAACATGCCGCGCAGGGTGGCGGAGACGAAGTCGCCACGCGGGACCACCATCACGTAGACATAGCCGGCGCCGCGGGTCTGCAGCGGCAGGCGCAGGTCGGCGTTGCTGCCGCTGGCCTTGACGTCGTAGTCCGTGGTGCTGGGCCAGCCGGTGGCCTTGGCGTAGATGTCGGCGCCGCCCTTGAGGTTGGAGAGGCGGAAGACGGCCAGCTCCCAGCTGTTGGCGTTCATCGAGAAGCTGAAGGGGCCGGTGCCGCTCAGCGCGCGGCTGCAGCCGTTGGCCAGCACGCTGGTGCTGGAGAGATTGCAGGCGCCGATGACGTCGGCGTTGAGCAGCGGCAGCGTGTTGGCGCGGCGGCTGCTGCAGTTGGCGCTGGCGAGGTCGCCGTTGCCGATGCACTGGGTGAGCCAGGACTTGAAGTCAGCGTCCAGGCTGGTGCCGATGGCGTCGATGCGCTTGCTGTAGCCGGCGTAGTCGCCCTTGCGCATCAGCGGCAGGAAGGCCTGGTCCTGGCTGGGCTGGCGCTCCAGCATGTAGCGCACGGCGAGGTAGCCCCAGTTGTAGACGCGGGTCTGGCCGCTGCTGTAGGTGTTGCGCATCACCTCGCTCAGGGCCATGGGGGCGGTCTGGGCACGGGAGGTGGCATCCGGGTAGTAGGTGCGGCGATAGCTGTAGGACACGTACTCGGCCACGCCCTCGATCCACCAGACGGAGGAGTTTTTGACGGCGCCGTTGAGTTCCAGCGGATAGCTGCCGAAGCCGCCCCAGAGGTTGTAGCGGCCGTCGAGGTAGTGGGTGAACTCGTGGTTCAGGTTCCAGATCTCGAAGCTGCTCAGCCAGTCGGCGCGGTGGGCCAGGAAGCGGGCCTGGTTGCCGGGTTGCGAGGGATCGCCCTCCAGGTAGATGCCGCCGTTGTTGGTGTCGTTGCCGAACAGGAAGCCTGAGAAGCGCGAGTACTGGGCGTAGCTGTCGAAGACCACCAGCTCCAGGCTGCTGTTGTTGTCATTGGCCACCGGCTGCGCGGCGTTGGTGCCGAAGAGGCCGTGGAAGTAGCCGGTCTGGTTGGTGATGCTGGTGCAGGTGTCGGCCAGCTGCTGGCTGCTCATGGCCTGGGCGCGGATCACGTACTGCGTGCCGCAGGCGTAGCGGATGGGCAGCTTGATGCGGGCGACGGTGTCGTAGGCGTTGCAGGTGCCGTAGCTGCTGCAGTTGGCGCTGTCGTACTGGTCCACCATGGAGGCGGCACGCATCCAGACGTCGATGGTGGCATCGTCGCTGGCCTTGTAGCCGGCGGTCTGGTTGACGCCCAGCGAGCGCACGGTGGCGGTGAGGGCCGGGTGGCGCAGGAAGCGCAGCATCTCGCCCATGGCATTGGCCAGGTGGTAGGCGTAGCTGGTGCCGGCCTGGTTGCGGTTGCGGGTGAGGAAGGCATCCAGCGATCGGGCGTAGCTGGCATCGTTGGCCACGGCCGCGGCGTAGTCGTCCTGGCCGTCGCCGTAGAACAGCACGTTCATCGCGGCCAGGACGGCCTCGTTGGTCCAGTAGCCGGTGGCAAAGGTGGCGGGCTGGGTCTGGTCAATCCAGCGCCTGGCGGTGGGCGCCATGGCAGCGGCAAAGCCCGAGGCCGCCGTCTTGAACACCTCGCTGACGAAGTAGGCGTTGTCCTCGGTCGGCTTCATGAAAGCCGCGGAACTCATCAATTGGGTCAGCGCACCGCGTGACGCATTCAGCATGGCCGCGCTGCCGGCCGGAATGCCGTTGTAGCTGTCGCCGCGCACCGACATGAAGTTCCAGTAGCCCGCCGTGCGCAGGAAGGACAGCAGATTCATGGACTTGTTGCTGTCGTCGCCGGTGTAGCTCAGCGAACGGCGCTTGAGCTCATCGGCCACGGTGATGATGTTGGCGTCGCTGAACACGGTGCGGTACTGGCTGACCGAGCCGCTGTAGAGCTTGTACATGCACTCGCGCAGCGAGGCGTTGTCGATGAAGCTCAGCAGGGTGCTGCCGCTCTTGCCCACGAAGTCGGCGCCGGTGCAGACCGCGGTGCCGGAGGCCAGGCTGCGCGCGGCCAGGGCGCGGCGGCGGGCGAGGCTGGAGTCGGGCTTGGCGGCGGCCTCGCGCTGCAGGGGCGGGACCAGGCTGTCGGCATGGCGCAGCGGCAGCTGCGACGGATGCAGCCCTTGCTTGCCCACATGCTCGCCTTGCAGCGGCTCGCCGGGCAGGCTGCTCAGAGCCTGGCGCGACTGGGCCGCGCGCAGGCTGGCGGTGTCAGCCGCCTGGCTGCTGGACAGGGCACCCAGGCCCATGGCCAGTGCCAGCCAGGGGGCGGCATGGCGCAGCGGGGGGCGCGCAGTTCTTGAAAGTTCGGACATCTTGGTCTCCGTTGAGGGGTTGTTGTTGCGTGCTCCTGGGCGCGCAGCGCACATTTCAAGGCGTATTTAATAAAAATTCCATAGATATATTGTGCATATGCTGTAAACACTGAGCACCAAATGTGTCGGCGGGCGAGGGTGTGCCAACTTGCGCCAGCCGGTCCGAGAGGGATCCTGGGGCAAGCCCTAGGTTAAATATATTGGTGGAATGCCAGAATTATTTGCGAAGGATATGTGTCCTTTGCCATCAAGCGGCCTCCCCAAGCAGTCGCAGAACATCCCCCGAGGAGACTCCATGAACCGTCGCCATCCCGTGCACCCCCATCCCGCCCGGCTGAGCTTGCTGGCCGCTGCGCTGGCCGTGCTGGCCGCCCAAGCCCAGGCCCAGTCCGCCAGCCCGGACAAGGCCGCCGATGCGCCGCCCCAGACCCTGCAGCGGGTCGAGATCGTGGGGTCCAGCATCAAGCGCATCAATGCCGAGGGCCCCAACCCCATCGCCGTCTACAAGAAGGCCGACATCGAGGCCACGGGGGCGACGTCCACGGTCGAGCTGCTGTCCAAGATGGCGGCGGTGACGTCCTTCGACGACGGCAACAACGGCAATTCCTTCTCGGCCGGCGCGACCAGCGCCAGCCTGCGCAATATGGGCGCGCAGAACGTGCTGGTGCTGCTCAACGGCCGGCGCCTGGCCAACTACGCTTTCGCGGCCGGCACCGACACCCCCTTCGTCGACCTCAACACCATCCCGCTGGCGGCTGTCGAGCGGGTGGAAATCCTGCGCGACGGCGCTTCGGCGCTCTACGGCTCGGATGCCGTGGCCGGGGTGATGAACTTCGTCACCAAGACCGACTACCAGGGCCTGGAGCTGGCCGGCAAGGTGGGGCAGCGCACCGCCGGCGACCAGCGCCGGGGCGAGTTCAGCGTGGCCGCCGGCCGTGGCGACATGAGCCGCGACGGCTACAACCTGCTGGGCATGCTGACCGCCTCCCGCCGCGAGCCTGCGCTGGCGGGCAAACATGCGCTGACCCGCAGCGCCGACCTGCGCCCCTATGGCGGGCTGGACCTGCGGGACACCTCGCGCAGCCCGGGCTCCATCCAGCGCGTGGACCAGGGTATGCGCAAGGCACACCCCGCCTGCCCGGCCGCCCAGGTGGAGACGGACACCATCGGTGACGAATACTGCCGCACCGATCTCGCCCCCGGCACCGAGCTGGGTCCGACCCTGGAGCGGCTGAACATGGCCGTGCTGGGCAGCAAGGCGCTGGGTGCCAACACCAGCCTCTTCGGTGAGCTGGTGCTGGGGCACAACAAGACTCGCTGGCGCGGCGGCTATCCGTCGCTGGAAACGGGCACCGACCACCGCGTGATGCCCGGCATGGCCGCCTATGTGCCGGCTTTGGGGCGCTGGGTGGACGACAAGGGCGTGGCGCATGAGAACAGCCCGCTGCTGGCCTTCCGCGCGGTGGACGAAGCCGGCGAGCGCGGCACGCGTGCCCTGGTGACCAGCAGCCGGGCTCTGGCCGGCGTGCGCGGCCTGTATGGCGACTGGGACTGGGAGGTGGCGGCCATGTTCAGCCGCAGCCGCGGTGAGCAGACCGAATCCAACATGCTCAAGCGCGACGCGGTGCTGAACGCCCTGGCCAAGGGGGGCTACAACCCCTTCGTGCCGGTCAACAGCCGCGCTGCGGCCGAGGCCCTGCTGACCGACATCACCAAGGAAGCGAGCACCACGCTGAACACGCTGGACGCCAAGGTCAGCAATCCGGAGCTGACGCGCCTGCTGGGCGGCCCCCTGGGCGTGGCCGCGGGCCTGCAGTTCATGCACGAGCGCATGAAGGAGGTGGCCGATCCGCAGCTCGCCGCCAAGAACATCGAGAACTGGAGCGGCACCTCGTCGGACGGCAGCCGCAAGGTGGCCTCGGGCTTTGTCGAATTCAACCTGCAGCCCAACAAGGCGACCGAGATCCAACTGGCCCTGCGCAGCGACCACTACAGCGACTTCGGCACCACCACCAACCCCAAGATCGCCGTGGCCTTCCGTCCCAACGGGGACTGGCTGCTGCGCGCCGGCTACACCACGGCCTTCAAGGCCCCCTCGCTGCCGCAGATGCACATGGGCTCCACCAACGCCTACCCCAGCGAAGGCATCCGCGACTGGATCCGCTGCAAGCCCATGGGCCTGGACTACGAGCACTGCTACTACTACCCGCGCCTCACCTATGTGCCCAACCCCGATCTCAAGCCCGAGCGCAGCTCGATCTGGAGCGCGGGCGTGGCCTTCAATCCCTCCAAGGCGCTGAGCACCACGGTGGACCTGTACTACCTGAAGCAGAAGGACTCCATCAATCTGCTGGACGGCCAGTACCTGATCGACCATGAATTCGACATCCCCGGCTATGCCGAACTGGTCACCCGCGACCCGCGCAACCCCGCGCTGGAAGCGCGCTATCCAGGTCTCAAGAACGGCCGCCTGAAGTACCTGACCCTGCCCTACAAGAACGTGGGCGGCGTGGAGACCGGCGGTGTGGACTGGACCTTGCGCCTGGAGCAGCAGTGGGCCGGCATCCGCTTCTGGCTGGAGAATGAATACAACGTGATCCTGCGCTACAAGTCGGCCTTCACGCCCGAAGGCGACTTGCAGGACCGCGTGGGCGGCTACAGCCAGGAGAAATGGCGCAACACGCTGCGGGTGGGCGGCGAGCGCGGCGACTGGCGCGTGCAGCTCAACGGCCTGACCTACGCGGGCGTGCTCAACGTCAGCAGCCCCGCCGTGCTGCAGCCCGGCGTGGATCCGGGCCGGCTGCCCAGCCGCACGGTCTGGGATCTGACCGTGGGCTACAAGGGCTGGCGTGACTGGCAGCTGAACCTGTCCGTGCTCAATGTCTTCGACATCAAGCCGCGCTTCTCCACCGGCTACGGCGGCTTCTACGACGACCGCTACGGCCCCACGGTCCAGCTGGCCGCGCGCTACACCCTGCGCTGAGCCGCGAACCCCTTGTCTCGGCTGCTGAGCTCATCAGCGGCGCTGCGGTTCTGGTGCCTGCGCACCAGCCCTTTGACGCCCCGCCTCGTGCGGGGCTTTTTTTCATCGAAGCGTTCCTTGGCCGGGCTATGGCGCTTTCGCCACAGGCCGGCACCGCCTGCGTGGATGCGCACAAATGAAGTTAGCATCCGGGCGATGCAGCAACAAGGCATTCGTCCGGCTTCCTCTGGCAGGGCCAGCGGAAGCCTCACGGTCTCTGCAATGACCGAGTCCGACATCGACACCCTCGCAACGCTGCTCTGGCACGCGTCGGTGTACCGGCACATCGGTGGACTGCCCGAAGCGTCGTCCGAGGTGGGCGCCTGGCTGCGGCGCTGCCTGGCCGGCCCGCGCGCGGACGAGCCGCCGCAGCGCTGGATCAACCACGTCATGCGCCTGCGCGCCACGGGCGAGCCCATCGGCCTGCTCCAGGCCACGCTGCATGACGGCATTGCCGAGGTGGCCTTTCTGCTGGCGCCCGCGTATTGGGGGCAAGGCCTGGCGACCGAGGGCCTGGCCCGGCTGCACGAGGCGCTGGACCAGCGCCAGCCCGGCATGGCCTGCTGGGCCACGGTGCTGCCGGGCAACGAGAGGAGCCGGCGTTTGCTGGCGCGCAGCGGCTATGCGCGCGTGGCGCTGCCGACGCGCCTGAGGCTGATGACCTATGACGACGGCGACTGGGTGTTCCTCAGGGGAGGGCCGCAGGCGCCGGGCGAGGGCGCTTGAGCTCGTGCAGTGTTCCCCGCCAATCGGCACCTAAAACCGCGTCCTTGCCGCCGTGGCGTTGTTGCAAGTCCTCGCGATGCCACGGGGCATCGCTGCGGTTTGCGCCTGGCCACGTCGACAAATCCATCGGCTTTCTTGCGTGCCTCACAGCGTCGATCACGCACTAGCCGCCGGCCGCCCTCAGCTTGTCCTTCTTGCTGGGCCGTCGGCCCTTGATGCCGCCGCTGGCCGCGCCGGAGGGCGCCGTCTCGGTGGGTTCGAACCCCGCGATCTGCTCGCGGGCCACTCGGTAGCCCTGCCGCTTCTCGATCAGCCGGAAGTGCGCCTCGGTGGCTGCACTGACGAAGCTCACGGCCAGACCCTCGGCCCCGGCGCGCGCCGTGCGGCCGATGCGGTGCACATAGTCCACCGTTGAGCGGGGCAGGTCGTAGTTCAGCACCACGGGCAGCTGCGCGATGTCGATGCCCCGCGCGCCGAGGTCCGTGGCCACCAGCACGCGCAGCTCGCCGGACTTGAACGCGGCCAGCACCTGTGAACGCGCGCCCTGGCTGGCATCGCCATGGAAGGCGGCGGCGGCCAGGCCGGCGCGGCGCAGCTTGTCGGCCACGTGGTCGCAGGCATAGCGTGTGGCCACGAAGACCAGCACGCGCGGCCAGCCCTCCTGATCGATCAGCTGCCGCAGCAAGGGCGTGCGCCGGGCGGCGTCGACGGCGATGGCGCGCTCGACGAGCCTGCGCTCGCCCGCTTCGGTGTCGAGGGTCAGGTCTTGCCCAATCTCCACCCGCACGGGCTCGTGCAGCAGTTGCTCCGACAGCGCCTGCACCGAGGCCGGGAAGGTGGCCGAGAACAGCAGGTTCTGGCGCTGCGCCGGCAGCAGGGCCAGCACGCGCGAGAGCTCCTCGGCAAAGCCGGCGTCCAGCAGCCGGTCGGCCTCGTCCAGCACCAGACAGTGCAGGCCCGCGAGCGAGAGGCCGTTGTGCTCGACCACGTCCAGCAGTCGGCCGGGCGTGGCGACGACGATGTCCGCCCCGCCGCGCAGCGCCATCAGCTGCGGGTTGATGGACACGCCGCCGTAAAGAATGGACACCTTCACCGAGACCGCCAGGCAGCGTGCCGCGGCCCGCAGCAGCGCGCCGGTCTGCGCGGCCAGCTCGCGCGTGGGCACCAGCACCAGCACCTGCGGATGGCGCGCGGCGCCCGCGGCCGCGCGGCCGTTGCGGCCCTCGACCTGCTGCAGGACGGGAAAGGCGAAGGCCGCCGTCTTGCCCGAGCCGGTCTGGGCGGCGGCCAGCACATCGCGTCCGGCCAGGGCGGCAGGGATGGCGGCGGCCTGCACCGGCGTGGGCGTCTCGAAGCCCAGCTCGCGCGCCGCCTTCAGCAGCGCCGGCGAGAGGCCCAGGGCGGCGAAGCCGTCGGCGCCGGCGTCCATGGCCGGGCTCACAGCGCGCGCACCTTTACCGACTTGCCCTTGACCTTGCCCGCGCTGAGCCCGCGCAGCACCTGCTGGGCGACGCTGCGGTCCACGGCCACATAGGTCGAGAACTCGTTGACGTTGATCTTGCCGATCAGGGCGCCGGGGAAGCCCAAGTCCTTGGTCAGCGCGCCCAGCACGTCGCCGGGGCGGATCTTTTCCTTGCGGCCGCCCAGGATCTGCAGCGTGACCATGGGCGGGTGCAGGGGCTCGCCACCCTCGGCAGGCGTCAGCTCGGACAGCGGGTGCCAGGTGAAGGGCGTGCCCTGGGCATGCTCGATGCGACCCACGGCGCCCATCTCATCCAGGCTGGCCAGGCTGAAGGCCCAGCCTTCGCCGTCAGCCCGGCCGGTGCGGCCCACGCGGTGGGTGTGGACCTCGGCATCGGGCGTGATGTCGACGTTGATCACGGCTTCCAACTGGGCGATGTCCAGGCCGCGCGCGGCGACGTCGGTGGCCACCAGCACGCTGCAGCTGCGGTTGGCGAACTGCACCAGCACCTGGTCGCGGTCACGCTGCTCCAGGTCGCCGTGCAGCTCCAGGGCCACGATGCCTTCGGCGCGCAGCACGGCCACCAGGTCGCGGCACTGCTGCTTGGTGTTGCAGAAGGCCAGGGTGCTGGCGGGGCGGAAGTGGTTCAGCAGCAGGCCCACGGCATGCAGGCGCTCGCTGTCCTTGACCTCGTAGAAGCGCTGGCGGATCTTGGTGGCCGCATGCGCCTCCTTCAGCCGCAGCTCCTGCGGCTCGCGCATGAAGCGCGCGGCCATCGAGCTGACGCCCTCCGGGTAGGTGGCCGAGAACAGCAGAGTCTGACGGGCCTTGGGCGCGCAGGCGATCACCTGGGCGATGTCCTCGGCGAAGCCCATGTCCAGCATGCGGTCGGCCTCGTCCAGCACCAGGGTGTTCAGGGCGGAGAGGTCCAGGGTCTCGCGCTGCAGGTGATCCAGGATGCGGCCCGGCGTGCCCACGACGATATGGGCGCCATGCGCCAGGCTGGCCAGCTGGTTGCGCACCGGCACGCCGCCGCACAGGGTCAGCGCCTTGATGTTGTCCTCGGCGCGGGCCAGGCGGCGGATCTCCTGCGTCACCTGCTCGGCCAGCTCGCGCGTGGGGCACAGCACCAGGGCCTGCACCGCGAAGCGCCGCGGGTTCAGGTTCATCAGCAGCGGCAGCGTGAACGCGGCCGTCTTGCCGCTGCCGGTCTTGGCCTGGGCGATGAGGTCCTTGCCCGCCAGCGTCAGGGGAAGGCTCGCCGCCTGGATCGGCGTCATCGAGAGGTAACCCAGCTGCTGCAGGTTTGCCTGCATGGCGGGCGGCAGGGGCAGGGAGGAGAAGGGGGCGGAAGCGCTGGGTGCGCCGGCGGAAGTGGCAGCCGTCGGGCTGCTGGGGGTGCTGCGGGTCATGCGTGATTGTCGGTCATGCGGGCCCGGACCCTGCAGGCGGCGGCGGCGACCGCTGCCCGAAGACCGTGCTGCAGTGCCGAAAGCTCAAGTGGTCGGGCTTCGGAGCCAGCCGTGCAGGGCCTCCAGGGCCAGGGCCAGGTGCCGTAGATGCAGGCCGTCGGCACGTCGGGCAGGGGCACCTGGGCCATCAGCGCCTGCTGGGCCGCAAACTGCCCGCAGTTGCCGGCCATCCAGCGGTAGAGCCGCCGGTGCCGCAGCCGCATGCTCAGCCGACTGGCCGTCCCCGTCTCGACCGGCCAGGCAGACGCCCCGCCGTCCCTCGGAATCGAGCCAGATCTCGTGTGTCAATGTGCCCATGCCGCAGGTAGGCGGACGACGTCGCCCTGCCGCAGGTGCTCAACCAAGCGAGGCTCCTTCTGCACTTTCTCCCTCGTCTCCCAGCAGCCATTCTTCCTGGTCCTCGACGGGCGATGGCAAATGATCCTCCAGCACCTGGGCGCACTTGTCCGGCGTGAAGGAAGGAATCCGGGACTCGAGCACCCACGCCAGAAACTCCACGCCGCCATTCATGTAGGGCGTCACAGTCTTGCTGCATTGGTTTCCTGTGGTGAATGGGGTGGGCCTGATTGGCGCGTGTCGGTGCTCAATACGTCCGCCCCCCCCTGAACTGCGCATGCTGCCTTCTCTGCAGCGTGGTGTTCTTGCCCATGGCCTCGAAGGACACCCGGGCATGGGCGTGCATGATGGCCAGCCCCAGGGCATCGGCGGCGTCCTTGCCCGGCAGCCCCGGCAGGTTCAGCAGGCGCTGGACCATGGCCTGGATCTGGTCCTTCTTGGCATGGCCATGGCCGACGACGGCCTTCTTCATTTGCAGGGCGGTGTACTCGGACACCGGCAGGTCGCAGGAGACCAGGGCGGTGAGTGCCGCCCCGCGGGCCTGGCCCAGCAGCAGGGTGGATTGCGGGTTCACGTTGACGAAGACGATCTCTACCGCCGCGCATTGGGCCTGATAGCGCGCCTGCACCTCGCGGATGCCGTCGTAGAGGATCTTCAGACGCGCCGGCAGGTCACCGGTGGGCACGCCCGAGGTCTTGATGGTGCCGCTGGCCACGTAGCTCAGGCGCGGGCCATCGGCGTGGATCACGCCGAAGCCCGTGGTCTGCAGGCCGGGGTCGATGCCTAGAATTCTCATAGCGGCAATTTGAAGTACCAGCGCACCGAATGGAAGAACACCGGCGCCGCAAAGCACAGCACGGCGATGCGGTCCAGCAGGCCCACGGCGCCGGTGATGTTGCTGCGGTTGCCCCAGTATTCGACGCCCGCGTCCTTCTTCAGCGCCTTCATCACCAATGCGCCGAAGCTGCCCGCGCCCGCCGCGATGAAGGACATCACCAGGGCCTGGCCAGCCTTGAAGGGCGTGATCCAGTACAGCAGCGTGCCGATGATGGC
This sequence comes from Burkholderiaceae bacterium, assembly GCA_041905785.1. Lineage (GTDB taxonomy): Bacteria > Pseudomonadota > Gammaproteobacteria > Burkholderiales > Burkholderiaceae_C > Roseateles_B. The sequence continues at coordinate 118,134 of JAYRKJ010000016.1, forward strand.
CGCAGTCAGCGTGCCCACCCACCAGGCCCGCATCGAGAAGCTGCGGCTGATGCGCCGGGCCAGCGGGCGACGGCGCAGGCGCCGGGCGGCGAGGTACTGCGCGATCTGCCCGCAGGCGGCCACGATCACCAGGTAAAAGAGCAGGAAGGCGCCGCGGCCCTGGTACTCGGGGTAGCCGGGAAAGTCCAGCAGCAGCAGGGCCGGCGCATGCGAGAGCCCGTAGACGCAGACCATGATGCCCCACTGGATCTTGGCATTGCGCTCCAGGAAGCGGCGCGGGTCGTCCGCCAGGGCGCTGGCCACGGGGATGGCCAGGAAGGCGTAGACGGGGATCAGCACCGAGAAGATGTCGAACTGCCGCGTGCCCACCAGCACGTACTGCAGGGGCAGGATCACGAAGAAGGCGAGGATGAGGCTGCGGTGGTCGCCGCGGCGCGTATGCATCAGGGTGATGAACTCGCGCAGCGCCAGGAAGCTGAAGACGCCGAAGAGCAGGGTTGCGCCCACCGGGCCCGAGATCCAGGCGGCCCAGAACAGGCTGGCGAAGAGCCAGAGCATGTTGAGCTCGTGCCGGAAGCGGCTCCAGCCGCGGTGCCATTCGTCGTCGTCCTCGTCCTGCGCGCGCTTCTTGAGCGAGAAGAGGAAGCTGCCGATGCTGGCGAGCAGCAGCGCGCCGAAGAGCATCACGAACAGGAAGGCCACCTGCTCGCTGGAGTTGAGGGACTTGAGCCAGCGCAGTCCGTTCATTCGCGCCACCCGCCGGGTTTGAGGGCCATGACTTCGGCGCGGGCGCGCTCCAGGAAGGCGCGCTTGTCCTCGCCCGCCTTGAGCTGCATGGGCGCACCGAAGGTGACGGTGCACAGGATGGGCACGGGCACGACCTCGCCCTTGGGCATGACGCGCTGCACGTTGTCGATCCAGGTGGGGATGAGCTTGACCTGCGGGAACTGTTCGGCCAGGTGGTACAGCCCGGCCTTGAAGGCCTGCGGCTCGCCCTTGTTGGAGCGCGTGCCCTCGGGAAAGATCACCAGCGAGTCGCCCTTGGCCAGGGCCTCGACCAGGGGCTCCAGCGGATCTTCGTCCGGCGTGCTGCGGGTGCGGCTGACGTAGATGGCATTGAAGACGTCGCGGGTGAGCCAGGTTTTGAGCGGGCTGGAGGTCCAGTAGTCGCGCGCGGCAATGGGCCGGGTCGCGGCGCGCAGTTCGCGCGGCAGCGAGGCCCAGATCAGCACCCAGTCGAAATGGCTTTGGTGGTTGGCAAAGTAGATGCGCTGCTCCGCCATCGGCGGGCAGCCTTTCCAGTGGCCCTGGGCGCCCGTGATGAGGCGGGCCAGGAAGGCCAGGAAGAGGCCGGTGGAGTCGGCAATGGACATGATGGGCGGGATTCTAGGGGGCCACCGGGCCCGTGGACGGCCCTAGGATGGCGAGGAAACCCCAGGCGGTGGCCTGGCGTGACATGCTGCCTCAGCCCTTCAGGAGATCCTGGTAATGCGTTGCTTCCCCTTGTTTCGTCCCATGCTGCTCGCGGCCGGTATGTGCGTCTCGGCGGCCCCATGGGCAGCCGACCTGCAGATCCAGGTGCTGGATCGCGCCGGCAAACCTCTGCCCGAGGCGGTGGTACTGCTGGACACCCAGCAGCCCGGCGCGCGCCCGGCGCCACATCTGGAGCAGACCATCACCCAGCAGCAGATGCGCTTCCAGCCGCAGGTGAGCGTGGTCTCGCCCGGTGCCAAGCTGACCTTCACCAACCTGGACAAGTGGAACCACCACGTGCGCGGCGGGCTGAGCGGCCCCGGCGGCGTCTACCTGGACCCGAGCCAGGGTTTCAGCTTCCGGCTCTCGGCCAAGCGCGAAGGCCAGCCCCTGGCCACCGCGACGCAGCAGCTGAACCAACCCGGGCCCTATCTGCTGGGCTGCCATCTGCACGGCTCCATGCGCGGCCATGTCTATGTCAGCGACACGCCCTGGGCGGCGGTCAGCGACGACAAGGGTCAGGTCTTGCTCGCCGGCGTGCCCGAGGGGCCGGCCCGGCTGCGGGTCTGGCATGTGGACCAGTTGGTGGAAGGTGCGCCGCAGGCGGTGCAGGTCGGCGGCACCGGCGGGATGCTGAAGCTCAGCACGGCCATCGAGGCGCGGGCGCGCAAGACGGCGTCGGAGGAACGGCAGCCGGGCTATTGAGATGCGTCGATGCCAATGCGGGCGGTCAGGGTCGGGCGGGCGAGTCCTTGTCCTCGGTCGGCTCCTCTTGTCCCTGGCGGTGATGCTGGGGACGCAGGCGGGATGCACGCCCTTCCCGGGGCTGCGGGTGAGCCTCAGCCTGCCCGATGACAGCCCGCTCTCGACACTGGTCCGCGATCAGTGGATGAGCACGGATCGCGGCCTGGCGGAGCAGGCCCGGCGCCTGCTGCGGGAGCGCCTGGGAGACGGCACCCGGCGTCCCTCGCGGGCTGACCTGGAGGCCGTCGGTCTGCGCTGCGAGCCGGCGCCCTTGCTCGCCTGCAGCCATCGTTCCGAGATCCGCCGGACGCCGGTGGGCCCGGTGCCGGCCGCTGGCGCCCACACCAAGACCCTCACTGTGCAAGTCCTGGCGCAGATCGATGCGCCCCTGGAATCCCTGGCGGTGCACAAGACCGAGGACTGACGCCGGACTGCGATGACGAGGGTCAGGTCTTGCCCGCCGCCGTGCCCGAGGGGCTGTTCCGGGGGCTATGCAGAATGGAGTGATCGAGATGAGGGCTTTGAAGGAGGGAAGATGAGCCGAGCCTGTCAGGGGCCGGGGATGGTGCGCGCGCTGCGCTGGCTGCCGCTTGCAACGCTGGCATGGCAGGTCGTGCTGCCTGCGTACGCCCATGCCGATCCGGACTTCGAACGCATCGATCGCCTGGCGCAAGCCATGCTTGGCCACGACGGCGTCTCGCGCGACTATCTGCTGGCCGCGCTGCGTGAGCAGTTTTCCTTCTCCTGCGATCAGGCCGGCAGGGATGCCGAGATGTCCTGCGAGATTCAGAATCCCGGGCTGATGCAACGCTTCTCGTACACGAAGCGCCCGTTTTCGAACCTCAATGGAATGCCGCTTCTGTTCAGACTTGAATTCGGCCTGTCCGCCAATTGCCATGCGTCCCTCCCGCAGGCATGGGGTGAGCTGGCGCAACGGTGGCACACACAGGCCGCGGTGGGGGAGCATGGCATCGAGGCGTCCCGGGAGCTGGTGCAGTCGACTGGGCGTCGGCGGGTCATGCTGAGCGGTGCTTTCAGGCGGCGCGAGGAGTGCCCGGAGCAGCTGGGCATGGAGACCCTCTTCCTTTCAGTCATTGCTGAGGGGCGCGGAGGACGCTGAGCGGAGCCGGGCGGATGCCTGAGGGACGGGTCGGAAAGGAGGGCCCATGCGCTGGCGTGGCTTGGCGGTAGCGATGGCTTCGATGGTGGTGCTTTCCGCCCGAGGTGCGGGCCATGAGCCTGCATGCAAGGCTGGCCGTGACGACGAACTGTGCGTGGCGGCGGTCTTGAACGGCGTTGAGCTCCTGCGCCTGGCCCTGCGGGATGAACTCTACTCGAACGCGTCACGCGTCCGCAGCCTCTACATGATTCGCCGCGAGGCTGTCCTGGTCCAGGTGCCGGTGATCAGGCATGGGGCTATCGTCGATGTGTACAGCGCAAGAACGGCCGACTGCATCGTGGCGGCCCTCAGTGTGGGCGTGGAAGGGGGCGCATCCACCTGAGATCGACCCGCCGCAACGACGAGGTGTTTCTGCCGCAGTCGGAGCCAGCAGGGCTCATCGTGGACGACTACATCCTGGTCAATGCCGAGCAGCAAATTCCCGGCAGCCGCAGCGTGTTCTTTGAGCATGCGGGTGAGCGAAGACATGACGTGAAGGCTTGCAGCCTGGAAGAGTTCCTGGATGGGTCAACCAAAGGAAAGGGAGGATTGAAATGAGCTTTGTGTCTGCACCGGAAAGCGCTGGAGGGGGCCGCAACTATGTCTCAGACGATGGATCTGTGGAGATCCGCGAGGAAGGCGATCGGACCTGACGCAACAACAACCCGGGCAAGCGTCCGATCGATGCTTGGCCAGAGGTTGGCAGGCCTGCGCACCCTTCGATCAGCCGGCAGCGCCTTGCGTCAGGGCCGTTAGCTCAGGGCGTACCGGGGGGCCAGGTCTTGCCGCCCATCCGCCCGAACCCAGCCTCTTCAAGCCATCCTGCGCAGCAGCCCGAAGAGGGTCTTGAAGCGCTGGCCATAAGGCGGCTGGAACAGGTGCGTGCCGGCAAGGCCGGACTGGATGAACACCGGCTTGAGCTTGCTGAAGGTGTCGAAGCCCCATTCGCCGTGGTAATGGCCCATGCCGCTGGCACCGACGCCGCCAAAGGGCTGCGACTCCTGCCCGAGGTGCCAGATGCAGTCGTTGACGGTAACGCCGCCGGCATGGGTCTCGCGCAGCACTTTTTCGCGCGCGACGCTGTCTTCACTGAAGAGGTACAGCGCCAGCGGGCGCTCGCCGGCATTCACCTGCGCGATGGCCTGGTCCAGGCTGTCGTAGGGGAGGATGGGCAGGATGGGGCCGAAGATCTCCTCCTGCATCAGCTGCATCGCCGGCGTGGCGCCCAGCACCACGTGGGGGGAGAGCTTGCGTCCGGCGCCGGGGTCCAGTTCCTGCGGATGGCTGGGCATCAGCTCGGCCCCCTGAGCCTTGGCGTCGTCCAGCAGCTGTTGCAGCCGCGCGCGGTGGCGGGGCGTGGCGATGCTGGTGTAGTCCGGATTGCCGTGCAGGCTGGGCACCATGCGCTGCCAATGGCGCAGCACCGCCTCGGCCAGCGGGCGGACCATGTCGCGCGGGGCCAGCACGTAGTCGGGGGCGACACAGGTCTGGCCGGCATTGAGCAGCTTGCCGTAGGCGAGGCGCGAGGCGCTGCGTTCCAGCTTGCAACTGCGGTCGAAGATGGCCGGCGATTTGCCGCCCAGTTCCAGCGTGACCGGCGTGAGGTTTTTCGCGGCGGCCTGCGCCACGTGGCGGCCGACGGCGGTGGAGCCGGTGAAGAACAGATGGTCGAAAGGCAGGGCGGAGAAGGCGCGGGCCAGGTCGGCGTCGCCGGTCAGCACGGTCATCTCCTCGGGGCTGAAGTGCTCGGCGACCAGCCGGGCCATCAAGGCCGAGGTGGCGGGGGTCAGCTCCGAGGGCTTGATCATCACGCGGTTGCCGGCGGCCAGCGCGGCGATGGCGGGGCCGGTCGTCAGGTAATAGGGGTAGTTCCAGGGCGCGATGATGCCCACCACGCCCAGGGGCTGAGGCATTAGCGCATTGCGGCCCGGCATGAAGTGCAGGGCCGTGGGCATGCGGCGCGTCTTCATCCAGCCGCGCAGGTGCTTGATGGCGTGCTCGGCACCGGCGATGGTCGTGAAGACCTCGGCCAGCAGGGTCTCCTGGTGCGCGCGATGGCCGAAGTCCTGGGCAATGGCTTCGCAAAGCGCCTGCTCGTTCTGGCGCGTCATGGCGACGAGGCGCTGCAGGCGGTCCCTGCGCACCGCCAGACCGGGCATGGGCTCGCGCGCATAGGCGGCGCGCTGCGTCTCGAATGCCAGCTGCAGGGCTTCTTGGGTCGAATGTTCCATGGCGGGGTGTCTCCTGCCGCGAGGCTAAGGCCAAACCTCGGTACCACCAAGCGTGCCGACCCTCGGCTAGAGAAGCAGGTCTAGTCGCGGAGGTGACACGACACTCCATTTCGACAGGAGCATCTCCGGTGCTCAGGTTCCGTATGAGGAGGGGTGCATGCGAGGGATGGAGCATCGCCGGGGTGCGAGGGCAGGATTGCTCCGTGCCTGGGCCAGTGGTCCAGTCCCTCGCCAGGCACAAACAGTCCACTGGACTGTTTGTATCCGGGCTCTGTCCCCAGTCCCGCTACGCGGGCCTCCTCCTTAACCTGCGCAATCCCGCCCTCGCACCCCGGCTCCAACATCATCGAGTGCTGGCTCGAAGCCTGAGGCAAGGCACAAAAAGGTGGGTGCTCGGCTTCCCCAAAAACAAAGAAGCCCACCGGTGCAACCCGGTGGGCTTCTTTCAGTCTGGCATCGACCTTGAGGCGTCAGTGCCAGTTGCAGCTAAGACCGCCCGGCGCCAACCGGCGCTCGCCCCTGCACGAACACCGCTGATCCGGCTTTGCCGGGCAGACGGTGTTGCCCCCTCGAGGGGGCGGCCGTCAGGCCGTAGGGGGTGGTCCGGCACACCGCTGATCCGGCTTTGCCGGGCAGACGGTGTTGCCCCCTCGAGGGGGCCGGCGAAGCCGGTAGGGGGGAGCCTTCAGTGCCTGAAGTGGCGCACGCCGGTGAACACCATCGCCACGCCGCGCTCGTTGGCGGCGGCGATCACTTCCTCGTCGCGCATGGAACCGCCCGGCTGGATGACGCAGCTGGCGCCGGCGTCGGCCAGCACGTCCAGGCCGTCACGGAAGGGGAAGAAGGCGTCGCTCGCCACCACCGAACCCTTGAGGTCCAGGCCGGCGTTGGCGGCCTTGATGGCGGCGATCTTGGTGGAGTCCACGCGGCTCATCTGGCCGGCACCCACGCCCAGGGTCATGCCGCCGCCGCAGAAGACGATGGCATTGCTCTTGACGTACTGGGCCACGGTCCAGGCGAACATCAGGTCATCGAGCTGCTGCGCGCTGGGCTGCAGGGTCGTGACCACCTTCAGGTCGGACTTCTGCAGGAAGTGGTTGTCGGCGCTCTGCAGCAGCAGGCCGGAGCCGATGCGCTTGCTGTCGCCCAGGTTGCGGCCCTGCAGCCAGGGCGTGTCGCCGCCCGGGGGCAGGGCGATCTCCATCAGGCGGACGTTGACCTTGCTCTTGAAGATCTCGCGGGCCTCGGCCGTGAAGCCGGGGGCCATCAGCACCTCGACGAACTGCTTGGACACCAGTTCCGCCGCCGCGCCATCCACCTCGCGGTTGAAGGCGATGATGCCGCCGAAGGCGCTGGTCGGGTCGGTCTTGAAGGCCTTGGCATAGGCTTCGGCCGGCGTGGCGGCCACGGCCACGCCGCAGGGGTTGGCATGCTTGACGATCACGCAGGCCGGGGCCTGGAAGGACTTGACGCACTCCCAGGCGGCATCGGCGTCGGCGATGTTGTTGTAGGACAGTTCCTTGCCCTGCAGCTGCTTGCCCGTGACGATCGAGCCGGGGGCGGGGAAGAGGTCGCGGTAGAGGGCCGCGGTCTGGTGGCTGTTCTCGCCGTAGCGCAGGTCCTGCACCTTCACGAAGCAGCTGTTCATCTGGGCCGGATAGGCCGACAGCGAACCGTCGTCCTGGCGGGCGCTGAGGTAGTTGCTGATCGCGGCGTCGTACTGCGCGATGCGGTTGAAGGCGGCCACGCTGCAGGCGAAGCGGGTCTTGTCGCTGGTCTTGCCTGCGGCCTTGAGTTCTTCCAGCACGCCGGCGTACTGGCTGGCGTCGGTCAGCACCGTGACGTCCTTCCAGTTCTTGGCCGCGCTGCGCACCATGGCCGGACCGCCGATGTCGATGTTCTCGATGGCGTCTTCCAGCGTGCAGCCGGGCTTGGCCACGGTGGCCTCGAAGGGGTAGAGGTTGACAGCCAGGATGTCGATGGTGGCGATGCCGTGGTCGGCCAGCGCCTTCATGTGCTCGGGCACCTCGCGGCGGGCCAGCAGGCCGCCGTGGATCTTGGGGTGCAGGGTCTTGACGCGACCGTCCAGCATCTCGGGGAAGCCGGTGTGGTCCGCCACCTCGGTCACCGGCAGGCCGGCGTCGGCCAGCAGCTTGGCGGTACCGCCGGTGGAGAGCAGGCGCACGTTCAGGGCGTGCAGGGCCTTGGCGAAATCGACGATGCCGGTCTTGTCGGACACGGAGATCAGGGCAGTCAGTTGCGTCATGGTGGACTCGGGATGGTGGGGGTTCGGTGGAGCCTGCAGTGGCATGCAGGCGCGGCTCAGAGCAGCTCGTGGTCGCTGAGCTTGCGGCGCAGGGTGTTGCGGTTGATGCCCAGCCATTCGGCGGCCTTGCTCTGGTTGCCGTCGGCCTTGGCCATCACGACTTCCAGCAGGGGCTTCTCGACCAGCTTGATCAGCATGTCGTGCATGGAGTGCGGCACCTCGCCGTCGAGGTCGCGGAAATAGGCCTCAAGGTTCTCGCGAATGCACTGGTCGATGGGTTTGGGCGTCATGCCGATAGCCTTTGTTCTTCTGCGTCGTCGTCGTTGGCCGCGTCCTGTGCGGGCGGGAGGTAGGGCAGGCGCTCGTGCAGGTCGGCCAGTTTGGCAAACCAGTCGGAGAGGGCCTGGACCTGAGCCTCGCAGCTGTCCAGCCGGTTCATGGCCTGGCGGAAGTCCTCCCCGCCGGGCAAGGCCTTCACGGCCCAGGCGATGTGCTTGCGCGCGCTGCGCATGCCGCTGTCGCTGCCGTAAAGGCTGTAGTGGTCCTGCAGATGTTCCAGCAGCCAGTCGCGCGCCTCCAGCACGCGTGGCGCAGGCAGCTGCTCGCCGGTGGCGAGGAAATGGGCGATCTCGCGGAAGATCCAGGGCCGGCCCTGGGCGGCGCGGCCCACCATCAGCGCGTCGGCGCCGGTGTGCTGCAGCACTTGCAGGGCCTTCTCGGGGCTGTCGATGTCGCCGTTGGCCACCACCGGCATGCGCACCGCGGCCTTCACCGCGCGCAGGGTGTCGTATTCGGCCAGACCCTTGTAGCCCTGCTCGCGGGTGCGGCCGTGGATGGTCAGCATGGCAATGCCGGCGTCCTCGGCCATGCGCGCCAGGCGCAGGGCATTGCGGGCCTCGGCACTCCAGCCGGTGCGCATCTTCAGCGTCACGGGCACCTCGAAGGGCCGGCAGGCGTCGACCACCGCGCGGACGATCTCCTCGGCCAGCGGCTCGTTCTGCATCAGGGCCGAGCCGGCCCATTTGTTGCAGACCTTCTTGGCCGGGCAGCCCATGTTGATGTCGATGATTTGCGCGCCGCGCTGGATGTTGTAGACCGCGGCCTCGGCCATCATCGGCGCCTCGGTGCCGGCGATCTGCACGGCGATGGGCGCAGTCTCGCCCTCATGGTTGGCGCGGCGCGAGGTCTTGAGGCTGTTCCAGAGGTCCTTGCGCGAGGTCACCATCTCGGAGACCGCATAGCCCGCGCCCAGGCGCTTGCACAGCATGCGAAACGGGCGGTCCGTCACCCCGGCCATGGGCGCCACGAACAGATTGTTCGGCAGCTCATGGGCACCTAGCCGCAGCGGTGTGGGCTGCCGTGTGGGCAGGATGGAGGGCATGGGAGGGGGCGGGCGGCTGCTCAAAAAAGAGGCAAGATTATAACGCCCGCCGATGCGGCGCTCAGCGCAGGGCCTGGCGCACGACCAGCTTCAGGCCCGACCAGGTCGCGTCGACCGCGCAAACCTTCACGTCCACCCAGCCCAGCGGCAGGGCCAGTTCACGGATGCGGTCTTCGGTGATCGTGGTCGGCAGCTTGGAGGCTTTCTTGGGCCAGGAGATCCAGAGCACGGCGTCGGTGCGCAACTGCTCGCGCCAGGCCTTCAGCAGCGCGGCCAGCTCCGCGACTTCGACAAGAAAGGCATGGGCCACGTCGACCATCGGCGACGGCCGATCGACGAGCTGAAGGCCCTCGGGGCGCTGCAGCAGTGCGCCCTCCAGATAGCCGGGCGGCGCATGCAGCAGCAGCAGTTGCTGCCCGCTCTTGAGCCCCAGCTTCCTGGCCAGCGGCGTGCCGGAATAGCCGGCGTTGCTCAAGCCGCCCCCGCACTCACGGCTGCTGCACGGTCTGCTTGCGCCACAGCTGGATGGACTGGCTGATCCAGTCGTTCATCTGCGTGGTCTTGGCGAGCTTGTACACGGCCCGCGCCAGCTTGCCGCGCAGCTCCGCGCTGTTGCAGGCGGACTTGTGCGAAAGCGTCAGGTACAGCGGCTCCTTGGCCACGGCGCCGTCGAGCTGCTTGATGTCGGCGATGCCCATCTTGGCCAGGAAGGCGTCGCCGGGGCTGTCTTCGTAGACCAGGTAGTCGGCCCGGCCCTTTTGCAGGATCTGGATGGCCTGTTCCAGGCTCGCCACCTGCGTGATCCTCAGGTTCTCCCGCGCGTAGCGGTCGAAGTCCTCGCCGAAGCTGTTGTTGATCACGGTGACGCCCTGGTGGCCCTGCAGATCGCCCCAGCGGCGGTACTTGAGCTTGCTGCCGTCCTTGGTCCAGACCGCCGAGCGGGTGTCGCGGAAGGGCGGGTGGAAGTAGTCCATGTACTCGGTGCGCGGCACGGTGAAGAAGGCGCCGGCAATCAGGTCCACCTTGCCGGCCCGCACCTCTTCCTGGACACGGCCCCAGGGGCCCACGTAGCGCACCTCGATGGGGATGCCGATCTCCTTGGACAGCCACTGCATCATCTCGGCATTGGCGCCGATGAGCTTGCTCTCGTCGTCCGGTGCGCGCCAGAGATAGGGGGGGTACTGCGGGTTGCCGGAGGCGAGCAGGTGTTTGCAGCCGTCTTGCGCCAGCGCGGGCTGCAGCAAGCCCAGCATCGAGCTCAAGAGCCCAAGACAGATGAATCCGGTCTTCGCGAGTTTCAGCATGCCCGTGACCTCGTAGGTGGTCTCGCCCGGCGGGTTCTTCGCTGGTCCCCGCTCCGGTACTGCGCTCCCTGAACCGATGAGTGTGCATGCCTTGCGCCAAGGCTGCAACCGGCGGGCGCAGGCGACTGTGGCGCCGCCCGCATAATGGCCCGCATGGAGCAATCGGTGACGGATGCGCTGGCCGCGGTGCTGGCTTTTTTTTCCCTGCCGCAGGTCGGCCTGCCCGCGGTGTTCGTGATTGCCCTGGTGTCGGCCACCCTGCTGCCGCTGGGCTCCGAACCGGCGGTGCTGGCGCTGGTCAAGCTGGACCCGACCCTGTTCTGGCCCGCCGTGCTGGTCGCCACGGCAGGCAACACCCTGGGCGGCGCCATCACCTGGGGCATGGGCTATGGGGCCGAACGGCTTTATGAAGGGCATGTCCATCACAGCCCCAGCAACCGGGCCTTGCGTTGGCTGGAGCGCTTCGGGGCACGCGCCTGCCTGCTGAGCTGGCTGCCGGTCGTGGGCGACCCCCTGTGCGCCGTGGCGGGCTGGCTGCGGCTGCCCTTCTGGCCCTGCATGCTCTACATGGGCATCGGAAAGTTCCTGCGCTACCTGTGCATGACGGCCTTGCTGTTGTGGGTTTTCCCGGGACAGTGGGGCGCTTGATGCGTCTCAAAGCCGGCCACAATGGCGGGCACGAGGCCGCCCGCCGCAGGGCAGCCGCAACGCCGGGCGTCGAGGAAACGCCCTTCCAGAACAGGGCCCTGCGCGGGTCCATTGGCGATGAAACAAAACCATGAGCAAGACCGCTTACCAAGCGCTGTGCGCCCGCCATGTGCGCATGTACCGCCTCTCCCATCTGCATTCGATCGCGTCCTGGGACCAGTCGGCCAACATGCCGCCCAAGGGCAACGAAGCCCGCTCGCTGGCTTTGGCCGAGATGGGCGGGCTGCTGCACCAGCTGGCCACCGAGCCTGAGCTCAAGGGCCTGCTGGAGGCCGCGGCGCAGGAGGACCTGGACGAGGTCGAGCGCGCCAATCTGCGCGAGATGCAGCGCGCCTGGCGCGCCAGCAACGCGCTGCCGCAGTCCCTGGTCGAGGCCAAGAGCCTGGCCAACTCGCGCTGCGAACACGCCTGGCGCAGCCAGCGGCCGGCCAATGACTGGCCCGGCTACGCGGAGAACCTGCGCGAAGTGGTGCGGCTGGCCCGCGAGGAGGCGCGCTGCCTGTCGGCGGTGACAGGTCTTGCCCCCTATGACGCCCTCATGGACCAGTACGAGCCCGGCATGCGCTCGGCCGATGTGGACCGCGTGTTCGGCGACCTTCGGCAGTGGCTGCCGGGGTTGATCCGCGAGGTGCTGGACAAGCAGTCCCGCGAGGCCGTGCTCCGCCCCGAGCCCCCGTTCGCGCTGGCCGCGCAGAAGGCGCTGGGTCACGATGCCATGCACCTGATGGGCTTCGACTTCGAGGCGGGTCGTCTGGACGAAAGCGCCCACCCCTTCTGCGGCGGCGTGCCCGAGGACGTGCGCATGACTACGCGTTACCGCGAGGACGACTTCCTGCCCAGCCTGATGGGCACCATCCACGAGACCGGCCATGGCCGCTACGAGCAGAACCTGCGCCACGAATGGCTGGGCCTGCCCATCGCCAATGCGCGCTCCATGGGCCTGCACGAGAGCCAGAGCCTCTCCTTCGAGATGCAGCTGGGCAGCCACCCGGGCTTCGCGGGGCTCCTGCGCCCGCTGCTGCTCAAGCACCTGGGTGAGCAGCCGGCCTTCGAGGTGGGGAACCTGCACCGCCTGCTGACGCGCGTGAAGCCGGGCTATATCCGTGTGGACGCCGATGAGGTCACCTACCCCGCCCACGTGATCCTGCGCTATGAGATCGAGCGCCCGCTGATCGATGGGCAGATCGAGGTGGAGGACATCCCTGCGCTGTGGGACGCCAAGATGCAGGAGCTGCTGGGCCTGGACACCCGCGGCAACTTCAGCGACGGACCCATGCAGGACGTGCACTGGGGGGCCGGCCTCTTCGGCTATTTTCCCTGCTATACGCTGGGCGCCATGTATGCCGCGCAGTTCTTCGCGGCCATGCGCCGCGAGACGCCGGACCTCGACGCCCGCATTGCCCGGGGCGAGCTGGCGGTGGTCTTCGACTGGCTGCGCAGCCGCATCTGGAACGAAGGCAGCCGCTGGGAAACGCCGGAGCTGGTGCGCCGCGCCAGCGGCGAGCCGCTCAACCCGGCGCATTTCCAGGCGCATCTGCGTGCCCGCTACATGGGATGAGCAAGGCAGCGCAGAATCTGCTGCAGCAACAAGAAGAGGCCCCGCGGGGCCTCTTCTCGTTTTCTTCTAATGAAACAGCCGCTGGTTGCGGCGCGGTGGCGGGTGCATGCCCGTCCCTTCGTTCTCAACGACGTCCTAGCAAACTCAGGCCTTGCGGCGGCGAACCAGGCCCAGCGCTGCTGCGGCACCCGCCAGCAGGGCCAGGCTGCCGGGTTCAGGCACGCTGCTCTTGGGGTGCGCGGCCACTTGCGTGACCGCCACCGCGTCCAGCGAGGTGCCCATGCCGTCGGACGCGCCGACAGCACTGAAGCGCAAGGTGGTGCTGGTGCCGGTGGCGACGAAGTCCTGCTCGAACTTGGTCCAGGCGGTGGTGTTGTTGGCGCCCACGACGCCATCCAGGGCGCCGAGCTGCCAGCTGATGCCGTTGCTGGCCGCGCCGCGATGGTCAGGGCGGTTGGCCCACATGAAGCTCAGGTGGTAGGTGGCGCCGACCAGGGTCGTGAAGGTCTGCGAGATCGAGCTGTTGCGGGTGGTGTCCAGCTCGACGAAGTTCAGGCCGTCGAAGGCGCGGCCGGCAACGTTGTCACGCAACTCGACGCCGTAGGCCCCGCCGGTCCAGCCCACCAGATTGGGGTAGATGGCCCAGGAGCCATTGCCCTGGGGATTGGCTTCAAAGCTGCCGTTGCCGATCAGGTTGATGGGGTCGGCCTGGGCGAGGAGGGAGGTGGCACTCAGGCCAAGGGCGAGGAGGAGTTTCTTGGACACGGGGTACGGCTGAAAAAGCACGCGAGGTGCGATGGCGTCCATTGTTCTGCCAGGGGGGCGCAGGGTGACCCCCTCAGGCGGTGGGGTCAGTCCTTGCCGGGCGTGAAACCCGTCACGCACCCCGCCGCTTTGCTGCAAGAGCGCGTTATTCAGGGCGCGCGCAGTCCGTGCCTCGCCTCGAGCAGGCTCAGGGTCTGGTCCAGGCGCGCCAGTGCCAGCGCGCAGCGGCTGGGCGGCTTGAGCGCGCCCGGTACAAGTTCACGCTTGCTGTCGCACAGCAGGTCGACCCGCAGCGTGAGACCATGCTTTGCCAAGGTGGGGGTCAGGTCTTGCGCGCGTTCCAGCAGCTGGCGTCGCGTGGCCTGATAGGCGTGCTCAGCCAGGTGGCGGCGCTGCGAGTAGCTGAAGGTGTTGGCCATGAAGAGCTCGGCATCGCGCTTGTTGGGCTCGAAGAGCAGGATGTCGGTCGTCGGATGGGTGCGCGCATAGCCCTTCATGCCCAGCTCCAGGCGTGAATGGATCAGCGAGCGCAGCGTCTGCGACAGCACCACGGGCAGGCCGCCGTCGACCAGGCGCGGAATGCGCTGGCCCTTGGGCCGGCTGCTGCGATGCGGCTCGTGCTCCTGCACGCCGGCCTCGCCTTCATAGGGCACCAGCGGGTTCAGGCACAGGAGCAGGTCCAGGCCTTCACGCAGCAGCACCGACGCATGGATGGTCTTCTTCAGCGCGCCGTCGACGTAGTAGCGCCCGTCGATCTCGACGGGAGGAAAGAGGCCGGGCAGGGCCGAGCTGGCCTGCACCGCCTTGGAGACGGGCACATGGTCCCAGCCGGGCAGGCCGAAGGGGACGGCCTCGCCGCTGTCCAGGTCGGTGGCCACCAGCACCAGGCGGTGGCGCAGCTGGCGGAAGTCGTCACTGCGGCCGGGGCGGTCGAACTGCGCGTGCAGCTGCTGCGCCAGGGCTTCACCCGAAAGCAGGCCGGTGGGCAGGGCCCGCCCCAGGCGCTCGAAGGCGCCCAGCATCGAGCGCCCCTGGACCACGGTCTGCCACAGCGCGGTGCCCACCAGGCCCGGCAGGCTGCGCAGGCGGCGCCAGTACTCGTCCCAGGCGGGGTGCAGCAGCACCGAGGGGTCGAAGCTGTCGGGCGAGCGGGTGCTGTTCTCGATGAAGGCCTCGGAGAGCTCGCGCGGCGAAAGCCCGTTGATCAGGCCCGCGGCGATGAAGCCGCCGGCGCTGACGCCGATGTAGCTGTCGCAGTTGCGCAGGTCCAGGCCTTCGATGGATTCTTCCAACGCGCACAGGGCGCCGATCTCATAGATCGCGCCCAGCGGGCCTCCGCCTGCCAGGGCCAGGCCGATGCGGGGCCCTTGATGCGGCTGGTCCACGCGCCGCCGCCTGGGTGTCGCAGCGGCGGGCAGGACGGCTGCATCGGTGCGCGACGGGGAGCGGGGGCGGGCGTTCATGCGGCGGCGGATCCTGTTCGTCTCTCACAGGGCGCCTGCGGTGATGCCGGCGCCCCGGCCAGCCCCGGTCATGGCCGGGGCTTGGGTCTTCTGTGCTTCAGGCTCAGGCCTGTGCGGCTTCGGCGACCGGCGCTGCCACCGGAGCGGCGGGCTTGGCGGCAGCCTTGCGGGCGGCGGGCTTGGCGGCCGGCTTGGCAACCGGCTTGGAAACCGGCTTGGAAACCGGCTTGGCCGCAGCCTTCTTTTCCGCAGGCTTCACCGCGGCCTTGCGGGCAGCGGGCTTGGCGGCCGGCTTGGAAAGCGGCTTGACCGCAGCCTTCTTTTCCGCGGGCTTCGCCGCGGCCTTGCGGGCGGCGGGCTTGGTGGTCGGCTTGGCAACCGGCTTGGCAGCGGGGGCCGCCTTTGCCGCCGCCTTGGTCGAGGTCTTGGCCGCCTTCTTGGCCGGTGCCACGCCCACGGCGGCGCTCAGTGCGTCGATGCGGGCGATCAGCTGTTCCACGTCCTTGCTGCTGGGCACGCCCAGGCGGTTCAGGGCGCGTGCCACGCGCTCCTCGAAGATGGTCTCCAGCTTGTCCCAGTGCTGCCCGGCCTTGGCGCCGACCTCGCCGGCCATGCCGCTCATCTTGCTGGCCACGGCGCCCAGCTTCTGCTCGGCGGCGGACTGCGTCGTCTTCTGCAGCTTCATGCCTTCCTTCACCAGGGTTTCGAAGACCTTGCCGCCTTCACCCTGGGCCTTGGAGAAGGCACCCAGGCCTGCGGCCCAGATCTGCTGGGCGGAGTCCTTGATCGTCTGGGCGAGCTGGTTGTCCAGCAGGCCGGCGGGCAGTGCACCACCGAAAGCGCCGTTGGCGGCTGCCTTGTTCTTGGCAGCCATTTTCTGCAGCTTCTTGACCATTGTTGAGTCCTTTTTCTTGAGGTGGAACTACGCGAGAGTCGCTGAACTTGTCCACGCCGCATTGTGTGCCGACGCAGGCCCTCCAGCAGGGCTCGGAACCACTATAGGCCCCGGCACCGCGCAGCGCTCGCCCAATCCTAGTGTGCGGTCTCTATGCTCTAGAGTCCCGAAAGTCGGCCTCCTGGGGAAATCGCGCAGCGGTGAAACCCGGGGTTTGGACAAGAATCGTCCGGCATCTCGCCTTGCGCGGGCCAACCAAGAACACAGGAGAGACTCGATGCAGTACTTCGTCACGGGCGCCACGGGCTTCATCGGCAAGCGGCTGGTCAGGAAACTCCTGGCCCGGCGCGGCAGCACGGTGTACTTCCTGATGCGCGAGGAGAGCCGCGACAAACTGCCGGAACTGCTGGCCTTCTGGGGCGTCAGCAAGGCACGCGCCATCCCCGTCTATGGCGACCTGACCGCGCGCAAGCTGGGCGTCAGCCAGGAGGACATCAAGAGCCTCAAAGGCCGGATCGACCATCTCTACCACCTCGCCGCCGTCTACGACCTGAAGGCCGACGAGGAGAGCCAGGTCCGGACCAATATCGAGGGCACGCGCCACATGCTGGACTTCGCCGCGGCCGTCGACGCCGGGCATGTGCACCATGTGTCGTCCATCGCTGCGGCCGGCCTCTACGAAGGCGTGTTCCGCGAAGACATGTTTGACGAGGCGGAAAACCTCGAGCATCCCTACTTCATGACCAAGCACGAGAGCGAGAAGCTCGTGCGCAAGGACTGCAAGAAGCCCTGGACCATCTACCGCCCCGCGATGGTGGTGGGGGACTCGCAGACCGGCGAGATGGACAAGGTGGACGGCCCCTACTACTTCTTCAAGCCCATCCAGCGCCTGCGCCAGATCCTGCCGCCCTGGATGCCCTCCATCGGCCTGGAGGGCGGGCGCGTCAACATCGTGCCGGTGGACTACGTGGTCGACGCGCTGGACCACATCAGCCACCAGGTGAAGGCGGGCGGCGGCTGCTATCACCTCGTCGATCCGGTGGGCTACCGCGTGGGCGACGTGCTGGACATCTTCTCCAAGGCGGCCCATGCGCCCAAGATGAACCTCTTCGTCAATGCGGCCCTGCTGGGCTTCATCCCCAAGAGCGTCAAGAAGGGCCTGATGGCGCTGGCGCCGGTGCGCCGCATCCGCCATGCCGTGATGAAGGACCTCGGGCTGCCCGAGGACATGTTCACCTTCATCAACTACCCCACGCGCTTCGACTGCCGCGAAACCGACAAGGCGCTCAAGGGGTCAGGTATTGCCTGCCCCAAGCTCAACGACTACGCCTGGCGCCTGTGGGACTATTGGGAGCGCCACCTGGACCCGGACCTGCAGATCGACCGCAGCCTCAAGGGGGCGACCGCGGGCAAGGTGGTGCTGGTCACGGGCGGTTCCTCCGGCATCGGCCTGGCCGCGGCCAAGAAGTTCGCGGAAGCCGGCGCCATCACCATCATCTGCGCGCGTGACGAAGGCAAGCTCGCCGATGCCGTGCAGGAGATCCGCGACTACGCCGGCGCTGGCGCGCAGGTGCACAGCTACTCGGCGGACATCTCGCACGAGGACAGCTGCGCGGCCATGATCGCCTGGATCCATGAGAACTTCGGCGGCGTCGATTTCCTGATCAACAACGCCGGCCGTTCCATCCGCCGGGCCATCGAGTCCAGCTACGACCGCTTCCACGACTACGAGCGCACCATGCAGCTGAACTATTTCGGCTGCCTGCGCGTCACCATGGGCCTGCTGCCGGGCATGGTTGCAAAGAAGAAGGGGCATGTGGTCAACATCTCCTCGATCGGCGTGCTGACCAATGCGCCGCGCTTCTCGGCCTACGTCGCTTCCAAGGCGGCGCTGGACGCCTGGACGCGCTGCGCCTCCAGCGAGTACGCCGACCTGGGCATCACCTTCACCACCATCAACATGCCCCTGGTGCGTACGCCCATGATCGCGCCGACCAAGATCTACAACAACGTGCCCACGCTCTCTCCCGAGGAAGCGGCGGACATGATCGCCCAGGCCTGCATCGCCAAGCCCGTGCGCATCGCCACGCGGCTGGGCATCACCGGCGAGCTGCTGCATGCGCTGCTGCCGCGCGTGGCGCAGATCGTCATGAACACCAGCTTCCGGATGTTCCCCGACAGCGATGCAGCCAAGGGGGAGAAGGGCGGTAAGCCGCAGCTCTCGCCGGAGGCGATCGCGATGCAGCAGATGATGCGGGGCATCCACTTCTGAGCCCGCGTCCGGCCGCCGCCGCCCGCGGCGGCGCGTCAACCGCGTGATCGCTGCGGCGTTCTGGAAGGGCCGGCTGCCTGTGCAGCGGGCCTTTGAAGAAAGCCTCCACCATGACCACGCTGACCCTCACCTTCAACGGTTCACCCACCCAAGCCCGCCGCGCACTCGGTGAGCTCCTGCAGCGCTATCGCTCGGCCTACTTCGTGGAACGCAGCAGCAACGAGTACCTGGTGACGGCCGACGAGCGCACCGCGGCGGAACTGGCGAGGCAGGCGCTGTGGACGAGCCGCCTGGAGGAGGCGGTGGCGAGGTGACGGCGGGCCCAACTTGTACAGCCCTGATCTGGCGGTGAATGGACCATGACTGGCGCAACGACCGGTTCAGTTAGGCTGCTGCTGCGCGCCGAGGGCTTGTGCGTGCTCGCCGCGAGTCTTGTGTGTTATGCGAAGTTTGGCGCCGGGTGGGGAGTGTTTGCCGCCACGTTTTTGCTGCCGGATCTGTCGCTGGCGGCTTACCTGGCCGGCGCGCGCGTCGGCGCAATCGCCTACAACGCGGCGCACGCCTACCTGGGTCCGCTGGCAAGCCTTGTCGCAGCCCTGGTGTTTCCTGGCGATGTCCCGGTGGCCCTGGGCATCGTCTGGTGTGCGCATATCGGCTTTGACCGAGCGCTGGGCTATGGGCTCAAGTATCAGCGAGGTTTCGGGTTCACCCACCTCGGGGCCATCGGCCGGACCGCACCTGAGGCAGCAGCGAGCCTCGCCCAGCAGACGTCCTCCGGCACTCGTGCTCCACCGCCGCCTGACGCACCCATCGAGCGCTGATCGCCCGCAGTCCCTGCTGCGGCTGCGAGTCGGCCGACTGCTTGCCGGCCGACTGCTCGCTCCAGGCGGCGATGCCCTTCTCGAGTTCGGTCTGCCGGTGCCTTACATGGCCGGTGCCGCGGGTTTGCCGGCGGCCGGGGCCGCTTGCGGCGTCTGCGAGTGCATGTCCATGAGACGCAGCGCCAGCGATTGCCTCACATCCTCCGCGTTGGCCGCCCGCCCATGCACGCCCAGCACCCGCTGAGGCTCCAGGCCGGCCTGCTTCAGCGCCTGCTGCAGCTCCTCGACACCCTCGAAAGCCGGCGGTACAGGACCCTGCTCGGGCACATAGAACAGATCGCCATGGAAGACGGATCGGCTGGCGGCATCCCAGGCCACCAGCATGTCCTCGGCATGCCCGCTGGCCACGGGCAGCACACGCAGGGCCCGGCCGCCCAGTCCGATATCGCGGGCCTGTTCGATCTCCTCGGCCCTGTCGGCCAGTACCGCGCCATGCTGGCGGCGCAAGGCCTGGCGCCCGCCCCGGCCGACGAGAATGCGCGTGTCGGCATCCAGGTATGCGGGCAGCCCTGCGCCATGGTCCCGATGCCCGTGCGACAACACCACCGCGGCCATGGGCAGACCGGGGGCCGTGCGCCCGATGAGTGCTCGAACCTGGGCGCCTTCCGCGAGGCTGAACGGCGTGTCGAAGACGACCACGCCCTTGGGTCCGACGATGAAATGGGCGTGGTAGCGCGAGGCCAGGCCTTCCACGCGGTAGACGCCCGGCGCCAACTGCTCGGCCCGCACCTCGCCGGTGGGCGCTGCGGGCGTGTAGCCGGCGGGCAGGGGCGGCTGGGCGCTGTCGGCTGAAACGGGGCCGGGGGGCTGCAGCTGCCAGCGCTGGGTGCGCTGCTCGCCGTTGAATACCTCGACTTCGGCCGCCTGCAGGCCGCGTTCGTCGTGCGCGCGCAGGTAGACGTAGCGCAGCGGTCCCAGCCTGGCCTCCAGCAGCCGACCCTGTGCGCCGGACCAGCGCAGCTGGATCTCGCGTCCGGCGGGGTCGCGCAGGGTCTGTTGCCAGTGGCCCTGTTGCTCCTGCGCCGGCGTCAGCGGGGTGGCCAGGCGCAGCAGCTCGGCGGGCATCCACAGCAGCTGGTTGGACAGATGTTCCTGCGCCTTCTTGGCCTCCACCGGCTGGATGGCGGTGCCGTCCCGCCAGCCCAGCAGGTCGATCAGCTGCGCGCCCTGGGCATTGCCCGCCTCACGGTAGCGAAAGACGATATGACCCGGGTAGCGGCTCTCGGTTTCCAGCCTGAAGTGGCCATCCCGGGCCAGCCAGAGCGTCTGACGTGCCGGCACCTGCACGAAGGCATCGCCCGGATGCGACGACTGCTCACGCACGAGGAGCTCGCCCTGCATCTGCACCTGCCAGGCCTCGGGTTCGGGGGCGGCTCCTGCGTTCGCCGCCTGCAGCGAGGCCAGCCCGAGGATCACGGGCAGCAGCAGGCGACAGCCCGATGAAGGGCGCAGGGCTGCGCAAGCCTGCGGATGGTGAGACTTCATGGCGGTCCTCCCTGAGTGGTGGGCGCAGTGTGCTGCCGGAGAACCACCCTCCTGGAAGTCATGCCCTTGAGCCGCACGAGCTCCGGCACGGCGGATGCACTGGCCTTGCGCAACGCCGACCGGCTGCGGGGCTCGAGCCTCAGCCCTTGGCGCCGGATCCGGGGCCGTGGACGGTCTCCCCGCGGGCGAGCATGTCCACCAATTGGGCGATGCGCCGGGCGCGCGTCTCGGCCTTCACGGCGGTCTGGATGCGCCACAGCACGGCATAGCGATTAGCCGCGCTGATCGTGGCGAAGAAGGCCTTGGCCCTGGGCTCGGCCTCCAGTGCCGCCAGCAGGTCCGCGGGGACCGTGGCGGTGCGCGCGCCATCGTAGGCCCGCGCCCAGCGCCCGTCGGCCTTGGCGGCCTCGATCTGCGCGTAGCCGGGTGCCTGCATGCGGCTCGCTTCGATCAGCGCCGTGGCCTTCTCGACATTGACCTTGGACCAGATGCTGCGCGGGCGCCTGGGCGTGAAGCGCTGCAGAAAGTGCTGCCCGTCGAGGCTTTTCTTCTGGCCGTCTATCCAGCCCCAGCAGAGCGCGATCTCCACCGCCTCGGGGTAAGTGATGGTGGGCTCATCGGCCCCCTTCTTGGCGAGCTGGAGCCAAAGGCCCTCCGAGCTGGCGTGATGCTTGCGCAGCCAGGTCTCGAAGGCTCGGGCGGTCTTGAACAGGGACGGGGTGCCCCCGGCTTGCGGTGTGGACTGGGTGGCAGGCATCCCGCGGAGTGTGCCGCAATCGCGCTGCGCCCGAGTGTGAGGGGCCGGTGCCAGGCGCCAGTGCGGCGCCAAGTCGCGGGGAGTCAATACGCCAGCACCAGCTTGCCCTGCGTGTGCCCGCTTTCCAGCCGCTCATGCGCCAGCTTCAGGTGCTTCGCGTCGATGGGCCCCAGCACCTCGCTGAGCGTGCTGTGCAGCTCGCCGGCATCGGCCCACTGGGCCAGTTGCGAAAGCAGCCGGCCCTGCTCGGCGATGTCGTGCGTCTGGTGCAGCGAGCGGGTGAACATCATCTCCCAGTGCAGGGACAGGGCCTTGCCCTTGAGTGCCATGACGTCCAGCGCAGCGGGGTCGAAGTCGTCGATCATGGCCAGGCGGCCCTGGGGCTCGATCAGGGCGATGAAGTCGGCGAAATGCTGCGGCGTGTGCGAAAGGCTGGCGATGTAGCGCACCGGCGGCAGCCCCTGTGCGCTCAAGGCGGCCACCTGCGGGGCCAGGTCTTGCGTGTGGTCGATCACGTGGTGCGCGCCCAGAGACTTCAGGCGGGCGACCTCCTGCGGACGCTCCGCGGCATGACCCAGCGTGGCAATCACGGTCAGGTGCGCATGCCTGCGCGCCAGCTGCAGCAGGATGGAACCCACGCCGCCCGCAGCGGCGGTCACGAGGAGGCTCACGGGGCGCGCTGGCGACTGCTGCACCTGCAGGCGGTCAAAGAGCAGCTCCCAGGCCGTGATGCCGGTGAGGGGCAGGGCGGCGGCCTGGGCGTCCGCCCAGCGCGTCGGGGCGTGGGCGGCAATGCGGTGGTCCACGGCCTGCAGTTCGGCGTAGCTGCCCGGACGGTTGATCTCGCCGGCCCACCAGACGCGGTCGCCCACGGCAAAGCCCTGCACCTGCGCGCCGATGGCACGCACCACGCCCACGCCGTCCCAGCCCAGGATCTGCGGCTGGCCGTCGGTGGACGGGCGGCGCTGGCGCAGCTTCACATCCACCGGGTTGACGGCGATGGCGCGAACCTCGACCAGCAGGTCCCGTGCGCCGGCTTGCGGCTCGGGCAGATCGAGGTCGATCAGGGACTCGGGGGCGCTGATGGGCAGGGACTGGTAATAACCGACGGCTTTCATGAGGAACTCCTGGGAAACATGGCTGGGAAGACCACAGTGGTCTGCACAGCCGAGACTTTGAGCGCTGTTTCAGCTTCAAACCAGCGTCTCTGGCATCATTGACTTTCAAATGAAGATTGAAAATACCTCCGAGCTTCGCCTGCTGGTGGAATGCGCCCGCCGCGGCAGCCTCAGCGCTGCATCGCGGGAGATGCAGCTCAGCCCGGCGGCGGCCAGCGCCATGCTCAAGCGCCTGGAAGCGCGCCTGGGTCTGCGCCTGATGGAGCGCAGCACCCGTGCCCTGCGCCTCACCGCTGCCGGCGAGCAGCTGCGGGACTACGCCCAGCGCGCCCTGGAGCTGCTGGAGGAAGGCCTGGCCCAGGTCAGCGAGGCGCCGCTGAGCCTCAAGGGGAAGTCCGGTGACCGGCTGCGCGGTCGCATCCGCCTCAGCGCCTCCAGCGACCTCACGCGCCAGTGGCTGCTGCCCCTGCTGCAGGATTTCATGGCGCAGCACCCGGCGGTCGAGCTGCATCTCAGCGTCAGCGATTCGCTGCAGGACATCTACAAGGACGAGATCGACGTGGCCCTGCGCTACGGCCAGCTGCCCGATTCCAGCCTGGTCGCGAGGCGCCTGGCCCTGGTGCGACGCCAGGTCGTGGCCAGCCCGGCCTACCTCAAGCGCGCCGGTATGCCGCGTCAGCCGGAAGACCTGGCCCGGCATGACTGCATCACCTTTCGCATCCGCAACCGGCACGAGCGGGCCTGGCGCTTCCACCCGGCCGATGCGCCCGAGGCCGAGGCGCTCAGCGTGCCCGTGCAGGGCCGGCTGAGCACCGACGACGGCGAGATCGCCCACCGCTGGGCGCTGGAAGGCCAGGGGCTGGTCTACAAGAGCGAGCTGGACGTGCGCCGCAGCCTGCTGGACGGCAGCCTGGTGCGCGTGCTGCCGGCCTGGCTGGGCGACGAGCTGCCTCTGCACGCCGTGATGCCCAGTCAGCGCTTCCTGCCGCAGCGGGTGCGGGCCCTTGTGGACCATCTGGTGCAGGGATTCGCCGCCCTGCCGGAGCCGCGAACGCCACGCGCACGGCGCCGAACATCGCCGGCCTGAATGCCTCTACAGTGCAGGGCATGACGAGCATGGACTTCATCTCTGGCTTCATTCCCGGCGTGCAGGCGCCCGAGTCACCCAGCGCGCTGGGCTGGCACTTGGTCTTCGTCGAGGGCCAGCTGCTGGTTCCGGCGGGTGGGCAAGACCTGACCCCGCAAGCCGACACCTTCACCGCGGCGCGGGAGCGCCACTACCTGGGCCGCCTGGAGGGCCTGGACTGCTGGGCTCAGCGCATCGAAGCCGTTCCCGAGGGCTGGGAGCTGCAGGGCCTGCGCGCCGCCATGATGCAGATGGACGCCCCGCTGCTGCAGCTGGCCTGCCGCGCTGCCCAGGTGATGGAATGGGACCGCGCCCATCGCTTCTGCGGCGTCTGCGGCACACCCACCGAGCGCCAGGTGCAGGAGCGGGCGCGGCGCTGCCCGGGCTGCGGCCACGTGGTCTATCCGCGCATCAGCCCGGCCATGATGGCGCTGGTGTGGCGCCGTCATGAAGGCCGGCCGCAGCTGCTGCTGGCCCGCTCGCCCAACTTCAAGGCAGGCTTCTACAGCGCGCTGGCCGGCTTCGCGGAGGCGGGCGAGTCGCTGGAGGACTGCCTGCACCGCGAGGTGGCCGAGGAAGTGGGCGTGCAGGTCCGGAACCTGCATTACTACGGCAGCCAGAGCTGGCCCTTTCCGCACAGCCTGATGCTGGCCTTTCGCTGCGAATGGGCCGGCGGGGAGATCCGGCCCCAGCCCGGCGAGATCGAGCATGCCGACTGGTTCGAGCTTGATGCCCTGCCGGGCCTGCCGCCGCGCTTCAGCATCGCCGGCCATCTGATCGGCGACACCATCGCCTGGCTGCAGGCGCAGACCTCGACGGCCTGAGACGGCCTGAGACGGCCTGAGACGGCCTAAGGCGGCCTAAGGCGGCCTAAGGCGGCCTAAGGCGGCCTAAGGCGGCCTAAGGCGGCGGCACGGCGCTCAGTCCAGGCAGGCCTGGGCCTTGAGCGCCTCGCGGACCAGGCGTTCGCGCTGAGGGCCGAGCATGCCCATGGCGTCGCCCTTGAGCTCGGGCTTGCTGCTCTTCATGTCCATGTTCAGTGCGAAGAAGCAGCGGCCGGGGCCGGCCTTGCGTTCGGTCCAGCCCACGAACCAGCCCAGCTCCACCGGCCCGGTGCCGTCCCAGCCGGTCTTGGCGAACAGCCGCCACTCGGGCGTCTCATCGCGCAGAAAGACGCGCCGGGCGATGGCCTGGCTGCGTTCGCTGATGGGCAGGCGGTGGTCGGCGAAGCGGCGCAGGAAGTCGATCTGCTCCAGGGCCGTGATGCGCAGATTCCCCTCCAGCCAGAAGCTGTCGTGCCTGGGGCCGGCCACGGCGTTGCCGTAGCGCCAGGCCCAAAGTCGTGACTGCATGCCGTCGGCGCCAACGCGGCGCGCGATGTCCTGGTAGACCCACACGGCGGAGAAGCGAAAGGCCGTCTGAAGGGTCTGGTCCTGGTTCCAGTCCGTCATCCAGCGCTTCTTGCCGTCCCACTTGAAGACCTGCATCTCGTCCTGCGCGACGGCCGTTTCCAGCGCGATCAGGGTGCCGGGGATCTTGAAGGTGGAGGCCGGGCGGAAGCCCTGGTAGGCGCGCCGGGGGTCGGATACGGTCCAGCGCTGCTGCGGCTCCTCGTAGATCGCGATCACGCCCTGGGTGCCCAGGGCCGCGAAGCCTTCGCCCAGCGCAGGCAGGTGGTGGAAGCTTTCTGCCGGACTGTCGGCGCGGGCCGGCCCAGTGCTCATGGCCAGGACCGCCAAGGCGGCCACGGCGCGAATCACTGCAGACAATGTCATGGGATCTCCTCTGTGATGGGGTGATCGCAGTGTGGCGGCGCGCCGCCTGGCTGTCAGCGCAGCTGTCGCGTTACGCTTGTTGCGCCGGCAGGCCCAGGGCAGCGAGCAGCTGTTGCGCCTCGCCCTCGTAGCGCTCGCGCTGGGACTCGGCTCGCAGCTTGCGCCCATGGTGGCGAGCCTGCTGGGCGCGCTCGGCGGCGCACAGGGCATCGCCTTCGCGCCAGGCATGGCGGGCCCACAGCAGCAGGAAGGCGCAGCGCTGCTCGGCCGGCAGCTGGGAATGCAGGCGGCGGCAAGCCTCCCAGCGCTCGGCCGCCAGGCTGCGGAAGCTGTCTCCCGGCAGGGGCAGTCCTTGCGCCTCGGCGCGCTGCTGAGCTTGCGCAAAGCTCCAGCCTTGCTGCTCGGCAATGCGCAGCAGGAAGATGGTGTTGAGCAGGGAGTGGCGGGCCAGGCCCCAGCGTTCGCAGACGCTCTCGCTGAGCAGCAGCCAGGCCCAGGCCTCGGCGCCCCGCTGCGGCGGCAGCAGGCCAGCGCCCTGCAGCAGGCACAGGCCATTGGCCAGGTTGGCGGCGCTGACCTGCAGGGCGTCGGGCAAGCCGGCCAGGCTGGCCTGGCGCAGGGCCGCTGCCAGGTCCTCCAGCGCGGCACAGGCCAGCTCGGCGGAGGCCGCGCGCAAGGCGAGCTCACGGCCGGCCATGCCGCGCAGATTGAGGTAGTCGACGAACAGGCCGGCGTCCAGCGCCAGCGCTTCCTCGTCCAGCTGGGCCAGCTTCTGCAGGGCGACGGCGCTTTCGCCCAGGCTGCCGTGGCAGTGCCAGGCCTCCAGCACGACCAGGCGCCAGCCGATCTGGCGGACCTGGCTTGGCGGCAGCGCCGTCTGCTCCAGGCCCTGGCGCAGGGCGCGCAGCTCCTGCTGCAGCGTGGCCCAGTCACCCAGGCGGCGGGCGATGCGGGCGCGGCGAAGGCTCAGGGACAGCAGGGCGGGCAGATCGCCCTCGGGAACATGCTCGGCCGCCTGAGCCAAGGCCAGACGGGCCGGGTAGAGCTCGCCGCGCTCCAGGGCCAGGTCGGCGCGCGACAGCGCCTGCACATAGGCCAGCGGCAGGGCCTGCCGAGCAAGCGGTGCCCGCAGGGGCGGGCTGTCGGCGGCCGCCTGGTTCAGCAGCGTGCGCAGCGCCGCGGGGTCCAGGCGGCTGGCGCCTGGCGAGGGTGTTTCCGGGCCCGGTCCAGCCGCGGGTGCGCGCAGCCGCCAGTGGCAGCGCGCCAGCACGGCTTCATCCAGCCAGAAGGGCCCGGCCGAGCGTGCGCCGTGGCGGATCAGGCCGGCCAGGGGGCTGTCGTCCAGCGCCTGCAGGGCACGCCAGAGCTGGGTGCGGTGCAACTCCGCCCGGTCGCCCAGGCGCTGCTGCAGGGCCTTGCGGCTGCAGGGATGGTGTTCGCAGGCCTGGCCCTCGGTGTGTGCCAGCAGCAGGGCCGCCAGCAGCCGGGGCAGCAGGCGGTTGCGCAGGCGTTGCTGCGGCGCGTCCGGCAGGCGCAGCGTGAGCTGCTGGCTGTCGAGCTCGACCCACAGGGCGCGGGCGGCCGGGACCGGCGCGGTGGAGACGGCGGGAAAGGTGGAGAAGGGGGAGAAGGGGGGGGTGTCTGCGCTCACGGCGGCATTGTGGGCCGAGGCCTGTGGGGGGCGGCGGCTCGGCATCGTCGCCCTGGCGTTACAGGCGTTACAGCAGCAGCTCGGCCGCCGCCATGCTGCGGATGCGCGGGCCGAAGCTGCTGATGCTGGGCAGGGTGGCGTTCTCATGCGCCCGGATCTGGGCGGCACTGGCATGCGGCTTGTCGTGGGTGGTGTGGGCGTTGGCCACCAGGGTGACCTCAAATCCCAGCGCTGCCGAGCGCCGCACCGTGGTGTCCACACAGAACTCGCTGGCATAGCCGCAAACCGCGACATGGCCGATGCCCTGCTCGCGCAAGGCCTGCTCCAGCGGCGTTCGCAGGTAGGCGTCCGGCGTGGTCTTGGCGATCACGGTGTCGCCAGGCAGCTGCTGCAGCCCGCTCGCGAAGGCCCAGCCCGGTGAGCCCGCCTGCAGCGCACCATGCGCCGTCTGATGCTGGATCAGGAAGACGGGGCGGCCCTGGGCGCGAAAGCGCTCGGTCAGCGCGTTGATGCGCTGGATCACGGCCTGGGCCTCGAAGGGAGGCGGATCGAACAGAGCTTGCTGGACGTCGATGACGAGCAGGGCTTGGGGCGGGATGGCGTTCATGCGGCTGTCCGGGCGTCAGTAGTGCGGCGGAAGTTCGTCGCGCAGGTTGCGGGGGGCGGCAGCGCCGCCATCGGGGAGCCGATCCCGCAGCTGCAGCAATTCGCGCAGCAGGACGTCGATCTGCTGCTGCTGGCGCACGATCACGCGGTTCAGCTCGTCGAGCATGTCCTCGGTGTAGGCGGCCTTGATTTCCAGTTCGGTCAGGCGGTGGTCGTAGGGGTCTTGGGCATCCATGGCAGCACGGCAGGGGGCGGGCGGCCCGGTCTCGGGCGCTTCGTCGCCGCATTGTGCCCGCGACGGACGCCGCAGGCGCGCCGCAGTGCCGACCCGGGCGCCAGCCTGGCGGCTCAAGAACCGTTGCGCAGGGCGATGGTCACGAGGCCCGAGGCATCTTCCAGGGCCGTGACCGCATGCAGGGCGTTGCGCTGGAGGAAGAGCAGCTGGCCCGGCTCCAGCAGCTGGCTGTGGCCGTCCACGCTGATGTCCAGCCGGCCTTCCAGGCACTGGATGGTGATCTCGCCGGCCACCTTGTGCGGCGGCAGCGACTTGCCCTTGGCCAGCACCAGGTGGATGAGCTCCAGGTCCTGGGACTTGAAGAGCGCGCTGGTCTTGGCATCCAGCAGGCGGGCGCCCAGGGGCTGGACGGTGACGGCTTGGCCGGCGGTGGCATGGGGTAGGGCCATGAGCTGCTCCTTCAGGGCTGATCAGGGTCAGTGTGACCCGCCGGCAGGTCGGCCGCAAGAGGTCGCAGCGGCCAGCCCCGCCCCAAAGTCCTCAGGCCTGCAGGCACTTCAGCACGGTGTCCAGCGTGCGGGTGGTGATGTCGCGGCCGAAGAGCTGCTCCAGCATGCGCATGAACACCGGACCCTCCTCATTGGGCAGGTAGGCGCTTAGAACCTCGCCGCCGCTGCACTGCAGGATGTGGACGCCGTCGGCCACGCGGGGCAGGGCCGGCGGCGTCTGCGGTGGGTGGCGCAAAAAGGTGACGATGCGCTTGGCGTCGGCGGGCAGCGTATGCGCGCCGAAGGGCTGGGTGTCCAGCCAGGACTGGAGCTGATCCTGCCGCCGCAGGATCACCGGGAAGGGCCGGCCCATGCCGGCCTCGATCACCTGCTCCAGTCGCTTTTCCAGGGTCGGCAGCGGGGTGGAGCGGCTGTCGAAGACGGCGTTGCCGCTGGACAGCAAGGTGCGCACGGCGCCAAAGCCGGCCTCTTCCAGGCAGGCCTTGAGCACGGGCATCTTGGCGTTTTGCGGGCTCACGCCGCGAAGGAAGGCGATGTATCGGGGCATGGGCTGGGACGCATGGATGAGGGCGCTCAGGACGGCTGGGCTGCCGCCCGCGGCGCATAGGTTCGGATCTCGATCAGGTGCCTGTTGGGGTCGAAGAAGTACAACGTGGGCGCCGGGCCGCATGCGCCCACCTCGGTGCCCAGGCCGCCCTGGCTGCCTACCAAATCGAAGCTCGGGCCATGGTCCAGGCCGGTGGCGAGCACCCTCGCAAGCACGGCCTCGAAATGCGGGGCGTCCAGGGCAAAGGCATAGTGCTCACCGCCCTCGGTGCCCCAGGGCGCCAGTTGCAACAGGCAGGACGGGCCCACGCGCACGGCGGCGAAGGGGCCGCTGCGGCCCTCCGGCGTGAAGCCCATGAGCTCCGTGTAAAAGCGCAGGCTGACGTCCAGGTCATTGACGCGCAGGATCAGGTGATCGAGATGGGCAGTCATGCGCGTGCAGGGCCCTGGGCTGCAGTGCAGGCCTGGACGGCTTCGTAGTGCAGCACGGTGGGGAAGGGGTCGTAGAAATGATGCAGCAGGGCGCGCCACTGCTGGTATTCGGTCGACTGCCGGAAGCCCTGCTCATGGTGAGCCACGCTGTCCCAGCGGACCAGCAGCAGGTAATGGTCGGGTCGCTCCAGGCAGCGTTGCAGCTCATGGCCGCGATAGCCGGGCATGGCGGCGATCAGGGCCTGGGCCTCGCTGAAGGCGGCTTCGAAGTTGCTCACGCTGCCGGGACGCAAATGAAGCGGCGCCACCTCCAGGATGCCGGGCCCCTGGGGCGCCGGGCTGTGGCGCATGGCGTGGACGGCCTCCCGAGCCTCGCGCAGGCTGCTGCCGTGCACCTCGCGATGGCAGCGCATGGCCCAGGCCCATCTGCCGGACTGGACCAGCTTGCGGATGTCTGCCGGGCCGGCCTGCCCGGCCGCCGGATAGAGACCGTCCCTGCGCAAGCAGTGCAGCTGCCATCGCTGCCACAAGCCATGAAGCAGCAGCAGGACCAGGGCGCCGAGCCCGATGCGCAACCAAACCATGTCCATCACAGACCCCTGAATGAGCGGCCAGTGTGCCACCGCCCGGCCCGCGCGCACCTGCGCACAGGCGATTAGCACGGCGCCTTGTCCCCCCAGCTGCGGAAAACACCTATCCAACACATGAGTCGACATTAAATATATTCGCAAAGCACAGCGGATATACAAGATCGAGCGTGCGCATTCACGCCCTTGGCAAGGTCAGCGGAACCACCGGACACGCAGGGCGCCAGGGCGGGGCATGCCGTTCCGCCGCCGACAAACGCTGCACGACAGGTGCAACACAGGTGCAATCTTGAAAAAATCTCTGATCACGAAGGCCGCTCTCGCCGCGCTGGGGCTGGCCGCCCATGGAGGGGCCTGGGCGCAGGAAACGCTGGATCGCGTGGAGGTGACGGGCTCCTCGATCAAGCGCATCGCCAACGAGGGCGCGCTGCCGGTACAGACGCTCAGCCGCGCCGACATCGAACGCTCCGGCGCGCGCAATGTGGAGGACCTGATCCAGGCCCTGCCCGCCATGCAGGGCTTCCAGACCTCCTCAGCCTCGGTCAATGGCGACGGGCCAGGCGGTGTGCAGAACGCCTCGCTGCACAACATCGGCGCGTCCTACACCCTGGTGCTGCTCAACGGGCGCCGCCTGGCCGCCTACAACGCCGGCTCCGCGGTCAACCTGTCCAGCATCCCGCTGGCCGCCGTCGAGCGCGTGGAGGTGCTGACGGACGGCGCCTCGGCGCTCTATGGCTCCGATGCCGTGGCGGGCGTGGTGAACTTCATCCTGAAGAAGAACCAGACCGAGCTCGCGCTGGAGGCGGCGGTGTCCGTGCCTCAAAAGCACGGAGGCCGCGCAAGCAGTCTGGCGCTCAGCAAGGGCTTTGGGGACTATCCGGTCGATGGCTACAACCTGATGCTGGCTTTCGCGCATGAACGCCAGAGCGAGCTCAATGCGGCCGACCGCGACTTCGCCCGCTCGGGCGTCGTGCCGTTCTCGCATCAGGGCAAGACCTACACGCTGTATGAGTCGGCCCGCAACACGGCACCGTCCTCGGTGACCCTGGGTCTGAAGAATCCGCTCAAGGGGCCGGGCGGTGACCCCATCAGCGCGCTGACCTTTTCGCCCGATTACCTGAAGAATGGCAAGTGCGGCCCCAATACCGTGCTCTCCACCGTGGGCCTGGACCAGGCCTGCCAGTTCGACTACGCCGCCACGGTGCAGCTCCTGCCCTCCACCAAGCGTGACAGCCTCTTCGCTTCCGGCACGCTGAAGCTCGGCGAGAACGCCAGCGCCTTCTTCGAGGCGGTGGCCTCCAGGTTCGAGCTGAAGGAACGGCATGCGCCGGTGGCCCAGGCCATCGCCCTGGACCTGAGCGACCCGCTCTATGCGGCCAACGTGACGCCTTACCTGGGCAAGCTGGGCGTCGATCCCGCCAACGTCAGCAAGGCGACGACCAACAACCGCTTCGTCGACGCCGGCGGGCGCTCGGACCTCTTCAGAACCGATGCGCGCCACCTGGCCCTGGGCGTGGAGGGCGTGTTCCGCGAGTTCGACTACAGCGCCAGCTACGTGCACTCCACCAGCCGTGCCGACACCCTCTACGACGGCGGCTACCTGCGCCAGAGTTGCTACCAGGACCTGCTGCGCAGCGGCAAGTTCAACCCCTTCGCCCCGGTGGGCGGCAATGCCAGCGCCTTTGCGCCCTGTGTGCTGCAGGAGCGCAATGACAGCACCCGCACGGCGCTGGACACCGTGGGGGGGCGCATCTCCGGCGAGCTGCTGCGCCTGCCGGCCGGCCCCGCCATGCTGGGCGCGGGCGCCGACCTGACGCGTCGCAAGTACGACTACGACCCCAGCGCCCTGGCCATGGGTCCGAACCCCTTGCACAGCGGCACCGATACCGCGTTTGGCCGGGGCACCGGGGCGCTGCCCATCGAGGCCAGCCGGCGCAACTGGGGCGTCTTTGCCGAGCTGGCCGTGCCACTCAGCAAGACCCTGGAGACCACCGCGGCGCTGCGCTATGACGACTACACCGCCGTCCAGAACCAGGTCGTGCTGGACGATCAGGGCAAGCGGGCTGCACCGGCCAGGCAGGGCAATCCCAACAGCAAGGCCACGTACAAGCTGGCCTTCAAGTTCCAGCCCATGCCAGAGCTCCTGCTGCGCGGCTCCTACGGAACGGGCTTCAAGGTGCCCGAGATGGACCTGATCACCAAGGCCATCTCCGGGGGCAGCAACACCAGCGGCGCCTACCCCTGCCCGGTCAAGGCGCCGGACCCGCGCGCCGTCAACTGCGAGGGCACGACCCAGTACGACCTGCTCAGCGGCGGCAATCCGCTGTCAGGCCCCAACGGCTTGAAGCCCGAGGAATCCCGCAACATGACCCTGGGCCTCAAATACGAGCCGGTGAAGGGCCTGAGTGCGGGGCTGGACTACTGGTCCGTGCGGATGAAGAACCAGATCGTCTCCCTGCCCGAGAGTCTGGTCTTTGGCAGCCCCGCGGCCTATGACAGCCTGATCCGCACCGTGTACGACCCTGCGCGTGGCGCCGACAAGCTGGCCGTCCTGCTGCCCAGCTACAACCTCGGCCGCTCCAGCTTCCGCGGCGTGGACTGGGAGCTGGCCTACGCGCGCAAGCTCGACGGGCTGGGCCGCCTGAGCTTGAGCTGGTCGGGCACCTACATGCTCAAGTCGGAAATCGACGATGGCGCAGGCACGGTGGAGAACTCGGTGGGCCGTTTCGACGCCTACAGCACCGTGAGCTTCCGCGTGATCCAGCGCGCCAGCGCCACCCTCAGCCACGGCATGTTCAGTCACACGGCCACCTGGAACTGGCGAAGCGGCTATCACGACAAGGTGCAGACCGCAGCCGACGGCAAGGTGCGGGAGGTGAAGGCGGACGGCAGCCTGGGCGCCTATGCGACGGTGGCCCGCGATGTCGACGCCTACGGCACCCTGGACTGGCAGACCCGCATGCAGCTGCTGAAATCGACGGCGCTGACCCTGGGCATTCGCAATCTGCTGGACAAGGCGCCGCCCTTCTCGCTGCGCACCTCGGGCGGCGGCAACCAGATGGGCTTTGACGCGCGCTATGCCAACCCGCTGGGCCGCACCTTCTACCTGAACGCCAGCTACAGGTACTGAGCCTGCGGCCAGCCGTCCCAGCCTTTGGCCAGCCGCGTGCGCGCTGGCGATGAGGCGGCGGCAGCCGGGCGGTCGGGACGGCGCGGAGGCCGAGTCATGCGCAGGCGGGTCATGCGCAGGCGGGTCGTGCGCAGGCGGGTCGTGCGAGCTCCGGTCATGCGGGCCCGTCGGGCCCCGCCTGCCGCGACGGGTTCGGCCCGGCCTCGTTCGCGGGGCCCTGTCTGTGCTGGCCGCCCTGGATGCGCACGGCCGCCGCGACCAGGGTCAGCACCGTGGCGCGCTGCAGGGGGGTGTCCTGCTGCAGGACCAGTGTGGCCATCTGGTACTTGCCGCCAGGCTTGAGCCGGGGCTCGATGCTGCGCAGACGCTGACCCTGCCAGAAGGTGAAGAGCAGCCGCGTGGGCTCGGCGCGGATCAGCAGCACAGGGCCGTCCAGGAAGTACACGGCATGGCCCCATTTGAGCCCCTCGGCCAGCTGCGGGCCGGCTTCTTTGACCGCCTGGCGCAGCGCCCGGGCCTGCGCGCCTTGCCAGCCCTGCAGGCAGTCGAAGTACTCGTCGGCATTGCGGGCCGGGGTGAGGATCATTTTCATGAGGCGGCCCCACCGTCTTTGCGCACTCCGACCGTGCTGCGCCCGCGCCTGACTCCCGCGCAGCCCAGCAGACCGACGGGGATCAGCAGCACCCACTGAGGCAGCACGACCAGGCCGGCCGGCCCCAGGTACAGCCCCGCGATGGCCAGGAACACCAGACCGAACAGCAGCCACATGAGGGAGACGAAGCCGGCCA
This sequence comes from Burkholderiaceae bacterium, assembly GCA_041905785.1. Lineage (GTDB taxonomy): Bacteria > Pseudomonadota > Gammaproteobacteria > Burkholderiales > Burkholderiaceae_C > Roseateles_B. The sequence goes on from JAYRKJ010000016.1 coordinate 151,979, forward strand.
GGGCCCCGGCCTGGGCCGCATGCCGCGGCTGGGCGCACCACAGCAGCGCCGCGGCGGAGCCCGCCAGCGCAACGCTCACCAGGTGCCAGCAGGCCAGCAGCAGCGCGACGGGGCGCTCCAGCGGCGATGACATCAGCGGAGCCTGCACCTCCGGCGTGCCGGCCAGCAGGTGCGGCAGCGCTGTGAACAGGGCGAGCAGCCCGGCGGCGAGGAGCAGGCGGTCGGATCTCGGAGATCTTCTACTCATGCGGATTAAGTCCATGGCTGAAGGAGCGGTGTCTGGTGCGTACCCCTCGGGGGTGATGAGGCCTGCTGCGGCCACCGGCGCCGGCAAGTCGGCGGGCTACAGCAGGCCGTAGCCCGCCGCGATGAACAAGGGGGCCAGCAGTAGAGGTGCCCACAGCGGGGACGTGGGGAAGGCCAGGACCCCGATCACCGCGGTCGGCAGCAGGTAATAGCCGATCAGCCTCAGGGCCCCGAGGTCGGCGGCGGCCACCGCACGGACGGCCAGGTGGCCCGCCAGCATCAGCGGGATCGCGAAGATGAGGAACCAGAACGCGGTGCGCCGGTCCTCTGCAGCCGAGAACTGGTCGACGAAGCCCGCAGCGATGGCGGCCGAGAGCGGCTCCCTGAAGCGGACGACACCGAACACGATGTGGGCGAGACCCAGGCCGAACAGCGACCAGGCGAGGAGGAGTGGCATATCACGGTCCTTGCATTGCAGCGGGCATGCGCGCTGCCCGCGAGTCTGGCATGGCGACGATCTGCTTGCCGGTGCGCCAGGGGATCTTGAGGCTGTCCGCCTGGCCGGAGGCGCGCTCCCCGGCCATGGAGGCAAGCGGGGGCGGGCGTTCAGGCAGGGCCGGACAGGGCCTGCCAGCGCTGGCGGACGCCGAGCAGGTGCACCAGGCCGAAGCCCAGACAGATCGCGGAACTCCACCAGAGAAACGCGTTGGCCGCCTCCGGCTGCAGGAGCGCCACCGGCAGTGGCGCCAGCCCGCGCAGCAGATAGACGGCGGTGATCAGGCACAAGGCGGTGCGAAGCAGCGGCAGGCGGCGGACGATGCCGGCGCCCGACAGCGCATACAGCGACCAGAGGCCCAGCATCAGCGCAATGCCGGCGGTGATCAGCCCCGGCACCCAGCTCCCGGCCTCGGCCATGCGGGCCATGTCCTCGCCCGCGCCGAAGAAGCGGTACCAGGGGGCGCCGAAGTAGATGCAGCCCAGGTGTCGCAGAGCGGCGATGCCGCTGAGCAGGGCGGCGGCGAGGAGGGGTTGGTTGGGCATGGCTGTGGTGTTCATGGGTTCATGGCGTGGCGGCCGGGGTCGCCTTGCCTGGGCGCGACGGGGGGCGGGCGTTCGGCTGAAGCAGACGAGCCGCAGGCCTGCTCATGCCTCGTCCTTTCGCCACTTCCAGACGCTGCCGTCCTCCGGGTGTTCGACGATCCCGAGCAGGCGAAATCCCAGCCGGCGCAAGATGCGGGTCGAGGCACCTTCCTGCGGCAAGGTGTGGGCGATGAAGGCCAACTGCTGGTCATGGGCTGCCGCAGTCGTCGCTTCGATCAGCGCGCTGGCCATGCGCGTGGCGACGCCGCGGCCTTCCTGGCCGGGAAAGGTGAAGTAGGCGATCTCCACCTCGGCGTTCATGGGCGGGCCGGTGAAGGCGCAGGTTCCGACCCAGGTCGCCCCCTCCATTGCCAGATAGCCCACCCAGGGGGGCTGGAAGCCGCAGCGCCGGTACAGGGCCGCCGTCTGCTCAAGCACCATGGGCACCGCAGCAGACGGATCCTCTGCCGCCAGCGGGACCTGGCCGTTCTCTTCAATGGGGACGAGCTTCATACGCTAGCGCCGAAGGTCGTCGTCTTCGGGTTCATGGCAGACCACCTCGATGTTATGGCCGTCCGGGCCGATGACGAAGGCTGCATAGTAGCTGCCATGGTCGTGCGGCCGCAGGCCCGGCGCGCCATTGTCCTTGCCGCCGGCTGCCAGCGCCGCTCGATAGAAGGCATCGACCTGCTGGCGATGGCTGGCCACGAAGGCCAGGTGCAGGTGCGCGGGAACTTCCTCGGTCTGGTGCAGGCACAGCGAGACCTTGCCTTCCGGCTGACAGAGCTCGACGCCGTAGCCGGGGCTGCCCTCCGCGACCGCGATGACGCCCAGCGGCGCCAGCGCCTGGAGGAAGAAGGCCTTGCTGGCCGCGTAGTCGCTGACGCCGAACTTGACATGATCAAACATGGGCGCTCCTGCTCTGGGATTCTTGAACGACAGCCGGGATCTGCATGGTGGACATGGGCGGCGGTTCGCAACAGCCCGGCCGGGTGAAACATCAGGCGCTGCCGCCTCGGCCCGCTGCGCCAGGGGAGGGGGGGCGCAGCAGGGCCAAGCCGGTCAGCGCCCGCTCGGAGGACGCCTGCAGCGGGTCGCCCAGCTGCCTGCGTATGCGCAGGGCCTCGGTGAAGGCGGCCTCGGCCTCCGCCCAGCGGCCCTGCTCGACCAGGTTGCGGCCCCAGTGCTGTTGGACGAAGGACTGCAGCCGCAGCCAGCCGCCCTGGCGGCACAGCGCCGAGGCCTTGGCGAAGACGGCATGCGCCTCCTCTCGGCGATCCAGGTACTGGAGCGCGGTGGCGTAGGCGTTCCAGAACCAGCCGCTGGCCTCCTCGCCCGGCCGCGACTCGGCCAGGCCCTGGCGCTCGGTCATGATGTCGAGCGCCTCGGCTTCGCGGCGCGCCGTGGTCAGCAGGCTGCCCAGGTCGGCGGTGTGCTCTACGAGTGCCGTGGCCTTGCCGGCCAGCAGGGCGGCCTCGAGGCGGGCACGCGTCTGCGTGATGCGAGCATCAAGCGCTGCGGGATCCGGGGCGCTGTAGCGTTGGAACTCCATGAGGCTGTGCTCCTTGGCTGGAAGGGATGGGCCATGCCACGCCAATGTCAGCGAGGACTTCAGTCCCCCTGCCGTGCATAGCTGACCGTGAGCATCTCCCACTGATGACCGTCCGGCACGTTCCAGTAGACGATGCTGCCGCCGTGCTGGGTGTCGACGCGGTGGTCGACCGGGCCATGCACAGCGCTGCGATAGGGGATGCCGGCCGCCCGGATGCGGTCCAGGATGGCATCGAAGTCCGTCTGGCTGACGCGGAAGCAGTAGTGGATTCGGGGGAGGGGCGCCGGCCATTCGTCGAAGTCCAGCGTCAGCCCCTCGTTCAGGAACACGGGGACGAAGGCCCCCACGCCGGACTCGGCCCAGGGCACGCCCAGCAGTTCGGCCAGCAGCCTGGCCGACGCCACTTTGCTGAGGCTCGGCACCATCAGATGGTCAAGTTGGACGCTCATGGGAGACCCCGCTGAGGTGGGCGCCCAGCGCGGCAGCAAGCGCCGTGCCTGCTGTCACGCGCTCAGGGCTGGATGCCGAACACTTTGCCAAAGGTGCCGCCCGCCCACATGAAGCCCATGAAGGCGACCAGCTCGACCAGCTCCTCGTCGCTGAAATGCTCCCTGAGTGTCGCCAGCATGCGGGCGTCGATGCCGGCGTGGTCCGCGGCATACACCTGGGCCAGGCCCACGGCCAGCGAGGTCCGGAACTCGGTCTGCGTGAGCATGGGCGGGCCACCTTTGGCCTGGCAGTACTCGCAGCCATGCGCGCCGGCCAGCGTGCGGCGCACCTGCTCCAGCAGGGGCTGGGGAAGCACCGAACGCTTGAAGAAGGTCTCCTCAAGCGCGCTCCAGGGCGCCAGGATGTGCGGGGCATGGCCCATGACGCGTTCATAGTTGGTCGTGCCTGTTTCGGAGGGAGGGATGTGTGCCATGGTGTGTTCGGGTTTGATGGCTGTGGAAAAAGGACGGCTCGGACTCTGGCGTGGCTTGGCGCCCGCTCACTCTGGCACGCAACGCACCCAGGCCGGTGCCCGCTTGCGTGCCAGCGCGTGCGCCGCCTCGTCGTGCGGATACTCATACTCGCCCAGCAGCCGGCCATCGGCGATGCTGCGCCGCTCGAAGTGCCGGAAATCGCTGCCGTGCAGCGGGCCTTGCCAGTAGGCGACCGAGGACGACCTCGGCACGAAGCACCAAGAGAAGATGGAAATCTCCATGCCGACAAAGGAATGCAGCTGCCGTTGCTGATCAAGCACGACGAGCTTCAGCGGTATGGGGTACGACGTGCAGCAATTGGGAAAGAGGGCGAGCCAGCCCACATGGCGTCCGTCCGCTGAGATCCGGGGCTGAGCAAACTCGACCTGCTCGGCGAGCCCCGGCGCCTCGAACCGCTGGCCATCGGCGCTGGTGATGGTCAGGCGTGTCCGGTCTTGCGAGAGCTGTACAGCCTTGAAGGTGCTGCCCGCGGCGGCCAAGGGAAGGGCCATGACCGCGACTGCCGGGATGCGGCTCAAGCGGCGCATGGACCGCCTTGCTGATGCTAGCCAGTTGAGCCAGTTGATACAGGGCTGAAGCGGCATGTGAGCGTTCTCTTAGCTGGTGGGAGCGAGGCCAGCGGTCCTGCGCTTGCCCAAGCCCCCTTGTTCCCGGGGCATGGAAGCCTGCCCCGGGCGCGGGCGTCGACGGCAGGAATCCGCGGGCCGTCGGCACGCATGCTAACGCCGTGGCGGCGGCTCTGCCCGTGCTGCGCCGAGCGCCCCTGCCGCATCCCCGCCATGCCGCTTCACACTGCCCAGCGCGACATGGGCTGCAGCGCCTGTCCCGCAAGGCAAGGCCAAGGCACCGTCATGGCACCGCCGCATGGCTGGCTGTGGGGCCGTCACATGACCTCATCACCATTCGCCACCATGACTTCCGGCAGCAGAAGAATCGGCATCCCCTGTTGATTTTTGATGGCGATGAGGCGGGCGGTACTCGTGATGCCGTGCATGACGACCGGCCTGACATCCGTCTTCACCGGAATCTGGCGGCCCACCAGCGTCCCGTCTTCAAGAAATGAAGGCAGGGCGCTGGCAATTTCGACCACGGCGCCCCCGACATCGACCTCCAATTTGTAGAGACGCTTCGCGCCTGGTACCTTGGAACAGTTCAAGACGGTTCCAATGACAATGCCCAGTGAATCTTCCTGCATGACTGAATCGTCCCGGCTTTCGCGGTGGCTCGTTGGTGTATGTCAGACGGACGCGGTCTGACCTGCGCGTTGGCACTGCCATTTCAAGAGGCGGCAGCCGATGGCCAAGGACCGGCGCCCCGTTTGGGCGCCAGGCGCGTGGCGCTCGCCGCCCTCGGGAAGACAGCACTCTAGCAGCCACCTGGCGTGGCCAAGAACGGGTTCTTTCGACGTGTTGACGACGCTCAAGAGCGATGGCCTGGCTTGTGGAGTCGGGCCAGGCGCAAAGGGGCAGAGGGGCAATTCCTGGTCATGATCTGGGGCCGGCTGAGGGTGGCCCTGTCGGGGGCCGGGTCGGGGCCAGGAAGCGCCCTTCCGAAGGGGCTGCACCCGGCCCACCGTCGTCGATGGGAGCGGCAGGCCATCTTGCAGCGGACGGTGCAGCGGACTGGGTGGCGGCTGTGCCGACAGGCATGCAGACGGCGGAGAAGGTCTTCTTGGTCGAGTGCCTAGCCATGAGCCGGGCCGGGGATCTCAGGGTCTGAGACGTAATGCCCGGACTGATCCCGGTCGCGCGTGCCGACGATGAGGTACGAGCACGGTACGCTTGACCTGTTGGACACCGTGTGACCATTGGGAACGCCAGCGGGCCAGCAGGCGGAGTCCCCCGGGCCCAGTGTGTGGTGCCCGTCGTCTTCCGTGACCGTGACCTCGCCGCTGATCACGAACAGGAACTCGTCGACATGCTCATGCCAATGCCGTATGGAGGCCTTGGCGCCGGGCAAGAGGACTTGAATCGATGCACCGAACTGGGTGAGGGCCCCCGCGTCCGAGAGACGGCGGGTCTCCACGTGTCCCCAGCCGGGTTTTGAGTTGACTTCGGGCGTGATGTGCTGCTGCCTGATGATCATGGCTTGACTGCATGCATGGGAAGAGGCGCTAGTTGCCGTCCGGCAACGTGACTTCACGCGGTGATCGCCGGGAGCCCATCTTTGATGACGATGTTGACCGGGAGCTTCTCCTGGCCATCGTCGCCCAGACCCTGCAGCGCTGCGACGCGCAGATGCTGGCCTACTGCCTGATGGGCAATCACTACCACTTCGTGCTGTACACGCGCCGCGCCAGTCTCTCGGTGCTGATGCAGCAGCTCAACGGCATCTACACGCAGGCGTACAACCGTCGGCATGCCAAGGTCGGGCATCTGTTCCAGGGGCGCTTCAAGGCAATTCTTGTCGATCGGGACAGCTATCTGCTGGAGGTCTGTCGCTATGTCGAGCTCAATCCGGTGCGGGCCGGCATGGTGGAGAGCCCTGGCGACTGGCCATGGTCCAGCTATCGCGCCCACTGCCTGCAATGCGATGCACCGGGCTGGCTCGACGTGGATGGCCTGCGCGGCTACCTGCTGGGCATGCGCGGCAAGAACGATGCAGCCGACGCGCAGGCCATCTGCGAGACCGTCCAGCGCCCACACATGCGTTTCGTGCCGATCAAGAGCCTTGATCAGCAGTCGCGCCTGATGGTGCACCGGGCCCGCCAAGGGTTTGTCGAGCAGCGCACCGCCACGCTCAATCGCATCCGCGGGCTGCTCAGTGAATTCGGCATCGTGCTGCCACTCAAGGCGGCCACCGTGCGCCGCCGCGCTTGCGAGTGCCTGGAAGAGCTTCCTGGCTACGCCAACACCGTGATCGGTGACCTGCTCAGCGAAGTGACGCGGCTGGACGAGCGTGTGGCGCAGTACGACGCCCACATCCAGGCCCTGGCCAACAAGAACGCGCGCATCGTCTGGGCGCTGCTGGCCAAGGGTCGGGTGTTCGATCCGAACTACGTATCGGTCAAACCTGGTGCAGCGCTGGCAATACCTGGCCCCGCCACCGCCTGAACCGCCCACCCAACTCACAGGCTCTTCCCCGTAGACATGCGTTCGAAGATGCATCACACAGGTCAGACCGGCAGCAGGCAAGCTCGACTAACCCTGTGCCGCGCCATCAGTGGCGACGGCGGCGAACGAATGGAGCCCTGCTGAGCGGTTGGTATTTGGGCCCGCACCGAAACCCGAGTGCAACAAGGCCGCCTGTAGATGTGCAGTCTGTTCTCTGTGGCGCTGCATCGAATCCGAACTCAGGTCTTGATGGGAAAACAGCAAAGGCACGTATCACAAACAGTCAACACAGGGCTGGCTAATTTACCGGGAAGTCCCTGTAGAGGGGTTAGGCCTCACTCGGCGGCCGCACGAAGACGGTACCCATGAACTTGGCAAGCCCACGTACTGAGTGCTGTCGGAGTGTCTTGGCACTGAGGAGGGCATAGCCAGTGGCTCCGGCTAGAGCGCCTGCCGTCCCTCTCCTGGCCTTGATTCGATGGCGTGGCAACGGTTTGGCTTGGAAGAAACCTGCAATGGCCTGGGCCACGGAGGTGGGCTTCTTGCCGTGGCCAAAGCCACCATAGCCGCCTTCAGTGTTCGGGTAACGTTGACCCGGATTCCCTTTGAATCACCCCGGCTTTCGAGGAGGCTCCAACTCTGGAGAATGGAGCCATGAAGAAGTCCCCGAAGTTTTCCCCTGAAGTCCGCGAGCGTGCCGTGCGCATGGTGCTGGAGCACCGCGGGGAGCATC
>JAYRKJ010000017.1:0-144404 GCA_041905785.1 Burkholderiaceae bacterium
GACTCGGGGCAGGGTCTGGCGCAGGGCACTCTCAAGCAGGCTCATCAAGCAAAAAGGGGAACGTGTTGTACACATTCCCCTTCTACCTGATCAGCTGGCCTTTGGGCTTAACTGACTGGCATTGGCCCTATTGGGCGCCTTCTTCCGGCAAACCAGGTCTCAGACCGGGACCTTGCGCAGCATCTCGATGCCGACTTCGCCAGCAGCGATTTCTCGCAGCGCCGTAACGCCCGGCTTGTTCTTGCTTTCGATCTTGGCGCTGTGGCCTTGGCTCAGCATGCGGGCGCGGTAGGTGGCAGCGAGCACCAACTGGAAGCGGTTGGGGATCTTGGTCAGGCAATCTTCGACGGTGATGCGGGCCATGGTTGGGTTCCAGTGATGTTGTTCGGGGCGTTCGAGCTTGCTTTCCAGGCGGAACAGCAGGCTCAGGGCAGGTCCAGCGCCTTGAATACGGTGGACTTGCTGCGACGCTGAGAGGCGTATTTTAACCGCTGCGCGTGCACGATGGCCTTCAAGTCGAAGAGGGCGGTCTCGAACACGGCATTCACCACGACAAAATCGAACTTGTACGCCTGCGCGACTTCCACACGGGCGTTGGCCATGCGGCGCTCGATGACGTCTTCGGCCGTGTCGCCGCGCCGGGTCAAGCGCTGGCGCAGTTCTTCCCAGCTGGGTGGGAGTATGAAGACCAGCACCGCATACGGGAAGAGCTGCTTGATCTGCAGGGCGCCCTGAAAATCGATCTCCAGGACGACGTCCTCGCCGTGCTTCATGCGCTCCTCGATGGCAGCGCGGGACGTGCCGTAGAGATTGCCGTGCACTTCGGCCCATTCGAAGAACTCGCCCCGGTCCACCTTGGCACGGAATTCGTCCGGCGTGATGAACCAGTATTCGCGCCCATGCTGCTCCTGCCCACGGGGTGCGCGCGAGGTGTGCGAGATCGAGACGGCCAGCTTGGCGTCCAGTTCCAGCAAGGCCTTGACCAGACTGGATTTGCCGGCGCCGCTTGGGGCGGCAACGACGAAGAGATTGCCAGGGTATTCCATGTCCGAATTGTCGCTCACTCGACGCGATGGGTTCCAACGCGTCGCTGGCGGTCGAACAGGCCGGACACCCTGGCGCTCATGCCCGCCACTGTGTCGGCAGCCGATGGCCTGGCCTGGGACCTTGCGAACTTTGGCGTGATTGCCCTGCCGCAAACCAGCCCAAGGAGGACGGCGCGTTTGCCTTGTGAGCAGTTCGCACCATCGCCGGCATACTCTTCGGCGATCAGACCGTGAGCCGGCAAGACCGTGAGGCCGCGGCGCGATGACGCCTTGGCGCAAGTGATGCGACGGGCTGCTGCAGCGCCAGGACCAGTGCAAGCATCTGCACAAAGGCTTTAGTAGCGGAACAGAGCCGGCAGGAGCAACAGCGCCGGCATGGTCACGGTAATGGGCACCGGAATCAGTAGGGGAGCCCGCACCTGGTGGCGCTAGCCGGCGGCGCGTCAGAAACTGTGACGGATGCCGACCGAGTAGCTGTTGCCCGTGCGAAGACCGTCGATCTTGTCGTTCATGTAAACGGCGTAGATGTCGGTGCGCTTGGACACGGCGTGGTCGTAGCCCAGGCTCAACGTCTTGTGCGCGCTGTCGGTCAACAGAGGGATGATGCCCGCGAAGGTGCCGGTTCTTACCTTGGAATGCCCCCAGGCGGCCAGAATCTTGCCACCGCCATTGACGGGGACTTCTGCGCTGATGTCGTAGAGGCGGAGCTTGCTGCCATAGGACTCATCGTCGATCTGGCCGTACTGGGCGTAGAGCTTGGCAAACTTGAAGTCGTAAGAAGCCCCCACATTCACTGTTTTCTCACGGCGACCGCTGGTTGGCGCTGCGGCGTCCGTCCCCACGGACTGATAGGCCACGGTGGCACTGAAGGGGTCGCCGAAGTACTGCGCCGTTGCGGCATAGCTGGACTTGCCCACGCCTTCGCCGGCGGCGACCTGAAGGTTCAGGCGTACGCCGGACATCACCGGGCTGATGTAGGTGACCGAGTTGCGCCATGCCGTGTCGTTCTGCAGCCTTGCGGTCTTGCTGATGGGGATGTCCCGTCCATCCAGGTAGTAGTGGAGCAGCGTCGGAGAGAAGCCGAAGGAGTCGCCAAAGCTGTTGAAGAGCAGCAGCGAGACGAACATCTGGCTGGTGTTGCGGCCCACGCGCAACTGCCCATAGCTGTTGTTGCTGAGGCCGACGTAGGCGTTCTTGGCAAACATCGCGTCACCGGTGAAGCGGCCTGCGGCCCCTGTGTCCATGCCAATGAAGCTTTCCAGCGCGAAGTTGGCCCTGAGCCCGCTGCCCAGATCCTCGCTGCCGCTGACGCCCCAGAAGCTGGTGCTCATATCCCCTGAGTTGACGGCCTTGATCCGGTTTGCTCCAGCGAGCTGGTAGCCACCCACGCCTGCGTTGACCAGGCCGTACAGCTTGACGCTGTTTTGCGCGTTGGCTGAATTTATGCCAACAAATGAGAGTACTGCTATCGAGATGCTGTGGATCCGCTTCATGATTGTTTCCTTTGGTTGTTGAGCCTGTGTTCACGCTGGAGGTTGCATTCCGGCGTGGCCTATCATGATATTTATCATCACAAATCTGTGAAAGGGAAAACACGGAACTGCGGCGCAGAGCAGACACTTGGAATGCCGGTGATCTGACAGTTCATGGGGTCTGCATTGCGTTTGGCGGACAGGCACAAGCCGCGCTTGCCCTTTGCGGTGGCGTGTTTCAGCTGACCGTTTGGCTCCGCGCTGGGAGGGGAATGTCGACGGCATTGGTCTTGAAGGGGGGGCTCCATCGGCTTGGGGTGACCGAAGGCTTGCTGAAAGGCGTGGCTTGCTTTGAGTACGGTGCTGTCGTCGTACTGGCGGCCCACCAGCTGCAGACCGATGGGGAGTCCTTCGGAGCTGTTGCCGGCATACAGGCTGGAGGCGGGCAGGCCGAGCTGATTGCACCAGGGCGTGTAGACGGGGTGGGGTGGGTGCTGTTGCAGCTGGGCGCTGAGCTCCGGTGCTACCGTCGGGTGCACGGGGCAGAGGACGAGATCGTGTCGCGTGAAGAACTCGTTGACTTCGCGCCCCGCCTCGGCCCTGCGTGTCAGTGCATCAAGGATGCCGTGGGGCGGCAGTTGCCGGCCGGCCTCGACAAGCGTCTTCAAGGAGGGGTCGAGGTGGCATGCTGCATCGCCCAGGGAGTCGGCCAGCCTGGCGGAAAACGCGCTCCAGAGGACGCCGTGGATCTGCAGACACTGCAAGATGGCGGGCGGATCCTCCATCTCGACGTGGGCACCCATGGACTCGAGGATGCGAGCGCTTCGCTTGAGTGCTGCGAGGATTTCGGGATCGGGCTTGGTGTCCAGGCCCAGTGATGGACTCAGGGCTACCCGCAGCCGCGGCAAGGGCGTCTTCAGGGTTGCCTGGTAGTCGCGCGGGTCGTAGGGGAGCGCGTACCAGTCCCGCGGATCCGGCCGCGAGATGATGTTCATCATCATGGCGGCATCGTCCGCCGTGCGGGTCATGGGGCCGACATGGCTCAGCAGTGCAAATGCGCCGCGCGGGTGGTGCGGCACTCGGCCGAAGCTGGGTTTGAAGCCATAGATGCCGGTAAATGCCGCCGGGATGCGTATGGACCCGCCGCCGTCGGTGCCCAGCGCCAGCGGGCCCAGGCCGGCTGCTACGGCTGCGGCAGCGCCCCCGCTGGAGCCGCCGGGGGTGTGCGCGAGGTTCCAGGGGTTGCGCGTAACGCCGGTCAGCGGGCTGTCTGTGAGGATTTTGTGGGCGAAGTCGGGCAGGGTGGTCTTGCCGAAGATGACCGCCCCCGCTTCACGCAGCCGCCTGACGGCCGGGCTGTCCGGCAGTTGGGAGCGGCTGGTGTCGGCGGCAAGGGATCCGAAGCGGGTTGGCATGTCTTCGGTGCCGAGGTTGTCTTTGATGGAGACAGGGACGCCATCCAGGGGGCTCAGGCTTTGGTTGGCACGCCACCTCGCCTCAGAAGAACGCGCCTGCTGGAGTGCGCTGTCCTGGTTCATGCAGCAAAAGGCGTTGAGATCGCCCGCCAACTGTTCCTGCAGGGCCAGCAGGCTGCGGATGACTTCGACGGGGGAGAGGCTTCTCGACCGGTAGAGGGCTGCCAGCTCGGCAGCGCTCAGGTGGTGGATGGGTGACATCGTCGCTCCTGTTGTTAATCATGCTAATAAATAGACACATGCCGAACGTGATGATCATGGTGTCTGTCTGCCATTTCTTTGTGACTTTCATCGCTTTTGCCGATGAAATGGTGCTTTGCAGGCGGTTCAATCGCTGTGGCAAAGGGTAAGCACCTATCTGTCATTGGGTGCATTGATGTCTATTATGATCATAAATTGACACAGGAGCAAAGATGAAAGATGCGAAGAGGAAGGGGTCGGTGTGGCTTGCTGGATGTGGCGGGGTGCCTCACGGCATGGGATGCGAGGGCCGGCTGTCGATGCTTGCTCGATCGTTGGCGCAGCCGGCGCTGTCCGTTTGCGCACGAGGGGGGCGCCATGAGTGAAGCCGTGGTATTGCTGCTGAACGTGCTGAGCCAGGTCTGCGTTCTGGCACTGGTTGCACTGGGCCTGGCCATCGTTTTCGGCATGATGGACATCGTCAATCTTGCCCACGGTGAGTTCGTCACACTGGGTGCCTTCACCCTCGCGGCCATGCAGCATGCGGGAGGAGCGCAGGCTTACTGGCCGGCGCTGTTGGTGGCGCCGCTGGTAGGTGCTGCCGCAGGCTGGCTGCTCGAGGTGTCGGTCATCCGGCTGCTCTATCACCGCACGCTGGACACCCTGCTTGCTACCTATGCCGTGAGCCTGATCGTGCAAAAGCTCCTGGAGCTGAGCTTTGGCCGGCATCCCCAGCTGGTTCAAACCCCGCTGAGCGGCTCGCTGCATCTTCTGGGGGCCGAGTACCCCTCCTACCGCGTTTTCGTGATCGTCGTGAGCAGCATTGCCGTGGCGCTGTGCGCGCTGGTCTTCACGGGCACGCGCTATGGCATCCATCTGCGCGCGGTGATCCAGAACCCCCGCATGGCCGAGGGGCTGGGCATCAACACACGCAAGATGAACCGCTCGGCATTTGCGCTGGGCGCGGCGCTGGCGGCCTTCGCCGGCGTGCTGGTCGCCCCGCTGGTGTCGGTGGAAAGCCACCTGGGCCTTGCCTATCTGGGGAAGGCGTTCTTCGTGATCGTGGTGGGAGGCATTGGTTCTGTGCTGGGCGCCGTGACCGGCAGCGCGCTGATCGGCAGCGTCGAGACCTTGCTGAACTATCGCGTGGATCCCTCCCTGGCGTCCGCCCTGGTGCTGATCATGGCCATCGTGCTGATACGGCTGAGGCCGCAGGGCTTGGTCCCCGGCTTCAGTGCAGCGCACCAACTGCTGGGCAAGGGGTGAGTCATGCGCCATCGTCTACATGCACTGGCCGCTCTGCTTTGGCAGCCCAAGATGACGGGCGGCGAGCGGCGTACCCTGTGGACAGCGGCAGCAGCGGTGCTGCTGTTGGGCGCGGTCCCCTGGCTGATGTCGCCTTACGCCACCACGGCTCTGCGTGACGCGCTGATCCTGGCGATCTTTGCGCTGAGCTATGACCTGCTGTGGGGCAAGGCCATGGTGCTCACATTGGGCCATGCGACCTTCTTCGGGGTGGGGGCGTACGGCGTCGCAATCGCGAGCACGCAGCTGCAGTGGAACTGGTCGGCAGGCCTGGCGCTAGGGCTGGGATGCGCCATGGCGCTGGCTGCCGCCATTGGGTACTTTCTGATCTACGCTGGCGTCCGGCTGCACTTCTTCGCCATCATCACCATGGCCGTGCTGCTCATCGTGCGGCAATTGGCGACCAGTTGGCAGTCGGTCACGGGGGGCGACGTCGGGATTCTTGGCATTCCCGGCATCCGCATCGATGTCGGCGAATGGAGCCTGGATCTTTCCGACGAGCGATCCTCGTATCTCGCAGTGCTCGCAGCACTCGTTCTCTGCCTGCTCATGGTGTGGCGGCTTGTCCGGACCCGTTATGGCCTTGTGCTGGCTGCCATTGGCATGAATGAGTTTCGGGCCAAGCACTGCGGCTTTGATACCTCCTGGCATCTGGTCCTGGTGTTCGTCCTTGCTGCGGGTCTGGCAGGCTTCAGTGGCGCCTTGTACGCCGGTACGGCAGGGGTGGTCGCTCCCGACCTGTTTTCCATCCTTCTGTCGACCGAGGTGATTCTGTGGGTGGCTGTAGGTGGTCGAGGGACGCTGCTTGGGCCGGTCATTGCTGCCGTTGTCTTCACCCGGGTGCAGCAGGAGGTCAGCAGCTACAGCACCGAACTTTGGCCCCTGATACTCGGCACCCTGTTCCTGGTCTCGGTGCTATGCCTGCCCCAGGGCATCGTGGGCCTGCTGCGTTCTCGCAAAGGCGAAATGGCGGAAAGCGAGCCTGAGAAGCGAGCCGAGAGCGAGGCGAAGAAGCAGGCCGTCGCTGGCATGGGGGTGGAGCCATGATGAAGACGACTTGCTTGCTTCAGGCTCAGGGCGTGAACGTGGCCTTCGGCGGCATCCATGCCGTCAAGGAGGTGGTGCTGAGCGTTGCCTCCGCGGAACTCCTGTGCGTCATAGGACCCAATGGCGCGGGAAAAAGTACCCTGCTGAACCTTTTGTCCGGCACCTTGCGACCGAATTCGGGGCGGCTCCTGGTCGACGGACAAGACCTGACGCGAAGACCTCCCCATGAGTTCGCAAGACGTGGCGTGATACGCAAGTTCCAGGGGACCAACGTGTTTCAGTGGCTGAGCGTGCGCGAAAACCTGATCGTTGCCGGGCATGGGGTGGCGGCGGACCGCGAACGTCCGGCGCCCGACCTGCAGGACATCATGGGCTTGACCGGCTTGCGCCATCGCGCCGATGACGTGGCGGAATGCCTGCCGCATGGCGAGCGGCAGTGGCTCGAAATCGGCATGGCCCTGATGTGTCAGCCCCGCCTTCTCCTGCTGGACGAACCGGCTGCGGGCATGACTGTGGAGGGCACACGGCGCATGGCAGACCTGCTGAGACGCCTGGCCAGGGAGATCGCGGTCGTGGTGATCGAGCACGACATCGGGTTTGTCCGGCAGCTTGCTTGTCGGACCCTGGTCATGCATCAAGGGGAAGTGATTCGCGAGGGCGCATTTGCCGACATCGAACAAGACGAGCAAATCAGACGGATCTACTTGGGTCGGGCAAAGGGAGGGATCGATGCTGGACGTACGTGATTTGAGCGCATGCTATGGCGGGGCGCAGGTCCTGGACAGCGTCAGTTTCCACCTGGCCAAGGGTGAGGTGCTGGGCATTCTGGGGCGCAATGGCGCAGGGAAGTCCACCCTGGTCAAGGCGGTGATGGGGATGCTTCCGCATGTCAGTGGCAGCATCGAGTTCCGCGGCCAGCAGTTGCTGGGCTTGCCCACCTACCGGATCGGTCGGATCGGCGTGAGTCTGGTCCCGCAGGGGCGCTGGATATTCCCGCGCCTGACCGTTCTGCAGAACCTGCAGGCGGCCTGCCCAGTGGGCATGGAGCCGCCCGATGTCATATTCAGTTACTTCCCTGTCCTGAAATTGCGCTTGAAGCAGATGGGAGGGACCATGTCAGGCGGTGAGCAGCAGATGCTGGCCATTGCCAGGGCCATGTGCGCCATGCCCAAGGTTCTCCTGCTGGACGAGCCTTCCGATGGCGTGCAGCCCAATGTCGTTCAGATGCTGGGGGAGTTGATTCCAAGCTTATGCAAGGAACTCTCCATCTCGGCCGTTCTGGTGGAGCAGAACCTGGACCTGGTTCTGAGTGCGGCGCAGCGCTGGTTGGTGCTGGAGAGGGGTCGCATCGTCCATGAAGGTCGAGGAGTGGACTTCAGCGAACTGGGATCGCTTGAGAACCTCCTCGCCGTCTAGATCAAGCCCGTGAACTCTCAAAACTACCCATGCAAGGAAAGGATCGCTTCATGAACCATGCCTCCATTCATCGTCGCACCTTGTTGCGCGGCGCTGTCGCCGGAATCGCCTGCAGCGCAGCGCCGGCCATCGTCAGGGCCGCGTCGCCGATACGCATAGGACTGCTGGCACCGTTCAGTGGACCGCTGGCCAGGGTCGCCGAGACCAACAGGAACTGCCTGAAGCTGGCGGTGGACGAGATCAATGCATCGGGAGGCCTGCTGGGCCAAGCGCTGAAGATCGTGGTGGAAGACACGCAGATGTCGGCCAAGGTGGCCTTGGACAAGGCGCGCAAGCTGCTGGTGGGCGATGGTGTCGCGATGATCACCGGCATGGTGCTGCCTTTCGAGCGGGAGGCTGCCTTGCAGGCCGCAGGGGGCGTGCAGCGTCTGGTGATTTTCCCAAACTTCGACGAAGGACGCTGTCATCGCCTGCTGCTGACGACGGGGCTGTCCGCCAATCAGCGGGTGGAGCCCTTGATCGACTGGGCGTCCAAGAACGGGGGCAAGACCTTCTTCGTGCTGGTCTCCGACATCGGCAGCAACCGCAGCGTGCTGGTGCCTCAAATCCAGGCCGCCGTCGAACGCGGCGGCGGCACGCTGCTGGGGACCCGCTTCTTTCCCTTCGGTACGCGCGACTATGGCCCGGTGCTTCAGCAGCTCCAGGGACTGGCGCCGGATGTGGTGTGGCACAGCATCGGCGATGACCCGGTCAGCTTCGTCAAGCAATACCACAGCTTTGGCATGAAGCCGCAGCTGATCACTGACATCACGCATGAGTCCTTGGCGATGGCAACGGAAGGCGCCTCGACCGGGACGGTGGGCGTGTCGCCCTATTTTATGGGTGTTCCAACGCCGGAGAATCAGGCATTCCTCGACGCCTACACCCGCCAGTTCGCCGATTCCACGCCCCTGCGCGTGGGGGGGCACGTGGTGATGCTGCCTCACGGGGAGAGCACCTACACCGGTGCCAAGCTGTTCGCGGCGGCCGTGCGCAAGACGGGGCGTGCCGATGCTGCGTCCGTCAAGGCTGCCGTCACCGGCGTAGTCATCAACGCACCGCGTGGCCGCGTGGTGTTGGGGTCGGGGGGCTCGCATCTGAACGGTGTCGCCCTGGTCGCCCGTGCGCGCGCAGACGGCACTTTCCAGCTGCTCGATACCACGACGACTGTGCCCGTCAACTGCTCCGCCGGATGATGAACGAACTGCTCGAAATGTCTGCGAGCGAGCTGATGCTCGCGTACCGGGGCGCCTCCTTGTCCCCCGTCGAAGTCATGCGCGCGGTACTCGACCAGGTTCAGCGCCTGGATGAACGCATCAATGCCTTCCGTGAGCTGGACGAAGAGGGCGCCCTGCGCGACGCGACTGCATCGGAGCTGCGCTGGACGCGTGGCACGCCCTGCGGGCCGCTGGATGGTGTGCCGGTGTCGGTCAAGGACATGGTGGCCACGCGCGGCATGTCGACGCTGTTTGGGTCCTGCACGCTGCCGCAGGGCTATCTGGCCGATGTGGATGCGCCCTGCGTGGAGCTGCTGCGCCGCGCGGGCGCTGTGATCTTCGGCAAGACGACGACCACGGAGTTTGGCAACAAGATCGTGAGCGACAGCCCCTTGACCGGCGTGACGCGAAATCCCTGGAACCTGACGCTCACCGCGGGCGGGAGCAGCAGCGGCGCCGGCGCTGCCCTTGCCGCGCGCATGGGGCCGCTGGCCGTGGGAACGGACGGCGGTGGCTCGATCCGCGTGCCCGCTGCATGGAACGGCGTCTGCGGTTTGAAGCCCTCGTTCAAGCGCGTGCCGACCATGGAGCCCAGCAATGTGGGCGAGTTGTCCAATATTGGCCCGATGGCGCGCTGCGTGCAGGATCTCGCCATCATGTTGAATGTCATGGCTCGGCCCTGGGTGCGGGACTGGCAGTCGTGCGGCGGACCCGTGGAAGACTTCTGTCGAGGTCTCAATCGCGGCGTAGAGGGTCTGCGGGTCGCCGTCAGTGTCGATCTGGGTCTGATCGAGGTGGATCCCCAGATTGCCCATGCGGTCCGCAGTGCGGCCCTCGTTCTCGAGCAGCAGGGCGCTCTTGTGAACTGGCTGGAGGCTGTGGGACCTCTGCAGGACTACCTCGAAAGCGAGATGCATTCGATCTTGTGGATGGCCCGTTCCGAGCAGTTGGTGCGTCACACGCCTGAGCACCTGAGAGGGCTGATGGATCCAGAAATCCTCACCCTGGCGGAATGCGGCCGGCACTTGCCCGCCGTGCGTCTGATGGATGCGATGCAGGCCAGGCAAGCGCTGGCCAGCGCCATGCATGCCTTCTTTGATCACCACGATGTGCTGGTCTGCCCCACCTTCCACTGCATGCCGCCGCCCACGCCAGGGCTGCCGCCGCACTTGCGCATGGCGCCGCCGCTGACCTCCTGGTGCAACCAGACTCAGCAGCCGGCCGCCAGTGTGCCCTGCGGGCTGAGTCGGGATGGCTTGCCCATCGGCATGCAAGTCATTGGGCCCCGCTTCCATGACGGCCTGGTACTGCGCGTCTGCCGAGCCTATGAGCGGGCGCGCGGCGCGTTCCCGGCACCGCCACTGGAGCAGCAGATCAAGGAGTTTTCATGAAGATCAGAAAATTCTTCAGCCAGTTGGAAGAGGTGCGAGAGGAGCAGGGGCGGGCCGTAGGGCGACCGCTGCGCCGCGTCGTCACCGCTGTTGTGCTGAGCAACGAGTACGCGGGCCGTTGGCAGGAGGATCTGTCGCCGCTGTACGAGCTGGGGCGCGATCTTGGCCGGCAGCTGACGGAATCTGCCTTGCATTTGCTGGGCGGCGCCACACCGGTGGTGGAGGCCTATGGCAAGGGCGCCATTGTCGGAACCGAAGGCGAGCTGGAGCATGCCGCAGCCCTGCTGCATCCGCTGTTTGGGAAGGCGGTCCGGGCGCGGCTGATGCAGGCGCTTGCCGTGATGCCGTCAGCGGTGAAGCGGGCTGCGCCGGGCTCGGTGCTGGACGTGCCGGTCCACAACATCCTCGATCCCTGGAGCTTCGACCACTTCGATGCCGTGAGCTTTTCCGTTGCAGATGCCCCGCTGCCGCGAGAGATCGTCATCGCGCTGGTCCTTGCCGAGGGAGGGCGTCCCTTGGCCCGCGTTCACCCGCAGCAATAGCTCGGCCCGGTGCAAGCCAGCAGCCGCAGCGATGCCGGGCCTACGGTATCATCGCCCAGCAGCCAGAACAGCCGGGAGCGGGGGTGACGAAGAAGCAGATTGCGCAACGCGGTCTCAAGCGAGGGGACTTGGTCGTCGAGGAAATCAAGCGCTGGATCACCGGCAGGAACTTGAATCCCGGCGAGAAGCTCCCCAAGGAAGCTGAGTTGCAAGAGATGTTTGGCGTCAGCCGGGGCACCATGCGTGAAGCCCTGAAGGCCTTGGAAGTGCAGGGCCTGATCCGACTCAGTACCGGGCCCGCGGGCGGGGCCACCATAGAACGCGTCACGCTGGACAGGACCTTCCAGTTCCTGCAGAACTACTTGTTCTTCCAGGACATCACCATCGGCGACATCTACGCCTTGCGGCGCATCCTGGAGCCCGAGATGGCGGCCCTGGCGGTTCCCCATCTGGGTGAAGCCGACCTCGAAGCGCTGGAACGCAGTACCGAGATTTCCAATCCCAGTCAGGACAACGTCCATTCGGCGGCCATGCAGCGTACGGAAGACCTGCATTTCCATGACATCCTGGCCGAAGCCTGCCCCAATCCCTTCCTGCGCTTTCAGTGCAGGCTGATCAACCGCATGCTGGAGACCATGGTGGTGTCGTCGCTGCATGCCACGCAGGACGAGCATCAGCGTTTGGGCGAAGCCGCCTGGCGTGCACATCGCAAGATCCTCGCCGCGGCGCGCAAGGCGGATGCCGAACAGGTGCGCAAGCTGATGCTGGCCCACATCATCGAGAACCAACGCCATCTGGATCTGTTGCAGTCCGGCCTCAGAAGCCGTCTGGTCCTGGATTCGGAGTTGCGGCTTGGCGCCGGCTTGTTGCCGGCGACTACGCCGCCCCCCGTGCTGCGCCGGCGACCCAAGGCCTGAGCCGCCGCCTCCCGCTCATGCCAGGATGGTGTCTTCGCTGGCCTGGCGTTGCTGGAGCCGCGTGACCATCAGGCGTTGCATGTCGCCTGTACCTTCGAGGATGTCGTAGGCCTTGGCGTCGCGGTAGAAGCGCTCGAACAGCGGGCGCTCATGCAAGCCTTCCAGCCCCACGGTCTGCAGGACGGCTTCTGCGATCTCCATGGCAATGCGCGAGGCATAGGCCTTGGCCATCGAGGAATCCTTGGATACCGGCAGTCCCTGTTCATGGCGCCAGGCTGCCTTGTGGCACAGCAGCCGCGCCGCGCTGATCTTTCCGCTGATGCCGCTGAGCATGGCGGCCACATCGGCCCGCCGCCAATGTGCGGCTTTCGGGCCGTGGGCTTCGACATACTGGGCCAACTCGTCACGGACGCGGGCACAGCTGCCGACAATGACCGAGGACAGGATGGGGCGGAAGTAGTCCCAGGAGCTCTGAGCGCCAGAGAACGCGTCATGGAGCCGACTCTCGTCGCCTCGCTTCAGCAGGCAGTGCTTGGGGACGATGCAATCGGAGTAGGACAGCACGGCCAACTGGCTGCCGCGCAGCCCCAGCATCTTCTCAAGTCGAACGACCTCGAAGCCCGGCGTGCGGCGGTCGACGGCGAAGGCTCGTACGCCAAAGCGCCCGCGCCCCTTGTCAAGCGTGGCGAAGGTGACGATGAAGTCGGCCCGTGCACCGTTGGTGATGAAGCACTTGGTGCCGTTCAGCACATAGCCGTCGCTGCACTCGCGGGCGCTGGTGCGCAAGGCGGTGGCGTCGGAACCGATGTCGGGCTCGGTGATGGCGAAGCCGCCCCAGACGGGGGTGTCGCTCTGGAATCGGCTGAACAGGGCGCACTGCTGTTCCTGAGACGCCAAGGCGAGCAGCGGCGGGGTGGACAGCCCCGGGCCTGGGAGCGCCAGCGCCAGGGCAGGATCCGCATGCCCAAGCTGCTCCATCAGCAGCACGCGCTGCATCAGCGGCCACAGCCCTTCATCACCCCCGTGTTCTGGCGGGACGAGGTTCAGGTTCAGGGCACGCACATTGACCTGCTGCCAGAAGCTGGCGGGGACATCCCCGGTGGCGTCGACCTGCGCGGCATGCTCGCGCATCTGCCGTGTCAGTCCGTCGATGGGTTGGCCGATGGAGGCCATGCGTTGGCGCAGCATCTCAAGCTGCATGTCGCTACTCAGATTCATGAAGACCTTCCTTTCTTAGGTTGGCAGGGCGGGACCGAACTGGCTCCACGGGAGTGCGGATTCATGGCACAGGCGATGGTGCAGGCGCGTGCGGCGACGCACTTGCGCCAGTGCTTCTTCACTGAGCTTGAGCCGCAGCGCAATCACGGGCGTGCTGCCCAGCGTGCGTTCGGGGCCGCAGCGGTCATAGGACCAACCCATGCCGACCACGACCTTGCGGGCGTGCTCCTCATTCATCACGGCCAGCATCTGCTGGATGCCTTGGCTCAGGCCGTACTCCAGGCAGCCGGTCACCAGCTGCGCCACCGTCTGACCACGCTCGCGCAAGTCGAGATCCGGGTCGGTCCCCAGGCGCGTGACTTCCCAGACGTCGGCGGCGCGAGGGGGGGCATAGGGGACCAGCAGCTCGGGCCACAGGCGCTCGATCATGTAGGGCGCCGTGGTGGGCAACAGGCGCAGCAGTCCGGTGATGCGCCCGTTGGCCGCCCGGCAGACCAGATGCACGGCTCGCTCGGTGTCGAACTGGTCGCGTTCCAGCTGCTGGTGGCAGGGCAGATCCCAGCCTGCGTGCTTGACGAAGACGCGATAACGAAAGTGGTAGATGTCTTGTGCCGCAGCCGAATCGGCGGCGAGATCGCGAACGATGTCAATCATTGAGGTTCTCCCCGCGGTTTGGAGCGCATGCTAAGAAAATGGCGGGGTTGCGGCACCTGCTCAGAAAGATAGCTTGAGCCATTGATGTCAATGGATGGATTGGTAACAAACGTGTTAGGTGAGCGTCCCTTATCGTCGTTGAGATGGTGATGGTGATGGCGATGGCGATGGCGATGGCGATGGCGAAAAGCGGCGATTGCGGCCGATTCGCTAGTTCTCAGGTCGATGAAGCATGCGCGGGGCGCGCGCATGCTTCATTCCGGTGGCAGGGGGAGGAAAGCCGGCGCCGTGCGGCGGCAGCCAGGTTCAAGGCAGTTCGATGAGGCCCAGGCTGGCGGCCCTGACCGCTGCCGTCACGCGGCTGGCGGTGTCGAATTTCCTCATGGCATTTTTCAGGTGGAAGTTGACGGTGTGTTCGGAGACCGCCATCAGTTGGCCGATGTCCCATGAGGACTTGCCCTGGGCCACCCAGCCCAAACATTCGCATTCCCGCGGTGTGAGGCCGACCTGCGGCTGCTGCGCCTGCTGGCCGCTCAGCGCCGTGTAGCGCGAGTGGAAGATGACGGCCAGTAACTGGGCCTCGATTTGGATGTCGGTGCTGGCTTGCTGTTCGGCGCCATCGGAGGCGAGTGTCGCCAGGAAAATCCTGCCCCAGGGTTCATGGATGGGAATGGCCAGACCATCGCGAAGTCCTGCATCGCTGGCCTCCTGCAGCACCAGCAGTTCCCGGCTGCAGTTCAGTTCCAGGTCTCGCCATTGATAGGGAGCAATCGCGCCCCGGGCGTGACGGATCACGGGATCCTTCGCGGAATAGCCCTGCTGCAAATAGTGTTCGACCCACGGCCTTGGATAGTTGAGGGCCAGGATGCGCTGCTCCTGCGCCGGGGACGCATAGGCCCCCGCCTGGGGCTCCCAGTAGGAGAGCGAATAGTGCTCGTAGTGAAGTCGGTGGCAGGCCCGTTCGAAGGCTTGAACGAGCTCATGGACGGTGTTGGCCCGACTGGCCGCTTCGATGAATTCGCGCATGACAAACTCCCACAACACCGCGGTCGGCCGGTTCGTTCTGACGACGATTGCCGGGTTCGCCCGCAAGCCCTCCGGTGAGCTGCATGTCGATGGCATCCTGGCTCGGGCGGGACAAGGACCAGGACCCGCCGAGGCTGGTGCCATCGCTATGCGCGTTTTGTCAGCCCACTGTTTGCAGAGGCTAGCATCGCAGGCAAGTCGTCCTGCAGTAACCCTGGCTGGAAAGGTTGACAGTTGCTCAGCGCCATGGTTGCGAAGGCTCCGCTGTTGCCGGACATGAAGAAGAGCAGGTTCTCACGAGGAGGCGGGGCCTGGCGCCGCCAGAGGTCCAGCAGGTTGACGACCACATCGCAGCACATCACGTGGCCGTGCTCGCCGATGTTGGCGGTGAACACCCAATCGGCGGGCATGTGCAGGCTGGCCGCGAGGCGCTCGAAGACATGCCGGTCCAGGTTGATGGGCAGGAGATGGCGGAAGTCTTCCAGGCTGAGCTGACAGGCCTGCGCGGTGCGGCTGATCAGGCGATGCGCCACCAGTCCGTACAGGGCCCGGTACTCATGAATCCGGGCATGGGGTCGCCGGAAGCCGCCATGATGGCGGCCGTCCACGTGGCCGGCGAAGGCCAGCGCGCGGTTGTAGGGGTGACGGCGGGACAGAAGCAGCGCGCAGGCGCCATCGCTCTCAAAGGAAAAGGTGCCGATGTCCCGATAGCGCTCGCCACAAGCGCGGTCCGCACTGAGCAGCAGCACCTTGCCGATCCGCGCGTCTGCTGCGAACAGGCTGTGCATCACGCGCAGCGCCAGCAGCAGGCTGGCGCAATTCTGCCCGCTCATGGCGAAGCTGCGGGCGCGCGTCATGCCGAACTCAGCCGCCAAGCGAGCGGGAAGACTGGCCGGCGCAGCCGGCGTGCTGGTCTGCAAGGAGTGAACAAAGACCAGCAGGTCGACCTCGTCGGGGTCGAATTCATGGCTCTTCGTCAGCGCGAGCAGCGCACGCCGTGCGAGCTCCTCGACGGAGGCGTCGCCGGCGTGGTGGAAGTAGTGCATGCCGTTGTCATGCAGGGCGGTCAAGACATCATCGGGCACCTCGTGCGCGCGGGCCCATGCCGCCAGCGCCATGCGCGGCGGCAGGTAGTGGCTGGCGGCCTCGATGCCGAAATTTGAACGCGGCGGTCTCATCGCTGCTCCTCCGTGGCCGGACTGGGGGGGCTGAGCAGACAGCAGGCGGCTTCGCCCTGCAGTCCGGCACTCCAGAGCAGGCCCAACTGGCCGCGGGGCGGGGCCGCGCTTTGCCTCAGCTGGTGAAGATTGGCCAGGGTTTCGGCGGCCGCCAGGTGACCGCGGCGATTGGCGTCCGGCGTGCTGCGCAGATGGCCCAGGCCCGCGTCGTGCAGTACCTGCGTGCACAGGGCACTGTCGAGGCAGGGCAGCGCCACGAATCCCAAGTCGGCCGGCGCGATGCCCTCTGCCTCCAGCAGGCTTTGGATGGCGCAGGGCGCCTGCTCGCGTATGAGCCGCAGTAT
This sequence comes from Burkholderiaceae bacterium, assembly GCA_041905785.1. Classification (GTDB taxonomy): domain Bacteria; phylum Pseudomonadota; class Gammaproteobacteria; order Burkholderiales; family Burkholderiaceae_C; genus Roseateles_B. Next base: position 16,468 of record JAYRKJ010000017.1, read on the forward strand.
GGCGGGCACCGTGCTGTCGAAGGGCGAGGGTGCGCTGGGCGCGTTGACGTGATAGACCTCGCTGAGCTGCCAGCCTGGGCGTCCCGCGGCTTCGACCAGCACCGCCGCGGCGCCGTCCTCGAAGACGGCCACCTGGCCGAAGCTGCGCACGAAGGGATAGGTCCATTTCTCCGCCGCGACGATGAGTGCGCAGCGCAGCCCGGGCTCCTCCTGCAGCAGGGCCGATGCCAGGCGCAGCGCCATCAGTGCGCTGCAGAGGTTCTGCGACAGGGTGAACACCAGCGATGTCGAGAGGCCCAGCTCATGCTGCAGCCGCCCGGCAATGGCATCGGCAATGTCCTCGTTGGCCGAGGCATGGCAGTAAATGAGGATGCCGATGTCGGCGCGCGATGTCTTGTCCGGCTCCGACAGCAAGGACCGAGCCGCCGACAAGGCCAGGTCGGAGGCGCTGACACCCGTCTCGGCCATGTGCAGCAGCACGGGGGCGGCGGTATGCATGGCTTCGATGTGTGCAAAGGGCGGGTCGCCCCAACGTCCGAAGGGCAGGCTGTAATCACTGCCGGGCTCGGTCAGGTACAGGGTGCTCGGCAGCCGCTGTTGCGCACGCAGCCCGTGGAACCAGGATCGGGTGTGGGGAAGGCAGAGACTGCTTCCCGTCACCGAGCATCGCCACAGCTCACTCATGATGACTCCTTCGAGTGCACAAAAGACCCGGCTGGCGCAGCGTTAGGACAGCCGGTAAAAACGTTCGGGCAGCAGTTCCAGATGCACGCGGCTGAGCAGCCGTCCATCGAGACGGTGGCATGCCCGCTGGACGCCATAGATCTGGAATCCCACGCCTTGCAGCAGGCGCAGCGAACGCTCGTTGGTTTCGACGACCCAGGCGTTGATCGAACTGCGCGCCAGGCGCCGGAACCCTTCGTCCAGCAGCGCACGGGTGGCCTCGGCGGTGATGCCGGGATACGCCAGGCAATGCCTGTTTCGAACCACCCAGAAGCTGGCTGAACCGAAAGGGTGGAGCACATCGCTGAGCACCACGAGGCCCACGGGCGCTTCCGAACGGCGCTCGCCGAAGACGCGCATGCAGTACTGTGGACTGCGGGCCATCACGTTCAGGGCGACCGTGCTGAGTTGCTGGCGGCCCTGCCCGAAATCGAACCAGCCATGCACGGCCGGGTCTTCCATCCAGCCCAGCACCTGGCTCAGGTCTTCCTGCCCCGGCTTGCGCAGGAAGAAGCGTGCCGGCCCGCTCATGGTTGGCCCTGCGCCTGTTTGTCCCCCCGCTCGGACGCCGCCATGGATTGCGCGCCAGGCGCCGCTTCCTCGTGGGCCAAGGTCTGCGCCAGCTCCAGGAGCACCAGGCTGAGGACGCGGGCATCCTGAAAGCGGCGCGAAGGCGGAAAGCCCTCGACGTAGCCATGCCCACCGCAGACCTGCACCGCATGGCGATGAATCTCCAGGCTGGTGCCGACCACGTGCTGGGCCATCGCGGCGAATTGCCCCGGTGGCAGCAGGGAGGCGCCACCAAAGCGCGCGGCAGTGGCCCACACCTGCAGGCGCAGCGCGTCGGTGGCAATGGCCATGTCGGCCAGCCGCAGCGCCACGGCCTGGTGATGGATGATGGGACGATGGAACGCCACGCGCGTTTGCGCATAGCTGAAGGCAAAGCTGGTGGCGGCACGCGCCGCGCCGGCCAGCAGGCCCGCCAGCCACAGCCCTTGCCAGATCATGATGGACCTGCAGACGCCAGGCTGCAGGGTGGTGCTGAAGCCGGTGCCGTGGATGTCCGCAGCGGGCGGGAGCCGGACCAGGCGCAGACCCTGCGCCGACGACGCGCCATGCCCAGTGGGCAGCAGCCTTTGCAGGGCCTCCGGATCCAGCCAGCGCAGTCGCCAGCGGCCGGCGTCTTCGGGGGCCAGCACCAGCAGGCCCTGGCCCTGGCGCGGGAGCAAGGCAAAGCTTGCTTCCTGTTCCGGCGCGGCGATCGCCAGCGCCAGCGGGTGTTCGCCGTTGAACAGGGTTTCGGTGTCGGTCGGCAGGAGCCGGATCAACCATTCCTGGTAGCGACTGACGGCGAGGGCCGGCGCCGAGACGCTCAGCTCTGCAGCCAGGTGCAGCGGACCGCTGGCCAGTTCTTCGAGCAATAGGCAAAGCTCGAAGGCGCTGATGCCCAGGCCGCCTTGACGCTCGGACAGCATGGCGCTGGCCAGGCCCAGCTGTGCCGCCGTCTGCATGGCCTCGCGGCGGCGGGATTCGGTCACCGTGTCATTGAGCAGCGGCTGCAGCTGCTCGCGCGCATAGCGGCGCAAGGGCTCCAGCATGCTGCGCTGGTCGTCGCTCAAGCGCAGCGAGAAGGCCTCGGGGGCGGGATGGGATGCAAGGTGGTTCGACATGAAGGGTCCTCGGCTGGGGTCGGGCTGGGCTTACACCAGAATCTCGACAGGCAAGGGATGGCTCAAGAAGGCGCTCGGGCTGGCGCTGCGGCCGTAGGCACCGGACTGTCCGACCACGACCAGGTCGCCGACCTCGGCCGTCGGCAGCGTCACGTTGTCGGCCAGGCGGTCCAGCGGCGTGCACAGGCAGCCGACGACATGGCAGGTCTGCGTCTGGGCGCCGCGCATCTTGTTGCCGATGGCGACCGGGTAGTTGCGCCGCAGGACCTGCCCGAAGTTGCCTGAAGCCGCCAGCTGGTGGTGCAGGCCGCCGTCGGTGATCAGGAAGGTCTCGCCTCGCGAGACTTTCTTGTCGACGACGCGGCACACGTAGAGGCCCGCCTCGCCCACCAGGTAGCGGCCGAACTCCAGGATCAGCCGCGTGCCGGGCAGGCGCCGTCGCAGGGGCGCGAGCCAGTCCTGCATGGCAGCGCCGACGGCGCCGACGTCCAGGGGCCGCTCGTTGTCGAAGTAGGGGATGCCGAAGCCGCCACCCATGTTGACGAACTCCAGACTCTGGGGCGCCAGGTCGGCCAGCCGCGTGACCAGGGCTGCCACATGACGCTGTGCGGCAATCACCGTCTCGGGATCCAGGCACTGCGAACCCCAGAACACGTGAAAGCCCACGAAGTCGAGCTCGCGTGAGGCGATGACCTGCAGCAAGTCCGGAGCCTGCTCGACATCGACGCCGAACTGGCGCGGGCCGCCGCCCATGCGCATGCCGCTGCTGCGCGGCTGGAAGTCCGGGTTGATGCGCAGCGCCACGCGCGGCCTCACGCCCAGCTCCTGGCCGATGCGCTCCACCGCCTCCAACTGGTTGGCGGACTCCAGCGTGACGGTCACGCCGGCACCCACGGCGCCGCGCAGGTCCTGTTCGGACTTGCCGGGCCCCGCCATCGACACGTGGCTGGCCTGCATGCCGGCGTCCAGCGCCATGCGCATCTCGCCGGCAGAGGCCACGTCGAAGCCATCGACCAGCGCAGCCATGTGCTGCACCAGGGCCGGCATCGGGTTGGCCTTGATCGAGTAATGGATGCGCAGCTCCGGCGCCAGCATCTGGCGCAGCAGGGCGACGCGCTCGCTGAGCTTGCTGCGGTCATACACGAAGAAGGGCGTCTGCCCGGCACGCTGGGCCAGGCGCGTCAGCGGCAGGCCGCCGATCTCGAGAATGCCTTCCGGCGCGTTGAAACTGTCGAAAACGCTCATGCTGATTCCTTTCCACCATGGCTGTACTCGTGCAGCAGGCCCGTGCGATCGAACTTGCCGTTGGGGTTGCGCGGGATGACGTCCCGGACGTGGATGCTCTGCGGGAGCATGTACGGCGGAAGCTTTTGCCGGCAGTGCGCGAAGATGGCCTCCGGATCCGCCTTCAGGCCGGGCAAGGGGGCCACGACCAGCGAGATGACCTGCCCGAGCGTTTCGTCGGGAAGCCCCAGTGCGACGACCTCGCCGACCAGCCCGCTGCTCAGCACGGCTTCTTCCACCTCCTCCGGGCTGACCCGGTAGCCGGAGGTCTTGATGAGGCCGTCGTTGCGCCCCACGAAGTAGAGAAAGCCCTCGGCGTCGCGGCGCACCAGGTCACCCGACCAGACCGCCGTCTCGGGCGGCATCCCGGGGCAGAGGCTGCGCTCCGGCGAGGGCCGAAAGCGCAGGGCAGTGCGTTGCGGGTCTCGCCAATAGCCCTTGGTCACGAAGGCGCCGACGTGCACCAGCTCGCCCACCTCGTTGGGCGCGCATGGGCTGCCGTCGGGCCGCACCACCAGAATGCGGGCGTTGGGCACGGCCTTGCCGATGGAGTCCGGCCGGTTCGCCGCTTCCTTGGGGTCGAGGTAGGTTGAACGGAAGGCCTCGGTCAGGCCATACATCAGGAAGGGGCTGGCCTGCGGGAACAGACTGCGCAGGCGCTCCAGCACCGGGCGGGGCATGCGGCCACCGGTGTTGGCGAAATAGCGCAGATGACGGGTGGCCGCGGCCGGCCACTGGACGCCGCAAAGCTGGATCCACAGCGGCGGCACGGCGGTGATGCCCGTGATGCGCTCCCGCTCGCACAGCTGGACCACGTCATGCGCGGCGATGTAGTTGAGCAGCACCACCGTGGCGCCGGCATGGAAGGCGGTGGTGAGCTGGCTCAGTCCGGCGTCGAAGCTCAGGGGCAGGGCCGAGAGGATGCGGTCCCCTGGCCGGTTTCCGAGGTAGCTGGCCACGCTCCACGCGCCTTCCAGCAGATTGTGGTGGGTCAGCATGACGCCCTTGGGCATGCCGGTGGAGCCCGAGGTGTAGAGGATGGCGGCGAGGTCGCTGTCGATGGTGCCGTCGTCGTTCAGGTCCAGGGGGGTGTGGTCCAGCAGCGCCGACCACCGCGCATTGACCGCCTCGCCCAGCGTCGCCGGCGCGTTGCGGACCCGGTCGACAAGCAGGACTTCCTTGAGCTCGTCCAAGCGCGGACTGTCCGCTGCGAGCAACGCGATCCGGGTGGCTGAGCTGACGAGGCTGCGTGCGCCGCTGTCCCGCAGGATGTGCAGCACCTGATCCGGCTTGAGCAGCGGGTTGATGGGCACGCAGACCCCACCTGCAGCGGCGATCGCGAAGATCGCCTCGACCGTCTCCTGCCGCTTGTCCAGCAGCAGACCGACGCGCTCGCCGCGCTTGAGCCCACGGGCCCGGAGCCCGGACGCGGCGGTCAGGACACGGTTGCGCAGGGTTGCGTAGTCGAGGCGGCGCTCGCCGTCGACCAGCGCCTCGGCCTGGGGTGTGCGCTCGGCACTGTTGCAGATGAGTTCAACGAGATTGCGCATGAGCTACCTCCGGTTGCGGGAAGATGTCGGACAGTTGAAGCAGTCGCCGGCGCACCCGGCGTACGAGGAGAACGAGGGTCAAGCCGAAGCCCAGGCACATGCCCAGCCAGATACCGATGGGGCCGAGAACCCCGCCCAGCAGCCAGGCGCCGCCAAGACCGACAAGCCAGTAACCGGCGAAGACCTGGGCCATGGGGGCGCGGGTGTCCCGGCAGGATCGAAGTACTGCAGCCAGCACCACGGCCATGCCGTTGAAGGCCTGCAGCAGCGCGGCCAGCTGGACCATGGGGGCTGCCATGGCCACCAGGACGTCGCGATCGCGGCCGCTGGCGGGCAGCAGCCATCCCGCCAGCGGCCCGGATGCGGCCAGGTAGACCAGCCCAATCAGGACATGGAAGCCCACGGCGATGCTGCAGGCGACGCTGACGACGCGCCGGACCTCGTATGGATCCGCCTTGCCTATGGCCAGCGACAGCCGCGTGAGTACGGTGTTGGACATGGCCAGCGGCACGATGAAGGCCAGCGTGACCCACTGCAGCGCAATGGCATGGGCCGCCAGTGCCTGGCCGCCGTGCCGTCCCATGAGCAGTGTGGAGCCCGTGAACAGCATGTACTCGATGGCCATGACCGCACCGATAGGAAGCCCGATGCCCAGCAGCCGGCGGATCCAGGCCTGCCGTGGGCTCGTGGTGTCGGCGGGCCTGGCGTCGGCGGGCGTGGCCGCATGGTGTGCCGGGCGTGCCGCCCTGCGGTCCCGCATGAAGAGGCGGACGGCCCCGAGGCCATAGGTCAGCACATAGCTCCATCCGAGGCCGCTGATGCCCATTCCAGGCAGCTCGCCCAGGCCGTTGACGAGCAGGCCGTTGACGAGCAGGCGGTTGGCCACGCCGTGAAGCAGCGCGCAGGCCAGCAGCGTGGCCGACAACTCCCGGGCTTGACCGAGCAGGGGATAGCCGACTCGCCAGGCCGTCAGCCAGGCAGCGGGGAGCAGGGCCGGGGCCAGCGCATTGACATAGTGCCGGGCTGGCGTCACGACCTCCGCCGCTTGTCCGAGATGGGGCAGCAGGCGCACGAAGAGATGGGCGCCGACGATTGCCGTCAGCCCGAAGACGGTCGCCAGCCGCAGGCCTTCTGCCAGGATCTGGCGCGCTGCGAGCTGTCCTCCTGATGTACCGAGGGCTTTGCCGGCCAGCGGTGCCATGGCCTGCATCACGCCGAAGCAGAACAGGAGCAGCAGGGCCACGAAGCTGTTGAGCAGACCCACGGCGGCCACGGTGGATGCGCCCAGCGGGGCAGCCGTGAGGATGTCCATCACCGGCATCAGCATGAGGGCGATCTGGCCCAGCAGCAGATGGCTGCTCAGCAACAGTGACGCCTTGGCCTCGCTCAGCCAGGGGACATGCCCGGCCTGCAGGTGGTGGGGCGGGTGGAAGCGACTCATGGCATTCCTTTGGGGGTGGATCAATGCTTCAGCACGAGCGCACCGAAGCAGCCGGCGAGACCGCTGCTGAACAGCAGGTAGTTGCCGCCGGGCTGTTTGGTCTCGTGCAGGAAGTTGATGAAGGGGTCGCAGCCGAAGACGTGGCCGAGTCGGCTGAAGTTGGCGGTGTACAGCCGCTCCTGGGGCAGGCGCAGCATGGACAGGACGAGGCGCCATCCCTCCATGTTCACGTGGTTGGGCAGGATGCGGCTCAGCTCCTCGGCACGCAGGCCGGCCTGCTGCAGCGCCGAGCGCATGGTGGCGAAGCAGGACCAGTGGTACTTCTCGTCCGGCACCAGCTCGTGGTTCTCGTCGGTGCCGCGGAAGAAGCGCCCGTCGGTGTAGAAGTGATAACCCTGAACCTGATTGCGCGGCGCGTCGCGCTCGATCAGGAACGCACAGGCGCCATCGCTGTGCAGCGACAGGTCCAGGATGCCGCGGATGCCGTCGGCCGCCATCCCCATCAGGTCGACCGACACCACCACTGCGCGCTGCAGCAGGGCATGGCGGGCCATCATCTGCCGCGCCACGCGGATGGCCAGCATGGGTGACACGCAGTTCTGCTGCGAAACGGAAAAGCTCAAGGCCTTCTGCAGGCCGCAGGACGCCTGGATGAGCCCGGTGGTGCCGGCCGGCGGCGGCGCGATGCTGCTTTGCACGGTGTGCGTGTAGATCAGCAGGTCCACGCTGCGCGGCGGGATGCGTGCCTTGGTCAGCAGCAGGCGGACGGCTTTCACGCCCATGTCGACGGGCGATTGCCACATCGCGTCGTGGAAGTAGCGCACGCCATTGGCCAGCATGGCCTCGATGCGCTGCTGCGGCTGGCCGGTGCGCCGGCCCCACTCCTCGACGGATACCACCCGCTCCGGCAGGTAGCAGGCGAGTTCGGCGATGCCGATGGTGGGCAGGATGTCAGCTGTTCCCATGGCTTGCTCCTCCATCTACGTACTCGAAGACGGCACAGGCCAGCGCGCCGTCGAAGCCCAGGCCCCACAGCAGCATGCGGTCGCCCGGGCGGGTGCTTGCCTGCTGGAGCAGACGGTGCATGCGGACCGGCGCCTCGGCGGCGCCGAGATAGCCGCCGTCCAGGATGTCGGCAGGCCCGCACCATGCGGTGTGAAGCCCGCAGCGCTTGCGGACACGGTCGCTGAGGTGTCGGCTGATGCAGTGCGGGACAAGGATGCTGATGTCCCGCGGGCGGCAGCCGGCATCGCGCAAGGCGTCCGTGGCCAGCGCGCACAGGCCATCCACGTTCAGCGGCAACGGCGCGCCGTGGACGATGTGGCGGTAGACCTCCGTCGACGGGGCGGGCGTCTGCAGCCTGATCGCGCGCAGCATCCAGCCCTTGGTGCAGCCGCGCTCAAGCATCACCGCGCCGGCCCCGTCCCCGAGGATGGTGGTGTTGCCCACAATTCGCGTGTAAGGCCAGGACCAGCGCTCGGCGGCGGCGACGACGATTCGCGTGTCGGCACTCGTCGCCATCAGGTCCGCGGCGACGGACAGTGCGAGCAGGAAGCTCGCCCCCTGCATCTGGCCGAGCGCGAAGGGGACGTGTCCCTGCCGAAACTCGGCCTGCAGCCGGCAGGCGGCCGATATCGTGACGTCGTTCTCCAGGCAGGTGTGGCAGACCAGGAAGGTGGACACCGCCGGCATCGCCGCCCCGTCGGCCGGATGCAGGAGTTCACGCACCACCTGCACCAGCATCTCCGAGGCTTCCATGGCCGACTCCTCGGCGATGGCGTGCACCCCTGTGCATTCGCTCAGGCCGTGAGCCGTCAGCCGGGCGCGCGCCGCTTTCAGCTGCGCGCAGTTGACGCCATGCATGCGCAGGTTCTCCTCGAAGCAGGCCTGCAGGAGGCGCGCCGTGCGGCTTTCGGCGACGGGGGGGGGCGCGGCCAGCAGATGCGCCACACTGCGTGTCGCAGCAGGCACATAGGCCGACGAGGCGACGATGCCGATCTCATTCATGAGTCAGCTTCCGCTGGACGAAGTCCACCAGGCGGCCGTAGCGGGTGAAGAGGTCGGCGGACAGTTCCTCGGGCATCAGCATCAGCCCGAAGCGCTCCTCGATGCGAAGCACCAGCTCTGTCATGTTCATCGAGTCGATGCCGACGTCGAACAGGTTGGTGTCTTCGTCCACCAGGTCGACTTCTGAGCCCCCTTGCGCCAGCCCGCTCAGGCAGCTCTTCAGGGTTTGGCTGATTTCAGTGGTGCTTGTGTTCATCGGACGGTTCTCCTGTGAATGACGGATGACGCCATGCCTCTGGGGCTGATATGGCGAGGCCAGTCTAGGAAGCCGTCCTGCTGGGAGAAACCTCTCAAGGCAGGCAGGGAATGGGTGTGCCTGGAGGTAACAAATGCCTGCTTGCTTGATTTGCGTGGCGGTCAGATAACGAGTTGGATCAGCGTCCTTTGGTGGGGTGATCCCATGGGATTCAAGATACTGTTTTGATGAGGGGCGCCGCGCCGTGGTCTTGTCGGGGCCTTGCCCTGGCCATGCGCTGCATGCAGGGCCGGCATGTGATCCGGCCGCCGGGCAGTCGGGCGCTTCGTCGCCGATGGAAAATCGCAGCGCCGCAGGTCAGCAGCAGCGCTCATCGAAGGCTCCCCGGCCTGCCGCATGGCGAGGCCGGGAGCCATGGGCTACTCGATGTTTTGCACCTGCTCGCGCATCTGCTCGATGGCCACCTTCATCTCCACAGAGACGTTGGTCAGCTCCAGCGCGGCTGATTTGGAGCCCAGGGTGTTGGCCTCCCGATGCAGCTCCTGGATCAGGAAGTCCAGGCGCTTGCCCAGCTCGCCGCCCTTCTTGAGCAGGCGGCTGATTTCGTCCAGGTGGGCGCGCAGCCGCGCGAGCTCCTCGGCAACGTCGATGCGGATGGCATAGGCCGCGGCCTCGTTGAGGGCACGCTCGCGCAGGGCTTCCTCCGGCATCGTTTGAGCGGCACCCGTGCTGACCAGTGCTTCCTGCCAGCGCTCAAGGAAGCGCTGCTGCTGGCGCTGGACGACGGCCGGCACCAGGGGTTCGGCCTGATCGGCCAGTTGGCGCAGGGCTGCAATGCGCTCCAGCAGGATGGCGACCAGCTTCTCGCCCTCGCGCTCGCGCGCCTCGACCAGGCCTTGCACACAACGACGCGCGGCGTCCATGGTGGCTTCGTCCAGCTTCTCGCTGGCGCTGCCGCCGCGGCACCACTGCAGGGCTTCATGCACTGTCAGGCCCTGGGCCTTGGGCAGCCAGGTCTGCACCGTGGCCTCCAGTCGGGACAGGCGGTTGAGCTGCTCGGGCTGGGGTTGGGGCCAGGCGCTGTCTGCATCTCGTTGCGTGTTGATACGAATCTCAATCTTGCCCCGCTTGACGTGTTGTCCGACGATGTCACGCAATGCAGGTTCAAGACCACGCAGGTCTTCGGGCATGCGGAAACTGAGATCAAGGAAGCGCCCATTGACGGAACGGGCCTCCACGCTCACGCTGGCAGCGGATTGGACGCCGGTTTCGGGGTGTGGGACGGGTTGCGCACAGGCGCTGGCGTAACCCGTCATGCTGTAAACTGGCATGAGCTATCGGTGGAGCAAGCAAAACTCGATTATGTCAAAGCCGAAACCGGCGCCTTTGCCTGCGGGAACCGTGGTCGGGGGCTACCAGATCGTCAAGAAACTGGCAGCAGGCGGCTTCGGCGTGGTCTATCTCGCTGAAGATCCTGACCACCACCTTGTCGCAGTCAAGGAGTACCTCCCTGCCTCTCTTGCCGAGCGCTCGCCCGGCGAGTTGACGCCGCGCGTCAAGCCGGAGAAGCAGCCGCTCTACCGTCTCGGCCTGCGCAGCTTCTTTGAGGAAGGCCGCTCGCTGGCCCAGATCTCGCACCCCAGCGTGGTGTCGGTGCTGAACTTCCTGCGCGAGAACGAGACCGTCTACATGGTCATGAACTACCTGCAGGGTGACACCCTGCAGGACTTCATCGTGACCGCGCGCGATCTGAAGCGTGACAAGGTCTTTCGCGAGTCCACCATCCGCTCGCTGTTCGATGAGATCCTCAAAGGCCTGCGCATCGTGCACCAGCACAAGATGCTGCACCTGGACATCAAGCCGGCGAACATCTTCATCACCAACGACAACAAGGCCGTGCTGCTGGATTTCGGCGCGGCCCGCGAAGTGCTGTCCAAGGAAGGCAACTTCATCCGGCCCATGTACACCCCGGGCTTTGCCGCGCCGGAGATGTACCGCCGCGATGGTTCCCTGGGCCCCTGGACCGACATCTACGCCATCGGCGCCTGCATCTATGCCTGCATGCAGGGCTATCCGCCCAACGACGCCCCGCAGCGTCTGGAAAAAGACCGTCTCAGCCTCAGCCTTTCGCGCCTGCGCAACGTGTATTCGGACAATCTCATCGAAGTCACCGAATGGTGCATGTCTCTGGACCCGCTGTCCCGCCCGCAAAGCGTTTTTGCGCTGCAAAAGGAACTGGCCCGCGAAACCGAGCGGCGCTACACCAAGCTGAGTTTCAGTGAACGCCTCAAGCTTCAACTGGAGAACCTGAAAACCGGAGCCAAGGCGTGAAATTCGGCGTCTACCAAGTGAGTCGCCGCGGCGGTCGCGAGAAGAACGAAGACCGCATGGGCTATTGCTACACCCGCGACTCGGGGCTCTTCGTGCTGGCCGACGGCATGGGCGGACACCCCGAGGGCGAGGTGGCGGCGCAGATGGCGCTGGTCACGGTGGCCAGCATGTTCCAGCGCGAGGCGCAGCCCGTGCTGAAGAATCCCACGCAGTTCCTGGACGATGCCGTGCAGATCGCCCATCAGCAACTGTTGCGCTACAGCCAGGAAAAGGGCCTGCCCGACACCCCCCGTACCACCATCGTCGCCTGCGTGATGCAGCGCGGCGTGGCCTATTGGGCCCATTGTGGTGATTCGCGCCTGTACATGCTGCGCAGCGGCGAGTTGATGGCGCGTACCCGCGACCATTCGTACAGCGAGTTGCAGGAAGCCCTGGGCCGCCACGCGGCGCAGGGGGCCGAGCGCTTCAATCGCAATGTGCTTTTCACCTGCCTGGGCAGCCCCGGCAAGCCCATGGTGGACATCTGCGGCCCCATTCCGCTGGAGCCCGGCGACCGCATCCTGCTGTGCTCCGATGGACTGTGGAGCACCGTGTCCGATGCCAGCATCGCCCAATGCCTGGCGGCACGCATCATCTCGGACGCCGTGCCGGAGCTGGTCGAGCAGGCCCTGCGCAATGGCGGTGCCCGCTGCGACAACGTCACCGCCCTGGCCGTCGAATGGGAAGGTGACGAGGAGCAGGAAGCCCTGGACTCCATCTCCACCGAAGGCCTGGACGAAGACTCCTTCGCGTCCACCATTCAGGCGCGCGGCGAGGCCGGTGCGGAGCTGAGCGAAGCCGAGATCGAGAACAGTGTGCGCGAGATCCAGGAAGCGATCCGCCGCGCCGGCAAGAAACAAGCCTGAAAGGTTCCCCATGACTGTGACTTTCCGACGCGCCGATGAGCGCGCCGCGGATGCTCTGCGCCCCGTGCGCATCACCCGCCACTACACCCGCTATGCCGAAGGCTCCGTGCTGATCGAGTTCGGCAACACCAAGGTGCTGTGCACGGCTTCGGTGGAAGAGAAGGTGCCACCGCACAAGAAGGGCTCTGGCGAAGGCTGGGTCACTGCCGAGTACGGCATGTTGCCGCGTGCCACGCACACCCGCGGTGATCGCGAGGCCGCTCGTGGCAAGCAGAGCGGGCGCACGCAGGAGATCCAGCGCCTGATTGGGCGCTCGCTGCGTTGTGTCTTTGACCTCGCCGCCCTCGGCGAGCGCACCATCCACCTTGATTGCGACGTGATCCAGGCCGACGGCGGCACCCGCACGGCGGCCATCACCGGCGCCTATGTGGCCGCGCACGACGCCGTGAGCTGGCTGCTCGCCCAGAGCAAGATCTCGCGCTCACCCATCAAGGACGCGGTGGCGGCCATCTCCGTTGGCATCGTCGAGGGTACGCCCTTGCTGGACCTGGAATACACCGAGGACTCGGCCTGCGACACCGACATGAATGTGGTGATGACCGGTGGCGGCGGTTTCGTCGAGCTGCAGGGTACGGCCGAGGGCGCCGCCTTCAGCCGTGTGGAAATGAATGCATTGATGGACCTGGCCGACAAGGGCATCCGCGAATTGCTCGCCGCTCAGCGTCAGGCGCTGGGGCTGGCCTGACACGGGTCGCGAGGAACTGACGATGAAGCTGGTGCTGGCCTCCAACAACGCCAAGAAGCTCAAGGAGCTGCAGCTGCTGTTCCAGCCCCTGGGCCTGGCACTGGTGACCCAGGGCGAGCTGGGCATTCCCGAGGCGGAGGAGCCGCATCCCAGCTTTGTCGAGAATGCCCTGGCCAAGGCGCGCCATGCCGCCGCCGCCAGCGGCCTGCCGGCCCTGGCCGATGACTCGGGCCTGAGCGTCGACGCCCTCGGCGGTGCGCCCGGTGTGCTTTCGGCCCGCTACGCCACGCTCTTCGGCCAGCCCAAGACGGATGCCGACAACAACCGCGTGTTGCTGGAGCAGCTGGCCCAGGGTGGCCACGCCGCGCCCTTCACCGCGCGCTTTGTCTGTGCCCTGGTGGCCGTTCGAAGTGCCGACGATCCCGAGCCGCTGATCGCCATGGGTCGCTGGCAGGGCGAGATCCGCCACGAGGCTGCCGGCGAAGGCGGTTTTGGCTACGATCCCCTGATGTTCATTCCCGCGCTGGGGCAGACGGTGGCCCAGTTGGAGGCCGAGACCAAGAACCGCCTGAGTCATCGTGCCCTGGCCTCGGCCAGCCTGCTGCAGCAGTTCCGCGAGGTCTGGCAGCTGCGTTGAATGTGATGGACGCCGGCCGCTGGGCGGCGCCAGGAGTCTGACCATGTCCCATCCCGACCGGCTCGCCGAGCTGATGCGCCCCGGCACCTTGAGCCTGCCGGCCCTGCCGCCGCTGTCGCTCTACGTGCACCTGCCCTGGTGCCTTCGCAAGTGCCCCTATTGCGACTTCAACTCGCACGAGTGGCGCAGCGCGTCGGAGGCAGCCGCCAGCCTGCCGGTGGAGACCGCGCGGGCCTATCTGGCTGCGCTGCGGGCGGACCTGGAGGCAGCCCTGCCGCTGATCTGGGGCCGGCCCGTGATGAGCATCTTCATCGGCGGCGGCACGCCCAGCCTTTTCGCCCCCGAGCAGATTGCCGAGCTGATCTCGGACATCCGGGCGCGCCTGCCGCTGGAACCCGGCTGCGAGATCACCCTGGAAGCCAACCCCGGCACCTTCGAGAAGGACCGCTTCCGCGGATTCCGCGAGGCGGGCGTGACGCGCCTGTCCATCGGTGTGCAGAGCTTCGACGATGCCAAGCTCAAGCGCCTGGGCCGCGTGCACGACGGTGCGCAGTCCCGCGCGGCGGTGGCCGAGGCCGCCGAGGTCTTCGAGACTTTCAACATCGATTTGATGTACGCCTTGCCGGACCAGAGCCTGGCCGAGCTGGATCAAGACCTGAGCCAGGCCCTGGCCTTTGACCCGCCGCATCTGTCGGTCTACCACCTCACCATTGAGCCCAACACCCGCTTCGCGGTGGAGCCGCCGCCGGTACCGGACGCCGATCTGGCCAGCGAAATGCTGGACCTGATCACCGAGCGCACGGGTGCCCGCGGCCTGCAGCGCTATGAAGTGTCGGCCTATGCACGACAAGGCCATCGCTGCGCGCACAACCTCAACTATTGGCAGTTCGGCGACTACCTGGGCATAGGCGCCGGCGCGCACAGCAAGCTGTCCTTCCCGCACCGGGTGCTGCGACAGGTGCGCTGGCGTGAGCCGGCGGCTTATCAGCGCGAGGCGCTGGCCGGCAAGGCTGTGTCCAACGAACATGAGGTCAAGCGCGCCGAATTGCCGTTCGAGTTCATGCTCAATGCGCTGCGACTCAAGGAAGGTGTGGCGCTGCAGCAGTATCTGGAGCGCACGGGATTGCCGCCGTCCAGCATTGCGCGCGCGATGGCCCAGGGGCGGGACAAGGGCTTGCTGTTGCGCGATCCGGCGCGCATCTGCGCCACGCCGCTGGGCTTCGACTTCCTCAGCAACCTGCAGGAGCTGTTCCTGGCCGCCTAGGCATCCGGGGGGAGATCCTCGACCCGCAAGGCGCGGGCGCACTGCGCCATCTCCGCCAGCAACCAACTGCGGAAGGCGCCGAGCGACGGCTCCTCACGCAGGGCGGGCGGGCAGACGAGGTGGTAGCCATCCTCGGCCTCCACCGGCAGTGCCAGGCCGCTGACGCGTACCAGGCGGCCTGCCAACAGGGCGTCGGCCGCGAGCCATTCGCGCGCCAGCGCCACGCCCATGCCGGTTTCCGCCGCCTGCAGCGCAAGACCGGCATCATTGAAGCTGGCACCCAGTTGCCAGGGACCGTCGAATCCGGCGGCCTGGAACCATTGGCGCCAGTGCAGCTCGGAACCGATCAGGCAGCAGTCCAGCAGCGCCTCAATGGGTTCGCCTATCAATGCATGGGCCAGTGCAGGTGCCGCCACGACCACCAGCCGCGATCGCATCAGCGGGGTGTTCTCCAGCCCAGGCCACGGGCCCCGGCCCTGGCGCAGCGCGGCGTGGAAGCCTTCGCGCTCCAGATCCACCAGCCGCTGCGAGCTGTGCAGCTCCAGCACGATGTCCGGATGCCGGGCCTGCCAAGCACTCAGGCGCGGCGCCAGCCAGCGGCTGGCAAAGGAGGGCAGGGCGCTGACCCGCAGGCGCGGCAAGGCCTGGCTGTCCAGGCTGCGCAGGCTGGCGATGCGCCGTTCCAGTGCGCCCAGCGCTTCCTCGACGGTTCCCTGCAGGAGTTCCCCATGGCGGTTCAGCTTCAGGCGCCGACCCTGGCGCTCGAACAGCTGCAGGCCCAGCTGCGATTCCAAGGCCTGCAGTTGCTGCGACAGCGCGCTATGGCTCAGATGCAGCTGGGCCGCAGCCTCGCGCAGGTTTTCGCTGCGGGCGATGGCGCGAAAGGCGTTGAGGTACTGCAGAGGAAGTCGCTTGTCCATGGATTGGTTTGTTTTGCTTACCAGTAAGCCCAGAATATCGCGCTTATCACGGCTTGTTTGTATCAATAAAGTGTCCAGACAGGGCGAGACGGCTTGGGTGGTCCAGGCCGCCGTTGACCCGGGAGACACCCATGACTGAGCACCAGAATCAAGACAGGATCCAGCCTAGAAGCGGGGATGCCGATGCCAGTGAAGCCTTGATCGAGCGGCAGCTGCGGGCCTTCAACGCGCACGACGTGGCGGGGCTGCTGGATTGCTATGACCCTGACGGCGAGCAGATCCTGCTGGAGGGCAGCACAGCGACCGTGATGGCGCGCGGGCACGAAGCCCTGGCTGCCCGCTTTGCCCAGCGCTTTGCGGATGCCAGGCCGCGCGCCCAGCTGCTGTCGCGGCATGTGGCCGGCCCCCTGGTCCTGGACCACGAGCGCCTGCAGCAATGGAGTGAGGGACGGCGCGTGAGCGTCGAGCTTTGGGTGCTGTATGAAGTGGAGCAGGGCAGCATTCGGCGGTCCTGGTTGCGTCGCGGCCCTGAGCAGCAGGCATGAGCGGCGCGCTGGCGATGCGCTGGCCACCGCGCGCCGGCGGGCTTGGGCGCCCTTGGGCGCTCTGCGTTCTCCTCGTCCTTTGCTGTGCAAACGCGGCGAGCGCCGAGGTTCGCCGCGGCCTTGACGGGCCCGGCATGACGAGTCCGGCATGACGAGTCCGGCACGCCGTGTCGCGGCCGGTGCATCTGCCAGCGGGCCCGCGTCTGCCAATGGGGCGAGCGCGGCAGCGCCAGACGCGGCGGCCAGCGGCGGCGTGCGGCCTCCGGAGCGCGGCTGCCCCGGCCCTCGTCCGGATACTGCTGCCATGCGGTCGCCGCGCATGTCCGGCCCGCGGGCCTGCTGACCCGCTGCAGGGCCTGCTCTCGCTTCGGCGCGGGGGCTCAGGCAGCCATTACGTAGACGCTTTGCTGCTCGTGCTTGGCGTGGCGCTTGGCATTGGCCGCAGCGCTGGCCACGTCCTCGGCGCGGTGCAGGGTGCCGGGGCTGACGCAGACCACGCCCAGGCTCAGCGTCGTGCAGGGGTGAAAGCGCAGATTGCCGTGGCGGTCTTCGGCCATGATGCCGCCGGCTGCCAGCGCCTCCGGGTCGAAGAGACCGCGGGCCAGCTCGTTGAAGCGGGCGCAGATCTGCTCGCAGCGGTCTTCCCAGTCGTCGCTCTGGAACAGGATCACGAAGTCGTCGCCGCCCACATGGCCCAGGAAGTCGCGCTGGCTGTCGCAGTGGCTGCTCATGACACGCGCGGCCAGGCGGATCATCTCGTCGCCGCGCCAGTAGCCGTACAAATCGTTGTAGGGCTTGAAGTGGTTGAGGTCGGCGTAGGCCGCGACAAAACTGCGTCCGCTGGTGAGCAGACGGCCGATGTGCTGGCTGATGGGGATGTTGCCGGGCAGGAAGGTCAGCGGATTGGCATGGCGCGCGGCTTCGATGCGTGCCTCGGTCACCGAACGCACCAACTGCTCGCCCGTGCCCAGACCGAGGTAGCGGCCATCGCGGGTGATGATGAAGCCCTCGCGCAGATAGCGCTGGTCGGCCGAGGTCAGCACGCGGGTCAGGGCGTCCAGGCCGGTCTGGGCGTCGACGACCAGCGGCGAGGTGTTGGCAAACAGGGTGCAGGCGTGCCGTCCATAGAGGTCGTTGAAGAAGGGCTTGGCCCAGCGGTTGATGAACTGGCTGCGATCGATCAGCGCCACCGGCTGGTCCTGGGCATCCAGCACCGCCACGGCTTGCAGGGTCTCGTGCTCGTTGAAGAAACGGTAGAGCTGCTCGTGCGTGGTCGACTGCGGCACCGCCGGTGCGTGTTGCGCCAGGCTCTCGGCCGTGATGCCGGGCCCGCCTGCGCGGCGCAGCTCGGGTAGCACGGCAATGTCGGCGCTGGCCAGCACGGCACGGGCTGCAGGCAGCAGCTCACGGGCGCCGCCGGCACTCGGGCGACCCAGCAGCCAGCCCTGGCCGTAGGACACACCCAGGTCGCGCAACACCCGCAGTTCCTCCGGCTGCTCGATGCCCTCGGCCACCAGCTGCGCGCCGAAGGTCTCGGCCAGCTGCAGCAGGGCGCGGAAGGTCTGCAGCTTCTCGGCGTGGGCCGGCAGGTGCTGGGTGAAGTACTTGTCGATCTTGACCAGGTTGGGCTGGATCTCGGACCACAGGCGCAGGCTGGAACGTCCGTCGCCGAAATCGTCCAGCGCGATGCCCACGCCCAAGCGCCGCAGGCGCACCAGGCCGCGGCGCAGGCTGTCGATGTCGCTGACGCGCTCGTGCTCGGTCAACTCCACGACGATGTCGGACGGCGTGATCCCGTAGCGCTCGCACAGGCCGAGCCCACGCTGCCAGTTCTGCTCGCTCAGGGCCAGGCTCAGGGCCGCGGCGGAGATGTTGATGAAGAGCTTGCCTGGCAGGCGGGCCTGCGCCCAGTCGCGCATGGCCTGCAGCGCGCAGCGCACCTCCAGCTCCACGCTCAGGCCCTCGCGGCGTCCTGCCTCGAACAAGGCGTCGGGGTACTCCAGCGGGCTGCCTTCGGGGCCCCGGACCAGGGCCTCGTGGCCATGGATGCTGCTGCAGTCCAGCGCGGCAATGGGCTGGAACAAGATGCGCAGTTGGTCGCCGTCCATCAGTGCACGGACGCTGGCGGGCGCGCTTGCCCGCTTGAGATCGGGGGAGGCCAGGGACATGGCCAGGACTGTCGCCGGCATCGATGACAGGCTGACGACCTTGATCCCGGCTTGATGCGAATGGACCCGGATCGTGAACAAGTTGGCACCCGGGGCCGGCGCTGCCGGCCCGGCCAGGGCGTGCCTAGACCCGGTTGGTCGAGAAACCGGCGGTGCTGCGCAGCCGCTCGATCAGGCGGGGGGCGATCTGGTTCAGCGGGAGGATTTCGTCCGCCGCGCCAGCGTTGATGGCCTCGCGCGGCATGCCGAAGACCACGCAGGTGGCCTCGTCCTGCACGAAGTTGTAGGAGCCGGCGTCCTTCATCACCTTCATGGCGCGGGCGCCGTCCGCACCCATGCCGGTGAGCATGATGCCCAGGGCATTCGGGCCCACGACGCGCGCGGCCGAGTTGAACAGCACTTCCACGGAGGGCTTGTGACGGTTGACCGGCTCGCCGTCCTGCACGCGAGCGATGTAGTTGGCGCCGGAGCGCTCCACGCTCAGATGCATGCCTCCGGGCGCAATGTAGCCATGACCGGGCAGGATGCGCTCGCCGTCCTGGGCTTCCTTGACCCGGATCTTGCACAGGCCGTCCAGGCGCGCCGCATAGCTGCGCGTGAAGCCGGGCGGCATGTGCTGGGTGATCACGACGGCCGGACTGTCCGGCGGCAGGTTGACCAGCACATCCTTGGTTGCTTCGGTGCCCCCGGTGGAGGCGCCGATGAAGATGATCTTCTCGGTGGACAGCCGCCCGATGTTGGCCACGGTGACGGGCTTGGGCGCCGATGGCGCCTCGCCAGGAGCCGCAGCCGGGCCGGGGACATTGTGGCGGCGGATGTGCGCCTTGGCGGCCACGCGGATCTTGTCGGTGATGTCCTGGGCAAGCTGGCGGATGCCGTCTGCCACCCCGATCTTGGGTTTGGCGACGAAGTCGACGGCGCCCAGTTCCAGGGCTTTGAGGGTCACTTCCGCGCCACGCTCGGTCAGCGTGGACACCATCACCACGGGCATGGGCCGCAGGCGCATCAGGCGCGACAGGAAGTCCAGCCCGTCCATCTTGGGCATTTCCACATCCAGCGTGATGACGTCGGGGTTGAGGTTGCGGATCATCTCGCGCGCCACCAGCGGGTCTGCGGCTGCGCCGATGCACTCCATGTCCGGCTGTCGGTTGATGATTTCGGTCAGGATGCTGCGCACCAGGGCGGAGTCATCGACCACCACGACTTTGGTCTTGGCCATTGCTCTTTCCCTTTTGGCGCGTCAGAACAGATCGATGGAGCCGCCGGTGGCCACCACGGGCTGGGCCTTCTGGGCTGCGGCTCGATCCTGTTGCAGCAGCGCGTCGGTGTTGGTGGGCGCCAGGCGCTTCACCATGGCCTTGCCGCTGTGCGGCAGAAAACAGACCTTGCGGGGATAAACGTCCATCACGTCCTTGGACACCACGGGGATGCGCTCCAGCTTCAAATAGTCCAGCACAAAGTTGGTATTGCGCTCGCCGACATTGATCGTGTTCATGCCGCTGATCACGGCGCCGCCGCCGAAGATCTTGGCTTCCATGCGGCCCTTGGAGGCGCCGCGCTTCATCATTTCGTTGATCAGCAGTTCCATTGCGAAAGAACCGTAGCGGCCCGAATCCCCGTTGCCCTCGGGCAGCATGAAGTGGTTCATGCCGCCGATCTGGGCATGCCGATCCCACAGGCAGGCGGCGATGCATGAGCCCAGCGTGGTCATCACCAGCAAGTCCTCGGTGTCGACAAAATACTCGCCGGGCAGCACCTTGACGGCAGCATTCTTGAAATGGGCGTCGTAGAAGAAGAAGGAGGCTTCGCCCTGCTTGCGTGGCTGGGCTTTCAGCTGGGCCACACGCGCGGCGCCAACGCCGCTGGCCTGCAGGGCGCTGACGGCGGATGTAGGAGAGGGCGTGCTCATGATGGTGTGTCGGCCGGAGGGCTCATGAAAATGAATGGGCGGGCCGGGGCCCGGCTCAGACGCGCTCGTAAATGGTCTTGCCGCGCAGTCGGAACAGATCCTTGGATTCGGTGAAATTCTCGGAGTGGCCGACGAAGAGCAGGCCGTGCGGGCGCATCACCTTGTGGATGCGCTCCAGCACCTTGCGCTGCGTCGGGGCGTCGAAATAGATCATCACGTTGCGGCAGAAGACGATATGAAACGGCTCGCCCAACTGCCACTGGGCGCTCATGAGGTTGAGGGTCTTGAAGTCGATCCAGCGCTGCAATTCAGGCTTGACGCGGATGCGGCCCTCATTGGCGCCCGTGCCGCGCATGAAGAAGCTCTTGAGCCGGCTCTGCGACAGGCCGCGCGAGTCGGCGTTGTAGACACCGCGCTTGGCGGTGTTCAGCACATTGGTGTCGATGTCACTCGCAACGATCTGCACCTGGGCGCTGCTGCCCAGTGCTTCCGAGCAGGTCATGGCGATGGAATAAGGTTCTTCGCCCGTCGAGGCTGCGCAGCACCAGATGCGCACCGGTTTGCCGGCCAGCGGCTTCAGGTCCTCGGCCAGGGCGTGGAAATGGTGCTCCTCGCGGAAGAAGGAGGTCAGGTTGGTGGTCAGGCAGTTGACGAATTCCTGCCACTCCTGCTCGCCTTGCGGCCCGGTGGCCGATTCCAGCCACTGCAGGTAGTTGGCAAAGGACTTGTGGCCGGTGTCGCGCAGACGGCGCGACAGGCGGCTGTAGACCATGGCGTGCTTGCCGTCATGCAGGCTGATGCCCGCGTGCTGGTAGATGAGATGACGCACACGGTCAAAGTCGCTGCGGCTGAAACTGAACTCGTGGTCCACGGACTCGGCAACGGGTGACGCTGGCAGGGTGGGCCGCATGGGTTTGCTCGCTGCTCCTGGTTGTTCGGCAGGGGCTGGCAGCGCCCCTGTCGATTCGATTCTCGGGTGTTTTGCAGTGTCTGTGAGCCAGACGTGGCAAGAATGTAAAAACAAGGCAGGGAGAACTGGGCATTTCGTGCCAGTTTGCGCACTTGGGCGCTGCTAGACTGCTTTGGCATCCTCAGGGGACGCCCTTGCCATTCAGTCCATCCCGTACCCTCATCGACATCCAGGAATTGCGTTTGGAGCCGGCGCTGCAGTTGCTGCAGCAGGCTGGTGCCATGCTGCCGGACACCGAGCCCTACAGCGCTGCCTGGCTGCAGGCGGTGCTGGACGCCTTGTGCGACCTCTCCAGCAAGGATGCACTGACCGACCTGGTCAACCGGCGCAGCTTCGAGATGGCTTTGGCGCGCGAAGTGGACCGCGTGGCGCGCTCCGGCGAGCCGGCCCTGCTGCTGGTGCTGGACATCGACCACTTCAAGCGGGTCAACGACACCTATGGCCATGCCGCCGGCGACCTCGTCATCCAGGCGGTGGCCAAGGCCCTGCTGCAGACGGTCAGGCCCATGGACACAGTCGCCCGGGTGGGCGGGGAGGAGTTTGCGATCATCCTGCCCAATTGCCCGGCGACTTTTGGCGCCACGGTGGCCGAACGTATCCGCGAGCAGGTGGAGGGCTTGGCCATCCAGGTGACGCCGGCTCAGTCCATCAAGGTCACTGTCAGCCTGGGCGGTGCCTTTGCGCCGCAATGGGTGCGCTCCTCCGCCCTGCTGTGGATGGAGCGTGCCGACCGCCAGCTCTACCGGGCCAAGGCCGAGGGGCGCAACCGCGCCTGCCTGGAAGCCCAGCCTGACTCCCTGGTCAGCGCCGATGAAAAAAGCATGTTGTTTGCACTAACGCAACAGGAAAGCGAATGAGCACCACCCCAGCGCCTGCTGCACCCTCCATCCCGTCCAGCCGCGGCGGTGCCCGCACCCTGGCCGTCACCAGCGGCAAGGGCGGCGTCGGCAAGACCTTCGTGACCGCCAATCTGGCGGCAGCCCTGGCGGCCCGCGGCCAGCGTGTGCTGGTGCTGGATGCCGATCTGGGCCTGGCCAACCTGGATGTGGTCCTGAACCTGCATCCCAAGATCACCCTGCATGATGTCTTTACCGAGAAGGCGTCCCTGGACCAGGCCATCCTGCCAGCGCCAGGCGGCTTCCATGTGCTGCTGGCCGGGTCGGGGATGGTGGAGTACTCGCGCCTGACGCCGGAGGTGCGCGAGAAGCTCCTGCACATCATCGAGCTGGTCAAGCCACGCTTCGACTGGGTGCTGCTGGACACTGGTGCCGGCATTTCCGATGTGGTGCTTTTTGCCGTGTCGCTGGCCGCGGATGTCCTGGTGGTCGCAACGCCGGAACCCACGTCCCTGACCGACGCCTACGCCACCATCAAAGTGCTGGCCACTCAGCAGGAGCGCCGGCATGTGGGCCTCGTGCTCAACCAGGCTTCGCGGCCCGGTGAAGGCAAGCTGATCTGCGGCCAGTTGCAACAGGTGCTGCAGCGCTTCGTTGGCGCGGCGCCCGGCCAAGGCTTCAAGCTGGAGCTGCTGGGCGAGGTCAAGGCGGATGTGTCGGTGCGTCAGGCGGTGCTGAAGCGCCAGCTGCTGCTGGAGAACTTTCCCGGCTGCGATGCCGCGCAGTCCATCAAGGCCCTGGCCAACCGCCTGCTGGCCTAGCGCGTCTGCGAAGCGACTGGCGATCTCGCGCCCCTGCACCGCGCGCAGTGCGCTGCTAAGCTGCCGGCATGAGTGATTCGACTGAAGGCCCGTTTGAAGGCAAGGTGGCGCCGAGCAGCGCCTACGAGTGGGTCGGCGGTGAAGAGGCCGTCCGCGTCCTCGTGGACCGTTTTTACGATCTGATGGACCTGGAGCCCGCCTACGCCGAGTTGCGAGCCGTCCATCCCGGCGACATGACGGGCTCGCGGGACAAGCTGTTCTGGTTCCTGTGTGGCTGGCTGGGCGGCCCAGACTACTTCATCGAGCGCTTCGGCCACCCGCGGCTGCGAGCCCGTCACATGCCGTTTCGCATTGGCATTCGCGAACGGGATCAATGGCCGGCCTGCATGCGCCAGGCCATGGCGGAATTGGGCCTGGACCCCGCCCTGCAAGCCCGCCTGGACGAAGCCTTCATGGGCACGGCCGACTGGATGCGCAATGTGGGTGGGTGATCCAGGCCCCGACGCGAGACACGATCAGGTCGGGGGGCGCTGCCGCCCCTCGACGCGCGGCTGGCTCACTGGACGTTGAAGACAAACTCCTGCACGAAGGGCTGGCTTCCCTGGCACTGGTAGGCGCCGAGCGCCGCTTGCACCGCGCTTTGCAGCGCCCGGCGCGTCCGTCCATCCATGCCGCCTGAGATGCTCAGGAACTGGACGTCCGCCACCCGACCGGCCACCAGCTGCGCCTGGATCCTGAGCGTGGCCTGGCCGCTCCAGCTCACGGTCGGGACCTCCGGTGTGGCCATGACCTGGCAAATTGCCTCCGCCCGAAGTGGCCCGTGGGACTTGGCCCCTGTCTCGACGACACCGGTGCCGCCCGAGGTGGACCCTGTGCCAGGGCCGGCTTCGCGCGCCCTGGGTTCCGATGTCACTTCGATCGTGATGGGGGAGGGCGTCAGCTCGACGCGGATGTCCGGCAGCGGGACCTGCGGTGTGAGCGGTGCGTTGAATTTCACGGGTGGGAGGTCGGTCTTCGGGGGCTCGATCTGCCGGGGCTTGTCCGGCTTGTCGATGAACACGGCCGCGGGCGTGGCCTTCTTGACGAAGTGAGTGGCCAGGCCGGAGGCCAGCCCCCACAGGATCAGGGCATGGGTCAGGATGACCAGGCCTATGCCTTTGACGCTCCTCTTCGGGAGCTCCAGCGTGTGCAAGTCATTCATGTGCGGTCCTCTCAGGGTTGGGTTCAATGAGAACTACACGGTGACACCGTCCCGGGCCGATGCCTGGCGGGCCGCCGGGAACCTCCCGTCGGTGTGTGCCGCGGGATCAGACTAACGAGCACCCTGCGTGGGCGTCAATCGGGTTCGGCGCCTTGCAAAGGGATGTTGCCCCGCATCGACAATGCGGCGCCCTGCAAGCTGGCATTCAGCTTGGGACGGGAAGCTGGGCAAGTTTGCCTATTGGCGCCGGCTGACGCGGCTTGCCTACGTGCCTGGTCAGGCTGCTGTGGTGCAGGGCACCCATGCGCAGGGAAGGCAGGTGGCGCCGGGGTTCCGCGGTGGACTCAAACTCCGTTGAGCAGCACCATCAGCGCCCCCGCACCGCCATCGCTGGGGCGGGCCTGGACGAAAGCCAGCACTTCCTGCTTCTGCACCAGCCAGCGCCTCACGCGTGTCTTGAGCACGGGCTCCCGGCCCGGCGAGCCGTTGCCTTTGCCGTGCACCACCCGCACGCAGCGCAGGCCGCGTCGGGCGCTGTCGTGAATGAAGGTGCCCAGTGCATCGCGCGCCTGGTCTCGGCGCAGGCCATGCAGGTCGATCTGGGCCTGCAGCGCCCAGTGGCCGCGGCGCAGCTTGCGAACGACCTCCAGGCTGACCTCCGAGCGGCGGAATGACAGGGTTTCATCCGTCTCCAGCAGGGACTCGACGTCAAAGTCATCCGACAGCGCCTGGCGCAGCACTGCCTGCTCGTCCAGCTCGCGCTGGCGCGGCTCGGGCGGCGGTGGTGCGCTGGCCAGCTGCACCCGACCTTGGTTCGGCAATTGGGTTACGGGGCCGACGCTCAGTTCAAAAAGCCTGGCCTCACGTTCCATCAGGCGGCGCTGCGCAGCCTCGCGTTCGATGCGGGCCTCTTGTTCGCGCTGGCGGCGCTGCAGCTCCTGGTGCAACGGGCCCAGGTCCTGCAGGGTGCGGAGGGGCCCCGTGTCAGTCTTCGATTTCATGTCACACCAGCCCCCGTTCGGCCATCGAAACGCAATGGCCGGCTGCCACGACGATATGGTCCAGCACCCGCACGTCGATCAGCGCGAGGGCTGCGATCAGCCGCTGGGTCAGCTGCTCGTCGGCCCTGGAAGGCTCCGCGACACCGGAGGGGTGGTTGTGGGCCAGGATCAAGGCCGATGCCCGCAAGGCCAAGGTGCGCTTGACGACCTCGCGCGGGTAGACGCTGGTCTGGCTGAGCGTGCCCCGGAAAAGGACTTCCATGCGGATGAGGCGGTGATGGGTGTCCAGAAACAGCACGGCAAAGGCCTCGTGGTCCAGGTGGGCCAGCTGCAATTGCAGATAGGCCTTCACGGCGTCAGGTGCGTCGAAGGTGGTGCTGCGCTGCAGCCGGACCTGCAGGCTGCGACGGGCGATCTCCAATACCGCCGCCAGTTCGGCGCGCTTGGCCGGGCCGAGGCCCTTGACCGCCTTCAGATCTTGGAGGTCGGCGTGCATCAGGCCGGCCAGGCCGCCAAAGCGGTCCAGCAGTTCCTCGGACAGGTTCAGCACCGGCTTGCCCTTGAGCCCCGTGCGCAGCAGCAGGGCCACGAGTTCGGCGTCGGCCAGGGCGGAGGCGCCACGCGCCAGCAGCTTCTCGCGCGGCCGGGCGGCCGCAGGCAGTTCATGCAGCATGGGAGCAGTAAGAGGGAGTGTGGGCGATGGAGGGCGGGGATGGAGCGACGTGCAGGAGCTAGGTTCTGAGCAATTGCTGGGCTGGGTGCGGGGCTGAGTGCTGAGCTGAATTCTGGGCGGGCGGGCTTGAGCTGGACCAAAGGAATCGAGTGGAATGTCGAGGCGGCTGCGGCAGCATTGTCGTCCAGCCTAAAATCCGCCGCAGCGACAAAGACACCGGCCTGGGCGCCGGGACAGCATGAATCTCATCCAACAAGGGTCCTTTTTAACCCTGCACTACCGTCTGGCTGGCCCCGATGGGGCGGACATCGTCAATACCTTTGACGACAAGCCGGCCACCCTATCCCTGGGGGCGGGGCAGCTCGCACCGGCGATCGAAGCACGCCTGATCGGACTTGCCGAGGGCACGCATACGCGCTTCGAGCTGGCCGCCGGTGAAGCCTTCGGCGAGCGCAATCCCGACATGCTGCAGCGGGTCAAGCGCGCCCTGCTGGATGAGCTGGGTGATCCGGATCAGACCTATGCCGTGGGCGACGTGATCGAGTTCCCGACGCCCGACGGCGCAGGCAGCTATGCCGGCCTGGTGCGCGAGATTGGTGATGATTGGCTGTTGTTTGACTTCAATCACCCGCTGGCCGGTCAGCCGGTGAGCTTTGAAGTCCAGATCATCGGGGTGCTGTGATGAGCGAGCAGGCCCTGCAGTCCCTGGGAGAAGTCGTGCTGGCCGAGCCTCGCGGTTTCTGCGCGGGCGTGGACCGGGCGATCGAGATCGTCGAGCGAGCCCTGCAGAAGTTCGGCGCGCCCATCTATGTGCGCCACGAGATCGTGCACAACACCTTCGTGGTCAATGACCTGAAGGCCAAGGGCGCCATTTTCATCGAAGACCTGGCCGAGGTGCCGCCTGGCGCCACGCTCATCTTCAGCGCCCACGGCGTGAGCCAGGCGGTGCGCCAGGAAGCGGCCCAGCGCGGCTTCCAGGTCTATGACGCGACCTGCCCGCTGGTCACCAAGGTGCATGTCGAAGTCGCCAAGCTGCACCGCGAGGGCTATGAGTTCATCATGATCGGCCACAAGGGACACCCGGAGGTCGAAGGCACCATGGGCCAGCTCAGCGACGGCATCTACCTCGTGGAAGAGGTGGCCGACGTGCCCCATGTGCGTGTGAAGGATCCGGCCAGGCTGGCGGTGGTCACCCAGACGACCTTGAGCGTGGACGATGCGGCCGAGATTCTGGCGGCGGTGAAGCAGCACTTCCCGCTGGTCCGCGAGCCCAAGAAGCAGGACATTTGCTACGCCACGCAGAACCGTCAGGACGCCGTCAAGCTGCTGGCGCCCCAGGTGGATGTGGTGATCGTGGTGGGCAGCCCCACCAGCTCCAACAGCAATCGCCTGCGCGAGCTGGCCGAGCGGCTGGGCACGCCGGCCTATATGGTCGACGGCGCTGAAGACCTGCAAGCCGCCTGGTTCGAGGGCCGGCAGCGTGTGGGCCTGACGGCCGGCGCGTCGGCGCCCGACGTGCTCGTGCAGGCCGTGATCGCCCGCCTGCGCGCCCTGGGCGCCACCACGGTGCGCAGCCTGCCCGGCGTGGAAGAGCATGTGCGCTTCCCGCTGCCCTTGGGACTGG
Organism: Burkholderiaceae bacterium; assembly: GCA_041905785.1. Lineage (GTDB taxonomy): Bacteria > Pseudomonadota > Gammaproteobacteria > Burkholderiales > Burkholderiaceae_C > Roseateles_B. The sequence continues at coordinate 43,949 of JAYRKJ010000017.1, forward strand.
GTGACAAGTCCATGGCGGAGCATGCGGCTTCCCGATCTTGACGCTGCCCCGCCGTTGACGGCCGCTTGACCACCCTTCGGGGGCGCGCCTGAGCTAGCGCGCCCCGTGCCTAGAATTCCCTCCCCTGAGACGAGGACCCCCATGCTTGACCTGACCCTGCTGCGCAAGGACCTGGACGCCGTCATCGCGCGTCTGCAAAGCCGCAAGAACCCGCAAACCTTTCTTGACGTCGAGCGCTTCAAGGCCCTGGAGGCCGAGCGCAAGGCCGTGCAGACGCGCACCGAGGAACTGCAGGCGCGCCGCAATGCCTTGTCCAAGCAGATCGGCATGAAGAAGGGCAAGGGCGAAGATGCCTCGGTGGAGATGGCCGAGGTCGGTGGCATCGGCGACGAACTGAAGGCCGGTGCCGAGCGCCTGGACGCCATCCAGCAGGAGCTGAGCGCCATGCTGATGAGCGTGCCCAATCTGCCGCACGAGTCCGTGCCGGCGGGCGCTGATGAAACCGGCAACGTCGAGGTCCGCCGCTGGGGCACGCCCAAGACCTTCGACTTCGAGCTGAAGGACCACGTCGACCTGGGCGCTCCGCTGGGCCTGGACTTCGAAACCGGCGCCAAGCTCAGCGGCTCGCGCTTCACCTTCTTGAAGGGGCCGGCCGCGCGCCTGCATCGTGCCCTGGCTCAATTCATGCTGGACGTGCAGACCGGCGAGCATGGCTACACCGAGTGCTACACGCCCTACATCGTCAACCGCGAAGTGCTGGAGGGCACTGGCCAACTGCCCAAGTTCAAGGAAGACATGTTCTGGGTGCTTCGCGGCGGCGACGATCAGGTGGCCGAGCAGTACCTGATCTCGACCTCCGAGATTTCGTTGACCAACACCGTGCGCGAGCAAGTGCTGGACGCGGCGCAACTGCCCATCAAGCTCACCGCCCACAGCCCATGCTTCCGTTCGGAGGCGGGCAGTGCCGGCCGCGACACCCGCGGCCTGATTCGCCAGCATCAGTTCGACAAGGTCGAGATGGTGCAGATCGTCCACCCCGAGAAGAGCTACCAGGCCCTGGACGAAATGGTGGGTCATGCCGAGGCCATCCTCCAGAAGCTGGGCCTTCCGTACCGCGTGATGAGCCTGTGCACGGGCGACATGGGCTTTGGTGCGGCCAAGACCTATGACCTCGAGGTGTGGGTGCCTGCGCAGGGTGTCTACCGCGAGATCAGCTCCTGCTCGAACTGCGAGGCCTTCCAGGCACGCCGCATGCAGGCGCGCTTCAAGAATGCCCAAGGCAAGAACGAGCTGGTCCACACCCTCAATGGTTCCGGTCTGGCCGTGGGCCGCACGCTGGTGGCGGTGCTGGAGAACTACCAGAACGCCGATGGCAGCGTCACGGTACCCGAGGTGCTGCGACCCTATCTGGGCGGCCTGACCCTGCTGAAGGCCTGAACTTTTTTTCTATCATCAGGCTGGAAATGCTTGGTAGGCAGGAAAATGCCGCTATACTAGTGGGCTTACTCGCTAACAACCACGCGAGCACCGAATCAGGAGAGGTGGCAGAGTGGTTGAATGTACCTGACTCGAAATCAGGCGTACGGTATCCCCGTACCGGGGGTTCGAATCCCCCCCTCTCCGCCAAAATGCCTTGTCTAGCAAGGACTTGAGAAGCCCGCAGCAAGCGGGCTTCTTTGTTTTCTGCCGACCCATCGGACCAGCTTGTGCGGGGATTCTCGTCAGGCCCTTCGGCCAATCTTCGCCACAGCATCAGCCAGGGTCTGGTGCTGCAGGTGGCTGTACCGCTTCGTGGACCTCGGGTCTTTGTGACCCAGAACCGCCCCTACAGTGAACAGGTCCACATCGGCATTGATCATCTCGCTGGCCGCGCTGTGGCGCAGGTCATGTAGGTGGATGTGCTCCATGCCGCAGGCCCTCCTGGCCCGCTGCCAGCCGCGCTGCAGGGTGCTTTCCGGAGTGGTAAGGGGGAGATGGCGTAGGCAAGTGCTGATACGTGGATGGACCGGGATGCTACGGCGGTCGCCGTTCTTCGTGTCTGCCAGGTGCAGGGCCCCATCCGCCACGGTGGCCCGCAGAATCTCCCCCAGGCGCATTCCGGTGTAGAACGCTGTGCGGATCAGTACCCGCACATCGTGACGATCCGCGGCCCTGGCCAGCTGCAGCATCTGCTTGCGGGTAGCGTAGACATGCCGCTCATTGCGAACTGTCGGGAGCTGCATTCTGGTGGTTGGATCGCTCTCGCACAGGCCATGTCGCCTCCATGCCCAGCGGCATGCGGCCTTCAGTAGCGCCAGGCGCTGGTGCACTGTGGCGTCGGACAGCTTCTTGCCCTCCCGGACGCCGTCCCGCGTCTCGTTGATCAGCCTGGCTACTGCCGGCAGCTCGTCCAAGGTCTTCCCGGTATAGGCCCAGGCGATAGCGGCCAGGTTCTCGCGCGCGCCGATGAACGACTTCAGGTGTGTCTTGTCCTGCAGGTACAGCAGGACAGCGGCATCAATAAGGGCTACTGGGCGCTCTACACCAGTTGCAACCGCGTAGAGGCGCCCCGACTCTTTGCGGTCGAAGGCGTCTGCCTGGGCTTGACTCCAGCCCTTCGGAAGTAGGCGGCTAGCCCGCTGTCGGCGGCCTTCAATGACGCGGTCAAATTCGTAGCGCCAGCGCTTATTTCTGGAGTCCCAGCGGATCGGCATGATGTTCGGTAGGTGTCAACGTCAGCGGGGTCAAATCGTACAGCGCGGCCGAACCTGAACCCCGGCAGGGCCCCGCTGGCATGCAGTTCGTAGACCTTGCGGGCGCTTATGCCCAGCGCAGCGCCTACTTCGGCAGCTTTCAGCATGGAAGTGGGCCTCCTTGCTTTCGGGAGGCGCCTTCAGATCCTGGGAACGCAACGATCTTGTCTGTCATGGCTGCTCCTTCCTGGCTGCGCGCGAGGCTGCCTCACGCGCCAGCCGCATCGCATCTGGCTTGGAAGCGAGCCATTTGCTCAGGTCTTTGGATTCGTCCTGCAGCATGTGGCCGCCCAAACCGGTTGCGGTCTTGCCGTTCACGTCGTGGCGGGCTTGCTGGCTCATCCCTACTCCTTCCCTGCTGCGCGGGCGGCGTCAATGGCGGCCTTAAGCTGGCTCGCCTCGACTCCGCAACCTCCGTAGCCCAAATACTGCTGCAAGCCAGTCATGCAAGCCAGCGCTTGCTCGGCAGCGCTGAGCAGTTCCGCATCCTCCTTGTCCCGATCCTGCGAGGGGGCGGGGTGGGTGTAGAGCGTCCACATCATCCCGCCGAGAGCAGTCGGCGGGAATGCCTGCCCGCTCTTGCGGAACACCCCGGCGCTGCCGTCGCTGGGTTCGTAGTAGTGGCCGAATGGGGGCACCGGCCCCGCCTGCTGCTCTGCCTGCTTGGGGGCGGCGAGCAGCAACTCAATTTGATTCCACAGTTCAGTTGGCGTCTTGCGGCAGTGATATTCACCGTGGCATGCTGCTGTGGCACGTGCGTCGCCGTACGCGTCCACCAGATCCATGATGGCTTGCGTACGGCGATCGCTATCAAGCTGAGCACCTCCAGCCTGCTCTGCGGCGTGCTGGGAGAGGGCGGCGCCGGCCTTCCAGCAGCGGCGGGCAATCTCGTGGATGGTCAGGCTGCGTTCGCACAGCGACAGGTACAGCGCCTCAAACGCTTCCAGATCGTCTTGAATGTTGCTCATATCAATCCCGCAGGTATTCGGTAGTTGTGTAGGCCGTCGTCCCTTCCAGCAGTTCGGCGCCGGTCGGAGTGATGACGACGGTGACGTGCGGATGGCGGTTGGCGCAAAGCCATTCAACAACCGGCCTCGTGACAGCCTCAAACGCTGCCCGCGCGTCTTGCGTGGCTTGGTTAGCTGAGGTCCACTGATCGCCACCAGTGGCGGCCAGAAATTCTCGGGATTGCTCGTCCATGTGATCTCCGAATGTGATGTTCACGACGCACTGCGCCTGAAGGTCTTTGTGAGGTCGGCTGCGACGCAATGGCCGCGCTTACGCAGAACGTTGGCCAGCCTGGCGCGCTCTGCATGGCTGTTCGTGGCCTGACGGAGTAGGCCAAAGTAGCTGTTTGCGATCTGGTGCAAGTCGGCCTCCTGCGCCTCAGCGGTACGCTGCAGGGCAGATGCCAGCGTGCGCGGCCGTGTGGTGCGCCGCCAGGGCTTGATGACCTGGCCGACGAAGTCGATGCCGCGACTGATCGGTTGCAGGATGGTCTTTTTCGGGTTCAGTTGCAGGTGCAGCTCGGCCAGCTTCTGCTCAATGCTGGCGTGCGCGGCCCGCAGCCACCGTGGGTCATCGTGCAGCAGCACGAAGTCATCGACGTAGCGCACATAGTGCGGCGCGCGGATCTTGTGCTTGACGTGCTGATCCAAGCCGTCCAGCAGCACGTTGGCGAAGAACTGCGACGACAGGTTACCGATCGGGAGGCTATGCCGGGCGGGCGCATTGAACAGGCTCTTGTGCGGCGGCACCAGGGCCAGCTCGCGGCGGCTCCCGCGCACGTCCACATCGGCGCGCGGGTCGTGCATCAGGATCGTCTCGGCCAGGGCCAGCCACCAGGGCTCTGTGACCTTGCGCTCCAGCATCCCCATCAGCACCGCCTTGTCGATGCTGACGAAGAAGTTGGCCAGGTCGCACTTCAGGTAGCTGGCCGGCCGGCTCCAGTTCTGGGTGAGGCTGCGGACCTGGTGCTCCAGCCGGCGCGCCGCGTACAGCGTGCCGCGGCCCGGGATGCAGGCGCAGCTGTCGGCCACGAAGCTCGCGTGGAAGCGCGGCGCGATGCGGTTGTAGAGTAGGTGGTGGACGATGCGGTCGCGAAACTCGGCCGCCCAGACCTCGCGCGGCCGCGGCCTGGTGATGACGAAGCAGATCGAGCGGCCCGGGCGATAGGCACCGCTGGCCAACTCGTCGTGGAGCTCGTAGAGGTTCTGCTCGGCCTGGGCCTCGAAGGCCTGCGCGCTGGCGCTGCTGCGCTTCGTGCGCCGGCAGTCGAGGTAGGCCTGCAGCAGGTCGTGGAACAGGTATGGATCTGCGGACGGCTCGGGCCGCGCCTTCGGCGCTCTTGTGGTTGTTGTTCTGGTTGCCGTTGTTGAAGTTGCAGTTCCAGGCGTACGAGGCCCTGTCGCGCTATGAAGGCCACCGTCCCGAAGGCTCGCGCCGATCAGGATGGGAGCTGCACCGGACGCGGCCCGCGCACTGGCGGCGGTATCCGTGATGTGCATGTCGGTGGTCTCGTGAACCAGCGGCGCGACCAGATTCACTTTGCGCACGGGCATGATGGCCTTGACCGTCATGCTGCAGGCGCCCTGTTCGCGGACTTGAGCCAGCCACCGGCCTGCTTCCCGATGGAGCCCAGCAGCTGGATCGAATCGGCCCAGAGCTTGGGCGAGACGTAGCGGCTGTCGAAGCTGACCCGCAGCAGCACCGTGACGGCGCGGTGCTTGGTCAGCAGCTCCTCGATGTGACCGGCCCGAACCTTGTGCTTCGAGGCGTTGGCCAGTGCCATCAGGTCGAGCATGTCGACGCAGTGCTGGGTGATCTTCTCGCCCAGCGAGCGCTTCATGCTGCGGGGCATCTGCTCCTGCACCTTCAGCGCGAGAGCGAGCAGGCTCGTCCCGGTGCGGTGGATCGGCAGTTCGTGATGCAGGGCCATGTGGCGGGCTCAGTTCAAAGGATTGAAGGACTCAAGGGTTCAATCTGCGGACGGCTCGGGCCGCGCCTTCGGCGCTCTTGCGGTAGCTGGTCTGGCTGCCGTCGTAGAAGTAGCAGAGCCAGGCGTACGAGGAGTTCTCTTCGTGCTGCTGGCAGGACCAGTGCCAGACGGGCTGCAGGTGCGGCTTGCAGTTCGAGAACAGCAAGGCCTGCTCCTGGCGGTTGGGCAGCGAGCCGCCGACGCTCTCGGCCCAGGCCATGGCGTCGTCCCAGTCCAGAGATTTGTCCGGCCGCTCGGCCATCAGCACCAGGTGGTGCAGCACATTGCCGTCGGCGTCCAGCACCGGGCCGGCGTAGTGCTCGCCCGGCTCCAGCGTGATCTCGACCGCGGGGATGCGGAGTTGGATCGGCGCGTGCTGCGCGCGCAGCTTCTCGATCAACTGGTCGGCCAGCGCCTTGAGCTGCCCTTCGGCGGCTTCGATGGTGAGTGCTTCCATGGGGTTCCTCGGTAGGGTGAAAAGGACTGAAGGATCAAGCGGTCAGGTGAATCAAGCGGACGGCTCGGGCCGCGCCTTCGGCGCCCTTGAGGTAGTAGCACTGGAGGCCGTCGCGGAAGTAGCAGAGCCAGGCGTACGAGGCGTCCGCTTTGTCGCCGGTGTCCTGGTCGAGGGTGTCGCTGGTCCAGTGCCAGGCCTCCTCAAAATGGGGCTTGGCGTTGGCGTAGAGCAGCGCTGCGACCGGGCGGGACGGCAGCTGGCCGCCGGCTTCCTCGGCCCAGGTTATCGCTGCTTCCCAGCTCATGCGCCCTTGCGCCTTGTTCGGCAACAGGATCACGGCGGCGTGCGTGCCGTCCTTCAGCGTGGTGATACCGGCGAATATGCCGCCTTCGAGTTCAGCGCCGAGGCTGGACAGCGAGGCGAAGGAGATGGTTGCGGTGGTCGCAGTCTGGTTCATGGCTTTCCTTTTGAAGTTCGGGTGGATGAGTTCAGGCTTCTTCGCTGATCTGTTCGACGAACAGCGGGCGGTCCCCCGCGCCATCGAGGCATGTAGCGATCACAGACACAGTCGTCGGTGCCTCGACAGCCTGGTAGCGGGCGCACTGGCCGTGCTTGGGGCAGCAGATGCCGTAGCAGGCCGGAGTGCTGTCGGTGATGGGCGTGATGTTCACGACTCCGATTCCTCCAGCTCGGACACCTCATCGCGGGCATCGCCGTGGGCTTCGGCGAACAGAGAGCCAGCGTCCGGGTGATCGCGCTCGAAGGCTCCCACACTGCCGTCGATGGCGTCCTCCTTGGGCTCGGGCGGCAAGAGCTTGATCGGCACCTCCTGGCCCAGCTTCATGCCGATGGCTCCCAGGTATTCGGCGTCGACGTCGTCGGTGCTGACAATGAACGACAGCTGGCAGCTGCCGCCCTGGAATGGCTCCAGCTTGAACTTGGACAGCGAGCAGTTGCCCATGTCGATGGGATTCGACTCGTCATACCCATGGTCGATCAGCAGCCGCCATCCTTCGTGCTTAGGCACATCGATTCGCACCAGGCCCATGCCCACCGAACGGAGCAGGGGAGTGGAGTCGATGCCCTCCAGCTGCTCCTGGCCCTCGGGCGCCATGTAGAGCGCGTGGCGGAAGTCGTAGGGGCTGCCGAAGTTGTCCAGCAGCGTGTTCGGGCCAGTGATCTTGAAGCCCAGCGTCACGGCTGGCACGCGCTCGTCACCATGGTTCTCGGTCCGGGTGGTGATCGTGGAGAGGACAGCGCTGGTGTAGGTGGTCAAAGCGAACATCAGTGGCTCCAGGTGGTGAAGAAGAAAGAGGGCGCCGCTCACGCGGGACAGCTGCGAATCCGTGATGACCAGGGAGGAAAGGCTGGCTGCAGCTGTCGGGTCGCCCGGAAAGGGTCAGGCCGCAGCGCGTTCGCTTTGGCCATCGCGGATGGCAAAGAAAACCGCCATGCAGGCGTCAACGTCGGCCAGTGCGCTGTGGGCGTTCTCCAGCTTTCGGCCGGTGAAGAATTCGTAGGCCTCACCGAGGTTGGCGGACTTGTGCTTGTTGAAGCCGGCCTTCAGCATCTTCTCGGTGGGCGGCAGCTTCAGGATGGGCGTGGCCATGATCTGCGTGCACTGCGCCGGGCCGGTCTTCCAGGCCTCCAGCTCGCTCTCCGCCAGGCCGAAGCGGTGCTGTGCGATGCGGATTAGGCGCGCGTCAAAGCTCTCGTTGTGGCCGATGCGCTCGCTGCACGGCTCCCACATCTCCAGAAGCATGCGCAGGGCCAGCGGCTCGGGAACGCCCACCGACAGGGCCTTCTCGGTGGTGATGCCGTGGATGTCTGACACCTCGTCAGGGATCGTCCAGCCGTCGGGCCGAATGACGACGTCCAGCGTGCTGATGATGTCGCGGGTGTCCAGGTCGACCAGGCGGGCGCCAAGCTGCACCAGGTGAGGCTGCGAAGGGTGCTCACTGGGTTCCTTGAAGAGCGGCAGTCCAGTGGTCTCAGTGTCGTAGAAGAGGACGGGTTTCATGATGTTGTCTCGGTGGTGGTGAAGGGTTGGGCGGCCAGTGCCCTACTCATCTCTGGCCGGCTTTGCTGCGCAAGGGCTGGCGCGCCTGTGCCCCTTTGAATCAGGCCGCCTGCGCCACCTCGGCGCCGACTGCCAGCGTGTGCGCCGACAGCGCCGCGCAGATGGCCTTGAAGTCGCCCTCGCGGTAAAGCCGGGCGGATCTGTCGGCGTGGGCCTCGAAGCCAAGGCGGGCTAGCAGATCGGCGTTCACGACGTAGCCCAGGCGCTCATTGATCTGGCCGAGCTTCAGGGTTGGCTGCTCGGCGGCCGGCGCGCGCGGCACCAGGGTAGGTTGGGCCACCGGGGCGCATGCTGGTGAGTCGTTCCAGCATTCGGGGTCGGCGCAGCGCGGGCCACCGTGGTTTCCGTTGCACTTGACACGAGGAGCAGCGGCCTTGCCTTCAGGGGATGCGGCCTCGCGGCGCAGCGCCTGCTCCAGCTGCTCTCCCAGGGCGATCAGCACCTTGGAGCGCAGTGCCACGGCCTCGGCCATGCGGTCTCCGTACAGGTCCTCGCTGGGCTCGTTCGCCATGATGGCCAGGCGCCTGCCTTCAAGGGATTGAGAGGTCTCGCCAGCGTAGGCCGTCAGCGCATGCTGCAGCTGTCCGATGCGAGCGTCGATGCGCAGGCGGCGGTCCTCGGCCAGGCGCTCTTCACGCTGGCGGGCGGCCATCTGGCGGGCCTCTTCCTCGGCGCGGATCCGTTCGCGCTCGGCTTCCAGACGCTGGGTCTCGGCTTGCTTGTGCTCAGCGATGCGAGCACGGATGGCCGCGTCGAAGTCCTCGGAGGCCTTGTGCACCAGCTGGCCCAGGTCTGCGAACAGGAACTCGAAGCCGGCGGCCTGTTCCTTGAACGCGGCTTGGTTAGTGCGCACACGACGTGCAGCCGTGTCGGCCTCTATCTTGGACTTGGCCAGCAGCGTGTCGAGCGCGTTCTGCATGCTATCGAAGCTTCTCAGGCCCTTGATGGAGCCGGCGAAGTCAACCAGCGGCAGTTGCAGCGCAGTCGGCAGTTCGGCATTCAAGGCTTGGTAATGCGCTTGCAGCGCAGCGCGCGCGGCGGCCACGGCCTCCTCCTTGACCTCGGTCTTGCGGCGGGTCACCAGCTTGCTCAGCTCCAGCCGCACAGCGCGGGCCTCGGCGCTGATCTCGTCCATGGTGCGGAAGAGTTCGTTGATGCTGGCCGTCTGGCTCAGAGCGTGCTGCTTCGTGGACTCCAGGCGTTCCTCGACGTCTTCGCACCATTTCACGGCCTTGGCCGCGTCAGCGAAGTCCTGGTCGGTCTTCAGTTCGCGGTTGACGTTGCGGATGGCGGCCAGGGCCGTCTGTTTGAAGTCTGCGAGGTTGCTGGATGTGACCTTGCCAGTCACCTCGACATGCAGGGCCGGCAGCATGCCCGGAGCCTTGCCAGCCGGCGCATGCGCCGAGGCCTGCGGCAGCTTGTAGTCTGCGAGGTCCTTCTCGAACTGCTCCCAGCCGGCCAGGACCTGGGCGCGCAGCTCGTGATCCGGGTAGTACCAGCAGTGCTGCTCCTCTACCAGCTCTTCGTCGGCAGTCCATTGGCTGGCCATGAAGAGGATCCGCTCGGCACCGCTGACCAGCAGCTGTTGCTCCATCTGGATCCGGTGATAGATCGGAAGCTCTCGGCAGCCGGCCCGCTCACGGTACTCCGGCGCAATCGTCTCGATCTGGGCGAAGGCCTTGCGCAGATCGTTGTTCAGCGCCTTGTGCTCGAAGCCCTCGGTCTCGTCGAGCGTGAGGCCGTCGAAGCTGGCCGACAGCTTGCCGGCGGAACCGGTGACGGGGTAGAGCTCGGTGCCGATGAACTCCTCGGCCAGCGGCCGGGCCAGCGCCTCGGCCCGGTGGCCGTTGTCGAAGCGCATCTGCGTGCCGGCGTCGACCTCAGCGGCCAGACCCGTGTGCATCTCGCGCAGCAGCTCGGCACGGCTCTTGTAGGGCGAGACGCCCATCATGGCCGGCGCGTCGCTGGCGTTGAAATGCTGGGCGCGGTAGGCAAGCCACTCAGGGCTGCCCTGGATCAGGTTGTGGATCTTCATTGCTGGGCCTCGGCAGCTTCCATGTCCTTGACGAAGCCGTCGTCAGCGGTGCCGGCGTCCGGCTCTTCTTCGACCTGGCCCAGCTTCAGGATCTCTTCCTGCTGGGCCCTGGTGAAGGTGGCCTTCGTCTGCAGCATCGCGAGCAGATCGGAGGCGGTCTTGCGGCCCGACTCGACCACGTTGCGCCAGCCAGGCAGGTTCTTCTCGAAGTCGGCCTGGGGGTAGTCGGGCAGCGCCGGGCGGACCTCTTCGGCCGTCCCCATATGGCGCTCTGCCGGCTGCTGCATTGGGATCACCTGCAGCTCGTCATCCGTGTAGACGCCCAGCAGCGCATCGGGGGCATAGAGCCGGGCCCAGTTGCGGGCCTGCAGGTAGCCGAACTGCTGCTTGGGGTTCACCTTCCACAGCGGGGAGTTCTTCGTGGTGATCGTGCTGATGGACAGCCACTCGGTCCACAAGATCGCCTCTTCACCAGCGGGCACAAAGCCGGCACGGCATTCGAGGTTGCTGCCCTCGCCGCGGTACTCGTAGTGCGGGCGGCCCTTCACGGCGCCGGAGTTCTTCAGCACAGCGACCACCAGCTGCGCCTCGTACCCGAGGTTCCCGTTGACCAGGTGCGTCTTGCCGGCAACCACGTAGGGGTCCATGCGCCAGCGCATCGCTTGCAGCGTCAGCGCCAGGCAGTCGGCCGGCTTGCCCTGCAGATGCTTGGGCACCGTGACATGGGCCTTGGCCATCATTTCCGCGAAGTCCATCAGCGCGTGCATGCGCTTCGAGTCGAAGAGGAAGGCAGACGGGTTGCCGAGATCCGATGCGGCAGCGACTTCCGTCTGGGTGGTGGCGAGTTCGGACATTAGGTCCTCCGGGTTGAGAAGGGGAAAGGGGATGGCGCGGCTCAGGCCACGTCCAGCTTTCGAATGCGCGCCATCAGCTGCAGCTCCTGCTGCAGGCTGTTGCGCATGTAGACGGGGCCGGCCCAGCCGAGGGAGGCGTAGTGCTCGCGCTCGTCGCGCAGGCACTCCAGGTGCCAGCGCAGCCAGGCCAGGCGGATGGAGCGCCACAGGCAGCGGCGCAGGCCCGGGCGGGTGGGGATGACGCGGGCAGTCATGCTTCCTCACCCAGCATGTAGGCAGCACCGTGCCGGCCGGCGTAGACGCCAGCCATGCGGGCCAGGAACACCGTGGCCGCCATCTGCACCGGCTCGCCGCGCGAGGCCGAGGCCAGCAGCTGCACCATGCTCTGCAGCATCTCGTCGCCTTGCGCGTCGGCCAGCAGGTCGCGCACCAGGTCCAGCGCGCTCAGCTCGCGCACGCCGCCGATGGAGTCAGCGAAGTCCGGCGTAGGAAGCAGTACCTTCGTCAGGTCCGGAGCCTTCACGGCGTCCATGAACTGCTGCGAAAGGGCGTTGATGCCCAGGGTGATCAGTGCCTCGCGAGCCTCGCGGGACTTCAGCGCCCGGGCCCGGTCTGCTGTCTCCCAGCAGGTAGTGCTTTGCATCGTCTTCTCCCGACTACGCCTTGGTGGCGCGATGGGAGAATATTAGCCGCAGGCTCTTGCTTGCGCAAGCCCCGGGCTAATAAATTTTGTAGACTTCAGCCAGACGCAAAAAAGCCCGCGCGGTGCGGGCTTCGTCTCAGGGTCTACGGGCCGGGAAGGATCAGTCGTGGACCAAGTCGAAACCGTCACCCTCGAAGCAGGGACCGTTCTCCACTATCGAGGTATGCCGCTGGAGCTGCGTGAGGCAGCAGTGGTGAACATGCGGCATGGGAACCATCAGTTGGCATTGAGCCAGTTTGATGCGTTGGTTAGGACACCTGACCAAGCCATCGTGTCGCCGCTTACGTCTACGACCAATAGCGCCGAAGACTGATCGCTTCTCTTCGCGATCTTTGGCCTTGGCCTCTGCGACGGTCTGCTACTGCATGTCCGACGGGGTGTCAGCGCCGCCAGCGCACAGTGGCTTCACCTGGTCAATGACATGGCCAGGACAGCCGCCGCGGGGCGCCCCAGTCGACGGGCATGGGTGGCCACGATGAAAGGAACGTCTTGCCGCTCCTGAGCGAGAAAAGGCTGACGACAGCAGGAGCAGCGGGCAAATAAGGACAGCCAGCGACTTCATCGGCACGAAATTAGCTGGCCGTCTTCCATCACGGTCATACTCCGTCCGCCTGCTTCATACGTCCCGTACCCGGTCTCACGAACCTGCCCGTACTGCCCAAGGCGCTTCAGGCGTTCTTGCCTTGAAACGCCTGGCCCACAGTGATCAAGAACGGGTTGTAGATCTGCAGGCGAAGGAGTCTTCGCTGAGGTTGGAACAGACGTATCGACGTTCCATCCAACACTCACGCTTGCCCATCTCTTGTAGGTGTCAAGATCCAAGAAGGTGGTGAACTCGTGGTGAAAGCCGGTCGGTTTCGAATCTGGGCCGATGATGCTGACGAAATCTCTCAGCTTCAGCTGACGTTCGAATAGCTTGAACCCGTCGCTGTCGTGAAATTCAATGGAAACATACCGCTCAAGGTTGGCTTCCCGAATGCCCGGAGTAGTTAGGTACAGCGGGGCGCCTTGAAGCGCTACCTGTCCGTGCAAAGAACCGGAAACCATCTTCGTCCGCACATGCATCTTCATGCCGAGCGATTCATGCATCTCCGGCGTCCAAGTCTTTACCTCTTCGAATGGCTTGGCGTCTCGCTGCCGCGCAGCGTCCTGCATTGCTGAAACCGCCCACCAGCCAAGAGCAATTGCTAAAGCCGTAGCGATGAGCGCGACTGCAATCTTCAGAGTCGCCATTAGGAAGTTCTTCATGTTTCATTACATCCAAAAAACATAGAGATCGACCGGATTAAAGAGTGGTTTAAGAAAGCCCGCACAGCGCGGGCTCTTATATTGAGAACGGAACTTTACATTCCTGGGAAAGGCCCAGGGATAGGTGTTGGTGTGGGCTCAGCCACCGCCGCGGTAGGCGCCAGGGGCGACAGTGGAGGGGGCACGTCGGCACCACCGGAGACGGCGTCGACTTCTTCTGGGCTCAGTGTGTTTAGGTCCTTGGAGTTCATCGTGGATCCCATGCGGTTGAAGGGATTCAAATAATACCGGCGGTGTATGCCACCAATGCCGCCTCTTTGGGCGATGAACAGCGCAGCGATGCCATCGCTACATCCCGGCAAGTCTCAGCGTCTGCCACACTGAGGCTGAGCCTGTTGGCAATGATGTCGAGCGGTATGTCCGCGCCAGCCAGGCGCAGCAGCTCCTTCTCAAGCTCCGTCAGTGCGCGGAACTCGTCCGATGGCCTAGCGGGCAGGAACAGGCGTCGGGCGGAAAGCATGGCGTGCCAGCTGAACTTCTGGAACTCTTTGACCATCGCCATGGGCATAGGCCCATCTTTCAAGTCCGAGTCACCATGCGCAGACAGCTGCATGATTCGACCGCCTGGGAGATGTGCGGCGATACTGATTCCGGAGGCTAGGCCCAGGCTGGAACACACATCGTAGAGAGGCCGCACCGCCTTCTCGCCATAGGTGCGAGAACCCCACAGGACGGGATCAGATCGAGTTCTGCAGTGCTGCTGAACTGGGCATATCCGGCCCAGGTGCGCCACCGCGAGCCAATCGGTATGCCGCGGGATCGTGTCCACAACGCCCAGCAAGTTGACGTGTGTGCCGTGGTCCTGGAACGCGGCAGCATCACATGTTCCGAAGCCCAGCGAGGCTGAAAAGCGCGATAGCTCAGCGAGAAACTCGCCGGTGGTCTTGGCCTCAGCGATGCCAAGAAAGCGCTGCTCTACTATCGCCATGTCTATGCTCCCTTGCATGATTCTCCCCGCCGGACAAGGTGTCCCAACCTAGAATTTCTTGCAGGTTGAAGCGGTGGAACGTGTGCTAGAGACTCAGCGCCTCTCATGGACCGAGCAGCACAAACGACCGCAGCGGGGAGCGTGCGGCACCAGCGAGGGCTCCGTGATCTGTCGTTGATCCCCTACCGGATCGACTTCGACGATCTCAGGTCGCTGGAGTTCTCGCATCTCAACACCAGCCTGGCACCAATGTTGCCGGCTGGGTGCACCGCTGCCGGCTCTTCACTGTGGTTCTGCTCGAACTCTGCGCAGACGATCATGGTTGAGTTCGAGTGGGTGCTCTACAAGGGCACGGAAGAGCCCCTGTGCAGCAGCATCGACTCCATCAGGTCCAATCTGGTGCCGTGCAGAACCCTGGACGCGCACCAGCAGCCGCTTTGCTACGCAGAGACCCAGCTTTGCTTCGGAGCCATGCTGATGTGGCTGCCCTGGGAGCGTGAAGTACTCAACGCGGCGCGCGCGGCCGCACCTTTGGCGGCGGCGCAGCGACAGCTTGCCCGCTGGTAGCAGCTTCTGCTAGGCCCAGGCCTGTCGCCACCTCTGCAAACGCGCGGCGCTCATCGGGGGACATGGACGCCATCGCCTGTTGAGCATAGGCAAGCAGGGCCTCGGCTTTACCGGCCTGGGCGGCGCCGAGTTCTTGGCGAGCTGGCTTTACCGTCTTGGCAATGTCATCGACCGCCGCGGCCAGCGCTGCTGATGGGCCGTTCTTGATCAGCATCGTGGCCAGCTGAGCGATCTGCTCGCGCTGCTCGGGGAAAAGTCCTCTCACCGATGTGGCCACCATCATCAATGCGTCACCTGGTGACTGCGCCCGGGCAACCTGTGCTTCAGCCGGTGAGCCAGCTGGCTGGCCGTCTGGTGCCCCAGGAGGCACATCCATCCAACCCACGGGAAGGCTCAGCTTCGCCTCAATGTGGCGAGCCATATCGTCACCGACCTCTCGCGGCTCGCCCGTCTTGCTGTGCTTGCTCCGGTTCTTGAGCTGGCTGATCTGACTATGTGATCGCTCGACCAGGTTGGCAAACGCTTGAACGGATCCAGCCTTCTCGATAAGAGAGAGGAGGTTCGCATGGCGGGTCTCGGTGACTGTCTGCATGCTTGGCATTTGAGAGCCTGAGGCTACTAAATGGAATTCGCTGAGGGCTAGCGAAAGTGAGAGCCATGGGCTAATATTCGTCCATGGACCTGAAAGCTCACCTCTCTGCCGCTCCGCGCGGCACTGCTGCCGCGATTGCTCGCGCTGTCGGAGTCAGCCCCGTCATGGTCACTCAGTGGGCCAATGGCGATAAGGAGGTACCGCCTCGTCGCTGCATGGCGATCGAACTGGCCACGCACGGCGCAGTCACTCGGGCAGACCTTCGGCCGGAGGACTACTGGCTGATCTGGCCGGACCTCCCTCAGCCTGAGAAGGCCGAAGCAGGGCAGGGGGCGTGAGATGGGACGCATGTACTGCCCCCCTCCGGTGCTTCCGTGGAAGCGTCGCCAAGAAGAGGCGAAGTGGCGAGAGGCCGACTCCGCCCCGCCGACGGCTATCGAAGCCCTCGAACGATGCTCTGCAGGTGCCCAAGGTCGTTGTGCTGGGTCCGTTGGTCCTTCTGGATCTGATCCAGCTGCTTCGCAAGCTCCAGCAGCCCTGCATACAGGTTGTGCTTCTCCTGGTCCAGCGGTGCGCCGCCAAGGCCCTTCGGAAGCATGTTGAGGTTTTCTGTGAAGTACTTCTTCGCGTTCATGGGCGCCCTCCTTGGGCTGGGTGGTTGGGGAACTTCCAGCGTAACTGAGGCAGGGCGCCCGCCCTTTACTGGACAGCAGGAGGCCTGACCCATGTCTCGCTTCCTCGAGATCCGCACGCTGCTTGGTATGACCCAGCAGGAGATGGCTGAGGTGCTGGGCTGCGTGCAGTCCAACGTGAGCTTCTTGGACCGCGGGCAGACGATCACCCCAGAAGTGGCTGGCAAGCTGGTCGAGGCGGGCAGGGCGCTTGGCGTGGCACTGACCTTCGACCACATCTACGGCCACGGCCAGCTCCCAGCAGGCCGGTCTCGAACTGCTGCAAGTGAGCCGGCCCCCAAGCCATGGGCCGAACTGCTCGCAGACCTGGCCGCCCGTGGATGGACCCTGGTGCAGATCTCGGCGCGAATAGGAGTCAGGGTGGCCACCGTGCGCGCCTTGGCGCTTGGTGAGGTCGCTGATGCTCCGCATGCAATCGGCGAGCTGCTGCTGCAGCTGCACGCCTCCGGCGAAACCAGCAAGCCGGCCAACGCCGCGGTGGAGGCCTGACCCATGCGCGCTCACCTCAGCCCCCTGCGCAGCTCTGCTGCCGCCAGTGCCAATGCCCCGGCCCTGGCATCCATTTCCCGCGCCGCCCACAGGCCGCATGCCTTCAGCAGCGCAGCCACTGCGGCCCGGGCCCATTCCATGTCGTTGTTCGTCATGTCCATGCCAAAAATTTTCGGCCGGGCGAGCCTCACAACACCACACAACAAAGTTTCGGAGGGTTGATGCATCAGCTCGGATTCCCCTCGGATGTCACCGCGCAGGAGATAGCGCGGGAGACCTCCCTTGGCGGGGCGATCGACCTTTGCGCCAAGGTGGCAGGCCTGGAACCAAAACAGGTCCAGGCTGAACTCAAGCTGGACAAGGCCCAGTGGTCCCGATGGGCCAGCGGCCAAGAAGGCGTCATCTGGCCCAAGCTGCAGGCCGTCATGGACCTGTGCGGCAACGACGCACCGATCCTCTGGATGCTCCTGGCCCGCGGCTACGACCTGGCCAGCCTGCGCAAGCGCGAGACCGACCTCGAGAAGCAGAACCGCATGCTGCGCGAGGAGAACGCGGCCCTGAAGAGGGTGCTGCAGGGAGCGATGGCATGACCAGCATCCCAATGAAGTCGCATGAGCCTGAGGCCCAGCACACGGCATTCCGCAATGCGCTGCTTGCAGCATTGGCACAGCACGGCCGGGACCTGGAGGCAGAAGAGCTTCTGGCAATCACTTCGCACCTCGTCGGCCAGCTCATCGCTCTGCAGGACCAGCGGACCACAACCCCGGATATGGCCATGGCCATCGTCATCGCCAACATCCAGGAAGGCAACCGGTCAGCGATCGAGCCCCTGCTGATGCAGACCGGGGGGCAGGCATGACGCAAGTCGCAGTCCTCTTCGCCCGCTCCGACAGCATCTACAAGCAGCTGCCGGGCACCGACGTGTGGGATGAAGCACGCGATGCTCGGCGCTGGCAGGGTGGTACGCCGGTGGTGGCGCATCCGCCGTGCCGCGGGTGGGGCAAGCTCTTCTACTTCGCCAAGCCGGCGCCGGGCGAGCTGGACCTTGGGCCTTTCGCAGTCGACCAGGTGCGCCGCTTCGGTGGCGTGCTCGAGCACCCGAAAGACTCGAAGCTCTGGCCCGCATCCGGGCTGCCGCTGCCTGGCCAGGTTGACGCCTGGGGCGGCTGGACGCTGCCAATCTCGCAGCATTGGTGGGGCCACCGCGCTGAGAAGCTGACCTGGCTCTACATCGTCGGCTGCGCGCCGCGCGACATCCCTGCCATTCCGCTGCACCTTGGTGAAGCGACGCACGTCATTGCGCGGTCGCGCATGCGCCGAGTCGACGGCACCCGGTTGCGTAAGGGCATGGCGGGCTGGCGCCCCGAGGTTTCTAAGGCCGAGCGAGAGCACACACCCCGCGCGCTTGCCGAATGGCTCGTGGAGCTTGCCAGGCGCACATCGGTGCGCAAGGAGATGGCCGCTTGAACTACTACGAGCACCACATCGGCGACTTCCTCAAGAAGACCGTGCACCTCACGGCGGTCGAGGAGGGGATATATCGCCGCTTGCTGGACCGCTACTACACCACCGAGCAGTCGCTTCCTGCGGATCTGCGCGAGTGCTGCAAGCTGGCCAGGGCTTCGACAAAGGCTGAACGCGATGCGGTGCGGGATGTCCTGCGGGACTTCTTCACCCTGCAAGAGGACGGCTACCACCAGAGCCGCGCCGACCAAGAGATTGCGCGCTTCCAGGAGAAGTCGGCGAAGGCAAAACGCAGCGCAGAAGCACGCTGGAACGCACAGCGTCCGCAATCCGAAGGCAATGCGAACGCATATGCGAACGCATCGGACGATGGCATGCGAACGCATTGCGAAGGCAATGCAACGCGCGCCCGTCCCCAGACACCAGACACCAGTAACCAGTCACCAGTATTAAAGACACACACTGCTACTACCACCGATGGTGGGCGCGTGTGTCGGATGCTTCGGCGGGCTGGAATCGCCGACGGGAACCCCGGTCACCCCGACCTGCTGGCCCTCATCGATGCAGGCGCCACCGATGCCGAGTTCGAGAGCGCGGCAGCCCAGGCCAAGTCCAAGGGAAAGGGCTTCGCCTACGCCCTGGGCGTGCTCAAGGGCCAGCGGCGCGACGCCGCACAGGCCATGTCGGGCATGCACAAGGGCCCCATGCCATCCGCGCCAGCACAGGACCGCAAGTCCCGCCAGCTCGCCACAGCTGCCGTGCTCACAGGCGCCGCACCGACTGCGCATGCCACCCACCACAACCCGGAGACCCTCGATGTCGACTGCCGAGTCATCGCTCCCTGAGCCCTGGGTAGAGCGAATTTTCGCCACCATGCGTGCCACCTACGGCGCAGCGTTTGATCGCCAGTGGGAGTGCCCGCCGGGCGTTGACCCCGTGACGCATGCGCAGCAGCTGAAGGCCCACTGGGGGCGAGAGCTGCGCGGCTACCAGCAGAACCCTGCAGCCATCGGGTTCGCTCTCGGGAATCTGCCCCCGCATCCGCCCAACCTGGTCGAGTTCCGCGCTGCCTGCTGCAGGCGCCCTGAGCCAGCGAGGCCGATGCTCCCTCAGCCCAAGGCGGACCCGCAGAAGGTCGCCAAAATCGTCGGCGGGATGAATCGCACGATGCAGACCGACCCGCGTGAGTGGGCGAGACGCCTCCAGGCACGGCATCAACGCGGCGAGAAGCTGACTGGAGCCCAAGTGGCCATGTACCGCGAGGCACTGCGATTGCACAACCATGAGGACGAGCAATGAACCCGTGCACCAAATCCTGCCCTCATGGCGACTGCGCCAACTGCGTGAGCTTCGGATCGCCCCAGACCGTGCTCCCGGCCTGCATGGGCGGCTTTTGCTCCGTGCGAGCCAGCTGCAGCCGCTACCACGCCGAGAACCGCGAATACCCGGCCGAGCGCCTGTGTGCACCCGGCACGCAGGACTGCTGGGAGCCCATCCGCACCCAGCCCATCACCACCGCAGGAGCCTCAGCATGAGCCGCCACCACAAGGCCAAGCGCAAGGCCTACCGCCCGCGCGCCGTCATCTCCGACCCTCTGAGCCTGCTGCGCCCCGCTGACAAGCAGCGCCAGGCGGCCGTGCTGCTGCGCTTCCTGTCCGCTCTCGACGCCATGGCCCGAGGCGAACACCCGGGTGAGGCGGAGTGGCGCGACCTCAGCGACGCGATCAACACCGTCGAGACCCTGGCTCTGGTCCTCCAAAAACTTGACGGGCACCAAGTCATGCCCATCGTCAACGCGGAAATCGCCGCCATGGTGGGCGCCGCCAAGCGCTTCAAGGCCGGTCAGGGCGTGCGCTTGGACGCACCGGGCCTGCAAGCGCTGCGCGACGTGGTCGACGTCTACCGCCAATGCCTGGAGGGCCTGACCGAGCGCGAGATGGCCATGGCCCAGGCCGAGACGCAGCGCCGCGTGAACCAGCTGCTGCGAGCCAAGAACCAAACAAACGAGGTAGTGACGCTATGACCTGCCCTCCCTGCACTGGCAACTGCCGGCAAGGCCGCGACTACCCATTGGCGCAGCCCGACAACGAGGATCCGCTGGCGCCGTCTCGCGGCATCGCCGTGGGCCTGATCATCGGCATCGTTTTCTGGGCTGTCGTTGCCGCCGCGGTGGTGCTGGGAGCTCGCGCATGATCGTCCTCACCCTCCCGTACCCGATCAGCGCCAATCGCTACTGGCGCAGCTTTGTCCCCCGTGGCCATGCCCGAGCCATCGTCACGCTCAGCGACGAAGCGAAGGCCTACAAGGAGCAGGTCAACCTGCTGGCTTGGCAGCAGGGCGTGCGCGCACCGCTGGAAGGCCGCGTCCGCGTTGACATCGCGCTCTATCCGCACCGTCCGCTGGACTGGGCCCGGCGCGCTAAGCGCGACCCGGAAGGCTGGGCAGACGGCGTGCAGTGCATTGACCTCGATAACGCTCGCAAGGTGCTATACGACGCGCTCAAGGGTGTGGCCTTCGATGACGACAAGTGGGTCCACGCCGACGGCGCCCAGCGCATGGAGCCGGACGAGCAGGGCGCCCGCGTCGTGGTGACGATCAGCACGCTGCCGAAACGCGTGAAGGCTCAGAACGATCTGCTGGAGGCTGCGGCATGACGGCTAGTAGAACCTCGCGCCGCGGATTTCTGGGGGCTATGTTGGCCGTTTGCGCAGCGCCGGCCATTGTGCGTGCGGAGTCGCTGATGAGGCTCACTGTGCCACCGCAAGAGCCAGCTATCCCCGATGCGCCAAAGGGCTGGGGACGTTCAGCTGGCGGCATTCTTATCCACGGTGGCGCTGGCGCGCTTGTCGCGGGAGATCTGCTGACGATTTCGGGCCTTCCTGGGACGTTCGTGGTAACTGCGGTGAATGGGCGCCAGCAGGAATTTCAGGTGTCGCCATGGCCAATGTAAGGCTCATCGATGGCCGCCAGGTCGACAGCTCCAGCGAGGAATGGCACCACGAGACCGAGGCCCGCTGGGTCTTTGAGCGCCCCACGCTGCAGGAGCGCCGGCTCTACCTCGCCGAGGTCGAAGCCCGCCGCGGCCAGGCCGAGGCCGACCGATTGCGCGAGACCATGGGCAAGCTGTGGGAGGCCCGCAAATGCTGAGCCTGCTGCTCTCTACCTGGCTGCTATGGGTGGCCCTGCAGATCCTGCTGCTGCTGGTTGCGCCACTGCTGGGCGGTGGAGCGCGCACCAATGGCCTGTGGATCGTCATCCCAGACAGCGTCCGCGCAAGGCTCACCGCCGATGAGGTGGCGGCGGTCATCGCTCACGAGCAGGGGCACCGAGCCCGCATGCACGGGATCGAGAACCTGGCCCGGGCATGCTTCTTCATCGGCTGGCCAGCGAAGCGTGCTGCGCAGCAGGAACTGGAAGCGGACGACTGGGCCGCCGCGCGTGGGCACAAAGATGCCCTTGCCAGAGCGATCCTCAAGATGGGGCACACCGAGTTCGATCTGCGCCGCGCTGCGCGCCTCCTGGGGCTGAGTCAATGAGCGCGAAGCCGGCAGACTTCGAAGCATCCGGGTGCACCGGCAAGAAGACCTACAGCTTCGTCAGGGCCAAGGGATTGGCGCGCGAGGTCAGCCGGCGCCACGACGAGCCCATGCAGCACTACCACTGCACCTGGTGCAAAGGCTGGCACATCGGGAGGCCCAAGCGTCAAGGCAAGCGCAACCAACGAATCAAGGAGATCCGCACATGATTGAGAACCCCTATGTCTTCCGGGATGCTTTCAACATGTTCTGTGACGATGTCATCGGACGAGGCATGAGCCGCGTCGTCTACAGCTCGAAGCTCTTGCCTGGATACGTGATCAAGGTTGAGGACGGCGCTGGCCGATTTCAAAACGTCATCGAGTGGGAGACTTGGCAGCGCGTGAAGGACACGCCGCTTTCGCGGTGGTTCGCGGCATGCCATTGGATCAGCCCAAACGGATCTGTGCTGGTCATGGAGCGCACCAGGCCACCAGCACCTACCGAGTTCCCGGCTCACATGCCAGCCTTCTTAACGGACTTCAAGCGAACCAATTACGGCATGGCAAAGAACCAGTCAGAGCGTCCGCATGAGGTGTTCAACGCGGCTGAGATTTTCGTGTGCCATGACTATGGAACGCACCTGATGTTTGAGCATGGCATGACCAAGCGCATGCAAAAGGCCGACTGGTGGGACGCGTGAAGGGACAATTGAGGTATGCCGCGCCACACCACTGAATCAGGCCTGACTGCCAAGCAGGATCGCTTCGTCTCCGAGTACCTCGTGGACGGGAACGCCTCGCGCTCAGCAATCGCAGCCGGCTACAGCGAACGCACCGCTGCGCGCATCGGGTCTGAGCTGCTCACGAACCCCAAGGTGAAGGCTGCGCTTGATGCTGGCCGCAAGCGTCTCGCGGCGAAGCTTGAGCTTACGGCGGAGAAGGTGCTGGCCGACATCGCGCGCGTGGCGCAGAAGGCAGAGCAAGCGAAGAAGTACAGCGATGCCCTGAAGGGCCACGAGCTACTGGGCAAGCACCTGAAGCTGTTCACGGAGAAGCACGAGCACGGCGGCATGGGGGGCGGCCCGGTGCTGTTCCAGATCACGAACGCGGAGGCCGAGCATTGAGCTTCGCCCCCACTGCCAAGCAGCGCGAGGCGATCAACGGTATCTTGGCTGGCCTTGCCACATGGCTGCTGCTGTACGGCGGCGGCCGGAGCGGCAAGACCTTCCTGATCGTCCGCACTATCGTGCTGCGGGCGCTTAAGGCGGCGGGATCTCGCCACCTGATCGTCCGCTTCCGCTTCAATGCGCTGCGCTCATCGATCATTGCCGACACCTTCCCCAAGGTCATGCGTATCTGTTTTCCGGGCGTCCACTACGTGCTCAGCAAGACAGACTGGTGCGTCAAGTTCGACAACGGCAGCGAGATCTGGTTCGGCGGCCTGGACGAGGGCGAGCGGATGGAAAAGCTGCTGGGCATGGAGTTCGCCACCATCTACTGCAACGAGTCCAGCCAAATCAGCTGGGCCGGCGTGATGCTGCTGCTGACCCGCCTGGCACAGAAGGTCACCCAGCTGCTACCCGGCCGCGGCGAGGTGCCGCTGAAGCTGCGGTTCTTCTTCGACTGCAACCCGCCCAGCAAGGCGCACTGGTCGTTCAAGGTCTTCAAGCAGAAGATCAACCCCGAGACGAAGGAGCCGCTTCCGAACTCGGACGACTACCAGTCGTTCCAGATGAACCCCGAGGACAACCTGGAGAACCTGTCCGAGGAGTACATGAAGGTGCTGGACGGCCTGTCTGAGCGGATGAAGCGGCGCTTCAAGCGCGGCGAGTTCTCCGACGCCACGCCCAACGCGCTGTTCGATGAGGCGTCCATCGATCGATGGCGCGTGGCTGATGGTGAGGAGTTGCCCGACTTCGTGCGCGTGGTGGTCAGCGTTGACCCCTCTGGCGCTAGCGACGACGAGCAGAACGCCGACAACGACGAGGTGGGCATCACTGTTGACGCGCTCGGCACTGATGGCCGCGCCTACCTACTCGAGGACCTGACCATCAAGGGCGGCCCCAAGGTCTGGGGCAAGGTCGCGGTCCAGGCCTTCGTGCGCCACAAGGCCGACCTGGTGGTGGGCGAGACGAACTTCGGCGGCGGCATGGTCAAGCTCACGGTCCAGGTCGCGGCCCAGGCGCTGGGCGTCAAGGTGCCGTTCAAGATGGTCACTGCCAGCCGCGGCAAGGTGCAGCGCGCCGAGCCGTTCTCAGCGCTCTACGAAGAGGGCAAGGTGCGGCATGTCGGCATCTTCGCGAAGCTCGAGGATGAACTGTGCGCCTTCTCGACCGGAGGCTACACCGGGCCGCGATCCCCGAACCGAGCCGATGCCCACATCTGGGGCCTATCCGAGCTGTTCCCGTCCATGGTGAAGCAGGAGCGAAAGGACGATCAGGCTCCTCCGCTGGTGCCCATGGTGTCCCATTTCGGCCGGCGCCGATAAACTTGACCCCCATCCCGGCCGGCATCGCCCGGCCCGCTGAGTAGCTCGAGCGGCCAGCAGCTCATCCAAGCCCCTAGGGGGACGATGACATGGCACGACAGAGCAACCAGGACCGCCTGGACAAGATCCACCGCGACGCGATGCGGGAGTTCGACGCCATCCAGGCGGCTGTGCGCGAAGAACGCATGCAGTGCCTGGAAGATCGGCGCTTCTACGCGCTGGCCGGTGCGCAGTGGGAGGGTCCTCTGGGCCAGCAGTTTGAAAACCGCCCCCGCTTCGAGTTCAACAAGGTAAATCTGGCGGTGCTACGCGTCGTCAATGAGTACCGCAACAACCGAGTCACCGTCGACTTCACCCCGAAGGACGGAGCGCCCAGCGACAGACTGGCTGACGCTTGCGATGGGCTCTATCGCGCCGACGAGAAAGCTTGCACGGCTGAGGAGGCCTACGACAACGCATTTGAGGACGAGGTAGGCGGAGGCATCGGCGCATGGCGCCTGCGGTCCTGCTACGAAGATGAGGACGATGACGACAACGACCGGCAGCGGATCCGCATGGAGCCGATCTTCGACGCCGATAGCTGTGTCTTCTTCAACCTTGGGGCGAACCGCCAGGACAAGGCCGATGCCAAGCGCTGCTACGTGCTTACCGGCTACACCCGCGATGACTACAAGGCCGAGTTCGGTGATGACCCCGACTCGTGGCCGAAGGCCATCATGCGCACCGAGTTCGATTGGTGCACACCCGACATCGTCTGGGTGGCCGAGCTATACAAGGTCGAGGAGAAGCCGGCCACAGTGCGCTACTTCCGCGGCCTGGACGAAGACGCGGAAGACATGCGTGTCACGGATGAGGACCTGGAACGCGATCCCGAGCTGCTGGACGAACTGCAGGCCACGGGGTTTCGGCTGGTGCGGGAGAAGAAGGTTCGGCGCCGCGTCGTCCACAAGTACCTGCTGAGCGGGGGCGGGGTGCTGGATGACTGCGGCTTGATACCAGGCACGGAGATCCCCATTGTCATCACCTACGGCCAGCGCCGCGTCATTGATGGTGTCGAGCGCTGCTGCGGTCTGGTGCGCCATGCGAAGGACGCTCAGCGCCTCATCAACATGCTGATGTCCTGGCTGGCCGAGATGGCCGCTCGATTCGACATCGAGAAGCCGATCTTTGACCCGAAGCAGGTGGCCAGGCACGCCTACATGTGGGCCAATGACAATGTCCAGAAGTTCCCGTACCTCCTCGCGGACAGCCTCGAGGACCAGGAGGGGAACCCAGTTCCTGGCACTGCGGCCCCCATGGCCTACACGAAGGCTCCCAACGTGCCGCCGGCAATGGCGGCGCTTGCGCAGATCGCCGAGCAGTCGCTGCAGGACCTGCTGGGAAACCAGCAGTCTGGAGAGCAGGTGCAGCCCAATCTCAGCGGCAAGGCGGTGGAGCTGATCCAGAACCGCCTCGACATGCAGAGCTTCATCTACATGTCCAACTTCCGGCGCGCGATGAAGCGCAGCGGGGAAATCTGGCTGTCCATGATGAAGGGTATCGCTGTGGAGCGGTCCCGCCGAATGAAGACCGTTGGGGTTAACGGTGAGATCGGCAGCGTGGTGCTGAACCAGCCGGCCTACGACGCGCAGACCGCGAGCCAGTACCTGCTCAACGACATGAGCAAGGCGAACTTCGAGGTTGATGTGGATGTGGGCCCCAGCAGCACCAGCCGCCGAGCCGCCACGGTGCGCTCACTCATCGGCGTGATGCAGTTCACCCAAGAGCCGGAGAC
The DNA here is from genome assembly GCA_041905785.1 of Burkholderiaceae bacterium. Classification (GTDB taxonomy): domain Bacteria; phylum Pseudomonadota; class Gammaproteobacteria; order Burkholderiales; family Burkholderiaceae_C; genus Roseateles_B. The sequence continues at coordinate 69,606 of JAYRKJ010000017.1, forward strand.
GCTGCAGGTTCTCACCGGCATGGTGATGATGAACCTGGAAGGCGAGGGCATGGACGACATCCGATCCTGGGCCCGCAGCAAGCTGGTCCGCATGGGCATCGTGACTCCGAGCGAGGAAGAACAGAAGCAGTTGGCCGAGGCGGCAGCCAATGCACAGCCTGATCCGCAGTCGCAGTACCTGCTGGCTGCAGCTGAACAGGCGCAGGCAGATGCGGCACAGGCCCGGGCAAAGACGGTGCAGACCATCGCGGATGCTGACCTCAAGCGCGCGCAGACGGCCAAGACCGTCGCCGAAACCCAGGGGGAGCACAACAGCCAGCAGATAGCCAGCGCGCAGGCGCTGCAGCAGATCCTGGCCAACTCGGTCCGCTTGCCGCCTGATGGTGGAGCTATTTAGCCGCGCTGATAGCGTTTGCGTACAGCGGGCCATCGGGAATCCAATCCCTGCCACGGCAACAGAAAAGGGTTCCTGATGAAGCTCTCAAACCTCCTGCGCAACCTGCTTCGCGGCTACACGCTGCGTGCTGTCGACGACGGCACGGCGGATGCCAATGAAGGCCAGGAGGTCGCTGACGGTGACGATGGCATCACCGATCCCGACAGCGAAGACCAGGACAACGCCGCGGACGATCAGGACCCCGGCGTTGATGGGGCAGAAGACGACGACTCCGAGGATGAAGACGGTCTAGTCGTTTCCATCGACGGCGAGGAGGCCCAACCCGAGGATGAGAACCGCGCCCCGGTGTGGACTCGCGAGCTGCGCAAGAAGCATCGGGACATGGCCCGTGCGCTGCGCCAGAAGGACGAGGAGATCGCCCGACTGAAGGGCTCTTCCGGCCAGCCAGAGGCTGTCGTTGTCGGGGTCGAGCCTGATCCCGACAACTACGAGATGTGGGACGCAGACGGCAAGGCCAAGTTCAAAAGCGACTGGAACGCCTGGAACGATCGCAAGCGCCAGGCCGACGAGCAGCAGCGAGCCAAGGCCGAGGCAGAGGCACGGGACCGCGAAGCCTGGCAGCGCACTCAGGATGCCTATGCGGCTGCGAAAGGCGGCATCAAGGTGGCCGACTTTGACGATGCTGAAGGTGCCGTCGAAGAGGCGTTCAGCACCACGCAGCGCGGCATCCTGCTGCATGCCCTTGCTCCGAAGCAGGCTGCTCTGATGATCTACGCGCTGGGCAACAACCAGAAGAAGCTGGCCGAACTGGCAGCGATCTCCGACCCCGTCAAATTCACGTTCGCTGTGGCGAAGCTGGAGGAAAAGTTGAAGGTCACCAAGTCCAAGGCTGCCCCGCCGCCCGAGCGCCCCGTGCGCGGCACCGTTTCCGCGGCCGCCGTGGTGGACAACCAGATCGAGCGCTTGCGGGCTGAAGCTCGCCGTACTGGCGACTACACCAAGGTCACTGAGTACCGCCGCCAGTTGGAAGCCAAGAGACGTACGAGCGCCTGATACGTCAGGCCCGCCAAGGATCCGCCCACCTCACGGGCTGTCAGGTGGCCACCGTCCGGCCCTCAACGGATGAGTCAACGAGCGCGGCAGAAACCGCACCGACCAACTCATCCGTAGGAGTCCAAGGTGGACATCAAGAAGCACAAGCCCAAGGCCATCTACTTGGCCGCTATCGCCGCCGCCGCTCATGGTGCGCTGGCCCATGCAAATGCCCTGGCCGCGAAGGCCAAGGACCTCATCCTTTCCAGCGCCGCATCCAGCGGTATGGTGATGGGCGCGAACGCCCTGACCAAGGACCTGGAGATCCTCTTCGAGGAGTTCGTCATCGGCTTCGACGCCGCATGCGTGATCTCGCAGGAGGCTGACTTCTTCTTCCCCGATCAGCAGTCGATGCAGCGAGCCGGTGACGTCGTCTATCGCCCGCAGGACTACCACATGGACGTTGTCTCCGGCCTGGATATCTCGGCCGCCACTCCAACCGACCTGATCCAGCGCATGGTCCCGGCCTCCTACAAGAGCCCGCAGAACATCCTGTACACGCTGGATGCGAAGGAAATGCGTGATCCGGCGCACAAGGAGAACGCTGGCCGAGCTGCAGGCCTGAGGCTGTCCGCTCAGATCGACAGCGACCTCTACAACGTGGTGGCTCTGCAGGGCACCAACGTGATCACCGTCACTGGCGGCGCCGCCCTGAGCTGGGACTACGGCGCACAGGCCGAGGCGATCCTGCTGGCCAAGGGCATGAAGGTGGGCACCCCCCGCAAGTTCTTCATGAATCCGTTCGACTACAAGGACATCGCCAAGGACCTCGGCAACCGCGCGTACCTGCGCGACACCGCCCTGGACGCCTACGAGCAATCGCGCGTCCCCGACATCGCCGGCTTCCGCACCTTCCGCACCGACAACCTGCAGAACCTGGCGGCCGTTGGCACGGTCTCTGGTACGACGGTCAACGGCGCCCAGTCCTTCACGCCCACGGCGATGACCGGTGACATCCCCACCGACAACCGCCGCATGACGCTGAATATTGCTGGCGCCAACATCGCCAACATCAAGAACGGCGACTGCTTCACGATCGGCAGCGGCGGCACCGCGGTCAACTCGGTGCACAACGTCACCAAGGACGACACCGGGCAGTTGCAGACCTTCCGCGTGATCAGCGGCGGTGGCACAGCGGCCGTGGTGATCTCCCCGGCAATCATCGTCACCGGCCCGTACAAGAACTGCACTCAGCAGGCTGGCGCAGGCGCTGCGATCAGCTTCCTGAACACGGTGGCCAAGCCGGTCAACGCATTCTGGGAGCAGGGTGCCGTGGAGCTGATGGCCGGCAAGCTGGCCTTCCCGACCGACCAGGGAGCCCAGGTCATGACGGCGACGTCGAAGAACAAGATCCCGCTCATCATGAGCTACTCCTTCGACCACCTGAAGGGCAAGACCACCTGCCGCTTCACGTCGCTGTACGCCACGACGGTGCTGCAGCCAGAGAAGTGCGGCATCGTGCTCGCCAAGCAGACCTGATCGCCTTGAACTAGAGCCCCCAGCCGCCAGCGGATCAAGCCCTGGCGGCTTTTCAGCAACCAAGGAGATCACGATGAACCGATTCCCCCAAGCCGTTTTCCGCGCTGGTGGCGCTGAGATGATCGAAGGTGAGGCCTTCACTTCGCGCATGGTCCAGGACGAGGACGAACTGCAGGCCGCGCAGTCCGATGGCTTCCATAGCACCACCAGCGAGGCCATCGCGGCCAAGCTGGCCAAGGAAGCAGAAGAGGACCACGACGACGACGACAGCGCTCCCCCGACCAGGGCCGAGCTGGAGACGAAGGCGAAGGAGCTGGGCATCCAGTTCAAGCCGCAGACCAGCGACAAGAAGCTCGGAGAGGCCATCGCGGCCAAGCTGGCCGAGCAGGCGCAGTGAGGGAGCCATGGGCTGGACCAAGAAGCAGCTGATCGGCGCGGCATATTCCGAACTGGCCATCCAGGGCTACGAGTTCGACATCACGCCAGAGGAGCAGCAGACAGCGCTGCGGTGCCTCGACGCGATGATGGCGACCTGGGAGGCCTGCGGTATCCGCATTGGCTATTCGTTCCCGCCCAACCCGGATGAGTCTGACATTGACCAGGACTCCGGGCTGCCAGACTCAGCCGTGGAGACCACCTATCTCCACCTGGCCATGCGGCTGTCCGCAGGAATCGGCAAGCAGCTGAGCGCAGACACGAAGCGTGCGGCCGCCCAGGGCTACGCATCCCTCATGGCCGACGCCGCAATGCCGAGGCAGCAGCAGTTTTCCGGGACGCTTCCGATCGGCGCTGGCAATCGGTCGTTCCCGGCCCGCGGCCCCTTCTATCCGTCACCGTGTGATAGCCCCTTCCAAGTGGCCCAGGGCGGTGACCTCGACATATCGGAGGAGTGACGATGTCGTCTATCCAGCGCCTTTCCACTGCAACGCCATCGTCGGCTTCGCAGATCCCATTCAACGACCCCGCCAATGGGCGTGACTCCAAAGCATCGCTTGGCGACTTCGCCGCGGTGCTGCAGCCGCTGATGACCACGCTGGGCGGCTTCATCACCCAACATGCTGCCCCTGGGGCTACCGGCTTCTCTGTCACCATCGCGCCGCCGACTGATGGAGCCAGCATGTTCCTGCTGCTGTCCCAGGGCGGCGCGTACGCTGCCGGAACGCTGGTGTGGCCCGCTGGCGTTGATGGCCAGGAGGTGTTGGTGCACAGCCGGCAGGCTGTGACAACGCTGACGAACACGCCTGCCAGCGGGGACGCGTTCAGCGGTGCACCTACCACGCTGACCGCTGGCGGGTACTTCAGCATGCGCTTCGATGGCGTCCTGCGCCTCTGGTGCCGGGCTGGTTGAGCTGCCATGCAGATCCCTATCCTCAACGGCATCTACACGGACCAGGTCGCTGACTTCCGCACCTCGTATCCGCGCAACCTGGTGCCAGTGCCGAAGCAGACAGGAATTGCCGCGGGCTACCTGCGCCCAGCAGATGGCATCGAGTTGTTTGCTACGGGACCGGGCGTTGACCGCGGCGGGTTCAACTGGAATGGCGGCCTTTACCGCGTCATGGGGACAAAGCTGGTGATGGTTGGATCCAGCGGCACACTGACCGTGCTGGGTGATGTCGGCGCAGGCGGGCAGGTGACCATGGACAACGGCTTCGACTGCCTGGCCATCTGGTCCGGTGGCAGGCTGCACTACTGGGACGGGTCATCGCTGACATACGTCACCGACCCGGACCTCGGGCATGTCATCGATGGCCGCTGGATCGCCGGCTACTTCCTGAGCACCGATGGGACATCCCTCATCGTGACAGAGCTCAACGACCGATATGCAGTCGACCCTCTGAAGTACGGCAGCGTGGAGTCGGACCCGGATCCTGTCATGGCTGTTGACGAGTTGCGAAACGAGGCCTACGCGCTGGGGCGCTACACCATCGAGGTCTTCGAGAACGTCGGTGGCTCTGGCTTCCCGTTCCAACGCATTGAAGGGGCACAGGTGGTGCGTGGCGTCATCGGGACGCATGCCTACGCCCAGTTCGCCCAGACCTTCGCCTTCGTCGGCAGCGGCAGGAATGAGGCCCCGGCTGTCTACCTGATGGGGCCAGGATCCACGGAGAAGCTCTCCACGCGCGAGATAGACCAGGTGTTGTTGGGGTACACCGAGGGACAGCTATCAACCGTTGTCGTCGAGGCCAAGGTTGACAAGGGGCACGAGTGGCTGATGGTGCACCTTCCTGACACCTGCTGGGTGTACGACTTGTCAGCGTCGAAGGCTGTGCAGGAACCCATTTGGTTTGAACTCAACTCGGCCATCACCGGGCGGTCCACCTACCGCGCCCGCAATCTTGTGTGGGCCTTCGGGAAATGGGTCAGCGGAGACCCTACTGGAACGACGCTGGGCGTCATGGTGGATGACATGTCCACGCATTACGGCCAGTCCATCGGTTGGGACTTCGGCACCATGGTGCTCTACAACGAGGGGCGGGGCGCGGTGGTCCACCAACTGGAACTTGTCGCGCTCCCTGGGCGCGTCGCCCTCGGTGCAGATCCAGTCGTCTGGACCTCCTACAGTCTGGATGGCGAGACATGGAGCCAGGAGCGCCCGTGTCCGGCAGGGAAGCAAGGGGCAAGGCTGGCACGCATCGTCTGGAGGCGCCTGGGCCAGATGCGCAACTACCGCATGCAGCGGTTCCGCGGCACCAGCGACGCGCACATCTCCGTCGCGCGCCTTGAAGCCCAACTGGAGCCGCTCAATGGCTGAACGCCCACTCGTCAAGACGCGGCCGATCACCCGGGAGAAGTTGGCGACCTTCCTCCCTACGCACGAGCTGATCAAGGCCTTCGAGAATCTTTCAGCGGATGTCAGTGAAACACTGCCGGATGCCATCGAGGGCGCATCCGTTGATGCCAGCACCGTGATCGCCGGATCAATGTTCCAGCCACGGCGCGATCCGGCGCCGGCTCCCGACGTCGATTCCGTCGCAGCGGTCATGGCGGGTGCTGCCTTTCAGCCGCGCAATCCTCAACCGCCTGCAGAGCCTCCCAGCGCGCTGCAGACCATCCTCTCAACCCAGATCTTCGGAGGCTGAAGATGCCCAGCTACTCGCGACAACTACTCTCCGGCAGCACGAACGGGCGAGCGATCCCGGTGGCCGCCACCGCCACCCCCGGCACTCAGGTGCACCAGGCGCTGGCCGGTACCACGGGCTTTGACGAGGTCTATCTGTGGGCCAGCAACGTGACGGGCGCGGCGGCAACGCTCACCATAGAATGGGGTGGCGTCACCGACCCAGGCGACCACATGGTGAAGAGCTTCAGCATCCCCGCGAACTCGCCGCCGATCCCCATCGTGACGGGCCAGGTACTGCAGAACGCGCTGAACGTGAAGGCCTTCTCCAGTGTGGCCAGCGCGATCAACCTGTCGGGCTACGTCAACCGCATTTCGTGACGAGAGCGGGGAGCACAACTGATGCACCTACCTGTCGACGCGCGTCCAGGGGCCCAGATCCTCGGCATCGATCCGGCCGGCCAGGCCGTGCTGGCGCAGGTATTTGCACGCCGGGCCAGCTGGTGGAATCCGGGGGCTGGCTACGTGTCAGCTCAGCTTGGCTACACACCGGCCAACAAGGCCGGTGATACGTTCGCTGGGCCTGTTGGCGTCGGCGAGGCTCCAGTTGCAGGCCGGCAGCTCACGGTCGGGAACACCGGCACCGACGCCAACGCCATCATCAAGGGGCCGGCGAGCTTCAGTGCGACGTTCTCGGTGGTCGGCAACGGCGGGAGCGCCACCCAGGGGATAGACCTCATCCACGCATCGACGGGCGAGGCCTATCTATGGCAGCGCCTGAACTACCACATCAGCATCGGGACGAACAACAGCGAGTCTGCCCGTGTAACCGCGGCCGGCAGCTTCAACCTACTGAAGGCGGGCCAGGGCTTCGGTCTGAAGGAGGGTGGGGCCGGACCACGCATGGGAACGGTTGGCCTCGTCGCCGGCACGGCCACCGTCAACACCACGTCCGTGACGGCGGGCAGCCGCATCTTCGTTTCTGCGATCAGCGCCGGTGGCACCCCGGGCCATCTATATGCCGCCGGCATCGTAGCGGGAACCAGCTTCACGATCACCAGCAGTAGCGCCTCCGACACCCGGACCGTGGCCTGGATCATCTTCGAGCCCACCTGATTGGCTGATGCAGCCCCCACTGCCATAATCCGGCTACCCGACCGGCGCAACGCCGGCCCGCTGAGATCGTAGAGCCGCCAGCAGCTCACCGAACCCCGAAAGGGAGACGCGTGATGTCTGCTGTAGCCCCGCTTCATGCCATCGCTCTGACGACGAGCGATGCGCCTACCGAACCTCCCTCGCGCGCTCAGATCGAGCAGCTTCAGACCGAGATGCTCGCCGTCGCCACGGCGATGCCCGAGGCGGTGCATCACTTCGCGCCCGGCATGTACGGCCGCGAGTTCTCAATGCCAGCCGGCATGCTGGTGGTCGGCAAAATCCATCGGCACGGCCACCTCATGATGGTGGTCAAGGGCCGAGCCACCGTCATCGACGAGTTCGGGCGCTACGAGGTCCAGGCCGGCTTCGTGCAGACATCCCGACCGGGGGCCAAGCGAGTGGTGCTTGCACACGAAGACACGACCTTCGTGACAGTGCACCTCAACCCGACCGACACCCGGGACCTCGAGGTGATCGAAGCGGCGCACATTGCGCCGGAGAGCGACGAGGCCCGTGCCATGTTGGCCCGATTGCAGGAGCGACTGCAATGAGCTGGGGCTTTGTCGCAGTCGCTGGAGCGTCTTTGGTAGGGGGGGCCATCTCGGCCGATGCACAACGCAGCGCTGGCAATAAGGCAGCCGACGCGCAGTCCGCAGCTTCGGAGGCTGGCATCGCAGAGCAGCGCCGACAGTTTGATGCGGTTCAAAAGCTGCTGTCTCCCTACGCAAACGCCGGCACAGGTGCACTGAGCGCGCAGCAGGATCTGGCGGGGCTCAACGGCGTCGATGCACAGCAGAAGGCCATCAGCGCCCTGCAGTCTGGGCCCCAGTTCACCGCAATGCTCAAGCAGGGCGAGAACTCGATCCTCCAGAACGCTTCGGCGACCGGTGGCCTGCGCGGAGGCAACACCCAAGGGGCGTTGGCGCAGTTCAGCCCGCAGTTGCTGGCGCAGACCATCAATGACCAGTACGGCCGACTCGGCGGCTTGACCAGCATCGGCCAGAACGCCGCGGCGATGACCGGCAACGCCGGCATGCAGACCGGCAACAGCATCGCCGCGCTGCTTCAGCAACAGGGCGCCGCGCAAGCGGGTGCCGCGTTATCCGCTGGGAAGGCGACAGCGGGATTCGCCAACTCGATTTCCAGCGGCATGGGGACGTACTTCGGCCTCGGCGGCGGCAAGCTGTTTGGCGTGCAGGGAGCGAAATTCTGATGGAACCGATCAACTACTCGCTCGATGTGCAGACGCCGTTCCAGTCGGCGCTACAGGGCTACCAGGCAGGTGCTGCCATCCGCAACGACCAGCTGCTGCAGCAGCAGCAGATGGCGGCGCAGGCGCAGCAAAAGCAGCAGCAGGAAGTCCTGAAGAAACTCATCTCCAACCCGAATCCAACTGCAGACGACTACGCCGCGGCAACGCTGCTTGTCCCTGGTATGAAGGAGCAGTTCAAACAGTCCTGGGACATGCGCAGCTCAGTCCAGCAGCAGAACGACCTGCAGCACGTCGGGCAAGTCTACTCGGCCATTGTCACCGGTCAGCCGCAGGTTGCGTCCGACCTGCTGAAACGTCGCGCCGAGGCCATGCGTAATAGCAACGACGAAGCTGGTGCAAAGAACGCCGAAGCGATGGCCGGGACTATTGATGCGCACCCGCAGTTCGCGCGCTCGCTAATCGGCATGAAGCTGGCCTCGCTGCCGGGAGGCGACAAGGTGATCAGTAACGTGGCAGCCTTGAACACCGACCAGCGCGCCGCCGAACAGGCGCCTGCCGACCTGGCGAAGAAGCAGGCCGACGCCGCGAAGGCCGGCATCGATGCAAAGTACGCCGAACAGGGTGTCGTGCTGGATCTGCAGAAGAAGGGCTGGGACATCCGCCACATCCAGGAAGACATCGGCTTCAAGAAGGAGGCCAACCGCATCGCCCTCATGAACGCCGCGGCCGCTCGCGAAGGCAACGCGCTGAAGCGCGAGGAGCTGGGGATCAAGATCCAGGAGGCCCGCACCGCCCTTGACGACAAGATCCGCGCCAAGGTGGCCGACACCGAGTCGGCGGCCACGGCTATCGACAACACGCTCAACACAATTGAGCGACTCAAGCGCAACCCCGCCTTGAACGACGTCCTAGGGTCTCTGGAGGGCAGCGAGTACTACCCGACTCAGCTTGCGCAAGGGGCCGCAAAGGTCATGAACTTGACCAACCCTCTTTACACCCCCACGTCCGCGGATGACAGGTCCGACGCGAAGGCACTGATTGAATCGCTGGGGTCGCAGATCTTCCTGAGTCAGATCCCCGCAATGAAGGGTTCTGGCTCACTGTCCAACGCTGAAGGCGACAAGCTCCAAGCTGCCCTGCAGAACCTGAAGAGGACCCAGTCGGAAACGCAGTTCCGCGCCAACCTCGACGAAGCCGCCCGCTTGCTGAAGAAGGGCAGGGAGACGCTGTCCAAGCGCAGCGGTGTGCCGCTGTCCGCGCCTGACACCCCGGCCGCTCCCGGCAGCAGGCCGCCGCTGTCGTCGTTCTTCAAGCCGCAGGGGGGCTGAGATGCCGTTCGACGTTGAAGGCGCCCGCAAGGCGGGCTACACGGACGCAGAGATTGCCGGCGAGCTGGCCAAGGCCACCGGGTTCGACTACGCCGCAGCCAAGAGCGCGAAGTACAGCGACAGCGAGATCATCGCGGAGCTTGCGAAGAAGGCTGCTCCCTCCATGGCCGACCAGATCCCTGGCGGCGGCCCAGCGGTGAAGCCGGCGGCGGCCCCATCCATCGGCGAGCGCATCGTCGGAGGCGGCGAGGCCGCTCTGTCCACCGCGACCGGGGCCACCACCGGCCTGGCCGGCGGCGTGCTGAACTTCATCGGCGTGCTTGGAGAGGAGCTGGCGCGCCGGAAGTCGGGCGAGTACCTGACCGACGAGGCCAGCAAGCGCATCAACGAAGCCTTCGGCGTTGGGCAGCGCGCCTACACCTACGAGCCCCGCACCGCAGCGGGCCAGGAGGCGCTGGGGGCAGTGGCCGACGCTGCGAAGGCCCTGGAGCCCCTTGCCGGCCTCGGGGGTGAGCTGGCCACCATCGCCCAGGCCGGCCGAGTCGCACGTGCCGGTGGCCCGTCTTCCACGGTGGCGCGGGCCGCGGTGGAGGGCACGGCGCGAGACCTGGCCGGCGCGCCTGGTGCAGCAGCTGCACAGAAGGCCGTCGACGGATCATCCAAGGCCATCAGCGCCACGCAGGAGGCCGCAAAGCTGCTGCCGGCGCGCACCCGGGCCCTGGTGTTCGGAGAGACCCAAAGTCCCGCGGCCGGCGCAGCAGGCAGCGTTGGCTCCGCCGCGGCCGACCTCGCCGCACAGCGCGCTGCAACGGCAGAAAGTCTGCCCGTCCCCATCAAGCTCACGGAAGGCCAGCGGACGCGCGACTTTGCCCAGCAGCGGTTTGAGCAGGAGACTGCAAAGGACCCGTACCTCGGCGCGCCGCTGCGCGAGAACGCTGCGGCGCAGAACCTCAAGCTGTCGCAGAACGTCGAGGCCATGATCGATGACGTCGGCGCCACCGCTCCAGACATGAGAGAGGCAGGCCGGGCCGTCGCAACTGAGCTGACGCGCGCGGCTGCTCGGAGCAAGGCCGAGTACCGCTTCAAGTACCAAGCGGCGGACAAGGCAGGCGAACTCGCAGAGCCAGTCGATCTGAAGCCTCTCGCCGACTACCTCAACGCCAACAGAGCCGGGCGCACATCGGCGCCGATCATCAACACCATCGCCGACGAGCTCGGCGTCAAGGGTGTGGGTGGAGGGTCTCTGGCCGATGGATCACTGTCCGCTGGCAACGCCACGCTCAGGCAGGCTGAAGACCTGCGCAAGGCGGTCAATCGCTTCTTCAAGAGGGACGATCCGAACGACGCACGCGTAGCCGGAGAGATCCGGGCTGTCATCGATCAGATCACCGAAGGAAAGGGCGGCGACTTGTATGCGCAGGCACGCAAGGCGCGCCAGCGCCACGGGCAGCTTTTCGAGGACAACGCCATCATCTCGGACCTGTTGGAGAACCGGCGTAACACAGCAGATCGCCGCGTCGCTTTGGAAGATGTGTTTCGCCGGACGATCCTGAATGGGGACCGCGACTCCATCGGAATGCTGCGCAGGACCTTTGACGTGAGCGACCAGAAGGCCGGGTTCAAGCCCCAGACGAACGGCCCAGGCGCGCAAGCGTGGCGAGAGCTTCAAGGTGCCACTTTGAGGCACCTTCTGGAAGAAGCCACCAAGGGGGTGGCGACGGACATCGCCGGCAACCCGATCTTCTCCGCGGCGAAGCTGAACAACGCGCTCAACTCTTTGGAGCGTGGAGGCCGCCTGGAGTTCGTTCTTGGCAAGCAGCGCGCTCAGATGGTTCGAGACCTCAACGAGGTATCCAAGGTCGTACTGACCTCGCCGCCTGGCGCCGTGAACACCAGCCACAGCGCTTCAGTCTTGCTGGCCGCTATCGCTGAGGCCGGTCTCACCGGATCCATGACCGGACTCCCGGTCCCCGTGCTCTCAGCACTGCGGGCCGGTAACCAGTTCGTCAGGGACGTGAAGATCCGCCGCCGCGTTGACGCCGCTCTGAGGGATGCCGAACGCAAGTCCCCGGGCAGGCCCGGGCCCGCAGTGCGCGACCCTGCAAAGACCGTTCATTGAGGAGCCAAGCAGATGCTTGCAACACTTTCCCCATTCCCCCAGTACCTCGATGTGGACGGATCTCCGCTGGATGATGGGCGCCTGTACTTCGGTGCAGTCGGACTAAACCCAGAGACCAGCCCAATCACGGTTTACTGGGATGCAGCCGGCACGCAGCCGGCGGCGCAGCCTATCAAGGTCAAGGCGGGTTTCCCGTTGCGCAATGGAGCGGCTGCCCAGGTCTATGCCGGGTCCGATTACTCGCTGACCGTCAAGAACAAGCGCGGGCGCCTCGTGCTTTACGCGCCGGACTCCTCGCAGTTCAGCCAGGCCACAGCCATTGCGGCGTTTTCGGACGCGACGCCTGGCAAGGGTGACGCGCTGATCGCGCTGAAGCAGTCGGGGACCGGCTCCGTTGATCGGACCCAGCACCAAAAGAACGCGGAGCTGCTGAGCGCGGCCGACTATGGCGCCACCGGTGGATCGGTGCCTACGGACTCTGCAGCGATCCAGGCTGCAGGTGCTGCTGCAGCTACCGCTGGAGCGCCGAACGTCGTGCGCATCAACTCGAACGTTTCCAAAACCATTGACCTTGGCTCGCTCAGACTGCCTACCGGAGTGGTGTTCAAGGATGAGCGCTACGCCGACAACGGCTGGGCGGTCTACCACTGCGAGGGTGACGATGCTCAGTTGATGTTGCGTGGGCGGTCCGCTGCAGCCACGAATCCTGAGGGCCCGGCGCTGGTTCTTCAAAACCTGGCCAGTTCCGGAAATCGCACCGTCAGCATTGTGGCCTGGGCCGGCCCAACCAATGCGCCTGTGGCGCATCAGTACGAGCACTATGGGTTCACGGTGGACGGGTCCTGGTATGCGGGCCGTGAGTGGCTGTCGTCAGGATCGACGGACACTGGTTTCCGGGCGCGCTATCGCATGGGCAACGATGGCGGGTGCATCTGGAATCCGACTGGCGATGCAGCGAGTTATCGCAACAACCCGGCCGTGGCCTTTTCGCAGAACGTACTGTTCACGTTCAACGCCCCTTTGCAGACCGGCTATGCCTATAGCGCGAAGCCGCTCCTGGAGATGCGGACCACAACCGTGTCCATTCCAAATGAGCTGGAGCTGCAGACAGACGTGGGGCACTCCGGCTCTGCGGTGGCCAACGCCACGCTCAGATTTCAGAGCGGAAACCGTGCTGCGGGCACGCACGCCAACAAGTGGTCTGTGCTCAATGACTTCCCAGGCGCAGGGCAGCTGACCTTCTACGACCATACGGCCGGCGTCAACAAGCTCTCCCTGATCACTGGCGGCGACGTCGTGCACGCCGGCAATATCCGCCCAGCAGCGGACAACACCTACAGCCACGGCACGGCCGCGGCACGCTCAAGCGTCGTTTATTCCGCGACTGGAACGATCAACACCTCAGACGAGCGCGAAAAGCAGGACATCGGGCCAATCCCGGAGGCCTGGCTGAGAGCCTGGGGGGACGTGCAGTGGGTTCGCTTCCGCTGGTGCGAGGCAGTACTGACGCGCGGGTCCGGTGCGCGGTGGCACATCGGCCTGATCGCCCAGCGCGTCCGCGACGTGTTCCAGGCCCACGGTATTGACGCCTTCGAGATCGGATTGCTCTGCTACGACGAGTGGCCCGAGCAGGTGATTGAAACTCCAGAGCATCGCAGTGGTGACGAGGTAGTGATCCCTGCAAAACGCGAGGTGACTCCTGCTGGCAGCCGCTTCGGCCTACGGTACGAGGAGGCGCTGGCGCTCGAATGCGCATACCTGCGCTGGCGCTTCGATTCGATCGATGGTGGCGCGGCCCTGATGGGTGGGGGCGGCCCTGGGGAGGAGGTGCCATGAACATGGCCCTTGCGGCGATCCTGCTGCTGCTGGTGGGCGCCACCCACTACGGCTACGACCTGATTGCGCTCGGATACGGCGGCGCGCCGGCAGTGGCCAAGGCCTGGTTCTACATCCTCCGCGGCGTCGAGGGGTTCGCGCTCTTCGCCGTGGTAGCTGTGGCCTATCGACGGCATCGTGCTGTTTTTGCGGTGTGCCTGCTGGGCATGGCCGAGGAGGGGCAGACAGCGGCATGCCGAGCGGCACGTCCCATTGGGGACCTGCCAGCGTTCCTGCCGATGTTTGAAGGGCTCTGCGGGCCGACCTGGTACTGGGTGGGGCTGTGTGCCATTGGCCTGGTGGCCCTTGGAATCGCATACGAACTGGGAGGAAAGACGCGTGGACCAAGATCAGCTTGACGCCATCCAGGCGTCCGTGTCGGCCGGGGTCAGAGAGGCCATTGCTGACCCTGCCACCTGGGATGCGGGGTTCTCTGCCATGAAATCGCACCTTCGAGATGCTGCCGAGGCCGAGTCCGGCCGGTGGGTTGTCGGCTGGTTGGGCTGGCTCGTGAAGAAGGCGGCGCTTGGCGTGGCCATCGTTGCGGTCCTCTACTACACGGGCGGCCTCCCGGCCGTGCTCGCATGGTTCAAGGTCAAATGACGCTGGTGGCGGAGTGGCGCCGGCTTCTTCGCCGGGCCTGGTCTATCCGCCTGGCGCTGACCTCGGCTGCACTATCGGCCGCGGAGTTCGCGCTGCAGTACCTCCCACAGGCGGCGGTCGATCTCATCGGCCCGGGACGCTTCGCCGCACTGGCCTTCGTGGTGAGCGTTGCCGCAGCTGTGGCGCGGATCGTGGCTCAACCGAGGATGCACGATGACACCGCGCGCTGAGCCCAGTCGAAGGAAGGCTCCATGGCTGGCCGCCGCGGTGGCATCAGGCGCTCTGGTGCTGGGCAGCCCGCAGCTTATGGGGTTCCTCAGCCGCTGGGAGGGAGAGAACGAGTTGACCGTCTATGCCGACAAGCTGGCCGGCGGACTCCCCACCGTCTGCAAGGGCCTCACCCGCCATGTCACCTCGACCCCCATCGTCGTCGGCGAGCGTTGGACGGCCGAGAAGTGTGCGCGCGAGGAGCGGGCTGCCGTCGAGCGGGTGCAGTTGGAGCTTGCGCCGTGCTTCCTGCATCAGCCATCCCAGGCGGTGTTTGACGCCGCGACATCTCATGCCTGGAACCTGGGCGCGCCAGCAACGTGTGGCAGCGGCGCCATGGAGGCCTTCAACCGCGGCGACTGGACCGCCGGCTGCAGGCGGCTGAGCCGTGGTGACGACGGCAAGATTGTCTGGTCCTTCACCAGTCACATAGACACCAAGACCGGACAGAAGGTGCTGACCTTCGTCCAGGGCCTGGCCAACCGGCGCGGCGCGGAAACGCAGCTGTGCCTCCAACCATGAATCCCTATGCACTCCTGGCAGTCGGAGGCCTATGGCTGGGCAGCGTGGCCACTGCTGGGTGGTGGGCCTATGGGGCGGGGCGCGATTCTGAGCTCGCAGCCCAGGCCCGTGAGGACAGGGCCGCCGCAGTCGCAACCCAAGCTGCAGCCAGCGCGGCAGCTGCAGCCATCAGCAAGATCGAGGTGAAGAATGTGCAGATCCGCCAGCCCCTGGAAACCATCGTCCGGACTGAAGAGGTCTTTCGCGACTGCCGCAGCGGCCCTGCTGCTCTCGGCCTGCTCAACGCTACCCCCGGCATCACCTCCGCCGCCTCAGCCTCGGCCTCTGGTGGTGGCCAGCTGCCCGCCGCTGGCGCCTCTCGCTGACGACAGCTTCGGGGCCTGGGTGCTCTGGGCGCAGTACGCTGCAGGGCAGTATGGGAAGTGCAGGGCTGCTGCGCTGGGCAAGGAATAGTGGGTGAAAAGTGTGCGGGGAAATTTGACAGAAACGGTGCATTTCCTGCCTTCTGAGCGCTTGACGCGAGTCATTCTCCCTGGGAGAGAAGGCTTTGCCAGGAGTGCGCAGCGGACTCGAAATCAGGCGTACGTGAATAACGTACCGAGGGTTCGAATCCCTCCCTCTCCGCCAGATTCCTTGGAAATCAAGGACTTAGAAGCCCGCCGCAAGCGGGCTTCTTTGCTTTCATGGCTGCATTTCCGCAACCCATTTCAGTAAGCACTGACACTATCTGGTCGGTTTGACCGGCTCGCCGACGCGGCGGTAAACGGTCCTGGTGAACTGTTCCTTGGCGTGGCCAAGCAGCTTGGTAGCGTCGTGAGGGCGCGAACCTCGCTTGCAGCCTTGGGGCGCGTGTTGCGGTCCTCGCCGGCCTCCCACCTTTTGGGGCCCCCTAAAGAGTCCTCTACGGCGGGCTCGCAAGAGAGGACATTCCGATGCTCAGCCTGCAGCTTGGGCTGTAACGGAGCAGGTCATGCATTTCAAAGAGCTTGATTACGGGAGCTATCGCATCTTCGCGGGCGCCATCGAGCGCACGCGCGCGTACGGCTATGTGGCGGCGGTGGTGGTGATGCGGATGGAACAGGGCCGCCCAGGCCAGGAGGTCTTCAGGGATGAGAGCATGGCCGGCGGTTACGGCTGGCCGTCGCCGGCCGAGGCCCTGCGCCACGCCTTGCGGGAAGGGCAGCGCGCCGTGTCGAGCCGCGCCATGCAGAGGCATTCCGGCGTTCTGGCGCTTTGAGTGGCGGTTCTGCCGCCGGTGCATGGCGGCATTTGCAGGAACTTCCCGAGGAGCAGGGACAGTGGTAGCGGCGGAGCGCCGCATGGCAAGGGGGAGCCGCTGCTCAGCGAGCGTATTTCAGGCTCGCCATACCGTCACTCATCGCCTCCTTGACGCCGGCACCTTGGTGAGGGCGCGTCGGGCGGCTATCGTCCTGCTCCATGCAATCGGAGAAGACGTCCATCCCCCCAGTGCCCAGCCAGGCTGAGGCGCGGCACGCGTTCTTTGCCGAGCTGAATCCGCGCCGCGTTGGCGTCACCCTGGCCTTGGGCGGTGCTGCGGCCTGGTTTCTGAATTCCATCTTCATCACCCCGTTTCCGGTGCTGCTGGGCCGGACGCTCTTTGTCGCCATCCTGGCCCTGATTGCCTTCACGGCGGCTGGGCAATGGCCGCGTCGTCTGCCGCGCTGGATCGAGCGCTGGCTGTTGCAGGTGATGGTGGTGGTGCTGGCGGTGCCGGTGGGTACGGCCATCGTCTATCTGGCCGCCGTGGGCGGGGATGTTGAGCGCCTGCTGCAGAGCGAAGGCCGCATCCTGGGCTTCCAGTGGATCGTGGGTTCGGGCCTGCTGCTCGGACCGCTGATCGCGCTGGGGGCGCTATATCGCCAGCGGGACGCCGAGGCGCGCTCGCAGGCACTGCGCTTCGAACTGGAGCGCAGTGAACTGGAGCGGCGCGCGCTGGACGTGCGCCTGCGCCTGCTGCAGGCCCAGATTGAGCCGCATTTCCTCTTCAACACCTTGGCCAATGTGCGTGCATTGGTCGAGACCGGCTCCCCGCAGGCGGCGCCCGTGCTGCACAGCCTGATCGCCTATCTGCGCGCCGCCATGCCGCGCCTGCACGATGAGCTGGCAACGCTCGGAGACGAACTGAGCCTGGTGCGCGCCTACCTGGATCTGATGCATTTGCGCATGCCGGACCGGCTGCGATTCAGCATCGAGGTGCCCGCCGATCTCCACAGCCTGCGCTTCCCGCCCATGGCCTTGCTGACGCTGGTGGAGAATGCCGTGCGGCACGGCATCGACCCCAGCGAGGTGGGCGGGGCCATCGTGATTCACGGAGAGCGTCAGGGCGCGCGCGTGGTGCTGGCCGTCAGCGATACCGGCGTCGGCCTCGCGCAATCCATGGGCACCGGCACAGGGCTGCGCAATTTGCGCGAACGCCTGCAGGTGTTCTATGGACCCTCCGCCAGCCTTGATTTGGCCGAGAATCAGCCGCACGGCCTGCATGCCCGGATTCAGTTCAACCCATGATTGCCGCCACCGCCCTGATCGCCGACGACGAACCCCTGCTGCGCGAAAGCCTCGGCCGCGCCCTGCAGCAGCTCTGGCCGGAGCTCCAGGTGCTGGCCACCGCCCGCAATGGCCGGGAGGCGGTGGAGCTGTTCGAGGCGCATGCGCCGGACATCGTGTTCCTGGATGTGCATATGCCCGGCGTGAACGGCGTCGAGGCGGCGCGCCAGATCGGCCGCCGCGCGCAGCTGGTCTTCGTCACAGCCTACGAGCAGTATGCGGTGCAGGCCTTCGAGCAGGGGGCGCTGGACTATGTGGTCAAGCCGGTCGATCCGGTGCGGCTGAAGGACACGGTGGCGCGCCTGCAGGAGCGCTTGCGCTTGGAGCGCGCTGGCCAAGTGCCGGCTGCCGTCGCGGCCGAGGGGCTGGAAGCCGTGATCGAGCAGTTGGCGCAGCGCCTGGCTCAGGGGCGGAGCCAGTCGGGGGCCGGCGCCCGCGAGGGCGCGGCCTCAAGCGGCGGCGTCTACCTGCAGTGGATACGCGCTTCGGTGGGCAGCACCTTGCGCCTCATTCCGGTCGACCAGATTCTCTTCATGCGCTCCGACGAGAAGTACACGCTGGTCGTCTGGGAAGAGGGCGAGGCCCTGATCCGCACCCCCATCCGGGAACTGATCGAGCAACTGGATCCGCAGCATTTCGTGCAGGTGCACCGCTCGGTGGTGGTCAATCTGCACGCCATCAGCCACGTCACCCGCGGCCCCAACGAAACGGCGGATCTCCACCTGAAGAAGCGCAACGAGGTCTTGCCGGTCAGCCGCAGCTATCTGCATCTGTTCCGGCAGATGTAAGCCCGGCTGGCCGAGTCCCCAGACTCTTTCCGGCAAGCCCCGTTGGCTTCAACTCAACGCAGTACGCGGAGCCTGTCAGCGTGACGTGGACTTGCCTTCCACCACCACGGTCTCCAGGCGCCAGATCACCGGCGTCTTGCCCTCGGGCGTGAAAAAGAGGGCGTCGATGATGCCCACCAACGCCAGCAGCAACAGGGCCACCAGCAGCGCCGTATGCAGGCCGCTGTCAGAGAACTCATGCAAAGATTTGCTGGTCATGATGCGCTCCTACCCTGCGGTGCACTTGGCAGGGTTGAATCAACTGTAGGCCACAGCAGCGGGCGCCACCAGGGAAAGCCCCAGGCTGCCGAAACGAAAAACGCGACCTGACGTCGCGTTTTTCACGGAAGCGCGGACAGGCGTCAGATCGGTTCTGTGCGCGCCATCAGCCATGCGAGGGCCGCTTCCTGCACCAGCGGGCTGAGCCGGCGGCGCACCTCGGCGTGGTAGCGATTGAGCCAGTCGATCTCTTCGGCATTGAGCAGGCTGCGCTCGATGCAGCGCGTGTCGATGGGGCACAGCGTGAGCGTTTCAAAGGCCAGCATCTCGCCGAAGGCGCCGTTCTCCGGCGTGCTAAGGGGCACGTTCAGCACCAGATTCTCGATGCGCACGCCCCATTGGCCGGGCCGGTAGAGCCCGGGCTCGATGGAGGTGATCATGCCCACTTCCATGGCCATGTTCGGGTCCGGCAGCGCCTTGGAGATGTTCTGCGGCCCCTCGTGCACGTTCATGAAGTAGCCGACGCCATGGCCGGTGCCATGGCCATAGTCCAGGCCCTGGGCCCACAGCGGCGCACGGGCGATGGCGTCCAGCATGGGGCCAAGAGTGCCGCGCGGGAAGGCGGTGCGCGAGAGCGCGATCGTGCCCTTGAGCACCAGGGTGTAGTCGCGCTTCTGCGCGGCGCTGATTTCGCCGATGGGCCAGACGCGGGTGATGTCGGTCGTGCCGCCCAGGTACTGGCCGCCGGAGTCGATCAGCAGCAGTCCCTTGCCTTCGATCACGGCATGGGCGGCGGGCGTGGCGCGGTAATGGGGCAGGGCACCGTTGGCATTGAAGCCGGCGATGGTGGAGAAGCTCAGGCCCACGAAGCCGGGGCGCTTGGCGCGTTCGGCGCTCAGCCGCTCGTCGATGGTCAGCTCGGTGATGCGCTCGCGGCCCAGGGCCTGCTCGAACCAGGCATAGAACTCACACATGGCCGCGCCATCCTGCTCCATGCATTCACGCACGAAGGCGGCCTCGGCTTCGGTCTTGCGGCTCTTGAACAGGGTGCTGGGGTTGATGGCTTCGACCACGGTGCACGCTGCAGGCACTGCCTCGCGCAGGCCCAGGGTCACGCGGCGCGGGTCCATCAGCACCACGGCGCTGGCCGGCAGCGAATGCAGGGTTGCTGCGGCGTCCTCGTAGCGACGCAGTTGGACACCATCGGACGCCAGGCGCGCGGCCAGGTCCGCGGGGATCTTGCCCTCGGCGATGAAGATCGTGGCCTGCTTGGCATCCACCAGGGCGTGGGCAATGAAGACGGGGTTGCACTCCACGTCGCTGCCGCGCAGGTTGAAGAGCCAGGCGACGTCGTCGACGCTGGAGATGAAGTGATGGCTGGCGCCATGACGGGCCATGGCGGCACGCACATCCGCCAGCTTGGCGGCGCGGCTGACCGTGGCCTGCGGGGCGGCGTGCTCGTAGACCGGGGCGTCAGGCAGGCCCGGCCTGTTCGCCCAGACGGCCTGGACGATGTCCTGCCCGGTGGCGAGCTGGATGCCCTTGGCCCCCAGCACGGCCCGAATCTGGTTTGCCAGGCCCAGACCCAGCACCTGGCCGTCCACCGCCAGGGTCTGGCCGGCCTGCAGGGCCTGCGCGATCCAGTGGATGAAGTCCGGCGACACGGCGCTCATCACCTTGACCAGCTCGATGCCGGTGCCGGCCAGTTCGACCTCGGCCTGCGTCCAGTAGCGGCTGTCGGCGAACAGCGCGGCGCGGTCCAGGCCGATCACCAGCGTGGCCACCGAGCCGGTGAAGCCCGACAGCCATTGGCGGGCCTGCCAACGCTCGGGCAGGTATTCGGAGAGATGGGGATCGGCCGAGGGCACCAGCAGGGCGTGGGCGCCAGCGGCGCGGAGTTCGTCTCGAACGCGCGCGATGCGCAGGCTGATCTGGGAAGTGCGGGTGTCCATGGCAGTCTCCGGAGGCTGGACCGGCGTCATGGGCCGATCCTTGATGGCGCGGGAATGAAGCAATGGCCCGCAGGTCCTGCAGGCCACCGAATTCGCGCATTGTAGAGATATGCCAGCCGCCAGCTGTTCGTCAGGGGTGTTTGACCTGCCGCCGTACCGGGAACTTGCCGCATGGCGCACGACCTGGTGTGCTGGCCCGCCGAGCAAGTGCCGGTTCAGTGCGGGGCCGGCTGCGAGACTTGGGCGACGCTGCCGACCATGACTTCGGCGCGGCTGGGCGCCAGGCCGCTCAACAGTCCGGCCAGGGTGCAGGCGGCACTGATCAGCAGGGACAGGGTCTTGGTGTTCATCGTGCGTTCCTCCATGTGGGATGAACGCACTGTGCCGGCCGGCGCCCCGTATCGCAGCCACCCTGCGGCGAACGGCAGGCTGGGCGGCTCAATGGCAAACTGGGGCGGCGAATGGCCCTCGGGGGGCGCCAGGATCAAAGCTCGGTGCGCAGGGCCCAGAGCTCGGGGAAGAGCACGGTGTCCAGCATCTTGCGCAGATAGCCCACGCCCGAAGTGCCGCCAGTTCCGCGCTTGAAGCCGATCACGCGCTCCACGGTGGTCACGTGGCGGAAGCGCCAGAGCCGGAAGGCATCTTCCATGTCGACCAACTCCTCGCCCATCTGGTAGAGGTCCCAATGCGCCTTGGGATCGCGGTACACCTGGAGCCAGGCCGCCTTCACGGCCTCGCTGGCGGCGTACGGCTGGGTCCAGTCGCGCTCCGTGTGGCTGACCGGCACGGCGATGCCGCGGCGGGCCATCAGGCGCAGCACCTCGTCATACAGCGAGGGCGCGTGGTAGGCCCGCTCGACGGCGGCCAGCAGGTCGGGCCGATGGGCATGCGGACGCAGCATCGCGGCGTTCTTGTTGCCCATCATGAATTCGATCTGACGATACTGCCAGCTCTGGAAGCCGCTGCTGTTGGACAGATAGGGGCGGATGGCCGAGTACTCTGGTGGCGTCATGGTGGCCAGCACGTCCCAGGCGTGGACCAACTGCTCCATCACGCGCGAGACGCGGGCCAGCATCTTGAAGGCCTCGGGCAGGGCGTCCTCATGCACGCAGCGCACGGCGGCCTGCAGCTCGTGCAGCATGAGCTTCATCCACAGTTCCGAGGTCTGGTGCTGAACGATGAAGAGCATCTCGTTGTGGTCCGGCGAGAGCGGATGCTGCGCTGAGAGGACCTGGTCGAGCTTCAGGTAGTCGCCATAACTCATGTCCTTGGAGAAATCGAGCTGGGCGCCTTCCTCGCGCACGATGGCTTCTCCGGCAGGGCCGGTGGCGGAACTGGGATGGTGGGGGCAGGTCATGTCACGGCTGCTTTCTGGTTGAACTGGGACTGCTTCCATTCGCCGACTTCCAGCACCTGGCGCAGATGCTCGACGGCGTCGAAGACCTCGGTGAAGCCGATGTACAGCGGCGTGAAGCCGAAGCGCAGGATGTGCGGGACCTCCGCAAGGCGCTGCGGGTCGCCGGCGCGGAAGTCGCCGATCACGCCGCGGGCGATCAGGGCCTGGACCACCGCGTAGCCGGCTTCCTGCAGCGGTGCCTCCAGGCTCAGGCAGACCTGGCTGCCGCGGCGTGCGGCATCGCGCGGGGAAGCCAGGCGCACGCCAAGGTCGCGGAACTCGCCCTGGGCTTTGAGGCCGCAGCGCGTCTCGACCAACTCGATGAAGAGCTCGGTCAGTGCGATGGACTTGCGCCGCAGGGCCGGCATGCCGCCCAGGGGCTCGCTGGCCAGGAAGACGTCGACACCGCACTCCAGGGCGGCCGTCGAGAGGATGGCCGGCGTGCCGCAGATGTAGCGGCCGATGCCTGGCGCAGGCGTGTAGTCGGGCGTGAACTGGAAAGGCGCAGCATGACCCAGCCAGCCCGACAGCGGCTGCCAGAAGCGGTCCACATGGCGCGGATGGGCCCAGACGAAGGCCGGCGCGCCGGGGCCGCCGTTGAGGTACTTGTAGCCGCAGCCGATGGCAAAGTCGGCGTCCGCGCCCTTGAGGTCCACGGGCACGGCGCCGGCCGAATGCGCCAGGTCCCAGATCACCAGTGCGCCGGCGGCGTGGGCCAGCTCGGTGATGCCGGCCATGTCATGCCGGTAGCCGGTGCGGTAATTGACCTCGGTGAGCATGAGCACGGCGAGATCGCCGTTGATCAGCGCCGGCAGCTCGTCCACATGGTCGAAGAGCTTGAGCGTGTAGCCGTGCTGGGCCGCCAGGCTCTCGGCGATGTAGAGGTCGGTGGGGAAGTTGCTGCGCTCGGAAAGGATGATGCGGCGTTCGGGCCGGTCCTCGGCGGCGATGCGCAGGGCCGCGGCCAGCACCTTGTAGAGGTTGAGCGAGGTGGAGTCCGCCACCACCACCTCGTTCTCGCCCGCGCCGACCAGCCAGGCGATTTTGTTGCCGATGCGCCGGGGCAGTTCCATCCAGCCGGCGGTGTTCCAGCTCTTGATGAGGTCCGTGCCCCATTCCTGACGGATCACCTGCAGCACGCGCGCCTCGGTGGCCGCGGGCAGCACGCCCAGGGAGTTGCCGTCCAGGTAGATCACGCCTTCGGGCAGCTTGAAGTGCTCGCGCAGCGGGCGCAGGGCATCGGCCGCATCGAGGGCCTGGCAGTCGTTTCTTTGCTTCATCAACAAGGCTCCTTCAGAGTTCGCGCAGCACCGCGCGCACGGGTGAGGCACAGGCGCCCGCCAGTTTCAGGGGCAGGGCCAGCAGTTCGTAGTCGCCCGCGGGGACCTCATCCAGCACCAGGTTTTCCAGCACGCGCAGGTTCGCGCGCAGCAGCTGTTGGTGGCTGTCCAGGCTCTTGCTGGTGGCGGGGTCGACGCTGGGAGTGTCCAGGCCAATCAGGCGCACGCCGCGTTCGGCCAGCCAGGCCACGGTCTCTGGCGCGTAGGCGGTGAAGTCCTCGCGCCAGGCTGTGTCGGCCTTCTCGCAGGTCCGCACGAGCACGCGCGTCGGCAGCTGGTCCGCGGCATGCCTCAGGTGCTCGACGCGGATCAGCGGTCCGCAGCCGATGGCGTGGATCACGCGGCAGGGGCCCAGGTAGGCGTCCAGGTCTACCGAGGCGATGTCAGGCGCCCCGTCGGCATAGTGAAGCGGCGCGTCCGCATGCGCGCCGACATGGGGCGACATGCTCAGCGCGCTCAGGTTGACCGGGCACTGCGGTGAGAGTCGCGCCGTCCATTGCAACCGGTAGGGCTCGTCGCCAGGGAAGATGGGTGCATCGGCATGCACCAGGGGGGAGATGTCCCAAAGCTTTTTCATGGGCGTCTTTCGTCAACGGCGCGCACCTTAAGGGGCTTTGCAGGGCTGTGGTGTCGGTTAATTCCAACAGGCCATCCCGGGCGTGGCAAGGCGGCTTGAAACCGCATCGGACGCGGGAATGTCCGTAGTCTGGCACATTCCGAAAATAATTGACACCTAAACTATCGATGCCTAAAGTGCGCCTCAGACCAGCTTGAAAGGCGACCGGACATCATGCGCATCACCTGCATAGGCGGCGGCCCCGCGGGCCTGTACTTTGCCCTTCTGATGAAGAAGCAGAATCCGGCGCATCAGGTGCGGGTGCTGGAGCGCAACAAGCCGGGCGACACCTTCGGCTGGGGCGTGGTCTTCTCCGACCAGACGCTGGCCGGCCTGCGCGAGGCGGACCCGCAGACCGCCGAGGACATCCTCACCGCCTTCAATCACTGGGACGATATCGACGTCCACATCCACGGGCGCACCCTGCGCTCCAGCGGCCACGGCTTCTGCGGCATCGGCCGCAAGAAGCTGCTGAACATCCTGCAGGCGCGCTGCGAGCAACTGGGCGTGGAGCTGGTCTACGAGCATGATCAGCCGGACGACGAAGGCATCGAGGCCGACCTCATCATCGCCAGCGACGGCCTCAACAGCCGCATCCGCAGCAAGTACGCCGCCACCTACCAGCCTGACATCGACCTGCGCCAGTGCCGCTTCGTCTGGCTGGGCACCGAGAAGCTTTTCGACGCCTTCACCTTCGATTTCCAGAAGACCGAATGGGGCTGGTTCCAGGCCCATGCCTACCAGTTCGACGGCACGCACAGCACCTTCATCGTCGAGACGCCCGACCATGTCTGGCAGGCCGCGGGCCTGGATCACATGGAGAAGGAGCAAGGCATCGCCTTCTGCGAGCAGCTCTTCGCCGAGGTGCTGGAGGGCAAGAAGCTGATCTCCAATGCCTCGCACCTGCGCGGCTCGGCGCAGTGGATCCGCTTCCCTCGCGTGGTCTGCCGGACCTGGGTGCACCGCCGTGCGGACGGCGTGCCGGTGGTGCTGATGGGCGATGCCGCCCACACTGCGCATTTCTCGATCGGCTCGGGCACCAAGCTGGCCTTCGAGGACGCCATCGCCCTGGCCCGCGACATCGGCAAGGCGCAGGGCGATCTGGACCGTGCGCTGGACGCCTACCAGGCCAGCCGCTCCATCGAGGTGCTGCGCATCCAGAACGCTGCGCGCAACAGCACCGAATGGTTCGAGAACATTGAGCGCCATGCGCAGCTGCCGCCGGAGCAGTTTGCCTACTCGCTGCTGACCCGCTCTCAGCGCATCTCGCATGAAAACCTGCGTCTGCGCGACGCGAGCTATCTGGGGGGCTATGAGGCCTGGCTCGCTGAACGCGCTGGCCTGCCTCGCCAAGCCGTGCCGCCCATGTTCACGCCCTTCAAGCTGCGCGGGCTGACGCTGAAGAACCGCGTGGTGGTCTCGCCCATGGCCCAATACAGCTGCGAGCACGGCGTCCCGGGGGAGCACCACCTGGTGCACTTGGGGGCCCGCGCCATGGGCGGCGCCGGGCTGGTCTTCGCCGAGATGACCGCGCCTTGCGCCGATGGCCGCATCACCCCCGGCTGTCCGGGTCTGTATACCGATGAGCAGCAGGCTGCCTGGGCGCGCATCGTCCGCTACATCCACCAGCACAGCAGCGCCAAGGTGGCGATGCAGCTGGGGCATTCTGGCGCCAAGGGGGCGACCCGACTGGCTTGGGATGGCATTGACCAGCCCTTGCAAGAGGGGGCCTGGCCCCTGATTTCAGCCTCGCCGCAGCAGTACCTGGACGGCATCAGCGCCTGGTCGCGCGCCATGACGCGCGAGGACATGGACCGCGTGCGCGAGGACTTCATCCATGCCGCGCAGCGCGCCACCGCCGCCGGCTTCGACTGGCTGGAGCTGCATTGCGCGCACGGCTATCTGCTGTCCAGCTTCATCTCTCCGCTGACCAATCACCGCGACGACGACTACGGCGGCTCGCTGCAGAATCGCCTGCGCTATCCGCTGGAGGTGTTCACGGCGCTGCGCGAGGTCTGGCCGCAGGACCGGCCCATGTCCGTGCGCATTTCGGCGCATGACTGGGTGGACGGCGGCATCACGCCCGAAGACGCAGTGCAGATCGCGGCTGCCTTCAAGGCAGCGGGCGCGGACCTGATCGACGTGTCCTCCGGGCAAGTCAGCAAGGCCGAGAAGCCGGTCTACGGCCGCATGTGGCAGACGCCCTTCTCGGAAAGCATCCGCAACCGCGTGGGCATCGCCACCATCGCGGTGGGCGCGATCAGCGAGGCGGACCACGTCAACAGCATCATCGCCGCCGGCCGGGCCGACCTCTGCGCCGTGGCCCGCCCGCATCTGGCCAACCCGGCCTGGACCCTGCATGAGGCCGCCAAGATCGGCTACGGGGCCGGCCCGGGGCTGGACTGGCCCCAGCCCTATCTCTCCGGCAAGGGACAGCTGGAGAAGGAATACGAGCGGCAGCGGGCCCAGGCGGCGCAGGGGGCGGGTCTCTCGGCGCTGGAACAGGCCAACCGCGCGATGGGAGTCTGAGCATGACGCCGGCGCAGTGCATGACCCTGGACCTGAACGATCGCCACGCCGTGGTGACTGGCGGGGGCAGCGGCATTGGTCTGGCCGTGGCCCGCCAACTGCTGGCCGCGGGTGGGCGCGTGACGCTGATGGGCCGCGACGCCGCCCGTCTTTCCGCTGCCACGCAAGACCTGGCCCCGGCTGGCCTGGAGCGCCTGCATACCCAGGTCTGCGACGTCGGTGACGAGTCGAGCGTGCAGTCCGCCTTCGCGAGGGTCGGTGAACGCATGGGGCCGGTGGACATCCTGGTGAACAACGCCGGCCAGGTCGAGACCGCGCCGCTGACCCGCACCAGCCTGGCCCTGTTCCAGCAGATGCTGCAGGTCAACCTCACCGGTACCTTTCTGTGCAGCCGCGAGGTGCTGCCGGCCATGCTGGCGGCACGCCAGGGGCGCATCATCAACGTGGCCAGCACGGCCGCGCTGAAGGGCTATGCCTATGTGGCGGCCTACTGTGCGGCCAAGCACGGCGTGCTGGGCCTGACCCGTGCGCTGGCGGCCGAGGTGGCGCGCAAGGGCGTCACCGTCAACGCGGTCTGCCCCGGCTACACCGAGACGGAGATTGTGCAGCGGGCCATCGAGACCCTCGTTGCCAAGACCGGCCGCACGGCCGACGAAGCCAGGGCCGAGCTGGCCGCGGCCAACCCGCAGGGGCGCCTGATCCAGCCCGAGGAAGTGGCCCTGCAGGTGCTGATGCTGGCCAGCCCCGCGGCGGCCGGCATCAACGGTCAAGCCCTGGCCCTCGACGGTGGCGAGTGCGTGACATGAGCCGCACGCCGCACGCCTTGCCCGCCGACGCGTCGCCCCATGACGCTGGCGAGGAGACCGCCTTGCTCGGGCCGGACCTCGAGTCCCGCGTGGTCGACGACGACCATCAGGCGCTCAAGCTCTGGCTGCGGCTGCTGGCCTGCACGACGCGCGTCGAGGACCAGATCCGCAACCGGCTGCGCCAGCAGTTCGACACCACGCTGCCGCGCTTCGACCTGCTGGCCCAGCTGGAACGCCATCCCGAGGGGCTGAGCATGCGCGAGCTCTCGCAGCGTCTGATGGTGACCGGGGGCAATGTCACGGGCATCGTGGATCAGCTGGAGGCGGAGGCGCTGGTCCAGCGCCAGCCCCATGCCAGCGACCGCCGCTCCTTCACCGTGACCTTGACGACCGCCGGCCGCCGCCAGTTCCGCCGCATGGCCGCCACGCACGAGGCCTGGGTGGTCGAGCTGCTGGGCGGCTGGAGCGCCGCGCAAAAGAGCGAGGTCTACGGTCTGCTGGCCCACCTGAAACTGCACCTGGCGGCACTGGAATCGGCCCGCCCGGCGCCCAAGGCATCCAAGGCTGGCAGGGCGCCGGCTTCATCGAATCCTGTCGCGAGTCCGGCCGCGCGCCGCAAAGGAAACCCATGAGCAAACCCATCAGTTCCCACCTGGCCAACGGCAACAAGATCAGCCTGACCGGCTTTGCGCCCCAGCATTTCCGTTGGGAGCAGCGCGGCGCCGTCGGTCTCATCACCCTGAATCGCCCCGAGCGCAAGAACCCGCTGACCTTCGACTCCTATGCCGAGCTGCGCGACCTGTTCCGCAACCTCGGCTACGTGGAGGAGATCAAGGCCATCGTGGTGCAGGGCGCCGGTGAGAACTTCTGTTCCGGCGGTGATGTGCACGAGATCATCGGGCCACTGACCCAGATGAGCATGCCCGACCTGCTGGCCTTCACCCGCATGACCGGCGATCTGGTCAAGGCCATGCGGGCCTGTCCGCAGCCGGTGTTTGCGGCCATCGACGGCGTGTGCGCCGGCGCCGGCGCCATCATCGCCATGGCCTCCGACCTGCGCGTGGCCACGGCACGCTCCAAGACGGCCTTTCTTTTCACCCGCGTGGGCCTGGCTGGCTGCGACATGGGTGCCTGCGCCATCCTGCCGCGCATCGTGGGTCAGGGCCGGGCTTCGGACTTGCTCTACAGCGGCCGTTCGCTCGGCGGCGAAGAAGGCTTGCAGTGGGGCTTCCACAACCGCCTGGTCGACCCCGAGGGCCTGCTGGAGAGCACGATGGCCTGGGCCGCGGAACTCGCCACCGGCCCCAGCTTTGGCCACGCGATGACCAAGCGCATGCTGCATCAGGAATGGAGCATGGGTGTGGACGAGGCCATCGAGGCCGAGGCGCAGGCGCAGGCCATTTGCATGATGACCCAGGACTTCCACCGGGCCTATCACGCCTTCGTGGCCAAGCAGCGTCCGGTCTTCGAGGGGGACTGATGGCCCACCCCCTACCGGCTTCGCCGGCCCACTCGAGGGGGCTGAGCCGGGACAAAGGGAGTCCAGCGGACTCCCTTCGTCAGGCGAGGGGCCGGGCCATTGGGCGCGGCGCGGCCTGCAAGGCAGAGCGAGGACCGGCGGAGCCGGTTCCTTGGTCTCCACGCGGTGAGTTGTGGACTGCAAAGGATGAGTGATGAGTGACGATCGTGCGGCGTTGAGGCATCTGGCCTGGCCCTTTTTCGAAGAGAGGCATCGGGAGCTGGCCGTGGGGCTGGAGGCCTGGTGCGGCGAGCATCTGCACGCGGGGCATGGCGCGGATGTCGATGCCGAGTGCCGGGCGCTGGTGAAGGCGCTGGGGCAGGGCGGCTGGTTGCGGCATGCGGTGGCGGGCACGGCGCTGGGCGGTGCGGCGGAGGTGATCGATACGCGGTCCATCTGTCTGCTGCGCGAGACGCTGGCGCGGCACCAGGGGCTGGCTGACTTTGCGTTTGCAATGCAGGGGCTGGGCAGCGGTGCGATCTCGCTGGCCGGGACGCAAGCGCAGCGTGCGCGCTACCTGCCGCGTGTGGCCGCCGGTGAGGCGCTGGCGGCTTTTGCGCTCTCGGAGCCGGACGCTGGCTCGGACGTGGCCGCCCTGCAGTGCAGCGCCGCGCCTGACGGCGACGACTACGTCCTCAACGGCGAGAAGACCTGGATCTCCAACGGCGGGATCGCCGATTTCTACGTGCTCTTCGCCCGCACGGGCGAGGCGCCGGGCGCTCGCGGCATCTCGGCCTTCATCGTCGATGCGGGACTGCCGGGCTTCGAGATCGCCGAGCGCATCGAGGTGATCGCGCCGCATCCGCTGGCGCGCCTGCGCTTCAGGAACTGCCGCATCCCCCGCAGCCAGATGATCGGCGCGCCGGGCGAAGGCTTCAAGATTGCGATGCGGACGCTGGACGTGTTCCGCACCTCCGTGGCCGCCGCGGCCCTGGGCTTTGCCCGCCGCGCGCTGCAGGAAGGCCTGGGCCAGGCGCAATCCCGCCCCATGTTCGGCGGTCACCTGGCCGACCTGCCGCTGGCCCAGGCCAAGCTGGCGGACATGGCCTGCGGCGTCGACAGCTCCGCGCTGCTGGTTTATCGCGCTGCCTGGCAGCGCGACCAGGGGCAGGCCATCACCCGCGAGGCGGCCATGGCCAAGCTGATGGCCACCGAGACGGCGCAGCAGGTGATTGACGCCGCGCTTCAGTTGCATGGCGGACGCGGCGTGCGCAGCGGGGAGATCGTCGAGTCCCTCTACCGCGAGATCCGCGCCCTGCGCATCTACGAAGGCGCCAGCGAGGTGCAGCAACTGATCATCGGGCGGGACCTGCTCAAGAACGGCTGAGCACGCCGCCGCCCAAGCCAGCCCACGATTCCGGACGACCACACAAAGACACGAGGAGACCGTCCATGCATCGCAGTGCCCACATCGACAGCTTCGCCCGGGACCGGCTGCCGCCGCCCGAGCAATGGCCCGAGCTCCTGTTCGAACTGCCCGCGCTGCAGTTTCCCGAGCGCCTCAACTGCGCCAGCGAGCTGCTGGATGCCTGGGTGGAGCGGGGCCAGGGGGACAGGCCTTGCCTGACCGGCGCCCGCCACCGCTGGACCTACGCCCAGCTGCAGGAGGAAGCCAATCGCATCGCCCACGTGCTGGTGGAAGACCAGGGCGTGCAGCCCGGCCATCGCGTGCTGCTGCGCGGCGGCAACTCGCCCATGCTGGCTGCCTGCTGGTTCGCCGTCCAGAAGGTGGGCGCCATCGCCGTGGCCACCATGCCCTTGCTGCGGGCGAAGGAGCTGGGCCAGATCATTGCCAAGGCCCAGGTGAGCCATGCGCTTTGCGATGCGGCGCTGGGCGACGAGCTGACTCGCGCGCAGGCCGAGCATCCGGTGCTGCAGCGCACGCTCTACTACCACGGCACCGCCGCCGACGGCCTGGAGGCTTTGGCACAGGGCAAGCCTGCGCAGTTCGAGAACGTGGACACCGCTTCTGACGACGTCTGCCTGATCGCCTTTACCTCCGGCACCACCGGCCAGCCCAAGGGCACCATGCACTTCCATCGCGACGTGATGGCCATCTGCCACTGCTGGCCGCCGCATTGCCTGAAGGCCACGGCGCAAGACGTGTTCATCGGCTCGCCACCGCTGGCCTTCACCTTCGGGCTGGGTGGTTTGCTGCTCTTCCCCATGAGCGTGGGCGCCTCCAGCGTGCTGCTGGAGAAGGCCACGCCGGATGTGCTGCTGGGCGCCATCGCCCAGCATCGCGCCACCGTCTGCTTCACGGCGCCCACCAGCTACCGCGCCATGGCGGCGCAGGTGCCGCAGCACGATCTGTCCTCGCTGCGCAAGTGCGTCAGCGCCGGCGAAGCGCTGCCTGCGGCAACACGGGCCTTGTGGAAGGAGGCCACCGGCATCGAGCTGATCGACGGCATCGGCGCCACCGAAATGCTGCACATCTTCATCTCGCACGATGAAGCCGGCGCCCGACCCGGGGCCACCGGCCGCGTGGTGCCCGGCTACCAGGCCTGCGTGCTGGACGAGGAGGGGCAGGTCTTGCCCCCCGGCTCCATCGGCCGGCTGGCGGTGAAGGGGCCCACGGGCTGCCGCTACCTGGAGGACGAGCGCCAGCGCAACTACGTGCTCAAGGGCTGGAACCTCACCGGCGACGCCTATCTGCAGGACGCCGACGGCTACTTCGTCTACCAGGCCCGCACCGACGACATGATCATCTCCGGCGGCTACAACATCGCCGGGCCCGAGGTGGAGTCGGCCCTGCTGGGCCATCCGGCCGTGGCGGAGTGCGGCGTGATCGGCCAGCCGGACGCGGAGCGCGGGCAGATCGTCAAGGCCTTCGTGGTGCTGCGCCCCGGTCACGAGGCGGGCCCTGAACTGGTGCGCCAGTTGCAGGACTACGTCAAGGCGACGATCGCCCCCTACAAGTACCCGCGTGCGATAGAGTTCCTGCCCAGCCTGCCCCGCACCGAGACCGGCAAGCTGCAGCGCTTCAAGCTGCGCCAGCCCTGAAGCCGGCGAGCCCCCTTTCTTGCCCCACATTGACCGGATGGAGACCCGCATGAGCCTGCCCCGCCTGTTCCGAAAGCAAGACCTGACCCCCGCTCTCCTGGCCCTCGCAGCCCTGGCGTCGGCCGCGACGCCCGCCCTGGCCGCCGACAAGATCAAGGTCGGCATGCTCAGCACCCTCTCCGGCGCCGGCGCCGGCCTGGGCGTGGACATCCGTGACGGCTTCAACCTGGCGCTCAAGCACAAAGGTGGCAAGCTGGGCGGCCTGCCGGCCGAAGTGGTCGTCGCAGACGACCAGCAGAACCCCGACACCGCCAAGCAGGCCACCGACCGCCTGCTCAAGCGCGACAAGGTGGATGTGATGACCGGTGTGGTCTTCTCCAACATCATGCTGGCCGTGGGCCCGGGCATCTTCGAGAGCAAGACGCCCTATGTGTCCGCCAATGCCGGCCCCTCGCAGTACGCGGGCGAGCAGTGCAACCCCTACTTCTTCAACGTGGCCTGGCAGAACGACAACCTGCACGAGGCCGTGGGCAAGGTGGTGTCGGACAAGGGCTTCAAGAAGGTGGTGCTGATCGCCCCCAACTACCCCGCGGGCAAGGACGCCATCACCGGCTTCAAGCGCTTCTACAAGGGCGCGGTGGCCGATGAGATCTACACCAAGCTGGGCCAGCTGGACTACGCCGCCGAGCTGGCGCAGGCCCGCGCCGCCAAGCCGGATGCTCTGTACATCTTCCTGCCCGGCGGCATGGGCATCAACTTCATCAAGCAGTTCGTGGGCGCCGGCCTTTCGCGCGACATCACGCTCTTCGGCCCCGGCTTCTCTGCCGACGAGGACGTGATCAAGGCCGTGGGCGAACCCATGCTGGGCATGTTCAACAGCTCGCACTGGGCCCATGACATGGACAACGCCGCCAACAAGCAGTTCGTGGCCGACTTCCAGAAGGAGTACGGCCGCCTGCCGTCGCTCTACGCCAGCCAGGGCTATGACGCCGCTCTGCTCATCGACGGCGCCGTGGCCGACGTGAAAGGCCGGATTGAGGACAAGCCGGCCCTGCTCAAGGCCCTGAAGGCCGCGCACTTCACCTCGGTGCGTGGTGCCTTCAGGTTCAACAACAACCAGTACCCCATCCAGGACTACTACCTGCGCATCATTGGCAAGGACGCCCAGGGCCGGGTCACCAACAAGACCCTGGGCAAGATCTTCAGCCAGCATGTGGACGCGTACGCGCCGCTTTGCAAAATGAAATGACCCCCCCCTACCGGCTTCGCCGGCCCCCCCAGGGGGGCGCGCATGCAGGACCGGCGGAGCCGGATCCTCATGCGCCGTGCGGGGCGGCCGGCTGGCGCGGCCGGCTTCGGGGGAGGGGCCTTGCTTGCCAACTGCGCTGGACCCGCGATCCCCGCTGGGGACACCTTCTTGATCGTGCCTGCCTCTGATGGACCTCGTACTCATCGCTGAACAGTTGCTGAACGGGTTGCAGTTCGGCCTCATGCTCTTCCTGCTGGCGGCCGGGCTGACCCTGGTCTTCGGCATCATGGACATGATCAACCTGGCGCATGGCTCGCTGTACATGGTCGGCGCCTACCTGGCGGCGGCGGTGGGCGCGGCCACGGGCAGCTTCGTGCTGGGCCTGCTGGCCGCGGTGGCGGGCACGGCGGTGCTGGGCATGCTGTTGGAAGTGAGCCTGCTGCGCCGGCTTTACCAGCGCGACCACCTCTCGCAGGTGCTGGCCACCTTCGCGCTGATCCTGATGATCAACGAGGGCGTGCGCATGCTCTGGGGCGAGCAGCCCTTGATGCTCAACACGCCGGCCGCGCTGTCGGGGCCGGTGGAGCTGCTGCCGGGCCTGTTCTATCCGGCCTACCGGCTGCTGATCATCGGCGTGGGCCTGCTGGTGGCGCTGGGCCTGTGGTGGGGCGTCACCCGCACCCGCGTGGGCATGTGGGTGCGCGCCGGGGCCTCCAACCGGGCCATGGCCCAGGCCCTGGGTGTGGACATCCGCCGGCTCTTCACCCTGGTCTTCGGCCTGGGCGCCGCCCTGTGCGCGCTGGCTGGCGGCCTGCTGGGGCCGCTGCTGGCCGTGCAGGTGGGCATGGGGGAGAGCATCCTGATCCTGGCCTTCGTGGTGATCGTGATCGGCGGCATCGGCTCCATCCGCGGTGCGCTGGTCGGCTCGCTGCTGGTGGGCCTGGTGGACACCGCCAGCCGCACCCTGCTGCCCATGACGCTGCGCGCCCTGGCCTCGCCCGAGCTGGCCTCCAGCCTGGGCCCGGCGCTGGCCTCCATCCTGATCTATGTGTTGATGGCCGCGGTGCTGTTCTGGCGCCCGCAAGGCCTTTTTCCCGCTCGGCGCTGAATGAAAGCTTCTACCGTTTCCTCGGCCGCGCCCTTGCGGTTGGACCATCCCGGGCTCGGGCAGCGGGGTCAGGTCTTGCTGTTGGCCGCGCTGGCGGCACTGCCCTGGCTGCTCCAGCTGCTCGGCCTGGAGTTCTACACCGTGGTCGCGACCCGTGTGCTGATCTTCGCCATCGCGGCCAGCAGCCTGAACCTGATCCTGGGCTTCGGCGGCCTGGTCAGCTTCGGCCATGCCGCCTTCATGGGCCTGGGCGGCTACACGGTGGGCGCCCTGATGAACGGCGGCGGGCTGGGCCAGCAGGCTCTGGTGGCCTGGCCGCTGGCCATGGCGGTGAGCGCCTGTGCGGCGGGTCTCGTGGCCCTGGTGGCGCTGCGCACCCGCGGGGTCTACTTCATCATGATCACGCTGGCCTTTGCGCAGATGTTCTATTACCTGGCCGTGTCCCTCAAGGCCTATGGCGGCGATGACGGCCTGCCCCTGCCGCAGCGCTCGCTGCTGCCGGGTGTCGATCTCAAGGACGACAACAGCTTCTACCTCTGCGTGCTGGCCTGTTTCGCCTTGTGCATGGGCCTGCTGCAGCGCCTGCTCAACGCACCCTTCGGGCTGCTGCTGCAGGGACTGCGCGAGAACGAAGGCCGCATGCGCGCCCTGGGTGCCCCCGTCTTCGGCCTGCAGTGCGGCGCCTTCATCCTGGCCGGGGCGCAGGCCGGCCTGGCCGGGGCGCTGCTTGCCAATCTCAACGGCCTGGTGAGCCCGCAGATGCTGCACTGGTCGCAATCCGGCCAGCTGATGGTGATGGTGATCCTGGGCGGTGCGGGCGCACTGTGGGGTGGCCCCCTGGGCGCCGCCGTGTTCCTGCTGCTGGAGGAGCTGCTGTCGGCCTACACGCTGCACTGGCAGATGGCCCTGGGCGTGCTGCTGCTGACGGTGGTGATGGTCGCGCCCCAGGGGCTGGCCGGCCTGCTGGCGGGCCTGCGCGCTCGCCTGGCGCAGCGAGGGGAGGGCGCCCATGGCTGAACTCCTGCGTGTGCAAGACCTGGTCAAGCGCTTCGGCGCCCTGCGGGCCACGGACGAGGCCAGCTTCCAGGTCATGGAGGGCGAGGTCCACGCCCTCATCGGCCCCAACGGCGCGGGCAAGACCACGCTGATCCACCAGATCGCCGGCAATCTGCGGCCGGACAGCGGCAGCATCCGCTTCCGGGGGCAAGACCTGGCCCCCTTCGACATGGCAGCCCGCGTGCAGGCCGGCCTGGTGCGCAGCCACCAGATCACCAGCATCTTCGGGCGCTGCAGCGTGCTGGACAACCTCGTGCTGGCCGTGCAGACCCGCCGGGGCGGGGCGCGGCAGTGGTGGCAGTCGCGCAAGAGCCAGATCGTGGTGCTGGCCGAGGCCGAGGCCCTGGCCCAGAAGGTGGGCCTGAGTGCCCAGCTGGACCGCGCCGCCGGCAGCCTCTCGCATGCCGAGCAGCGCCAGCTGGAGATCGGCCTGGCCCTGGCCGCCAAGCCCCGCCTGCTGCTGCTGGATGAACCCATGGCGGGCATGGGGCCGGATGAATCTGAACGCATGCTGCAGCTGCTGCAGCTGCTGCGCCTGAACATGACCCTGCTGCTGGTCGAGCATGACATGGACGCCGTCTTCCGCCTGGCCACGCGCATCTCGGTGCTGGTGGGCGGGCGCGTGATCGCGAGCGGCTCGCCCGAGCACATCCGCGCCCACGCCGGCGTGCGCGAGGCCTATCTGGGGGACGAGATGCCTGCGGAGGTGTCCGCATGAGCGAGACGGTGTTGGAAGTCCGCGGCCTGGAAGCCGCTTACGGCCGCAGCCCGGTGCTTTTCGGCCTGGACCTGGAAGTGCGCCAGGGCGAGGTCCGCTCCCTGCTGGGCCGCAACGGCATGGGCAAGAGCAGCCTGATCAAGTGCCTGGTGGGCTGGCTCAAG
Source organism: Burkholderiaceae bacterium (assembly GCA_041905785.1). Lineage (GTDB taxonomy): Bacteria > Pseudomonadota > Gammaproteobacteria > Burkholderiales > Burkholderiaceae_C > Roseateles_B. The sequence continues at coordinate 105,784 of JAYRKJ010000017.1, forward strand.
CCCAGCGCAGGTCGCATCCGCCTGTGCGGCGAGGACGTCACCGGCTGGGCGCCCGAGCGCATCGCCCGGCAAGGCCTGGCCCTGGTGCCCGAGGGGCGGCAGATTTTTCCCAATCTGAGCGTCGAGGAGAACCTGGTCGCCTTCGCCGCCAACCGCCGCGGCCTGCAGCAGCCCTGGACCCTCGCCCGTGTCTACGAGGCCTTTCCGCGCCTGGCCGAGCGGCGCCAGCACGGCGGCGCGCAGCTCTCGGGCGGCGAGCAGCAGCTCCTGGCCATCGCCCGTGCGCTGATGACCAATCCCCAGCTGTTGATCCTGGACGAGGCCACCGAGGGCCTGGCGCCCCTGGTGCGGGAGGAGATCTGGCGCGTGCTCCATGAGCTGCGCGCGCAAGGCCAGACCATCCTGGTGGTGGACAAGTACGTGCAGCGCCTGCTGCGGCTGGGCGATGCCCATCACATCATGGAGCGAGGGCGCATGGTCTGGCAGGGCGATTCGGCGGCGCTGGAGGCCGATCCGGCCCTGTGGCAGCGCTACCTGGGTGTCTGAGGAGCGAGGCATGAGCGAGACGGACATCAGCAGGACACCGGCCCCCCGATTCATCTTCGAGCGCGAGGAACGCGTGCGCTTCGGCCACTGCGACCCGGCCGGCATCGTGTTCTACCCGCGCTACTTCGAGATGCTCAATGCGGTGGTGGAGGACTTCTTCACCTTCGGCCTGGGCATTCCCTTCGATCAACTGCTGGGCCTGCGTCGCGTGGGCCTGCCGACGGTGCGGCTGGACACGGGCTTCGAACGCATCAGCCGCATGGGCGACGTGCTGACGCAGCGCGTTGCCGTCGAACACATCGGGCGCAGCTCCCTGCGCCTCTTCCATCACTACGAGGGCCCGGACGGACGCCGGGCCTGGTTCCGTCAGTGGCTGGTCTGCACCTCACTGGAGACGCACCGTGCCCAGCCTCTGCCTGACGACATTCGCAGCGCCTTGCTCGCCATGAGTGGCACGGCCGGCCTGCAGGAAAGCACCCCATGAGCACAAGCCCCAAGACCCTTCTCCAACCCGCCGGCTGGGCCGCCCCCAGGGGCTATGCCAACGGCGTGGCCGCCAGTGGCCGCCAGATCTTCGTGGCCGGCCAGATCGGCTGGAACGCGCAGTGCCAGTTCGAGAGCGACGACTTCGTCGATCAGGTCCGCCAGGCCCTGCAGAACATCAAGGCCGTGCTCGCCGAGGCCGGCGCCGGGCCCGAGCACATCTGCCGCATGACCTGGTATGTGCTGGACAAGCGCGAGTACCTGGCCCGCGGCCGCGAGGTGGGCCAGGTCTACCGCGAGGTCCTGGGCCGCGAGTACGGCGTGGCCATGAGCGCGGTGCAGGTAGCGGCGCTGATGGAGGACCGGGCGAAGGTGGAGATTGAGGTGACGGCGGTGGTGGGGTGAGGGGGTGGGGTGGGTGGCGGTTCTCGGCCAGGACCGGTCATCGACGAATGAGCCGTATCAGGTAGGCTGCGGGGCAGTGCCGTTCTTCTCGGGCACATGGTCATTTCAGCGCATTGCGTGCAGGTCGTCAGGAACGACAAGATGAAGCGCCTCATTCTCCTTGCCGTCGCCGGCCCCACCGTGGCGCTGGCCGGTGGCGATTATTCAGCCGGTACGGTCAGCAACTTTTCCGGCGAACGCGGCAGATACACCTTGGTCTTTACTTGGGATCAGCCGCCAGCCCGCTACGAGCATTGCCGCCAAGCCAAGGTCGAGGTCCGGCAAGAGCGCTCGCCCCGGTACTCATGGCTGCCATTGGTGTACTCCGATCATCCAACGTTGGAGCAAACCGACCAAGCAGCGTCTCTGCTGGCTGCGGCACAGCGCAGTTCGAAGAAAGTCTTGTTCGGCTACATGGGCAACGGCTTGCCGCCCGCAGATGGTCAATGTCAATTCAGGAGCAAAGGCTTGCGAGTCGAGCATGACTCGGGAGGCCAGTTTGTGCTGTCCTACCATGACCCCGTGTAGACACTCCATTGAAAGAGTTGTCGACCGACTTCTCTATGGCCGCGGGCGCCTTTATTGATTGAGTGCTCGCAGCACCGCCGTCAATGGGAGTCCGTGGTCCGCTCCCGGTCGATAGCCACCCCCTCCCCCCTCACCCCACCCGCACAAAGTCGACATACCCCTTCTCCACATCCGTGAAGATCAGCTTCACGCGCAGTCGGAGCCCCACCTCCAGCCCTTCGGTGCCGGCCACCAGGCGGCCCTCGACGGGCGGGCTGAAGATGCGGACCCAGGTGCCGCTGTCCGTGCGGCCGGTCACGATGGCATCAAAGCGCTGTCCCTTGCGGGACTCCAGGACGAGTGCCGCCTCGGACTTGCGCATGCGGCGCTCCACCTTGCGTACGGCGTCTTCCTGCAGGGTGCAGTGCACGGCCAGGGCCTGCAGCTCGTCCAGGGTGTAGGGCTGGGGCTGTCTGGCGAGGTGCGCCTTGACCATGCGCTGGGTGATGAGGTCCGGGTAGCGGCGGTTGGGCGCCGTGGAGTGCATGTAGTCCTGCACGGCCAGGCCGAAGTGGCCGATGGGCGCCTGTCCCGCACGCTCAACTACATACTCGCCCGGCCCCATCAGCTTCACGATGACCAGGGAGAGGTCGGGGAATCGCAAGGGATCCGCCTGATGGCGCTGCGCGAGAAAGGCGCCCAGGGCCTGGGAGGAGGGCGTGTCCGGCAGTCGCGTGCCATAGCGGCGAGCGACATCGACGATGCGCATCCAGCGGTCCGGGGACCGGACGACGCGGCGCAGTGAGGCCTCGCCGGTGCTGATCAGGAAGCGGGCGATGCACTCGTTGGTGGCAATCATCAGCTCCTCGATCAGCTGGCGGGCCCGGTTGTGCACCTGCTCGCGGATGTCCACGACCCGCTCCTCATCGAACAGCGCCCTCGGCTCGAAGGTCTCCAGCTCCAGGGACCCTTGCGCATGCCGGCGCGCGCGCAGCCGCTGGGCCACCTCGTCCTGGGTGCGCAACTGCTGCTCCAGGCCCGGCACCCGGGTCGCCGCCGGCGGCAGGGCGGCTGCGCCGACCAGCCAGTCGGAGGTCGCGTCATAGGCCAGCTGGGCCTTGTTGTGAACCTGCGCCCGGTAGACCCGGGCCTCGGTCACCTCGGCTTGCGGGGAGAGTCGCATTTCAGTGACCAGGGCCAGCCGGTCCTGGCCGGGGTTGAGCGAACTCAGGTCCGTCGACAGGCGCTCCGGCAGCATGGGGAACATCCGGGCCGAGGTGTAGACGCTGCTGGCGTTGGTCCAGGCATGTTGATCGATCGGCGAGTCCCTGGGCACCAGGGCGTCGACATCGGCCACGGCCACGCGCAGGCACACGCCACCGTCCGGCAGGACTTCGCTGACGCTGAGCTGGTCAAGGTCGCGGGAGTCGTCGTTGTCGATGGAACACCAGCACAGCGCGCGGAGGTCGAGGATGCCTGGGTCCTCGTCGACATCCGGGGCGCGGAGCTGCCGCAGCTGCTCCTCGACCGCAGGGGGAAACTCGGGCTGGAGGCCGCGCTCCACCATCACGGCGCCTGCAATGCGGGCGAGATCGCTGCGGCTGTGGGGTCGACGGGATCCGGACATGGCCACTCCCAGGCAAGAAGGCCCCGCCGCCTGCTCATCGGCGATGGACTGTGGCGGCGGGCTTGGCCCACTGTAACGGTCCTGACCGCGGCCTGAGGCAGAATGCGCCCACACCATCAGACGGGACGGCGTGAATGGCAGATGAAGCTCCGCGCTCCCGGCATCCGGTCCGCGGTCTCGTGAAATTGACCACGACGGCCACGCTGGGGCTGGCCGATCTCGTCGAGGCGGTGCATGCGCGCGTCCTGAGCGGCCCCACCCGGGCGGGGCCGGACGGGCCGGGGCGCACAGGGGGGCTGACGGGCCTCGTCTATCGATCGATACGCGGCGTGACCCAGCTGGTCGGGGCGCGGGCCGATGATCTGCTGTCCTGGCTGGAGCCCGCGCTGGCCCCGGGCGAGGGACTGCCGCAAGGCGATGCTCTGCTGGCGGCGCTCAACGGCGTGCTGGGCGACCACCTGGAGCGCACGCACAACGGCCTGGCCACCCCCATGCACGTGCGGCACGGCGGCGCGGCGCTGATCCTGGAGAAGGCGGCGCTGGCCTCGGCCGTTCCCGCGGCCGGTGACCGCCTGCTGCTGATGCTGCACGGCCTGTGCATGAACGACCAGCAATGGCAGCGCGCGGGGCATGACCATGGGGCGCTGCTGGCCCAGGAGCTGCGTTTCACGCCGCTCTACCTTCGCTACAACACCGGGCTGCACATTGCCCGCAACGGCCAGCGTCTGGCCTCCCTGCTGGAGCGCCTGATTGCGCAATGGCCCTGCGAGGTGAGAAGCCTGACCTTGCTCGGGCACAGCATGGGGGGGCTCGTGGCGCGCAGTGCATTGCACTACGGCGCTGCCGCAGGCCACCAATGGCCGAGGCGCGTGAGCGATCTGCTGTGCCTGGGCACGCCGCATCACGGCGCACCGCTGGAGCGCCTGGGGCACTGGTTCGAGCTGCTGCTGGGCCAGACACCCTACGCCGCACCCTTTGCCAAGCTGGGCCAGATGCGCAGCGAGGGCATCACCGACCTGCGCCACGGCAGCCTGCTGGAAGAGGACTGGCAGGGGCGTGATCGATTCAGCCATGCGCCAGCCCTCACCCGCCACCTGCCGCTGCCCGCCCAGCTGCGCTGCTATGCCGTCGCAGGCAGCATCGGACAGCACCGTGACGGCCTCAAGGATCGCCTGCTGGGCGATGGCCTGGTGCCGCTGGACAGCGCGCTGGGCCAGCACAAGGACCCGTTGCGCGCGCTGGACTTCCCGCCCGAGCGGCAGTGGGTCGGCTATGGCATCAACCATCTGGACTTGCTGAGCGATGCGTCGGTCGGGCAGTTGCTGCTGCAGTGGCTCAGGTCGCACCAGCAGGGCGGTGTCTGAAGCGCTGCCGGACGAGGGCGGCCGTGCCGCGCCCGACAGTCACCCGCCTCGATGGCCCTGCCGGGCACACAGGAACGCTTCCCGCAGCGCCGGCGCCGAGTCCTGCCGCCAGGCCGCATACACGCGGCTGCGTTCGATCGTTTCCGCCAGCGGCCTGAACACCGCCCCCTGGATGCCGGCATCGCGGAAGGCTGCCGGCACGATGGAGACGCCCAGCCCGCGCGCGACCAGGGACACCACGGACAGCCAGTGCCGCCCCTCGTGCTGCAGGCGCGGATAGAAGCCCTGCTGGCGGCACATCTCGATGATGCGGGCGTGATAGTCCGGTGAGCCGCGACGCGAGAAGAGGATGAAGGGCTGGTCGCTCAAGGACGCCAGGGCCACGCGGCGCCTGCGGGCCGCGGCATGGCTCTCGGGCAGGCAGGCGAGGAAGGGTTCGTCGTACAGCGGCTCGCTGGCGAGGGTCGGCGGCAGGCGGTCCGTGTGCAGCAGGGCCAGGTCCAGCTCCTCCTGCAGCAAGGCCTGGATCTGGTCCTGCGAATTCAGTTCGACCACCACGACCTCCACCCGGGGATGCGAGGCCTGGAACGCCTGCAGCCAGTCCGGCAGGCCGTGGAACAGCGTCGAGCCCACAAAGCCCAGGCGCAGGCGTCCCACTTCGCCCGCCTGCACCTCGCGGGCTTGGGCGCAGGCCTCTTCGAAGCGACCCAACAGGGCCAGCGCACTGGCGCGAAAGGCTTCACCTGCAGGCGTGAGGCGCACGGCCTTGCTGTCGCGCTCCAGCAGCCGCGCACCCACGGCCGACTCCAGCTGCTGCAGCGCCACCGACAGCGGCGGCTGCGACATGGCCAGGCGCTGCGCCGCGCGCCCGAAATGCAGCTCTTCGGCCAAGGCCAGGAAGTAGCGCAGGTGGCGCAGTTCCACGCGGGAGAGGGCGGCGGTCGTCAGAGAGGTGGCCATATTCCTTGCCTATCGTTGAATGGCTAATGAGTATTGGACACGAATCGCGACACGGGGAATACTTGTCGCCCATCAAGAGGCGGCTTCGGGCTGCCCGCCAGAGATCAAGACAGGATTGGACAGGAGATCACCATGGCCACCAAGGCAAGCTTCCACTGGGACGACCCCCTGCTGCTGGACCAGCAGCTGACGGCCGATGAGCGCGCCGTGCGCGACGCCGCCCGCGACTACTGCTCCGAGCAGCTGATGCCCCGCGTGCTGAAGGCCTTCCGCAATGAGCAGACCGACCCGGCCATCTTCCGCGAGATGGGCGCCCTGGGCCTGCTGGGCCCCACCATCCCCGAGGCCTACGGCGGCGCCGGCCTCAACTACGTCTGCTACGGCCTGGTGGCCCGCGAGGTGGAGCGTGTGGACTCCGGCTACCGCTCCATGATGAGCGTGCAGAGCTCCCTGGTGATGGTCCCCATCCATGAGTTCGGCAATGAAGCCACCAAGCAGAAATACCTGCCCAAGCTGGCCACCGGCGAGTGGATAGGCTGCTTCGGCCTGACCGAGCCCAACCATGGCTCCGACCCCGGCTCCATGATCACCCGCGCCAAGAAGGTGCCCGGCGGCTACAGCCTCACGGGCTCGAAGATGTGGATCACCAACAGCCCCATCGCCGACGTCTTCGTGGTCTGGGCCAAGGACGATGAAGGCGCCATCCGTGGCTTCGTGCTGGAGAAGGGCTGGAAGGGTCTGACGGCGCCGGCCATCCACGGCAAGGTCGGCCTGCGCGCCTCCATCACCGGCGAAATCGTGATGGACGAGGTCTTCTGCCCGGAGGAGAACGCCTTCCCTGAGGTGCGCGGACTGAAGGGCCCCTTCACCTGCCTCAACAGCGCCCGCTACGGCATCGCCTGGGGCGCCCTGGGCGCGGCCGAGTTCTGCTGGCACATGGCCCGCCAGTACACCCTGGACCGCAAGCAGTTCGGCAAGCCGCTGGCCGCCAACCAGCTGGTGCAGAAGAAGCTGGCCGACATGCAGACCGAGATCACCCTGGCCCTGCAGGGCTGCCTGCGCCTGGGCCGCATGAAGGACGAAGGCACGGCGGCGGTGGAGATCACCTCCATCATGAAGCGCAACAGCTGCGGCAAGAGCCTGGACATCGCCCGCACCGCGCGCGACATGCTGGGCGGCAATGGCATCTCCGACGAGTTCGGCATTGCCCGCCATCTGGTGAACCTGGAAGTGGTCAACACCTACGAGGGCACGCACGACATCCATGCGCTGATCCTCGGCCGGGCACAGACGGGCATCGCGGCGTTCTGAATGCGCAGGCCGGCAGGCCCTAGACTGCGGGCATGACGCTTCGCATTGCCTTCATCGGTGCCGGCCGCCTGGCCCAGTGCCTGGCCCCGGCCCTGGCCGAACAGGGCGAAACCATCGTGGCCGTGGCCAGCCGGGAGCCGGCGTCCGCACAGCGCCTGGCCGCGCAACTCCCCGGCAGTCACGCGCTGACGCCGGCTCAGTGCGTCGCCCAGGCGGACCTGGTTTTCATCAGCACGCCGGACGACGCCATCGCCGCACTCACGGCCAGCCTGCCGTGGCGCGCTGGGCAGGCCTGTGTGCATTGCAGCGGGGCTACCGGGCTGGATGCGCTGGATGCTGCGCGGCAGGCCGGCGCCATGGTGGGGGGCTTTCATCCGCTGCAGATTTTCTCGGACCCCAAGGCGGCGCGCGAGCGGCTGGCCGGCTCGCTGGTGGCCATTGAGGCGGCCGATGAGTCCTTGCGCGCCACGCTGCGGCGCCTGGCAGCGCGGCTGGGCCTGCAGCCGCTGGCCATCGAAGGGGCACAGCGCGCGGCCTACCATGCCGCCGCCAATATCGCGGCCAGCGGCCTGCTGGCGGTGCTGAGCGAAGCCAGCAGCCTGTTCGAAGGCCTGGGTCTGTCGCAGGCCGACGCGCTGGCGGCCTTGATGCCCCTGGCTCGCGGTGCGCTGGACGCGGCGGCCCAGCGCGGCCTGCCGGGCGCGATAGCCGGCCCCGTGGCGCGCGGAGATGCCCAGGTGCTGGCCGCCCACCTGCGGGTGATGGCGCAACGGGGTGAGGCGCAGCTGCAGCTCTATCGGTGGCTTTGCACACGCCAGCTGGCCCTGCTGGCCGGCACGGAACGGCCGCCGGCCGGCTCGCACGAGCTGCTGAGCGCGCTGCTGACGCCCGCCAGCTCCTCGGTCGTCCTCCACTAGCGAAGCCTGGTCAAGACCTGACCCTGCGGGCAAGACCTGGCCCCAGGAGGGTGTAGTCCATCGGCTTTGCGCTCCCGTCCTGCTGATCTGCATTTGGTTCCTTCCGGAGCGCAGCAGGTCGCCCGCATGCGGCGCCAGTCTCGCGCCTTGCCTACACTGCGGGCCCGGACAACATGGGGCAGAGCCGAGCCATCCACTCGTGCCAGAGGAGCAAGCGATGAACGAGAACAAGAACAGACCCGGCCTGTGCCGCGATATCTGCACGGCCGGCCTGGGCCTGGCGCTGGCGGGTCTGGCGCTGGCCGATGCGGCGCCCGCGGCGCAGACTGCCACGCCTGGCGCGGCGCAGGCCGCCCCGCACGCGGCCAGTGCGCCCGATCTGGTGCTGGCCCCCGTGGCCGTGGCGGGCAAGCGGGCACCCGATCCGGGCATCATCCCGGCCAAGTTCATCTACCTGATCGACGGCCTGGCCAGGAAGTACGCGGGCGAGCTGATCCGGCTGGACTTCAAGGCCCATGCCAAGGGGCAGAAGCTACCGGCGCCCGGTACCCGGCTGCTGGTCGAGCTGGAGAACGAGGATGAGCTGCCGGTGGGCATGGCCGAGGACGGCACGCTGAGCCTGCCGCCCTTGACGGAGGCCCAGTCGGAAAAGGCCCGGCTGATCCCCAACCAGCCCAAGGGCAGCATGGGCCTGCGGCTGAACCTGGAGATCCTGCCCAAGGTGGCCTCCCTGACCCCCGATCAGGTGGGGCGAGCGGAGGCGCAGTTGCGCGGCCTGGTGGGCGACATCAAGGGGCTGCTGCCGTGGGCCTTCCGCTGGATGCTGCCCGGGGTTTCGGGCGTGGCCCTGTGCCAACCGGTGGGCGACGTGCCGGCGGCCTGGGTGTCCAGCCAGGGCCGGCATCGCATCACATTTCTCTATGAAAGCAAGGACAAGAAGCAGAGCTGCGCGGTGCTGGACCCCGCCGGCCTGCCGGCCGACGCGCGGCTGCAGGCCTCAGAGGCAGCCACTCTGGGCCCCTGGCTCAACGGACTGACCGGCAGCAAGAGCCGCTGAAGCGCCGCAGCGCCACAGTGCCCGCTCAGCGGGTGTGCGAGGTCAGCCGTGCCAGCGGGGTGGCCACGCCAACGCCGGGCGCGGTGCGGCGTGCGCCGGCGTCACGGGGCTGCTCCAGCGCGGCCTTGTCGTCATCGTCCATGAGTTGCATGGCCTCGGGATTGCGGCGCAGGGCGACGCCCACGGCCAGGATGTCGATCACCAGCAGGTGCAGGATGCGGCTGACCATGGGCAGGTGGGTGCTGACATCCTCGACGTGGTCGATGATCAGTGCCGCGTCCGCCTTGCGTGCCAGCGGCGACTGGCTGGCGGTGATGGCGATCACGGTGGCGCCATGTGCATGGGCCTTCTCCACCACGTCCAGCAGCTGGGGCAGGCGGCCCGAGCTGCTGATCACCACGGCCACATCGCCCGGGCGCAGGACGTCGGCGGCGAGCTGCTGCAGACGCGGGTCGGTGTAGGCGGCGCAGGAGACGCCGAAGCGTAGGAACTTGAACTGCGCATCCAGCGCCACCACGCCGTAATGGCCGGCAGCGTAGAACTCGATGCGCCCGGCTTGCAGGAGCAGCTGGATGGCGCGGTCTATCATTTCCCGGTTGAGCTGGCTGCGCACCTGCAGGATGGCCGAGGCGGTGTTGCCCAGCACCTTGGCGCCCAGTTCGACCATGGAGTCGTCCATGTTCACCTGGGTGTGCGTCACGGGCACGGTGCCGGTGAGGCCGGAGGCCAGGCGCAGCTTGAAGTCCGACAGGCCCTCGCAGCCCAGCGAGCGGCAGAAGCGGATCACCGTGGGCTGGCTGACCTGGGCCGCGCGGGCGATGTCGGCGATGGGCGCGTTCAGCACGTCGCGCGGATGGGCCAGCACATGTTCGGCCACGCGCAACTCGGCAGGGGACAGCTCGGTGCGCGCCCGGCGGATCTGCCCCAGGATGGCCGCGCCGGTGCTGTTCTGCAGGCTCTTGAGTTGGGCATCCAGGATGGCCGACGCCCCTTTGAAGGTGGCGTTCTCCGCCGTGATCACATAGGTGGGAATGCCGGCCACATAGGCGCTGAATCGGCCCTTGTCCTCAAAGCGGCTGCGGAACGGCGAGCGGGCGAAGTAGTCGCCCAGTCGCGGCACGATGCCGCCGCCGATGTAGATGCCGCCCAGCGCCCCCAGCGTCACCGCCAGATTCGCGGCGGCCGTGCCCAGCAGCGCGCAGAACACCTCCAGCGCCTCCGCGCAGACGGCATCGCGGCCGTCCAGCGCGGCCTGGGTGATGTCCGGGGCGCTCAGCGGCTTGGCGGCTTCACCGGCGCGGTCAGCCAGGGCGCGGTAGATCAGCTCCAGGCCGGGGCCGGACACCAGGCGCTCGAAGGACACATGGTCGAACTGGCGCCAGGCAAAGCGCAGGATGGCCAGTTCGCGCTCATCCCGCGGGGCGAAGCTGGTGTGCCCGCCTTCCGAGCCTAGCGAAATCCAGGCGTCGCCCGCTGGGATCAGCCCGGATACGCCCAGACCGGAGCCCGAGCCCAGCACACCCACCACGCTTTGCCGACGGGCCTCGCCGCCGCCGATCTTGTGCAGGTCGCCTGGGCCCAGGCACGGGATGGCCATGGCCAGGGCGGTGAAGTCGTTCACCACCACCAGGGTGTCCAGGCCCAAGCGCTGGCGCATTTCCTCGATGGAAAACTGCCAGTGGTAGTTGGTCATCCGGACCTGATCGCCCTCCACCGGGTTGGCGATGGCGATGGCCGCATGCTCGATGCGCGCGCCGCCCAGCCCGTCCAGATAGGCCGAGACGGCGGCGTGAAAGTCCGCGTAGTCCGCGCAACGCAGGGAAGCGCTGCGGCTGAACTCGCCCGGGCTGCTTTCCAGGGCGAAGCGCGCGTAGGTGCCGCCGATATCGGCGATCAGTCGGGGGCTGTCGTAGGGGCTCATGGGATGGTCAGGGTGTAACGCAACTACAGATTGCAGGCATCGGTACATCCCCAGGGACGCACGCCTGTCTGCTGATGCCGCCATGACGGTGCAGGCTGCGCTTGTCATATTGTGGGACGAAACATCAGTGAAACAGGGACTTGCTGAAGATTTCTTCCATATGACTTGCGATATCCCCTGGGCCAGGCGGCGGGGTCGGCCGGGTCCGGGCATGCGAGAGCTTGTCATGTACCTGTAGTTTTGCTACCTTTCGTGAAGCAAAATTGGCTTGTAAAACTACAGGCACATCGACGGGCAAGCGCCGTGCCCGGAGACACAGGACACACTCATGACAGACAAGAAGACAGGGCGCACCGAGCCGGCCTGGCCGGTTCCGGTGCCATCGATCATGCGGCCGGGTGCCGGCCTGCGGTGGCAGGAGGGTGGCGCATGAGCGGCTGGGCGGATCCGTACCCCTGGCTGGTGGCGGATGTCGGCGGCAGCAACGCGCGCTTCGGCTGGGTCCGGGCGCCGGGCGCTCCGGTGACGGCGCAGCGCAGCTATGCGGTGCAGGACTTCCCCTCGCTGGAGGCGGCGGCCTGCTGCTATCTGCTGGACCTGGAGGTCGACTGCCGCGAGCAGGGCGCCGAGTTCCGTGCGCCCCGCCATGCAGCCGTGGCGGTGGCCACGGCCATCGCCGGCGACGAGGTGGTGCTCACCAACAGCCACTGGCGCTTTTCACAGCGGGGCTTGCAGGCGGCGCTGCAGGTCCGCGGGCTGCGTGTATTGAATGACTTCGAGGCTTTGGCGCTGTCGCTCCCGCGCCTGCGGGCGGACCAGGTTCGCGCCTGGGGTGGGCGGGTGCCAGAGGCTGTCGGTTGCATGGCCGTGATCGGCCCGGGCACGGGCCTGGGTGTGGCCGGTGTGGTGCAGACCGCGCAGGGGTGGCTGGCGCTGCCGGGTGAGGGTGGGCATGCCACGCTGGCACCGGCGGATGACTTCGAGAGTGCCTTGCTGGCCCATGTGCGTGGTCGCCATGCCCATGTGTCGGCCGAGCGGCTGCTGTCCGGCATCGGCCTGCCCATCCTGCATGAGGCCGTGGTGGCGGTGCTGGGTGCTGGATCCCCGGCGCACATCCTGGCGCCTGAGCTCATCGTGGAGCGCGGGCTGGCCGGTGTTGATCCGCTGTGCGAGCGGACCCTGGACTGCTTCTGCGCCATGTTGGGTGGCTTTGCCGGCAGTGTGGCCCTGACCCTGGGTGCCCGAGGGGGTGTCTACGTGGGAGGCGGCATCGTGCCGCGCCTGGGGGGCTTCTTCTTCCGCTCGCGCTTTCGCGAGCGCTTCGAAGCCAAGGGGCGCTTCCAGGCCTATCTGGCCGGCATCCCCACCGCATTGATCACCGACACCCTGGCGGCAATGGGAGGGGTGGCCTTGGCGATCGAGCAATCGCTCATGGCTTCTCCCTGAGTGCTGCTTGTACTTTTTTGATGTAGTTGACCTACATATGGGTGACAAGCGTCACGGGTGTGTCGGCCTTGATCTGGATGAAAAACAGGTGATTACCCTTGTGTATGCGGTGTTTTTTGATGCTTTTTGGCATCGATAAGGGCTGATAAGGGTTTTCTTCGTGTTGTCTCTGGATCTAGTTTTAGTACAGAATTGTTTCAAGCAGGGTTCCATGGCGCCGCAGTCCCAGCCGTCCTGAGGGGCGCGGCAGCAGTTGTTCAAAGAGCTACAGGAGACAAGGATGAAAACCGTGCAAGTCCATCGCGACACCTTTCGTTTGAGCCCCGTCGTTGCGGGTTGCGCGCTGCTGATGCTGGCGGCAGGCGCCCAGGCGCAGCAAGCGCAGACCGACAACAAGCTGGACACGGTCACCGTGACCGGCATCCGCAAGGGCATCGAGGACGCGATCTCGGTGAAGAAGAACGCCACCTCGGTGGTGGAGTCCATCTCGGCTGAGGACATCGGCAAACTGCCCGACATCAGCATTGCCGAGTCGATCTCGCGCCTGCCGGGCCTGGCGGCCCAGCGCGTCAATGGCCAGGCGCAGCAGATCAGCATCCGCGGCACGGCGCCGGACCTGTCTTCTGCGCTGCTCAACGGCCGCGAGCAGGTCAGCACCAGCGGCGACCGCTATGTGGAGTACGACCAGTACCCCTCCGAGCTGATCAGCGCCGTCACGGTGTACAAGACCGGCGACGCCGCCCTCGTGGGTCAGGGCCTGGCCGGCACGGTGAATCTGCAGACGGTCAAGCCGCTGAACTTCAGCAAGCGCACCCTGGCGGTCAACATCCGCGGCGAGAAGAACTCCAACGGTTCGATCGCGGATGGCGCGCCGTCGACCGGCAACCGCGTCAGCGCGTCCTATATCGACCAGTTCGCCGACAAGACCCTCGGCCTGGCCCTGGGCTTCGCGCACAGCGACCACCCCGTCAGCCGCTACCAGTTCGAGACCTGGAACTGGGTCAAGAACGGCGGCAATCTGAGCGGTGCCGGCGCGGCTGACAAGACGGCGCTGTACCCGCAGGGCTTCAAGGGGCTGGACTATGTCGGCCGCGAGAAGCGGGATGGCGTGATGGGCGTGCTGGAGTACCGCCCGAACAGGAACTTCACCTCGACGCTGGACGTCTACCATTCCAAGTTCAGCTACGACGAGACCCGTCGCGGCATGGAAGTGCCCTTCGAGAACTGGTCGGGCGCCAGCTTCAACTCGACCACCATCACCAACGGCCTGGCCCTTGCCGGCACCGTGCAGGCCACGCCGGTGGTGCGCAACAACATCCTGACGCGCTCCGACAAGCTCAACGCCATCGGCTGGAACAACAAGTGGGTGGCCGACAAGTGGACCACGGTGCTGGACCTGAGCCACTCGACTGCCGACCACGACGAGACCCTGATCGAGCTGAACTCCGGCCTGGGTGCGGACACCATCAGCTACAACTACGACGGTCCTGTGCCGACCTTCAAGTTCGGCAAGGCCTATGACAGCAACGCCACCGTCAAGCTGGGCGGCCCCTTCGGCAACGGCTATGTCAACGTGCCCAGCTTCCGCGACAAGCTCGACGCCGTGCGCCTGGACTTCTCGCGTGACTTCGACGCCGGCATCGTCACCAGCGTGGACTTCGGCCTGAACTACTCGCGCCGCGAGAAGAGCCGCCAGCACCTGGAGACCGGCTTCAAGGCGCTGAAGAGCGACTTCGCCAGCGCCGATCTGCTGGCGCCGACCGACCTTTCCCGCGTGGGCCTGCCGTCCATCCTGGCCTGGGACATCGACAAGGTGCTGGCCCACAACTTCGGCCCCTACACGCCTGCCGTGCTGAACCCCTGGGGTGCCACCAAGAACTGGCAGATCAAGGAGAACGTGACCACGGTCTTCGCCAAGGCCAATCTGGAAACCGAGCTGCTGGGCCGTCCGGTGCGCGGCAACGTGGGCCTGCAGGTGGTCAATACCGACCAGAGCTCCACCTCCAACACGCTGCTGCAGTGGCCGCTGGCGGCCCTGGTGCCCATCCAGGATGGCAAGAAGTACACCGATGTGCTGCCCTCCGTGAACCTGTCGTGGAGCCTGCCGGATCAGCAGCAGCTGCGCTTCGGCGCCGGCCAAGCCATCGCACGTCCCAAGCTGGATGACCTGAACGCGTCCTTCCAGGTGGGCCTGTCCGCCGGCAATACCGGCACACCCAGCGGCAGCGGCGGCAATCCCCGTCTGGATCCCTGGAAGTCCGACTACCTGGACCTGTCCTGGGAAAAGTACTTCGGCAGCAAGGGCTATGTGGCGGTGGCCGGCTTCTACAAGCGCCTGAAGTCCTACATCTACAACGTCACGACACCCTTTGACTTCAAGGACTTCCCGCTGACCGGCACCGCCCCCGATGGCACGCCGATCAAGCCCAGCACCACCATTGGCACGGTCACGCATCCGGAAAACGGTGAGGGCGGTTCGCTGCGCGGCCTGGAGTTCTCGCTGTCCGTGCCGCTGGAGATGGTCAGCCCCTCGCTGAAGGGTTTTGGCGTGCAGGGCAACCTCTCGCTGACCAACAGCTCCATCAACGTGAAGGATTCGCGTTTCGGCGAACAGGCTCTGCCGCTGCCGGGCCTGTCCAAGAACGTGCTGAACCTGACGGCCTACTACGAGAACAACGGCTACTCCTTCCGCGTCAGCCAGCGTCATCGCGCCAGCTTCCTGGGCTCCATCGGCGGCCCTGGCGGCACCAGCGAGAAGACCTTCATCAAGGCGGACACGGTGGTGGACCTGCAGCTGGGCTACGAGATCCAGGAAGGCAGCTACAAGGGGCTGTCCTTCCTCCTGCAGGTCAACAACCTGACGAATTCGGCCTTCCAGACCTATTCCGGCAGCGAAGACCGCTACCGCGGCTGGGAGAAGTACGGTCGCCAGACCCTGCTGGGCGTGAACTACAAGCTCTGAGCGCGCTTCAAGCACACATGCCTTTTTTGCAACGGCCGGGGAAACCCGGCCGTGTTTTTTTGCCGGATCAGACCCTAGCCGGACACCCCGGTGCGGCCATGGGCTTGCAGTTCGCCCTTGGCTGGGTAGCATGCGCGAAACCCTGCCGCGGGAGTCTCCATGCCGGCGCCCCATACCGTCCATCTTCAGCGCATCCTGCGCGCGCCGCCGGAGCGGGTCTACCGCGCCTTTCTGGACGCCAGCGCCCAGTGCAAGTGGCTGCCGCCCGGACGGCGCGTTCTGCGCACACCCAGGCCGATCCCACACCATCCCTACGGTAAAGACCCGCTGGCCGAGGTTCTGCCGACGGTCTACAAAGGCGGCTTCCCCGCACGGAGACTGCCATGCCCCGCAAGCCCACCCGTAAGCCAGCAAGAGGGTCCGATCGCTGGCTGGCCCTCCTCGCCATGGCAGCCCTGACGCCTCTGGCGGCCTTGCTCCAGGCCTGCCAGCCGGCGGGGCAGGCCTCTTCGGCCTCTTCGGCCACCTCGGCTGCTGACAGGCCGGCGGCGGCGGCCTCCGGCGCCGTGCAGCCCAGCCTGGCCAGCTACCACGACAGCGGCAGCGACGATGCGCTGAGCGGCGGCGTCCGCCTGATCCCTGTCACCACGCCCAAGGGCACGTTCAAGGTCTGGACCAAGCGGGTCGGTCACAACCCGCGCATCAAGGTGCTGCTGCTGCACGGCGGTCCCGGCGCCACGCACGAGTACTTCGAGGCCTTCGACAGCTACTTCCCGGGCGAGGGCATCGAGTACTACTACTACGACCAGCTGGGCTCGGCCTACAGCGACCAGCCCAAGGACGGCAGCCTGTGGGAGCTGGACCGCTTCGTGGACGAGGTCGAGCAGGTCCGCCAGGCGCTCAAGCTGGACAAGGGCAATTTCTACCTGCTCGGCCACTCCTGGGGCGGGCTGCTGGCCATGGAATATGCGCTGAAGCATCCGCAGCACCTCAAGGGCCTGGTCATCTCCAACATGATGGCCAGCATCCCAGAGTACGTGCGCTATGCCGAGACCACGCTGATGCCTGCCATGGACCCGAAGGCGCTCAAGGAGATCCTCCAGATCGAGGCGAAGAAGGACTACGACAACCCGCGCTACATGGAGCTGCTGATGCCGCACTACTACGTGCATCACATCCTGCGCATGCCGCCCGACCAATGGCCGGACCCGGTCAAGCGCGGCTTCGACAAGACCAACCGCGAGGTCTATGTGCCCATGCAGGGTCCCAGCGAGATGAGCTCCAGCGGCAAGCTCGCGGCATGGGACCGGGTGGCCGACCTCGGCAAAATCCCCGTGCCCACGCTGACCATAGGCGGCCAGTTCGACACCATGGATCCCAAGCACATGGAGAAGATGGCCTCGCTGCTGCCCAAGGGCCGCTATCTGCATTGCCCGCAGGGCTCGCACATGTCCATGTACGACGACCAGGAGACCTACTTCCGGGGCCTGATCCGCTTCCTCAAGGACGTGGACCAGGGGGCGCCATGAGGCGGCGCGTCCTGCCGACACCTCCCGGACGAGCCCCGGATCGGCGCGGCGCCCGGCGCCCCTCGGCCCGCATTCATCACGTCAGGGAGTGCCCATGAAGTCCCGACAGCGACGCCTGTACCTGTGCGCACTGCCGGCCTGTGCCACGGCCGCGCTGTGGCCGTCCCTGGCGCAGGCGCGGGCCGGCAGCATGGCCTGGCTGCTGTTGGGCCTGGGTACCGCCGCGGACCGACCCTATCGAAGCTGCTCGCTGAGCCTGCGTGCTCTGGACGCCGCCGGCGCCCTGCACGCGCTGCGCTATCCCGTGCCGCCCGGCTGGACGGGCAAGACCTGGCCCTATCGGACGCCGCAAGGCCAGGGCGAGCTGCTGATGCTGGCCTTGCCGGCCGGCGACTACGAGATCCAGGATTTCGAGCTGGTCCAGCAGACGGGCCAGACCCAGCGCCTGGCGAAGGCGCTGCATCCCTTGCGCCTGCAGCTTCATTTGCAAGAGGGCCAAGTCCGCTACATCGGCCACTGCGAGGCGCATGACCAGGGCGAGCAGATCCAGCCGCGGGACGTGCTGGTGCTGAGCGATCGACGGGCGTCGGTGCAGCGCCAGTGGGCGGCCGGCGCTGACCGGCCGCCTCAGCAGCAGGTGTTTGTCGCGCAACTGCCGGACCTGGCGGCCTTGCAGCACCCGCAGCTGCTGCATTCGCTGGGCGACCGCTGACTTCAGGAGACCTCGCATGGCCTTGCGCATTGTCCGGCTGGGCAGCCCTCGGGTGCCCGAGGAAGGGCTTCGCATCGGCACCGTGCGGCGCCCGCCGCGGGGCGTCCCGAAGAGCGAGTTTGCTACGGGCAACTGGTACGACGTCTGGTATCCCAATCTGGCTCCCTCGGTCGAGACCATGAAGCTGGGCCAGGCTGCGGAGACGGCCGCGCAGTGGGCGCAGTTCGTGCGCAAGTACAAGGCCGAGATGGCCGAGCCCGAGGCTGAACGCAGCCTGCAGCTGCTGGCCGCGCTGTCGCACACCAGCGCTTTCTCCATGGGCTGCTACTGCGAGGACGAAGCCCGCTGCCACCGCTCGGTGCTGAGGGAGCTGATGCGCCAGCATGGCGCGGACCTGGCCGAAAGCTAGTGCAGTGTTTGACGCTGCGAGGCACTGAAGAAAACCGATGGATTTGTCGTCATGGCTAGGCGCATACCACAGCGATGCCCCGTGGTATCGCGAGGCTTTGCAACAAGGCCAAGGCGGCAAAGACGCGGTTTGATGCGCTGATTTGCGTGGGCCGCTGCACCAGGACGCGCGTAACGCTGCTCAGAGGTAGTTCTCGAAGCCTGCCAGCATCTGGCTGGGCGTGAATTCCAGCAGCTCGTAGCGGGCGACGCCGGCCTTGAAGAAAGGGTCCTGCTCCAGGATTTCCGTGACCATCGAGCGGGGGTGCTCCCGGATCAGAATGACGCCGCCGGTGCGCGGCTCGCGCCGGCCCGAGGCCACGAAGACGCCGGCGGCGTAGTGCCGGTCGAGGTAGTCGCGATGGGCGGGGATCAGGGCGTCCACTTCATCGAGGGGGCGCACATAGTTCAGCAGGGCGATGTACATGGGATGCTCATAGAGATGCGCCTGGCGCGGCGGCCGGCCAGCCAGGTCGCGGCCTTTGCCGCTGTGTTGGGGGCGGGGTCAGCATGCGCGGGCTCCTGGGTGTCGAAGACGACGGATTGTGCCGTCGCCCGCGATCCTGCCGGATGCGGGAAGAGTCCTGCTGCGCCCTCAATGCCTCCGGTGCGCGGCTCACTCCGCCACACGCCCCCGCAAGGCCTTGATGCCGGCCCGCTGGCTCTTGGCTTCCAGGCGGCGCCGTTTCGAGGCCCGGGTGGGCTGGGTTGCGCGGCGCACGGCGGGCACATGGCTGGCCGCGTCGATCAGGGCCTGCAGGCGCGCCAGGGCCTCGGCCTTGTTGCGCTCCTGGCTGCGCTCGGTCTGGGCCTTGATGACGATGATGCCATCCTGGTTCAGCCGACGATCGGCCATGGCCAGAAGCCGCTCCTTCAGCCAGTCCGGCAGGGCCGAAGCCGCCACGTCGAAGCGCAGCTGCACGGCGCTGGAGACTTTGTTGACGTTCTGACCGCCTGGTCCCTGGGCGCGCAGGGCCGTGAATTCGACATCGTCAGGGGTGAGGCGGCTTGGCATGTGTGCAGCATATCGTCTCGCCTGGGCGCGGTGCCGGAGGCCTTGCTGATGGCCCAGCGGGCTTTGCCGGCCCCTCGCTATGATCCCGCCATTCATCAGGAAAGCTGCGCATGTCGTCCATCCAAATCCATCTTGGCCACGTCCCCTTCGTTCTGGGCGCCAGCCGCGAGCAGCTGCGCGCCGCCGCCGGCACGCCCGACTCCCTGGAGGCGCTGCCAGCCGAAGGCGAGCAGGAGGCCATGGAGCACTGGTACTACGCCGAGCAGGGCGTGGGGGCGTCCTTCTTCGAGGCCGACGGATGGCGCCTGGGCGAGCTGGAATTTGCCGACGGCCGCTGGACGCTGCAGGGGGAGGCCGTGATCGGCTGCCCGGCGGACCGCCTGCCCGGCCTGGTCAAGGGCCTGAAGCTGGGGCGCCTCAAGGGCGCACAGGCCGTGGAGGGGGGCGGTCGCTGCCATGAATGCCCGGATGCCGGCGTGGCCTTCTGGGAGGCTGGTGGGGTGATCGCGAGCTTCAGCATCTTCCCGGGCTACGAGGACGACGGCGAGACCGTCCGTTGGCCGGGGGGGGTGTGAGCCCCTCGCCCGGTCTTGCCGCGCTGAACGCGGGCAAGTCCGGTCGGTCCCATGGGGGGGCGGCCAAGAAGGCGGCTTCGAGCCGCCTTCTTGGCCACATGGGCCGGCTTGGGGCAGCCCGGCGCTCGGCCTATTGGGGCTGGCGCCCCTTGCCCCCGCGGATGGCATGGGTGGCGGCGTCGAGCCGCCATCCATGCCACAGGGCGGTGAGGGGCGGTTTCAGATCACGCCTGGCCACTGCGCCGCATGCGGCGCGAAGCGGGCGAGCAGCGCCTGTTGCAGCGTCAGCGGCAGCGGTCCCTTGGCGACCGCCGCCAGGTTGCGCTTGAGCTTGTCCAGGCGCCGTGTGCCGGCGATGACGCAGTCCACGCCGGGCAGCCAGGCGGCGAAGCGCAGGGCCATCTCGTCGGGGGGGATGTCGGGGGCCAGGTCTTGCCTCAGCTCGGTCAGGCGCATGAGCTGCCAGCGGTCCCAGTACTGGCCTTCGGCGAAGTCGCCCGGACGCTGGGCATGGCGCCAGATCGCCCCGGCCAGCGGGCGCTTGGCGATCACGCCCATGCCGCGCTCGGCGGCCAGCGCCAGACGGGCCGGCACTTGGGCCTGGTCGCACACGCTCACCGAGCTCTGCACGGCGCCGAACAGCGGCTCGTTCAGCGCGAAGTCCAGTTCGGCGTTTTCGCCCGAGTAGGCCGCCACGCGGATCTTGCCGGCACGGCGGCAGTCGTCCAGCGCGCGGATGACCTCGCCGCGCTGCAGGGTTTCCAGCGGGCAGGAGTGCAGGTGCGCGATGTCGATCACCTCGCTGCGCATCACGCGCAGGGCGCGCTCCACGCCCTGCACGATGCAGTCGTAGGTCCAGTCGGGCACGTCTTCGACGCCATAGCCCAGCTTGGTGGAGAGCAGGAACTCCGAGCGCCGGTGTGCCAGGTGGCGGCCGATGCGCTCCTCGCTGAGGCCGTAGGAGCGCGCGGTGTCGATCAGGGTGACGCCCAGGTCCAGCACCGCGTTGAGCAGCACGCCGGCCTCGGCCTCGCTGCAGCGCTCATCGTTGAGGTGCATGGCGCCAAAGCCCAGGGCATTGAGCTGCAGGCCGCTGCGGCCGAAGGGGCGCATCAGCGCGGCGGTGTTCGCGCGAAGGGTCATTCGTTCAGGAGGATGCGCCCGCCCAGGGCGGGCAGGGGCAGGGTCAGGCGGCCATGCTCGGCCACGAAGCGCTCGCCGCTGAGGGCATCGCGCCAGCGGCCAGGCATGTCGGAGCCCAGGGGGAGGCTGACGCGGCTGGCGGTGCTTGCGTTGCTGAGCACGGTCAGCGCCTGCACCTCGCCCAGGCGGCGGGGCAGGGCCAGGTGTTGCGCTGTGGCCAGCAGCGGGGCCTGCGGCAAGCCCCGGCGCAGCACGGCCAGTTGCTGGCGCAGGGCGGTGAGGCGGCGCAGGTCGGCCTGCAGGCTGTCGTCGGGCTGGCCGCCCTGGTCGGCCCAGGGGTAGGGCGCGCGGTTGTAGGGGTCCTCGCCTCCGCCCACGCCGACTTCATCGCCGTAGTAGATGCTCGGGGCGCCCGGCGCGCTCATCTGCAGCAGCCAGGCCAGGCGCAGGCGCTGGCGGGCCAGGCGGCGCTGTGCAGGGCTGCTGTCGTCGCGCTCGCCCAGTGCGAACAGGGCCCGGGGCTGGTCGTGGCTGGAGAGCAGGTTCATGTTCGCCAGCAGCGACTGCACCGGGTAGGCCTCGCGCATGAACTCCAGCTGCGCGACGAGCTGCCGTGCATCGCCGCCGGCGGCGAAGTCCAGCACGGCGTTGCGGAAGATGTAGTTCATCGTCGCGTCGAAGCTGTCGCCCAGGAAGTACTTGCTGGCGTCGAACCAGGTCTCGGAGATGGTGACGGCATCGGGCCGGTGCGCCTTGACCGCACGGCGCCACTCGCGCCAGAAGTCGTCGGGCACCCAGGGCGCCACGTCCATGCGCCAGCCGGCCGCGCCGCGGTCCAGCCATTGCTGCATCACGCTGTCGGGGTGGCCATAGGCGAAGCGGCGGAAGTCGCGGCTGGATTTGTCGATTTCAGGCAGGTCGCTGACGCCCACCCAGCCCTTGAACTGCTTGTCGGCCGCACCCTGGCTGGGGTCGAAACTGAACCAGCTGGCATAGGGCGAGTCCGGCCGGATGCGCCCGCCGCGGAATGCGCCCTGGCTCTCGTAGCGGGCGAAGCGGTCGAAGTAGAGCGAATCCGCGCCCACGTGGTTGAGCGAGGCGTCCGGCAGCACGCGCAAGCCGCGCTTGGCCGCTTCGGCGCAGAGCCGCTCGAAGTCCGCGTTGCGGCCCAGGGCGGGGTCGACCTGGGTGAAGTCGGCCGTGTCGTACTTGTGGTTGCTTGGGGCGCGGAAAATTGGCGTTAGGTAAATCGTGTTGGCGCCCAGGTCGCGGATGTAGTCGAGCTTCTCGATGATGCCGGCCAGGTCGCCACCGAAGAAATCGTTGTTGTAGACGCCGTCGGAGCCATCGCCGCTGCCAGGCTTGAACGGCTTCTCGACCCAGCGCGCGTGGCGCTCGACATCATGGTCCTGGTAGCGGTCCTGCACGCGGCCGCCGCCGGGGCGGGGGTCGTTCGCGGGGTCGCCGTTGCGGAAGCGCTCGGGAAAGATGGCGTAGTAGAGGGCATCCTGCGCCCAGTCCGGCACCTGGAAGTCGGGGGCGTGGATGGTCTGGCGGTAGCGCCGGATGCGGCGTGTGTCGCTGGGCAGGCGCTCCAGCGAGGATGGTCCCATGCTGCCCTTCTCACGCGTCCAGGCCACGGCGTCCTTGTTGTTCTGCAGGGCGTAGCGGCCTTGGTCGGTCTCCAGCTCGAACCAGTAGCCGAACACGCCGACCTGGTCGAAACGCACCGTCGCCGCGAAGCCCGTGCCCAGGCCGCGTCCTTCCGGCGTCATGGTGATGCGCTGCAGCGGCTCGTAGCTCAGCTGCTCCTGGTTGCCGCTGAGCAGGCGCTTCTCCAGCACCAGCGTGGCGCGCAGCAGGCCGGGGCGCTCGCTGCCCAGGTAGAAGCGGATCTCCGTGCCCTGGGGCTGCGCACCGAAGGGAGTCTTGAACTCCGGCTGGCGCGAGTTGAAGCGCGTGCTCAGCGCCGCCGCGTCGGTGATGCGGGCCGGCACCGAGGGATTGAAGGCCGGCGGGCCCAGCTCCAGCGCAGGCTGACCCTGGGGGCTGATGCGCAGGCGCAGCGTGTGCGCGCCGCGCAGATCCAGGCGGTAGTTGCCAACCACCGCGCCGCCGCGCGCCAGGCGGCCCTGGGCATCGCTGCCCAGCGTGCTGTCGGGCGTCCAGGCTTCGTCGGCGATCTTGAACTCCTGCGGGCCCTGGGCCTGCAGGTTCAGGTAGTAGGTATCGCAGCGATACTCGAAGGCCTGCTCGTCCTGCGCGGCCCAGTTGTTGAGCGCGCCGCGCAGGTACAGCGTGGTGTCGCCCAGGGGGGCGGGCCGGCAGCGAGGGGCGGGCGCGGCCTGGGACGCGGGCGTCGCCAGGACCGCTGCCAGGGCCAACAGCGCCAGCAGGGGCGGCGCGGCCCTCATCCCTTGACCCCGCCTGCCGTGAGGCCGGACACGATCCAGCGCTGCGCCAGCAGGAACACGAGGGTGATGGGCAGGCCCGACAGCACCGCAGCCGCGGCGAAGTCGCCCCACAGGAAGCGCTGGTCGTGCAGGAAGTACTTGGAGCCCACGGCCAGCGTCAACTGGCCTTCCTCGCGCAGCAGCACCGAGGCCACCGGGTACTCGATGATGGCGCCGATGAAGGCCAGCACGAAGACCACCATCAGGATGGGAACGGCCATGGGCAGCAGCACGCGGCTGAAGGCCTGCCAGTGGCTGGCCCCGTCGACCTTGGCGTTCTCCTCGATCTCGGTGGGGATGGTCTCGAAGTAGCCCTTGATGGTCCAGATATGCGTGGCCACGCCGCCGAGATAGGCCAGCACCAGGCCCGCATGCGTCTCCAGGCCCAGCATGGGCACCTGGCTGCCGATGGCCTCGAAGATGGCGTATATCGCCACCAGGGCCAGCACGGGCGGGAACATCTGCAGCAGCAGCATGCTGTTCAGGATGCCGGCCTTGAAGGGGAACTTCAGCCGCGCAAAGGCATAGGCCGCCGTGGTGGAGATGGCCACGATGGCAAAGGCCGAGAGCGTGGCGACCTTGATCGAGTTCCACAGCCAGCTCAGCACCGGGAAGGGCGGCTGCACCAGGGTGCCGTCCTGCCCCAGGTAGGGAATGCCCAGCGCCAGTTTCCAGTGCTCCAGGCTGACCTCGCTGGGGATCAGGCTGCCGGTGGCGAAGTTGCCCGGCCGCAGCGAAATGGACACCACCGCCAGCAGCGGGAACAGTGTCAGCGCCAGGAAGGCCCACAGCAGGGCGTGGGCCGCGAAGATGCGCCAGCGCGCTTGCTTGCCTCGAACAATGGCCATGGGGTTTCCTTACTGCTGTGATTTGCGCATGAGGCGCAGATTGAGCAGCGACAGCGCCGCCACCAGGAAGAAGATCAGCGTGGAGATCGCCGCGGCCAGGCCGAAGTCCGAGCCCGAGTCGCGGAAGGCGATGCGGTAGGTGTAGGACACCAGGATGTCCGTCTGCCCGGCCGGCAGCTTGGTGGAGAGGAAGTCCGGCCGGCCGTCGGTCAGCAGGGCGATCAACACGAAGTTGTTGAAGTTGAAGGCGAAGGCGCTGATCAGGAGGGGCGAGAGCGGTTTGATGATCAGCGGCGCGGTGATGCGCCAGAAGTTGGTCCAGGGCCCGGCGCCGACGATGGCCGAGGCCTCGTACAGGTCGGAGGGAATGGACTTCAGCAGGCCCGAGCACAGGATCATGATGTAGGGATAGCCCAGCCAGATGTTGACGATGAGCAGCATCAGCTTGGCCAGCAGCGGGTCTGCGAACCAGGCGGGCTTGACGCCGAAGAGCGCATCCAGGATGGCGTTGATCTCGCCGAAGTTCTGGTTGAACAAGCCCTTGAACACCAGGATGGAGATGAAGCCCGGGACGGCATAGGGCAGGAAGAGCAGGGTGCGGTAGGCGGTGCGGCCCTTGAGGTCTTCCCAGTTCAGCAGCACGGCCAGGAACATGCCGATGAAGGTCGCGCCCGCCACGGTGGCCAGCGAGAACAGCACGGTCCAGACGAAGATGCTGACGAAGGGGCCGCGGAACTCCGCGTCCAGGAGCATGCGGCTGTAGTTCTGCAGCCCCACCAGGACCTTGAAGCCGGGCTGGAGGATGTCGCCGGCCGCATTGCGGTAGTAGCCCGTCTTGCCGTCGGGCGCGAAGCGCTGGCCGTCGGCCGCGCGCAGCAGGCTGCCGTCAGCTTGCTCCACGTAATGCGGCGCCACGGGCCCGTACTCGCGCAGGCCCAGGTAGCGCAGCTGCGCCTCGGGGCCGCTGCGGTCAGGCAGCAGGAGCTGCAATTGGGCCAGGGCCTCGCGGTGCTGGATCAGCTCGCGCAGGGGCAGGGCGGCCTGCAGGGGGCTTGGCAGGGGCAGTTGCTCGTCCTTGGTGGCCTGCATCGTGATCTTGAGCGGCTCACGGGTCTTGCGCAGGGCCAGCGGCGGTGAGACATAGCGCGGCTGCGCCGTGCCTGGGACGCTCAGCACCACGCGGAACTCGGAGCCGTCGGCATGCAGGCTGAAGCCCATCACGCCGGACTCGATCACCTCGTGCTGGTCCAGCAGATAGGCCCGCACCCGTTCCTGGCTCAGCAGGTGCGCCGAGGAGTAGTTGGTGAAGCCGATCTGCGCCGTATAGACCAGCGGGAAGGCGATGAAGACCGCCATGCCGGCCATGCCGGGAAAGAGGTAGCGCCAGGCGAAGCCCGCCCGCAGATAAATGTAGAAGGCCGCGCCGAACAGGGCCACCGCGCCGGCCGCCCAGGCCGTCTGGCCCGCGGCGTAGACGGAGAAGACCAGGTACAGCGCGCTCAGCATCAGGGCCGCCACGAGCGGCCAGCGCAGCACGGCGGCCAGGCGGTTCCAGAGCGAGGGCGGCAGGGTGCCGTAGGCTGCACTGAGCGGGGAGGGCGCGGTTGCGGCGTTGGGATTCATGCGCGGCTCACTTCTTCAGCAGCATGCGGGCGGCGGCGCCGTCCAAGGCGTCCTTGGGGCTCTGCAGGCCATTGCTGATGGCCTCCAGGGCGGCGTCCATGGCGGTCCAGAAGCGGCCCACCTCGGGAATGTTGGGAATGGGTTCGCCCAGGCGGGCGTTCTCCATGCTGGCCTTGATCAGCGGATTGACCGAGAGCTCGGCATAGAAGGCCTTGTTGGCCGGCACGCCCAGGGGCACGTCGGCGTCCAGCACCTTCAGGGCTTCGGGGCGCAGCAGGTGCTGCTCCAGGAACTCGCGGGCAATGTCCTTCTGGCGCGAAGGCGCCGCGATCATGCAGCCCAGCACGCCCACGAAGGGCTTGGAGTACTGCCCCGGCTTCAGGCCCGGCACCGGCGCCACGCCGAAGTCGATGCCGGCGCGGCGGGCGTTGTCCCAGGCCCAGGGGCCGGAGATCATCATCGCCACCTCGCCGCGGGCGAAGCCGCCTTCCATCTCGGCATAGTTGGCGCCCTTGGGCATGTGGCCGTCGCGCACCAGGCGATGGATCATTTCAGCGCCGGCCAGCGCGCCCTCGTTGTTCACCTGGACCAGGCTGGCGTCGAAGTCGCCTCGCGCATCGCGGTCGTAGATCCGGCCCCCGGCGCCGGCCAGCACCTGCCAGCTGAAGAAGCTTTTGTTGTAGTGCCACAGGATGGCGTGCTTGCCTTGGGGGCGCAGGCGCCGGTCCAGCTGGATCAGTTCCTCGAAGGTCCGGGGCGGCACGGGCACCAGGGCCTTGTTGTAGAGGAGGCCGGTGGTCTCGATGGCCAGCGGGTAGCCCCAGGTCTTGCCCTGGTAGCTGAAGGCGCGCCAGGCGGTCTCCTCGATCTCGGCGCGCAGGTGGGCCGAGGGTCGCAGCGGGGTCAGCAGGCCGGCCTTGGCCCATTCGCCGACGCGGTCGTGCGGCCAGCAGAAGATGTCCGGGCCCTTGCCGGCGCCAGCCGCTTGCTGGAACTTGTCGGTGGCATCCACCGGGTGCTCCACCACCACCTTGACGCCCGAGGCCTTCTCGAAGGCCAGCCCCACCTTCTGCAGGCCGTTGTAGGCCTTGTCACCGTTGATCCAGACCAGCAGGGTGGGGGTCGGGGCGGCATGTGCCAGACTCCCCAGCAGCAGGCACAGTGCGCTCAGCGCGGCCCTCATGCCCCCAGCTCCGGCGCGGCCTGGCGGCGCAAGGCCTGACCCTGCGCATCGAAGAGATAGAGGGCTTCGGGCGGGAAATGCAGGCGCAGCGGATCGCCGCTGCGCAGCCGGTCGCAGCCGTTGCGGCCTTCGAACTGGCAGGTCAGCGGTTCCTCCAGGCCGGGGAAGGGGCAGTAGGCGAAGGTGGTGCCGCCCAGGGATTCGACGAAGGTGATGGTGGTGTCCATCTGATTGCCTTCGCCCACAGTTCGGATGTGCTCCGGCCGGATGCCCAGCGTGACCTTGTCGCCCACGCATGCTCGGCCTGCGTCCACCAGGGCCCGCATGCGCAGGCCGCCGTCCAGGCGGACCTCGGCCTGGCCCGCGCCGATGGCCGCCAGCTCGCCGGCAATGAAATTCATCTTCGGGCTGCCGATGAAGCCGGCCACGAAGAGATTGCGGGGATGCTCGTACAACTCCAGCGGCGAGCCCACCTGCTCGATGCGGCCCGCCTGCAGCACCACGATGCGGTCGGCCAGGGTCATGGCCTCGACCTGGTCGTGGGTCACGTAAACCATGGTGGTCTTGAGCTCCTCGTGCAGCTTGGCGAACTCATAGCGCATGCGCACGCGCAGGGCGGCATCGAGGTTGGACAGGGGCTCGTCGAAGAGGAAGACCTCGGGCTTGCGCACGATGGCGCGGCCGATGGCCACGCGCTGGCGTTGACCGCCCGACAGGTCCTTGGGCTTGCGCTCCAGCAGGTGCTCGATGTGCAGGATGCGCGCGGCGTGGCGCACGGCCTTGTCGATCTCGGCCTTGGGCACTTTGGCCAGCTGCAGGCCGAAGGCCATGTTGTCGTACAAGTTCATGTGCGGGTACAGCGCATACGACTGGAACACCATGGCGATGCCGCGCTCGGCCGGCGGCACGTCGTTGACCAGTCGGCCGCCGATGCGCAGCTCGCCGCCGGTGATGTCCTCCAGGCCTGCGATGGAGCGCAGCAGGGTGGACTTGCCGCAGCCCGAGGGACCGACGAAGACCATGAACTCGCCGTCCCGGATCTCCAGGTCGATGCCATGCAGGATTTGGGTCTCGCCGTAGGACTTGGCCACGGACTGCAGCAACACGCTCGCCACTTGTCTACCTCCGCCAGGCCTGCGGGAGCCGGCCGGCTTGTCTCGCTCATGGGGTGGTCCGGGCGTTGCCGCAGACCTCGTTTGTAGAGAATATACAGATCAAAATGTAGTTCTACAACGTGATGAACCCGATTTGTAGCCAATGTAGTCATTAAAAATCAATGGCTTAGCGTCAATTTCGGGTTAACCCGCTGTAGTGAAACTACACAAATGAGGACGGCTGGGTGATACTTTCGACGTCGCGCTCACACGATCGGTCCGTGTGGGCTGTGTGTCCGATGTGCCGACGGGCCCGATGCAAGGGTCCGCGGTCGACTGTAGGGGGCCTGGCCATTGCCGCCTCCTGGGTGAAATCCGATGTTGTCCACACTTCTCAAGACGGCCCGTTCCACGGCGCGAGGTGCCATGAATTCCCACTCTGCTTCGTTCAGCGCTTCCTCTTCCTTGCAGGCCTCCTTCGAGGCCGCGCTGCAGCGTGAGTTGCAGCAGCGCGCCCTCGTCGGCGCGGCGCCCGGCCGCGAGGAGCTGATGCGCGCCGCCGCGGCGGCCAGCCGCGAGCTGCTGGCCCAGCGCTGGGCCGCCACCCAGGCTGCCGACGCGCAGCGCGGCCCGAGCGCCGCCTGTCGCCGCGTGCACTACCTCTCAATGGAATTCCTGATGGGCCGTGCCCTCAACAATGCCCTGGCCGCGCTGCGCCTGGATGGCGTGCTGCATGCACAGCTGCAGGCGCAGGGCCAGGACCTCGCCACCGTGCTGGAGCGCGAGCCCGATGCCGCGCTGGGCAATGGGGGCCTGGGCCGCCTGGCCGCCTGCTTCCTTGATTCCTTCGCCGAGCTGGGCCTGCCGTCCTTCGGATATGGCCTGCGCTACCAGTACGGCATGTTCGCCCAGGGCATCCAGGACGGCCGCCAGGTCGAGTCCCCCGATGACTGGCTGCGCCTGGGCAACCCCTGGGAGCTGCCGCGCCCGGAGCTGCGCTACAGCGTGGGCTTCGGCGGTCGCGTGGAGGTGGACGCCAGCGGCGCGCGGCGCTGGGTGCCGGCCGAAGTGCTGGTGGCCCAGGCCTATGACTTCATCGTGCCGGCCCACCACAGCGAGCGTGTCTCCACCCTGCGCCAGTGGCACGCCCAGGCCGCTGCGCCCATCGACTTCCAGGCCTTCTGCCGCGGCGACTACGCCGGCGCCGCCAGCCGCCAGGTGGCCGCTGACGCGCTGAACTGGGTGCTCTACCCGGACGACTCCACCGAGGCCGGCCGCGAGCTGCGCCTCAAGCAGGAAGCCTTCCTGGTGAGCGCCTCGCTGCAAGACCTGATCGCGCGCCACCTGCGCGAGTCCGGCTCGCTCCAGAACCTGGGCACGAGCAACGCCGTCCACCTCAACGACACCCATCCCGCGCTGGCTCCGGCCGAGCTGATGCGCCTGCTGCTGGACGAGCACGGCCTGCCCTGGGACGAAGCCTGGGCGATCACGCGCCAGGCCGTCAGCTACACCAACCACACGCTGATGCCCGAGGCGCTGGAGACCTGGCCCGTGCGCATGTTCGAGGCCCTGCTGCCCAGGCATCTCGAGATCATCTACGAGATCAACCACCGCTTCCTGCAGGAGCTGCGCCAGCGATTCCCGGGAGACGATGCCCTGGCGGCGCGCGTCTCGCTGATCGACGAAGGTGGCAACCACGGCGGCAACTACGGTGGCGAGCGCCGCGTGCGCATGGCCGCGCTGTCCATCGTGGCCTCGCACCGCGTCAACGGCGTGGCCGCGCTGCACTCGGCCCTGATGGTCCAGACCATCTTTGCCGACTACGCCCGCATCTTCCCCGAGCGCTTCCACAACGTGACCAACGGCGTGACCCCGCGCCGCTGGCTGCAACAGGCGAATCCGGCGCTGTCCTCCGTGATCGACGGCGCCATCGGCACGGCCTGGCGTCAGGACCTCTCCAAGCTGCAGGCCCTGGCCGCGCATGCCAAGGACGCCGCGCTGATCGACAGCTTCCGCAGCGTCAAGCGCGCCAACAAGCAGCGCCTGGCCGAGCGCATCCGCCGCGAGCTGGGCCTGGCCGTGAACGTGGACAGCCTCTTCGACGTGCAGATCAAGCGCATCCACGAGTACAAGCGCCAGCTGCTGAACCTGCTGCATGTCATCGCCCGCTACCAGGCCATTGTGGCCAATCCGGAAGGCGTGGACGGCCAGGGCTGGGTGCCGCGCACCGTGGTGATCGCCGGCAAGGCGGCCTCGGCTTACCACATGGCCAAGCTCATCATCCAACTGGCCCACGACGTGGCCCGCGTGGTCAACAGCGATCCGCGCGTAGGCGATTCGCTCAAGCTCGTCTTCCTGCCCAACTACGGCGTCTCGCTGGCCGAGACCATCATTCCCGCGGCCGACCTTTCCGAGCAGATCTCCACCGCCGGCACCGAGGCCTCGGGCACCGGCAACATGAAGTTCGCGCTGAACGGCGCGCTGACCATCGGCACCTGGGACGGCGCCAACATCGAGATGGCCGAGCACATGGGCGTGGACCAGATGTTCGTCTTCGGGCTGCGCACCGAGGCCGTGGCCGGACTCAAGAGCCTGGGTTACGACCCGCGCCTGTACGTCGAGCAGAACCGCCAGCTGCAGGGCGTGATCCGCGCCATCGCCGACGGCGACTTCTGTGGCGGCGACACGGCCCGCTACAAGCCCCTGGTCGACAAGCTGCTGGGCGCCGACCCCTACCTGCTGATGGCCGACTTCGCCGACTACGTGGCCACGCAGCTCCAGGTCGATGCCGTGTACCGCGACCCGCAGGCCTGGGGCGAGCAGGCCATCCGCAACGTGGCCGGCATGGGATGGTTCTCTTCGGACCGCACCATCGCCGAGTACGTGGAACGGGTCTGGTCGCCCGCCTCGCTGAAGGCCTGACAAGCTTGGCGTTGACGGACGCGGACATGCTCGACGACAGCACTCTGCAGGCCCTGCTGGACGCCCGGCATGGCGATCCCTTCGCCGTGCTGGGGCAGCATGCCGACGACCAGGGGCGGCTGTGGCTGCGCGCCTGCCTGCCGGGCGCGCAGGCGGTGCAGGTGCTGGATGCCGCCAGCGGCCGCGCGCTGTGCCCGATGACGGCGCGCGTGCCGGGCCTCTTTTTCGAGACCATCGTCCCGCGCCGTCGCAAACCCTTCGCCTACCGCCTCTTCGTGCAGTGGCAGGCCGGCGGCACCTGGCAAGGCCTGGATGACGCCTATGCCTTCGGTCCGCAGCTCGGCGAAGGGGACCTGCAGCAGCTTGCGGCTGGGCAGCATTTGAGGCCCTGGCAGGTGCTGGGCGCCCATCTGCAGCGCGTGGACGGTGTGGCCGGCACGCGCTTCGCCGTCTGGGCGCCGAACGCCCGGCGCGTCAGCGTCGTGGGCAGCTTCAATCAGTGGGACGGCCGCCGCCACCCCATGCGCCGCCGCCACGAGGCCGGCGTCTGGGAGCTGTTCATTCCGGCGGTGCAGGCGGGCGAGCTGTACAAGTTCGAGATCCTGGCGCCAGAGGGTCAGGTCTTGCTCAAGGCCGATCCCTTTGCCCGCCAGGCCCAGTTCCGGCCGGAGACGGCCAGCGTCGTCTGCGCCGCGCCGCCGGGCCGATGCCTGCCGGCGCCGCGCCAGGCAGCCAACCGGCGAGATGCGCCCATCAGCATCTACGAGGTCCACGCGCCGTCCTGGCGCCGGCCGGCGGGCGGGGGCGCTGCGGACTTCGTCGACTGGGATCAGCTGGCCGCCGCGCTGCCGGCCTATGCCGCGGGCCTGGGCTTCACGCATGTGGAGCTGCTGCCCATCTCCGAGCATCCTTTCGACGGCTCCTGGGGCTATCAGGCGCTGGGGCTTTATGCGCCCACGGCACGGCTGGGGGATCCGCAGGGCCTGGTGCGCTTCGTCTCGGCCTGCCATGCGCAAGGCCTGGGCGTGCTGCTGGACTGGGTGCCGGCCCACTTCCCGGCGGACGCCCACGGTCTCGCGCAGTTCGACGGGACGCATTGCTACGAATACGCCGATCCGCGCGAGGGCTTCCATCGCGACTGGAACACCTTGATCTATCACTTCGGCCGCCTGGAGACCCGGCAGTTCCTGGTTGGCAATGCGCTCTATTGGCTGGAGCAATGGGGCGTGGACGGCCTGCGCGTGGACGCCGTGGCCTCCATGCTCTACCGCGACTATTCGCGCCCGCCCGGCGAATGGCTGCCCAATGTGCATGGCGGGCGCGAGAACCTCGAGGCCATCGCCTTGCTGCGCCGCATGAACGAGGTGATCGGCGCCGAGGCGCCCGGCTGCATCACCGTGGCGGAGGAATCGACCAGCTTTCCCGGCGTCAGTGCGCCCACCTCGGCCGGCGGCCTGGGCTTCCACTACAAATGGAATATGGGCTGGATGAATGACACCCTGCGCTACATGCAGGAGGACCCCATCCACCGCAAATGGCATCACGAGAAGATGAGCTTCGGCCTCGTCTACGCCTTCAGCGAGAACTTTGTGCTGCCGCTCTCGCATGACGAGGTGGTGCACGGCAAGGGCTCGCTGCTGGGCAAGATGCCGGGCGACGCCTGGCAGCGCTTCGCCAACCTGCGCGCCTACTACGGCTTCATGTGGGGCCACCCCGGCAAGAAGCTGCTGTTCATGGGCCAGGAGTTCGGCCAGGACAGCGAGTGGAACCACGACGCCGAGCTGCCCTGGGCACTGCTGGAGCGGCCGGCGCATGCCGGTGTGCAGGCGCTGATCCGCGATCTCAACCGGCTCTACCGCGAGCGCCCCAGCCTGCACCGGCAGGACTGCGAGGCCGGCGGCTTCCAGTGGCTGGTCAGCGAGGACCGCGAGCTGAGCGTCTTCGCCTGGCTGCGCCGCGAGCCGGACGGCGAACAGACCCTGGTGGTCTGCAACTTCACGCCGGTGCCGCGCCAGGGCTATCGCATTCCCATGCCGGAGGGCCCGCGCGCCTGGCGCGAGGTGCTGAACACGGATGCCGGTTGTTACGGCGGCAGCCATCTGGGCAACGAGCGGGCGGCGCTGCCGGTGGTCGACGGTCATCTGCAGCTGTTGCTGCCGCCGCTGGCCACACTGATGCTGGCACCGGTGGAGGAGGGCGCATGAACCGCCGACAGATGATGCAAGGCGCTGCGGCGCTGCTGGTGCCGGGTGCAGCGGCGGCTGGGGAGGCAGCGCTGCCGCAGGTGTCCGCGGGCCGCCTGGAGCGGCTGGTGCTGGAGGACGCGCAGCTGGGCGCGCGCCCGGTCGACGTCTGGCTGCCGCCGGGCTATCGCCAGGATCGGCCGCATGCCGTGCTCTACATGCACGACGGGCAGATGCTCTTCGACGCCCGCAGCACCTGGAACCGCCAGGCCTGGGCGGTGGACGCCGTGGCCGCACCGCTGATCGCCGAGGGCGCGCTGCGGGACTTCATCGTGGTGGGGCTGCACAACCACGCCGAGCAGCGCCACGCCGAGTTTTTCCCGCAGGCTTGCTGGCCGGCCGTGGAGAAGACGGCAGCCGGGCAGCGCTACCTCGCCGGGCCGTTGAAGCGAGCGCCGCTGTCCGATGCCTATCTGCACAGCCTCGTGCGCGTGCTCAAGCCCCGCATCGATGCGCGCTACGCCACGGATCCCCGGCCCGAGTCCTGCTTCCTGATGGGCTCCAGCATGGGCGGCCTGATCAGCCTCTACGGCCTGTGCGAGTACCCGGAAGTCTTCGGCGGTGCCGCGGCGCTGAGCACGCACTGGATCGGTCTGTACGAGCGCAATGCCGAGATTCCCGGCGCGCTGCTGGCCTATCTGGAACGCAAGCTGCCCGCGCCGGGCACCCATCGCCTCTACCTGGACCGCGGCACCGCAGGCCTGGATGCGCTCTACGACGAGGCGCAGGCCCGCGTGGATGCTCTGCTGGCCGGACGGGGCCACCGTCCGCCGCTCACCCAGTCCCGCGTCTTCGAGGGCGCGGACCACACCGAGCAGCACTGGGCCGCACGCCTGGCGCTGCCGCTGCGGGCCCTGCTGGCCCGCCAGGAAGCCCGCGCCGCATGAACACTGCCTTGCCCGAGCAACTGAGCCCTGGCCGCACCGAGCCCCTGGGCACTCTGGCCCGCGACGGCGGCGTCAACGTCGCGGTGTTCTCCGAGCATGCCGAGGCCATCGAGCTGTGCGTGTTCGACGCCGAGGGCCAGCGCGAGCTGCGCCGCTACCGCCTGCATGGGCCGCATGACGGCGTCTTCCATGGCTTCCTGCCGGGCCTGGGGTCAGGTCTTGTCTACGGCCTGCGTGCGCACGGCCCCTACGCGCCGGAGTGCGGCCAGCGCTTCAACCCGCACAAGCTGCTGCTGGACCCCTATGCCCGCGAGATCATCGGCCATTTCAGCTGGCGTGCCGAGCACCATGGCTACGAGCTGGGGCATCCGGAGGGCCCGCGCAGCTTCGACACGCGGGACAATGCCCCGCATGCGCTCAAGGCGCGCGTGGCCCCGCCGCCGAACGGGTCTTCGCCGCGCGCCGGCGCGCCGCGCCACGCGGCGGCGGACCTGCTGCTGTACGAGGTCCATGTCAAGGGGTTTTCGGCGCTGAATCCCGTCATCCCCGAGGCCTTGCGCGGCAGCTACGCGGCCCTGGCCCATGCGGCGTCCATCGCCCATTTCCAGCGCCTGGGCGTGAGCACGCTCTCCCTGCTGCCGGTGCACTACGCCATCGACGAGCCGCACCTGGGTGAGAAGGGCCTGCGCAACTACTGGGGCTACAACACCCTGGGCTTCTTCGCCCCCGACCCGCGCCTGGCCAGCGCCACCGTGCGGCACGACCCAACGCTGGTGGCAGCGGAGTTCCGGGCCATGGTCGGCGCCCTGCATGAGGCCGGCCTGGAAGTGGTGCTGGACGTGGTCTACAACCACACGCCCGAGGGCAACGAGTTCGGCCCCACGCTGTCCTGGCGTGGCCTGGACAACCGCAGCTACTACCGCGCCGTGCCGGACGACGCCAGCCGGGCCGAGAACCTCACCGGCTGCGGCAACACGCTCAACACCCAGCATCCGCGGGTCACGCAGTTCGTGCTGGATTCGCTGCGCTTCTGGGTGCAGGAGATGGGCGTGGACGGCTTCCGCTTCGACCTCGCACCGGTGCTGGGCCGCGGGCCGCATGGCTTCGATCCGCAGGCCGCCTTCTTCACCGCGCTGCGCCAGGACCCGGTGCTGGCGGGCGTGCACCTGATCGCCGAACCCTGGGACGCGGGCTATGACGGCTACCAGCTGGGCCGCTTCCCCGGCCGCTTCATGGAGTGGAACGACAAGTTCCGCGACGCCGTGCGCGGCTACTGGATCGGCCCGGCGGACACGCAGCCGCGCCTGGGGCACGCCATCAGCCGCGGCGAGTTCGCACGCCGCTTCAGCGCCTCCAGCGATGTGTTCCACCATGCGCAGCGCCTGCCCACGGCCTCGGTCAACTTCATTGCCGTGCATGACGGCTACACCCTGCAAGATCTGCTGAGCTACAGCGGCAAGCACAACCAGGCCAACGGCGAGGACAACCGCGACGGCCGCGACGGCGAACTGGCCCACAACTTCGGCCATGAGGGCGAGGGGGCCCCAGCCGAGGTGCAGGCCACGCGCGAGCGCCTGCGCCGCGCCATGCTGGCCACGCTGCTGCTGGCCCAGGGCACGCCCATGCTCAATGCCGGGGACGAGCTGGCCAACAGCCAGCAGGGCAACAACAACGCCTACTGCCAGGACAACCCCCTGGGCTGGCTGGATTGGCAGCAGGACAGCGCCGCGCTGCAGTCCTTCGTGGCCCGCGTCAGCGCCCTGCGCCGGGCGCAGCCCCTGCTGCGGCATCAGCGCTGGTTCGTGTCGGCAGGGCAGGGCGGGGCCGCGCATGCGGGCGATGCGCAGCTGCGCTGGTTCTCGCCGCGGGGCCATGAGATGCAGGTGCAGGACTGGCATCTGGGCCCGGAACAGGCCCTGGCCTGCCTGATCTCGGCCCTGCCCGCCGGCGCTGAACCGGGCCTTGTCCTGCTGTTCAATCCGGAGCCCCAGGCCCTGGCCTTCCACGCTCCCGCCGAATGCCGCGGCACGCAGTGGCGCCTGCTGCTGGACAGCAGCCAGCCCGACGGCCGGCCGCTGGCTCATGCACTGAGCCTGGACCTGGCCTTTGAGGTGCCTGCCCGCAGCCTCTGGCTGCTGCAGTCCCAGCCCGCCTGACCCGACGCCTTCCATCCCTCCCTTCTTTTGTACGAGACTTGCGCGAATGGACCTGAACCAACGCCTCGCCGGTGTGCTGCTGCACATCACCTCCTTGCCCGGCCCGCACGGCATGGGCGATTTCGGCCCCGACGCCTATCGCTATGTGGACTGGCTGCAGTCCGCCGGCCAGGGCCTGTGGCAGTGGCTGCCCTCGACGCCCATTGGTCCGGGCGACAGCCCCTACCAGGGCGTCTCGGCCTTCGCGGGCAGCCCCTGGATGGTGGCGTTCGAGCCTTTGGTCGCGAAGGGCTGGATGAGCGCACCGCAGCTGCCCGAAGGCGGCTTCGACGCTTCGCGCGTGGACTACGGCCGTGTGCTGCCCTGGCGTGAGCAGCAGCTGCGCGCCGCCGAGGCCGGCTTCCGCGCCAAGGCCAGCGCCGCCGAGCGGGCCGAGTTCGCCGCCTGGTGCGCGTCGCAGGCCGATTGGCTGGAGGACTACGCTCTCTTCATGGCCATCCGCAGCCCGCGCGGTGGCCAGCCCTGGTGGCAGTGGCCGCAAGACCTGGCACGCCGCGAGAGCGCGGCCCTCGCCGCCGCACGCGAGGAGCACGCCGCCGAGATCGCCTTCTGGCGTTTCGTGCAGTGGTGCTTCGACTGGCAGGTGGCCGGCCTCAAGCGCTATGCCAATGAGCGCGGCGTGCGCATCATGGGCGACCTGCCCATCTTCGTCGCGCATGACAGCGCCGACTGCTGGGCCCGCCCGGATCTCTACGACCTGGACGATCAATTCCAGACCGTCACCGTGGCCGGTGTGCCGCCCGATGCGCTCTCCGCCGAGGGCCAGCGCTGGGGCAATCCGCTGTACCGCTGGGAGCGCATGGCCGCCGAAGGCTATGCCTGGTGGACGGCCCGCGTGCGCCGCGCGCTGAGCAGCGCCGATGTCTTTCGCATCGACCATTTCCGAGGTTTCGCGGGCTACTACGAGATCCCCGGCAGCAGCCCCGACGCCAAGCAGGGCGTGTGGCGCACCGGTCCGGGCAAGGCCTTGTTCGACGCCATCGAAAAGGCGTTGGGCCCGCTGCCCATCGTGGCCGAAGACCTGGGCTTCATCACCGAGGACGTGCATCAGCTGCGCAATGCCTGCGGCTTCCCTGGCATGAAGATCCTGCAGTTCGGCTTCGGCGGCGACGGCACGCACGAATTCCTGCCTCAGATGTGGCCGCGCGCCGCCGTGGCCTACACCGGCACGCACGACAACGACACCGTGCTGGGCTGGTGGCGCGGCGCCAGCGCGCGCGAGCGTGCCTTTGCTGGCTCCTACCTCGCCTGCGGCGAGCATGACGTGCACTGGGCCATGATCCGCGCCTGCTGCAACTCGGTGGCCAATATGGCCATCTTCCCCATGCAGGACGTGCTGGGCCTGGGCGGCGAGCACCGCATGAACGTGCCCGGCATCCTCGGGGGCAACTGGGCGTGGCGCCTGCGCTGGGACATGCTCGACGGCGAGCATGCCCGCGTGCTGGGCCTGATCACGGCCGGCAGCGGGCGGG
Source organism: Burkholderiaceae bacterium (assembly GCA_041905785.1). Lineage (GTDB taxonomy): Bacteria > Pseudomonadota > Gammaproteobacteria > Burkholderiales > Burkholderiaceae_C > Roseateles_B. Next base: position 143,691 of record JAYRKJ010000017.1, read on the forward strand.
CGGACGTGGGGCTGATGCGCCTGCCCTGAGCGGGCGCCTGGTGACTGCGGCGGTGACGGATACATGCCGGATACATGCCGTTACCCAAAGGCTGCAGCCGGTTCGAGCGCATCGCCACAATGGCCCCAGGTCGCCGGCTGAGCGGCCGTGCATGCTTTCATCCAGGGGTCCACACATGCGTCATCTACGCCATGTTGCCGCGCTTGTCCTGCTTGCCACCGCCGCGGGCAGTGCGTTTGCCCAGTCCGCGCCCAAGGTCCTGGAGACCCTGGGTCTGCAGATCGGCCAGTCGCCCGATGAAGTCGAAGGCCTGACCCGTTCCCTGGGTTATGTGCTTCAAAGCAAGAAGGCCTTTCCCGCCCGGGCCGGATTTCCCGAGCGCACGGCCGAGGCTCTTTACGTCAAGCGCAGTCCGCAGGGCGACAAGGTGGCCTCGATAGGGATAGGCTTCGGGCCCGTGTCCGGCAAGGCCCTGGTGATCGCCCGCGAGGAGGTCATGGACAAGGGCGTGCCGGCCGCCGCGCTGCGCGCCGCGATGATCGAGAAGTACGGGCCTCCCGCCCCGAGCGACACCGGCAGCTACGAGCTGCACTGGTACGAGCTCAAGGACCGGCATTCTTCCGCCAGCCCGAGCAAGTGCTGGCCGGCCAGCTATCCAGTCCTCAGCTACCAGCAGGACCTGCAGGGCCGGCGGCATTGCCGCTCGGGCGTGGA
>JAYRKJ010000036.1:0-2645 GCA_041905785.1 Burkholderiaceae bacterium
TGACGCACCCACACTGTGGCTGGCGTACGGCGAGGTATTCCGCGGCCTGCCTACCGCGTCGCTGGACCGCGTGATCGGCCAGGCGATCGACCCCTGGCTGCCGCGCAGCCCGCAGGCCAAAGCCCTGCGCCGACTGCAAAGCGAGATGCAGATGCTGCTGTACACCCACCCGGTGAACGAAGCGCGCGAGCGCGGCGGCCTGCTGCCGGTCAATTCGTTCTGGCTCAGCGGCACCGGGGCCCTGCCGGCCGATGCCGGGCCGCCGCCGGCGGGGCTGCGCGTCGTCCACTACCTGCGCGACGCCGCGCTGCGCGCCGACTGGTCCGCCTGGGCCGAGGCCTGGCGGCTGCTGGACAACGGCGAATGCGCCCGCCTGCTGCGCGAACTGGACGCGGGCCAGCCCGTCACGCTGACGCTGTGCGGCGAACGCCATTCACAAACCTGGCACACCGGCAAAGCCGGGTTTTTCGCCCGATTCATGAGTCAAATAGCCCGCCAACCCGCATCCAGACTGCTTGAACCGCTATGAAAATAGTAGCAAGAGACATTCCGCCCCGTGCTGCCTGGGCGCTGGAGCAGGCCGGTGTCCACCCGCTGCTGGCCCGGCTCTACGCGGCGCGCGGCATCACGGCACACGACCAGCTGGACGACGGCCTGGCGCGGCTGCTGCCGCCCGCGTCGCTACTCGGCGCACAAGCCGCCGCCGCCTTGCTGGCCGACGCCATCGCGCAACAGCGCAAGCTGTGCATCGTGGCTGACTACGACTGCGACGGCGCCACCGCCTGCGCAGTGGCTGTGCGGGGCCTGCGCCTGCTGGGCGCGCAGCAGGTGAGCTACCTGGTGCCCGACCGCGTGGTGGACGGCTACGGCCTGACGCCACCGATTGCCGAGCGAGTCAAGGCCAGTGGCGCCGAGCTGCTGATCACGGTGGACAACGGCATTGCCAGCGTGGAAGGTGTGGCGCGCGCCAACGCGCTGGGCCTGCCGGTGCTGGTGACCGACCACCACCTGCCCGCCTCGCAGTTGCCGGCGGCGGCCGTGATCGTCAACCCCAACCAGCCGGGCTGCACCTTTGAAAGCAAGGCCATCGCCGGCGTGGGCGTCATGTTTTATGTGCTGCTGGCGCTGCGCGCCGAGCTGCGTGCCCGCGGCGCGTTTGACGCCGCCAGCCAGCCCAAGCTGGACGCACTGCTGCCGCTGGTGGCGCTGGGCACGGTGGCCGACGTGGTGAAGCTCGACGCCAACAACCGCCGACTGGTGGCGCAGGGCCTGAAGCGCGTCCGCGCGGGCGCCATGCCGGCCGGCCTGGCGGCGCTGTTCAAGGCGGCCGGGCGCGATTCGCGTGTGGCCACCACGTTTGACTTCGGCTTTGCGCTCGGCCCGCGCATCAATGCCGCTGGCCGGCTGAGCGACATGACACTGGGCATTGAATGCCTGCTGAGCGACGACCCGGTGCGAGCTGACGAGCTGGCACGCACGCTGGACGGCATCAATCGCGAGCGACGTGAAATCGAAGGCGACATGCGCGAACAGGCCATGCACATCGCCGAAAGCCTGTTTGACGAGGGCGACGAAGCCCCGCCCGCCATCTGCGTTTTTGATCCGGACTTTCACGAGGGCGTGGTCGGCATCGTGGCGTCACGCATCAAGGACAAGCTGCATCGCCCCACCTTTGTGTTTGCCGCGAGCCAGGCGCCGGGCAAGGGGCACGAGCTGAAGGGCTCAGGCCGTTCCATCCCGGGCTTCCACCTGCGCGATGCGCTGGACCTGGTGGCCAAGCGCCACCCCGGCGTGTTACTGCGCTTTGGCGGCCACGCCATGGCGGCTGGCTGCACGCTGGACGAAGACCAGCTGGATGTGTTTGAACAGGCCTTCCACCAGGTTGCGCTGGAGTGGCTGGACGCTGCGACACTGACCCGCCGCATCGAGACTGACGGCCCGCTGGCGCCCGAATACCGCCGCGCCGACCTGGTCGACACGCTGCACGCCGAGGTCTGGGGCCAGGGCTTCGCGCCGCCGGTGTTCAGTGAAGAGGTTGAAGTGCTCTCGCAGCGGCTGGTGGGCGAAAAGCACCTGGCGCTGAAACTGCGCCACCAGGGCCAGCCGGTGGACGGCATCTGGTTTGGCCACACCGACCCGCTGCCGGCGCGCGTCAAGCTCGCCTTCCGGCTGGACGCCGACGAATGGCAAGGGGTAAAGCGGGTACGTTTCCTCGTGGAAGCCGCGGAGCGTCAGGACTGATCAGCGCAGCCGGTCGAGTGCCCACTCGGCATCGCGCAGGCGGTCCCGGGCGCGGCGCTGGCTGTAGTCCAGGTCACGCAATTCGTCGCGCCAGCGGCGGCGCTCTTCGTCGGTGCGGGCATCGGCCAGCCGGTCTTCCAGCGTACGGCGGCGCTGGTCCTGGCTGTAAAGCTCCGCCCGGGCACGGTACACGTCCAGGCCGAGCTGATGGCGGCGGCGGAACTCGGCGTCGATGCCGGGCGCGCAAACCCCGTGGTAGGTCTTGCCGGCCAGTCCCTGACGTGCGGCGTTGTCGAGCCGACAGTAGTCCGGCAGGCCCTGATTGCGGCCTTCCAGGTACAGCGGTACATTGACCGCCACGCCGGCCTCGGCGCAAGCCCGGGTCCGGCGGTCGAGCAGACCCA
>JAYRKJ010000018.1:0-133208 GCA_041905785.1 Burkholderiaceae bacterium
ACGCAGTTCTTGCCGCTCAGCTCATAGCCCGCTTCGCAGCTGTACACCGGCTGCGTCGGCCCTGCGCCGGTCACCGATTGCGTGCTCCACAGCAGCTGCCCCGCCTGGCTGTATACCGAGATCCGCGGGCTCCCATCCTTGCCCGTCACCTGCACCCGTCGGCCCAGCCCGTCGTACACATACCCGCCCCCAAGGCTGGAGCCGCTCATGCGGTTGCCCTGATCAAAGGTGTAGGTCTGCCCGCCCTTGCTCCTGATGTTGCCGTAGGCGTCATAGGCGTAGTTGCTGGTGCTGCCGTTGACCGTCAGGCTGTTCAGCCGGTTGCTGCCGTCCGTGTAGTTCAGCGTCACGTTGCGGCTGCCCACAGTGGCCGTGCGCAGGTTGTCCGCCGCGTCGTAGGTGTAGCTGGCCGTGCCCCACACGCCCGGCGCACTGGCCGTCTTGAGACGGTCCAGATCGTCATAGACCATGCTGCGGCTGAAGCTGCCATTGGGCCCGGGCGGCAGCTGGTCCGTGATGGCCGTCACGTTGCCGTTGGCGTCGTAGGCGTAGACATCGTCCAGCACGCCGGCGTCCCGGTTCACCTCGGGTAGCCCGCGGACGTTCAGCGTCAGTGTGTGCTGAATGCCGTTGCCCAGCCGGTAGGCCGCCACCGCCCCATTGGGGTGATAGCTCAGCCCCGTCGCAAAGCTGCCCACGCGCGTGGCTTCGCCCAGCGCATTGGGCTGATAGTCCAGCCCAGGTCCGCCTGCCGGGTAGCTCAGCCCCGACAGATGGCCATTGGCGTTGTAGCTCCAGCTCACGCCGTAGCTCTTCCCGCCGTAGCTCAGCGTCTCCGTGCTCAGCAGGCGCAGGCTGTTGTAGGTGTAGCTCCAGCTGCTGCCGTTGCTGTCCACCGTCTTGAGCTTGCCGTCGGGCCAGTAGCTGCGGCTGATGGACGGGCTCCCGTCGCCATAGCTGGTTCGGGTCAGCCGGTTCCGCGCGTCATAGCCATAGCTGATCTTGGCCGCGGACGGCACGCTGGCCGTCTCGCAGCTGCTGGTGCTGCCAAGCGCCTGCCCCGGCGCACGCCAGGCCACATTGCCTGCCGCGTCATAGGCCTGGATCGTGGCGTTGATCTCAGGTTCAAGGGTTTTGCATAGGCGCTGCTCGGCGTCATACACATAGCGCCTCGTCACGCCACCGCGACTCACCGCCGTGGGCTTGCCGAACCTGTCGCGCTCGATGCGCAGGCTCACCCCTTCGGGCGCGTCCATACCGGCGAGGGCCGCCTCATCGGGATTGTCCAGCGCCCAGAAACTCTGCGTGCTGGACTTGCCGCGCGCATTCGTCTGCCGGGTCAGGAAGGCATCCAGATAGTCCGTGTAGCTCGTCAGCTCCCCCTGCTCGCTGTCCACAGACATGCGAACCAGCCGCCCCAGCGCGTCATAGCTCATGCGTCGGCCTGGGCTGCGCGCACTGATCGCCTGATCGTCGCGCTGCACGTCGCTCTCGAACGCCACCCGGCCGGCCTCGTCGTAGCTCTTGACCGTCACCTTGCGTGTGGCGGCCTCCTGGCTGGCGTCATAGGTGCGCGTCAGCACAGGACGCCACATCGCGTCGTAGTAGGTCTGCGTGACGGCATTGCCCTTGGTGACGGTCTGGCGCCAGTGGCCGGCCTCCAGCCCATACTCGGGGCTGCCCACGGGTTCGAAGCGCTGTTGCGTCGCGGTCCAGCCCGCCGGCGGCGTGATGCTGGCCAGGCGCCCCGCGCTGTCGTAGCCGTAGTTGGTGCTGTAGCCCGCCGCATCGGTCAGTCGCGTGATCAGGCCAAAGTCGTCCACTTCCGCCTGCTCGCCGCTGCCGTCCGCATAGCTGATGCTGCGCGGCAGTCCGCGCCAGTAGTCGCGGTAGCTCGTGCGCTGGCCGGCGCCATCTTCGCGCCAGGCCAGGCTTCCATCGGTCTCGTAGTCCTGCCTGCTTTGCAATGCGCCGAATTTGCGGATGAGGGTGGGCTGCCCGCGGGCGTTGTGCTCCTGCACCAGGCTCGCTTGCCCGTCCACGCTGACACCGGCCACCAAGCCGGTCACCCATGGGGCCAGCTTGTCTTCGTAGGTCGTGACCTCGGTGCGGCTGCCTGAGGGGCCCGAGCGCTGCACCGTGGTGGGCCTGGCCCACTCGTCAAAAGCCGTGGCCTCCCAGGTGAAGGTCTTGCCTTGCTGCGTGATCGTCTTCCTGTCCAGCGGCCGGTGTCTCAGCGCCATGCCGCCGTCGCCACGCGTGTTGTAAGGGCCGTTGGACAGCTGTGCCGGGTAGGGGCCAGCGTCCGCAGCGCGGTAGTGATAGTCCACCGTGCGCAGAGCCTTGCTGCCATCCCAGCCCTGCTCCTCCTTGTACAGGAGACCCTCGTCCACGCTCCAGCGCGTGCCGTAGGTCAGCCGCGTCTTCTCTCCCTTGGGGTTGGTGAGGGTCACCGTCTTGGTGCCGCTGCAGTTGCCGGTGCAGGGCAAGTTGGACCCGTCTGCTGCACCGTAGTCATAGCGCCAGACCAGCGGGCTGCTCAGGCCGGGGCCGCTCAAGGTCTTCTTCACCAGCGAGGCCACCTCGAAATACACGGGTGGGTCACCGGCGCGCACGGCGCTGCTGATGCAGTTCAGCACCGCCGTGCGTCCGTGTTCGGTGGGCTGGAGCTCGAACGAGCCCTTCAGCCCGCTGGGGTGCTCCATGGTCTTGGTCCCGCCGCCGCTCCAGCTCCTGCCCGCCATCCGCGCGTCGCAAGTCATGGGTGGCGTGACCGTGCTCACGCTGGTCTGCAGCGTGTCGCCGGAGAACTTCCAGCTCGTGCCATCCGGCAGGGTGACCTTGCTCAGCGTCGGCAGCACGTCGGCGGTGTACTCGTACTGCCAGCTGCGGCTCCCTGCCGCCACCGTCTTCACGCGGTTGCTGTCCCCGTCGTAGCTCAGCGACAGCCGGCGGCCGTCGCTGGCGCTGATCTCGGTCAGCCGCCAGGGCTTCAGCTTGTCGAAGACATAGTTCACCGTGTTGCCATGCCGGTCCGTCACCTGCGTGGCAAAGATCAGCACTTCCACGCGAGGAAAGTAGGTCGGGCTGGCATTGGCCAGTGGGATCTTGCCTCCCGAACCCGGCGCCGGTGTCAGGCTCGCCAGCTTGCCGCCACGGTAGGGCGCGTACATGCGCTCCACCATCCAGTCGAACCTGTAGCTGACACCCTGCGGCGACAATGCAATGAAGCCCTCGCCTCGCTGGGCGAGGTCCGCACTCAGCGTCGGCAGGCAGCGAATCTGCCAGCCCGCCTTGGTCACCACGTCATAGCGCTGACCGTCCTGCGGCGCGAGCCGGTTCTGGGCCGAGCGCTGAAGCATCTCCTGCTCGCCGGCGCCCGGCACGTTCAGGAAGTAGCCGTGCCAGTATTCCTGTGCCGAGGTGGTCACGTTGCCGGTCTGGTTTGCGGCCACCGGCGGCTCTCGGAAGTCCGAGCATCGCTTCAGCGGATCCACGCCGTCCACCGTCCAGCCCACACCGCTGCGGAACACGCCCTTCAAATGGGGCAGCTCCAGCTCCCATTCCCCGAAGTGTTTCCCCGCCATCGAAGGAGCGCCTGTCGTCAGACGTCGGCTCACCGCGACGGGCAGCGCGAAATTGCCCGGCAGCGAGACGTCCGTCTGGACGAAGCTCAGCGCCCCGGTGTAGCTGCTGAGCTGGTCACCGAACACCCCGCTCTCCAGCATGGAGTGCTGGGCACGCACCAGCTTGCCGTCTTCCTGGTATGCCTCCTCTGCGGAGGCCGCCAGCATCACGCCGGCCGCGGCCAGGCCCATCCCCCACTTGACACCCGCCCACAGCGGCGCCCATGCACGGCTCCGCCGGCTTTGCGATGTACGCATCTTGCCCCCCTCACTTGGCTGCACCGCCAGGCGCGGTGCCGAACTTATGGGTCTGTATCGCCTTTTCCGGCGCTTCGCCCTCGCGTGACCCTGTCTCGGGACATCGCACGAACGCGGTCGCATTCTCGTCAACGCGGCCGCTTTCTGACCTGTAAAGGATTACAGGCATCACCTCGACCGTGCGGATGACGCACAGCATGCTACGCACTGCCTCGCGGCAAACTGGCAGGGCATCAAGCGGCTTCAGCGGCTTCAGCGGCTTCAGCGGCTTCAGCGCCGCCAGCGCTCCCGCCCCTGCCGCCGCGCCTGGCCCGAGGGCAGCCAGAGGGTGCCATGGACCCAATGGCGCAGCTTCAGCGCCTGCGGCTCGTGCAGGCCATCGAGGTAGTCCAGGCAGGCCGGCACACTGAGCCACCAGCGATGATCGCGCTCCTGGCACTCGTCGCCGTGGCGCTGCTGCAATGGGCGCAGGCGCACGGGCCGGCCCAGGGCACGCTCCAGGTCATCAACAGCCAGCCAGCGCTCGCCGGGCACCCACTCGGCCACCCGCATCGGCTGGCCGCGAAAAACGTAGTGCCGGCCCTGCACATCGGCCAGGGCACGGTACCGGATTGCCTGCAACAGGGCGTGCACGAGGGCCATCAGCTCCGGCGTGAACAGCCACACGGGAACCCAGGCCAGCGTGACGGCGCGGATCCACCGCCATTCGTCATGGGCCGCGAGCACGTAGCTCAGCGCCAGCGCGCTCAGCAGCAGGCGCAGGATCAGGCTGGCGGCGAAGTGGTAGCGGCGATGGTGCCGCTCCTCGAAGGCCCGCCGCCCCAACAGGTAGGCGATGGTGTCACGCACCGCCTCCATGTCGGCCTCAGGCGAAGTTCAAGGTCTTCACGCCCTCGGCGGTGCCCAGCAGGCACACGCGGGCCCTGTTGCGGGCGAACACGCCGACGGTGATCACGCCGGGCCACTGGTTCACCTCGGCCTCAAAGGCGCTCGGGTCCGTGATGTTGAGGCCGCGCACGTCGAGGATGTGCGCGGCGTTGTCGGTCACCACGCCGGCGCGCAGCTGGGCGTCGGCACCCATGCCGGCAAAACGCCGGGCGATCTGGGCCGCGGCCATGGGAATCACCTCCACCGGCAGCGGGAACTTGCCCAGGGTCTGGACCAGCTTGGACTCGTCGGCGATGCAGACAAAGGTCTCGGCCAGGTCGGCGACGATCTTCTCCCGGGTCAGCGCGGCCCCGCCGCCCTTGATCATGTGGCCCTGGTGGTCGATCTCGTCGGCGCCGTCGATATAGACCTTCAGGCCCTGCACCTCGCTGGCCTCCAGCACCGGGATGCCCAGCGCCTTCATGCGCTCGGTGGAGCGCACCGAGCTGGAGACGGCCCCGGCGATCTTCCTGCCGCTGGCGGCCAGGGCGTCGATGAACTTGTCCACCGTCGAGCCGGTGCCCACGCCCACGATGGAACCCTCCTGCACATAGGCCAGAGCAGCCTGGCCCACCAGAGCCTTGAGTTCGTCTTGAGTCATTGCAGTCTTTCTGTAGTGCTGAAGAGGGTCAGGTCTTGCCAGGCAAGCCTTGCTGGAGGGTCAGACCTTGCGCATGCGGCGCGCCTTCACGGCGGCGGCCAGCTCGCGCAGCAGCGGCTCGGTCTGCACCCAGCCCAGGCAGGCGTCCGTGATCGAAACGCCGGGCTTGAGGTCGGCGCGGGTCTGCCCTTCCAGCAGGTCCTGGCGGCCCGCCTGCAGGTGCGATTCGATCATCACCCCGGTGATGCGCGCGTCGCCCCCGGCGATCTGGCCCGCGACATCGTGGCCGACGTCGATCTGGCGCTCATACTTTTTGCTCGAATTGGCATGCGAGAAGTCGATCATCACCTGCTCGCGCAGCCCGGCGGCCTTCAGCGCCTCGCAGGCGGCCTGCACCGACGCCGCATCGTAGTTGGGCGTCTTGCCGCCGCGCAGGATCAGGTGGCAGTCGTCATTGCCGCGGGTCTCGAAGATGGCCGCCGCGCCCATCTTGGTCATGCCCATGAAGGCGTGGCTGGCGCGGGCGGCCAGCACCGCATCGGCGGCGACCTTGATGCCACCGTCGGTCGCGTTCTTGAAGCCCACCGGGCAGGACAGGCCGGAGGCGAGCTGGCGGTGGCTCTGGCTCTCCGTCGTCCGGGCGCCGATGGCGCCCCAGGCGATCAGGTCGGAGATGTACTGCGGCGAGAGCAGGTCCAGGAACTCGGTGCCGGCCGGCAGGCCCAGGGCCGTCACGTCCAGCAGCAGCTTGCGGGCCAGGCGCAAGCCCTCGTTCATGTGGAAGCTGCCGTCCAGGCGCGGGTCGTTGATGTAGCCTTTCCAGCCCACGGTGGTGCGCGGCTTCTCGAAGTAAACGCGCATCACCATCAACAGCTCGCCCTGCATCTCGTCGCTGGCCTTCTTGAGCAGGCGGGCGTAGTCCATGGCCTGGTCGTGGTCGTGGATGGAGCAAGGCCCCACCACCACCAGCAGGCGGTCGTCGCGGCCATGCAGCACGTCACCGATCTCCTGGCGGGCACGCTCGACCAGGTTCAGGGCCTCATCGGTGATGGGCAGCTCATCCAGCAGCAGGGCCGGCGAGATCAGGGGACGGACGGCACCGATGCGGGTGTCATCGGTGCGGGTGGTGTCACGGGTGCTGTCGCGCGAGCCGATCTCGCGGTCGTTCTGAGGATGGTCCAGGGATTTCATGAGGGCTGGGCTGAGGCGGGATTGCCCTGATTATCCGCGAGGGCGGATGCGACAATCGCGCCCATCCCCACAAGCCCCAGCCACCGGCCTCATGCCGCCGGCGCGCCGCCTTGCCGCCATGTCCCTGATCCCCTACGCACTGACCCGCCCCTTCCTCTTTGGCATGGACCCTGAACATGCCCACGAACTGACGCTGGGCTCCATCGCCCGTTTCCAGAACACGCCGCTGCAATGCCTGTGGTCCCAGAGCCGGGCCAGCGATCCCGTGCAACTGGCCGGCCTGCGTTTTCCGAACCGCGTGGGCCTGGCCGCCGGCCTGGACAAGAATGGCCGCTGCATCGACGGCCTGGGCGCCATGGGCTTCGGCTTCATCGAGGTCGGCACCGTCACGCCCAAGGGCCAGCCGGGCAATGACAAGCCGCGCATGTTCCGCCTGCCTGCGGCCAACGCGCTGATCAACCGCCTGGGCTTCAACAACGAAGGCCTGGACAGCTTCATCGCCAACGTGAAGCAGGCACACAGCTTCCGCAAGGCCGGCGGCCTGCTGGGTCTGAACATCGGCAAGAACGCCGCCACGCCCATCGAGAACGCGGTGGACGACTACCTGATCGGCCTGGCCGGCGTCTACCCGCATGCCGACTACATCACCGTCAACATCTCCAGTCCCAACACCAAGAACCTGCGCGCACTGCAAAGCGACGAGGCCCTGGACGCCCTGCTCTCGCGCCTGCAGGAGCGCAAGCTGCAGCTGCAGGCCGAGCAGGGCCGCGTGGTGCCCATGTTCGTGAAGATCGCGCCGGATCTGGACGAGGAACAGGTCGCCGTGATTGCCCGCACGCTGAAGAGCAATGGCATCGACGGGGTGATCGCGACCAACACCACCATCGGGCGCGACGCCGTTCAGGGCCTGCCGCATGCCGGCGAAACCGGCGGCCTCTCGGGCCAGCCGGTCTTCGAACCCAGCAACCGCGTGATCCGCCTGCTGCGCGCAGCCCTGGGCCAGGGCTATCCCATCATCGGCGTGGGCGGCGTGATGAGCGGCGAACATGCGCGCGCCAAGCTGCAGGCCGGGGCCGACCTGGTGCAGCTTTACACGGGCCTGATCTACAAGGGTTCGGCCCTGGTGCCGGAATGCGCCCGCGCGCTGCAAGGCTTCAAAGGCTGAAACCGAGACTGAGGGACGCATGGGACTCGAGATCGAACGCAAATTTCTGGTCCGGGGCGATGCCTGGCGCCAGGGCGAGGCACGCTACCTCTGCCAGGCCTATCTGAACCGCGATCCGGGGCGCACGGTGCGAGTCCGCGTCGACGGCGAGCAGGGCTTCCTGACCATCAAAGGCCGGAGCGTGGGCGCCACGCGCAGCGAGTTCGAGTACGCCATCCCGCTGGCCGACGCCCAGGCGCTGCTGGCCCTGGCCGATGGCCCCTGCATCGAGAAGCTGCGCCATCGCGTAGCTATGGGCGAGCTGGTCTGGGAAGTCGATGAATTCCTGGGGGCCAACGCGGGGCTCGTGGTGGCCGAGATCGAGCTGGAGCGCGAGGACCAGCCCTTCGATCGCCCCGACTGGCTGGGCGAGGAAGTGAGCCAGGACCCGCGCTACTTCAACTCTGCGCTGGCAGCCCGCCCCTATTCGAGCTGGTGAGGCAGGCCCTCAGCCGGTCAGCCGGCGGCGCTGGCACGTTCGAGATAGCGCGCGGCCTCGCCAAAGCTGTGCAGCTTGCGCCTCAGCCATGCGGGCATGGCCTGCAAGGGCGCAAAGCCCAGACGCTGCCAGTACGAGGCCGAATCCTGCACGGCGATCAGGCCCATGCGCTCCAGCCCCAGCAGCACGGCACGCTGCTGGACCTGCGCCAGCAAGGCCGGGGCCAAGCCCTGGCCGCGCCCCGCAGGGCTCACCGCCACGTCGTGCAGGTACAGCAATGTTGGCTTCGGCGGGCATTGATAGTCCGCGGCATGCAGTGCGGGCATGGTGTCGGCACAGACCGGCAGGCTGATCGCATAGGCCAGCAACGCGCTGCCGGCGCTGAAAGCCCCCCAGCAGGTTTGCAGCGGCGCGGTGGCGCGCAGCTTGGCCTCGAAGGCCTCGGCGGGCTCGAGATAGTCCGGCCCGTAGCAGTCGGCTTGCAGGCGCAGCACTGCGCCCAGGTCGGTCGGGCTCAGCGGCCGCAACATGAAGCGGGAAGACAAGGTCAAGGCGGAGAAGACTGGGAAAGCAGCCGCAGCCAAGGGTTCAGCGCCGGCGTGAAGAGCAGGATGAAGGCCAGAATGTTCAGGGCCACAGTGCCCCAGAACACCCGCTTGAACACGGGCTTGTTGCGCTTGTGGGCCAGCAGCTGCTGGGCCAGCAGCGCGCCGGGCCAGCCGCAGCACAGGGCCAGGCCGTGCAGGGTGGACTCGGCCACGCGCCATTGCCCTTTGCGGGCCGCGCGCTTGTCGCCGGCATAGACGATGAAGGTGGCCAGACTCAGGGCCATGTAGCTGCCCCACACGGCGTGCGGCAGGGGCCAGGCCAGATGCACGGCCAGCACCAGGGCCGCAAAGGCGGGAATCAGCAACAGGACGGCGCCGCCGCGTGCCGCATCGGGCGCGGAGCGCGCCGCGGCCGGTGCGCGCCCGCCTCGTGCCATGGTTTTCGGGTGCCGCGGCTCCAGGGCCTTGACCCGCTGGGCGCGGGCCTTGCCTTGCGCATCGCGCCCCACCTCGTAGCTGAGACGTTCACCGGCATAGGGCCGCCAGGCGCGCAGCCCGAAGGCGCGCGCATGGACGAAGAGCCTGCTCCCGCCCGCATCGGGCGTGATGAAGCCGTAACCCTTGGCATCGTCCCACTGCGTGAGCGTGCCCTGCTGCCGCGTTCCCATCTGTCCAGAGACGAAGACGTAGACCCAAAGAGAAAGGCCGGCCGCGTCAGGGACGCGCCGGCCTCAGCTCACTCAGCGGCCGAAGCCACCACGGCGAGGACCTTGCGGAGCCGGGCGCTTGCCGGGGCCACCGGCACGGCGCTCGCCACCGAAGTCGCGACCGCCTTCACGGTTGCCGTGGAAGGGCTTGTCGCCAAAGGCCGGCTTGCCGCCGAAGCCGGGTTTGCCGCCGAAGGCACTGCCGCGATCATCGCGGGGCGCGAAACCGCGCTTGTCGCCGCCGAAGCCGGCGCGCTGTTCACCGCCGCGGTCGAAGCTGCGCTCCTGGGTGCCGAAGCCGCGGTCCTGTCCGAAGGGCTTGCGCTCGTCGAAACGACGCGCTTCAGGACGGAAGCCTTCATCGCGGCGCGGCGCAAAACCACGGTCGCCGAAATCACGGCCCGGGGCGCCTTGCTCGCGGCCAAAGGGCTTGCCACCATCGCGCGGCGGGAAACCGTCGCGGCTGTCGCGGTGGAACGGCTTGCTGCCGAAGCGCTTGTCACCCTTCTGGGCCCAGCCGGGACGGTCGCCACGATCGAAGCCACGCTCACCTGCCGGACGCGGCGGGAAAATGCGCGGTTCCTGGGTCTTGGGCTCCAGGCCGGCGATGTGGGCCACCGGGATCTGCTGGGTGGTGAAGTGCTGGATGCGGCGGATCATGGACACGTCGTCACGCAGGGCCAGGGTCACGGCCAGGCCTTGGCGGCCCGCACGGCCGGTGCGGCCAATGCGGTGCACATAGTCCTCGGCCTTCATGGGCAGGCCGTAGTTGATCACGTGGGTGATGGACGGCACGTCGATGCCGCGGGCGGCCACGTCGGTGGCGACCAGCACGCGCACTTCGCGGCGGCGCAGGGCCATCAGCGTGCGGTTGCGCTTGCCCTGGGGCATGGCACCGTGCAGCGGGGCCACGGCATGGCCGATCTCGGCCAGGCGCTCGGCCAGCCAGTCGGCATCACGCTGGGTGCTGGTGAAGACCACGGCCTGGTCCAGCTCGGGCTGGGCCAGGATGGACTCCAGCAGCTTGTCCTTGTGGATGGGGTTGTCGGCCCAGTGCAGACGCTGCTCGATGTTCTCGTGGGTGTCGGTGTGCGAGGCGACGTCGATGCGCTGCGGGTCGCGCAGCAGCTCCTGGGCCAGGCGGCCGACGTGGCCGGCGAAGGTGGCGCTGTACATCACCGTCTGGCGGGTGGCCGGGGTGGCTGCCGCGACGGTGTTGATGTCGTCGATGAAGCCCATGTCCAGCATGCGGTCGGCCTCGTCCAGCACCAGCATCTCGACGTTCTCCAGCACGCACTTGCCCGATGCCAGATGGTCCAGCAGGCGGCCCGGGGTGGCAATCAGGATGTCCAGCGGACCCGTCAGCTGGCGGATCTGCAGGGCATAGGGCATGCCGCCCAGCACGGTGGCGACCTTCAGGCCTTGCACATGGCGGCCGTAAGTCTGCGCGGCCTTGGAGACCTGCATGGCCAGCTCGCGGGTGGGGGCCAGGACCAGGACCTTGGGACCGTAGATCTTGCCCTTCTCGCGGCGCTTGGTGTTGTCGCCGCGGGCGGCAATGATCTTCTCCAGCGCGGGCAGGATGAAGGACGCCGTCTTGCCCGAACCGGTGCGGGACGAGACCATCAGGTCAGCGCCTTCGATGGCGGGCGGAATGGCCAGGGCCTGCACCTCGGTGGCGTTCTCGTAGCCGGAGTCCTTCACGGCACGCAGCAGGACTTCGTTCAGGCCCAGATTTTCAAAGCTCATGGTTTCTTTCTGCAAAGCCATGCCCGGCGTCTGCCATGACGGGCAGTCGCAAGGCATGCGACCGCAGCAGGCAATGCAAAAAATGCCGCGGTCAAGGTCGAGTCGCTGGAAGACGATTCACGTCGTACACCGGGCGTGCAAGACCATCGAGGGTCTGCCAAGCAGATAAGAGGCTTGAACTCTGGAGCCGGTGCGGCGTCGGGGTCACAGTCAAAGCGACGGCATCGCCGCCGACCGAACCCGAGGGCGTCGGGCACCACTGCCGCGTCAAGAATGACGGGCCAAGGCTGCCGGACAAGGTCAGAGGAGACGTACGAATTGCTGCCCGGGTGCCAACACGCCTGCTGCAGCAAGTCCGCCATCATACCAGGGTTTTCACCAAATGCACCAGCCCCCTGCGTTGCCGAGCAGGCGACGCAGGGGGCTGGGGTGTGATTTCCTGCCGCTAAGACGGGCTCAGGACGGGGCGCTGCCCGGCGGCCAAGCCGGGGGCTCAGATCAGCCGCTCAGTGCCAGCGCTCAGTGCCAGCGCTCGGTGCCGTCGTTCATGGCGCCTTGAACGCCGCCAGAGCCCGGCCCACGGCGGCCATGAAGCCGGCCAGGTCGGCGCCCGCCAGGAAGGGAATCGCCCCGGCCTCCCCGTCCTGCAGGCCCGAAGGCAGGGTCTCTTCCTGCGCATGGGCGGCCAGCACCGCCGGATCGAAGCCGGCCTCCAGCACGAGCGCCCAGGCGGGCACGTCGGCCCCCTCGCTTCCCATGCGCGCCAGGCGCTGGCTCATCAGCGCGGGGTTCCAGCAGAGGTCGGCATGGACGATGGCAGCGCCGCCGGCCAGGCGCAGGTCCAGTCCGGCGCAGGCGGCATCGGTGGCCAGCAGCACGCTGGCCTCGCCATCGCTCCAGGCCTGCAGTTCCAGCGCGCGCACCTCGGCGCTCTGGTGCTGGCGCAGATTGGCCAGCGGCAGACCCAGGTCCTGCAGCGCCAGGGCCAGCGGTCGCAGGGCGGCATCCTGCTGCGCAAACACCACGACGCGCTCGGCAAGACCTGGCACCACGGAGGGCAGCAGCCCCAGCAGGGCAGCGGCGCGCGCCTCACCCATGCGTTCGGCCTCAAGGCCCGCCCCCTGACGCAGACGCAGCAGGGCTTGCTGCAACTGAAGCTGCTCGCCGGCCGACAGGCTGCCCACGCGCGACCAGCGCTGGTGCAGGCGCTGCAGGGTCTGCAGCTCAGCCGCCGCCGGCGCCAGCTCCGGCGTGGCCTCGGCCGGCACGCGCAGCCAGTGGGTCTGCACCTGGGCCAGCAACTGGGCCGGCAGGCCGGCCACGAGGTCGCGACGGCGCCGTGCCAGCATCACCGTTTCCAGCACCTCGCGCTGCTGGCGCTTGCCGGCGTCGGCACCCAGGCGGCGCAGCGCGGCATAGGGGCCGCGCCGGGCCTCGTCAATCCAGGCCACCAGCGGCCCGAGCAGCGCTGTGCCCAGGAGCTCGCTCTGGGCGATCAGAAGCAAATGCGGCGCGGCCAGGCGCTGCAGCGCGGGCAGGAACTCGGCCAGGGTCTCGATCGCATCGACGATCAGCAGCTCGCAGGCTTCGGCCTGCTGCAGGGCGGTGGGCTCCAGCAGGCTCCAGTGCTCGGGCCAGGCACCCAGCAGGCGCAGGACGTCTTCGCGCCAGGCAGCATGCGAAGCCTCCGGCGCCACGATGGTCACGAGGCCCACATCGAACTGGGTCTGCCACAGCCTGGCGGCGGCCACCGCCGCAGGGCGCTGCGGCAGGGGCGACTCGTCCGCCAGCAGCGCTCGACCGGCGCAGACGGCGAACAGCGCCGCTTCCCATTGCGGCTCGGGCAGCGCGTCGGTCAGCAGCGCATGCAAGGCCGGCGAGGCCAGCCCCTGCTCGAAGCTCAGGGCGAGGCGCTCGACGCGATCACCCGCGTCGGCCGACAGGGCCAGCTGCTGCCACACCTCCACCCCGACGCGCAGTTCATGGCCCTCCTCCGCGGCAGCCTGCAACAGAGCCGGCAAGACCTGACCCTCCAGCGCTGCCATGAAGCGCCCCTGCTCGTCAGCGCAGGCTTGCGCCACGGCCCGCAAAGCCGGGCTGGCGCCTTGGCCGACACGCCACACCAGGCGGCGCTCCCAGCCGGCGCTCAGACCCAGTTCGCTCCAGGGTGTCTCGGGGCCGGCGGCCAGCCTGGCGGCCTGCCCTTCGCGACCCGCCACCAGCTGTTCAACCAGCCACGGGCCATGGGCGCAGCAGCCCTCCTCGCTGTCTGCGAATTCGGCGCAGCTGCAGCGGTACTGGCCAATGGCGCTGCCTTGCAGGTTCAGCTCAGCCAGGGGCTCGCCCTCGGCCGACTGAATCGTGTAGAGCCCGAAGAGGCCCGCCTGGGCCTTGTGCCAGCGCCAGTCCGGCCCAGGCGGCGAGGACATGGCCGCGTCTTCATGGCTGCCATCAGCGGTAGCGGCCGCGGCGGTCGCGTCGTCCTGCAATGCCTCGGCGGGTGCCTTTGCATTCCGGGCAGGCCGAGGCTTGCGTGCCGGCTTGGCGGCGGGCGGCTGCGGCGGCTCGGAAGCCTCCGCCTGCTGAGGCACTTCCAGCACGGCCGACTCGGCCGCAGCCGCCTTGGCGCGGCTGCTGGTGCGCTTGCGGGCCGCGGCAGGCGGCTCGGCTTCCGGCTGCTGCTCCAGGGCTGCAGCCACTTCGGCGACCAGCGCGGCCACCGGCGCCGCGACGGCCGGCGTCGCGCGCTTGCGCCCCGTGCGCGCGGGCTTGACCGCTTCTGCCGCTGGGGCGGCCTTGCGGCTCGGCTTGCCGGTCTTCTCCGGCACCAGCACGGGCTCGGGCAGCTCGGCCGCCGGCTTGCGGCCGGCCTTTTTCACCGGCTCGGCAAGCATCGCCTCGGTGGCAGCGGCGGTCTTCTTGGCAGTGGCCTTCTTGGCGACGGCCTCTTCGACAGCGGCGTTCTTGGCAGCGGCGTTCTTGGCAGCGGGCTTCTTGGCGGCTGCCTTCTTCGCCGCAGGCTTCTCGGCGGCAGCCTGCTTGTCGGCAGGTTTGCGCGGCATCGACTTGCTCGCAGCCTCGGCTGACGGCTTGGCAGCGGTCGTCAATGCATCTTGGGTCACGGATTTGCTTGGGGACTTGCTTGGGGACTTGCCCGTAGATTTGCCAGCAGCTTTGCCCGTCGATGCGCCCGCGGCCTTGCTCACCGCCTTGGTCGTGGCGGTCTTGACCGACTTGGCGGCAGGTCGTGCAGCAGGCTGGGAGGCCTTGGCCGCCGGCTTCTTCTTCGCCGGAGTCAGCGCAGCGGCCTCTGCCACTGCTTCGGTGGCGGCCTTGCGCCGCGGGGTATTGCTTGTTGCCATGGGATGGGTACGGGACAGGCCTGGGGGCCGCCCCGATGAATTCAGGGTTCGGAAATCAGCACTGCCGGGCACCAACCCCGCAGGCTGTTGAAAAAAGCCAGGCCCTGGGCACGCGCCAGGTCCGACTTGAGCAGCCGCGCTTCATGCAGCTGTCCTTGGGCCAGCATGGCTTCGCGCAGCACGCCCGGCAGCAGCCCGGCGGCCAGACGCGGCGTCAGCCAGCGGCCCTCGATCTGGAGTGCGATATTGCCAAAGCTGCACTCCGTCAGTTCCTCGTCT
The DNA here is from genome assembly GCA_041905785.1 of Burkholderiaceae bacterium. Classification (GTDB taxonomy): domain Bacteria; phylum Pseudomonadota; class Gammaproteobacteria; order Burkholderiales; family Burkholderiaceae_C; genus Roseateles_B. The sequence goes on from JAYRKJ010000018.1 coordinate 14,892, forward strand.
TCGTTCCACAGCAGCACATCGAAGGCTGCCGGGGTCTTGTCTTGTGCGAAGGCCTCGTAGTGGGCACGTCGCGTGGTCTTGTGCTGCAGGTACTCGGCCAGCGCCCCTCGCGTAGGCATGGGACGGCGGGCCAATACCAGCGGCACCGGTGTCGGAGTATCGCCCAAGGGCTGATGGCTCAGGGCCAGATGGCCGTCACGGGCCAGCGTCAGTCGCACACGCCAGCATCCGGTGGGATGCTGCGCGGCCAGGTCGGCCAGTGCCTGCCGCAGTTGCGCGGGCCGATGACGCAGGCCGAAGTGATGCGCCGTGCGCTGCAAACGGGCCAGGTGCAGCTCCAGGCGGGCGAAGGCGCCCTCTTCCAGGCGCAGGGTCTCCAGGGCCTCGATGGGCGCCTCGGCACGCAGCAGAAAGCGGGTCTTGGCGCGCCATTCGGCCAGCTCCGCGGCGGGTTCGGAGTCCAGCGTGATGCCGCTGCCGATGCCGCACTGCAGCCCGTCACCGCGCTGCTCCACGGTACGGATAGGCACGTTGAAGGTCGCGACGCCACCCGGCTGCAGCAAGCCCAGGGCGCCGCAGTACCAGCCGCGAGCCTCGGGTTCCAGCGCGCGGATGATCTGCATCGCACGGATCTTGGGCGCCCCGGTGACCGAGCCGCATGGGAACAGGGCCCGGAACACGTCCAGCAGGCGCACGCTGGCACGGGTGACCGCACTGACGCTGGACACCATCTGCCACACCGTGGGCAGGGCGATCAGCTCGAACAGCCGCGGAACGCGCACCGTGCCGATCTGCGCCACGCGGCTGATGTCGTTGCGCAGCAGGTCCACGATCATCAGGTTCTCGGCCCGCTCCTTGGCGCTGGTGCGCAGATGGGCCTGGGCGGCTTCGTCCTCCACCACGTCCCGGCCGCGCGGCGCGGTGCCTTTCATGGGCTGGGCGCAGAGCAGCCAGCTGCGCGTGCCGTCGGGCGCGTCGGGCACTGGGCGCCAGTCGAAGAAAAGTTCGGGGGACACGCTGGCCACCCCGGCCTCGCGCAGGAACAGCGCAAAGCCGCCGGGCTGGGCTTCGTGCAGGGCAAAAAAGAGCTGGGCCAGGTCCGGCGCCGCAGCTTGCGCACGCAGCCGGGTGGTGAGGTTGACCTGGTAGCAGTCGCCAGCGCGGATCCAGTCACGGATCCGCTCGATCTGGCGGGCCTCGTCGGCATCGGCTTGCGCGTCGACCCAGTCCAGCGCACCACTGAAGCAGCTCAGCGCAGGCCAGGGCTGCGGCGCCTGCTCATAGACGGCGAACTCGGCCAGCGCAGCTTCGGCCGGGTGATGGGCCAGCTTGAGGTCCAGGGCCGCCGCGGCCTCGTAGCGCAGGCCGCCCAGCACCCAGGCGCCATCGCGCGCGGCCTGCTCGGCGGCGGCAATGACGCCCGGCAGTTCCTCGGCCGCATGTGCCCGCAGGCAGCGCACCGGCGGAGCGGTCCAGACGCCGCGCAGCCGCTCGCCATCCTCGCGGGCCAGCGGGTGGCGGGGGAAGTCGAAGGCTGCCCAGATCCGTTCCGGGCTCGTCGGCGCCGTCATGGTGAAGTTGGCCTGCTGAGCTGCGAAGCAGCTTGCCTCAGACGTTCAGCAGATGCGTGCGGTAGTAGACCAGCTCGTCGATGGACTCATGGATGTCCGCCAGGGCCGTGTGCTTCTGGGCCTTCTTGAAACCCTCGATGATGCCGGGCTTCCAGCGGCGTGCCAGTTCCTTGAGCGTGGAGACGTCGAGGTTGCGGTAGTGGAAGAAGTCCTCCAGCGCGGGCATGTAGTTGGCCAGGAAGCGGCGATCCTGGCAGATGCTGTTGCCGCACATGGGCGACTTGCCCGCCGGCACGTACTGCTGCAGGAAGGCGATGGTCTGCGCGGCGGCTTCGTCTTCGCTGACGGTGGAGGCCTTCACGCGGTCGATCAGGCCGCTCTTGCCGTGCGTGCCCTTGTTCCAGGCGTCCATCTTGTCCAGGGTTTCGTCGCTCTGGTGGATGGCGAACACCGGGCCTTCGACGCGCACCGTCAGCTGCGCGTCGGTGACCACCACGGCCAGCTCGATGATGCGGTCGCGGTCGGGGTAGAGGCCGGTCATCTCCAGGTCGATCCAGATCAGGTTCTGATCGCTGATGGGCAGTTGGGGGGCGGCGGTGTCGCCGGTGGTGTCGCTCATGATGGTTCCGGTATTGAAGCAGCTGCCGAAAAGGGCAAGCCGCCATTGTCGCAGGCCTACACTTGGCGCCATGCAAACTGCCCCCCTGACCTCCCCGCTGCAGGCTTGGCTGCCGCCGCTGTCGGCGCCCGTGATGAGTGCCATGCTGGCCCTGGCGCTTGGCCTGAGTCTGCTGCTCAAGCTCTGGCTGGCCAGCCGCCAGGTGCGGCATGTACGGCGGCATCGCGGCGCCGTTCCCGCGCCCTTTGCCGCCAGCGTGCCCCTGGCCGCCCACCAGAAGGCTGCCGACTACACCGCCGCCAGCACGGCCTTCGGCATGCTGAGTCTGGCGGTATCCAGTGCCCTGCTGGTCGCATGGACCCTGCTGGGCGGGCTGAACGGCCTCAACGAATGGGTGATGGACCACACCCTGCAGCCCTTGGGTCCGCTGGGCTACCAGCTGAGCCTGCTGGCCGCCTTTGCCCTCATCGGCGGCTTGCTGGACCTGCCGCTGGCGATCTACCACACCTTCGGCCTGGAGCAGCGTTTTGGTTTCAACCGCACGACGCCGGCGCTTTACGCGGCGGACCTGCTCAAGGGCATGCTGCTGGGCGCGTTGATCGGCCTGCCCATCGCCGCGCTGATCCTGTGGCTGATGGGCACCGCTGGCCCCATGTGGTGGCTGTGGGCCTGGGGCGCGTGGATGGGTTTCAACCTGCTGATCATGGTGCTCTACCCCACGGTGATCGCTCCGCTCTTCAACAAGTTCGAGCCCCTGCGGGATGATCTGATCAAGGGCCGTGTCGAGGCCCTGATGGCGCGCTGTGGCTTCGCGGCCAAAGGCCTGTTCGTGATGGACGGCAGCCGGCGCTCCGCCCACGGCAACGCCTACTTCACCGGCATCGGCGCTGCCAAGCGCGTGGTGTTCTTCGACACCCTGCTGCAGCGCCTGCACCCCGGCGAGGTCGAAGCCGTGCTCGCCCACGAGCTGGGCCACTTCAAGCACAAGCACGTGCTCAAGCGCATGGTCAGCCTGTTCGCTCTGAGCCTGCTGGGCTTTGCCCTGCTGGGCTGGCTCGGCACCCAGGTCGGCTTCTACCTGGGTCTGGGCGTGCAACCCAATATGGCCGCGCCGAATGACGCCCTGGCCCTGCTGCTCTTCATGCTGGTGCTGCCGGTGCTCAGCTTCTTCTTCACACCGCTGGCCGCCCAGCTCTCGCGGCGCGACGAGTTCCAGGCCGACGCCTATGCCTGCGCCCAGTCCAGCGGCCAGGACCTGAGCCGGGCCCTGCTCAAGCTCCACGAGGACAACGCCGGCACACTGACCCCCGACCCGGTCTACGCCCGCTTCTACTATTCTCACCCGCCGGCCACCGAGCGCCTGGCGGCCATCGAACGCCTCAGCCCCCGCCACGCATGAACCTGCTGCTTGCCCAATGTGCCCCCCAGACCACCGCCCTGCCCGAGGCTGAACTCGGCGACTGGCTGGCCCAGATCCCGGACTGGCTGCCTGACGCAACACACAAGGCCATCGCCCGCCGCTTCGTCTTCGACAACTACTACCAGGTGATGGCCTTCGCCAACGCCGTCGCCGAGATTGCCCATGCCCAGGACCATCACCCGGACATGGTGCTGAGCTACAACGTGGCCACGGTCAGCTACAGCACGCATTCGGTGCAGGGATTGAGCGTGAACGACTTCATCTGTGCGGCCCAGGTCAACGCCCTGCCCGAGGCGCAGCCGTGAGCGCAGGCCGGTTCAAGGGCGGCACGGGCCAGGACCGCCGTGGATCAGGCCTGGACCTGGGCCTGGTGGTACGCGGCCATGGCCGTCACTACATCGTCGAGGACAGCGAGGGCCGGCGCCGCGTCTGCCACCCGCGCGGCAAGAAGAGCGACTGCGTGGTTGGCGACCAGGTCCGCTGGGCCGAGGCCAGCAGCGACGAAGGCGTGATCGAGGCCGTGGAGCCGCGCCGCAATCTGCTGTTTCGCCAGGACGAATGGAAGACCAAGAGCTTCGCCGCCAACCTGGACCAGCTGCTGGTGCTGGTGGCGGTGGAACCGGTGTTTTCGGAGTCCCAGCTGGCCCGGGCCCTGATCGCCGCCGAGAGCGCCGGCATCAGCGCCCGCGTGGCCCTCAACAAGACCGACCTCCCCGGCATCGCCGCCCAGCGCGAGCGCCTGCTGCCCTACCGGGACATGGGCCTGACCGTGATGGAGCTGGCCCTGCGCGAAGCGCCCCAGGCCTCGGCCGAGGCCTTGCTGCCCTGGCTGCAAGGCAAGCGCACCTTTGTGCTGGGGCCCAGCGGCACAGGCAAGAGCACCCTGATCAATCTGCTGATCCCGGACGCCCAGGCCCAGGTGGGCGACATCTCGCAAGCCCTCAACTCGGGCCGCCACACGACCACCACCACGCAGTGGTACTGGATGGATGCGGCGCGCGAGACGGCGCTGATCGATTCACCGGGCTTCCAGGAATTCGGCCTGCGCCAGATCGATCCGGCCCAGCTGCCCCTGCTGATGCCTGACCTGCGCCGGCATGCCGGCAGCTGCCGCTTCTACAACTGCACGCATCTGCACGAGCCGGGCTGCGGCGTGCGGGCCGCCCTGGAGGCCGGGCAGATCAGCCCGTCCCGCTACCGGATCTACGGCGAGATCTTCGAGGAGCTCAGCAGCAAGCGCTGGTGAGCGCGGCGCCGCCGCGTCGATGCAGTCGATGGGCGGGCGCTGCGGGCCTCAGGGGCTTTGCGGCGGCAACGCGGGGCGGCCTGATGCCGGCTCGGGCACTGGCCCCACTTCGCGCGCCTCGACGTCCACGACGTCGCCCACCGGGCCGCGACGGCCTGGGCGCGGCGCAAAGCCCGGCCCCGCGCGAAAGGCGCGGGCACGCGCAAAGCCCGAGAGATCCACGACCGGTTTGCGCCCGCGGATCAGGCTCCACAGGCCCAGGCCCAGCAGCGTCGCCAGCGCCAGCGCCATCAGGCCCAGCACCAGGATGGCCGTGGCCACGGCCAGCACCAGCCGCAGCACCAGGGAGATCAGAGCAGAAAACAAGCGGCTTCCTTTCAAGGACAAAACTTCAGCCGCGCCCAATGTAAGGCATGCGGTTGGCCATCAGGGTCATGAAGGGCACGTTGACCGACAGCGGCAATTGCGCCAGGTGCACCAGGGCGTCCGCCACATGCTGCACGTCCATGGTGGCCTCCGCCGCCATGCTGCCGTTGGCCTGCCGCACGCCCTGCTGCATGGGCAGCGTCATCTCGGTGGCGGCGTTGCCGATGTCGATCTGCCCCACCGCGATGTCGAAGTCGCGGCCGTCCAGGCACAAGGCCTTGGTCAGACCGGTGATCGCGTGCTTGGTGGCCGTGTAAGGCGCGGAATTGGGGCGCGGCGCATGGGCCGCGATGGAACCGTTGTTGATGATGCGGCCGCCGCGCGGCTGCTGGCGCTTCATCAGACCGAAGGCGGCCTGGGCGCAGAGAAAGCTGCCGGTGAGGTTGACGTCCACCACCGCCTGCCAGTGCTCGAAGGACAGCTCATCCACCGGCATCGGCGGCGCGCTCAGCCCAGCGTTGTTGAACAGCAGGTCCAGCCGCCCGAAATGCGCCTGGACCTCGGCAAACAGGGCCTTCACCGCCGCGGCGTCGGCGACATTGCAGGACCGCACCCGGCAGTGTTCGGGGCTGGCCGCCAGCGCCTGCGTCTGGCGCAGGGCCTCCTCGCGACGCCCCACCAGCAGCACCTGCCAGCCTGCCGCGACCAGCCCGAGCGCCGCTGCGCGGCCGATGCCGCTGCCGGCTCCGGTCACCATTGCCACCTTGGGCGGCTGGGCAGAGGCAGGGGTCGGGCTTTGCTGTTGCATGTTCGTGACGTGGCAGGGTTCCGCTGGCAGCAGGCTCTCAAGGCGGGCGACGCGGCATCATAGCCAGCCCGCGCTCAGTGGGCCTGCACCGTGACGGGCGCCTGCGCCAGCTGCACATCGTCGGGCCGCGCGCGATGGCCGCTGATCAACACCGGCGGCAACTGCTCGACCTGCATGCGTCGCCCATGCAGCTCGACACGCGGCAAGACCTGGACCTGCGGGCCGGCTCGCGGTGCCCGCGCCGCCTGGCTGGGCAGTGCCATGAAAGCCCCCACCATCAGCCCCAGCGCCAGGCCGCTGCCCAACGCCAGACGGCGCAAGGGAGCATAGCGGTCGTAGCAGCGAATCGTGACAGGCTTCATGGGATCCTCCTCTGGGGCGGTGCGCGGCGGTGGGCGGGGCCGTGTTGAGACGCACTGTGCCAAGCTGCGCTGGACAGCCCAAGCGGCAGGAGACGGGCGGACGATCAGCCGCGACGAACTGCAGAGCAGGCCGACAGACGGGTTTACCCCAGGAAGACGCCCAAGGCGCGGGCGACTTGCAGCCGCTCGTGATCCAGGGGTACGCAGCGGTTCTGGCCCGCCACCTCGCCCAGGCCCACATCCACGCAGCGGTCGCCCTGCAGCGCCACCATGCGGCCATACTGCCCGCGCATCACCAGGCCCGCCGCCGCCACGCCGAAGCGCGTGGCCAGCACCCGGTCGAAAGCGGTGGGCGAGCCGCCGCGCTGCAAATGCCCGAGCAGGGTGCAGCGTATCTCCACATCGCGGCCCAACTGGCCTTCCAGGTCGACCATCAAGCGCTGGCCTATGCCGCCCAGGCGCAGCGGGTCCGGGCTGTCCGCCAAATGGCGCTGGATCACCCATTCGCCGCCCAGGGCCTTGGCACCTTCGGCCACGCACAGCAGCGCAAAGCCCTGCTCCAGCGCCCTCTGGCGGGCAAAGGCGGCCAGGCTTTCGATCTGGTAGCTCTGCTCGGGGATGAGGATGGCATCGGCACCGCCCGCCAGGCCGCCTTCCAGGGCGATCCAGCCGGCATAGCGGCCCATGGTCTCCACGATCATCACCCGGCCATGGCTGCGCGCCGTGGTCTGCAGCCGCCCCAGCGCGTCGCTGACGACGGTGGCGGCCGAGTCGAAACCGAAGCTGCGCTCATTGAGCATCAGGTCGTTGTCAATGGTCTTGGGCACGCCCACCACCGGCACCCCCAGGCGCGCAAAGCGCTCGGCGATGGTCATGGTGCCGTCACCGCCTATGACGACCAGGGCGTCGATGTTCTGCCGCCCCAGGAAGTCCAGGGCATGGCCGGAACAGTCGGTGCCGCCGGCGCCGAAGTAGTGGAAGGGGTCGGCTCGGTTGTGCGTGCCCAGGACGGTGCCGCCCTCGGCGATCAGGCCGCGTACCGTCAAGGCATCCAAAGGCCGGCAGCGCCCGTCCAGCAAGCCCAGAAAGCCCCGCTCGATGCCGGTGACGGTGGCGCCACAGCGTTCGATCAAGGCCAGGGTGACGGCGCGGATCACCGCATTGAGCCCGGGGCAGTCGCCGCCGCCTGTCAGAATCCCGATATGCATATGCAAGACCTCGCTGTTGGCATGCTGCCATGGGCGGCACCGGTTTCACAAGCGGCTGACGCTGTCCCCCATTCCCGGGGGCCAGGTCTTGTCTCTGCGCAATCCCTGCGCTCAGCAGCCTGACAATGCGGGAAGCGCCATCATGCCTGCTCCGATCATGCCAGCTTCCGGCCCCAGCCCCGCCCCTGCAGACCGCGAGCTGCCACGGCTGCTCTACGTCGAGGACAACCCCATCAACATGCTGATCGTCGAGGAGCTGGTGCACAAGCGGGGCGGCATCGCCCTGTCCGGCGCGGAAACCGTGGCCGATGGCCTGCGAAAGGCCAGACAACTGCAGCCACAGCTGATCCTGGTGGACATGCAATTGCCGGACGGCGACGGCCACGACCTCCTGCGCCAGCTGCGCGCAGATCCGGCGACGGCCGGCATCCCCTGCGTCGCGCTGTCGGCCAACGCCATGCCCGAGGACATCCGCCTTGCCAGCGACGCCGGCTTTGCCGACTACTGGACCAAGCCCATTGACTTCAAAATCTTCCTCGCCGGGCTGGACCACTTCTTCAAGCCGGCCTGAACCGCGCGGCACGACTGGATGAAAAAGAGCGCCGCACCCATGCGGGAGCAGCGCTCTTCAGTGCAGGGGCTCGCTCTTGCAGGAGCCCCGCGCAACAGCCCTTACTTGCCAGCGGCGGCAGCGGCCTGTTCCTTCTTGATGGCGATTTCGTCGGCCTCGTCATAGGCCTTGTTGCCGCAAGCCTTCTTCCAGGCGTCCACGGCGTCCAGATGGTCCAGGCTGCGAGCCTCCAGGTCTTTGCCGGCCTTGTTGAACTTCTCGATGGCCTCGTCAAAGGCCTTGGCCTTGGCCAGATACTCGTCCTTGTGCTTGTTGTGGGCCTCGATCTTCGCGTCATTGGCCTTGGCGCGGACGTTGTACTCGTCAATGGCGGCCTTCTGCTCGCTGCGGCTCATGTCAGGCAGCTTGGTCTTGAGCTCCTCGTTGGCCTTGAGCAGTTCCGCCTGCTCCGCCTTGATGGCCAGGACGTTGGCATCAACCGCCTCGCCGTCCTTGATCAGCATTTCCTTTTCGGCCACGAGGCGCTCGCGCTCTTTCTTGTAGTCGGCCTCGGCGGCCAGCACGGCCTTGGCCTCGGCGTCGTTGTCGGACTGCTGCTTCAGGCAGGCGCGCAGCTCGTCGCGCGTCATCAGCTTCTGCTTGGGCTTCTCGACCACCGGACGGCTGACCTTGTTGTTCTTGGGGTCGACCTTGGCCTTGGGATTGACGGTCTGGGCGGAAACCAGTGCCGGCAAAAGGGCGGCCAGGCAGACAGAGAGGAGGATTCGTTTCATGGCGATACGGGCTGGTGCTGCGGCACAGCAAGTGGCGCGCCGAATGGCGCAAAGCCGGAATCATGCCACGAGCGGGCCGTAGGACCGGCCGGGGATAATCCGGCCCTTTCGCCCATTTCCTCTTCCGGGCTGCAAGCACGGCCACGCGCCAAAGCCACGAAAAGAGCATCCAAAAAGACACCTTCATGGCACTCAAGGCAACCATCTACAAGGCCCTGCTCAATATTGCCGACATGGATCGCCATGTCTACGGCGAGCACAACCTCACCATCGCCAAGCACCCCAGTGAAACCGACGAGCGCATGATGCTGCGCGTGCTCGCCTATGCGCTGAATGTGCCGGCGGACGACCTGCGCGGCAGGCTGGAGTTCACCAAAGGCCTGTCCGAGGTCGATGACCCCGATCTGTGGCAGCTGGACCTGACCGGCGAGGTCGTGCACTGGATCGACCTGGGCCAGCCCGATGAACGCCGCATCATGAAGGCCCATGGCCGCGCCGAGCGTGTCAGCGTGTATTGCTATGCCGCCAGCGCGCCCATCTGGTGGGCCGGCATCGAGGGCAAGCTCACGCGGGCGCCCAAGCTCTCGGTCTGGCAGATCGCCGCGGAAGAAGTACAGGCGCTGGCATCCGTTGCCGAGCGCAGCATGCAACTGCAGATCAGCATCCAGGACGGCCTCGTCTACATCTCCTCGCCCTCCCGTCAATTGGAGATTCACCCCCGTGCCCTTAAGCACGCCGGGGCCTGAACGCTAGACTCCGGCCCGGCTGCCAGGAGGGCGGCTGAGACACACCTGCCGGAGAAGCGATGAGAACGATGGAACTGCTGCGCCTGAAGCGCCGTCAACTGAACACCCTGGGAGCGATGCTGGGCCTGGCCGCGGCCTTGCTGCCGGCCGGCCTGCAGGCCGCCGAGGCTGCAAGCGCCCCCGAGCCCGCCGATCCGCATCAGTGGCTGGAGGAGGTGCTGGGCGAGAAGCAGCTCGCGTGGGTCAGGGAGCGCAACGAGGCCAGCTTCAAGGTACTCAAGGCGCGCCCCGAGTTCGAGCCCATTCGCCAGGATCTGCTGGGCGTGCTCAACGCCCGCGACCGCATTCCCGCCGTCAGCCGCATGGGCGGCTGGCTTTACAACCTCTGGCAGGACGAGCAGCACAAGCGCGGCCTGTGGCGCCGAACCACGCTGGCCGAATTCCAGAAGGCCGAGCCGGCCTGGGAAGCGGTGCTGGACCTCGACGCCCTGGGCGCGGCGGAGAAGGAAAGCTGGGTCTTCCACGGCGCGCAGTGCCTGGGCCCCAGCTACCGCCGCTGCATGGTCAATCTCTCGCGCGGAGGCTCCGACGCACAGGTCAGCCGCGAGTTCGATACCGTCAGCAAACAGTTCATCAAGGGCGGCTTCGAATTGCCCGAGGCCAAGAGCCAGCTGGCCTGGCTGGACGAGAACACCCTGTTCGTGGGCACGGACTTCGGCGCCGGCAGCCTGACCGATTCGGGCTATCCGCGCGTCATCAAGCAATGGAAGCGCGGCACACCGCTCTCCGCGGCCAGGACCGTTTTCGAAGGCGAGGCCAAGGATGTGGCCGCCGGCGTGGCGGTGGACCGCACGCCGGGGCACCAGCGCGTGATCTTCCAGCGTGCGCTGGACTTCTACAACAGCAGCCGCTTCCTGCTGCAGGGCGGCAAACTGGTGAAGCTGGACATCCCCGATGACGTGCAGGAAGGCTTCTGGGGCCCCTGGCTGCTGCTCAAGCCCCGCAATGACTGGACGGTGGCCGGCACGAGCTACAAGAGCGGCTCGCTGCTGATCACCGACGCCCGGGCCTATCAGCGAGGCGAGCGCAAGTTCCGCGTGCTCTTCCAGCCCACGGCCACCCGCTCGCTGGAAAGCTACAGCCTGACGCGCAGTCGCGTGCTGCTGTCGGTGATCGACCAGGTCGCCAGCAAGCTGGAAGAGTGGGACTTCAGCAAACCCCAGGCGCCCCAGCATCGCGAGGTCAAGGCGCCCTTCCCTGGTACCCTGCACCTGGGCGCGCTGTACGACAGCGAGCTCAAGAAAGACGAGCTGGCCGAGCGCTACTTCCTCTACTACACCGATTTCCTGACGCCCGACACCCTCTTCCTGGCCCGCACCGGCAGCGACGAGCGGCAGGTGCTGAAGTCCCGCCAGGCCCAGTTCGATGCCCAGGGTCTGCGCGCCGAGCAGCGCTTCGCCACAAGCAAGGACGGCACCCGCGTGCCCTACTTCGTGATCTGGCCCAAGGGCGCCCAGGCCGACGCCAGCAACCCCACGCTGCTCTATGGCTACGGCGGATTCGAGGTCTCGCTGCAGCCGGGCTACTCCGGTGGCCGCGGCCGTGCCTGGCTGGCACGCGGGGGCGTTTACGTGCTGGCCAATATCCGCGGCGGCGGAGAGTTCGGGCCGGCCTGGCACCAGGCGGCCGTCAAGGCCAACAAGCAGCGCAGCTACGAGGATTTCATCGCCGTGGCCGAGGACCTGATCAAGGCCCGCATCACCTCGCCCCGCCACCTGGGCATCATGGGCGGGAGCAATGGCGGCCTGCTCATGGGCGCCACCTTCACCCAGCGGCCCGACCTCTTCAATGCCGTGGTCTGCCAGGTGCCGCTGCTGGACATGCGCCGCTTCCACAAGCTGCTGGCCGGCGCCTCGTGGATGGCCGAGTACGGCAACCCGGACGACGCGCAGGACTGGGACTTCATCCGTCAGTACAGCCCCTATCACAAGCTCAGCAAGGACAAGACCTACCCCAAGGTCTTCTTCACCACCTCGACGCGCGATGACCGGGTCCATCCCGGCCACGCCCGCAAGATGGTGGCCCGCATGAGCGAGCTGGGACACGAGGTCTACTATTACGAGAACACCGAGGGCGGCCATGGCGGCGCGGCCGACAACGAGCAGCGCGCCACCCTGCAAGCCCTGGAGTACAGCTACCTCTGGCAGCAGCTGGGACGCTGAGGGCGCTGAAAGCCACACCATGGAAGTCCGGCATGACACGCAGACGCAGCAGTTCTGGCTCGAACCCGAGCCGGGCCGGCGCTGCGTGCTGGACTACCGGCGCCAGGGCGACGCCGTGGTGTTCACCCACACCGGCGTGCCGCCAGCCCTCAGGGGCCAGGGCCTGGCTGCGCAGCTGGTGAGCGCCGGCCTGCAATGGGCCGCCGAACAAGGGCTGCGGGTCATCCCCGCCTGCAGCTACGTGGCCAGCTTCCTGCGCCGGCAGTCACGCGGGTCGTGAAACGGCGGGGTGGGCTCGGTGCTGCCCGCTCGCCAAGGCCCGCCGAGGTGCGGCGAGGGTCGACTGTCCTGGGGATTGCGCCGGCGCCGGGGGCTCTTGCGCGCCCCGTCTGGTCGCCACGGCGACGAACGCTGACCGGCACGCGAACGCTGCATCTGCCAAGCGCCAAGCGAGTGCTCGCCCGGGCGCCGGAATTCGCTCTCGATTTCGCAGAGAATAAACGGCTTCCGAGCAAGCTCCAGAGGCTCCCGAACGTGCGCCGGGAGCGCAGCATCCGCGCACGCCCCATCCAGAAGCACCCATGTCCACGATTCTTCAGCAGATCCCCGCCGGCCAAAAAGTCGGCATCGCGTTCTCCGGCGGCCTCGACACCAGCGCCGCGCTGCACTGGATGCGCCAGAAGGGTGCGATCCCCTACGCCTACACCGCCAACCTCGGCCAGCCCGACGAGCCGGACTACGACGAGATCCCGCGCAAGGCCATGCTCTACGGCGCAGAGCAGGCCCGCCTGATCGACTGCCGGGCGCAGCTGGTCCACGAAGGCATTGCCGCGCTGCAGAGCGCCGCCTTCCACATCCACACCGGCGGCCTGACCTACTTCAACACCACGCCCATCGGGCGCGCCGTGACCGGCACCATGCTGGTCGCCGCGATGAAGGAAGACGACGTCAACATCTGGGGCGACGGCTCCACCTTCAAAGGCAATGACATCGAGCGCTTCTACCGCTACGGCCTGCTGACCAACCCCTCGCTGAAGATCTACAAGCCCTGGCTGGACCAGACCTTCATCGACGAGCTGGGCGGCCGCGCCGAGATGTCCGCCTTCATGCAGAAGGCCGGCTTCGCCTACAAGATGTCGGCCGAGAAGGCCTACTCCACCGATTCCAACCTGCTGGGCGCCACCCACGAGGCCAAGGACCTGGAGCATCTGAACTCCGGCGTCAAGATCGTCAATCCCATCATGGGCGTGGCCTTCTGGCGCGAGGACGTCGAGATCAAGGCCGAGACCGTGACGGTGCGCTTCGAGGAAGGCATGCCCGTCGCGCTCAATGGCCAGGAGTTCAGCGACCCCGTCGCCCTGATGCTGGAGGCCAACCGCATCGGCGGGCGGCACGGCCTGGGCATGAGCGACCAGATCGAGAACCGCATCATCGAGGCCAAGAGCCGCGGCATCTACGAAGCCCCCGGCATGGCGCTGCTGCACATCGCCTACGAGCGTCTGGTGACCGGCATCCACAACGAGGACACCATCGAGCAGTACCGCATCAACGGCATGAAGCTGGGCCGCCTGCTCTACCAGGGCCGCTGGTTTGACCCGCAGGCCATCATGCTGCGCGAAGCGGCGCAGCGCTGGGTGGCGCGTGCCGTGACCGGCGAGGTGGCGCTGGAGCTGCGCCGCGGCAATGACTACTCGCTGCTGGACACCCTGAGCCCCAACCTGACCTACAAGCCCGAGCGCCTGTCGATGGAAAAGGTCGAGGATGCACCCTTCTCGCCGGCCGACCGCATTGGCCAGCTGACCATGCGCAACCTGGACATCATCGACACCCGCGACAAGCTGATGACCTACAGCCAGGCCGGCCTGCTGGCCCCCGGCTCGGGTGTGGCCCTGCCCCAGCTGAAGAACGAAGGCTGAGCATGCCGGGGCTGCACCGCGCCGCCATGCTGCCGGGCCGCCGCATGAGCCTGGCGGTGCTGCTTGCGCCGCTGGCCTCGGGTGTGCTGGGCCTGGCGGCCGGGCAGCCCGCCTGGGCGCTCGAAAGCCCCAAGGGCCGCGTGGTGCTGACCATCAGCGGCTCGGCCCTGAAGGCCAACCAGGACGGCCGCGTCGCCTTCGACATGGACATGCTGGCCGCCCTGCCGCAGCACAGCTTCACCGTACAGACGCCCTGGTATCCGCAGCCGCGCAAGTTCACCGGTCCGCTGCTGCGCGACGTGCTGGCGCTGGCCGGCGCGCGCGGCAGCAGCATCCAGGCCTCCGCGCTGAACGACTACCACGTGAGCATCCCCATGGAGGACGTGCTTCGGCATGAGGTGCTCCTGGCGCGCCTGATGGACGACCAGCCCATGCCGGTCCGGGACAAGGGCCCGCTGTTCATCATCTACCCCTTCGACGCGGACCAGCGCCTGCGCTCCAGCATCTACTACAGCCGCTGCGCCTGGCAGCTCAAGGCCCTGGAGATCCGCTGACGGCATGGAGCCCAAAAAGCACAAGGTCCGCTACTGGCTCAACCTGCCTGTGGCCATGGTGCTGGCGCTCCTGCTGGCACTGGGCGGCATGGCCTGGCTGCAGATGCGCCAATTCCAGTTGCTGGACGCCACCGAGCGCTACCAGGACGACTACCTGGTCTGGAGCCTGTTCCAGTTCGAGGCCGAGTCCCTGCGGCTGCGGCTGGCGCTGCAGCAGGTGCTGAGCGGCAGCCCGGACGTCGACCCCGACCAGCTCGTGCAGCGCTACGAAATCTTCGTCAGCCGCCTGAGCCTGATCGAGAGCGAGCATGCCACGCTGATCCTGCGCGAGCATCCCGACTACCAGCTCACCCTGGAGCGCACCCGGGCCTTCATCCGCTGGGCCGACGCCCTGCCGCTGAATGCCCGGCTGGTGGCCGAGCGCCCTCAGCAGCTGCGCGAAGTGCTGGACCGGCTGGAAGCGCTGGCCGACCCCATTCGGGAACTGTCGCTGACGGCCTCGCACTTCGTCGCGGCCCAAGTCTCAGAGCGCCACGGCGTTGTGCGCGACCACAACCGCACCGGCCTGTGGCTCAACGCTTTCGAGGTGGGGCTGGTGCTGCTGCTCTCGGTCCTGGTGCTGCGTCAGTTCAGCCGGCTTCGCGCTCATGCCCGCGAACAGGGTGCGCAGGCCCGACGCCTGGCGCAGGCCCAGGAACAGGCTGAAGCGGGCAGCCGGGCCCAAAGCGTGTTCCTGGCGAATATGAGCCATGAGCTGCGCACGCCCATGCACGGCCTGCTGGGCATGCTGGCGCTGCTGCAGGACAGCAAGCTGGACACCCGCCAGCGCCAGCAGCTGCAGGCCGCCACGGACTCCGCACGCCACCTGCTGGCGGTGCTCAACGACATCCTCGACGTGTCCAGGATGGAAGCAGGCGGCGTGGACATCCACCCCGAGCCCACGGAGCTGCCCGCCCTGCTGCGGGAGCTGGAGGACCTCTGCTGGCCCCAGGCCCACGCCAAGGACCTGGCCCTGGACCTGCAGCTGCTGCCCGACGTGCCGCGCTGGGTGATGGCCGATCCGACGCGACTGCGCCAGATCCTGCTGAACCTGCTCGGCAACGCGATCAAGTTCACCGAGCACGGCCGCGTCAGCATGCTGGTGAGTCGCCAGGCCGACGCCCTCGGCGCCGACCTGCTGCGCTTCGAGATCCGGGACACCGGCATCGGCATGGATTCGGCCACCCAGGCCCTGCTCTTTCAACGCTTCAGCCGCGGCGACACCAGCAGCTCGCGCCGTTTCGGCGGCACGGGGCTTGGGCTGGAGATCTCCCGCACCCTGGCGCGCGCCATGGGCGGCGACATCCAGGTCCAGTCGGCGCTGGGCCAGGGCTCGGTCTTCACCGTCGAGCTCAAGCTCAACGAATGCCAGCCCGGCCTTGGCACTGCCCAGTTGGTCAAGCCGGAAGCCCTGCCCTTGGCCGCCCTGCGCCAGCTGCGCGTGCTGGTCTCCGAGGACAACGCCACCAACCGGCAGTTCCTGGAAGCGGTGCTCGAACGGCTGGGCCATAAGGCAGTGTTCTGCGACAACGGGGCGCAGGCCGTCGAGCGACTGCGCATGGAGGACTTCGACGTCGTGCTCATGGACCTTCACACGCCCGTCATGGATGGCCTGGAGGCCACGCGGCAGATCCGCGCCATGGCGGCACCCAAGGGACAGACCCGTATCGTCGCCCTGTCTGCCGATGCCTTCGAGCACACCCGCCGCGCGGCCCAGCAAGCCGGCATGGACGAGTTCCTGGCCAAGCCCATGAGCATCCAGGAGCTCACGGTGGTGCTCAACCGCCAGCCCTGGGAGCAGGTCGACGCGCCCCCCGCGAGCATAGGGGGCGCCCGCCATGCGCGCCGGTGGCCGTCGGCGCCCCCCGGGGAAGAGGAGCTGGACGCGCAGGTCATTGCCGAACTGGGCCACCACCTCAGCGGCCCGGCGGTTGCGCAGCTCTATGAGCGCTTCATCGCCGGCCTGCCGGAAATCGAACGCCGCCTGGAGGAGGGCCTGACCGGCCCCCATCACACGCAGCTGCGCGAGCTGGCCCACGAGCTCAAGGGCGCCGCCGCCAACCTGGGCCTGCGCCTGCTGAGCCAGCCTGCGGCCGAGCTGGAGGCCGCCGCGGGTGCCGAGCGCCCTGTCGACGTCCTGCAGGGCATCGCCAAGCGCATACGCGAGGCCATCGGGCGCTGTCGGGACCTGTGCGCCCAGCCGCTGATCAAGCCCTGAGCCGCTGCGCCACCACGCCTCGGGTCAGACGATGACGGGCTCGGGCTCCAGGCGAATCCCGAAGCGGCCGTAGACGCTCTCCTGGATGGCGCGAGCCAGCGTCACCACCTCGGCCCCGCGCGCCTCGCCGCGATTGACCAGCACCAGGGCCTGGCGCTCGTAGACCGCAGCGCCGCCCACGCTCTTGCCCTTCCAGCCACAGGCGTCGATCAGCCAGCCCGCGGCCAGCTTCACGCTGCCGTCGGGCATCGGGTAATGGACGATGCCGGGGTCGCGGCCGATGATGTCGCGGCACTGCTCAGCGCTGACCACCGGGTTCTTGAAGAAGCTGCCCGCGTTGCCGATCTGGCCCGGATCAGGCAGCTTGGCGCGGCGGATGGCGCAAACCCAGTCAAAGACCTGCCGGGCCGATGGCGCGGTGATGCCGGTCTCCGCCCGCTTGCGTTCGAGGTCCAGATAGCTCAGCTGCGGCACCCAGGGCTTGGGGCAGCGCAGCAGCACGCGGGTGATCACGCTCTTGCCGGCCAGGCCACCAAAGCCCGCCTGCTTGAAAACGCTGTCCCGATAGCCGAAGGCCAGCACGCTGGCCGGCAGGCGCACCGTGCGGCCCGTCACCAGGTCGATGGCCTCCACCGCCTCGATGCGGTCCTTGATCTCCACACCGTAGGCACCGATGTTCTGCACCGGCGCCGCACCAGCCGTGCCCGGAATTAGGGCAAGGTTCTCCAGGCCCGGACAGCCTTGTTCCAGGCTCCATCGCACCACCTCGTGCCAGGTCTCGCCGGCACCGACCTCCAGGATCCAGGCATCGTCGCGCTCCTGCACGACACGCTTGCCCAGAATCTCCATCTTCAGCACCAGGGCCTCGATGTCGCGGGTGAGCACGATATTGCTGCCGCCGCCCAGCACGAACTTGGGCATGCGCCCCAGTTCGGGGTGGTCGATCACTCGGCGCAGATCGCTCTCCTGACGGATGCGCACCAGGCGCTGCGCCGTCGCGGGCAGGCCGAAGCTGTTGTAGGGGCGCAGGTTCACGCCCAGCTCGACCATCACGGCCAAATTGGGCTGATTGGGGCGCAAACCCTCGTCCCGGGTGTTCGGCGTCTCTTGTTGCATGGCAGAATTTTCCCAGATTCCCCCGCCGCTTCCGGCGTGGGCCCTTCCCTCAAGAATTCTTCAAGAGATGCCTAGCTTTGACACCAAGCTGGAACCCGACATGGTCAAGATCGGCCATGGCGTGGACAACAGCAAGAAGGAAATTGACACCCGCTTCGACTTCAAGGGCACCAGTGCCTCGGTCGAACTCAAGGCCAAGGAGAAAGAAATCCACGCGGTGGGCGACAGCGATTTCCAGCTGGAGCAGATCGAAGCCGTGCTGTACGGCAAGCTGACCAAGCAGGGCGTGGTGATCAGCTTCCTGGAAAAGAAGGACAAGATCGAGAAGCTCGGCGGCGACAAGGTCCGCCAGGTCTACAAGATCCGCTCCGGCATCGACGCCGAGAACGCCAAGAAGATCAGCAACGCGATCAAGGCCAGCAAGCTCAAGGTGCAAAGCTCCATCCAGGGCGATATCGTCCGCATCACCGGCAAGAACCGTGACGACCTGCAGCTGGCCATCGCCCAGTTGAAGAAGGACATGGCCGACCTGCCGCTGAGCTACGACAACTTCCGGGACTGAGCCCGGCTCGGCCTCGTCTGTCGGGACCGCTGCGGCGGTCCCTTTTCATCGCCGGCCACGCGCCGCGCACTCGCACTGGACCGCCCATGAACCGACTGCCCTCCCGCCTGCTCCTGCCCTTGCTGCTCGGCGCCTGCCTCCAGGCCCAGGGCGCCGGCGACGCGGCCAGCAAGTTCTACGACGACGCCCAGCAGCGCCTGGAGAAGAAAGACATCGACGGCGCTTTGATTCAGTTGCGCAATTCGCTGCAGGCGGATCCGCACATGCTGTCGGCCCATCTGCTGCTGGCCCGCACCCTGCTGCAAAAAGGAGACCTGCCCTCGGCAGAAGCCGCCTTCGACGAGGCGCTCAAGCAGGGCGTGGCACGCAGCGAGGTGATGGTGGACCTGGGGCAGCTCTACATCGCCTTGGGCGAATACAGGAAGCTGCTGGACCGCGTCAACATCAACGGCGCCCCGCTGGGCAGCCAGGCCGAGATCCTCACCCTGCGCGGCACGGCGTACGCCACCCTGGGCCAGAAGGACGCCGCCGGCAAGGCCTTTGCCGATGCACGTGCCCTGGCGCCGCGTTCTCCACTGCCCCTGCTGGCCGAAGCGACCATGCTGGCGCGCCAGGGAGATCTGGACAAGGCCCGCAGCCAGATCAGCAAGGCGCTGGAGCTCCAGCCCGCCAACAGCGCGGCCTGGTACGCCCTGGGCACCGTGCAGCAAAAACTCAAGGACAACGGGGGTGCGCTGACGTCCTTCGGCAAGGCACTGCAGCAGCAGCCCCAGAACGTCGACGCGCGGGTGGCACGCGCCGGCCTGCTGCTCGCGACCGGCCAGGCCAAGGAGGCCGAGCAGGATCTGGCCGCCCTGGAGCAGGCCCACCTCGCCGACGCGCGGGCCTCCTATCTGCGGGGCGTCATCGAATCGCGCAAGGGCAATGCCGCCAAGGCTCGCGACGCCTACGTCGAGACCACGGAACTGCTGGGCCTGCAGCCCGCCGGCGTGATCAACAGCGACGAAAGCCTCAATTTCGCCGGCGCCATGGCCTACAAGGCCCTGGGCGACAACGAGAAGGCCCGCGAGCACCTGAAGAACCTGCTGGCCCTGAACGCCAACCACTACGCCGGCCAGCTGATGGCCGCCAGCATCGCGCTGGAGCAGCGCGACCCGGCCCTGGCGCAGCAGATCGTCGGCAATCTGCAGCGCAGCCGCCCCAACGACCCGCAGGTGCTCTATTTGCAGGGCAGCATCCACCTGGCCCGCAAGCGCTACGACCAGGCGGCCGAGGCTTTCGACAAGGCCGCTGCCCTGCAGCCTACGCCGGACACCGTCCGCGAGCTGGCGCTGAGCCAGCTGTCCACGGGCCAGGGCGAGGCCGGCGTCAGCAACCTGGAAAAGGTGCTGGCCGTGAACCCTGGCGACATGCGCGCAGCCGTGCAGCTGGTCACCGCCTACGCCAGCATGGGCAAGGGCACGCGTGCGCTGCAGCTGGTGGAGAACATGCTCAAGGGGGATCCGCAAAACCCCATGCTCATCAACTACGTGGGCAACATCAAGGGGCGCCTGGGCGACAAGGGCGGCGCCCGTGCCGCCTTCCAGCAGGCCCTGGCCCTGAGCCCGGGATTCAAGCCCGCATTGATCAACCTCGGCTGGCTGGACATTGAGGAAAAGCGCTTCGACGCCGCGCGGCAGCGCCTGGATGGCCTGCTCAAGAAGGAAGCCGACGACCCGCAGCTGCTCTACCAGCTCGGCATCCTGGAGTTCCGCGCCCGGCGCTTCAACGAAGCCGTCGAAGCCCTGCAGAAGGCGTCCAACCTGTCGCGCAACGACCCGCGCCCCGGCCTGACGCTGATGGAGCTCTACACCAGCCAGCGCAAGCTGGATCAGGCCATTCAGGTCGGCCGCGCGCTCAACGGCAAGTACCAGGGCAATCTGGAAGTCGCCCTGACCCTGGGTCGCAGCTACGCCATGCAGGGCGACCTCGGCAACGCAAAAGCGCTGTTCCAGGAGGCCACCCGCATTGCCGGCTACGACGCCGAAGCCCAGGTGGTGGTGGGCCGCCAGCAGCTGTCCATCGGCAACGTGGATGGCGCAAGCTACAACCTCCAGAAGGCCCAGCAAAGCGGGGCAGACGCCTTGAATGTGCTGGTGCTGGGCATCGAAGTCGCCAACCGTCGCAAGGACAACGCCCGAACTGATGCACTGCTCAAAACCCTGCTGAGCAAACATCCCAGTGCCACGCCGGCGCTGCTGACGGCCGGCCATCTGGCCTATTCGCGCGGCCAGTTTGCCGAGGCCGCCAAGCGTTATCAGCAGGTGCTGGACCAGGAGCCCACCTCCGCCAACGCCTTGCTGCTGGCGCAGGCACAAACCAGCGGCGGGGAGCCGCAAAAGGGGCTGGCCACCCTCGAAGCCTGGTCGCAGAAAGCGCCCCAGGACCTGGGCTTGCTGCGCGTGCTGGCCGAGGCACAGGCCGAACTGGGCAAGGGCGAGGCCGCCAAGCGCAGCTTCTCGACCCTGATTGCCCGGGACCCGCAGGATGTGTCGGCCATCGCAACCTACGCCCTGCTGCTGCAGCGACTGGGGGATGCCGGCGCCCTGGCCATGGCCGAGCGGGCCCGCAAGCTGGCACCGGAAAGCCCGGAAACGCTGGACGCCCAGGGTTGGATCCATGTGCTGCGCGGCGAGATCGAAGCCGGCCTGCGCCTCTTGCGCGACGCTCGCCTGCGCGACCCCAACCAGGGCCAGCTTCGCTTCCACCTGGCCTACGCCTTGTCCAAGTCAGGACGCAAGCCGGACGCCCGCGAGGAGCTGCGGGCAGCCATGAGCATGCCCGGGCGTTTTCTGGACAGCGCCGAATTCAAGGCCCTGAAGGCGGAGCTGGGGCTGTGATGCATTGCACGGCCTGCGCTTGTCGGCCCACCTTACATAGCCGCGTCGGCGCATACCCGACCGGACATCAGAGATCTGTAAAATCAAAGACTTACAGAATATGGCCCCATACTTGCTAACGTAACAAACCAATACATCGAGCCCGCCACCGGCAGCGCCAGCCCCTTGTTCACGGGATGATAGGAAACGCTTTCGCTGGTAGCCTCGCGGCCAAGTTTGGGCGAATTGCGCCAGCAAACAACAAAGCGACAACACCATGAGCACTGCAGCAATGACCACGACCTTTGCCAAACTGGGCGCCTGCCTCGGGCTTGCGGTGCTGGGCATGGGCTCGGCCCTGGCCTACAACACGACCTTGTCGAACACCGGTACCAACCGCTACACCCAGGCCGACATCCAGATCGGCGCCTACACCAAGAATGGTCAAAGCATGGGTGCCACGCTGGTCGGCGACTCCACCGCAGGCCAGCAGTTCTGGGTCTACTGCGTCGACCCGCTGACCTCCAGCAAGCTCGCCAGTTCCTACAGCACCAGCACGCTGGATTCCTTCATGGGCGTCACGCTCAACGCTGGCGGCACGGCCACCGGCGGCAACGGTGCCGCATCCGCCTACAAGACCCTGTTCACCAGCGGCTCCTACGCCACGGTCGACAACTACGAGTACCAGTCCGGCACCGTCAACCTCTACAACAACCTGGTCGAGCTGTACAGCTACGCCTACAAGGACAGCATGACCAGCAACACCAAGTCGGCTGCTTTCCAGTACGTGCTGTGGGAGCTGCTGGGTGACGCCGGCAGTGGCGTCGCGGACCCGACCAAGAGCGGTGGCGCCTACTTCACCAACACCAGCTACGAGCTGGTGCGCACGCAGGCAGAAAAGTACCTGGACGCCCTGAACAACGCCAGCGAGTCCTTCTGGACCACCTCGCTGGGCCTGAGCAAGTCGGCGTACAACTACACCGTCTACAAGAGCACCGCCAGCCCGTCTTCGCAAGCCTTCCTGACGGTTTCGGACAGGCCCAGCAGCGTGCCCGAGCCCGGCTCCATCGCGCTGGCCTTCGCTGCCTTTGGTGCAGTGACCTACGTGCGCCGCCGCAAGCAATAAGCGCAGGCGGCGCCCGCCCAAGCCGAAAGCAGCCCGAGGGCTGCTTTTTCTTTGCCCAGCGTTCGCTTCCCGGGCCGCCAGCCTCGGGCTGCCGCCACCGGCATCAGCGGAAAATGCGAGCCTGCGCGGCTTCGCCCAGCCGAACCCACCCGCGATACATGCCCTCGGTGTTGAAGGGCAGGCACAGCTCGCCCTGGCGGGAGACTGCGATGAGCCCCCCTTCCCCGCCCACGGCCGGCAGGTGCGCGCCGACGACGTCCTCGCAGGCCTGCGACAGGCTCCGGCCCAGGTAGCGCATCTGCGCCGACACCTCATGCGCCGCCAGGCTGCGCATGAAGGCCTCGCCTGCGCCGGTGCAGGACACCGCCACGGTATCGTCGGCATAGCAGCCTGCGCCCAAGATGGGTGAATCACCGACCCGCCCCGGCTTCTTGTTGGTCATGCCGCCGGTCGAGGTGGCCGCCGCCAACCGCCCCTGCAGATCCAGCGCAACCGCGCCGACGGTGCCGAACTTGTGGCGTTCATCCAAGGGCGCGCCGACCGGCGTGACCTGCAGGCGATGTGCGCCGTCGTGGTCCAGCATGGCCTGGCGCCCCTCTCCCTGGACCCGGCGCAGCTGCGCCAGGCGCGCTGGAGTACCGAACCAGTCCGGCGCCACCTGCTCCAGGCCCTGCGCCGCCGCGAAGGCGTCCGCGGAAGGACCGATCAGCATCACATGGCCGCTGGACTCCATCACGGCACGCGCGGCGCGCACCGGGTTGCGCGTGGTCCGCAGCCCTGCCACGGCACCGGCACGCCGGGTATGGCCTTCCATCACGCTGGCATCCAGCTCATGCGTGGCCGCGGCGGTATAGACCGCACCCCGGCCGGCGTTGAAGCGTTCGTCCTCCTCCAGCAGGCGCACGCATTCCTCCACCGCATCCAGCGCCGATGCACCGCGGCGCAGCAGACCCTCTCCGGCGTGCAGGATGTCCATCAAGGCGGCCAGATAGGCCTGTTCCGTCTCGGGTGTGGTGGTTTGGCGAAGAATCGTGCCGGCCCCACCGTGGATGGCCAGCATGGCAGATGTCGTGCTCATGCCGCGGATTCTCACCGGCGCCAGGCGTCTCGACCAGCGCCGCTGCCCTGTCCCCCATCCGACAGGAACAATAGAACGTCCGTGCTAGAAAGCCGGCAAGACCGGCAAGACGCGCCCGCGCAGGGCGGCGCAAGGAGACACACGCATGCAACTGGCCTTCACCGCCGAGCAGGAAGCCTTCCGCGCGGAGATTCGCTCCTGGGTGGCGCAGCACCTGCCCAGGGACATCAGCGACAAGGTGCATCAGGCCCAGCGCCTGCACAAGGAAGACCTGCAGCGCTGGGCGCGCATCTTGGGCAGACAGGGGTGGCTGGGCTGGTCCTGGCCCAAGCGCTTCGGCGGTCCGGGCTGGGATGCCATCCAGCGCCATCTCTTCGAAGAGGAGTGCGCGCTGGCCGGCGCGCCGCGGGTCGTGCCCTTCGGTCCGGTGATGGTGGCGCCGGTGATCATGGCCTTCGGCAGCCCGGAGCAGCAACAGCGCTTTCTGCCCGGGATCATGAGCGGCGACGTCTGGTGGAGCCAGGGCTACAGCGAGCCCGGCTCAGGCTCCGACCTCGCCTCGGTCAAGACCCGCGCCGAGCGCCGGGGCGATCACTACCTGGTCAATGGCCAGAAGACCTGGACCACTCTGGGCCAGTACGGCGACTGGATCTTCTGCCTGGTGCGCACCGACACCCAGGCCAAGCCCCAAGCCGGCATTTCCTTCCTGCTGATCGACATGAAGTCGCCCGGCGTGACCGTGCGGCCCATCCTCATGCTGGACGGCGAGCATGAGGTGAACGAGGTCTTCTTCGATGACGTGCGCGTGCCCGCGGAGAACCTCGTCGGCGAGGAGAACAAGGGCTGGACCTACGCCAAGTACCTGCTGGCGCATGAGCGCACCAACATCGCTGACGTCAACCGTGCCAAGCGGGAGCTGGAGCGGCTCAAGCGCATTGCCATCGCCGAGGGCGTCTACGAGGACAGCCGTTTCCGGGACCAGATCGCGCTGCTGGAAGTGGACATCGTTGCGCTGGAGATGATGGTGCTGCGCGTGCTGTCGGCCGAAAGCTCGGGGCGGCAGTCGCTGGACGTGGCCGGCCTGCTCAAGATCCGCGGCAGCGAGATCCAGCAGCGCTACACGGAGCTGATGATGCTGGCCGGCGGCCCCTTCTCCACCCCCTTCATCCACGAGGCCATGGAGGCCGGCTGGCAGGGCGACCAGGCCCTGGGCGGCCGCTGGCCGGGCGGCGCGGCACACTGCGCCTCGCTGACCAGCCATTACCTCAACCATCGCAAGACCACCATCTACGGCGGGTCCAACGAGGTGCAACGCAATATCGTCGCGCAGACCCTGCTGGGCTGAGGCGACGCGCAGGAGACGTCCATGGATTTTGATTTCAGCGAAGACCAGCTGGCCCTGCGCGACGCCGTGCAGCGCTTTGTCGAGAAGGACTACGGCTTCGAACGGCGCCGGTGCATCGTCCGTGAAGGTGGCTTTTCCAAAGCCGCCTGGGAAGGGCTGGCCGGCCTGGGCCTGATGGGTCTGCAGGTGGCCGAGGACCACGGCGGCCTGGGCCTGGGTGCCGTCGAGGCCATGGTCGTGATGGAAGAGCTTGGGCGCGGCCTGGTGCTGGAGCCTTTTGCCCAGGGTGCCCTGCTCGCTCCCTTGCTGCTGTCGCAGGCGCCCCCGGCGCTGCAGGCGGCCTGGCTGCCCCGCATCGTCGCCGGGGAGGCGCTGGTGGTCCTGGCCCACCAGGAGCGCGGCATGCGCTACCAGCTGGGCATGGGCCGGACGCAAGCCCGCCAGGGGCGGCTCAATGGCGTCAAGAGCCTGGTGAGTGCCGGTGCCAAGGCGCAGGCCTTCATCGTCCCGGCCATTGACGAGCGGGGGCCCGCGCTCTACCTGGTCGAGGCCGGCGCTGATGGCTTGCACATCCGCGGCTACCTGCTCCACGATGGTTCGGCAGCCGCCGAGCTGACGCTGCAGGACTGCCCCGGCCAGCGCATCGCAGCGCTTGACGCGGCGCACGCCCTCCTCGAGCTGGCAGCCGACACCGCCATCGCCGCCCAGGCCGCCGAAGCCGTCGGTGCCATGGATGTCCTGGTGCGAATCACGGCCGACTACCTCAACACGCGCCAGCAGTTCGGTGTCGCCATCGCCAGCTTCCAGGCTCTGCGCCACCGCATGGCGGACATCAAGATGCAGCTGGAGCTGGCTCGCTCCATGAGCTACTACGCCACGCTCAAGCTCGGCGAGGCGCCGGCACAGCGTCGCCGCGCCGTCTCCCAGGCCAAGCTGCAGCTGAGCCAGTCCATGCGCTTCGTCGGCCAGCAGTGCACCCAGTTGCACGGCGGCATCGGTGTGACCGACGAATACGTCTCCAGCCATTACTTCAAGCGCCTCACCGTGATGGAGATGCAGTGGGGCGATGGGCTGTACCACCTGGGCGAAGTCAGTGCGCGCATGAGCGAGCAGGCCGGGGTCTTCGCCTAGGCGAAGCGGCGGGCTACACTGCCACGCAATCCTGCCCCGACACCTCGCGAGGAGTTGCGATGAAGCAGACCCGCCACCCCCTCCCCCAGGCCAGTACCGCCTGGAAGGCCGCTCTCCTGGGCACGCTGCTGGCGCTGCCCCTTGGTTCTCTTGCGCAGGGCATGAAGCCCGGGCTGTGGGAGATGACCCAGAAGCCACAGCTGGACCCCGCGCAGCAGGCCAAGATGGACCAGGCCCGCCAGGCCATGGCCAACATGCCGCCGGACAAGCGCCAGATGATGGAGCAGATGATGAACTCGCACGGTGTGCAGATGAACATGGGCCCGGCCGGCGAGATCACGATCAAGACCTGCATCAGCAAGGAACAGGCCGCGCGGCACGAGCTGCCGGTGGACGACAAGGGCCGCTGCAAGCAGCAGGTGTCGCGCAGCGGCAATACCGTGCGCAGCCACTTCGTCTGCACCGAGCCCGCCTCCGAAGGCGATGGCGAATTCACTTTCGACAGCCCGGAGCACTACAGCAGCAAGCTCAGCGTCCAGCGCCAGGGCAGGTCCATGAGCATGAGCGGCGAAGGCCGCTGGCTGGGGGCCGACTGCGGGACTCTCAAGCCCCTCAAGCCCCAGCCTTGAAGACCATGCGTCCGGCGCGGCAAGGGCACCTCTGCGACGTCGCCGGCCTGAGCCTGGGCCACTGGACCGACACCCGCCGCCCCACCGGCTGCAGCGTCATCCTGTGCCCGCAGGGCGTCGTCGCCGGCGTCGATGTGCGCGGCGCGGCGCCCGGCAGCCGCGAGACCGACCTGTTGCGCCCCGAGAACACCGTGCAGCAGGTCCATGCCCTGCTGCTCAGCGGCGGCAGCGCCTTTGGCCTGGATGCCGCCAGCGGCGTCATGCGCTGGCTGCGCGAGCGAGGCCATGGCCTGCGCGTGGGCCCGGCCTGCGTGCCCATCGTGCCGGCCGCCGTGCTCTTCGACCTCTGGCTGGGCGACGCCACGCTCACGCCCGACGCCGCCTCGGGCCATGCCGCCTGCGAGGCCGCCAGCACGACCGCGGGCCGTGGCTCCGTCGGCGCTGGCGCCGGTGCCACGGTGGGCAAGCTGCTGGGCCCGCAGTGGAGCATGAAGGGCGGCCTGGGCATGGCATCGCTGCGGGTGGGCCCGACCACGCTCAGCGCCCTGGCCGTCGTCAACGCCGTGGGCGATGTCATCGACCCCGCTGACGGGCGCCTGCTGGCGGGGGCCCGCGGTCCCGACGGCCGGCCGCGCGGCACGGTCCGGGCCCTGCTGGCGGGCGAGGTGCCCATCCGCCCCATTGCGGGCGGGGCGACCACGCTGGCCGTGGTGGCCACCGACGCGACGCTGGACAAGGCCCAGGCCACCAAACTGGCCCAGATGGCGCATGACGGCCTGGCGCGCAGCATCAACCCGGTCCATCAGCCCAGCGATGGCGACATCGTCTTCAGCCTCGCCACCGGCCGCACCGGGCCGGCCGACGTGGGCCTGCTCGGGGTGATGGCCGCCGAGGCCCTGGCCGCGGCCGTGCTGGACGCTGTGCGCTCGGCCAGCGGCCTGCCCGGCATCCCTGCCGCCAGCGAGCTTGGATAATGCCGGGATGCGTTTGTCCCAGATTCTTTTTTCGCAGGGCTTCGGCAGCCGCCGCCTCTGCGCCGGCCTGATCCACCACGGCGAGGTCAAGGTTCACGGCGAGGTCGTTGACGACCCGGATGCCGATTTCGATCCCCAGGGCCTTCAGTTCGAGGTCGCAGGCAAGACCTGGCCCTACCACGAGAAGGCCCTGATCCTGCTGCACAAGCCCGCCGGCTATGAATGCTCGCAGAAGCCACGCCACCATCCCAGCGTGATGAGCCTGCTGCCTGCGCCCCTGCGCGAGCGCGGCGTGCAGCCCGTGGGGCGGCTGGACGAGGACACCACCGGGCTGCTGCTCCTGACCGATGACGGCAGCCTGATTCACAAGCTCACCAGCCCCAAGCACCATGTGCCCAAGGTCTACGAAGCGCAGTGCAAGCACCCGGTGGACGAGGCCCAGCTCCAGCGCCTGCTGGCCGGCGTGGAGTTGCACGAGCACGAGCTCAAGGCCCACCAGGAGCCCCAGCTCGTGAAGGCCCTGGCCGCCGAAGCCATGGGAACGCATGGCGTGCGCCTGACCCTGGCCGAGGGCAAGTACCACCAAGTCAAGCGCATGCTGGCCGCCGTCAGCAACCGCGTGGAGCGTTTGCACCGGCCACAGTTCGGCGCACTGCGCCTGCCGGCCGAACTGCCCGAAGGCCAGTGGTGCTGGCTCCCGGGGCCGGCCTGCATTCTCGGCACCGCCGATGGGGCGTGAGATCCTTCACTGATCCGGTGATCGGCCGAGCTTGGAAAACCCCCATTCCAAGGGTTCCTCCTAGCCGGCCTGCCGGCCAGTGCGGCTACAACACGCTGCCCGTGCCGAGGCTGCAGCCATGCACTGCCGCCCGGCGCTTCGACACCTGTGACCAATGCCCCGCGGCCCGAGCCCGGGGCGCCTAGAGGGATCTCGTCCTTGGATCAGGACATTGCCGCGCAAATCGAGCGCGAACGTCTGAACTCGCTGTATGAGCTGAGCCTGCGGCCCAACATGATTGGCGCCGCCTTCAGCCTTTGTCCGGTGCTGCTGCTGTGGGAGCACCTGCCGGCGACCCTGCTGCTGGGCTGGCTGTCCGTCCGGCTGTGCGTGGCCCTGCTGCGCGCCCTGGACGTCTTCAGCTATCGCCAGGCCCAGCCGGACCTGGGCAGCCTGCGCGCCTGGCGCCAGCGCTACTTCGCGCTGCTGGCCCTGGACGCCCTGAGCTGGGGCGCCATGGGCTGGTTCTTCCACACGCCGGAGGTGCCAGGTCTTGACGGGCTGGTGTTGGCCTCCATGGTGGGGCTGGGCGCCGTGTCCCTGTTCTCCATGGGCGCCGAGTTCCGCGCCAACGCCCTCTTCTCGGGCATCGCCTTCGCCCCCGTGCTGGCCTACAGCGCCCAGCGGGACAGCCGCGAAGGCTGGATCTCTGTGGCAGGGCTGCTGATCTTTCTCTACGTCACGTGGACCGAGTCGCGCCGCGTCCAGGCCCGCCGCCTGGAGCTGCTGCGCCTGCGCTTCGAGCATGCCAAGCTGGCCGACGAGCGCCAGTTGGCCCTGCAGTCCGCCCAGCGGTCCAGCACCAGCAAGAGCCGCTTCGTCGCGGTGATGAGCCATGAGATCCGCACGCCGCTCAACGGCATCCTCGGCATGACCCAGTTGCTGGAGCGCTCCGATTTGGACGAAGGCCAGCGCGAGCAGCTGAGCGTCATCCACAGCTCGGGCCGGCATCTGCTCAACCTGGTCAACGACATCCTGGATCTGGCCCGCATCGAATCGGGCAAGTTGGTCATCGAGCCCGCCCCCATGAACCTGGCCGAGGCGGTCGACGAGGTCTGCCGGCTGCTCAGCGCGCCGGCTCGCGACAAGGGGCTGCAGCTCAACGTCCGCCTCGCCGAAGGCCTGCCCAGCCACGTGCTGGCCGATGCCTCGCGCATCAAGCAGGTGCTGCACAACCTGGTCGGCAATGCGATCAAGTTCACCGAGCTGGGTTCGGTGGACGTCGGCGTCGCCATCGTGCAGGACATGCGCAGCGGGCCCCTGCTGCGCTTTGCCGTGCGCGACACCGGCGACGGCATCGAGGCCGACCAGTTGGAGCGCATCTTCGCGCCCTTCGAGCAGGTCGGCGGCAAGCTGCAGCAGCGTCGCGACGGCACCGGACTGGGCCTCACCATTTCGCGCGAGCTGGCCCATGCCATGGGCGGCGAGCTGCGCGCCAGCTCGCGCCGCGGCCTGGGCTCCATGTTCGAGCTGACCCTCCCGCTGCAGGCCTGCGAAGTGCCGTCCGCGCCGTCCCTCGAACTCCGCGACTCCCAGCTCCCCGCCCTGCAGGGTCGGGTGCTGCTGGTCGACGACAGCCCCGTCAATCTGCTGGTGGCCGCCTCCATGCTGGCCCATTGCGGCGTCGAGGTCGACCAGGCGGAGAACGGCCGCCAGGCCTTGGAACTGATGCGCCGGGGCAGTTACGACCTGGTGCTGATGGACTGTCTGATGCCCGAGCTCAACGGCTTCGAAGCCACCGCCGCCTGGCGGGCCGAGGAGCAGCGGATGGCGCGTCCGCGCACCCCCATCGTCGCCCTGACGGCCAGCACCTCGCAGCTGGATCGCGAGCAGTGCGAGGCGGCCGGCATGGACGGCTTCCTGCTCAAGCCCTTCGACATGCAGCAACTGCTGGACCTGGTGGTCTTGCACACCGGTCGGGCCAGCCCCGTGGCGGCTGGGGCGACCCAGTCTGCGGCGGATGCCACGCCGGCCTGAGAAGCGCCTCCAGAAGCGCCCCGTTCAATCCGCCGGCGGACACGGATAATGCCGCCCATGCAGGTATTCCGCGGCTTCCATCACCCGGGCATCGCCCCGGCCTGTGCCCTCACCATCGGCAACTTCGACGGCGTCCATCGCGGCCACCAGGCCATGCTGGCTCTGCTGCGCTCGGAGGCCCAGCACCGCGGGCTGCCGTCCTGCGTGCTGAGCTTCGAGCCCCATCCCCGGGACTTCTTCGCCCGCAAGCTGGGCAAGCCGGAACTGGCACCGGCGCGCATCGCCACCTTGCGCGACAAGCTGCAGGAGCTGGAGCGGTGCGGGATTGACCAACTGGTGGTGCTGCGCTTCGACGAGAAGCTGGCCTCCCTGCCCGCCCAGGACTTCATCCAGCAGGTGCTGGTGGACGGTCTGGGCGCCCGCTACGTGCTGGTGGGCGACGACTTCCGCTTCGGCGCCAAGCGCCAGGGCGACTACGCCACCCTGGACGCCGCCGGCCAGCGCCAGGGCTTCGACGTGGCTCGCATGATGAGCTACGAGGTGCACGGCCTGCGCGTCAGCAGCTCGGCCGTGCGCGAGGCACTCGCCGAGGGGCGCATGGAGGATGCCGAGCGCCTCCTGGGTCGGCCCTACGCGATCTCCGGCCATGTGATCCACGGCCAGAAGCTGGGGCGCCGGCTGGGCGAGTCGCGCGCGGGCGCCGGGGACGGCTTTCGCACCCTGAACCTGCGCTTCTCGCATGCGAGGCCCGCTGCCATGGGCATCTTCGCCGTGCGCGTCCATGGGCTGGGCGCGCAGCCCGTGGATGGCGTCGCCAGCCTGGGCGTGCGCCCCACGGTGGAGGACGCGGGGCGCGTGCTGCTGGAGGTCCACTGCCTGGACTGGCCGGCCGAGCTGGGCGCCAACGGGGCCTACGGTAAACTCGTGCGCGTGGAACTGCTGCACAAACTGCGTGACGAAGCCCGCTTCGACGGGCTGGACGCCCTGACCCAGGCCATCGCCCGCGATGTCGAGCAGGCGCACGCCTTCCTGGCCACCCACGCCTCGGTGCGCCGCCAGACCACCCGCGATCGAATTTGACGGGGCCCGCCCTCAGGGATCGCCGCCCTGACGCCCCTGCGCCGTGCCCCGGCGCTCCCCTGCCCGCCAACTGGCCCCGCGCCAGTGGCCCCGCCCGACTGCTGCCATGACCGACACCACCAAGCCTGCCGCCCCCGACTACCGCTCCACGCTGAACCTGCCCGACACCCCCTTCCCCATGCGCGGCGACCTGCCCAAGCGCGAGCCGGGCTGGGTCAAGAACTGGGAAGAGCAAGGCATCTACAAGAAGCTGCGCGACGCCCGCTGCGGCGCGCCCAAGTTCGTCCTGCACGACGGCCCGCCCTACGCCAACGGCCAGATCCACATCGGCCATGCGGCCAACAAGATCCTCAAGGACATGATCGTCAAGGCCCGCCAGTTGGCCGGCTTCGACGCGGCCTACATCCCGGGCTGGGACTGCCATGGTCTGCCCATCGAGAACCAGATCGAGAAGACCCATGGCCGCGGCCTGCCGCGTGACGAGGTGCAGGCCAAGAGCCGCGCCTACGCCGCCGAGCAGATCGACGGCCAGCGCGCCGACTTCAAACGCCTGGGCATCCTCGGCGAATGGGACAAGCCCTACCGCACCATGGACTACGCCAACGAGGCCGGTGAGATCCGCGTGCTCAAGCGCCTGTTCGAGCGCGGCTTCGTCTACCGCGGCCTGAAGCCCGTCTACTGGTGCTTCGACTGCGGCTCCTCGCTGGCCGAGTTCGAGATCGAGTACGCCGACAAGCAGTCCCCCGCGGTGGACGTCGCCTTCCTGTGCGCCGAGCCGGCCAAGCTGGCCGCCGCCTTCGGCCTGCCCGCACTGGACCAGGACGCCTTCACGGTGATCTGGACCACCACGCCCTGGACCATCCCTGCCAACCAGGCCCTGAACCTCAACCCCGAGCTGCCCTACGCCCTGGTCAAGACCGAGCGGGGCTGCTTCGTGGTGGCCGAGGCCCTGGTGGAGAAATGCCTGGCGCGCTGGCAGCTGGAAGGCCAGATCCTGGCCGTCACCCCGGGCCGCAAGCTGGAGCTGCTGAAGTTCAAGCACCCGCTGGCCCATGTGGACCCGGGCTTCGACCGCGAGAGCCCCGTCTATCTGGCTGACTACGCCACGGCGGAAGACGGCACCGGCGTCGTGCATTCCGCGCCCGCCTACGGCCTGGACGACTTCCAGAGCTGCGTCTCGCACGGCATGACCTTCACCGACATCAAGAACCCGGTGCAGGGCAATGGCGCCTACGAGGCCGCCCTGCCGCTGTTCGGCGGCCAGCACATCTGGAAGGCCAACCCCGTCATCACCGAGGCGCTGGCCCAGGCCGGCCGCCTGATGGCCCAGTCCAAGATCACCCACAGCTACCCGCACTGCTGGCGCCACAAGAGCCCGGTGATCTACCGCGCCGCGGCGCAGTGGTTCGTTCGCATGGACGAGGGCACCGGCCTCTTTGCCAGCGAAGCCCCGGCCCAGACCCTGCGCCAGACCGCGCTCGCCGCCATCGACGCGACCAGCTTCTACCCCGAGAACGGCCGGGCCAGGCTGCGCGACATGATCGCCAACCGGCCCGACTGGTGCATTTCGCGCCAGCGCAGCTGGGGCGTTCCCTTGCCCATCTTCCTGCACAAGGACACGGGCGAGGCGCATCCGCGCACCCTGGAGTTCATCGAGCGTGCCGCGCTGCTCGTGGAGCAGGGCGGCATCGAGGCCTGGGCCAAGCTGGACCCGGCAGAGTGGCTGGGCGCCGAGGCCGAGGTCTACACCAAGGGCCAGGACATCCTGGATGTGTGGTTCGACTCCGGCTCCACCTTCCAGCACGTGCTCAAGGGCAGCCATGCCGGCGCCGCGCACGCCGAGGGCCCCGAAGCCGACCTGTATCTGGAAGGCCATGACCAGCACCGCGGCTGGTTCCACAGCTCGCTGCTGATCGCCTCCGCGCTGTACGGCCGCGCGCCGTACAAGGGTCTGCTGACCCACGGCTTCGTGGTGGACGGCCAGGGCCGCAAGATGAGCAAGTCGGTCGGCAATGTGGTCGCGCCGCAGGCCGTGTCCGACAAGATGGGCGCCGAGATCCTGCGCCTGTGGACCGCCGCCACCGACTACTCCGGCGACCTGGGCCTGGACGACAAGATCCTGGCCCGCGTGGTGGACAGCTACCGCCGCATCCGCAACACCCTGCGCTTCCTGCTGGCCAACGTCTCGGACTTCGACGCCGCGACCGAAGCCCTGCCGCTGGACCAGCTGCTGGAGGTGGACCGCTACGCGCTGGCCCGCGCGGCGGAGTTCCAGGCCGAGGTGCTCGCGCATTTCGAGCGTTACGAGTTCCACCCCGTGGTGGCCAAGCTGCAGGTCTACTGCTCGGAGGATCTGGGCGGCTTCTACCTGGACGTGCTCAAGGACCGCCTCTACACCACCGCCCCGAAGAGCATTGCCCGCCGCTCGGCCCAGACCGCGCTGTGGCACATCTCGAATGCCATGCTGCGCTGGATGGCGCCCTTCCTGAGCTTCACGGCCGAGGAAGCGTGGCAAGTCTTCAACGGCGGCCAGACCATCTTCACCGAGACCTTCTGGACCTTCGAGGCCCCGGACGCCGCGCTGCTGACCAAGTGGAGCCGCGTGCGTGAGATCCGCGAGCTGGCCAACAAGGCCATCGAGGACGTGCGCAGCCAGGGCCTGGTGGGCGCCTCGCTGCAGGCCGAGCTGGTGATCGGCGCCGCCGAGCAAGACCTGACCCTGCTGCAGTCCCTGGGCGATGACCTCAAGTTCGTGCTGATCACCTCGGCGGCCCGCGTCGAGGCGGCGGCCGAGCTGAGCGTCACCGTCACGCCCACCGCGCACGCCAAGTGCGAGCGCTGCTGGCACTACCGCGAAGATGTCGGCGCGGTGGCAGAGCACGCCGGACTTTGCGGACGCTGCCACAGCAATCTGCATGGCAGCGGCGAGATCCGGCACATCGCCTGACCCGGGTCTGCCCCAGGCCAGACCGCTGGCCGGATCGCTGGCCGGATCGCAGGTCATGCGCCTGCGAGAGGAAAGCAAACGCCCCGGCCTGCCGGGGCGTTTTTTCTGGGTGCGCGGGCGTCGCATGCGCCCCGCAGCCCTTTCAGCTGTCTGGGCCCTCAGGGGAAGACCGGCACATTGGGCTCATGCCCCTGGAAGCGGGCCTCGGGATGCGACGCGGCGAGCAAGGCCTCGACCTCGCCCACCCGGCCGCGCGGCACATCCACCATCAGCAGATACTGGCCCGACGCCAGCGCCCCCTCGAAGCGCTTCAGCCGCCGGCTCGGGATGGAGCTGCCGATCATGCTGGAGAACCAGGTGCCCAGCACCGCGCCCAGGGCGGCCAGTGCGGTCACCAGGCCTGCCGGCACGCTGGACTCCAGGCTGTAGGCCGCCACCACGCCCGCCGCAGCGCCCAGCCCCGCCCCCACCAGCAGCCCCGTTTCCGCCGCTTCGATGAGATCCGAGGTCTGCAGCACGCTGGCCACCTGCAGCCCGCTCATGTCCGCCCCTTCCTTGCCCATGAAATGGATCTGGGACGCGCCAATGCGGGCCAGCAGCAGGTCATTCATGCAGCGCCGGGCGCTGTCCAGGTCCGGCAACATCCAGTAGATCCTCTTGCGCATGTTGAACTCCTCTTCGGGCTCACCGGCCAACGGCGCTGGCAGACGGCACGCCACTGAGCCCGGGCGCCCGGCGGCAGCAACAGGCCCATACATGCACTCTAGTCCCCGCCCCGGGCACTGACAAATGTCAAAACAAAACCAGGAGGTGCTGGAGGGTGCGCGCCGCCGCCCCGCGGCCTCCGGAGCGGCTACAGTAGCGCCCTGCTTCGTACTGCACCTGCCCATGGCTACCAATACCGCTTCCCCGCGCCTGATCCAGTGGCTGGCGATCGCCCTGCTGGTGATCCTGGCCGACCAGTTCACCAAGGTGCTGATCCTGGGGAGTTTCCAGCTCGGCGACAGCCGCCCCGTGACCTCCTTCTTCAATATCGTCCGCTGGCACAACACGGGCGCCGCCTTCAGCTTCCTGGCCTGGGCCGGCGGCTGGCAGCGCTGGTTCTTCGTGGCCCTGGGCGCGGCAGCCACCGGCTTCATCCTGTGGCTGCTGCGCAAGCACGGGCACCAGACCCTCTTCGCCACGGCGCTGTCGCTGATCCTGGGCGGTGCCATCGGCAACGTCATCGACCGGCTGCTGCACGGCTATGTCGTGGACTTCATCTCCATCCACTACCAGAACGCCTGGACCTTCCCGGCCTTCAATGTGGCGGACAGCGCCATCACCATCGGCGCCTGCCTGCTGATCCTGGACGAGCTGCGCCGCGTGCGCAAGGGCTGAGTTGATCCAGATCAGGTGCCGGTCCTAGGGAAAGGCCCGCTGACGCGCCCCACCCCCTCCCTCTAGCCTTGGCGCAGGAAGGAGACAAGCATGAGCCCACCCCTGGCGCAGGAACCGCCGCCCGACGCACGCCCGGCCGCGCCCTCGCCTGATCCCGGTCAAGCCGATGCGCCCCCGGAGGGCAGCCCGGTCTCGGCCTTTCACCTTCAGCTGAACACGCTGCGCTGGAGCCAGCCCCTGCACTGGCTGCGCCTGGGTTGGCGAGATTTCAGCCGGCATCCCGGCATCGGGCTGTTCTACGGCACTTGCTTCGTGCTCATGGGCTGGGGGCTGCTCAAGGTCTACCAGTACGCGCCGGCCTACACCCTGGCGCTCTCCGCAGGCTTCCTGCTGATGGGCCCTTTCCTGTGCATGGGGCTGTACCAGGTCTCGATGCGGCTGGAACGCGGCGAGCAGCCCGACCTGGGCGATTCGCTCACCGCCTGGGACAGCCATATGGGCCAGATGGCCATCTTCGGCGGTGTGCTGCTGATCCTGGAGATGCTGTGGGGCCGGGCCTCGCTGGTGATCTTTGCCGTCAGCTTCGAGGGCATGCCGGACTTCGCGGGATCGCTCAACAAGCTGCTGGAGCCTGAGAACCTGGGCTTCATCGTCACCTACCTGACCGTCGGCGCCCTCTTCGCCGGGCTGATCTACGCCGTCAGCGTGATCTCCATCCCCATGATGCTGGACCAGCAGGTCGACGCCGTGACCGCCGGCCTGACCAGCCTGCGCCTGGTCCTGACCCAGACCGGGGTGATGTTGTGGTGGGGCGCGCTGATCGTGCTGCTGGTGGGGCTCGCGCTGCTGCCCGGCTTCCTGGGCCTGCTGGTGGTAGGCCCGGTGCTCGGTCATGCGAGCTGGCATGCGTACCGGGCCGCGGTAGCAGACTCCTGACCCACGCGCAAGCGCCAAACTTGCCGGGTATGCGAGGCTGCGCGCAAGCCACAATGCAGCACAGCCTTGCGTCGTCTGATGCAGACTCATGCTGCCCTACCTTCGCCCGTTTCGCCTGACATGCTCGACTTCGCCTGCCTGACGCATTACGACTGGCTCAATGTGCCCATGTGGGTATACGACCAGCAGCGCCAGCGCAACCTCTGGGCCAACGCTGCAGCCCTGAGCTTCTGGCACGCCGAAAGCGCCGAGGAATTCCTGGCTCGCGACCATGCGGACAGCTCCGAGGCCGTGCGCGCCCGGCTGGCCGTCACCGCTGCCGAGCACGCGCGGGGCAAGATCGTGCGCGAGCAGTGGACGCTCTACCCCAAGGGACAGCCGGTGACCGTGATGCTGGTCTCCCGCGGCATGCGCGCGCCCGACGGACGCCAGGTGATGCTGTTCGCCGCCGATTCGCTCTCCAGCGCCGCAGACAAGTCCATGCTGCGCGGCGTGGAGGCGCTGCAGCACACCTCGGTGCGCATCGCCATGATCTCGCTGCGCGACGGCAGCTTCCTGATGCGCAACCCGGCCGCCGCCATGTGCTTTGCCGGCCTGCCGCGGGACAAAGGCCAGAACGAGTTCAGCAGCCTTTTCCCCGACCCCGAGGTGGGCCGGCGCATCATGATCCAGGTCCAGCGCGGGCAGACCTTTGCGGCCGACCTGGAACTCAACACCCAGACCGGCCGGCGCTGGCACAGCCTGGATGCCCGC
Source organism: Burkholderiaceae bacterium (assembly GCA_041905785.1). GTDB lineage: Bacteria > Pseudomonadota > Gammaproteobacteria > Burkholderiales > Burkholderiaceae_C > Roseateles_B. The sequence continues at coordinate 52,201 of JAYRKJ010000018.1, forward strand.
CCCATGCGCGACCCGGTCACCGGCGAGCTGGTGATGCAGCTCAACGCGCGCGACATCGCCGACCTCAAGGCCACCCAGGCCGCGCTGGAGTCGGCCCGTCTGGCCGCCGAGGCCGCGAGCCAGGCCAAGAGCGCCTTCCTCGCGAACATGAGTCACGAGATCCGCACGCCCATGAACGGCGTGCTGGGGCTGACCGAGCTCGTGCTGCAAACCCAGCTGGACGAGCGCCAGCGCCGCTTCATCGAGATGGCCCACAGCTCGGCCAAGGGGCTGCTGGTCATCATCAACGACCTGCTGGACCTGGCCAAGATCGAGGCCGGCCGCGTGCAGATCGAAAGCCGGCCCTTCGCCCTGCACGACTGCCTGAAGGAGTCCCTGCACCCCTTGCTGCTGCAGGCCCACGACAAGGGCATACGCCTGCATGCGCTGCTGCAGCCCTGCGTCCCCGCGCGGGTGGTGGGCGACGCCCTGCGCCTGCGTCAGGTGCTGGTCAACCTGGTGGGCAATGCCCTGAAGTTCACCGAACGCGGCGAGGTGCGGCTGGAGGTCATGCTGCTGCCCGAAGATGACCGCCGCCCCCCGGCCCCGGCCGCACCCGGCGCGCGGCTGCGCTTCTCCGTGCACGACACGGGCATCGGCATGACGGTCGAGCAGATCCGCCATATCTTCGCCCCCTTCACGCAGGCAGACGGCAGCATCACCCGGCGCTATGGCGGCACCGGGCTGGGGCTGACCATCGTGCAGCGTCTGGTGGAGCTGATGGGCGGGCAAGTGCAGGTCGAGAGCCAGCCGGGCACCGGCTCCTGCTTCAGCTTCGACATCCACCTGCCGGTGCCGCCCCCCGAGGCGGCAGAGCCGCCCTGTGTTTCGGCCTCAGAGCACCAGCAGACCTGAACCGGTGGTCGTGCGCGCCTCGAGCTCGCGGTGCGCCTGCTGGACGTCGGCCAAGGCGTAGCGCTGCCCGATGGGAATGCGTACCGCGCCGCTGCCCACCACTTGGAACAAGTCCTCGGCCATGGTCTGGGTGCTTTCGCGCGTGGCCAGGTGAGCGAAAAGGACGGGCCGTGTCACATACAGCGAGGCAGCCGACAGGCTGCTCAGGCTGATGGGCGGCACCACACCCGAGGCATTGCCGAAGCTGACCATCAGGCCGAAGGTGCTGAGGCAGGCGATGGAGCCGGCCCAGGTGTCGGCGCCGACCGAGTCATAGACCACCTTCACGCCGCGCCCCTCGGTGAGCTCCCTGACCCGCTCCGCGAAGTTCTCGCGCCGGTAGTTGATGGCATGCGCCGCCCCGTGCTGGCGGGCCAGTTCGCACTTTTCATCGCTGCCGGCGGTGCCGATCAGCGTCAAGCCCAGGTGGCGCGCCCACTGGCAGGCGATCAGCCCCACGCCTCCGGCCGCGGCATGGAACAGCACGGTGTCGCCGGGGTGCAGGCCGCCCTGGGGCAGCGTCTTGCGCAGCAGGTACTGCACGGTCAGGCCCTTGAGCATCATGGCAGCGCCGGTCTCCAGGCTGATGGACTCGGGCAGGCGAACGACGCAGCGGGCCGGCATCACCCGCGCCGTGGCATAGGCGCCCACGGGCTGGCTGGCGTAGGCCACGCGGTCCCCTTCGGCAAGGTGGCTGACGCCCTCCCCCACGGCCTCCACCACGCCCGAGGCCTCCATGCCCAAGCCGGAGGGCATGGGCAGGGGATAGACCCCGCTGCGATGGTAGATGTCGATGTAGTTGAGCCCGCAGAAGGCCTGGCGTATGCGGACCTCACCTGGGCCGGGCGCCCCCAGCGCCACGTCCTCCAGCCTCATCACTTCCACGCCACCCGGCTGGGCGATGCGCACGACCTGTTCCTGGGACATCTGCTTCTCCTGGCTTGAGCCTATAAAGAATGCCGCGCTGCCTGGATGTGCAATGCCGTCAGCGCGGCGACAAGCTGTGTCCGCTATCGTGCCAGCCTTTGCCCCCCGCGCGCGCCGACCCGGCCATTTCCCCACCGCCCTTGCTCCTGCATGAAGCTCAGTCCCAAGCTCGCCCTGCTGCTGACCCTGCCTCCGCTGCTGTGGGCGGGCAATGCGGTGGTGGGGCGCTGGGCGGCCGACTCCATCCCGCCTCTGACCCTGAACTTCCTGCGCTGGCTGCTGGCCTTCCTGGTGCTGGCGCCCATGGCGCGCCCCCTGTGGGCCGACCGCGCCGCACTGCGCCAACGCTGGCGCTACTTCGCGCTGACCGGCTTCCTGGGCATGGGCTGCTACAACGCGCTGCAGTACCAGGCCCTGCACAGCTCCACGCCCTTGAACGTGACCCTGATCGCCGCCAGCCTGCCGCTGTGGATGCTGGGCGTGGGCGCCCTCTTTTTCCAGGTGCGTCCGGACCGCCGCCAGGTGCTGGGGGCGCTGCTGTCGCTGCTGGGCGTGGGCCTGGTGCTGAGCCGGGGCCGGCTGCAGACCCTGCGCCAGGTGCACTTCGTGGAGGGCGACCTGCTGATGCTGCTGGCCGTCTTCAGCTGGGCGGTCTACAGCTGGCTGCTGGCCCGTCCGCCGGCGCATATGCGGGGCACGCAGCGGCCGAGCTGGGACTGGGCCGCCCTGCTGATGGCGCAACTGGTCTTCGGGCTCGGATTCGCCGGGCTGTCCGCCGGCGCGGAGCAGCTGCTGTCCGCGCAGCCGGTCCGCTGGGGGTCAGGTCTTGCCGTGACCCTGGTCTACGTGGCGCTGGGCCCCTCGCTGCTGGCCTATCGCTGCTGGGGCCTGGGTGTGGCGCAGGCAGGGCCGGCCGTGGCGGCCTTCTTCGGCAATCTCACGCCGGTGTTTGCCGCGCTGATGTCGGCGGCGGCCCTGGGCGAGTGGCCCCAGTGGTTCCATGGAGCCGCGTTCGCCCTGATTGCGGCGGGCATTGTGGTGTCCTCGCGCCGCTGAGCATCCGCGCCGGATGGGGGCCGAGGAATGCGGCGATCCGTGCTTACTGGCGCTGGCCGGCAAAAGTGCCGTTGCCGGCCCCGTGCTGGGCATAGCGCCAGGTGCCGCTGATGGCGCCCGTCGAGGGGTCCAGCACGCCGTGGTAATAGGCGGTGCCGGCAGAACCGGAGGCCGACATGTTCAGCTGCCCGTTGGGCAGCACCGAGCCGCTGATGCCGAAAGAACCGCTGCGGCTGGACACGCCGCTGCCGCTGACCGTGCCGCTGCCGCTCATCGTCGGTGCGATGGTCACGCTGAAGGTACCCTGCTCGGCTCCGACGAAGTTGCCGGCAAAGCTGCCGAAGATGCCGCCGGCGGCCGGCGTGGGGTTGACGGGCAGCGGTGCGGCCGACAGCGGCGCGCCGCAAGCCCCGACCAGGGTGCGCTGCACCCAGCCGCTGAAATTGGCGGCATCCACGTACACGAAGCCGTTCTTGACCTCGCCCGAGGCAATCAGCTCCTCGCCCTTGGGGATGGAGGCGACCACCTTGGCGTCCTTGGCAGCACTGGCGTAGGCCTTGACGTTGCCGATCTTGGGGCACAGGGTCTGGCCGGCGGGCTGCGGCGCCTCGGCCTTGGTGGAGGCCGCGGCATTGGCGTCACCGGCGGCGCTGCTGGTGCGAATCAGGCTGGGCTGGTCGCGGATGGTCTTGACGATGGTGTTGTAGTTGTCCAGGAAGCTGGCCGCCACCATCTTGCCTTCAGGCGTGCTGGTGTAGCCGCCCAGGCCCACCACCGCACCGGCATAGCCCCAGCCGCCAATGCCGAAGTCGGTCTTGGTGGCCTTGCCTTCGGCAGCAGCCACCTGCAGGCTGGAGCGCACGTCGGCGATCAGCAGGCTGGTCGAGGCCTCGCGGAACTTGAGGTTGCCGGCGATGGCGCCAAAGACGCCGCCCACGCGGCCCAGCAACGCGCCGCCGATGCCGCCGGTGGTGGATGCGCCGACCTGCACATTGGGCGTCATCACGAAATCGGCGGCCTGCATCTGACCCTTGCCGACGTTGGACTCCTGCCGCAGATCACCGCCCTGCGCCAGGGCGCGCTCCTGCTGCAGGTTCTGCATGGCCACGCCACGCTCGACCACGTCGAAGCAGCCCGACTGCTGGACCATCATGCGCAGCAGGGCCGAAGGCGAACCCAGGCCGTATTGGGACAGGTGATGCCAGCCGGTCTGCGGCTCCACCACCGCCATGACGCCCAGCTTCTGCGAGCACTTCTCGACCTGCGAGCTGGTTTCTTCGGCGAAGGCAGGCGCCAGATGCAGGCCTGCCAGAAGGCCCGTGAGGGCCAGGGCGATCTTCGATTTCATGGGAATCCCATACCTCCACAAATGGTGCCCGCATCGGTGATGCGATGGGCGCCGCATTGTCGCCAAGCCGTCCAGGCTTGGGCGAAGCGCCCATCGTGAAGGCGTTACCGGCGGTAACGATCTCCCCTATCCGTGGGGCGGAACCCGCAAAGCTGCATCAGAACGTGCCGGGATAGGCACCGCCGTCCAGCAGGATGTTCTGCCCGGTCAGATAGCCAGCCTGCGCGCTGCAAAGCATGGCGCACAGCGCGCCGAACTCCGCCGCGGTGCCGAAGCGCCGCGCCGGGATGGCCTTGGCCCGCTGCTTGCGCACCTCCGGCAGATCCAGCCCGCTGCGCGCGGCGCTGGCGGCCAGGGTCTTGCCCAGCCGTTCGGTGTCGAAGGCGCCCGGCAGCAGATTGTTGATGGTCACGTTGGAGGCCGCCAGCCGCGGCTGGCGGGCCAGGCCTGCCACGAAGCCGGTCAGGCCCGAGCGGGCACCGTTGGACAGGCCCAGCGTGTCGATGGGTGCCTTGACCGCCGCGGACGTGATGTTGACGATGCGCCCAAAACCGCGCTCGGCCATGCCATCCACCACCGCCTTCATCAGCGCGATGGGCGTAAGCATATTGGCCTCCAGTGCGGCCAGCCAGTGCTCGCGCTCCCAGTCGCGGAAATCGCCCGGCGGCGGACCGCCCGCGTTGTTGACCAGGATGTCGACCTGCGGCGCCGCGGCCAAGGCCGCCGCCTGCACCGCCGGCAGGCTGATGTCGCCGGCCACGCAGCGGATCTCCTGCGCCGGATGCGCCTGGCGCAGGGCCGCCGCGGTGGCCTGCAGGGCTTCATCGCCCCGGGCGTTGAGCACCAGGTTCACGCCCTCGGCGGCCAGCGCCTCGGCGCAGCCGCGCCCCAGCCCCTTGCTCGACGCACACACCAGGGCCCAGCGGCCCGTCAGTCCCAGATCCATGACTTCACCTCCATCGATTCAGCAGCAGGATGCCGCCCAGTACCAGCACCGTCCCGCCCAGCACGCCGGTCGTCAGCGGCTCGTCCAACAGGCAGGCGCCCAGCGCGATGGTAGCCATGGGGCCCAGCATGCCGGTCTGCGCCGCCACCGCCGCGCCGACGCGCTCGATGGCCAGCATCACCAGCAGCACCGGGGCAAAGGTGCTCAGCACCGCGTTGAGCAGGGACAGTTGCAGCACCGGCTGCGGCACCTGGCCGAGGGCCTGCGGCCCGCGCAGCAGCAGGTACTGCCCTACGCAGAGCAGGCAGGCCACGGACGTTGCCAGGCCCGTCAGGCGCATGGCGCCCAGGCGGTGCACCTCCTCCCCGCTGTAGAGCAGGTACAGGGCATAGCTGACGGCCGAGCCCAGCACCAGCAGCGCGCCCAGCCAGGCGTGCTCGCCCTGCCAATGCAGCTCCTGGGCGAAGACCCACAGCACACCGGCATAGCTGAGGCCCAGGGCCGCCATCTGCCGCCCGCTCACGCGGCGGCCCAGCAGCAGCCAGCCCAGCAGCAGCACCAGCGTGGGGTTGAGGTAGAGAATGAGGCGCTCGAAGCCGGCGCTGACGTAGGCCAGACCGGCGAAGTCCAGGAAACTGGCCAGGTAGTAGCCGCTGAAACCCAGGCCAAGGACCGCCCACCAGTCCCGCCGGGCCAGGGCTGCCCGGCCGCGCCCGGCCCACCAGGCCAGGCCCAGAAACAGGGGCAGCGCAAACAGCATGCGCAGGCCCAGCAGGGTGATGGCGTCGGCCCCATGGCGGTAGCCGAGTTTGACGATGATGGCCTTGCCCGAGAAGCCCAGGGCCCCCAGGCTGGCCATCAGCAGGCCGATCCAGTGGCGCGGCGGGGGCGCCGCGTGCGGCGTTGAAGACTGCATCGGGCCATTCTAGGAAGGCCCCCGCCGCTGCGCCCGAGCAGGGGCTTCGCGTCTGGCCGAGCGTCGGCCCGGCCGGCGCGAAGCGAGGCCTGGGCGCGCCGCGCCCTGGCTGAGTTCAAGCCGAGTTCAAGCCGCGGGCTGGACCGCGGCCGGGGTGGTGCCGGTCAGCAGCCGCTCCATCAGCTCGCGCACGCTCTTGATCTGGTCGCCAAAGGGCAGCGAGCCTGCGCCGCGGAAGAACAGGCCCTTCTTGATGTCGCCCCGCAGGGCGGCGGCCAGCTGGTTGTCGATGCAGAACTGGCCCCAGTCCTTCAGGCCGTCGCGCAGGCCGCATTGCGCCAGGCAGTCGAAGGCCTTGGTGCAGCGGCTCTTCACATGGGCCACGGCCTGCAGCTTGTGCTCGATCTTGAGGTAGGCCTTGAGCCAGGGCGTGCCCACGGCGCGGGCCGGCAGCCCGGCGACACTGGTGAACTCGACCATGTCCTCGTCGCGGGCCTCGGCCAGCACGCGCTTGAACTCGTCCGACGCATCGCCCTCCTGCGTCACCGCGAAGGGCGTGCCCAGCTGCACCGCCGCCGCGCCCAGGCTCTGCAGGCGCTGGATGTCCGCATGGGTGCGAATGCCGCCGGCAGCGATCAGCGGGATCTCGCGCTCGATGCCCGCCTTGCGGAAGAAATCCAGGCACTCGGGGATCACGCGGTCGAAGTCGAAGCGCTTGTCGTCCAGGTCGCTGATGCGGGCGGCGCCCAGATGGCCGCCGGCCAGGCGGGGGTGCTCGATGACGATGGCGTCCGGCAGGCGCTTCTTGCGCTCCCACTTCTTGACGATCAGTTGCACCCCGCGCGAATCGCTGAGGATGGGGATCAGCAGCGCCTTGGGGTGATCCTGGGCCAGGTCCGGCAGGTCCAGCGGCAGGCCGGCGCCCACCACCACAGCATCGATGCCCGCCTCCAGCGCTCGCTTGACGGAGGCGGCGTACTCGCTGACCGCGCGCATCACGTTCAGGGCCACCAGGCCGCGGCCCTGCGAGCGCTCCCGGGCGCCGGCGATCTCGCGGTCCAGGGCTTCCAGGTTGGCCTCGTTGATCTGGCGCTTGGCTTCCTCGCCGGCGTTCATGCCTTCGGTGCGTTCCATCAGGTCCGGATGGTGCCGGCGCAGGTCCACCGAGCTGAGCGTGCCCACCCCGCCCATGGCCGCCACGGCGCCGGCCAGCTTCTGAGCGCTCACGCCCACGCCCATGCCCCCCTGCACGATGGGCAGCAGCTCGCGCCCGCCCAGCTGCAGAGGTTTGAGGCCGCTGGACTGCAGGGCCGGAATCAGGTGGGCGTCGATGTGGGCTGAACTCATGATGTCTCGCTTTGGACTTGGGCGCCCCTGCACCACCAAACGGGGCGCTCCCGGGGCACGGGCTGGCGCAGCGTAGGTCCTGCATGCAAGGCTCGCCTTGATACGTGTCATGTTTCCCCGCATTTCCGCGCCCTTCCTTCGGCGCGAGGCAAGGGTTTCCACCAGGTCGAGGTACACAATCAAGGCCGCGACGCCCTGCCCCGCCTGTCGCCGTCGTGCGTCCGGCCCAGGGGGCTTGGCGGGCACGCAAGACCTGGCACCGGCCGACGGGCTTCTTCGGGCATCACCGGGGGTCGCAGCGCGAGAAGCCTTCCGCACCCCGGCCTTTTAGCTGCCGCGCGGCTTGAGCCACGCCCGGCAAATCGGCGACATAATCCGGCCACCGTCCTGCAGACCGTCCCGCGGTGGACGGTGACGATGGACGCAGGAGGAGAGACCGTCCTTGAGACTGTTCCAGAGCTCGTTGCGCAATGCGGTGATCCTCGCCCTGGGGGTTGGCCTGCTCGCGCCCACCAGCCTCGTGCTGCTGTATGACTGGCAGGCCTCGCGGCACACCGCGATGGAAGACCTGCGGCGGGACCTGAACCGCACGGTGGAAGTGCTGGCGCTCTCGCTGTCCGAGCCTATCTGGCAGGTGTCGGCCGAGCTGGCCCAGCCCATGATCGATGCACAGACCAGCGACCCCCGCTTCGTGCGCGTGCTGGTGATCGAGCCCAACAACGCCCAGCCCTTCATCCAGATGCAGCGCCCGGACCCCGATCCGGACCTGACCCTCACCCTCACCCGCCCCGTCACCCGCGACGGCCGCGAGATTGCGCAACTGACGGTCGCCATGAGCGCCGCGCCGCTGCTGGAAGCCAAACAGAACGAGGCCTGGCGTGCCCTGGCCCGTTCGGTGGGCATCCTGACCCTGTCCCTGGTGCTGATCCTGGGCGTGATGCAGCGCCGCGTGCTGCACCCCATGGCCAAGCTCAGCCGCGCCGCGGAAGAGCTGGCCGCCGGCCGTCTGGACCAGCCGCTGGAGCTGGGCGGGGAGGACGAGATCGCCCGCGTGGGCATCGCGATGGAGCGCATGCGGCAGGCCCTGCTGCGCGCCTTCGAAGACCTGCGCGGCCATGCCTCCACCCTGGAAGACCAGGTGGCCCAGCGCACCGCCGAGCTGACCTCGGCCAACAACGAGCTGACCCTGGCCCTGGCCAACCTCAAGACCGCGCAGCGCGAGCTGGTCGAGTCGGAAAAGCTGGCGTCTCTGGGCCGCCTGGTGGCCGGCGTGGCTCACGAGCTCAACACGCCGCTGGGCAATGCGATGACGGTGGTCTCGGCCCTGGGCGACCGCTGGGCCAAGCTGGACCAGATGCTCGCGGACAACACCCCCATGCGCCGCAGCCAGCTGGAAGAACTGGTCAAGGACACACGGCGCGGTCAGGACATCCTGCAGCGCAATGTGCAGAAGGCCGCCGACCTGGTGCGCGACTTCAAGCAGGTGGCCATAGACCAGACCACCGACTCGCGCCGCAACTTCGAGCTGTCGCAGGTGATCGAGGATGTGCTGGTGATGGTCGAACCCAGCTTCAAGCACACGCCCTTCAAGATCGAGACCGACCTGAGCCAGGACCTGGAAATGAGCAGCTACCCCGGCGCGCTCGGCCAGGTGCTGACCAACCTGCTGATGAACGCGCTGGTCCACGGCTTCGAGGGCCGCGACCACGGTGTGGTTCGCGTCGCCTGCCGGCCGGCCGAGCACGACCAGGTGGAGCTGATCGTGGAGGATGACGGCCGCGGCATGGATGCCTCCACCGTGCGCAAGATCTTCGACCCCTTCTTCACCACCAAGCTGGGCAAGGGCGGTTCGGGCCTGGGCATGCACATCGTGCACAACATCGTCACCAACGTGCTGGGCGGGCAGATCGAGGTGCAGTCCACGCCGGACAAGGGTTCGCGCATGACCATGCTGATGCCGCGCTCGGCGCCGCTGCGCTCCAACGCCGAGGAGCTGGTCAGCCCCTGAGCCGCCGGGCCTGGCCGCTGCGCCGCGCACGGCATCCCTACGCCGTGGTGCCGGGTGGCCGCGCCTGGGCCGGCCAGGCCTCAGTTGCCTTCGGCGCCCGCCGCTTCCTGCTTCTCGGTCTTCTTGCTCTCGTCACCGGCGGTCAGGCGCTTGAACAGATCGCCCAGCTTCACCGTGGTGCGCGCCTTGCCGTTGTCCATGGCGCCGCCGGCCACCGGCGCCGCACTGCGGTTGGCGATGCGGAAATTGACATAGCTCTCCGGCAGGGGCTCGCGCCAGAAAGCGTTGCTGGCGCCTTCAGCGAGCTGGGAGGCGAACTCCGCCTGCTCGGTCGCCGAGGTGTAGACCTGCCCGTTGCCCAGCAGCATGCGCGGGTAGGCGCGACGCTTGAAACTGGGCCCGAGGGCGGCAAGCAGCGTTTCGACGTCGCTGGTCGACTGGGCCGTGAGATCGCAACTGCCGGGCGGCAGGTTGAAGTAGCCCATCGTCGCCCGGGTCAGGGTGCTGCGCCAGACGGCGGCATTGTCCCTGGCGCACCAGATGTTCGAGACGGTCGACAGGTTCGCGTTCTTGCTCTTGTCCAGGGTGGACGGCAGCACGTAGATGTCTGCATCAATGCGATTGGCAGACGCGGCAAGCAGGCGCTCCAGCTTGATGCAGAAGGGGCAGTCGAAGGCCGAGAGCAGCAGCACCTTCGTGCCGCCATTGCCCTGCTTCAAGTGGATGAGCCGGTCGAAGCGGATGTTCTTGATCATGTCGCTGACCAGGACGCGGCGCTCCTCTTCCGTCACCGGCTTGCCGCCGGCGCCGGTCTCGACGAAGTCGGTGATGTCCCGGCTGTTGGTCGGCATCACCAGCGTGGCCGCTTCATTGATGTAGGCATGGCCCACGCCCGGCGAGCCTTCGCAGCGATAGAGGCCTCGCACCAGGGTTTCAGCGATGGCGCCGGTGCAGACCTGCGGGCTGAACTGCTTCACATGGGGTGCGAAGTTCTTGCGCACCTCGGACACGCCCGCGTGGGCAGGCCGGCTGGCCGCGGCCAGGCACAGCAGGGCCAAGAGGAGAAGCGGCCAGGCCATGCGGGCGGCGAAAGGACGTGAATGGGGAGTCGTCATGAAAGCTCCATCAGACATCAGGGCATGCGCCCCGGCAGGCGCCGGGGCACGGTGGCAGTGAACGGTGTCGGCGGCGGGACTCAGAGCGAGGGCTTGCCCGCGCGCTTGCCTTCGGCCTCCAGGGCCTTGTCGGAGGCGTTGCTCAGCACCTTGTACCAGTCCAGGTAGGCGCCGATGTCGACGGCGGCGATCACGTAGTCATCGACCAGGCCGTCCTGCTTGCGGGAGTTGGCGGTGATGCTGTAGACCCTTGAGCAGGCAGCGGTTGGGGCCAGCGGATACTGCAGGCCGACGAGGAAAGGCGAGACGCCGTAGCCCTTCAGGTCTTGGAAGCAGTTTCCGTTCTGGGGCTTGTCGTAGGTGTTGGCCCATTCGATCTCCCTGCCCGCCTTGTCGTACATCCAGTGCTGCTTGAACTGCTGCGGCCTGATGGCCTTGGGGTCGATGGGGCCGAACTTGCCTGCAGCCTCGCTGACCGCCTGCAGCGTCGGCCGGCTGTCTTTGACCTGCTCCGACTTAGTGATGGACCACACCTTGTTGGTCAGCGGCGAGATGCCGATGGCGATGATGGTGTCGCCATTGTCGTAGCGGCCACCATAGGCATGGTTCTCGAAGCTGCCCTTCATGCGGTCTATCGTCAGGTTCAGCGTCATCTTGGCGTTGCGGACGAACACCTTGTTCTGCTTGGCAGTCTCCAGGATCTTCAGCGCCTCGTCGGCACTCATGCCCAGGCGGATGCCGCCGATGTCCGGGTTGTCAGCCGCCTGCGCGACGCCGTGAAGAATGATGCCTGCGATCAAAGCGAGGACGCCGCGCGAAGCCGTCTTGCGAACCATGGGATCTCCTGGTGCTGTGGAACTGCATCGGCATCGATGCAGCGAAGGGAGCCGGCCGTCAGTGATGAGGCATGAGGCCGGCATGTAGAGCCGCCCTGAGCAAGCAAGGCGGTCTGGCTGAAGTTAACGCGGAAATGGGCGAGCGGGAGGACAAGCGCGCCATCGTTCGGGCGAATAGCGCCAGCCGCGTGGGAATGGATCGGCCAAAGCAGCCCGGCGCGCTGCGCCTTTCATGTGTGGCCGGGATTTTTGCCAGGGAGGGATTTCACGTGCTCGGGCGCAGCGAAGATATCCCCCGAAGAGGGGCAAGATGTATCCAACTGCAAGCACCTCGGAAGCGCGCATGCTGAGAGCAGCGCGCCGTCCGGTCTGGTCCAGCGATAAGGGCGGCATGCGCCCAAATAGGCTAACGTTGAACTTCAGCGCCTTGGCGCCCAGGCATCGTCGATCTCGTTGAACAAGGCGCCGGTGTCCTGCCCTGCATCCCGCAGGTCGCGATAGGGTCCGGTGCCGCTGTGCTCGGCCATGGAGGCCGGCACGAAGCGTCCTTGCTGCACGTCGAACACATGCACTTCGCCCTCTTCGATCACATAGTGCCAGCCGTGCAGGGAGAGCCGGCCTTGCTCCACGCGGCTGCGCACCATGGGGTAGTCCATCAGCCGCTCCAGCTGCAGCACCACCGAGCGCTCCTCGGTGCGGCGCAGGGCCTCGGGCGTGGGCTGGACGGGCAGCGCAGCCTCGCGCCCCATGTCCAGCCAGGCCTTGAGGTTGCGGGCCTCGGCCGGCACGTCGCCGTACAGCGCGCGGATGCCGCCGCAATGGCTGTGCCCGCAGACGATGATGTGCCGCACCTCCAGCGCCAGCACCGCGTATTCGATGGCGGCGGCCGTGCCGTGGTGCCCCACCCACTGGCGGTCGCCCCCACCCGCCTCGAGGTGCTGGCAGGCGCGATGGTCGGACTCCTCGCCCCCCCGGTCCTCCAGCGTGCCGTCATACGGCGGCACGAAGGCCGCCACGTTGCGCACCAGGAAGAGCTCGCCAGGGCCGGCGCCCGTCAGCATATAGGGCACGATGCGCGAATCCGAGCAGCCGATGAACAGCGTACTGGGATGCTGGCCCTGCTCGACGAGGTCGCGAAAGCGCGCCTCGTACTGCGGAAAGTAGTCCTTGTTGAAGCGCCGCAGGCGGGCGAGCAGTTCGTCCGGCATGGCAGGGCTCCCTGGCCTTACTGCACCAGGGGCGTGTCGGCCTGGGTCAGCGAAACGCCCTGCAGCTGGGCCTGCCCGGCCAGCAGGTCCAGGTACTGGCGCATGGCGGTCACGCTGAGCTGATGGCGCAGCAGTGCCGCGACCGAGCCGCGCACCTGCTCGAAGGCCGGCACCTCGCCCGCCTCGCGCTCGTCGACGCGCAGGATGTGGAAGCCATGCCGGCTGCTCAGCAGGCGCGGCAGCACGCCCATGTGGCGGCTGGCCTCGTCCTGGGCGAAGAGCACGCTGGCCACCTCGGGCAGGCAGTCCTCGCGGGTGAGCCAGCCCAGGCTCCCGCCCTGCTCGCCGCTGGGGCAGTTGGAATTCTCGGCTGCGGCCTTGGCAAAGGCCGCCTCGTCCTCGCAGCGCAGGCGCACCAGCAGGCCTTCGGCATGGGCGCGCAGGGCGGCCACGTCCACGCCCGGCGTCACCGCCAGCAGGATGTGGGCAGCACGCACGCGCTCACCGCGCGCGAAGCGCTGGGGATGCGCCTCGTAGTAGCGGCGGCAGGCCTGTTCGTCCGGCTCGGGCAGCTGGATCTCGCGGGCCAGCAGGGCCTCGATGGCCTCGCTGGCCGCTTCGCTGTGCACCCCGTCGATGGGGCCGGGATCGCTGGCCGACAGCAGGCCGGCGCGCTGCGCCGCCTGGCGCAGCAGTTCGCCATAGGCCCGCTGGCGCAGCTCTTCCTCGGCCAGCACCTCACCGGCACCGTGCAGGGCCACGTCGTTCACGCGGGCCACCGCGATGGGCGCCAGCGTCTCGACGCCGGCGCCGGTCTCCGCCTCGGCCTTGCCCTTGCCACCACCGCAGCCGCAGCTGCCACCACCACATCCACTCATGACGATCTCCTTGGGGTTCCAGCGCAGCGGGTTCAGCGTTGCTGCGGCGTGGTGTGACCGGCCGGCAGGCTGATGCGACGGCTGCGCACCAGCTGGTAGGGGCGGAACACATAGGCCAGGGTGCCGAAGCCGCTCCACACGTGCACGAGGCGCGTGAAGGGGAAGACCACGAATACCGTCATGCCCAGGAACATGTGCAGCTTGAACACCCAGGACGCGCTGGCCAGCAGCTCCACGGCGCCGCCGCGGAAGGTGACGATGCGCTGGGCCCATTCGGCCAGCAGCATCATCATGCCGCCGTCCATGTGCTGCGCCGACAGCGGGATGGTCGCCAGGCCCAGGGCCAGCTGAATCCACAGCAGCACCAGCAGCAGGATGTCGCTGGTCTTGCTGTTGATGCGGATGCGCTCGTCCGACAGGCGGCGGTGCAGCAGGATGCTGACGCCCGCAAAGCCCAGGGTGCCGGCGATGCCGCCGCTGACCATGGCCATCAGCTGCTTGTTGCCGGCGCTGATGAAGTGCTCGTACAGGAAGTGGGGCGTCAACATGCCGACGGTGTGGCCGAAGAACAGGAAGAGCACGCCGATGTGGAAGAGGTTGCTGCCCCAGCGCAGGCTGCCGGCGCGCAGCAGCTGCGAGGAGTCGCTCTTCCAGCTGTACTGGTCGCGGTCGAAGCGCAACAGGCTGCCGACCAGGAACACGGTCAGGGCGATGTAGGGATAGACGCCGAACAGGGCGAAGTCCAGGGGCGAGCTGGACAGGCTGGATGCGGGGCTCATGCGCGCACTCCTTGCTTGGGGGTTTCTTGACGACGGACGATTTGCACGGGCTGCGGCGAGCCAGGCTTGCTCTGGCCTCGCGAGCTGCAGCCCTCGAAGGCGGCGGGCTCGACCCAGGCTTCGTCCAGGGGTTCATCGACGGTGATCTGCACGGCCTGCGGGGTTTCGCCCGCCAGCTCCAGCACGGCGCCGATGGCGGCCGCCCAGGGCTTGACGCCGCGCTTGATCAAGGCGCTGTGGATGGCGTTGAGAATGTGGGCCATCTCCGCCAGGAAGCCCGCCGCCAGCGCCGGGGGCTGCGTGGAGGCGAACTCCAGCACGACCGGCAGGTAGTCGGGCAATTCCTTGGCATCGAAGAAGATGCCCGCGGATTCATAGGTCTTGGCCAGGTCGACCAAGGCCGGGCCGCGCTCGCGCGAGTCGCCATGCACATGCTCGAAGAGGTGCAGACTGCTGGCACGGCCGCGGTCGAAGGTCTCCACATACTCGGACTGCAGGACAAAGCGGTCCTGCGCGGCCATCCAGGCGATCAGGGCCTCCAGCTCCTGCAGGCGCTCGCCGCTCAGGGCCTTTTCCTGACGCAAGGCGTCCAGCAGCTCGGGCAGGGCCGCCAGCATCTCGTCGCTGGGGTAGTCCAGCAGCCGCGCGAGAACGCGGCAGCTGAGGCTCATGGGCAGGGCTTTCTTGCTCATGCTTCGCTCCCTCAGACTGTGGTTTTGATGGGGATGGTGCGCTTCTTGTCGCCACCGAAGAGACTCGTCTCGGTCTGGCCGTCGGAGCAGCCATTGCCGAAGCTGAAGCCGCAGCCGCCGCGCAGGTCATACGCGTTCTCGGCGTACTCGCGATGCGTGGTCGGGATGACGAACCGGTCCTCGTAGTTGGCGATGGCCATGACCTGGTACATGTCCTCGACCTCGTTCTTGAGCAGGCCGACCTGGTCCAGCACGGTCTTGTCTTCCACGCCGTCCACATGCTTGCCGCGCTGGTAGGCGCGCATGGCCAGCATGCGCTCCAGGGCGCGCTCGACCGGCTTCACGTCGCCGGCGGTGAGCATATTGGCCAGGTACTGCACGGGGATGCGCAGCTGCTTCACATCGGGGATCAGGCCGTTGACGCCGACATGGCCGGCGTTGGCGGCAGCGCTGATGGGCGAGAGCGGCGGCACGTACCAGACCATGGGCAGGGTGCGGTACTCGGGGTGCAGCGGCAGGGCCACCTTCCAATCGACGGCCATCTTGTAGACCGGGCTCTTGCGGGCGGCGATCAGCCAGGCCTCGGGCACGCCGTCCTTGCGGGCCTGCTCGATCACGGCCGGATCGTTGGGATCCAGGAAGATGTCCAGCTGGGCCTGGTAGAGCTCCTTGTCGTCCTTGATGGACGCGGCCTGCTCGATGCGGTCCGCGTCATACAGCAGCACGCCCAGGTAGCGAATGCGGCCCACGCAGGTCTCGGAGCAGACGGTCGGCTGTCCCGATTCGATGCGGGGGTAGCAGAACACGCACTTCTCGGCCTTGCCGCTCTGCCAGTTGTAGTAGATCTTCTTGTAGGGGCAGCCCGAGACGCACATGCGCCAGCCGCGGCACTTGTCCTGGTCGATCAGGACGATGCCGTCTTCCTCGCGCTTGTAGATGGAGCCCGAGGGGCAGGAGGCCACGCACGCCGGGTTGAGGCAGTGCTCGCACAGGCGCGGCAGGTACATCATGAAGGTGTTCTCGAACTGGCCGTAGATCTCCTTCTGGACGTTCTCGAAGTTGGCGTCCTTGCTGCGCTTCGAGAATTCACCGCCGAGGATTTCTTCCCAGTTCGGGCCCCACTCGATCTTCTCCATGCGCTGGCCCGTGATCAGGCTGCGCGGACGCGCGGTGGGCGCGGCCTTGGACTTCGGCGCCGACTGCAGGTGGTCGTAGTCGAAGGTGAAGGGCTCGTAGTAGTCGTCGATCTCGGGCAGGTTGGGATTGGCAAAGATGCGCATCAGCAGCTTCCACTTGCCGCCCTGGCGGGGGACGATGCTGCCGTCGCTCTTGCGCATCCAGCCGCCGTGCCAGCGGTCCTGGTTCTCCCATTCCTTGGGATAGCCGATGCCAGGCTTGGATTCGACGTTGTTGAACCAGGCGTACTCCATGCCGGAGCGGTTGGTCCAGACGTTCTTGCAGGTGACGGAGCAAGTGTGGCAACCGATGCACTTGTCCAGGTTCAGCACCATGCCGATTTGTGCGCGAACTTTCATCGCGGAACTCCTTGTCTATCAGATCGCTGAGTCAGTTCCGAAGGCCTCGGGGGAGGACGCTTCGTCAGAAGGAAGGAAGGAGCTAGCAAGCAGCGCCCTCCCCCGTGCCGTCGAAAACTGGATGTCCATGGGATGAGCCTGACGGATCAGGCTGCGTGGTGGCCCGACTCCTCGTCGAGCCAGTCCACCTTGGCCATCTTTCGCACCAGCACGAATTCATCGCGGTTGGTGCCGATCGTTCCGTAGTAGTTGAAGCCGTAGCTCAGCTGGGCGTAGCCGCCGATCATGTGCGTGGGCTTGGTGACGATGCGGGTCACCGAGTTGTGGATGCCGCCGCGCGTGCCGGTGATCTCCGCCCCCGGGGTGTTGATGATCTTTTCCTGCGAGTGGTACATGAGCGTCATGCCCTTGTTCACACGCTGGCTGACCACCGCCCGGGCCGCGATGGCGCCGTTGCTGTTGAAGACCTCGATCCAGTCGTTGTCCTCGATGCCGGCTTCCTTCGCGTCCTCTTCGGACAGCCACACCACCGAGCCGCCGCGGTTGAGCGTCAGCATGATCAGGTTGTCGCTGTAGGTCGAGTGGATGCCCCACTTCTGGTGCGGCGTGATGAAGTTGAGCGCGATCTCCTTGTTGCCGTTGGGTTTCTTGCCCTGCACCTCGTGCAGGGTCTTCAAGTCCACCGGCGGGCGATAGGTGCTGAAGCCCTCGCCGAAAGCCAGCATCCAGGGATGGTCCTGGTAGAACTGCTGGCGGCCGGTCAGGGTGCGCCAGGGGATCAGTTCGTGCACGTTGGTGTAGCCGGCGTTGTAGGAGACCTTCTCGCTCTCCAGGCCCGACCAGGTCGGCGAGGAGATGATCTTGCGCGGCTGCGACTGGATGTCGCGGAAGCGGATCTTCTCGTCCTCGCGGTGCAGGGCCAGGTGCACGTGATCGCGGCCGGTCTGCTTGCCCAGCGCTTCCCAGGCCTTGACGGCGACGTGGCCGTTGGTCTCGGGCGCCAGCTGCAGCACCACCTCGGTGGCGTCGATGTCGCTCTCGATCTTGGGCATCCCCTTGGTGACGCCTTCGTCGCGCACCAGGCCGTTGAGTTCGCCGAGCTGCTCGACCTCGGTCTTGGTGTCCCAGCCGATGCCCTTGCCGCCGTTGCCGGCCTTGTTCATCAAGGGGCCCAGGGCGGTGAAGCGCTTGTAGAGGTTGGGGTAGTCGCGCTCAATGACGGCGATCTGCGGCGCGGTCTTGCCGGGGATCAGCTCGCACTCGCCCTTCTTCCATTCCTTCACGTCGAAGGGCTGGGCCAGCTCGGCGGGGCTGTCGTGCATCAGCGGCGTCAGCACCACTTCCTTTTCCACGCCCAGGTGGCCGACGCAGAGTTCGGACACGGCCTTGGCGAAGCCCTTGTAGATCTCCCAGTCGCTGCGGGCCTGCCATGCGGGGTCGACGGCGGTGGACAGCGGGTGGATGAAGGGGTGCATGTCGCTGGTGTTGAGATCGTTCTTCTCGTACCAGGTGGCGGTGGGCAGCACGATGTCCGAGTACAGGCAGGTCGTGCTCATGCGGAAGTCCAGCGTGACCAGCAGATCCAGCTTGCCTTCGGGGGCCTTGTCGTGCCAGACCACTTCCTCGGGCTTGGCGTCATCGCGGCCCAGGTCCTTGCCCTGCACGCCGTTGGTGGTGCCCAGCAGGTGCTTGAGGAAGTACTCGTGCCCCTTGCCCGAGGAGCCCAGGATGTTGGAGCGCCACACGAACATATTGCGCGGCCAGTTGTCCGGATGGTCCGGGTCCTCGCAGCTCATGCGCAGGCTGCCGTCCTTGAGCGCCTTGACAGCGTAGTCCTTGGCGTCCAGGCCCTGGGCCTGCGCGGTCTTGACCACCTCGATCGGGTTGGTCTGCAGCTGCGGGGCGCTGGGCAGCCAGCCCATGCGCTCGGCGCGCACGTTGTAGTCGATCAGGCTGCCGCCGAACTTGGACTTGTCGGCCAGGGGCGAGAGCACTTCCTGCACGTCCAGCTTCTCATAGCGCCACTGGTCAGTGTGGGCGTAGAAGAAGCTGGTGGAGTTCATCTGGCGCGGCGGACGGATCCAGTCCAGCGCGAAGGCCAGGGCCGTCCAGCCGGTCTGCGGGCGCAGCTTTTCCTGGCCCACGTAGTGCGCCCAGCCGCCACCGGTCTGGCCGATGCAGCCGCACATCATCAGCATGTTGATGATGCCGCGGTAGTTCATGTCGCAGTGGTACCAGTGGTTCATCGCGGCGCCGATGATGACCATGGAGCGGCCGCGGGTCTTGTCCGCGTTGTCGGCGAACTCGCGGGCCACGGTGGTGATCTGCTCGCGCTTCACGCCGGTGATGTGCTCGGCCCAGGCCGGGGTGTAGGGCTTGTTGTCGTCGTAGCTCTTGGGGCAGTCGTCGCCCAGGCCACGGTCCACGCCGTACTGCGCCACTTGCAGGTCAAAGACCGTGGCCACCAGCACCTCGCCGGCGTCCTCGTGCTTGCCCAGCTTCAGGCGCTGCACCGGCACCTTGCGGGCCAGCACGTCCTGCTGCTTGTTGGCGGTGAACTGCGGGGACTCGATGCCGCCGAAGTAAGGGAAGCCGACTTCCGCGATCTCGTGCTGCGGCTCCTTGGCCTCCAGCAGCGACAGGCGCAGCGTCACTTCGCTGTCGCCGCGGGCTTCCTTGTTCTCCAGGTTCCACTTGCCCAGGTCATGGCGCTCGTTGGCGCCCCAGCGGAAGCCGATGGAGCCGTTGGGAACCACCACCTTGCCGTCCTGGTCGAAGGCCAGGGTCTTCCATTCGGGGTTGTTGTCCTGGCCCAGCTTGCCGCCGAAGTCGGCGGCGCGCAGGTAGCGGTCCGGCACCAGCAGGGTGCGGCCGTCCGGCGTCGTCGTCTTCTTGAGTTGGACCAGCAGCGGCAGGTCGGTGTAGCGGCGCGCGTAGTCGTCGAAGTAGGCGCTGCGCTTGTCGAAATAGAACTCCTTGAAGATCACATGGCCCATGGCCATGGCGATCGCCGCATCGGTGCCCTGCTTGGGGTGCATCCAGATGTCGCAGAGCTTGGAGATCTCGGCGTAGTCGGGCGTGACCGCGACGGTCTTGGTGCCCTTGTAGCGGACCTCGGTAAAGAAGTGCGCGTCCGGCGTGCGGGTCTGGGGCACGTTGGAGCCCCAGGCGATGATGTAGTTGCTGTTGTACCAGTCCGCGCTTTCGGGCACGTCGGTCTGCTCGCCCCAGATCTGCGGGCTGGACGGCGGCAGGTCACAGTACCAGTCGTAGAAGCTCATGCACACGCCGCCGAGCAGGCTCAGGTAGCGGCTGCCGGCCGCGTAGCTGATCATGGACATGGCCGGGATGGGCGAGAAGCCGATCACGCGGTCCGGGCCGTGCTTCTTGACGGTGTAGATGTTGGCACTGGCGATGATCTCGTTGACCTCGTCCCAGCTGGCGCGCACGAAGCCGCCCAGGCCGCGCTCCTTCTGCCATTCACGGCGGGCTTCCTGGTTCTCGACGATGTTGGTCCAGGCGTCGACCGGGCTCTTGGCCACGGCGCGTGCGGCGCGCCAGTGCTTGAGCAGGGCGCCGCGCACCATGGGGTACTTCACGCGGTTGGCGCTGTAGAGGTACCAGCTGTAGGAGGCACCGCGGGCGCAGCCGCGGGGCTCATGGTTGGGCAGGTCGGCGCGGGTGCGCGGGTAGTCGGTCTGCTGGGTTTCCCAGGTGACGATGCCGCCCTTGACGTAGATCTTCCACGAGCAGGAGCCCGTGCAGTTGGTGCCGTGGGTGGAGCGCACGATCTTGTCGTGGGCCCAGCGGTTGCGATACGCGTCTTCCCAGGTGCGGTCTTCGCCGGTGACGCGGCCATGGCCGTCGGCGAAGTCTTCCTTGGGCTGGGCGAAGTAGCTCAGTCGGTCGAGAAAGTGGCTCATATGATGATCCTGTGGTGTTGCTTGCGGCCGGTGTCCCTGTCAGGAGCCCGGCCGGCGGATGCTTGTTGGGCGCAGGGCCTCAGGGGTTCTTCAGGGGTTCTTCACATAGGCCTTGGCGCGCAGGTAGAACCACCAGTTCAGCACCAGGCATACGGCGTAGAAGACGGAGAAGCCGTAAAAGGCGTATTGCGGCGTGCCGGCCTTGATCTGCTGGCCGATCAGCACCGGGGCGATGAAGGCGCCGTAGGCGGCGACGGCCGAGGTCCAGCCCAGCACGGGGCCGGCCTGCTGGCGGTCGAAGATGAAGCCCACGCTGCGGAAGGTCGAGCCGTTGCCGACGCCGCTGGCGGCGAACAGCAGGATGAACAGGCCCATGAACATGGGGAAGTACTGTTCGGGCGCCGCGGAGCCATAGGCCTGCATCATCACGTAGCCGACGGCGGCCGAGGCCACGACCATGATGGCCGAGATCACCTGCGTGACGATGGAGCCGCCGACCTTGTCCGAGATCCAGCCGCCGATGGGGCGCACCGCGGCGCCGACGAAGGGGCCGATCCAGGCATAGGTCAGCGCGGAGGGCGCGTTGGGGTTCTTCAGCGTGTGCTGCATGACGCCAGCGGCATCGGGCGCGTGGATGAAGCCAAAGATCACGGTGATGGCCAGCGGCAGGGCCATGGAGAAGCCGATAAAGCTGCCGAAGGTCACGACGTACAGCGCCGTCATGCTCCAGGTGTGCTTGTTCTTGAAGATCTCGAACTGCTTGGCCACGTTCTCCTTCATGGTGCCGAAGGCGGCCAGCTTCATCACCACCAGCGCGGCAATGATGTCCAGCGGAATCGCGACCCACATGTTCAGCAGGCCCAGACCCGTCGGTGCCGGCAGGTAGAGGTAGAGCATGGCGATCGACGGGACGAAGGCCAGCGAGTACAGGTAGATGATCTTCAGGAAGGCGCTGACGGGCGAGCCGCTGTTGGGCGTGACCGTCTTCAGGTTGTTCATGCCGAACCAGCACAGCGCAGCCAGGGGCACCAGCGAAAGCACCCACGCGAAGCCGGCGTTCTGGATGTAGGTGGGCGTGCCCGCCTTGATCTTGCCGAAGATCCAGCCGCTGTCCTTGATCAGGGCCTTGGCTTCACCACCGAAGGCGCCGAAGAGGCCGATGGTCATCACCAGCGGGATCACGATCTGCATGGTCGTGACGCCGAAGTTGCCCAGGCCGGCGTTCAGGCCCAGGGCCGTGCCCTGCAGGCGCTTGGGGAAGAAGGTGCTGATGTTGGACATCGACGATGCGAAGTTGCCGCCGCCCACGCCCGACCACAGCGCCATCAGCTGGAAGACCCACAGCGGCCACTCGGGGTGCTGCAGCGCGATGCCCGTGCCGACGGCCGGGGCCAGCAGCATGGCCGTGGTCAGGAAGATGGTGTTGCGGCCACCGGCCATGCGGATCAGGAACGAGGCCGGGATGCGCATGGTGGCGCCGGAGATGCCGGCGATGGCGGTCAGCGTGAAGAGCTCGGCCTGGCTGAAGGGGAAGCCCAGGTTGAGCATCTGCACGGTGATGATGCCCCACATGCCCCAGACCGCGAAGCCGCACAGCAGCGCGGGGATCGAGATCCAGAGGTTGCGGTAGGCGACCTTGCTGCCGGTCTGGGCCCAGAACTGCTCGTCCTCGGGACGCCAGTCCTGGATGTCACCGGCCCCACTGCTCGTGGCAGCGGGCGCGGCGGGATGGGTGGTGGTGTTCATGACTACTCCTGCGAACTCGTAACCCGCGCCTCAGCGCGCGAAGGATCGAGAGATGGGGGAGACCGGGGCGTTCTGGCCCATCAGCTCGGTCTTGCGGACTTCGGTCCAGTACATCCAGATCAGCGAGACCCAGACCACGCCGTACATCAGCATGAAGCAGCTGGAACGCACGCCGGTGTAGTCCATCAGGGCACCGAACATGATGGGCAGGATGAAGCCGCCCAGGCCGCCGGCCAGGCCGACGATGCCGCTGATGGTGCCGATGTTGGCGCCGTAGTCGTCACTGATGTACTTGAAGACGCTGGCCTTTCCGAAGGCCCAGGCCACGCCCAGGATGGCCATCAGCCCGGTGAAGCCGTAGACGTTCAGGCCGATGTGGAAGGTGCGTGCGCCGTTGACGGTCTGGACGGTGAAGTCGGTCTGCGGATAGGACAGCAGGAACAGGCAGATCCAGCTCACCCACATCACCCACCAGGTGACGCTGTGGGCACCGTACTTGTCGCTGAGCCAGCCGCCGATGGCGCGCAGCACGCCGCCGGGCAGCGAGAAGCAGGCCGCCAGCAGGGCCGCGACGCGGATGTCCAGACCGTACTCGCCGACGTAGTACTGCACCATCCACAGGCTCAGCGCCACATAGCCGCCGAAGACGATGGAGTAGTACTGGCAGTACTTCAGCACCTTGGGGTCCTTGAGCGCCTGGAGCTGCGAGACGAAGCTGGCCTTGCTGGCCACCACGTGCTGCTCGTCGTGGTAGCTGAAGAACCAGAACAGGATGGCGGTGCCCAGCAGCACGGCGGCATAGACGTGCGGCACCATGGTCCAGCCAAAGGCCACGACCAGGCCCGGGGCCACGAACTTGTTGACGGCCGCACCGGAGTTGCCGGCCCCGAACACGCCCATCGCAAAGCCCTGGCGCTGCTTGGGGAACCAGCGTGCCACATAGGGCGTGCCCACCGAGAAGGAACCGCCGGCCATGCCCACGAAGAGGCCGATCATCAGGAAGTGCCAATAGGCCGTGGCATAGGCCATCAGCCAGATCGGGATCACGCAGGACAACATCAGGCAGAAGAAGACGATGCGTCCGCCGAACTTGTCGGTCCAGATGCCCAGCGGCACGCGGATCAGCGAGCCGGTGAGCACGGGGGTGGCGGTCAGCAGGCCGAACTCGGTGGCATTCAGGCCCAGCTGCTTCTTGATGGGAATGCCGATGACGCCGAACATCATCCACACCATGAAGCAGACCGTGAAGGCCAGCGTGCTGACAATCAGGACCGACAGGGCGCGGCCACTGCCGTTGGGCCTGGGCGCGGTGGTATCAGACATGGACGGGCTCCTTTTTCTCCATGTCGCTACTGTGGCCAAAGGACTGTTCTGCGAACATCCTTCCGTGGAGCCAAGGCGCCGGATGCACAAGAACTAGTCCCCGGCACACCCCCATAGTTCCGAAGGACTAGCTCCTTGGGAGAATGAGCGGACCTTGCGTTGAGTCAAGACGCCATGACGAATGACTGGCCGCCGATGCTGTCAAGAACCGTCACAAAGCGCATACGCAAGCGCCACTGACGGCGGCGGGCGCGCCGAACAGAATTCTTTCCATGCCGCGAATGTTTCGCGTCAAGCAACGGAGAGAACGCCATGAACACCAAGCACATCGCCCGCCTCATCAAGACCGCTGCCGGTGGCAGCCTGATCGCTCTGGCCAGCTTCACCAGCCTCAGCGCCCACGCCGCCGACAAGGAGCAAGGCTTCTACATGGGCGCCGACATCGGTCGCGCCAAGCAGAACCTCAGCGCCGGCAACCTGAGCTCCGACCGCAATTCCACCAGCCTGAACCTCTACGGCGGCTACCAGATCGACAAGCACTTCGCCGTGGAACTGGGCTATGCCGACCTGGGCAAGGCCAAGATCGGTGACGCCAGCGCCAAGACCAAGGCTTTGAACGCGGACATGCTGGCCAGCATGCCGCTGACGCCGGAGCTGTCGGTCTACGGCCGCCTGGGGGCCGCCCGCTACGACCGCAACTTCAGCACCGGTGGCTCCGACCACACCGTGGGCTTCAAGCTGGGCGCCGGCATGGAGTACAAGCTGAGCGAGCAGCTCTCGCTGCGTGGTGAAGTCACCCGCTACAACAACCTCCCGACCGCAACCGGCCAGGGCTTCGGCCGCACCGCCAACAACATCTCGGCAGGTTTGAAATACCGTTTCTAAGTGCCATGGGACCCGTCCCCGGAATGTGACGGGTCGCTAACGCTGACACTGGATTGACAACGGTTGGCCGCCGCCCTCACGGGTGGCGGCTTTTTTTCATGGCGCGCTCACTGCGGTAAGCCGAGTCCCCGCTCACTCGCCCACACCGCCACCTGCACCCGCGAGCTCAGGCCCAGCTTGCGCAAGATGTGCTGCACGTGGATCTTGACGGTGGTCTCGGCGATGCCCAGCCGGCGCGCGATCTCCTTGTTGCTGGCCCCCTGCACGATCTCGCGCAGGATCTCCCCCTCGCGCGGCGAGAGTCCCGCCTCCACATCTGGCGCCACCGGCACATCGGCCAGCGCTGCCACCTGCGGCGCAGGTGCGGGCAAGGCACTGGCCCGCAAGGCGCTGACCAGCTTGGACATCATCTCGGGGCTGACGACGGACTCGCCCTCATGTGCGCGCCGCAGCGCGCGAGCCAAGTCGGCACCGTCCATGGTCTTGAGCAGGTAGCCGGCGGCCCCGCCGCGCAAGGCCGCGGTGAGGTCCTGCTCGTCCTCGCTGACGGTCAGCATCAGCACCTGCGCCCGCGGCGCCGCCTCGCGCAGGCCCGGCAGCAGGTCCACGCCCAGCACGCCGGGCATGTGGTTGTCCAGCAGCACCAGGTCGGGCTGCAACTCCTCGACGCGGCGCAAGGCCTCCACGCCGTCGGCGGCCTCGCCGACAATTTCCAGCCCCTCTTCCTGGGCCAGCAGCGCGATCAAGCCGCGACGGAACAGCTTGTGGTCATCGACCACCATCACACGAATCACGCCTGTCCTCCCGCCACCAAGGCTTCGGCGGCAACTCGCGCATTGTGCCCATCGGCAGCGGCCATGCCATGCGTCGATGGCGCTTCGGCCCCGCGCGCGGGCTCCTGCAGCTCCAGCGCCACCACGGTGCCACCGCCTTCACGCGACCTCACGCTGAGGCGAGCGCCGATGCGATGCGCCCGCTCACGCATGATGCGCAGGCCCACATGCGTCTCGTCAAAGCTGCCATGCTCGGTGTCAAAGCCGCAGCCGTCGTCGCTGACCTCGAAGCGCCAGCCGGGTTCCTGGATCACGCGGACCTCCACATGCTGGGCCCCGGCATGCTTGCGCACATTGGACAGCGCTTCCTGCACCACATGCAGCACCTGGATCTGCTGGTCCGGCGGCAGCGGCACGCCATGGCCCAGCAGCACCAGCTGCGCCTGGATCCCGCTTTGCAGCTCAAACTTGGACAGCGTGGTGCGCAGGGCGTGCTCGATGTCCTCGTGCCCGGGGCGCGTGCGGAAGTGCAGCAGCAGCTCGCGCACATCGGCGTAGCTTTCGCGCACACCGGCGTCGATCTCGGTCAGCGCGGCGTCCACATCCGCCGGGCGCTGCTTGGCCAGGCCGCCGCGCAGCAGCTGGACCTGGATCTTGAGGAAGGCCAGCGACTGCGCAATGGAGTCGTGCAGCTCCTGCGCCAGCAGGTTGCGCTCCTCGCTGACGGCCATCTCGCGGTCGCGCGCCGCCAGCCGCAGGTTGTCCAGCAAGGTGCCGAAGTGCCCGACCAGCGCGTCCAGCAGCTGCGACTCGCTCTCGCCGGGCTGCTTCTCGCCATAGAAGAAGAGTTCGACCTCGCCCAGCGTGCGCGAGCCGCTGCGCATGGGCAGGGCGATCACCGTCTGGTAGCCGGCCTGTTCGCAAAAGCCCAGGGCCTCCTTGCCCAACTGGCGGATGGGGATGACGCGCGCGCCCGCCTGCGTCTGCAGATGCTCGCCACAGGCGCACTCGCCCATGTGCACGCAGCGCTCGGCCTCGCTCATGCGCTGCGGTAGCCTTGTCTGGCCCAGCAGCAGCAGGCGGTCGCCGTCCTCGTTGGCCAGGCGCACGGCCGCCGCATCGGCGCCGGCCACGCGGGCGATCTTGGCGGCGAAGTCGTTGGCCAGCAGAGCGCGATCGTCGCTGCCGTGGCTGGCCATCAGGGCAACGTCGTAGAGGGCCGCCAGCCGCTCGTTCTGGCGCGCCAGGCTGGCGGTCTTTTCCGCCACCTTGGCCTCCAGTCCCTGATAGGAACGCTGCAGCGCATCGGCCATGGTGTTGAAGCCCTGGGCCAGGGATGCGAACTCCTCCACCGAATTTCGCTCGTCGATGCGCGGCGAAAAGTCCCGCGCGGCCATGGTGGCCAGGCCGTCACGCAGGCGTTGCAGGGGGCGGACGATCCACACCAGCGTGCCCGAGACGAAGACCACCGAGGCACCCACCACCAGCACCACCAGGCCAAAGCACATGCCGCCCAGCAGGGCCGTGCGCGTGGAAATGGTGCGCTCGATGGCCGTGACAAAGCTGTCCACCGTGCCGACGAACTGTTCGGCCTGCAGCCGCAGCAGCGGGCCGCTGTCGGGCTTGAGCAGTTGTACGCGCAGTGGCTGCCACGCCGCAGCGACTTCATTGAAGCGGTCGGCGCAGGCCTTGTTGTCCGGGATGAAGAGCGGGCGGCTGGGATCGCCCTGGCGCAGGTTCGCTACCGTGGCGTCGAAGATCTCGACGCCGCGCGCCACCTCGCTGGCCTCCCCGCGCTCATGGGCCAGGGCCAGCCGGTAGGTCATCATGCGCATGCGACCCGCCTCATTGATGGCGCCCGCGCCACCCTCCAGCTGCCAGGACACCCAAAGCGTGAAGGCGATGGCGGCCAAGGCCACCATCAGAAAGGAGGTCTGGATGAGGGCGAGCTTGCCCGCCAGGCTACGAACCAGCATGCGCATGGGCGCACGATAGAAGAGCGTCGCCCCCGCCGGCTTGACCCATGTCAAGCTTGGCGCCAAACGCCTGCGAAGAAGCGGGGCGGCCCGCCTCCCCGGCTCGCACTTACTGCGATGCCGCGGATGCCCCAGCGCTGGCTGCCGCAGCAGGAGCGGAGGCGGCGGACGACGCGGCGGCCTCGGCGTGTCCGGCGCCGACATCGTGCTTCTCGCCGCTCATGTCGATGTCACCACCGCTCTTCATCAGCACGAACAGGGCCAGCGCAGCAAAGATCACGAAGCCGACGACGAGTTTCCACATGCTTGTTCCATCCAGTTTGTAAACCCTGGGGGGATTCTGGCGACCTTCCCTGACAGCTGGCTGAGCGGACGCATGGCCGGTGGACACCCCAAAAGAGGAAGCGGCCCGCAGGCCGCTTCGTCCGGGACGTGCGCGGGGAGGCGAGCCCTCCCCTTGCCGTCATGCGTCGCTCAGTCGCGGGCGTAGATGTCCACGTCCTTGGTCTCGCGCACGAAGAGCATGCCGACCACGAAGCTCATGGCGGCCACGCCGATGGGGTACCACAGGCCGTGGTAGATGTTGCCGTTCTGCGCCACCATCGCGAAGGTGATGGAGGGCAGCAGGCCGCCGAACCAGCCGTTGCCGATGTGATAGGGCAGGCTCATGGAGGTGTAGCGGATGCGGGTCGGGAACAGCTCCACCAGCATGGCGGCGATCGGGCCGTAGACCATGGTCACATAGATGACCAGCAGGGTCAGGATGGCCACCACCATGGGCTTGTTCACCTTGGTCGGATCTGCCTTGGCAGGGTAGCCGGCGGCCTTCAGCGCCTCACCCAGCTCCTTCTTGAAGGTGGCAATGCCCTTGGTGCTGGCCTCGTCGAACTTGTGCTCGGTGGCCTTGGTGGCGTTCAGCGAATTGACGACGGTCTCGCCCACCTTGACCTGGGCGACGGTCCCCGCCGGGCCGGCGACGGTCTCATAGCTGGCGGCCGACTGCGCCAGAGCGCGCTTGGCGATGTCGCAGGAGCTGGTGAAGTCCACCTCACGCGCCACGGGGCTGCCCTGGAAGGAGCAGGTCGCCGGGTCGACGGTCAGCGTGATCTTGGCGCTGGCCTGGGCCTTGGCCAGGTCCGGGTTGGCGGCGTCGGTCAGGGCCTTGAACAGCGGGAAGTAGGTCACGATGGCCAGCAGCAGGCCCGCCATGATGATGGGCTTGCGGCC
The DNA here is from genome assembly GCA_041905785.1 of Burkholderiaceae bacterium. Classification (GTDB taxonomy): domain Bacteria; phylum Pseudomonadota; class Gammaproteobacteria; order Burkholderiales; family Burkholderiaceae_C; genus Roseateles_B. The sequence goes on from JAYRKJ010000018.1 coordinate 80,578, forward strand.
GATCTTGTCCGACAGCGTGCCGAAGACCACGAAGAAGGGCGTGCCGATGATCAGGGACACCGCCACCAGGATGTTGGCCGTGGCCGAATCCACCTTCAGCACGCTGGTCAGGAAGAAGAGCGCGTAGAACTGGCCCGAATACCAGACCACGCCCTGCCCGGCGACCAGCCCAAACAGGGCCAGCAGCACGATCTTCAGGTTCTTCCACTGGCCGAAGGACTCGGACAGCGGCGCCTTGGAGGTCTTGCCCTCGGCCTTCATCTTCTGGAAGGCCGGCGACTCATTCATCGACAGCCGGATCCAGACGCTGATGGCCAGCAGCAGGATGGACACGATGAAAGGAACGCGCCAGCCCCACTCGGCAAAGGCCGCCTCGCCGATGGCGGTGCGGGTGCCCAGGATCACCATCAGCGACAGGAACAGGCCCAAGGTCGCCGTGGTCTGGATCCAGGAGGTGTAGGCGCCGCGCTTGCCCTGCGGCGCGTGCTCGGCCACGTAGGTGGCCGCGCCGCCGTACTCACCGCCCAGGGCCAGGCCCTGCAGCATGCGCAGGCCGATCAGGATGACCGGAGCAGCCGCGCCGATGGAGGCATAGCTGGGCAGCACGCCGACGATGAAGGTCGACAGACCCATGATCAGGATGGTGACCAGGAAGGTGTACTTGCGGCCGATCATGTCACCCAGGCGGCCGAACACCAATGCGCCGAAGGGCCGCACGATGAAGCCCGCGGCAAAGGCCAGCAGCGAGGCGATGAAGGCCGCCGAAGGGTCCAGGCCGGAGAAGAACTGCTTGGCAATGATGGCTGCCAGCGAACCGTAGAGGTAGAAGTCGTACCACTCGAACACCGTGCCGAGCGAAGAGGCGAAGATCACCTTCTTCTCTTCGGCCGTCATCGGCGAGCTGGTCGACACTGCAGAAGCAGTCGCCATGTTTTGTCTCCTGGATCTATCGTCTGAGGAACACCACCCCGGTGCTTCCTTGGGGCGACTGTGAGCCCGTCCTCTGACCTCGATCTGACGCGAGCCTGAACGCTGGCTGACGAAACCGGTTGCAACCCGGAGACGGAATTTCACATGGAGAAATTGAGGAGCGACGCTGGGGAAAGCCCCGAGGCCACATCCACGGGGCCGCATCCACTGATGCTTCCACCCAAACCTGCAGCAGGGGCGGTGTTCACCGGGGTCAGGTCTTGCCCTAGCCGGTGCGCGGCGCAGGCGGCCGCGGCGCTGCAGCCGGCTCCTGCCGCCCGTCGAAACGCGGGCAGGCTCAGCTGCCCGGCCGCGCCTGGCCTATGGGCAGCCGGGCCGCCTGCTCCCAGGCCCCGCTGCTGAACCAGGGATCGCCGCGCAAATAGGCCGACAGCAGCCCCAGCCCATCCAGGCCCCAGAACATCTCACCGTCCACCAGCACGGTGGGCACGCCGAACAGGCCGGCGGCCACGGCTTCGTCGGTGGCCTGGCGCAGCCGGGCCTTGACTGCTTCTGACTCCGGCTCGGCAGCAGGCGCCAGCAGCTCGCGCAGGGCCTGCAAGCGCTGGGGGTCCAGCGGATCGGCGCCGCCTTCCCACACATGGCGCAGGACCTGCTCCACCACCCAGCGCGAGGGCGTTTGCCCGGCCGGCGCGGCGGCCCAGCACAGGCGCAGCAGGGCCAGGGGGTTGAAGGGATGATGGACGGGCAACTGCAGCGGCAGGCCCAGGCGATGGGCCTCCCACAGCACCTGGCGGTAGGTCCAGCTGCGCTTGGCCGGGATCTCCGCCGGCCCCTTGTGACCGTGGGCCTTCAGGAAGCCGGCGAACAGCACGGGCACATAGTCCACCGTCACGGTCAAGCCAGTCAGAACCTCGGGCAGCCGCGCAAAGGCCAGCGCCGCGTAGGGCGAGATGGGGTCGAAATAGAAACGCAGATGGCGCATGCCAGCTCCTTGCCAGGTTTCCAAACGCAGGGGGCGGCGGCCTCAGACGCTGGGCTCGGCCGCGGTGAAGATGCCCTGTTCCACCAGATGCTGCCGCCGCTGCGGCAGCTGGGCGAGGATCGCCAGCCGCGTGGCATCGTCGGCCTTGGACCAGGCGGAAATCTCGGGGATGGTGCGGGCGCAGCCTTCGCACCAGCCGGTGGGCTGATGGATGCGGCAGACGTTGGTGCAAGGCGAGGCCACGCGCGGCGCAGGCGGCGGCGTCAGCGGCACGGCGCTCATTGCACCACCTCGATCACTTCGGCGCCGGTCAGTGCCTGCAACTGCTGCGGCGTCATCGGGAAGACGCCATTGGGATGGCCGGCGGCAGCCCAGATGCGGTCGAAACGGAACAGCGAGGCGTCGATGTAGAGCCTCGGCAAGGGCAGGCCCTGCGCGGGCGCGAAGCCCAACGGAGACACGCCGCCGATGGAAAAACCGGTGCGCGACTTCACGAAATCAGCATCCGCACGCCCCAGCGGCCCGGTGTGGGTCTGCAGCTTCTTTTCGTCCACGCGGCGATCGCCGGCCGCGATCACCAGGACCGCGGCCTCGTCCGCACGCCGCCTGAAGACCACGCTCTTGGCGATCTGGCCCAGGCTGACGCCCAGGGCGTCCGCCGCTTCCTGGGCGGTGCGCGCCGCCACCTCCAGCCAGCGGGGGGATTGGTCATGGGCCAGGCGCGCCAGCGCCTCGCGCACGCGCTCGAAGCCCTCGTGCGAAGGCGCTGCGGGGGCGGGGGACGTCGGCCCCGGGGATGTCAAGGAGTGGGTCGGCAGGATCTCGCTCATGCCGACATTGTGTCAGCAGCGCTCACCGGCCGTCGCCGGCTGCGCAATGCCCTTGCCGCCTAGTCCCGGTCATGCCCGTGCCCATGCCCATGCCGGTGGCCGTGGCCATGCCCCCGCTCCCATCCGCGGTGCTCATGCCAGTCCTGCACCCAGCGCTCCTCGATGAACAGCACGGGCTGGCCGCAGGCGCCGTAGCGGCTGCAGTAGCGCCGCCAGTCATGGACATGGTGGGGCGGTGCATACAGATAGACGGGCGGTGGAACGCGATAGACGCGAGACGGCCGCTCGATCCACACGGGCTCGGCGTAGACCAGTTCCGGCCGGTACTGCGGGCCGATGTCGATGCGGCCATAAACGCCGGGCTGGACCACGCTGAGCGAAATGCCCACGTCGGCCGCCTGGGCCTGCGGGGCCCAGGCCAGCAAGGCGGGAAAGAGCGCAAGAAGAAGAGGGAAAGGTCGGGCGTGCAGCATGAAAGCCTCCTGTCTGAGCCTGCAACGCGGCTGCAGCACCGCAGGTGGACAGCGAGGAACAAGCGCTTACATCGCTTGCATCAAGAGCCCGCCGGCTCCGTGTCGCGGACCAGCTTCACCAGCACCTGCTGCTGCCAGTTCAACAGCATCAGCGTGCGGTCCTCGAGATGCCAGCGCTGCACCTCGCCCAGGGTCTCGATCAGCCGCCGCTCCTGGTCCATGCCCCGCGGGCAGCTCATCATCGTCCTGGCCACGCGCTTGAACAGGATGCGCGACCCGTCCAGCGAGAAGCTGCCCATCAGCCGGTTGCAGCCGCCGCTGCCGTACAGGCGCAGATGCTGCGCCTGCAGCTGCAGATGGGGCGCGCGCGCGCCGCCGGCGGCCGGCCCCAGCGGCGAGCCCAGCAGTTCCTGCACGCGCCAGCGGACGCCCAGCAGGCCCATCTGCTGCGCCAGTTGGGTGCCCGACGCCGGAGCCGCCGGCGCTGCCGCAGATGGCTCAGGCCAGGGGTGCGGCGCCGCCTGCGCCTGGGAGGTCGCCAGCAGCAGGCAGGCGCTGAGCAGGGTCAGGTCTTGCCATGGCAGGCGCGGCCGGCGGGAACGATGCGTGGACATGGCCGCATGTTAACGGCGCTTTGGTATCGCCTGCGGCGCAACGACGCCTGCGCGCCTGCGGTGGCTGAGGTGCAGCGCCCAAACTGATGCCGAGACACCGCCATTTGCGAGCTCTTACAGCTTGACCCTGTTTGAGACGACCCACTAATCTGCGGCGGCGCGTCGCGGCTCAGGAAGCTCCTGCTGCTGAGCGGCCCAGGGAGTCATCGACATGCACCCTCCCCCCTTTCATGCCATTGAGGTCCTCGACATGAACAGCCCTCGCAAGGGTCACGCCGAAAGCTCACGAGACCCTCAGGGCTCGCCTCCCAAGCGCCCCATCTCGGCAGCGCCTCCCTTGCAGCTGGTGCGCATCCTGCATGACGAGCTGTGCCAGCTCCTGTCGCTGGGCCTGGTGCACCTGGCGCAGGCGCGCCGCGAGCTGCCCCCGTCAGACCCTCTGGACAAGGCCGAGCTGCGCGTGGCGGACGCCCTGCAGTGCTGCCGCCGGTTGATCGAGCAGGTGCGCGATCCGGCCTCGCCCGCGGCAACTGCCGGTTTTGCCGACCTGGCCGCCGGCCTGCACCGCAGCGTGCGCTCCCTGGCGGACCAGCATCAGCAGCAGCTGGGCTTCAGCGCCCTGGGCCATACGGAGCCTCTGCCGCCCGGCACGGTGCAGACCTTGCTGGCGGCCAGCCAGGGCCTGCTCATCAACGCCTGCCAGCACGGCCGTCCCTCCTCGGCCCGGCTGCGCCTGGTCGGCGGCCACCGGCAGCTGCGCATCAGCGTCAGCAACACGGCGGCGCGCGAAGCATCGCCAAGCGTCACGCCACAGTTCCAGAGCAGCGGCCGGGGCCTGAGCCTGGTCCGCGAACAGCTCTCCACCATTGACGCGCAGCTGCTCTGGAAACGGCAGGACGACCGCATCCACGCCGCCATCCTCTGGCCGTCCCGCAAGAGTGCCGCATGAAGCCCATCAGCCTGGTGATCGCCGACGACCACAAGCTCGTGCGCGAGGGGCTGGTGGCCCTGCTGGAGCGCGAACCCGACATGCGCGTGCTGGCCCAGGCACGCGACGGCATGGAGCTGATGCGCCATTGCAAGGACCTGCGGCCGGAAGTGGCCCTGGTCGACCTGTGCATGCCGGGGCTCAACGGTCTGGAGGCCATCCACCACATGGGCAGGGAAGACTGGTGCCCGCGCTGCGTGGCCCTGTCCGTGCAGGCTGACGCGCTGCAGGTGCGCCAGGTGCTGGACGCCGGCGCCCGCGGCTATCTCCTCAAGCACAACTCCTACGAGGAACTGACCCGCGGCGTGCGCAATGTGATGGCGGGCCAGCTCGCCGTCAGCGGCGAGCTGGTGGGCGCCCTGCTTCAGCCGCGGGCCCCGGCGTCCGGCAGCGGCCACCGCCTCACGCCCCGCGAGCGCCAGATGGTGCAGCTGCTGTCCGAGGGCTACAGCGCGCAGGAGATCGCGCAACAGCTGCACCTCAGCGCCAAGACCGTGGCCACGCACCGCGAGAACGTCTTTGCCAAGCTGCAGATCCAGGGCATTGCCGAGCTGACCCGCTTCGCCCTGCGCGAGGGCATCAGCAGCCTGGACGCCAGCCGCAGCCGGCACTGAGCCGGGCCCGGCGGCGCCCCATCCCCTTCCGTCCCGCCTCGTTCCCACGCCCCGGCCCCTTCGCGCATCGGCGCCACCCCCGGCGGGCTTGCGCCTGCCCGCCGCGTCCGCAGCGCTGCCCGCATGCCGCCGACCTCGGTTCGGCGCCTAGCCTTCTCAGCATTTGACCTACACGGATTCCGCCCAGGCCCGATGGCCGGCGGGCCGCCCAGTCCCTAGGCTTGCATGCAGTCCCAGCGCCTCGCCATGATCGACGCCGCCCTCACCCAGATCACCGCCCAGCTTAACGTGCACCTGCGCCATCGCTTCCAGGTGAACGAGGATCTGGCCGTACTGTCCAACCTGCTGGAGCAAAACGGCTCGCTGGTGCCGCTGATCGCCAACAAGCTGGTGCTATTTCTGGTCGGTGTCGAGCAGGACGCCTACGCCCACCGCGCCATCGGCATGGGCCTCAACGCGCAGGCCCAGCTGCGCGGCACGGAGCCGGTCTTTCTCAACCTGCTGATGATGTGCGCCGCCAACTTCAGCGGCAGCAACTACCCCGAGGCGCTGAAGTTCCTGTCCGGCGCGATCCACTTCTTCCACGAACGGCCGGTGCTGGACCACCACAACACGCCAGGCCTGGACCAGCGCCTGGACAAGCTGGTGCTCAACATCGAGAACCTCAGCAGCGCCGAGATGCACAGCCTCTGGGGCATCCACAGCGGTCGCTACCTGCCCTCGGTGCTGTACCGCATCCGCATGGTCAGCATCGCGGGCCAGCAGGTCCAGGGTCGCGAGCAGGCCATTGGCCAGTTGGACCCGCGCCTGATCCGGGGGCTCTCATGAGCGAGGTCCGACTGCTGAGCTGGCAGCCGCTGCTGGTGCTGCGCCTCAGGCACGGCTTCTTTGCCGACGGCCGCCCGCGCCGCCTGCGTCTGCAGGCCTGCACCGAGACCGAGGCCTTCATCAGGCGCCACCAGCTGGTCGAGCGCAGTGAAGGCGGCGAGCTGTGGCTGCATGCGCCCGCGGACCGGCTCGAAGCGCTGTGGTCCGAGCGGCTGCAGGACGGCGCGCCGCGCCGCCTGCACTGGCGCCTGCAGCCGGGCGATCCGGACTACCTGCTCTACACCGACCGCCGCGCGCCGCAGCTCGTCGGCGCGCCCCTGCTCGACGGGCAGGCGGGCGACGCCGCCAGCTGGGCGCGCCAGGCGCCGCAGGAGCTCGCCATCGAGCTGAAGACCAGGCTGTGCACCTGGAAGTACCTGCTGCTGGGCAACTGGGACGCCGAGCAGCCCGCCCTGGACATGCCGGGCCAGCCGGACGCCTTCCGGCGCGACGAGGACGAGCAGCTGCCTGACGGCCGCACGGCCTGGGTCTTCCGGTCGCGCCGGCGCTGGCCCCTGGGCGCGCAGGGGCCCCAACACCTGGTCTTGAAGGACCTGGCCGGACGCGGCGAACGCATCCTGCAGGCCCGCCTCCCCCTGGCCGCCCCACGCGGCCTGATCCTCGAGAAGCGCCATGGTCGCACGCGGCCAGTGAGCGAGATCTTTGTTCACCCCTAGGAGAGCCCTATGGCCGTTATGAAGACGCCAGGCGTTTACATCGTCGAGAAGAACGCCTTTCCCAACTCCGTGGTCGAAGTCGCGACCGCGGTGCCGGCCTTTGTGGGCCACACCGAGTTCGCGGACAACCGCAACAAGCCGCTGGCCCTCACCCCCTGGCGCATCAGCTCCATGGCCGAGTACCACCAGTTCTTCGGCGGCCCGCCCAAGCCCGTGTTCAAGCTCGAGGAGAGCGCCGAGCAGCCGGACTTCATGGCCCAGACCGTGGTCGATGACCCGGCCAGCAAGAAGGGCTACCGCATGACGCAGCTGCCCGGCGTCGACGGCGGCAACTACGCGCTCTACCAGGCGCTTCGCCACTTCTACCAGAACGGCGGCGGGCCCTGCTACATCGTCTCCGTCGGCACCTACGCCCAGGAGCTGGATCCGGACCGCTTCAAGAAGGGCATCGATGAGCTGCTCAAGGAGCAGGAGCCCACCATGCTGCTGGTGCCCGAGGCCGTCAAGCTCTCCGAAGAGCAGTGCACCGACCTGCAGCAGGCCATGCTGCAGCACTGCGGCAACCGCATGCGCAACCGCATCGCCATCCTGGACGTCTACAACGGCCACAAGGCCCTCAATGACGACAACCCGGTGGGCAAGTTCCGCGACACCCTGGGCATCAACTTCCTGGACTTCGCGGCGGCCTACTACCCCTGGCTCAACACCACGGTGGTCGGCGAGAAGGACCTCAGCTTCGAGAACCTCTCGTCCGACAGCATCGAGCTGCTCAAGTCCCTGATCCGCGCCGAGCTGCGCATCCCCACGCCGCTTCCGGAAGGCGTGAGCGCGCAGACCCGTGCTCTGAGCGACGCCATCGACGAGCTCAGCGGCGACTTCGCCAAGATGGTCACCGACGAGGCCGCCAAGCGCCCCAACGCCAAACCGCTGACCCCTGACGAGCTGGCCGCCGGTGTCCTGGCGCGCAAGGCGCTGCTGAACAAGACCTTGAGCCGCCACAGCTCGGTCTTCAATACGGTGCTGACCGAGTCCCGCCGCCACCTCAACGTCATGCCGCCCAGCAGCGCCATGGCGGGCGTCTACACCATGGTGGACAACACCCGCGGCGTCTGGAAGGCCCCGGCCAACGTGAGCCTGGCCGGCGTGATCTCGCCCACGGTGAGTATCTCGGCCGAGCAGCAGGAAGACCTCAACGTCACGGCACAGGGCAAGTCCATCAACGCCATCCGCAGCTTCATCGGCGAGGGCGTGCTGGTCTGGGGCGCGCGCACCCTGGACGGCAACAGCCTGGACTGGCGCTACATCAACGTGCGCCGCACCATGATCATGCTGGAGGAGTCCTGCCGCCTGGCGGCCAAGGCCCTGGTCTTCGAGCCCAACGTGGCCAATACCTGGGTGACCGTCAAGAGCATGATCAGCAACTTCCTCACCAGCGTGTGGAAACGCGGCGGCCTGATGGGCGCCGTGCCCGAGGACGCCTTCAGCGTCCATGTGGGCCTGGGCGAAACCATGACACCCGACGATGTGCTGGAGGGCATCCTGCGCGTCACCGTGCTGGTGGCCATGGTGCGCCCCGCCGAATTCATCGAAATCACCTTCCAGCAGCAGATGCCCAAGTCCTGACCGGACGGCACTGCGCTGGCCGCAGGGCGGCACTGCACGCTAGGCCCCCTGCCCCCAAGGCAACAAGCAATGGAGCAAAGAAATGGCTGATGACGGTTCCAAGCAATCCACCAACGTGTGGCCCTTGCCCAAGTTCTATTTCCAGGTGAAGTGGGATTCCGCCGTGCTGTCCTTCGAGGAGGTCTCGGGGCTGGACGTGGAGGCCCAGCCCATCGAGTACCGGCATGGCGACAGCCCGGTCTTCTCGGCGATCAAGATGCCGGGCCTCAAGAAGTACGGCAACGTGACCATGAAGAAGGGCGTGTTCAAGTCGGACAACAAGTTCTGGGAGTGGTTCAACCAGATCAAGATGAACACCATCAAGCGCGTGCCGGTCACGATCAGCCTGCTGGACGAGGAAGGCAAGCCCACCATGGTGTGGACGCTCACCAATGCCTGGCCCAGCAAGATCACGGGCACGGACCTGAAGTCCGAGGGCAACGAGGTGGCGGTCGAGACCATCGAGATCGTCCATGAAGGCCTGACCATCGCCAACGCCTGAGTCCGCCATGGCCGAAAAACTCCCCGCCTGGATGCGCGCGGTCGCCGGCTTCGCCGGCCCCACGCCGACGGCCGAGATGCCGGTGGCCTTCGCCTTTCGCGTCTCGCTGCTGCGCATGCCCGGTCAGCCCAATCCGGTCACCGCCTCGTTCCAGGAGGTGTCCGGGCTCGAGCACACCCTTGGCACCGAGGACGTGGCCGAGGGCGGGGAGAACCGCTTCGTCCACCAGCTCCCCACGCAGCCCAAACCCCGGCGCCTGCAGCTCAAGCGCGGTCTGGTGCAGCGCGACTCCAGCTTCGTCAGCTGGTGCCGGCGCAATCTGCAGGGCGGCCTGAGCGAGCCCCTGCAGCTCATCGACCTCCAGGTGCAGCTGATCGACGCCGAGCGTCGGCCGCTGATGAGCTGGGGCTGCAACCGGGCCTATCCGCTGCGCTGGACCATCAACGCCTTCGAGTCCCAGCGCAACGAGGTGGCGATCGAGGAAGTGGAGCTGGTTTATCAGACCCTGGTGAGCCCCTCATGAGCCTGGAAGTGCGTCAACTGGTGCTGAAGGCCACCGTGGCCGAGGACGGCGACCCCGCGCCGGACGGCGCCGCCGCCGCGTCGGCCTCGCACCGTGCGCCGGGCCTGGACCCCGAGCTGCTCAAGCAGGAGATCCTGGCCGCCTGCCGCCAGTGGCTGCAGGAAGCCTTGCGCCAGCAACGCGAGCGCTGACCATGAGCAAGCAGCCCCTCACCATCACCAAGCTGGTGACGCCCAAAGGCGGCGCCCCCGCGCCGGACACCAGCAAGCGCTTCAAGGCGCAGATCAACCCGGCGGAGTTCAGCCATACGCGGGAGATCCGCTACAACCAGCGGCGCACGCAGGGTCAGACCAAGAGCCCCCTGCCCTTCAGCGCCGTCGACCCCGACACCATCAGCTTCAGCCTGGTGCTGGACGGCACCGGCGCCGTGGGCGGCGAGGGCCCGGCGGTCGAGGTGGTGAACCTGCTGGACCAGCTCAGCCGCGTCGTCTACAACTACGACAGCAGCGCGCACGAACCCAATCACGTGCAGGTGGCCTGGGGCACGCTGATCTTCAACGGGCGGCTGCAGTCCTTCAGCACCCAGTTCACCCTGTTCAAGCCCAGCGGCGCTCCCTTGCGCGCCCGCTGCGAGCTGAGCTTCATGGGCTCGGCCAGCAACACGCAGGCCAATCTGGAAGCCAACCGCTCCTCGCCCGATCTCAGCCACAGCGTGCAGGTCGTGGAGGGAGACACCCTGCCCCTGCTGTGCCTGCGCATCTATGGCGATGCACGCTACTACGCCGAGGTGGCGGCCTTCAACGGCCTGCGCGAGTTCCGCCGCCTGCCCGCCGGCCTGCGCCTGCATTTCCCGCCGCTGAGCTGAAGCCATGGCACAGTCCCCCGCCCTCAACAGCGACGGCCCCGTCCGCGTCACGGTGAGCTGCGACGGCCAGCCGCAGGCCGTGCTGCCGCTGATCTCGCTGACCGTGCGGCATGCGCTGAACGCCGTGTCCTGGGCCCGCCTGGTGCTCCAGGACGGCGACATGCCGCAAGGCGGCGCGCCGCTGAGCGAGGGTCATCTCTTCAAGCCGGGCGCGCAGATCATCGTCAGCGCCGGCTATGGCGACGATGAGCAGCCCATCTTCAGCGGCATCCTGGTGCGCCACGGCTTTCGCATCAGCGGCGACAACGACAGCCGCCTCGAGCTGGAATGCCGCCACGCCGCCTGCAAGATGACCCTGGGACGGCGCAGCGCGCATTACGTGGACCAGACCGACAGCGCCATCATCCAGAGCCTGATCTCCAGCCACGGCCTGGGCGCCGAGGTGGACAGCACCTCGGTGCAGCACAAGACGCTGGCGCAGCACTACTGCAGCGACTGGGACTTCATGCTGGCCCGCGCCGAGCTGATGGGTCTGGTGCTGCAGTGCGAGGACGGCAAGCTGGTCGTCAAGGCCCCGGCCTTCAGCGCCGCGCCCGTCCTGCAGGTCACCTGGGGCACCGACCTGATCGACTTCAGCGCCGACATCGACGCCCGCCAGCAATGGACGGCCGTGCAGGCCGCCAGCTGGAGCCTGGACAGCCAGGCCCTGCTGCAAGGCAGCAGCGCCAGCCCGGGGAGCGACGCCGGCCAGGGCAACCTGAGCGGCAGCATCCTGGCTGGCGTGGCCTCGCCCGCCACCTACGCCGTGCAAAGCTGCGCCCCGCAGACCAAGGACGTGCTGGACGCCTGGGCCAAGTCCACCCAGCTCAAGGCCACGCTGGCACGTCAGCGCGGCCACCTGAGCTTCCAGGGCAGCGCGCAGGCAAGACCTGGCACCGTGCTGGAGCTCAAAGGCGTGGGTGCGCGCTTCAGCGGCAAGTGCTATCTCAGCGCCGTGGAGCATGACATCCGCGACGGCAACTGGACCACCGTGGCCGAGTTCGGCATGCCCGCGGACTGGCAGACGCAGCGCCACGACGTCATGGCGCCGGCCAGCGCCGGCCTGCTGCCCGGCGTGCGCGGCCTGCACATCGGCAAGGTGGTCAAGCTCGACGGCGACCCGGAGAGCCAGCAGCGCATCCAGGTCTCGCTCCCCGCGCTGATGGCCGATACGCCCACCATCTGGGCGCGCCTGGCCCAGTGCCACGCCTCCAACGGCTTCGGCAGCTTCTTCCTGCCCGAGGTGGACGACGAAGTCATCGTGGGCTTCTTCAACGACGACCCCTCGCACCCCGTGGTGCTGGGCAGCCTCTACTCCAGCAGCCGCGTCCCGCCCTACGCGCTGGCCGCGGAGAACAACACCAAGGCCGTGGTCACCCGCTACAAGCACCGCCTGGTCTTTGACGAGGAGAAGAAGTCCATCACCATCGAGACCGCCCAGAAGAACACCCTGATCCTGGACGACGAGGGCAAGCAGTGCGTGCTGAAGGACCAGAACGGCAACAGCATCACCCTGGACCAGAACGGCATCAGCCTCAGCAGTGTCAAAGACATCAAGCTGACGGCGCAGGCCAACATCCAGGGCCAGGCCACCGCCAAGATCAGCTGGGAGGCCACCGCCGACTACAGCGCCAAGGGCATGAACGTCAGCGCCGAGGCCCAGGTCGGCTTCACGGCCAAGGGGGCGGCCACCGCCGAGCTCTCCGCGTCCGGCCAGACCACCGTCAAGGGTGCGATGGTCATGATCAACTGAATCCACCGAAAGGCCCGCATGCCCCCCGCCGCCCGCCTCACCGACCTCCACACCTGCCCCATGCAGACCCCGGGGCTGCCGCCCATCCCGCACGTCGGCGGCCCGGTGGTCGGGCCCGGCGTTCCCACGGTGCTGATCGGCAAGCTGCCCGCCGCCGTCGTGGGCGACAACGCCGTCTGCGTGGGCCCGCCGGATGTCATCGTCAAGGGCTCCGCCACGGTGATGATCGGCAAGAAGCCCGCAGCGCGCGTCGGGGACACCACGGCCCATGGCGGCAGCATCGTGCTGGGCCTGCCCACCGTGCTCATTGGAGGCTGACATGAACCACCCCGTGCTGGCTTCGCCGACCTCCTCGTGGGGGCGCAAGCGGTCGACCGGCGCAGGCGGTTCGCCGCTTGCTGCCGGCTGGGTTTGGCGGCCTGCAAAGGTCCGTGCGGGGAGCTCGCCATGAGCTTCCTCGGACGAGGCTGGAGCTTCCCGCCGCGCTTCGACGCCGACCAGCGCCTGGTGCTGTGCGAGGACGTGCCGGACATCGAAGAGAGCCTGCGCATTCTCTTCGGCACGCGCCGGGGCGAGCGCGTCATGCAGCATGCCTACGGCACCCTGCTGCACCAGTTCGTCTTCGAGCACGCCAATGATCAGACCCTGCACGAGCTGTGCAGCATGCTGCGCCTGGCCATCCTGTACTTCGAGCCGCGCATCGAGATCGAGACCCTGGAGGCCCGCGTGTCGCCCACCGACTGGGCGCGCATCGAGCTGGACCTGGTCTATCTCGTGCGCAGCACCAACACCCGGCACAACATGGTCTACCCGCTCTACCTGGAGCAGGCCAGCCACCCGGTGCCGGCCAGCTGAGCAAGAGACGCAGGCATGAATACCGGCTCGCAACAGGACACCCGGCTCAGCCCCGCGCTGCAGCCCGGCCACTTCCGCCCCGACGAGCTGAGCCTGGCCCAGCGCCTGCGCCAGCTGCTGCAGTGGGCGCGGCACCTGGACTTCGTCACCCTGCAGGGGCAGCCGAAGGGGCGCTGGTCCGACCTGCTGGAGCAGGATCTGAGCCTGCTGCTGGCCGAGCTGGCCGCGCTGCCGCTCCCGCAATGGCAGGCACAGGCCCAGCAGTTCGACAGCCTGGCCCCGGCGCAGCAGCGTCAGCAATGCCTGGCCCTGGCTCGGGCGATCGACCGCTGGCATGCGCGGCTGCTGGCCTGCCTGGAAGAGCCCGGCGTGTCCCCCGACGACCCGCTGCATGCCGTGGCGCGCCTGCTGCAGGACCGGCTGGCAGGCGTGCTGGCTCCGCAGCTCCAGGCCCTGCTGACGCCGCAGGACATGGGCAAGACCTGGCACCCGCACTGGGGCCTGAAGCCGGCCCCGCACCGGGACCTGCAGGCAGCGCACGGCGCTCCAGCGCGGCCCGCTGCCGGCCTGCGCGAGCATCGCCTGCTGTGGCTGTCCATGTGCCGCGTGCTGGCCGGCCTGCAGCAGGCGGCGCAAAAGGCGCTGCCGGACAGCCTGCGCAGCCAGCGGCACGAGCCCGCCGTCGGCCTGCTGCTGGCGCTCACGCAAGTGCTGCAGCACAGCCGCGAGCCGCTGGACCGCTTCAACGATCGCCTGACGCATTACTACTACGCCCAGCGCCTGGGCCTGGGCCGCGAACCCGCGCGGCCCGCGCAGGTGCACCTGCTCCTGGAGCGCCAGACCCACGCCCATCGCCCCGTGCAGCTGCCCGCCGGCACGCGCTTCGTCGCGACCCAGGATGGCGCCAGTAACAGCTTCGAGTCGGTGCAAGAGCTGTGGTTGAGCCCGCTGAAGGTGAGCCATCTGCTGACCCTGTGCCAGCTCCAGGACCCCGACATCTCGCCGGAACGCGACTACGGCTACGCCAGCAGCGTGCTGGCCTGGCAGGGGCGTCCGCCGGCCCTGGAGGATCTGGGCGGGCAGGAGCCGACGGCCCGTCCGCCCCTGGGCGGCGGCGGCGGTTGCCAGGCGGCCCGGCAAGGCCTGGCCCTGGCCAGCCCCCTGCTGGCCCTGCAGGAGGGACAGCGGTGCCTGGAGCTCTTCATTCAGCTGCGCCCCCCGGTCGGCTTTGCCGACGGCGACACGCCGCCAAGCCCGCTCAGCTGCCTGCAGCTGGACAGGCTGGAGCGGCAGGAAGGCTGGCCGCCGTGCGGCGACAGCCCCAGCCTGGCGCAGTGGCAGGAGCTGCTGCAAGACCTGGCACGCGATTGCCCGCAGCAGCAGGGCTCGCCCTGGCTGCTCTACCTGCTGGCGCGCTGCCGGCACGCCCGCTCCGCGCCCGCCCTGCATGCCTGGCTGGGCCGGCTGTTCGCCGTCTGGCTCTGCGCCAGCCACGCCGAGCTGGCGCCGGATGCGCTGCAGCAGCTGCGGCGGCACGTCGCGGCAGTGCTGGCCGACGAGCTGCCCGACCCGGGGCAGCAGGTCGATGTCGACGATCCACTCTCGCTGCTCTACGCCGACCAGCCGCTGGAACGCTCGCTCGTCTTCGACCGGGTCTTCCGCGGCGCGTGGGCGGCCTCGCTGAGCGGCGCTGAGGGCTGGCTGGATCTGCCGGAGGTGTTCGCCTTGCCCGTCGGCGTCCCGCTGCCGTCACGGTCCCGGGAGGCCGCCGCCGCGGGCCAGCCCGGCTTCATGCTGCGTCTCGAACTGGGGGCGGACCAGCCGGCCGTGGTCGCCGCCAGGCCCGCCCTGCATGGTGAGGGCTGGCCCGCCCTGCCCGTCCTGCAGCTGCGCCTGCAAAGCCGCTCGCGGCTGTTTGCCAGCAGCCTGCTCCAGCAGCTGCCCCTGGAGGCCGTCCTGCTGGCCGTTCAGGTCCGTGGCCTGCGTGCCCTGCAATTGCACAACCAGCTGGGGCGCCTGGATCCCAGCAAACCCTTCATGCCCTTCGGCCCCTTGCCCGAACCCGGCGCCTACCTGATGTTCAGCCATCCCGAGCTGGCCCAGAAGCCGCTGCAGTCCCTGCAGCTGCACATGCGCTGGCAGGGTCTGCCCAGGCGTCCCTGGGAAGAGCACTATGCAGGCTACCCGGATGCCCCCTGGAGCAGCCAGGCCCTGCGCGTGCAGCCGGCGGTGCTCGTGGACGGCCAGTGGCGCGACGCCGACCCCGAGGGCCAGGGCATGCCGCTATTCCCCGCGGCACCGCTGGGGCAGCCGGCCGGCGTGCAGCGCCTGGACCTGGACGCCACCAAGCTGCTGCGCCTGCACCGCTCGGCCCCCGCCGCCGCCGCCGCTGCGCTGGACTACAGCCTGCTGACCCGCCACGGCCACTTCCGCCTGGGGCTGGCCGGCTCACCGCACGCTTTCGGCCATGCCGCCTACCCGCCATTGCTCACCGAGACCCTGACCCTCAACAGCAAGCTGAAGAAGCCCGCCCCACTGCCGCTGGCGCCCTACACGCCCACGCTGGCCGCGCTGGAGGCCGATTACGCCGCGAACCAGCGCATTCCCGCCCGAAGCGACGGAGCGCTGGCCGACGGCACGGAGCTGCGCTACCTCGGCCCCTTCGGCACCCAGCCCCTGCATGCGCTGCCGCAGGCCGCGCCCCGTCATGTGCTGCAGCGCTGGCCGGCCATGGGTCAGCTGCTGATCGGCCTGGAGGGCGAGCAGCCGCAAGGGCCGCTGAGCCTGATGTTCAAGCTGCGCGCCGAGTCCGCCCAGGAGCCCCTGGGACGGCCCCTGCCCCGGCTGCGCTGGCAGGCCTGGTGCGGCGACGGCTGGCAGGACCTGGAGGCCCATCGCGTGCTGCTGGACGGCACCGACGGCCTGCTGCGCACCGGTGTCATCACCCTGGACCTGCCGCAGGGCATGAGCCGCAACTGCCCCAGCCTCCCGCACGGCCCCTACTGGCTGCGCCTGCTGGGCGACGAAAGCCTGCCCCTGCTGGCCGGGCTGCAGGGCGTCTGGACCAACGGGCTGCTGGCGCGGCTGCAGGGGCCGGCGCTGCCGCGACCCCTGGCACCGCTGTCGATACGCATGGCGCTGGAGCCGGTGCCAGGTCTTGCCAGCGTCCGCCAGCCCTGGCCCTCCTTTGGCGAGCGCGAGGCGGAACGCGCCGCCGGCTGGGTCACGCGGGTTTCCGAGCGCCTGCGCCACCGCGGCCGGGCGGCGATGCCCTGGGACTACGAGCGCCTGGTGCTGCAGCACTTCCCCGAGGTTCAGCGCGTCAAGTGCATTGCCTGCAGCGATCCGCGCGGCGACGGCCGCCTGAGCGTGGTGGTCGTGCCCGCGCTGCCCGCGGGCGCTGCGCCGGACGGCACCGAAGCCCCCAAGCTCGATGCCGCGACCCTGGCCCGCATCCAGCGCTGGCTGCAGGAGCGCATGCCGCCGGGCCAGGATCTGCTGGTGCGCAACGCCAGCTACGAACGCCTGCAGGTCCGCTGCAGCCTGCGGCTCAAGCCCGGCGAGCCCGTGGGCGAACGGCTGCGCCAGCTCAACGACGCCCTGCGCGCCTACCTGTCTCCCTGGCGCGAGGGCGGCCCGACCCGGCATTTCGACTGGCAGCTGCAGGTCGACGAGCTCGAGGCGCTGCTGCGCGCGCAGCCCGGCGTGGCGCAGCTGGGGCAGGCCTCGGTGCTGCACATCGTGCGCGACGACACCGGCCGCTACACGCTGCGCGACACGGCCGTCGGCGACCGTCTGATCCGGCCGGCCCGCCCCTGGAGCCTGGCCCTGCCCACGCGCGGCCATCTCCTCGAACTCAGCGAACACCCCAGCCCCCACGCCCCCACCAGCGGCATCGCCAAGCTCACCCTGGGTGGCAGCTTCATCATCGGGCAGGACTCAGCATGACTTGCAGAAACCGTGAGACGCTGAAGAACTATTTCAGCGAGGGGCAGCTGCCCACGCAGGAGCATTTCGCCGATCTCATCGACTCCATGCTGAACATGGCGGACGAAGGCTTCCGCAAGACCGTCGCCAATGGCGAAGAGATCTATGCGCCGGTCGGGCATGACGCGCTGCTCAGCTTCTACCGCGACCAGATGCCCGAGCAGGCGCTGTGGCGCACCGCCCTGCACCCGCAGCGGGACCAGCTGCTGGTCCACAGCCCGCAGCGCACGCAGACGCCGCTGCTGAGCCTGGACCTCGAGCAGCGCGTGGGCATAGGAACGGCCGATCCGGCGGAGAAGCTCGACGTCCAGGGCCACGTGGCCGCCCACGGACGGCGCGGCAACCTGCCGCTGCCGGGACCCGTGTATGCCAACGGCAAGTGGCAAGACCTGACCCCCGAGCTGAAGGGCTGCCAGGGCTTTGAGCTCGTCGCGGGGGCTGGGCGTCCCGGCAGCGGGCACTTCAGCCTCATGCACGCCATAGCACTGAGCACCTACAACCAGGGCGGCGGCCTGCTCGGCTGGTTCAAGCGCCAGCGCGGCATACGCACGACACAGGCCTGGTGGGGCCGGCGCTGCGACCGCCTGCAGCTGCGCTGGTTCGGCAGCGAAGGGCGCTCGGCCAGCTACAAGCTGCAGATCCGCAGCGCCTGCAACTTCGGCGATGACCTGCGCATCCAGGTGCACCTGAGCCAGCTCTGGTTCGACCCCCACATGCAGGCGGGCCAGCCCAAGGGAGCCCAGCCATGAACGCCCAGTCGGCGCTCACCCACAACATTCCCCGCCATCGCAGCGAAAGCCCGGACCCGCTGGGTTTCGAGGCCTTGCGCGCCCTGGGCGTGCAATGGTCACAGCAGGCCTGCGGCCAGCACTGGACGGACTACAACCTGCACGACCCCGGCGTCAGCCTGCTGGAGGCGCTGTGTTACGCCATCACCGAGGACGTCTACGCCGCACGGCAAAGCGTGCCGCGGCTGCTGGGACTGGACGAGCAGGACCCCGTCGCCGCCTGGGAACGCTTCGGCCTCTTCCACCGGGAACTGCTGCAAGCCTGCCGCCCCCTGAGCGAGCGCGACTGGCAGCTCTGGCTGCGCCACCGCCTGCCGCAGGCCCGGCAGCTGCGGATGCAGGCGCAACTCGACGAGGGCGGTCGTTTCCAGGGCTTGTGGTCGCTGAGCCTGCAGGAACCCGGTGAGATGCAAAGGCAACAGCAACAGCAACAGCAACAGCAACAGCAACAGCAACAGCAACAGCCGGCCCAGCCATCCCTGTGCCGGCAGGCGCTGCAGGCCTTCTGGAGCTGCCGCAACCTGGCCGAGGACCTCGCGCGGCCGCCGAAGTCCCTGCAGCCGCGCTGGGTCCTGCTGCGGCAGCTGCGCATTGCCGTGAGCGGCGAACGCGAGCTGGGTGAGCTGCTGGGCGAGCTGCTGCAGCGCTGCGACGACTGCATCTCCAGCCGCGTGGCGGACAAGCCCGCGCAGGAGCAGCCGCACGCCGGGCCCGACTTCTGCGATGGGCCCCTGGGCCGGCCCGCCAGCGCCGAGGAGTTGCAATGGCTGGACTGCAACGATCCCTTGCTGCATCCGTCGGACCTGGCTCGCCAGCTCGGCGCGCTGCCGGGCCTGCTGAGCGTCGAGGCCCTGGGGCTGGATCTGCATCCGCAGCACCGCGACCAGACAAGGGACACGCCGCTGCCGCATGGGGCCATGCAGCGCAGCGGGCCGGACTGGGCGCTGCGTTTGCGCTGGCCGGAGCAGCTCTCGGACCTGGAGGGCTGGACGGTGCTGAAGGATGGGGCCGCCCTGCGCATGGAGCGGGGCCCGCTGCTGGCACAGCTCAAGGAATACCGCCAGGTGATGTACCTGCGGCGCGCCGGCAGCGGCGGCGCGGCCGTCACGCGGGCGCAGCAGACGCAATGGCAGGGCGCCGGCTCGCCCGAGGATCTGCCGGCCCTGCCCGCCATGCGCCAGGACCACCTGCCCGCCACCGCCGCCTTGCCCGCGCTTTACGAGCAGGCGCTGCTGAGCGCCTCGGCGCGCGAACCCGGCTTGCGCGCGCAGTGGACCGGCTACCGGGCCCTGCTGGAACAAGGCCTGCTCCAGGTCCAAGTGCAGCGCGAGCAGATGCCGCGCCTGTACGCGCTGGACCAGGTCGACGCGCGCAGCTACTGGCCCGGCCTGCCCGGCGAGCCGCTGCTGCCGGGCGTGGCGGCCCTGCAGCGCCTGCCGCAAGACCGGCTGCCGCCAGGCGCCTGGATCGACGACGACCCGCTCGCACGCCGCCATCGCCTGCTGGACTATCAGCTGGCCCTGCACGGCGAGCTGCTGGAGCATGGCGCGCTGCAAGGCCTGCCCTGCTACTTCGCGCCGCAGGCCTGGGCGGCGCACCTGCTGCGGCTCAAGCGCGACTTCGCGCGCCGACTGCCGCGCCTCACGCAGGAACGCCACGCTGGCGCCGACTACAGCCGGCCCCTGCTGGGCGAGCCGGACAACACCCCGCCCCTGCAGGAACGCCTGTCGCTGCAGCTGGCGCTGATGCAGGGCCACAGCCGGCTGCTGAGCAGCGCGCTGGCCGGGCTGGACGCCCAGGCCGCCGGAGCGTCGGCCAAGATGTCGCTGCAGGCGGAGCAGCTGGCGTCCGCCCAGGCTGTGCTGTTTGCCCAGTCCCGCGCGAATCCGCTGGAGGGCGCCTCGCTGGCGCAGCGCCTGCAACAACTGGGCGCGCTGCTGCGCCGGCTGGGCGCCGGCACGGACTTCCTGCTGGCGGCCAGCTCGCCGCAGCGCTTCCTGCACCTGGGCGACACCGGCCCCCTGCTGCTGCTGGACGAGTCGGGCCAGTCCGCCTGGAAGCTGGCGTCGGCGGCGCGCCGCGAGCAGGCCCGCGCCCTGGCCCTGGCGCTTCACGAGCTGGCCTGCCTGGTCCAGCTCCACAGCGAGGGCCTGCATCTGGTGGAACCCCTGCTGCTGCGCCCCACGGTCGACGACGCGGCGCCTGCCCGCGCACCGGCCGTGGCGCCCGTCCAGCTCTACCTGGTCTGCACGGGATGGACGGTGCGCGGCAGGGACCAGCGCTTCCGCGAGCTGGCCGAAGCGCTGCTGCAGCGCGAGGCCCCTGCGCAGCTGCGCAGCGCGCTGCTGTGGCTGACGGCCGAGGCCATGCGCGACTTCGAATCGCACTGGCAGCGCTGGCTGGAACTGCGGCGCCAGTACTGCGAAGCCCTGCTCGCGGAGCCGGACGCGCCGGCCCTCGGCCGCGAGCTGGACCTGGCGGCCGAGCGGCTGCATCGCTTTCTGGCGGCGCAGCAGCAGGCGCCATCAAAAGGGCGGGCCTCCTCATGAGCGTCCACGTGATCGAAACCCTCAGCCTGGAGTTGCGGCACGCCCATGGCCGCGCGGCGCTGGAAAGCCAGGGCCTGCACGAACGCCTGCTGCGCTTTCTGCGCGGCGAAGGAAGGCAGCAGCTGGCGCTGCTGTTCGATCAATGGGGGCCGCGCCTGCGAGGCCGCGCCCTGGACAGGCTGGTGCTGGATCTGGGCCGCCTGCACCCCGGGCAGGACGAACTGGAATGGGCCCAGCGGCTGCGCACGGCCCTGGAGGAGGCGCTGAGTCCCTGGGTGCTCCCGTCGGACGGCGTCATGCAGGCCCTGCCGTCTCAGCACTTGCTGCACTTTCTCGGCTATCTGGAGCGGGGGCACCTGCCCTGGCAGCTGTCGGCGACGCCGCAGGGCTCGCTGTCCCGCTGGCTGGCCTGGCTGGTGCAGCAGCAGGGCCCGCAGCTCTGGCGCGCGCTGGAACGCCATCCCGCCGGCCCAGCGCTGCTGCGCCGCCTGCGTGAGATCAGCCCGCACCAGGGCCTGCAGGCCCTGCTGGCCCAGCGCGATCCCAAGCTGGGCCGCCAGCTGGAACAGCTGGACGACTTCGCCCTGCTGCCGCTGCAGGCCAGCGGCCGGCTCAGCGCCTACGAGCGCCAGCGCCTGCAGCAGACCCTGCGCGCCGAAGCCCTGGACCTGCTGTGGGAGGCGCGCGGGCGGCCGCTGGGGGAAGGCCGGCGCCGCCGGCTGCTGCAGGCCATGCAGGCCCAGCTCAGCCGCTCGCTGGGCGCCGGCTGGCAGGCCCGCCTGCAGCCGCTGGCGCCCGAGCAGGACGAACCCGGCCTGCTGCACGAGCTGCTGCGCGAACACGCGCCGGGCGCGCCAGCGCAAGACCTGACCCCCGATCTGCTGGCCTCCGCGCTGCACACGCCGGCGGCGCCGGGGCAAGGAGCGCCGCCCGCCCCCGCCTGGGAGGCCCGCCTGCAGCGCCTGCGCCCGCTGCTGGACGCCGGCCGCCCGCTGGACGATGCACAGCAGGCCCGCCTGCTGCGCCGGCTGCAGCGGCTGGCCGCCCACCACGGCCGGGCCCTGGGCCAGCACTTGCAGCAGTGGATGCAGGACCGCAGCGCGCGGCGCCGCTGGGCCCTGGCCTTGACGCCGGCCAGCTTCGGCGGCCTGCTGGGCTGCCTGCGCAGCGACTCGACGCACAGCGCGGACACCCTGCCGCTGCCGCAGGCCGCGCCGGCCGTGCACTGGGCCGAGTCCCTGCGCCAGGCCGCCCTGCGCCTGCAGCGCCGCGCCGCGCCCGGCCAGCGCCCCGGGCTGTCGCGGCTGCAGCGACTGCTGATGGAAGCCTGCCTGGACGCCATCGCCCGGGGCGAACGCCTGCCCGAGCACCACGCGGGCTGGCAGCGCTTCTGGGACACGGCCTGGCAGCGCTGGGAAGAGCCGGACGCCGCCTTGCAGGCCGTCCCGGCGGCCCGGCCCACCGTTTCGCCGGCGTCGCCCGACAAGCAGCCTTGGCTGCCCCCCGCCCCGCCGCGGCCCGAGCGCGGCAAGCCCGCCGACGAGCCGGCTGCTTCGTCCCTGGACCGCGCCCTCCAGGGCCTCGCCCGCCAATGCGAGCAAGGCCGCTGGCAGTGGCCGCAGCGCCTGCGGCTGGCCCGGCTCCTCAGCAGCGAGCAGGCCTGCGCACGCTGGGTGCGCCTGTTCGACGAATCGCGCCGCTGGCGGATGATCCGCGCCCAGTTCGGTGCCGTGGCCCAGCCGCTGCAGCAGCGGGCCGGGCGCCTGCTGCGCTGGCTGGGCCAGGCCATGCAGGAGCCCGCCGCGGCGCTGGCCGAGCATTGGCGCCGCCTGTGCCGCGTCCTCTTCCTGCAGGGCCAGCAGCCCGCGGTCGACAGCCTGCGGCGCGCCTACCAGCAGGAGCAGCCCCCCGCCCAGCCGGCGCCGCCGCCCGTGGCGGCGCATGAGCCCATCTGGGTGGACGACGCCGGCCAGGTGCTGCTGGCGGTCTATGCGGAACGGCTCTTCAAGCACCTGACGCTGCTGGACCAGGGCCGCTTCCGGGACGAGGCGGCCCGCGCCACGGCCGTGCAATGCCTGCAACAGCTCTGCCATAGCGAACAAGCGCGCGAGGCCTGCGACAGCGTGCTCTCGCGCCTGTTGTGCGGGGCCGGCCCCTCGGCACTGCTGCCCGCCGTGCCGCCCCTGCCGGCCGAGACGCAGGCGCTGCTGGAGCAACTGCTGCAGGCAGTCATCGCGCACTGGAAGGCCCTGGGCCACACCTCGGTGGCCGGCCTGCGCGAAACCTTTCTGCAGCGCCAGGGCCGGCTGCTCCTGGACAAGTCACGCGACGACGCCCCGCCCACCTGGCGGCTGCGCGTGGCGCGGCGCGGCTTTGATGTGCTGCTGGACCGCCTGCCCTGGAGCTTCTCGACGATACGCCTGCCCTGGATGGAAGGAGTGCTGCATGTGGAATGGCGTTGAAACCCCGCACAGCCGGGCGCTCGCCCAGGAGCTGGACTGGCTGGACCGGGTGCTGAACCTGCGCCTGGAGCAGCATTTCCAGCAGCGGGACGACGGCCTGGAAGCGGCCGGAGCGCCGCCCGCCCCGCCGAGCGGCAGCGAGCTGGGCCGCTGGGTGGACCAGATGCGCCTGGGCACCGAGGAGCGGCTGCTGCTGGCCCTGGCCCTGGTTCCGCACCTGCGCCCGGCCGCGCTGGACCTGCTCTTCATGCGCAACGAGAACCTGGAGCGCGGCTTCACCGAGTTCGGCGGCATCAAGGCCCAGGCGCACGGCGGCTTTCTGCCCACCGGCGAGACGGCCGCCTTCCTGATCGCCGGCGAATCCCTGCCGCGGCGCGTGGCGCTGCTGGACCTCTTCGACCCGCGCCACCCCCTGGTGGAGCGCGGCTTCCTGCAGCTGGACCTGCCGCCGGCGGGTGAACCGCGGCTCTGCGGCACGCTGCAGCTCAGCAGCGAGGCCCTGCAGCTGCTCTGCAGCGGCCAGGCGGAGCGGCCGGATTACAGCCTGCAGTTCCCGGCCAAGCGCATCGAATCGGCGTTGGACTGGGACGACCTGGTCCTGCCGCCCGAGGTGCTGGACGAGGTGGAGCAGATCTGCGCCTGGATGCAGCAGGGTCAGGTCTTGCTGCAGGACTGGGGCCTGGCCCGCGCGCTCAAGCCGGGCTACCGCGCCCTCTTCCACGGCCCCCCGGGCACGGGCAAGACGCTGACGGCCACGCTCATCGGCCAGCGCACCGGCGCGGACGTCTACCGCATCGACCTCTCCATGGTGGTCTCCAAGTACATCGGCGAAACCGAGAAGAACCTGGCGCGCGTCTTCGACCAGGCCGCCACGCGGCGCTGGATCCTGTTCTTCGACGAGGCTGACGCGCTGTTCGGCAAGCGCGGCGCCGTCAGCAACGCCAACGACCACCACGCCAACCAGGAGATCGCCTACCTCCTGCAGCGCGTGGAGGACTTCCCCGGCGTGGTCATCCTCGCCAGCAATCTGCGCAGCAATCTGGACGAGGCCTTCTCGCGCCGCTTTCAATCGATGATCTATTTCCCCATGCCCGATGCCGATGCCCGGCTGCGCCTGTGGCAGGGCATGCTGGCGGCGCAACACCTGGCCCCCGAGGTGGACCTGATCGGCCTGGCGCAGCGCTACGAGCTGGCCGGCGGCGCCATTGCCAACGTGATCCGGCATGCGGCCCTCAGCGCCCTGCGCGACGGCCGCCAGCAGATCCGCCTGCTGGAGCTGCGCACCGGCCTGGCCAAGGAGCTGCGCAAGGAAGGGAGGACGCTATGAGCCGCCGCGCCCTGGCCCTTCGCGGCCTGTGGCCCCTGCTGCTGGCCGCAGCCGCAGGCCTGGGCCTGTCCGGCGCGCGAATCGCAGCCGCGGCCGGCCCGGCCCCCGCGAGCAGCCCCCTGCCGCCGGCCAGCGCTGCGGCGGGCAAGCCCGGCAACGCAACGCCGAGTGCACTGGCAGCGTCAGCGTCGGCTTCTGCGTCGGCATCGGCATCGGCATCGGCATCGGCATCGGCTGCGGCATCGGCTGCGGCCCGGCCCGTGAACCCGGCGCCGTCCGTCTCCAGCATCCAGCTGCCCGCCACAGCCCAGTGCAGCGCCTCGCCACGCCCGGCCTGCGTGGACCCCGATCCGCTGAGCATGGAGCGCCGGCCCGACTACCTTCCCAACGGCACGGTAGGCGTGCACTACCGGCGCGAGGTGCGAGCCGTCGGCGGCAAGCCGCCCTATGTCTTCAGCCTGGCCGACGGCGCCATGCCCGACGGCCTGAGCCTGGACCCCGCCGGCCCGCTGGGCGGCGTGCCCACCAAGGCGGGGCTGTTCCGCTTCCGACTCAGCGTGGAGGACGGCGCGGGCCGCATGGCCAGCCAGGCCTACGTGCTGCGCATCCTGCCGGCGCGCAAGCCCGAGCCGGCCGCCTCGGCGGCCAGCAGCCCCACGCCGGCGTTGAGCCAGGTCGACCGCCGGGAGCTGGGCAAGACCCAGAACCGCGTAGCCACCGCCATCGTCTACCAGCTCCAGCCCGCCCAGCTGGATGCCCTGGCCACCCTCATCAAGCCGGCCGCGGGCGCCGATGCGGGCAATGCGGCGGGCAATGCAGCGGGCAACGCGGCGGGCGCCGAGGGCACGGCCGCCAGCGACCCCGCGGCCAGCGCCCCCGCCGCCGACCCCGGCGCCCCCACACTCCCGCCGCCGGTCGACATGGCCTGGACCGAGGACCAGAACAAGCAGCTGTCCCTGTGGCTGGAGCCCCTGATGGGCACCGAGTACCCCAGCCGCGCGCTGTTCCTGGCCGCCGTCGATGCGCTGGCCTGCACCCAGGTGCGCCAGTTGGTGACCGCCGAAGCGCAACGCCTGAAGCGGCAGGCGCCCGACAGCCGGCAGTTGGCCGGGATCTGCGCGAAGGCCTTGAATCCGCCCCGCGAGGACGGCACCCAGGCCGGCGCCAGCAAGGCCGTTGCGGCCCAAGCCGGCGCACGCCGCCCGCCGACCGCGGCCAGCACGCCAGGCAGCGCCCTGCCCGCTGCCGCGGAGCAGCTCTCCCTGCGCGAGCTGCCGACCTGGCTGCTGCCGCCCACGCTGCGCGAGTGGCTGGCGGATGCCGCCGCGCGCGAGCGGGTGCTGTGGGCCGGCTCGCCGCAATGGTCGGCCACGCCGGACTGCCGCTGCACCAATGCGCGGGCCCGGCAGCTGATCTATGCCATCGCCCCCAGCTGGCTGAACCCCGTGCCGCCCCAACCCACGGACTTCAGCCTGATCCACCGCATCACGCCCTTTGCCCTGCCGCTGGATCAAGACCTGACCCTCCCTTCCCTGGCCGCCGACCAGGTGGACTACATCGACACCGCACGCCGCTACGACACCCGCATCGACTTCGGCATCTACCGCCGCGACTGGCGCTTCCTCGCCACCGAGCCCGCCCAGGCCCGCGAGGCCCTGCTGGCCCGCCTCAGCACGCAGATCCCCCGCCATGCACGCGACTTGTTGGACACCCCGCTCAAGGGCTGGAAGGCCAAGGCCCGGTCCTGGCTGCCCGGCTTCGCCGAGCTGCAGTACGCAGGCGACGGGCTGACGGTCTACTTCGACCAGTTGCCCGATCGCAGCAAGGACCCCGTGCTGGCCGACCGCTTCGCGGCCTTCTACCCGCGCTTCATCCGCGGTCTGGGCGAGGCCCTTGAAGAGAACCCCGAGCGGCGGTACGCGATCAACCTGATGCTGAGCGACCGGCTGCTGGCCGAGGCAGGGCCCTTCGCGGTGGACAAGCTCTTCGAGCTGCTCAAGGCCGTCGAGAAGCCGGAGATGTTCAATGGCCGCATCGTCGAGACCAACAGCGACTACAAGCGCAACAGCAATGTGCAGCTGCGCTTCCTGGTCCTGCTCTCCGAGCCCAGCACCGACAGCAAGAAGCAGCTGCGCAGCACCATCGAGGCCAGCCCGGCGCTCAAGGGCGGCGACCGGCGCATCTTTCTGCGCAGCGTCGTGCCCCTGCTGGTGCTGCCGCAGCTGGACACGCAGCAGTACCAGGACGACCTGGTCTACGTGCAGGACAACTTCGACGGCATCGGATTCTGGCCCTCGCCCCTGGTCGACAGCCTGATCAAGAACGAGCAGCGCGAGATGCTGCGCCGGGTCTTCGTCGGCGATCCGGGCCTGGGCATCAGCGAGGCCCTCTGCGCCTTCGTCTGCCCCAACCGCTGGCTGCTGCGCCTGCTCTTCGACCTGCTGGTCCTGGCCGGGCTGCTGACCTGGGCAGCCTTCCAGTGGAACTGCGAATGGCGCGCCCGCTATGGCCGGCAGGCCCTGCTGGCGGGCATCCCGCCGGTGCTTCTGGGGGCCGCCCTGCTGGAGTGCGACCCGGCGCTCGCCGGCATTCGCAACAGCAATGCGCAGCTGCTGGCCCTCATTGCGATTCCCGTCATCGCGGCGCTGGTGGCGCTGCTCAAGAGAAAGGTGGAGAAGCCATGAAGCAAAAGGATCAGCGAAGCGCGCCGGCCCAGGTGCAACGCACGGCCGCCGCGCATGCAGGCAGCGCGGCAGCGCCGAGCTCCGCCCGCCAATCGAGCCAGGGCAGCCAGATCGCCCAACTGCGCGCCAGCTCGGCGGCGCCGGTGCAGGCCAAGGGCAAGGAAAAGGAGAAGAAGGGAGGGGGCAAGGCCGCCAAGTCGGCCGGCATGCCGGCCGGCGGCAGCAAGCAGTCCTGAGCCATCCCATCGCCCGCCAGGCCATGAAGCACACGCAACGCGCCCCGCAGCCGGCAGACGCGCCACTGCCTGCGCCACAGGCCCCCGCACGGGAGGCCCAAGGCGGCCCGCTCCCCCCCAGGCAGCATCGGCAACAGGCGCAAATCCAGCGCCTGCGGGCCGGGCCGTCCGCAGACGCCGGCGCAACGCAGAAGGCGGCGCGCCATGGTCTCTCCGGCAGCAGCGGGCCCTTGCCGCATCTGGACCGCATCCAGGCCTCATTCGGTCGGCATGAGGTCGGCGGCGTCCAGGCCCACCTCGGCCGGCAGGCCAGCGAGGGCGCGCAGGCGATGGGGGCGGAGGCTTTTGCCAGCGGCAATCAGGTGGCGTTCTCACGGGCGCCGTCACTGCATACCGCCGCACACGAGGCGGCCCATGTGGTGCAGCAGCGTGCCGGCGTGCAGCTCGCCGGCGGTGTGGGACGGCCCGGGGACCGCTACGAGCGGCATGCCGATGCTGTGGCCGACGCCGTGGTCGCGGGACAGTCCTCCGAGGCCCTGCTGGATCGCATGGCGGGCACGGGGCCCACGGCCGCCCCGGCGCGCCCCACGGGCCTGCAGGGACTCACCCTGCCCGCGCACGGCGCCGACAGCCCGCCGCAGACGGTCTGCGCGATCCAGATGGACCTGGTCTACGAGCTGAGCACCCAGGTTCTGAAGTCCTATTTCAGCCTGCATGCGTTGACGCCTCTGCTGGGCTTCGCCGACGCCCGGGCGCTGGAGGCGCTGCAGTCCTACAGCGGCTTCAAGCGGGTCTACGATACCGTGAGCAGCTTCAGCAACGCGCTGTCGCTGGCCTTGAACCTTTGGGACTCCATACCCTCGCCGATCCGCACGGGCATCCTGTACCTGACGGGCCGGCTCATGAACGCGCTTCCCTGGGTCGACGCCCTGAGCTATGCGGAAGGCTACATCGTCGACGCCGACAAGGACGCCAGCAGCACCTATCTGGTCAAGGCCGTGCAGGGCCTGAAGTTGGCGCTCAAGGCCGCCAGCAGCCCGGTCTCCAGCGCCTTCCAGTTCGGCAAGTACCTCTACGGCAGCTGGTGGTCCGGCAGCGATGGCGGCAGCAGTTCGGACACCGCCGGACAGACCGTCAAGCCCAGTGCCCGCCGCGGCGACCTGGCCTCGCTCAACCTGCACGTCATCCGTCTGGACGTCAAACAGCTGCACCTGGAGAAGAGCAGCCCCGAAGCGGAAGGCGAAACGGCAAAGGAAGGCGGCCTGCACGCGGATTTTGCCTTCTTCGTCAAGATGTTCGGCAAGGAGTACAGCCTGGGCGAGCGCCAGGAGCTGACGCTCATCCTGCCCTGGAGCGGCGGCGCCATGCTGGTGTGCAGGGGCGCCGTCCAGATCATCGATCAGCTGGATGTGTCGGGGCTGTTCGAGATCCAGGGCCTGGCGATGACCGAGCTGGTGGTGTCCAACCACGGCCTGCAGACCCTGCGCATGGCCCTGGCGAAATTCGGCATCGCCAGCGACGCCATCACCATGAGCGGCGTGACTGCCGAGTACCAGGCGGGTGCCGGCGCGAGCTTCAACGGCCAGATGGGCTTGAACCTCTTCGACTGGCGCGCCACGGCCGACCTGGAGCTGGCGCTGGACGCGGCGGGGGACTTCCAGGTCGGACGCGTTCGAAACTTCAAGGAAAGCCGCGGTCTGCTGACCGTTGAGGAAGCGACCATCAGCGCCAGCGACGGCTTCGCCATCCGCAACGCCGCACTGGACCTCGCGAGCAGCACCGGGCTCGACCTGCGCGCCACATTGGAGGAACTGCGGGTCAAGCAAGGCAGTGTTCAAGGCAAGGCCAGCCTGCTGGCGAAAGACCTGCCGCTGCTGGGGGACAAGGTCATGCTGAGCCAGGTCAAGGGCGAGGCGCTCTACAAGAGCCGCGACAGCTGGGCCCTCAGCGCCAGCGCGGGCCTGAAGATGGACTTCAGCCACGTGCAGGCCAGCGGCGAGTTCTCCATCGCCTACCAATCCGGCAGCGAGGCGCCCGAGCTGACCCTGAGCCAAGGGCAGTTGCTGGCTGACTATGACGCCGTCAGGGTCAGCGCCAAGGACTTCGGCTACGACCATGGCAGCCGCAGCTTCCATCTCGCCAAGGCCACGGTCGACATCAAGGCCATTCAGACCCAGGCGGAGGTCGAGGACGTCACGGTCAACAAGGACGGCCTGAACTTCAAGAAGGCCAGCATCGCCCACAGCCAACCCATCACCCCCTTCCCTGGGCTGAGCCTGAGCAACTCGCTGCTGCAGCTGGAGAAGGATGCCGATGACTACAAGCTCACGGCCAGCGCCGACCTCGACGTGGACATCGGCTCCCCCAAGGTGAAAGGCAGGGCCCAGCAGGTCCAGCTGAGTCTGGACAAGCAAGGCCTGCAAGGCCAGGTCCAGGCCTTGAAGCTCAGCACCACGCCCTTCGATCTGGCACTCGAGAACGCCAGGCTCGGCAGGGACGGTCTCAGCGTCGACAGCGCCCGGATCAGCTTCAGCCAGGGCGACAAGAGCTCCGACGACGAGGCCGGCCGCATGATCCCCAGCCTCAAGCCGGGGCTGCTGGATTTCATCCCCATCGGCGGCGTGGCCTTCACGGTGACTGGCGTGAAGGTTGACAGCAGCGGCGTCCACATCGAAAGCTTCAAGCCGGAGATACCGCCGATCCGCTTCAGCGCCTTCGGCATCGGTGGCGAGCTGGACCTGGAGAACATGCGTGGGCAGCTTGAGGCCGCCTATGAGCTCTCGCTGGCCAAGATGGCGCCGGGCCTGCCGCTGTCGGCCTCCGTGATGTTCCCGGTGTTCCCGGGGCTGGAGGTCTATGGGTCGCTGGCCGCGGACGCGAACATGGGCCTGGGCTTCAAGCTCAATGCCGGGGCGCAGGACGGGCACTGGGCGCTGGGCGGCAAGCTCACCGTGAATGGCGGAGTCAGCCTGACGGTGGAGCTCGGCGCACAGCTCGGGTCCCAGGCCATCGTGGCCCTGAGTGCCGGCGCCTTCGCCCGCGGCGAGGCCCGGATCGCCAACGCCAGCGCGGGCATCGAAGGCAAGACCCGTTACGACAGGCGGGACCGGAAGTTCGTCGTGGTGGAACCGCTCAACGTCAGTTACGACCTCAACGCCGCAGCCATCGCCTCCGTCGGCATCGCCATCAAGGCCAAGGCCTTCTACTTCTTCGAGCGCAAGATCTACGAGTACACGGCGGCCCAGTGGACGCTGGGCACCTACCAGCTCAAAGGCAGGCTCGGAGACGAGGACGGCACGCTCAAGCCCGCCACGCCCGACAAGCTCGGCCTCAGCAAGGACCGCGCCGATCCGCCGCCCACGCAGGCCCTGGAGGGTCAGGCAGCGGAGGCGGTGCTGCGCTCGGACACCTCGGTCGCCAACAGCGGCGCCGCGCGGCTGGCGCTGCTGAAATCGGACGCCGAGGAGGCGTCCCGCCAGCTGCGCACGCTGCATGAGCGGGGGCAACGGGTCCGCCAGGCACTGGCCGACCTCGAGCGCCGCTACATCCAGACCATCCAGAAGAAGGAACAGCTCTTCACGGCCATGGCGCAGACCATGGACGCCGAGTCCGTCAACCACCAACTGGACCTGTTCAATGCCCGGCACGGCGTGGAGGCGCTCCAGCAGACCTATGCGCAGCAGGTGCAGAAGCTGGAGCAGGTGCAGGTCCGCCTGGAGCAGGCCCTGCAGGCGCTGGACAAGCTGGCCTCGGCCGAAGCGGGGCAGCTGGAAGACGGCATGCAGGAACGCCTCAAAACGCTTGAGGACACCCGCGAAGGCGCCGCCTCGCAGACGGTGCCTGACAGCGCGCCCCTGGCCGAGCAGGTCACCGCGCTGGACAAGTCGGTGGACCAGGAAGTCCTGCACCAGAAGATCACGCTCAGCAGCCTGAATGAAGTCATGTCGCTGCAGGACTTCATCAGCCGGACCACCACCAGCGGCTTCTTCGGCGTCAACAAGCGCAAGACCATCCAGGCCGTCGACAACGCCCTCCAGGGCTACCACCAGAGCAAGTCCAGGCAGACGCTGACGCTGCTGGCACAGGCCATCGAGGACTACCTGAGCCAAAGCAGCAGCCAGCGGGTTCCCTACGTGCTGCTCCTGCAGCAGCAGGCGCGCAAGGCGCTGGAAGCCCTGGGCTGACTTGCCGTCCGCCCCATGCATACCACGCCGGAGTGTCGACATGTCCCGAACCCGCCAACCCGCCGAGCAGGCCCCCAAGGGCAGGACCGCGCAGCGAAGCACGAACCCCAGCCCGCGTTCGCCAGCCGCCGACCACCGCGCCGCCGGGTCGGTCGCGCCCGAGAGCCCGCGGCTGGCCAGGCAGGGACAGCAGATCGCCCAATTGCAGGGAAGCGCACCCGCAAGCCCTGCCGGCCCCGCAGGCCATGCAGCCGGACTGCCCGAAGGGCTGCGCGGCGGGATCGAATCGCTCAGTGGAATGGACATGTCCGGCGTTCGTGTCCATCGCAACTCCAGCAAGCCCGCCGCGCTGCAGGCCCACGCCTATGCGCAGGGGCAGGACATTCACCTCGGGCCCGGCCAGGAGAGGCACCTGCCCCATGAAGCCTGGCATGTGGTGCAGCAGGCGCAGGGGCGTGTGCGGCCGACGATGCAGATGAAGGCGGGAGCGGCGATCAACGCCGATCCGTCGCTGGAAGGCGAGGCTGACCGCATGGGCGCCAAGGCCGCGGCGCTGGGAAGCTCACCGGCACGGCCAGCAGCAGCCCCCCGCTTCGATCCTGCCGCGGCCGGCCCGAGTGCCCCTCTGCAGCTCAAGGGCAATCTCATGCTCAGCGTGGAAACCCTGCAGTCGAAAGCGTCCTCCAGTCTGCTGTTCTCCGACAGCTACGATCGTGTCGTCAACGAGGTGGCGGCCTATTACGACGGCGGCCAGACGCCCGACCAGAACTTCGGCATGCAACTGCGGCGGCTGGGCATGATTCGGGCGGCCATCCAGTCATGGGCCCAGGAACACGGGCCGCTGAACCAAGCCGTCGTCAAGGGCTTCTTCGGCCTTTCCAAGGTCGACACGCGCCGGCAGGCGCTGCGGGACCTGGAAAACACCATCGCCCCCGAGGAGACTCATGTTCAGCAGCAGGGCAAGCAGGCAGCGGACCTTCAGCACCAGCAGGACCGGGCGGCCTTGAAGAACCATATCGAGGCGGGGAAGGGCTCCGCCAACGAGCGGCTGAGAAACACCTGCGAATGGGTGCTGAGCACCAACAAGACGCGGGTCTACGCCGTCACGTCCACCGGCGACGCGTACGAGCGCCTGCACCAGGCGGGCATGAGCCCGACGGCGGACGGCGCCTTCTTCCCGACCGGCCTGGCCGGCTCGCCGGGCGACTTCAAGAGCGGCGCCGTCAGCTATGTGGCGACCAATCTGGCGGACCACACCAACGTGATGCTCAAGAGCGGCGGGGCCCGCACCGGCGGCTGGCAGACCGACGGGCATGTCGCGATCACCAATGTCCGCAAGAAGTCGCGCACGGAGGTGCTGGAGGTGCTGACGCACGAGGTCCAGCATGACAGCGACAAGCACTACGGCCGCGACAGCCGCCAGCCCTACCGCTCCGCCGGTGAAGCCTTCGACGCCACCGGCAGCGTGTTCGGCCCGCAGGGTCCGACCCATCCCAACCTCCGCTTCACGCCGAGCGGCGAACTTGACTGGGCAAGCTATGGCCTCGTCACATTGCCCAACGGCAAGATCGACCCGGCGAAAAGCAGCAGCCAGGACATCCATCGCGTCGGCCAGATGGTCAAGGGCTACAGCCAGGGTGTGGCGACTGCGAAAACCAAGCTGCTGGCATCGGCGGCTGAGCAGAAGCTGGAACGCTACAAGACCGAGTACCGTGCCTACGCTTACCAGGAGTACTCGGGCACCGGCACTTTCAGCATGCTGGACAACACGGTGCAGAACCAGGTGCATGGCGGCGAGCACTTCTCCGCGCGGCAGCTCGCCATCTTCAAGCACATTTATGGCGACTATCAGCACACCAAGGATGGCTGGGATCAGAACCCCGTCCTGGCCGACGGCGTCACTCGCTTCAGACCGGCGGTGTCCGGCTACTGGAACCCGGACACCGAGGGATTCAACAAGGTCAACTCCGTGCGCATCGACGACGTCTACAACGCGCTGGACGCCGTCGGAGTCAAGGCCGCGCGGACCCAGATCGAAGTCCTTCACGGCGTGGATGCGGCGCCGGTCGGCGCAGGCAACAAGGTCTCCGACGCGGCGGACCCCGGGGTCTTGAACCTGCTGGCGCAGATCGAGAAGCTGCACGTGGCCGAGGCGGACTACATCCTCAACCAGTCACAGGTGTGGCCAGCCAAGATTGCGCGCCATCTGGACGGGGCGGCACGGGCCGCGGTCGACCGCGCCATCGAACACCCCATCAACCAGGACCGCCGCCTGCGGGAAGACGCGCACAAGGCGCGCTACACCAACTTCTGGGGGCCCTGACGGTTTTCCACGCGGAACACCCCCACCTGCCTCACCAGCTCATCCGCCTGCGCCTTCAGGCTGCTGGCCGCAGCCGCCATCTGCTCGACCAGCGCAGCGTTCTGCTGCGTGGCCTGGTCCATGTGGTGCACGGCCTCGCCCACCTGCGTGACGCCATTGGCCTGCTCGGCACTGGCGGAGGAAATCTCGGCCACGATGTCGCTGACGCGCTGGATGGCGCCCACGACTTCGTTCATCGTGCCGCCGGCCTGGTCCACCAGGGCCGTGCCCTTCTCCACCCGCTCCACGCTGGCGCCGATCAGGGCCTTGATCTCGCGGGCCGCCTCGGCGCTGCGCTGCGCCAGGTTGCGCACCTCGCCCGCCACGACGGCGAAGCCGCGGCCCTGCTCGCCGGCACGGGCCGCCTCAACCGCCGCGTTCAGGGCCAGGATGTTGGTCTGGAAGGCGATGCCGTCGATCACGCCGATGATGTCGCCGATCTTGCGCGAGGCTTCCTGGATGCCGCGCATGGTGTCCACCACCTCGCCGACCACCACCCCACCCTGGCGCGCCACCGTGGAGGCCTGCTGGGCCAGCTGGTTGGCCTGGATGGCGTTGTCCGCGTTGTGCCGAACAGTGGAGCCCAGCTCTTCCATGCTGGAGGCGGTCTCCTCCAGCGAGGCGGCCTGCTGCTCGGTGCGGGCCGAGAGGTCGTGGTTGCCGGACGCGATCTCGGAGGAGGCGTTGGCCACCGACTCGGCACCGCTGCGCACCTGCCCTACCAGGCGCGCGAGCTTGTCCTGCATGCGTTCCAGCGCGTCGAGCAGGGCGCCGATCTCGTCCTGCGCATGCGTGCCGATATGCCCGGTCAGATCGCCATCGGCAATGCGTTCGGCCAACGCGGCGGCCTTCTGCAGCGGCGTGATGATCGCCCCCAGCAGGCGCAAGGCCACCACGACGCCCAGCACGATGCCCAGCGTCAGCACGGACCAGTTCAGCATCACCGCGCGCGTCAGCGCCGACTGCAGCTGGCCGCTGTCGGCAATCTGCAGCTGGACCAGCCCGCCTGCCAACTGCCCCACGGCAGCCTGATGCGCTTCGGGCGGCCCGGACTGCGAAGCCTTGGCCGCCTCCAGCCACTGCCGCTCCTCACGGGCCTCGATCAGGTCCTGCAGCTTGCGCACCGGTTCGATGTCCAGGCCGGGGGCTGCGGCCTTGGTCGCCACGGCCAGCTTCACCTGCGTCTCCCAGCCCTGGGCCAGCGAAAGCCGGAAGGCCCGCGCATCCAGGCGGCTGTTGTAGAACTGGATCTGGCTCAGCTGGTACTGCCCGACCAGGGCCACCAAGGCCAGCAAAGCCAGCAGCACGCCGAAACCCAGCGTCAGCCGCTTCTTGAGCGTCCATTGCATCGTGAGCTCCTGCCCGGTTCCGGTCCGGGGGTGGAAGCAGACTATCAAGTCCGGCAGCGGGCGCAAGACGCCGCCCGGCTCCACGTTGCCAGGCCGCCTCAGCTGCGGCGCAGCCTGGCATCTTTTCGAGCCATTTCGGTATTTCTCCCAGGCGGAATCCGCATTTGACTGATAGGCCTCAAGGGCGGGAGCGGGCCACACTGCAGCTCCCGCTGTCGTCGCCTCAAGCGGAGTCCCTCATGCCTGCTCTCGTCCTGCGCCCCTCCTTGCGTGATGCCCTGGCCACGGGCCCGGCCCGCCTGACGGGCCTGCTGCTGCTGGCCATCCTGCAGGGCTGCGTCAGCGTGTCGGCACCGCCTGCGATCCCGCAGCGGGTGGAAGCGCCGCCCCTGCCCGACATCGAGTCCGTCGAGCGCAGCGGGGGCGACGGCCTGGGCGGCCACCCCGTGGCCGTCCCGGACTGGCGCGTGCGCATCACCCAGCTGGCCCGGCAGGAATGGACGCTCTGGGGCCAGGTGCGCTGGAAGCTGCAGAGCGACGTACTGGAGCGCCCGCGCGGCCAGGCCAGCCCCACCGAGGCCGAGCCCGCCTTCACCAGCCGCGTGATGCACTACTGGTTTGCCATCGGCCCGGCCGAGGGCACGCAGCGGCTGCTCTATCCGGACGGCTCCCTGCTGCCCTGGTCTGCCGCCTTCATCTCCTACCTCGCCAAGACGGCGGGCCTGAGTCCGCAGCAGTTCCCGCCCAGCGCAGCGCACTGGAGCTACATCCGCGCCAGCCTGGAGCAGCCCCGGCGCAGCGCCTTCGAGCTGCTGGACGCGGCCACCGACAGCCCACGCGTGGGCGACCTCATCTGCGCCCCGCGTGATGCCGCCGTCCAGCGCTTTGACAGCTTCGCGCAGCTGCAGCGCCTGACGCGCCAGGAGCGCGAACGCATGTGGCCTTTCCATTGCGATCTTGTCGTGGAGCTGCAGGCCGACCACGTGGGTGCAATCGGCGGCAACGTGCATGAGCGGGTGGTCTGGACCGACGCCGCCCTCGATGCCCAGGGCCATCTGCGGCCCGAGACCGAGCGGCCGTGGCTGCTGCTGCTGCGCCGGGGCGACCCTGCGGGCACCGGCCAGGCCCATGCGCGCCCCTGAGGACGGCCGCATGGAAGAGGACTTGCCGACAACACGCGCTGGCGGCCGTCTCGGCACCGCGCTGATGCGCTGGCGCGGCCTGGTAGGCATCGCCTCGGGCGTCAGCGTGATCGTGGGTGCGGCGATCTCGGTGGGCCAGCTCCGCGAGTTCGTCGACAACTCGGCCAAGGGTGACATGTCCCGACGCCTGGCCACACTCTCGCACGTGAAGGAATTCTTCGCGGAGGACGCCAAGATAGCGCGCCGCGCTCACCGCTTCCTCAGCACGAGCTGGCCGCAGATACGACCGCGCATGCAGGAAAAGATCCGCGAGGCCGGCAACGGCGAAGCTTTCTACCTGTCTGAAGAGATGGCCGACTACGCCGCCGTGCACTACCACTACGAGCAGCTCGGCGCGCTGGTGAAGCTGGGCTACATCGAATTCCCGCTGGTCTACGAGATCATCGCCTTTCCCGATGAGTACATGGACACCACCGCGCCGCTGCGCCAGGCCCTGGCGGCGAGTTGGAAAGGGCCGGGCAAGCCGTTGAACGATCTGGGGGCCAACATCCAGTGGCTGAGGGTCTGCTACGAGTTCAGCCGCCGGCTGCCGCCGGAGAAGGAGCCGAGGTGCCCGGGGTGAGGCGCAGGCGATCCCGTGATTGCAGATCCCGCAGGGGCGTGCTGATCCTCCTCGTGAGACGCGGCCATCCTTGCTCCACCATTGCCGTCGCCACCTCCGGCCACTGCCGGCGCCCTTGCGCATTGCAAGAGCGACGCCAGGCTGAAGCGGCTCACCCGGCCGTTCCATGAGGAGAAGCTTCGCTTCCTGACGGAGGTCTGCCGCATTGCCCGTTCCATCATTGCGCTGGCCATCAGTCGCAGGGCGGAAAACGAGGGCAAGAACGCCGAGACCCAGGACTTCACCAACATCGCCCTCCCGTGCGCGGTAGCGCTGACCAGCGCCTGCGTGGAAGACCTGGAACGGGTGAACATCTTCGTCAAGAACAACAAGTACATCCATCCTGCCGCGCGCGAGAGCCCGGCCTTGTATCGCCGCCGGCGCTGATACAGCGTCACCCGCGCCCTTGCTGCCTGTCGCTTGGACCCTCGCGCAAGCCGCTCTAGGCTGGAGGCCCGGCCCCCGCGCCACGAGCCCACAGCCCACAGCCCATGTCCGACCTCCTCCCCCTGATGAGCTACTGCCTGCTGATGTCCGGCACCCCCGGCCCCAACAACGTCATGCTCACCACCTCCGGCGCCAATTTCGGCTACCGGGCCACACTGCCGCAGATCCTGGGCATTCTGCTGGGCGGCTTCGTGCTGACCCTGGCCTGCTGCCTGGGCCTGGGTCAGCTCTTCCTGGCCTGGCCGCTGGCGCAGCAAGTGCTGCGCATTGGCGGCGCCCTGTACCTGCTGTTCCTGGCCTGGAAGCTCAGCGGCGCCTCGATGGCCCAAGGTCGGGCCCTGGCGCGCCCGCTGGGGTTCAGGCATGGCGCGCTGTTCCAGTTCGTCAACCCCAAGAACTGGCTCAAGGCCGTCACCCTGGCCTCGGTCTTCATGCCTGCAGGGATGCCGCCGCTGCAGGCCGGGCTGTTCGTGGGCCTCGTCAGTACCCTGATGGGATTCCCCGCGATTTCCCTGTATGCACTGTTCGGCGTGGCCATCCGCCGCCAGCTCGAGCGGCCGGCCGTGCAGCGAGGCTTCAACCTCTGCATGGGCGCCGCCTTGGCGGTGCTGGCGCTGATGTTTCTCCGCTAAGCTCGGCGCGTGATCCCGCTCGACCGCCTCAGCCCCCAAGCCCTGGCCGACCAGATCGAAGCCGGCCTGGCCGCCTTGATCGAACGCCGCCAGCTGCCGCCCGGTGCCCGCCTGCCTTCCATCCGCGCCCTGGCCACCCAGTTGGCCGTGAGCCCCAACACCGTGGTGCTGGCCTACGACCGCCTGGCTTCGGCGGGGCGCATCGAGTCCCGCGGCACCGCGGGCTATTACGTCTGCGAGCCCCCGCCCCTGGAGCGGGACGAGGCCTGGCTGGAAGCGGGCGAGACGCTGGAAGGTGTCTGGCTGGCCCAGCAGGCCAATGACCAGCGCCCCGGCGTGCTGCTGGCCAGCAGCGGCGCCCTGCCGCCGGCCTGGCTGGAAGACGCCGTACCCGCTGCCGCGGTGCAGCGCGGCCTGGCCCGCAGCAGCGCCGGCATGGCCTCGCGCTGCCCGCCCCAGGGCCTGCCGGAGCTTCGCGAGCGCATCGCCCTGCTGCTGCGCGGTCAGGGCCTGGCGGTGGACGCAGGGCGCTTGATGACCTGCTACGGCGGCACGCATGCCATCGACCTCATCTGCCGCAGCTTCCTGCGTCCGGGCGACGCCGTGCTGGTGGAGGATCCCGGCTACTTCCTGATGTTCGACCGCCTGCGCCAGGAGGGCGTGCGGCCCGTCGCCATCCGCCGCCGGCCGGACGGGCTGGACCTGGAGCAGCTGGAAGCCGCCTGCCGCGAACACCGCCCGCGCCTGCTCTTCCTGCAGCCGGCCCTGCACAGCCCCACCGGCTGGAGCAGCAGCCCCGCCAATCTGCACCGGCTGCTGGTGCTGGCGCGCCAGCACGGTCTGCTGATCGCCGAGGACGATGTGCATGGGCACTTCCACCCCGGGCAGCCCAGCCCGCCGACCCGCCTCGCGGCCTTGTCGGGGCTGGACGGTGTCATCTACTACTCCAGCT
This sequence comes from Burkholderiaceae bacterium, assembly GCA_041905785.1. Classification (GTDB taxonomy): domain Bacteria; phylum Pseudomonadota; class Gammaproteobacteria; order Burkholderiales; family Burkholderiaceae_C; genus Roseateles_B. The sequence continues at coordinate 119,517 of JAYRKJ010000018.1, forward strand.
TCTGCAAGGTGCTGAGCCCGGCGCTGCGCATGGGCTATATCGCCGCCGAGCCCGCCCTGCTCAAGCCCCTGCTGCGGGCCAAGATCTGCTCGGTGCTCAGCAGCGCCGCGCTGAACGAGTACGTGCTGCTGGAGGTCCTGATGGCCGGCCGGCTGCGCAAGCACCTGGAGCGGCTGCAGCGCCGCCTGCAGCAGGCCCGGGTGCAGACCAGTCGGCTGCTGGGCGAGGCCGGCATGCGGCTGGACCACCCCGCCGAGGGCGGCCTGTTCCTGTGGGCCTCGGTGCCGGAGGGCGTGGATGTGGACGAGCTGGTGCAGGACGCCTGGCGCAACAAGATCCTGCTGGTGCCGGGCGCCACCTTTTCGGCATTGAGGACGCCTGACCCGCACATCCGCTTCAACGTGGCCTTCAGCCAGCAGGCCCGGCTGGGGGACTACCTGCGCAGCCGCCTGCAGGCGCTGTGCGGCGCGCAGGGCGTGATCAGCCGGGCTGCGCTGTCACGCTGAGTTCAGCGGCCGAGCAGGTCGGGCAAGACCTGACCCTTCTCCGCCAGCCACTGCTCCAGCAGCGGCAGCAGCGGCCCCAGGCGCTCGTCGACCGCGGCTCGCACGGTATCGACCAGGACCTGCGTCTGGCGCTCGATCTCGATGTGCAGCGCCGCGCCGACGCCCTTCTCGCCGAAGGTCGTCATGCGCAGGGTCTCGGGAATGAGCCAGACCTCGAACCAGCCCGAGCCGTCGCGCTCGCGGCCGGCCTCGGCCACGGTGAGGCTGGCGCCGTTCACCGCGACATAGCCCTTGGCGAAGATGTAGCGCATCCACGGAGCCGGCACGCCGATGCGGATCACATGGTTGTTCTCGGGCTGTCGGACGGACTGCACCGTGGCCATGAAGTCCACGTGGCCGGACAGGGGATGGCCGCCGATCTCGGCGCCGTCCTTCGCGGCCCGCTCGACGTTGATGCGGCTGCCCACCTGCAGCGCGCCCAGGGTGGTGAGGTTCAGGCTCTGCTGCATGACGTCAAAGTCCGCGCGATCGCCCTCGTGCAGGGCGACGACGGTGAGGCAGACGCCGTCGGACGCCACGCTGGCGCCGATCTCCAGGCCCTCGCAAAAGCCGGGCGGAAACTGCAGGGTGAAGCTGCGCAGACCGGGACGGTCGCGGAGGGCGGCCACTTGGGCCACGCCTTGAACAATGCCTGTGAACATGGTGGACGCTCGAAATGCAGCCACCGCCCGCAGGCGGTGGCTGCTTGACTCAATGCGTTCTAGCTTACCAGCTGACCTCGCGGTCCGGCGTCGACCCGATCTTGTGGATGGAGAGGTCCGCCCCCTCGAACTCCTCCTCCTGGCTCAGGCGCAGGCCCACGAAGCGCTTGAGCAGGCCGTAGACCACGAAACCGCCGGCCAGGGCCCAGGCCACGCCCATCAGCGTGCCCAGCAGCTGGGACCAGAAGCTCACGCCACCGACGCCGCCGCCGGCCTGGCTGCCGAAGATGCCGCAGGCGATGCCGCCCCAGGCGCCGCACAGGCCATGCAGGGGCCAGACGCCCAGCACGTCGTCGATCTTCCAGCGGTTCTGCGTGAGGGTGAACATCTTCACGAAGATGAGGCCGGCCACGCCGCCGGTGATCAGGGCGCCGTGCGGGTGCATGAGGTCCGAGCCCGCGCAGACGGCCACCAGGCCGGCCAGGGGGCCGTTGTAGGCAAAGCCCGGATCGTTGCGGCCCACCAGCACGGCCACCAGGGTGCCGCCCACCATGGCCATTAGGGAGTTGACGGCGACCAGGCCGGAGATCTTGTCCAGGGTCTGCGCACTCATCACGTTGAAGCCGAACCAGCCCACCGCCAGCACCCAGGCGCCCAAGGCCAGGAAGGGAATGCTGGAGGGCGGGTGCGCGCTGACGGCGCCGTCCTTGCGATAGCGGTTCATGCGCGGGCCCAGCAGCAGCACGGCGGCCAGGCCGATCCAGCCACCCACCGCGTGCACCACCACCGAGCCGGCGAAGTCATGGAACTCCGCGCCGAACTGCGCCTTGAGCCAGGCCTGCACGCCCAGCGCCTGGTTCCAGGCCACGCCCTCAAAGGCCGGATAGACCAGGCCCACGATGACCGCCGTCGCCAGCAGCTGCGGGCCGAAGCGCGCGCGCTCGGCGATGCCCCCCGAGATGATGGCGGGGATGGCTGCCGCGAAGGTCAGCAGGAAGAAGAACTTGACCAGCTCATAGCCGTTCTTCGCGGCCAGGGCTTCGGCCCCGGTGAAGAAGTGGACCCCGTAGGCCACCGTGTAGCCCACCAGGAAATAGGCCACGGTGGAGACGGCGAAATCCACCAGGATCTTGACCAGGGCATTGACCTGGTTCTTCTTGCGCACCGTGCCCAGCTCGAGGAAGGCGAAGCCGGCGTGCATGGCCAGCACCATGATGGCGCCGAGCAGGATGAAGAGCGCGTCGGCGCTTTGCTTGATGGACTCCATGGGCTTCCTTGGGGCGTTGCGTGAGGCCGGGGCCGCACCACGGCGGCCCGATCCGCACCAGGAACGCAAGAAGAGTGCCCACTTTGGGGCACCACCCCCATGCAACGGCGGCACCAAGGCGGTGCCGTCATGCGCGACAGCGCCCCAGCCTGGCGCATGCCCCGCGGCGGACGCACCAGCAAGGGTCGCCCGCCTCAGCCCCGGCGCAGGGCCTCGAACTGCTCCGGCTTGAAGCCCAGGCTCAGGCGGCCCTGCCCCCAGTCCACCACGGGTCGCTTGATGACGCTGGGCTGGGTCAACATCAGGGCCAGGGCAGACGGCGCATCCACCACGCCGGCACGGACGGCCTCGTCCAGCTTGCGCCAGGTGCTGCCGCTGCGGTTGATGAGGGGCTCCCAGCCCAGGCTGGTCTGCCACTGCGGCAGCAGGTCTTCGGGCACGCCGGCCTTCTTGTAGTCGTGAAACTCATGGGCCAGGCCCTGCACGTCCAGCCAGTTGCGGGCCTTCTTGACTGTGTCGCAGTTGGCGATGCCATACACCTTGATCATCTGATCCTCTCTTGTGCGCAAAGCAAGTGCGGGAGCCGGCGCAGGCTGCGGCTACCATCCGTCCATGATCCCCTGGCTGGCCCCCGATTCCCTGGATTTTCCCCCGGCCTCGCAGGCCCTGGGCCCGGACTCCGAAGCGCCGGGCCTGCTGGCCGCCGGCGGCGACCTGTCCAGTGCCCGGCTGCGAAAGGCTTACGCGCAAGGCATCTTTCCCTGGTATGGCAAGGGCCAGCCCATCCTGTGGTGGAGCCCTGACCCGCGCATGGTGCTGCAGACGCGTCACTTCAAGCTCGCGCGCTCACTGCGCAAGACCCTGCAGCGCTTCCAGCACACGCCGGACTGCGAGATTCGCGTGGACAGCGCCACGGCCGAGGTCATCCGCGCCTGCGCCAGCAGCCCGCGCGAAGGCCAGAGCGGTACCTGGATCCTGCCCGAGATGCAGTCCGCCTACCTGGCCCTGGCCCGTGAAGGCGTGGTGCACAGCGTCGAGACCTGGATGGACGGCAAGCTCGCCGGCGGCCTGTATGGCGTCAACATCGGGCGCATGTTCTTCGGCGAATCCATGTTCATGCGCCGGACCGACGCCTCCAAGATCGCGCTGGCCGCCCTGGTCTGCCTGTGCCGCCACCATGGCATCGACTGGATAGACTGCCAGCAGAACACCCGCCACCTGGCCTCGCTGGGGGCGTTCGAAGTGCCACGGCGGGACTTCGAGGCCCATCTGCGGGCGAGGGTTGCTGAAGAGGCGCCGCGCGAATGGGCCTATCATCCAGGACTCTGGGCCCTGCTGGATTCCCCCTGAGCGGGACCAAGCCGGCGCGCCCGCCCCGACTGACTTCCTAGCCCCTGCTGCCACCGTGACGCATCCCAAGGAACTCCCGCTGGCCGAGCTGCAGTTCTACGCGACGGCACCCTATCCCTGCAGCTACCTGCCGCAGCGCCAGGCGCGCTCGCAGGTGGCCACCCCCAGTCACCTGATTCATGCGGACGCCTACTCCGGCCTGGTCGAGGCGGGCTTCCGGCGCAGCGGCATGTTCACCTACCGGCCCTTTTGCGAGGGCTGCCAGGCCTGCGTGCCCATGCGCATTCCGGTGGCGGATTTCAAGCCTTCGCGCAGCCAGCGCCGCGCCTGGCAGCAACACCGGCAGCTGCTGGCGCGGGTGATGCGCCTGGGCTTCTCCGAGGAGCACTACCAGCTCTATCTGCGCTACCAGGCCGGGCGCCACAGCGGCGGCGGCATGGACCACGACAGCGTGGACCAATACACCCAGTTCCTGCTGCAGTCCCGCATCAACTCCCGCCTGGTGGAGTTCCGCGAGCCCCGGGCGGACGGCAGCGCGGTGCTCAAGATGGTGTCCATCCTGGACATCCTCACCGACGGCCTCTCGGCGGTCTACACCTTCTACGAGCCCGAGCCCGGCACCAGCTACGGCAGCTACAACGTGCTGTGGCAGATCGAGCAGGCCCGGCAGCTGCAGCTCTCCCACCTCTACCTCGGCTACTGGATCGCCGAGAGCCCGAAGATGGCCTACAAGTCGAGGTATCTGCCGCATGAGCTGCTGCAGCAGGGGCGGTGGAGGCGGGTGGAGCGGTAGAGACAGCCCTCCCTCGCTGGCATAAGACCGCGTCTTTGCCGCCTTGGCGTTGTTGAAAATCCTTGCGATGCCACGGGGCATCGCTGTGATTAGCGCCTGGCCACGACGACAAATCCAGCGCTTTTCTTCAGTGCCTCTTCGCGTCGAACACTGCACTGGCAAAAGCACCTAGACTGGGTCGCTCTCCCCAAAGCGAGACAACCATGCAGACACCTGGCTTACCCAGCAACGAAGCAGCCCGCCAGAGCACGCTGACCGGTCTGAATGTGCTGGACACGCCGCCCGAGGAGCGGTTCGACCGTCTGACCCGGCTGGCCAAGCGGATGTTCGGCGTGCCCATCGTGCTCGTGAGCCTTGTGGACATGAACCGGCAATGGTTCAAGTCCTGCGTGGGCCTCTCCGTCTCGGAAACACCACGGGACATCTCCTTCTGTGGCCACGCCATCCTGTCCCGCGAAGTGCTGTTGGTGCCGGATGCGACGGTCGACCCGCGCTTCCATGACAACCCGCTGGTAACCGGCGATCCCAAAATCCGCTTCTATGCCGGCTGCCCGCTCAGTGTGAATGACACTGGCCATGTTGGCACCTTGTGCCTGATTGACCGACAGCCGCGCGACATGGATGCAGAAGAGCTCGCCCTCCTGCGCGATCTTGCCCGCATGGCGGAGCAGGAACTGGCCGCGATTCAGTTGGCCACGCTGGACGAGTTGACCGGCCTGTCGAACCGGCGTGGCTTTTTGATTCTCGCGCGGCATGCCATGGCATGGTGCCAACGACAGGGTAAGCCGGCGGCGCTGCTCTTCGTCGACCTGGACGACTTCAAGCCCATCAACGACCACTTCGGCCATGCTGAAGGCGATTACGCCCTGCGGTCCTTTGCCAAGTGCCTGTCCGATGTTTTCCGCGAGTCTGACGTCTTTGCTCGCCTGGGCGGAGACGAGTTTGTCGTACTGATGCCTGACAGCTCCCTGGAAAGCGCCGACGCAGCGATCGAACGGCTGCGGGCGCGGGTCACGGCCGAGAACGAGGCCGACCGACGAGGCTATGAATTGCGCTTCAGTGTTGGCAAGACCGCCCACGAGGTGAATGACAAGGTGAACCTCGAAACCTGGCTGGCCGAGGCCGATGAAGCCATGTACCGGGTCAAGAAGGCGAGCAAGGCAGCAAGATAGGGGCCAGCCGGTCAGCGACTGATCGGCGCAACGGCGCGCAGGAGCCTTGAGATGCTGTGAGCGCCTGCAAGTGCCCATGCCGCTGCGCACAAGCGCCGCCAGGCGCTCCCAGGACAAGCGCCGCCAGGCGCTCCCAGGCTCAGACCGCTCACCTGCCCCGTACAAACACCTACCCGCGCTCATCCACACCGGACCGGGCCCCCCGCACCCCGTTTCTCACTCTGTGCGACGCGCGCATCTGGTCCCATATTGGTCATCAACCTTACACGGGGTTACGGCAGACCTAGGTGTTTGTATCAATGTTTTTGCATAAAGTGGTATCTAAAGTGCATACCACTACAAGACTACAGTGGTACTGGTCTGGTAGCTGCGGACCGGGCGTGTTGTTGAGCGCCCTGTCTTTCTCGGGCGCGAAGGCGCCCAGCGCAAGATCAGCAGCGCAGGTTGAACGCAGGAGACCCGTTCATGTTTGCAAGCGCAGTACCTCATGGCGCCTTCGCCATGGCCCCCCCGCCCCGCGGCCCGGCCCGCGTCCTGTCCCTCATGCGGATGACGTTCGCAGCCCTGCCCCTGGTCCTGGTGGCCAGCCACGCGCAGGCCGTCAACTGCGGCGCGATCCCGGTCTGGAGCAGCACGGGCACCTACACCGCGGGCCAGCAGGTGCAGGAGTCCGGCAAGGCCTACAGCGCCAATTGGTGGACCCAGGGCCAGTCGCCTGCGGCCAACTCGGGCGCCTGGGCGGTCTGGAAGCTGCTGGGGGCCTGCGACGGCGGCGGCGGGACAGACCCGGCCAACAAGCCGCCGGTGGCTGCATTCACCAGCAGCGTGGACCGGCTGAGCGTGTCGCTGGACGCCAGCACGTCCAGCGACCCAGACGGGCAGATCAGCAGCTATCAATGGACCTTCGGTGACGGCAGCAGCGGCAGCGGGGCAAAGCTCACGCATGCCTACGCGGCTGCCGGCACCTACCCCGTCAGCCTCACCGTCACCGACAACAAGGGCGCGACCAGCGCCAAGTCCCAGTCACTCACCCTGGCCGTGGTGGTCAAGGATCCGAGCACGGGCAAGTACGTCCTCAGGCAATCCGACGTGCGGTCCACCGAGGCGAAGCTGACGGACACCGCCCTCTTCCGTGCCGTCAAGGCGTCCATCGCCACGCGGGACAATGCCACGGTGGCGGCCGTGGCGCCGGGCCTGGCCGGCAATCCGGAGAACGTCAAGCGGGTCGAGAAGCTCCTGCCAGCCGGCCAGTGGGACTACCTCTTCCCGCTGCGCGACAAGTCCTACACCTACACCGGACTGCTGCAGGCCATCGCCAAGTTCTCGGGCGTGTGCATGACCTACACGGACGGCCGGGACTCCGACGCCATCTGCCGCAAGACCCTGGCCACCATGTTCGCCCACTTCACGCAGGAGACGGGCGCGCACGACCCCAACAGTCCGACGCCGCAATGGCGCCAGGCCCTGTACTTCTTGCGGGAGTCGGGCTGCAGTGAATCGACCTACGGCTGCCCTTACAACAACGAGTGCAACCCCACCACCTGGCAAGGCCAGACCTGGCCCTGCGGCAAGGACGCCCAGGGGCGCTACAAGCAGTACTTCGGCCGTGGCGCCAAGCAGCTCTCGTACAACTACAACTACGGCCCCTTCTCCGACGCCATGTTCGGTGACGTCAAGGTCCTGCTCAACAACCCCGAGCAGGTGGCCGACACCTGGCTGAACCTGGCCTCGGCCGTGTTCTTCTACGTCTACCCGGCCTCGCCCAAGCCCAGCATGCTGCATGTGGTGGATGGCACCTGGAAGCCCAATGCGGTCGACACGGCCGCCGGCATCAAGCCGGGCTTCGGTGCCACGACCAACGTCATCAACGGCGGCATCGAGTGTGGCCAGGGCTACGAGAAGCCGCAATCCGTCAACCGCATCGCCTACTACCGTGAGCATGCGGCGGCCCTGGGCGTGCCCATCTCCTCCACCGAGGAGCTGGGTTGCGCCAACCAGAAGTCCTTTGCCGTCGGCGGTGCCGGCGCGCTGGACATCTACTGGGACCAGGACTGGTCCTACCACCCGGAGATGCCCGAGGGCAAGGCCTTCGCCTGCAAGCTGGTGGGCTACCAGACCGCGTACTTCTCCCTGAAGGCCGGGGACTACCAGCGCTGCGTCGAGAAGTACTTCGACGTCATCGTGAAACCCTGAGCCTGACAAGCGCCCACCCCGGGATTCCCGTTCCCCTCCCCGCCTGCCGGACCCTGGCCTCACGCCAGCGGTCTTGGCTTCGTGCACCCCTCTCACGAACCATCAAGGACCCGCCATGCATCAACGCACGGTACTGGCGCTGCTGATCGGCAGCAGCGCCCTCCCCGCCTTCGCCTACAACTGCACCGGCGTGCAGACCTGGGCCGCCAGCGCCGTCTATACGGGCGGCGCCGTCGTCCAGCAGAACAGCCAGGCCTACCAGGCCAAGTGGTGGACCCAGAACGAGAGCCCCGCGCTCAAGTCCGGCCAGTGGGATGTCTGGAAGCAGCTCGGCGCCTGTGACGGCAGCGTCAACCAGCCGCCGGTGGCGAGCTTCACCTCGAGCGCCAGCGGCCTGGTGCTGAGCGTCAACGGCAGCGGCTCGAGCGATCCCGACGGCAGCATCGCCAGCTACGCCTGGACCTTCGGCGACGGCGGCACGGCGACCGGCGCCACCGCCTCGCGCACCTATGCCGCGGCCGGCACCTACACCGTCACCCTCACCGTGACCGACAACAAGGGCGCGAGCAGCAGCAAGAGCCAGTCCGTCACCGTCACCGGCGGCAGCGTCAACCAGCCCCCCGTGGCCAGCTTCACCAGCAGCGCCAGCGGCCTGACCGTCAGCGTGAACGGCAGCGGCTCGACCGACCCCGACGGCAGCATCGCCAGCTATGCCTGGACCTTCGGCGACGGCGGCACGGCAACCGGCGCCACCGCCTCGCGCACCTATGCCGCGGCCGGCACCTACACCGTCACCCTCACCGTGACCGACAACAAGGGCGCCACCAACAGCAAGAGCCAGTCGGTGACCGTCACCAGCGGCACGGTCAACAAGCCGCCCGTCGTTTCCCTCAGCGCGCCCACCGACGGCAGCAGCGCCACGGACGGCGCGGTGGTGACCGTCTCCGCGAGCGCCTCCGACCCGGACGGCAGCGTGGCCAAGGTGGCCTTCTACGACAACGGCGTCTTGATCGCCGAGGACACGAGCGCGCCCTTCAGCATCAGCTGGACGGCCCGCGCCGGCGTGCATGACATCACCGCCCGCGCCACCGACGACAAGGGCGCCACCGCGGACAGCGCCGCCGCGCGCGTCACCGTCAGCGGCACGTCCACCGGCGACGAGAAGTGCCGCCCGGAAGGCCTCTACACCACGCCCGGCACCACGCCCGCCTACTGCAAGGTCTATGACGACCAGGGCCGCGAGATGATGGGCGCCGACAAGCCGCGCCGCATCATCGGCTACTTCACCAGCTGGCGCACCGGCAAGGACGGCACGCCCGCCTACCTGGCCAGCAACATCCCCTGGGGCCAGCTGACCCACATCAACTACGCCTTTGCCCATGTGGACGGCGCCAACAAGGTCTCGGTGGGCAACCCGGCCGATCCCAACAACGCCGCCACCGGCATGACCTGGCCCGGCGTGGCCGGCGCCGAGATGGACAGCACCCTGTCCTACAAGGGCCACTTCAACCTGCTGAGCAAGTTCAAGAAGCAGTACCCCAAGGTCAAGACCCTGGTCTCCGTGGGCGGCTGGGCCGAGACCGGCGGCTACTTCGATGACACGGGCAAGCGCGTGGCCAGCGGTGGCTTCTACACCATGACCACCAATGCCGACGGCAGCGCCAACACCGCCGGCATCAACACCTTCGCCGACTCGGCCGTGGCCTTCCTGCGCCAGTACGGCTTCGATGGCGTGGACATCGACTACGAGTACGCCACCAGCATGAAGGACGCCGGCAATCCGGACGACTTCACCATCAGCAATGCCCGCCGGGCCACGCTGATGAAGAACTTCGTGACGCTGATGCAGACCCTGCGCGCCAAGCTGGACGCCGCCGGCCAGCAGGACGCCCGCCACTACATGCTCACCGTCGCGGCGCCGGCCTCGGGCTATCTGCTGCGCGGCATGGAGACGTACCAGGTCACCAAGTACCTGGACTACGTCAACATCATGAGCTACGACCTGCACGGCGCCTGGAACCAGTTCGTGGGGCCCAATGCGGCGCTCTACGACGATGGCAAGGACTCCGAGCTGGTGGCCTGGAGCTACTACACGGCCTCGCAGTACGGCCGCATCGGCTACCTGAACACCGACTGGGCCTACCACTACTTCCGCGGCGCGATGCCGGCAGGCCGCATCAACATCGGCGTGCCCTACTACACCCGCGGCTGGAAGGACGTGACGGGCGGCACCAACGGCCTCTGGGGCACGGCTGCCCAGGCCGACCAGACCAAGTGCCCCCCGGGCACGGGCGGCGGCACGGTGCAGAAGTGCGGCGCCGGCGCCATCGGCCTGGACAACCTCTGGCATGACCTGGACGTGGCCAACAAGGAAGTGCCGGCCGGATCCAACCCGCTGTGGCACACCATGAACCTGGCCGCCGGCAAGAGCGGCAGCTACATCGGCGCCTACGGCCTGAACCCGGCGACCAACCCGCAGGACCAGTTCGTCGGCACCTACACCCGCTACTACGACGGCACCCTCGTCGCGCCCTGGCTGTGGAACGCCACCAAGAAGGTCTACCTGTCCATCGAGGACGAGCAGTCCCTGGGCGTCAAGGCCCAGTACGTGGCGGACCGCGGCATCGGCGGCGTGATGTTCTGGGAGCTGGCCGGCGACTACGCCTATGACAACGCCAAGGCGGAGTACGGCATGGGCAGCACGCTCACGAACCTGCTCTACAACAAGTTCAAGACCGCCGCGCCCTACGGCAACCGCCTGACCAGCGCGACCCTGCCCACCGAGGCCATCGACGTGCAGTTCAGCATCGGCGGCTTTGCCCTGGGTGATGCCAACTACCCCATCAACCCCACGCTCACCATCACCAACAAGAGCAGCCAGACCCTGCCCGGCGGCACGGACTTCAGCTTCGACATCCCCACGGCCATCCCCGCCTCGCTGACCGACCAGAGCGGCTTCGGCCTCAAGGTCGTCACCGACGGCTCCAATGCCGCGGGCAACAACGTCGGCGGCCTGAAGAACGACTTCCACCGCGCAGCCTTCAAGCTGCCCAGCTGGCAGACCCTGGCCCCCGGTGCCAGCGTGGCGATCAAGCTCAACTACTACCTGCCCATGCCCACGCCCAGCAACTGGATCGTGAGCTTCGGCGGCAAGAGCTACGCCCTCGTTCAGGAAGCGCGCCGCGGCACCACCAAGGTCACGCTCAATGCCCTGAAGACCGCCGTCAGCCGCGGTCGGGCCCAGCAGCCCTGATCGGGGCTCCCAAGGGATCCTGAAGTCCGGGCCCGCCGCCCCTCCCTTCGGCGGCGGGCCCTTCCCCTCGACCTCTCTCTCTCTTCAATGCTCATGAAACACTCGCTCAAACTCATCGCCCTGGCTGCCGGTCTCGCCGCCGGCAGCGCCCAGGCCTACAACTGCACCGGCGTGCAAACCTGGGCCGCAAGCGCCGTCTACACAGGCGGCGCCGTCGTCCAGCAGAACAGCCAGGCCTACCAGGCCAAGTGGTGGACCCAGAACGAGAGCCCCGCGCTCAAGTCCGGCCAATGGGACGTCTGGAAGCAGCTCGGCGCCTGCGACGGCGGCAACACCGACACCACGCCGCCCACCGTGCCCGCCAGCCTGGCCGCCGGCGGCATCACCGCCAGCAGCATCACGCTGAGCTGGTCCGCCTCCACCGACGCCGGCAGCGGCGTCGCGGGCTATGACGTCTACCGCAACGGCACCCTGGTGGGCTCGCCCGCCGGCACCAGCTACGTCGACAGCGGCCTGGCCGCCAACACCAGCTACAGCTACACCGTCCGCGCCCGTGACAAGGCCGGCAATGCCTCCGCTCAAAGCGGCGCCCTGAGTGCCAAGACCAGCAGCGCCGGCACCTGCACCACCACGCCGGCCACGCCCACCGGCCTCACCGCGCCCTCCAAGTCCAGCACCGGCGTGAACCTGAGCTGGAACTCGGTACCCGCCGGCGCCAACTGCACGGTGCAGTACCGCGTGCTGCAGGGCGCGGCCCAGGCCGCGCAAGGCCCCGCGACGACGGCCAGCATCAACGGTCTGACGCCCGACACCGACTACAGCTTCAGCGTGCAGGCCGTCAGCGAAGCCGGCGCCTCGCCTGCCTCGCCGGCCCTCACCGTGCACACCGACAAGACCACCGTCGGCGGCAAGAACGTGCTGGGCTATTTCGCCCAGTGGGGCATCTACGACCGCAAGTACTTCGTCAAGAACATCGAGACCAGCGGCTCCGCACCCTTGCTCACGCACATCAACTACGCCTTCGGCAATGTGCGCAACAACAAGTGCGAGGTGGGCGTCACCGTCCCCGTGAATGAGCAGACCGGCGTGGGTGGCGATGCCTTCGCGGACTACACGAAGTCCTTCGACGCCGCCACCAGCATCGACGGCAAGGCCGACGCCTGGGACGCACCGCTGCGCGGCAACTGGGGCCAGCTCAAGAAGCTCAAGGCCAAGTACCCCAAGCTCAAGGTGCTGATCTCGCTGGGCGGCTGGACCTACTCGCGCGGCTTCTCCGAGGCCGCCAAGCCCGAGAACCGTGCCGCCTTCGTCAAGAGCTGCGTGGACGCCTACATCAAGGGCGACCTGCCCTCGGTGGAGTACGCCGGTGGCGCCGGTGCCGCGGCCGGCCTGTTCGACGGCATCGACATCGACTGGGAGTACCCCGCCGCCTGCGGCCTGTCCTGCGGCAAGCCCGAGGACACGGCGAACTTCACCGGCCTGCTGGCCGAGTTCCGCAAGCAGCTCGATGCCATCCGCCCGGGTCTGCTGCTGTCCATCGCAGCGCCCGCCGGGGTAGACAAGATCCGCGTGATCGAGCCGGACAAGTTCCACCCCTACGTGGACTTCATCAACGTCATGACCTATGACTTCCACGGCGGCTGGGAAGACACCACCGGCTTCCACTCGCCGCTGTACGGCAACAGCAGCGACCCGGCCACCGGTGACGTGAAGTCGTACAACACCGATGCCGCGCTGCAGGCCTTCCTGAACAAGGGCGTGCCGGCCAACAAGCTGCAGATCGGCATCGGCTTCTACGGCCGCGGCTGGACGGGTGTGGCCAATGTGAACAACGGCCTGTACCAGAAGGGAACGGCAGCACCGGGCAAGTACGAAAAGGGCATCGAGGACTACAAGATCCTCAAGACCCTGGGCTACCCCAGCTTCGTGGACCCGCAAAGCCGCGCCCAGTGGATCTACAACGGCACGACCTTCTGGAGCTTCGACACCCCGGCCCAGATCACCGAGAAGATGGGCTATGCCAAGAACAAGGGCCTGGGCGGCGCCTTCTTCTGGGAGTTCAACGGGGATGACAGCCAGGCCACGTTGCTGAAGGCCATCAGCAACGGCTTGAAGTAAGCGGTGAGCCCCTCGCCCAGGCTCGCCCCGCTGAACGCGGGTGACCCTGGGCGGTCCCCCGAGGGGACGTCAAAACGGGCGGCGTTGAGCCGCCCGTTTTGCCATGAGGGCCGGCTTGGGGCGGCCCGGCGCTCGGCCTGTGGGCTGTGAACCCCTCGCCCAGGCTCGCCCCGCTGGACGCGGGCGAGTCTGGGCGGTCCCCCGAGGGGACGTCAAAGCGGGCGGCGTTGAGCCGCCCGCTTTGCCATGAGGGCCGGCTTGGGGCGGCCCGGCGCTCGGCCTGTGGGCTGTGAACCCCTCGCCCAGGCTCGCCCCGCTGGACGCGGGCGAGTCTGGGCG
>JAYRKJ010000037.1:0-2366 GCA_041905785.1 Burkholderiaceae bacterium
AGCTTTCTGGCCGGCCCGCTCAGCCCCCGCGAGCGCGGCGCCCTGGCGCTGCAGGACGTGCACCGCGCCCGCGTGACGCTGGACATGCGCGGCGAAACCTACCGCTGGCTGGCCCCCTACGAGGCCATGCCCGCCGCGCCGGGCAGCAGCGGTGCGCGCGGGCGCCTGACCGGCTTTGCAGACCCCGGCTCCGAACAACTGGGCAGCCTCGCCCGGCCGGTGCGCGATTTCCGCGGCTGGCTCTGGCAGAACGGCCGTTGCAGCGACCGTGCGGCCCCTGCGCAGGAGGACTGCCTGCACCGCACCCACTACTCCATCCGCCTGCCGGTCGAGCTGTTCCGCGAAGCCTTGTTCCGGCGGGGAGAAAAGCCCGAATGGCCACCGCACGACCTGGCCGCCCTGCGCCTGCAGGTGCAGATGCTGGGGCCCGGCCAGCCCGCACCCGTGCTGTTCGACAGCAACGCGCCAGGCGCACGCTCGGCCGCGTCCCTGGCCGAGCTGGAGCACAGCCTGCTGCCGGGCGAGCGCGTGGAAATCCGCAAGATGGGCGCCAACGAAGCCTCGGCCCTGGTGCTCAAGGGCTCCGACGTGGAGCACGAACCCACCGCCCCCTGGCTGTTGCGCCTGGTGCGCTGGCTGCCGCTTGATGCCGCCGCCACCGATGCGCCCCCCCAGCCCCCCCAGGGGCTGGATCTGCTGGACACACCCACGGGCAACTATGTCGTCACCCTGCACGGCAACCTGCGCGGCGTAGAGCAAAGCCTGGCGGCGGTGGCATCGCGCATGTCCTGGTACCTGGGGGCCATGCTGGCGGCCATTGCGCTGGCATGGCTGGCGGTGGAGCTGGGGCTGCTGCGCCGTATCACGGCCCTGACGCGGCGCGCCGCCGCCGTGTCCTACAACGTGCAGGACGGCCAGATCGGCCCGCAACTGGGACAGCTGGAAGTGTCCGACCTGCGCGGCTCCGACGAGCTGGGCATTCTGGCCGGCGGCCTGGCCGACCTGCTGCAGCGCGTGAAGGACGACCTGCAGCGCGAGCGCCTGCGCGCCCAGCAGGAGCGCGACATGTGGCACGCCGTGGGCCACGAGATCATGTCGCCGCTGCAGTCGCTCATGGTGCTGCACGGCCCGCAGGACCCCGGCTACCGCTACGTGCAGCGCATGCAGCAGGCCGTGCACGTGCTGTACGGCACCGCATCGCCCGCCGAGGCGCTGCAGGCCGCCAGCCTGCCCGAAGGCCGCCTGGACCTGGATGCCTTCCTGCGCCATGTGGCCGACAACGCGCACTTTGCCGACATTGCCGACGTGGTGTACGAGGGCGCCAGCGCGCCCGTCATCGTGCGCGCCGATGAATTTGCGCTCGAAGACGTGGTGACCCACATCCTGCGCAACGCCGACCGCTACCGCCCGCAGGGCTCGCGCATCCGGCTGGAGCTGACGGCATCGGAATCCACCGCCAGCGCCAGCCTGCACAACCAGGGCTCGACCATTGCCGAGGAGCTGCTGGAGCAGATTTTCGAACTGGGCGTGTCAGACCCCCAGCAGAATCCTGCGCCCGGCGCCAGCGAGCACCGGGGCCAGGGGCTGTTTGTGGCCAAGACCTACATGGCCAAGATGGGAGGTACCATCAGCGCGCACAACACCGCCGACGGGGTGGCGTTCGTGCTCACCTTCCAGCGCCTGGGGTAGCGAGGCCTCAGCTTGATAGCTGCGCCCGCATGGCGTCGATCACGCTGCGGTAGTCGGGCTTGCCGAAGATGGCGCTGCCCGCCACGAAGGTGTCGGCCCCGGCGTCGGCCACGCGGCGGATGTTGTCCGCCTTGATGCCGCCGTCCACCTCCAGCCGGATGTCCTTGCCGCTGGCGTCGATACGCTTGCGCACGGCCTCGATCTTGCGCAGGGCCGAGTCGATGAAGCTCTGGCCGCCAAAGCCCGGGTTCACGCTCATGATGAGGATGAGGTCGAGGTCCTCGATCACCCAGTCCAGCACGTCCAGCGGCTGCGCGGGGTTGAACACCAGCCCGGGCTTGACGCCCTTGGAACGGATGGCCTGGATGCTGCGGTGCATATGGCCCGAGGCGTCGGGGTGGAAGCTGATGTAGTCGGCCCCGGCCTCGGCAAAGGCGGCGGCCAGCGCGTCCACAGGCTGGATCATCAGGTGCACGTCGATGGGCACGGCCTGGCCTGCGGGCGTGACGGCGTGGGGCTTGAGCGCCTGGCAGACCATGGGGCCAAAGGTGAGGTTGGGCACGTAATGGTTGTCCATCACGTCGAAATGGATCCAGTCGGCACCGGCGGCGATGACGCTGCGCACTTCCTCGCCCAGGCGGGCAAAGTCGGCGGACAGGATCGAGGGGGCAATGCGG
>JAYRKJ010000019.1:0-124385 GCA_041905785.1 Burkholderiaceae bacterium
TACCGCCTTACTCAAACGCCTCGACCGCGCCATTGCCAGGTACTTCGACACCGGCGAGACGACTGACGAGATCAACCCGCCGAACGACTGATCGAACAACGTCAAGATGGGGCGGCTGGACGTTCACAGCCATTCAGGCGTCCCACAGGGAATTTGTCAGGCCATGCGGGCTTGCACTGGCCCTGCGCGGTATCCAGGGTGAAGATGCCGTCATTCATGTGAAAGCCGTAAGGGCCGGTGCACTGGCTGGCCAGCAGACTCATCAATGCACGGCTGGCCAGCTGGGAAGACACCTCGGTCATCTCGTAGTCCTGCAAGGGCGCAGGCTCCAGCAGCTCCTGCAGGGCGGGCGAGGAGAGGGCGGTGTCCCAATCGATCCGGCTGTGCACCAGCTGCTCCAGAAGATCGACGACCTCCTGGCGCTGAGCGGGCGTCCTGCCGCGCGTGACCGCCAGGAACTCGCGCCAGTCGTAGGGTCCGTCTCCCGCCTGCGTCAACGCTGCACGCCATAGCTCGATGGGCTGGCGATCGTCCAGCATCGTGCCGGAGACCGCCCAGGAGGCCAGTGACAGCAGGACGAAGCCGCAGTCGTAAGGCACATCGCCACCCAGCGCTTCCTTCTCACGCACCGTGGTGCCGGAACTCAGCAGGCACTGCCGCAACGCGAGGTTCTGCCTGGCCAGGTAGGCCGTGTCATCCAGCTGGCCCTGACGATGCTGCAAGGCTACCGCGACCGCATCCGCCTGGCTGCCCTGTTCATTGGGCCCACCTGCACGCTGTCGCGCCACGCCCCATTGCGGGCTGTCCGCGCTGGGTGAATTTTGCAAGGCCGACTACAACGACGTCCGCCCGCATAGCAGCCTGCAATACTTGCCCCCGGCAGAGTTCAAACAGCAACTCCGCCAGGACCTGCAACCCGCCGTCTTCTAGGAATTACTGTCTCGATCAAGCCGAGCAGGTCAGCGACCTTGCGGATCGGATGCGCCCGATCCCAAGACCGGGCGATTCAACAAGGCGACTCATGCACATGCACATCCAAAGCCTTTCCAGCTTTGATCCGCACGACACGCTGCGCGCCCGCGATTGTCTCCGGCCTGTGGGCGATAATCATCCTTGTTAGTTGCATATGAGCAATGGCCTCTGTGACCATTCGCTCATTCTCAATGTCAAGGTGACTGGTGGCCTCATCAAGTGCGAGTACACGCGGCTGCTTATATAGCGCGCGAGCCAAAAGTAGTCGCTGCTTCTGCCCACCAGAAAGGCCGGATCCCAGGTCGCCCACCAGCGTTTGATAGCCCATGGGCATGCCTGCAATGTCATCGTGTAATCGCGCCATTCGGGCACATGCCTCTATCCGTGATTGATCCTGCCGCACGTCAAAGAACGCGATGTTGTCGGCCAAACTACCTGTCAGCAGAACATCCTCCTGCATAACCGTCCCAACCTGGCGCCGAAAGTTCCGATGGCCCAGCTGATGTATTGGAAGCCCGCCGTAGTAGACCTCGCCCTCTATTGGCTTCAACAGGCCAAGTGCAATCTTCAGCAGTGTTGTCTTGCCCGAGCCGGAGGCTCCGACTAGTGCAACACTTTCACCTGCTTCAATCCGAAGATTTACGTCCTTGAGAATCCATGGTTCTCCTTCGCTGTAGCGGAAACTCACGCCACGTAACTCGATGCTAGGAACAAGGTGGGCTAGGTCATTTGACGCGATGTCATCTTTCTCCGTGGATTCGAGGCAAATGTCGGCAAGCCTTTCGGCATGCAAGCCAAGCATCTTCAAATCAACAGCATAATTTATCAGTGCCGATACACGGCCAGAAAACTGGCTTTTATAGCTCAGAAACGCAATGAACATACCGATGGAGAGCGCGGGAACGGAGTTTGAGCCTCCAGCGGTCATGCCCCCCATAATTTGCTTAGCTCCAAGCCACAATACCATCAGATTTTCCAAGCCGAAGATGAAGGTGTTGGCCGAGTTAAATACCATGCTCATGCGGGCTGTGCGCAGGTCTCGGTTTTGCACCTCGACGATTAGGTTCTGCCACCTGGCAAATCTCTCCTGTTCGCGCCCGAAAAGCTTTAGGGGGGTTATGGCACGCAAGGTCTCCAAAAAGTGAGTACTCTCCTTGCCGGCCACTACCAGGCGCTCTGCCGCCGCGTCGCGAAATGGCACATAGGCTGCCCAGCGCAGTAATCCATAAGCAACAACTGCGCATATTGTTATGATGGCCAATGTCGGCGCGTAGATTAGTATCATCACTAGCGCAGCAAGCGCCATAAACCCATCTAGAAGCGACTCCACCGCTGATGTTGTAAGGGTCTTCTGGATTGCGCCAACGGCTCCGAAGCGCGAAGTAATGTCGCCCAAATGCCGTTTCTCAAAGAATGCTACCGGCAACCTTATCAGATGAGCAAAGACATTTCCGGTCCACTGGAGCGAAACAGCTTGGCTCAGCACAATTACCATCCAAGAGCGTACCAATCCAATGGCAGTTTGAAGCGCCAGCAGCAGGCCGAACCCGGCAACCAATACCGTCAAAAGGTCTCGATCGCCTGAACTTAGGACGTCGTCGACCACCACTTGGTTGAGTAATGGCCCGACGATAACAAACAGTTCAAGTACCGCGGCGACAGCGAAAATCTGACCCAGCGAGCGCTTGAGTCCTATGACCTTTCCGGTCAAGCTTCCGAGACTAACGCGAGGCACTTCCGTCCTGGGCCTAAACTCACTAGTCGGAGCAAGCTCAAGCGCAACGCCAGTGAAGTGTCGCGAGATTTCAGGATATGAAAGCAGCCGCTCACCAACAGCAGGGTCGAGAATGACGGCATTTCTCGATTTGGCCTTCTTGAGGACTACAAAGTGATTTAGGTCCCAGTGGAGGATGCATGGCGTGGCCAGTTGGCTCAGCTCCTCCAGTTCCAGTCGCACCGGTCGACTTACAAAACCGAGGTCTGACGCATGCTCAATGAGTTCACCAAGCCTTGCGCCTTTAAGGCTTGTAGGAAATCGGCGACGCAGTTCCCATAGCTCAAAATGAAGCCCATGGAAGCTGGCAATCGTTCCAAGCGCAGCGAGCCCGCATTCGCCAGCTTCAGATTGGAGCAATAACTTCATCAGATGGGGGTCACGTTTCTTATCTAACTTCCATAGATATATCAGATTAGAACAGACACCAATCTAAGGCAGATCGTCGGCAACTTTCAAAATTGAATCAATCACTATAGATTTTGCCATCGGGTGAATTGGGCCAAAATACCTATCCACACCTAAACTGTGACCAACGCCGTCAATCATAATAACTTGCTGGCGCGAACCGCATGCGCTTTGCCAGGCTTCCGCTTCAGCTTTCCAGGAGAGCGACAGATCATTGCTTCCAAATATCAATCGAGCTGAGGTGGCGCGACACGAAATGGCATTCGCACTTGGCTCCCTAAACATCAATTCGTTAATGAGGGTTGCTCTAATTTTATATTTGCCATTTATATATCCAAATTCCTCCGAAGATTTTAGATTGAACAAGTCGATTTCATTTGCGACCCCGGTCAAATATTCATTCAGCGCGGCCACAAGATCCCCCTCCCCTGTGGAGATGGCGAATATTTCGTCTATTTTTCTTCGTCGCTTGTCATTAAATAGTCTCTCGTATAGCGGGTCTTCTTTCAGCCTCGCCGCGCAGTCTGCGTGATTGCTGCGTTTCAAGCACTGCTCCAACGAACGAACCCAGTAGTCCCTATGACTACGCTTGGTTCCCGTTTCCGAAGAAACTGCTGGCGATATTCCGACAAATCCAATTTTGCGATTTTCTCGACTCATCGCATGATATTTTTCCAAATAGTCCCCAACAGTGAAGGCCCCCCCCGAATGCACGACGAAAATTATCGGGCGCCTTTCTTGATGGTCGAGAACAAGATCTGCTGCCTGAACTACTGAGTGCAGCAGCCCGGAGAAATCATTCCGAGTGATTCTCAGCAACTCATCCTGGTTAACTATTTCTCCAGGCTGGGTGCGCTCGTCCCTGGAGTCCGCATGGACCGCCAAAGCATCATACTTGACAACGGAAAAGCCTCTTGAAGTCAGTTCGCGCGCTAGCGATCCAAATAGGAATATATCGCCCTGACGGTCTTCTAGAGCAGCGCTCTCAGGCCTGGCCCCCGAGTAATAGTCCTTATCTACAAGCGACAAATAGCTGGCGAACACGACGTATGGCAGCCGCGACTGCTCTGCACAAGGAGAAATGATCTGGACTGCTGTCGGTAGAAAATCTCTGTACTGAACCTTCAACGACTTTGTTGTCTCACAGCGCACATCTGCGAAAACTGCAGAATGCGCAACTAAAGAAGACAGCAGCCAGGCTATCCATACGCGTTTTCTCACCCTAAGTCGCTTATCCAACATCTTTCTCTACATATTTGACTGGCGGCGAGAAATTGCCGCCAGTCGAACTTCACTCAGGGCTTGGCGTCTTCCCAATAATATGCCTGAAGCTTGGCGGAGTCATCGCGCATCGGAGAGGACGCACTACCGCTTGGAGCGGACGCCCCGCCTCCAGGAGCAGAAGCGGCGCCGCTGACAGTTTTCGGCGCAGGCGACGGCGGGGTCTGGTCGCACTTCGAGACTTGGACCAGCCCCCAGAAAATGTTGACGCTGACGGTTGAGCCGTTGCAGGTATTGCTATTTACGGTTGTAGTATTGCTGGCGGCAGTGACGTTGGTAGTGCTTCCGCTGGTAGGCGTAGACGCAGCTTCAGCGCCTCCACTGATAAAATTAAGCTGATGTGTTTGAATGGTTTTCATTGCATTCCCTAAATTCTCCGAGTTGCAATCGGTATATATTGCGTCGAATTATCGGTCGACGATTCCGAATCCAGCAGCTCCACTTCATCCTCCCGGGCTGGACTCTGATTCACTGCCTAGATTTTTCTTGACGCCTACTACTGCCAGTGCCGGCTCAAGCAACCACTCCCAAACCTTTCGGCTGTCCAGTTGCACCTCAGCATCAAGGCTCATGCCCGCGACAAGCGGTATCTGTTTTCCATAGGCATCCACGTTCTGCCGCATTAAGCGAACGATGATTCGATACATTGGCTCATTGGTTTGCGCCGCCGTCAGCAACGCCTGAGCCTGGCCGTTAGGGAGGTCTTGTGGTGCTATAGGACTACGACTCACGGCGATGACCTTTCCCTGGCCCATGCCGAATTTCTGATACGGGAATGCGCCGTAGCGCAGCCACACCGTTTGCCCTGGCTGCACAAAGCCTGCGGTGCGACTGGGCGCGAAGAGCTGAGCCTGCAGCTCTGATGCGCTCCTAGCGGATTCTTGGGACGAGGGGGCTGGCAGTAGGCTCACCAAGGTCTGTCCAACCTGAACGGACTGGCCTTCACTAACGATGATCGCACTAACTCGCCCGCTTTGCGGCGCAGCTAGCGTCAACCCATTCCGTTCCTCGGCCTCAGTCATTTCCTGATCAAGGAAGGCCAAGCTACGTTGCAGTTGAGCCAGCGCTGTCTGAGTCTGCGTTTCCAGAGCTTTACTATCGGCACTCACGGCCAGCAAGTCGCGCTGCAACGCTTGTAAATTCCGGCGCGAATTGCGTTCGCGCAATTGCAAATCGAGGATCTCTTCTTGCTTCTGCTGTACTTGGGCTGCAGCGACAAATCCTTCGCGCTCCAGCTGCTGCTGCCGCTCCAAAGTTTTGTGGGCCAATGCGAGTCGAAGTTGATGTGTATCCAGTTCAGACAGCGCCTGCCGTTCTTCCGCCTGCAAACTCTGCTGCCGCTGCTTCAGATTCTCTAGGCGCTGCCTTAAGCTCTGTTCTGTCAGCCGCCGCTCGGTCTCGAGCGGTAGAGCGCCGTGCAGCCATAGCCTGAGCCGTAAGAAATGCCGCATCACCAGCCGTTGTAATCCGCACGCTCTTGAGCTGAGCCAACGGTTGACCAACGGTAACCTCGTCACCTTCTTGGACCAGAACTTTCGCTATCACACCTGCATGGTGAGCCGCTACATTGATGACCCCGCCTTGTGGCAGTAGCAACCCGTGCACGGAAACTTTGCGTGTAACTTCGCCCCAGCAAGCAAATGCGATCAACGCGGCCGCCATGGCAACCGCAGAGCCAGCAGCAACGCTGAAACCGAGTGGCCGCCCCACGCGAATGACGCCGTGCCATTGAGATTGGCGAGCTGCAACAACTTCGGGCCTGAAAAGGGGCTGCTCCTGAGCGGTAGGAGCGCCGGAGGCAGAGCTGGAATTCATTAATCTATACTTCACAGCCGGCTTTTCCTCTAGTGACCGAACTGCTGCAATTTTTCTAGTATTCTAACACCTTTCTGACCTGCTCGACTAAATCGAAACAGTAATTCCTGGAAGCCGGCGGTTGTGATCCGCTTGGGTTTGTCGAGCCACTCCGAGTGCAAGTCCCGGCTGGTATTGCTCAAGCCCGCTCCAGCGGCGCGAACACGCCCAGCGGATCCACGGCTGCCTTGACGGCCTGCAGGCGAGCCAGCCCGGCGCCGTAGAAGGCCTGGGCCGATCCCTGGAGCAAGGTGCCCGGATAGTTCACATAGGCCCCGCCGCTGCTCCAGGGCTTCATGCGGTCGCGCATGCCCTGCGCCCACTGCTCGGCCCCGGCCAGGCTGCTTTGCGCCGTGCCGGCGGGGTACTCGCAGAGGTATTGCGCGCTGAACAGGGCCTGCCGATGGGCGAAGGCCGTGTCCTGCGGGGCCACGCGCGCAATGGCGCCGCCCATCAGGTTCAGCACCGCCACGCCGTTGCCCTGCCGGGCCGCCACGCCGGCAGCCAGGGCCGCGATGCCGGCGGTGTCCAGCGGGCGCTCGAAGAAGTCGGAACTGGCCGTCATCGAGACGCGGCCCAGCAGCCCGCCATCCCGCTGGCTGGGCAGGTGGCACTGCGGCAGGCTGTAGCCCTGGCAGGCGCCCATCATCACTGAACCGTAGCTGCTGGCCTGCCACTGCTGGAACAGCGGTGCCCGCCCGATGCGCCGCAGCAGGGTCGTCCAGTGAGGCTGCATGGCATCGGACTCGCCCGCGGCCACGCCCCAGATGCGGAACAGCGCGCTCCCGGCCGGCAGCACGAGCTGGGACCAGACCGCATCGGGCAGGCCCTGGGCCGGCCAGTCCTGCCAGGCGGCCAGGACCGCGGGCAGGGCGTCCAGCGGAAAGTCGGCCGCGAACTGCTGCAGCGGCCCGGTGGCATGGGTGCGCAGGCGCAGCTGGGTGAGCACACCGAAATGCCCGCCACCGCCGCCGCGCAGGGCCCAGAACAGCTCGGCATTGCGCTGCGCGTCGCAGTCCAGCAGGCGGCCATCGGCTGTCAGCAACTGGGCACCCAGGACGGTGTCGCAGCCCAGGCCCTGGGAGCGGTCCAGCACGCCAAAGCCGCCGCCCAGGGTGATGCCAGCAATGCCCACGCTGAGGCAGCTGCCCGAGGCCACGCAGCGGCCCTGGGGAATCAGGCTGCCGTAGACATCGGCCAAGGTGGCGCCGGCGCCCACGACCGCCACCTCGCCCTCCAGCCGCACGCCGTTCATGGGGCCCAGGTCGATCACCAGGCCGCTGCCCGTGGAGCTGCCCACATAGCTGTGCCCGCCGCTGCGCAAGGCGAAGGGCAGGCGCTGGCTCAGGGCATGAGCCAGGCCCGCCTGCACGTCGGCGGCCACGGCGCAGCGCAGCAGGGCCTGGGGGCGGCGGTCGTCATAGCGGGCGTTGGCCGCCACCCGCCCCTGCTCGTAGGCCGCCTGGCCCGGCAGCAGCAGCTGGCCCTGCACCTGGCGGCTGAGGGCCTGCCATTCGTCCGGTAGGGGCGTGGGCGTGGGCGGCGGTGCCGTCGTTGTGGACGCCCCACCGCCACCGCCGCAGCCGGGCAGGAACCAGGCCGCCGCCGTGGCCGCGGCCCATCCCAGGGTCTGGCGCCTTTGCATGAAGTCTCCCCCTTTCGTGTCCAATTTAATACCAGTCTAGTACCAACAAGGGTGGGGCCTGCGGGGGTTAGCACGGAGGGTGCCGCCGTAGCCGGGCTTGCTATCGTCAGGGCCGTTGCGGGGCCCGGCGCCCCTTCTGCCTGAGGAGATCCCATGCTGAAGTCCCTGGCCCTGGTCCTGGGCTGCTATGTGCTGTCGGTGCTGCTCGTCCTGGCCACCGATCCGCTGCTGTCGGCGCTCTTCCCGGGCGATTTCGTCAGCGGGCACATCCCCTCGGACGTCCCGCTGATGTGCAGCACGGGCCTGTTCATCGCGATCTCCGTCCTCTGCGCCTGGCTGTGCGCCCGCCATGCGCCAGGGCGTCCGGGCCGCCACGTGCTGTGGTTCATGGTGCTGGGTGAGTTGCTGGGCATCGTGGCCACCATCCCCAACTGGAGCAAGGGCTGGCCGCATTGGTACTGGCTGTCCTGGCTGCTGAGCTGGCCGCTGAGCTGCTGGCTGGGGCTGTACCTGGCGCAGCGCCGCACGCCGGTCGCGCCGGGCTGAGCGCTGACCCTGGCCGTGCGCTGTGCGGCCAGGCGAGCCGCACGCACTTGCCGCGAGGGTCGCAGATGGCGTAGCCTGCGCGCCAATGTCCAGCACCGCTGCCACCGCCACGTCCCGGCTGATTCCAGCCCGGATGGACCTGCACGCCCGTGATCTGATGGCGCTGAACGCGGAATACCTGGCTTGGGTCTTCGCAGGCATCCAGCGGCATTTCGGTGCCCTGCCCCAGACGCTGGCCGAGCAGCCCGTTGTCGACTATGCCGCCGACAAGCTGGACGCGGTCTGCGGCGATCCGCCGCCCCAGGGCTGCTTCTACCTGCTGGAGACCCCGCCCGACCCTGCCCAGCCGCTGCAGCTGGCCGGCATGGGCGGCCTGCGCCGGCTGGACGCGCAGCGGGCTGAAGTCAAGCGGATCTATATCCGGCCCGGCTTTCGCGGCCGCGGCTTGGCAAGCTGGCTGATGCAGCAGCTGCTGGACGATGCGCGGGCGTTTGGCTACCAGCAGCTGTGCCTGGACACGGCACCCTTCATGCCTGAAGCCCAGGCCCTTTACGAGCGCCTGGGTTTCCAGGACTGCCCGGTCTACGCCGGCACCGAGGTGCCGGCGCCGCTGCGCCCGCAATGGCGCTTCATGCAGCGTCCGCTGTAAATCCCATTCACCTTCCCGGGAGTTCCCCATGATCGACCACACCGGCGTCGTCGTCAGCGACTTCGACCGCAGCAAGACCTTCTACCGCAAGGCCCTGACACCCATCGGCTACCAGCTCTTGCTGGAGTTCCCGGCGGCCGTCACCGGCCACACCGATGTGGCCGGCTTCGGCGAGCCGCCCAAGCCGGATTTCTGGATCAGCCGCGGCACGCCCAACCAGCCGCCCGTGCACATCGCTTTCAGGGTCGGGACGCGGGCCGAGGTGGACGCCTTCTACCGCGCAGCGCTGGAAGCCGGCGGCACGGACAACGGCGCCCCGGGATTGCGCCCGCATTACCACCCCGATTACTACGGCGCCTTCGTGCGCGACCCCGACGGCCACAACATCGAGGCCGTCTGCCATGCGCCGGAGCAGGGGGCGTGAGCCCGGTCCGCATCCGCCTCGCCGGCCTGTCCGAGCTCGACCGCCTCGCCCCGCTGTTCAACGCCTACCGGCTGTTCTACGAGCAGCCGGATGACCTCGCCCTGGCCCGCCGCTTCCTGGAGGAGCGCCTGCAGCGCGGCGAGTCCGTGGTCCTGCTCGCCGAAGGCGATGACGGCCAGGACCTGGGCTTCTGCCAGCTCTATCCCAGCTTCTGCTCGGTGGAGGCACAGCCCATCTTCAGTCTCTACGATCTCTTCGTGGCCCCGGCAGCGCGGCGCCTCGGCGTGGGCCGGGCCCTGCTGCGCGCGGCAGAGGACCTGGCGCTGGAGCGCGGCGTGGCCCGCCTGGACCTGACCACCGCCCGCAGCAACACCCGGGCGCAGGCGCTGTATGAATCCGAGGGCTGGGTGCTGGACCAGGTCTTCCTGGCCTACCAGCGCTACCCCGGCGCGCCGCGGCCGGCACCGGCAGCAGCGCTGCAACAAGCGTAACGCGCCCAGGGCGTGTCCGGCAGGGCGGGGCTGCGCACAATCCGCAGCCTCACCCCTGATGCCGACGGCCCCATGACACCCTCCAGCGCCCACCCCGGCACCCACGCCGGCCCCATGACCCGCGCCCCCGGCCTGGACACCCTGCGTGCCCTGGCCATCCTGCTCGTCTTCTGCTTCCACTACCGCGTCTTCGTGAGCGGCTCGCTCGATCTGGGCTGGCTGTCCAAGGTCGGCTGGAGCGGTGTGGACCTGTTCTTCGTGCTCAGCGGCTACCTGATCGGCGAGCAGCTGATGGCCGGCCTGGCGCGGGGCGAGGCGCTGTCCCTGAGGAGCTTCTATGCCCGCCGAGCCAGCCGCACCTGGCCGCTGTTCTGGCTGGTGCTGGCCGCCTTCTTCCTGCTGCCCGGCCAACTGGGGGGCCGCGAGCCGCCGCCGCTGTGGCGCTTCCTCACCTTCACCCAGAACATCCAGCTGATGCCGGGCACGGCCTTCTCGCATGCCTGGTCGCTGTGCGTGGAGGAGCAGTTCTACCTGGTCCTGCCCCTGGCGCTGCTGGTGGCGCGCACGCTGCGCCTGAGCCGCCGGCAGGCCTGGCTGGGCATGGCCGGGCTGACCTTGGCCGCCATTGCCTGGCGCACCCACCTGTGGACGCTGTACGGCCGCGAGGCCGACGGCATGACCGAGGGCTACTACCCCAACATCTACTACGCCACGCTGGGTCGCGCCGACGAGTTCCTGCCCGGCCTGGCCCTGGCGCTGCTGCAGCACGGCCATCCGCGCCGCTGGGCAGCCCTGATGCAGCGCGGACGCCTGCTGTTGGCGCTCGGCCTGGCCGCCGTGGCCCTGATCTGGAGCGTGGCCGCGCTGAGCTATTACCAGCCGGACATCGGCTGGGGCTTCTTCATGACCAGTCTGGGCTACAGCGCCATGGCCTGGGCCTATGCGCTGCTGCTGCTGGCCCTGCTGGCGCCGGGGCATGTGCTGTCCCGCCGGGCCGTGCCGGGCGCGCGCTCGCTGGCCCTGTGGTCCTATGCCATCTACCTGACGCACAAGCCCCTGGCCCATGTGCTGCAGCCCTTGCTGCAGGACCTGCCGGCCTGGGCGGCTTTCGGCTTCACGGCGATGGCCAGCGTGGCCCTGGGCGGGCTGCTGTACCACGCCATCGAGCGGCCGGTGATGCGCTGGCGCCAGCGGCGCTGGCCCAGCCAGTTCAGCCAGCCCGTGGACGCCGCAGCCCAGCCGGCCTGATCCGGCGGAATCCGGCCTTCTGGCGGTCAGTCGCCGAAGATGATCTTCTGGCGCTGCCCCACCCAGGCCTCCAGGCGGGGACCGAAGACCTCGTCGACGCGGTTGCGGCGCACCTTGAACGTGGGCGTGATGAAGCCGTTATCCACCGTCCAGGCCGTCTTCACCACGACCAGGCAGTCGAGCTGCTCGTGGGGGTCCAGCCGGGCGTTGACTTCGTCCAGGTGCCGGCTCAGCTGGGCCGCCAGCTGCTGGCGGCCGGCCTCACTGCCGGCTTGCTGCGCGGCATCGGGCGAGAGCATCACGATGCCCACGGGCTGGCCCATATTGGCGCCGGTCACTGCACAGGCCTCGATGGCTGGATTCATGGTGAGCCGGTCCTCGATGGGCGCCGGGGCCACGTACTTGCCCTTGCTGGTCTTGAACAGATCCTTGACCCGGCCGGTGATGCGCACCAGCCCCTGCGCATCGAGGCTGGCCTTGTCGCCGGTGTGCAGCCAGCCCTCGGCGTCCAGCACCTCGGCGGTCATGGCCGCTTCCTTGTAGTAGCCCAGCATCACGGCCGGGCTGCGCATCAGCAGCTCGCCATTGGCCGGGTCCACGCGCAGCTGCACGCCGTCGTAGGCCGGGCCCACGGTGCCGGTCATGTCCACCCCCGGCTGCGTGATGGTGCAGATCGCCAGGTTCTCGGTCATGCCATAACCCTCGTTGACGGGCAGACCCAGACGGCGGAACCAGCTCAGCAGGGCCACGGGCATGGGTGCGGCGCCACCGGCGGCGATGCGGCACTGGTCCAGGCCCAGGGCCTTGATGATCTTGCGCCGCACCAGGGTGCCCAGCAGCGGGATGCGCAGCAGGCGTGCCAGTTTGTGCTCGGGCAGCTTGGCCTGCACGCCCTGCTGGAACTTCACCCACAGGCGCGGCACCGAGAAGAAGATGGTCGGCCGCGCGCGGCAGACGTCGGCATTGAAGGTGTCCAGCGACTCGGCAAAGTACACCTGCATGCCGGTGCGCAGCCAGCCGTGCTCCACCAGCACGCGCTCCACCACGTGGGCCAGGGGAAGGTAGGACAGCAGCCGGTCCGACGCCGTCATGGGGAAGCGCTTCAGGGCCGCCGTCATGGCCCAGGCGAAATTGCCGAAGCTGTGCATCACGCCCTTGGGCTGGCCGGTGGTGCCCGAGGTGTAGATCAGGGTGGACAGGTCCGCCGCGTCACGCAAGACCTGACCCTGCAGCGGCGCGGTGCGCGCCACGATGGCGTCCCAGCCCTCGTAGCTCCTGCGGGCATCCTCGGGTGAGAGGGCGTAGCTGATGCAGGGCAGGTCGGCCGGCACGCCGGGCTTCATGCCTTCCCAGCCGTCGAGCTTGCCGATGAAGCAGGCCCGTGCCTCGCTGTGGGTGAGGATCTGCCGCACCGTGTCGGCCGCCAGCGTAGGATACAGCGGCACGGACACATAGCCGGCCATCCAGATCGCCAGGTCGCTCATCAGCCACCAGGCGCAGTTCTTGGACAGGATGGCAATCTTGCTGCCCGCAGGCCAGCCCTGGGACTTCAGATGGGCTGCCATGCGCCGCACCTGGTCGCCCACCTCGGCCCAGCTGATGTCGCGCAATTCGCCACCGCCCATGGGCTGGGTCAGCGCCACGCGGTTGCCGGCTTCACGCTCCCAGCGGTAGAGGCACTGCAGGGCCAGGGTGTCGGGGGCAAGGGCGCTCATGGCTGGGTCTCCTGTTTTACTGTCTTGAACACCGAAGAGGGTGCGACGGCAGAGGCTATCCACCCCGCCCGCCGCAGCCTAGCGGGTTTGCGCGCAGTTGTTCTTGACGCACGACTCGAATTCCATGACTTGCCAGCCGGGCCATCAGCAGCCAGGCGATGCCCGGACGCGCCGGGGCTCCAGCAAGTCCTCTGAACGATCGGCTGCGTGCGCCGCATGCCGTCGCCCCGGTTTGCAGGCGCTCTCAGTTGCCCTCGGCCGCCTGCAGGGCCGCGAGCGCCTGCGCCAGTTGGGCCTCGCCCAGCCCTTCGGCCCGCTGCACCGGTGCCTCTGCCAGCGCCGCGGCGCCCTCGCGCTTGAGCCGGGCCACCCACTGGCCGGCTTCCTTGCCCTGGGCAAAGCCCTGGCTTTGCAGCAGCAGCTGCCCGTCGGCGGCATTGAGCTTGAAGTAGAACTGGCCGTCGGCCTCGCGGTACTGCTTGAAGACCGGCAGGGCCGACTTCGCCTTGGCCACCGGCGCGGCCGTGGCCTGCAGGGGCTGGAAGCGGCGCAAGCCCACGGCCTCACGCAGCCGGGCCAGCAGCGGGGCGGCGATGGCGCGGGCCTTGGCGGCGCCCTCCTGCAGGATCTGCTCGATGCGCTCGGGGCTGGCCATCAGCGCGTCGTAGCGCTCGCGCATGGGGCCGATCTCGGCATCGATCTGGGCGAACAGGCGCTGCTTGGCCTCGCCCCAGCCCAGGCCGGCGCGCAGCTCGGCGCGGAAGGCGGCGCGCTGCTCGGGCGTCGAGAAAGCGTCGAAAAGCTGCACCAGGGCCGTGCCTTCAGGCTCCTTGGGTTCGCCGGGCAGGCGCGAGTCGGTGACGATGCGCGCGATGGCTTCCTTCAGGCCCTTGGCCCCGCCTTCGAAGAGCGGCACGACGTTGTCGTAGCTCTTGCTCATCTTGCGGCCGTCCAGGCCGGGCAGCAGCTCCATCTCGGCATCGACCTGGGCCTCGGGCAGCACGAAGAAGTCCTGCCCCTGGCCGAAGAGGTGGTTGAAGCGCTGGGCTACGTCGCGCGCCATCTCGATGTGCTGAACCTGGTCCTTGCCCACTGGCACGCGGTGGGCGTTGAACATCAGGATGTCGGCCGCCATCAGGATGGGATAGCTGTACAGGCCCATGGTGACGCCGGCATCCGGCTCCTCGCCCGCCGCGACATTGGCATCCACCGCCGCCTTGTAGGCATGCGCGCGGTTCATCTGGCCCTTGGAGGTGACGCAGGTCAGCAGCCAGGTCAGCTCGGGGATCTCGGGGATGTCGCTCTGGCGGTAGAACACCACGCGCTGCGGGTCCAGGCCGGCGGCCAGCCAGGTCGCGGCGATCTGCAGGCGCGAGCGCTCGATGCGGTCCGGCTCGTCGCACTTGATCAGCGCGTGGTAGTCGGCCATGAAGAAGAAGCTCTCCGCGCCGGGCTCGCGGCTGGCCGCGATGGCCGGGCGCAGCGCCCCCACATAGTTGCCGAGGTGCAGGGTGCCGGTGGTGGTGATGCCGGTGAGAACGCGCTGGGTCATGGTGAGCGTCGGTTGCAGTCAATCGGGGGCGCCAATGCCCCGCGGAGGGGCTATTGTCACCGCCCGCCGCGGCCGGCCGTCCGCATGTCCGCAGCGCGCCTGGGACGGCGCCGCAACAGTCCATGCAATCGAGGGCCTTGGAAAGCCGCGCTGACGCTAGCATGTCGCGCATAGGCCCGGCCTGATCCGGGGGTTCAGGGAGCTTGCGCCCATGAGTTTGCTGGTGCTGCTGAGTGCGTTCCTGGAGCTGATGCTGGGTGTCACGCTGCTGGCCCTGTGGCGCCTGGACCCGCGGCATGCGCATGTGCGGCTGTGGGGCCACAGCGCGGTGCTGCTGGGCGTGGGTCTGGCCCTGGGCGTGGGCCTGGCGCCGGTGGTATCTGCCGGCCCGGCGCTGGACCTGCTGGCCGGAGGCGCCTCGGCCGCCGTGATGGCCTCGCTGTACCTGCTGATGAAGGGGTCCGCCCTGTACCGGCAGCGGCCCTGGGCAGCGCGGACCTGGCGCGGTCTGCTGGTTGCCATGAGCGTGGCCATCGCGGCGCTGGCCCTGCAGCACAAGCCCTGGGGCGTGGCCCTGGCTGGCGCCGTGCTGAGCGCCGGCAATCTGCTGTGCGCGCGCTGGATTGGATGGACGCCGCGCCTGGCGGAACGGGTGATGTGCCTGCTCTTCGTGGCCTCGGCGGCGGTCCATGCCAGCGGCCCTCTGCTGCATCCCTTGAGCCAGTCCTCCGTCACCCATGCCAGCGGCCTGATCGTCCAGACCCTGCTGAGCCTGACGCTCATCATCGTGGCCGCGGCCGGCGCACAGAAGGAGGCCCGCGACCAGGCCCAGCGCTTCTCGCGCCTGGCCGAGCACTCCCTGCAGGGCCTGGCCGTGCTGCGCGAGCACCGACTGCTCTACGCCAACCCGGCCGCGCTGCAGATGTTCGGCTTCCCCAGCCTGGCCCTGGCGCGGCAGAGCGACGTGCTGAAGGAACTGGTCCTGCCCGAGCTGGTGGAGGCCTCGCGCGAGCGCCATGCCCGCGTGCTGGCCGACCCGGGTGCCCGCATCGAATGGGAGGGCCCGCGGCTCATGCGCGATGGGCGCCGGCTCCATCTGCGCGGTCTGTCCAGCCAGATGCCCTGGGATGGCGCCCCGGCCGAGCTGATCGTGATGCTGGACGAAACCGCGCGCCACGAGGCCCTGGAGGCCCTGCGCCGGCTGGCCCACTACGACGAGCTGACCGGCCTGCCCAACCGCAACTTTGCCGTCGAGACCCTGGGCCGCCTGACCGCCGCCGGCACGCCGCTGCTGCTGATGTCGGCCGACGTGGACCGCTTCCAGCTCATCAACGAGACCCTCGGCCCCGAGTTCGGCGACCGCCTGCTGCGCGCCCTGGCCCAGCGTCTGCTGGAGCACATGCGCCAGTGCCACATGCCCTGCAGCGTGAGCCGCCTGGGCGAGGACCAGTTCCTGGTGTTGGTCGAGGGACTGGAGCAGCCCGCGCAGGCGCAAGCCCTGGCGAGCCAGCTGCTGGACGCCACGCGCCAGCCCCTGCGCCTGGACGAGCAGGAGCTGACCGTGCACCTCTCAGTGGGCCTGGCCCTGTCGCCGCGCGACGGGCGGGACGCCGCCACGCTGCTGCGCGCCGCCGAGTCCGCCATGCACCGGGCCAAGCAGATTCCCGGCAGCGCCCATGCGCTCTTCGATCCGCAGCTGGACCGCCGCGCCAGCGTCATGCTGCAGGCCGAGCAGTTGCTGGACAAGGCCCTGCGCCAGCGGGAGTTCCAGCTGCTGTATCAGCCCAAGTTCCACTGCGGCAGCCGGCGCCTGAGCGGCTTCGAGGCCCTGGTGCGCTGGCAGCGGCCGGACGGCCAGCGCATCAGCCCGGCGGACTTCATCCCGGCGGCCGAGCGCACCGGCCAGATCCTGCCGCTGGGCGAGCTGATCATCGACATGGCCCTGCAGCAGCTGCAGCAGTGGCAGGCGCAGGGTCAGGTCTTGCCTGTAGCCATCAACGTCTCGCCGGTGCAGTTCACGCAGCCGCGTTTCGCGGACCGCCTGTTGGAGCAGCTGGCCGGCAGCGGCCTGCCGCGCGGCCTGCTGGAGATCGAGATCACCGAGACCGCCGCCATGAGCCAGCTGGACGAGGTGCTGCGCCAGTTGGACGAGCTCAGCGCCGCGGGCGTGCCCTGTGCCATGGACGACTTCGGCACCGGCCAGTCTTCGCTGACCATGCTGCACAAGCTGCCCATCCGCACGCTGAAGCTGGACCGCAGCATGGTCGAGCCGCTGCCGCACCCGGATGCCGCCGCCATCGTCGAGGCCACCTGCGCGCTGGGCCGCACCCTGAATCTGGAGATCGTCGCCGAGGGGGTGGAAACCGAGGCGCAGGCCAGCGCACTGGAACGCCTGGGCGCCACCCATCTGCAGGGCTATCTGCTGGGCCGCCCCCTGGAGCCCGCCGCAGCCACCGCCCTGCTGCGGGCCCGCGGCGAAGACAAGCCGCGGCACAGCCCGGCAGCACATTGAGCGCTGGCGGCACTCAGGCCGGGTGCGGGGTCTCGCGCAGCAACTCGATCAGCGCCCGCAAGGCCGGGCTGGCCTGGCGCCGGCCGGGGTAGTAGAGCTCCAGCGCCGTGCCCGGCGGACACCAATCCGGCAGCAGGCATTGCAGCCGCCCCTGGGCCAGGGCTTCCCGGGCAAACTGCTCGTAGACATAGGCCAGGCCGGCTCCTTCGAGCGCCGCGGCCAGTGCCACCGCCTGGTCGTCGACCGTCAGGGGGCCTCCCGGCATGAAGCGCCGCTGCTGCAGGCCCCGTTGAAACTCCCATTCGAAGAGTGCGCCGCTGGCAAAGCGCTGGCGGATGGCGGGCCAGCGCGCCAGGTCTTCCGGCACCTGCGGTGCTTCGGCCTGGGCCATCAGATCCGGGCGGCCCACCACCACGAAGCGCTGCGGGCCGCTCAGCGTCTGGGCCACCATGCCGCGCGGCAGGCGCTCGCTGAATCGAACGCCGGCATCGAATCCGGCAGCGACGATGTCCACCAGGGCGTCCTGGGTGCACAGCTCCACCTGCACGCCGGGATGGCGCCGGCAGTAGGCGGCCAGCAGGGGGGCCATCATCAGCCGGGCCGCGCTGCGCGGCACCGAGAGCCGCAAGCGGCCCTGCAGCGCGCCGGGGTCCCGGGATGAGGGGGTCAGGTCTTGCCAAGCCTGGTCCAGCTGTTCCAAGGCCAGCCTTGCCGCCGCGCACAGCCGCTCGCCGGCCTCGGTGAGGCGCACGCTGCGGGTGCTGCGCAGCAGCAGGGGCTGGCCCAGCTGCGCTTCCAGGCGCTTGACGGCCTGGCTCACGGCCGAGGGGCTGAGCCGCAGCTGCAGGGCCGCCCGGCGAAAGCCCGGGGCTTCGGCGACGGCCAGCAGCAGGCGCAGCTGGCTGAGGTCGGGCGTGGTGAGGTTCATGGCTTCATTGTTCACCATCACTGCACAGCTTGTGCATCAAAAGCCGGATTGTCTGAACAATGGGGTGGCCCGAAGATGCCTGCACCGATCCACCCCGATGCATTTCAAAGGACCCTGTCATGACATGGCTTCGCCCCCTCGCCGGATTCCAACTGCCCGCCATGGGCCTGGGCTGTATGGGCATGAGCGAGTTCTACGGCCCCAGCAGCGACGAGCAGTCCCTGCACACCCTGCACGCGGCCTACGAGCGCGGCGTGCGGCATTTCGACACGGCCGACACCTATGGCTCCGGCCACAACGAGACCCTGCTGGGCCGCTTCCTTGCCGGATTCGCGCCAGCCGAGCGGGCCGGGATTTGCGTGGCCACCAAGTTCGGCATTCAGCGCACGCCCGGCACTTATGAGCGCCATATCAACAACGCGCCGGACTATGTGCGGAGCGCCTGCGAGGCCAGCCTGCGCCGCCTGGGACTGGACTGCCTGCCGCTGTTCTATGTGCACCGCCGCGACCCCGCCGTACCGATCGAGGCCTTGATGGACTCGCTCGTGGCCCTCAAGAGCGCCGGCAAGATCGCCGCCATCGGCCTGTCCGAGGTGTCGGCCGACACCCTGCGCCGCGCCCATGCCGTGCATCCGGTGGCCGCGCTGCAGAACGAGTACTCGCTGTGGGAGCGGGGCGCGGAAGAGCAGATGCTGCCTCTTTGCCAGGAACTCGGCGTGGCCTTCGTGGCCTACAGCCCCCTCGGCCGGGCCCTGCTCAGCGCGGCATTGCCGCCCACCGAGCAGTTGGACGCCCAAGACTTCCGTCGCCAGTTGCCGCGTTTCAGCGGCGAAGCGGGCGCTCACAATCGTGCCCTGGTAGCCGAGTTTTCCGCGCTGGCCGAGTCTTGGCAGATGACACCGGCCCAGGCGGCGCTGGCCTGGATCCTGAGCAAGCAGTCGCATGCCCATGTGATCCCCGGCATGCGGCGCGCGACCCATTTGCAGAGCAACTGGGAGGGTGCACGGTACCGCCTGGACGCCGCGCAGCTGGCCGCCCTGGACCGGCTGTTCGCGCCGGGGGCGGTGCAGGGCGCGCGCTACACGGCGCAGGGCTATGTGGGGATCGAGTCGCCGCGGCGCTGAAACCCGGACGCTGCGACGGGGCTCAGTCCGCCATCCGTTCGCCCAGGCGCACGGCGCCGGCCGGCTGCCAGGCCGGGTTGAAGGCCAACGGCCCCTTGGGGAAGAGCATCACCACCGTGGAGCCCAGCAGGAATCGACCCATCTCGACGCCCTGGGCCAGCTCGACGCGCTGGTCCTCGTAGCGCCATTCGCGCAGCAGGCCCGGCCGCGGCGGATTGACCACGCCATGCCAGACCGTGGCCATGGAGCCGACGATGGTCGCGCCCACCAGCACCATCACGAAGTGGCTGCCGTCCGGGCCCTCGAACTCGCAGACCACGCGCTCGTTGCGGGCGAACAGGCCCGGCACGCCGCGCGCCGTCACCGGATTCACCGAGAACAGCTCGCCGGGCACATGGATCATGCGCAGCAGGCGGCCGGCGCAAGGCATGTGGATGCGGTGGTAGTCCTTGGGACTGAGGTAGATGTTGGCGAAATGGCCGTCCTCGTAGCGCGCCGCCATCTGGGCGTCGCCGCCCAGCAGGGCCGTGGTGCTGAAACGGTGGCCCTTGGCCTGGAAGATCTGGTCGCGCTCGATGCGGCCGAACTGGCTGATCGCGCCATCCACCGGGCAGATCAGCCGGGCCGCCGCCAGCGGCCGGGCGTCCGGGCGCAGCGCCCGCGTGAAGAACTCGTTGAAGCTGGGATAGGCCGCCGGGTCCGGATTGGCGGCCTCGGCCATGTTGACGCCATAGCGCCTGATGAAACGGCGGATCACCGCCGTCGTCAGGCCGCCCCACTGCGCACAGGCCGCCCGGCCGGCCAGGGTGGTCAGGGCCTGCTTGGGCAACAGATACTGGAGCAGGATGGCAAGGCGATCGGGCACGGCGGATTCCGGTGAGTGGGCCAGGGAAAGAGTATGGGCTTCCTTGCCTGCCTGCGCGGACGGACAAGACCAGGAGCGGGCCGGATTGTAGGAGGCCCGACCCCAGCCCTGCCCCGTAGAAGGCGCCTGCGCCGGGCATGCGCCGGCATCCGCGTCGCCAGCCTCCTCGCCTGACCCATATCAAGACGGCCGCACTTCGCGGAGAATCGGGGCCCGTCGCCCTTGGCTCCCACCCCCTTCGCCACGCCCATGGAAATCTATCTCGACGCCAACGCCACCACGCCTGTCCTGCCCCAGGCTCGTGCCGCCGCCCTGGCTGCCATGAGCGAGGACTTCGGCAATCCCAGCAGCATCCACAGCACCGGTCTCAAGGCCCGGGCCCTGATGGACGCCGTGCGTGCCCGTGCCCAACGCCTGCTGGGGGCCGGCGCTGGCCAGCTGCTTTTCACCAGCGGCGCCACGGAAGGCATCCAGACGGCCGTGCTGTCCGCCCTGCGCGCCTTGCGCGAGCGCCGGGAAGCGGGCGAGCCCATCGGCAGCCTGCTGCTGTACGGCGCCACCGAGCACAAGGCCGTGCCCGAGGCGCTCAAGCATTGGAACGAGTTGCTGGGCCTGAAGCTGGAAGTGCGCGCCATTCCCGTGGGCACCGACGGCCGCCATGACCTGGCCTGGCTGCGCTTGCAAGCGCCGCGCGCCGGCCTGGTCTGCACCATGGCCGCCAACAATGAGACCGGCGTGATCAGCGACCTCGACGGCATCGAGGAGGCCCTGGGTGCCAGCCGGGCCTTCTGGATGGTCGACGGCGTGCAGGGTCTGGGCAAGCTGGACCTGCGCCTGGCCACCCGCCGCATCGACTACGCGCCCTTCAGCGGCCACAAGCTCTACGCGCCCAAAGGAATCGGTCTGCTTTATGTGCGCGAAGGCGCGCCGGTGACGCCGCTGCTGGCCGGCGGCGGCCAGGAAGGCGCCCTGCGTTCCGGCACCGAGAACATGAGCGGCATCGCCGCACTGGGCGCCGTGCTGGCCGCGCTGGACGACGGCCGGACCTTCCGCGACACCGCCACGCTCACACGCTACCGCGATCGTCTGGTTCGGGCCCTGAAGGATGCCTTCCCCGGGCTGGTCTTCAACGCGCCGCTGGATCTGTGCCTGCCCACCACCCTGAACTTCGCAGTGCCCGACCTCAGCTCGCGCCTGCTGCTGGACCTCTTCGATGCTGCCGACGTGCGTGTCAGCGGCGGATCGGCCTGCAGCGCTGCCAAGGCCCAGCCCAGCTTCGTGCTGCAGGCCATGGGCCTGCCCGAGTGGCAGACGGCCGCCGCCGTGCGCCTGTCCTTCGGCCCTGCCGTGGACGAGCAGCTGATTGCCGAGGCCTGCGCCCGCATCCAGGCCTGCGGCGACTCGTTGCGCGAGAGCTGCCTCACCGGCACCGTGGCCCAGGAAGGCACGCCGCTGACGCCCATCACCCGCTACGTGGTCGATGGCGCCTGCTGCTGGCTGCTGGCCGACGCGGACAGCCGCACGGCCGTCGTGATCGACCCGCTGCCCGAGCTGAATGAGCGCTTGGAGCGCCTGCTGCGCTGTCAGGACTACCGCCTGCTGGCCGTGCTGGACACCCACAGCCATGGCGACCACGCGTCCTCCGGCCAGGCCCTGCGCGAGGCGCTGCCGGACCGGCTGGTGCATGCCGAGGTCGAGGCCCTGGGTTGGCCGCTGGGGCTGACCGCCCTGCAGCTCGGCGACCAGACGCTGCGCCGCCTGGCGCTGCCGGGGCACACGGCCGACTCCACCGCCTATCTGCTGGGCCAGGGCAGCCTGGTCCGCGTGGCCTTCGTGGGCGACACCGTCATGCCGGGCGCCCTGGGCCGCACGGACTTCCCGGTCAGCGAACCGCTGGCCCTGCGCGACTCGCTGCGCCGCCTGGCCGACGCCCTGCAGCCCGGCACGCTGCTGGCCCCGGGCCATGACTACGAGAACCGCTTCGCCACCACGCTGGGCACCGAGGCCGCACACCAGCCCCTGCTGGCCGGCGCGCTGAACGGCAGCCTGGATGCCCTGGCTCTGGCCAACGCCAAGGCCGAATTCGAGCGCGGCCTGGGCCTCACCGAATACCAGACCATGTCCTGCGGTGCGCGGGTCTGCAGTGGACCCGAGCCAACACCGGAGCTGGACGCACAAGGCCTGCGCGAGCTGCTGCGCCGGCATCCCGAGACCTTGCTGGTGGATGTGCGCGAGCCCTATGAGCAGCGCCTGAGCCTGCTGCCCGAGCTGGGCCCGGTGCAGTTGCAGGCCGTGCCGCTGTCCATCCTGATCGACAGCCTGCCCCAGTGGCTGGCCCTGCCGGCCGAAACGCCGGTGGTCTTTTTCTGCCGCAGCGGCAACCGCAGCGAGCAGGCCGCCCGCGCCCTGCGCCGCCTGGGCCATGACGCCGCCTACACGCTGGCCGGCGGCCTGGCCTTGTGGCCACAGTGCGAACCGGGGCTGGAGGCGGCCTTGTACGTCTGAGGCGGCCTCAGCGGCCGGCGAGTACTTCGAGGCCGCAGCGAGGCCGCAAACGCTGGCCACACAAGCGGGCCGCGCTGCAGCAGCGCAGGCTCAGCGCCCGGCCGGCGGTTCCCACAGCTCCAGCTTGTTGCCCTCTGGATCCACCACCCAGCCGAACTTGCCGTATTCGGACTCGTCCACCTTCTCCTCCACCTGGCAACCCTCGGCGCGCAGGGCCGCCAGCAGGGCGTGCAGGTCCGCCACGCGAAGGTTCACCATGAAGGGCGCCGTGCTGGGCGCGAAATAGCCGGTGTCGGCGGCAAAGGGGCTCCAGATCGTGGTGCCGTTGGCGCCGGCCGGATCTTCGGCCCAGCGGAACACCACACCGCCCCAGGGTTCCACCGTCATGCCCAGGTGGCGTTCGTACCAGGCGGCCAGCGCCTTGGGATCGCGGGCCTTGAAGAAGATGCCGCCCAGGCCGGTGACTCGTTTCACGGGATGCTCCTTGGGAATCAGGGTTCTTGGGTTCAGGAGGGCGCGCCGGTGGGGCTCACGCCGGGGACAGGTCTTGCCCACGATGGGGCGCCGCACCTGACGCCACCTCGGCGGCCAGGCGATCCAGATTCTGCTCGTTGGCCGGCTCGACGATGGGGCGTACGGCCTCCGCCACCTGGGGATCGTCGAACACCTGCAGCCAATCGAGCTGGGTGCCACCCGGGCTGGCCCGCAGCGCCACGCTCAGCTCGAAGAAGGGGGCGCAGACATGGCGCAGGCGCACCAACGCCGGCGTGACCAGCAGGAACTCCGACTCATTGGGATAGTCCTGCCCATCCGGCCCGTGCATGGTGAAGCGCCAACGCCCGCCCGCCTTGAAGTCGAAGTGATGGAAGGTATTGCGAAAGCCGGCCGGACCCCACCAACGGGCCAGGCGGACGGGGTCGGCAAAAGCTGCAAAGACCTGCTCGGGCATGGCCGGCAGTTCACGCTGGTGATGAAAGCGGGTCATGGCCTTGTCCCTGTGGCAAGTGCGGGCCTGGCCACCCAGCGACGCAGCAGCCAGCCGCTCAGGCCCAGCATCATCGCGGGGGCCCAGACCCAGCGCAGCTCGCTGAGCACCACCACCCAGCCGCTGGCTGAGAAGAAGCGCCGCAGGCTGAGGGGTGACGCCTCGATGGGACGTTCGGGCCACCAAAAACGGTGCTCGCTGATGGGCCACCAGAGCGCCACGCCATGCCCACCGTGGGTCGCCATATCCAGCAGGCCATGCGAGGCTGCGCAAAGCGCAACGAACAAGACCGCGTGCGCCCGCCGCGCCCGCAACGCCGGCGCTGCCAGCCCGGCCAGCAGGCCCAGCAGCACCGCCATCAGCAGTGAATGGCTGGCGCCGCGGTGGCCCAGGCTCGATTCATACGGGATGCCCAGCCGCAGGCCCAGGACGTCGGCATCGGGTAGGACGGCGGCCACGGCACCGACGATCAGCAGTCGGGGTGGCACCCGCCTGCTGCCCAGCATCAGGCCAAGCGACAGCGCAACGGCAGGGTGAGAGAGAGCGGACGGCATGGCAGCGATGGTAGAGCGAGCCCGGCCCTGCGGGGCATCAGCAGCCCCTAGACCGCATGGCTCAGCGGCTCGAACCCGCTGTCGCCGCCAAA
Organism: Burkholderiaceae bacterium; assembly: GCA_041905785.1. Classification (GTDB taxonomy): domain Bacteria; phylum Pseudomonadota; class Gammaproteobacteria; order Burkholderiales; family Burkholderiaceae_C; genus Roseateles_B. The sequence goes on from JAYRKJ010000019.1 coordinate 24,125, forward strand.
GCAGGGGGCTTGCGGCGCCAGGCTGTGCCATGGCGCTTTATGGCTCACAAAGTACTCGCCGCCAGGCTGCGGCACGGCATGATCGTCCACCAAGCCAGCAGGCAGGCCGGCGATGCCCGCGCAGCGCGCATCGTGCGTCAGCACATGGCCACCGCAATGCTGGCAAAAAAGGCGTTCCAGATGGACAGTGGGCCGGTAGCTTTTCAGATGATGCTCACCCGACATCTGCAAACCGTCCCGGCTCACGCTGAGCCAGGTCGTGAAGGCCGCACCACTGAGGCGCCGACAAAGGCCGCAATGGCAATTGATGGGCGGTCGCAGCGGCCCCTGGACCATCAGCCGTACAGCACCGCAGTGGCACGTGGCATGGATGCTTGGGGACGCTTGCACCGGTTCAAGTCCTTTCTGGTCATCAAGCCCGCCAAGCGCCTGCACCGCGCTCACAGCCGGCCCGCCGCCACGGCCCGGCACAGCAGGCGCCGCACACCCCATTTGTGGAAGGGTCCGATGAGACGCAGGTACACGCGGCCGAATCGATGGTGGGTACAGCAAAACGTGGAGACGACGACGGCGGCCGTCGGCCCCGATCCCTGCTTCAGCACCGACAGCCTGAAATCCAGGTGCCGATTCTCACGGCCGGCGATCAATTCCTCGTCGCTCATGAAATAGATCGGCCAGGGCCCGATGTTCTGCCCCACCCGGTAGCTCGGCAGCTGGGTGGGGTGCATCAGCTCTGCCGTCGTGGCGGCGGCCAGCCCGAAGATTTCGCCGATGCGGTGGCGAGCCAGCAGCATGAGCTTCGCCCACAGCGGATGGTGGCCGAAGATGGCGAAGAACAGCTCGACGGGGCTCGCATCTTCCCGCCTGACGGGCGCCCGGTAGGCGTCGGCAAAAAAGGCTTGGTGCAGGAACCGTGCTTCGACGCGGCTGCCCAGCGGCAGTTCACAGGCTTGAGCGAGCATCGCAACCATCCCCCAACGGCAAAGCAGGCCGCATGCCCACGACCTCACCAAGTCAGCAGACCCGAAAACCTCAGTCGATCACGCCACAGGCCACGCGGGCACCACCGCCGCCCAGAGGCATCGGATGATCCGCATGATTGTCCCCACCCGCATGGATCATCATCGAGCGCTTGCGCACATCCTCCAGCTTCAGGCGAGGGCCGAGCACCGGGCTGGAGGCGCTGCCGTCGGCCGCCACATGCAAGGGCGGCAAGTCGCCGAGGTGCCCGTCGCCCCAAGGCTCGCCGTGCTTTTTACTGCCCTGCGGATCGAGATGGCCGCCCGCAGCCAGGGCGGGCACCAGGGCCCCTTCCTTCTCGGCCGCTGCGCAAGAGGGCTTCTCGTGGATGTGGAAGCCATGCAAGCCGGGTGCCAGGCCCGTCAGCGCCGGGTAGAAGGCCAGGCCATACGGGGTCTCGACGATGCGGACCACACCCAGCGCTGCGCCGGCCCCCTGCTTTTCCGCCATATGGAGGGAAACCGTCAGCTCGGCGGCCGTGGCCGCCGCGGCCGACAGAAGCAAGGCGGCGGCGATCAAAGTGTTTTTCATGGGCACTGCTTCTCTGAAGTCAAGGCGGTCGATTATTGATGACGGTCAAGGCTCTGTGGGGCCGTCGACGCTGCGGTCCGTTCAAAGTGCGCCCCTTGTTTGGGCGGCAAGGGGGACATCGACCGGTCCCGGCGCGCGCCATTGATGGCGCCAGGCCCCGGGCACAAGCCTGTGGACAAGTTTTGAACAAGCACCTGCTTATCCACAGGGCGGGTGCCTGTGCCGAACTTGTTGTCTGTTCAGCCGTCCGCGGCTCCCCGCTCGGGCCACAGGGTTCAAGTTCATGCAAGTGACTGTCGTAAAAGCACTTTGTGCCCTTATCCACAGAAAACGGCTGCCTCTACTACTTCTACCAAGTAAAGATCTCTTCATACTGTTGTTGAGAGACAGGACGTGAAAAAATCAGGGATTGGCCTTTCTGGGCGCGCTTGCAGCACGCTACCGGCCCGCTCTTGGCCTGAGACCAGGCACTTTTTGATGAACACCACCTCGCTTTTCTGCGCCTCGGCGGGCTTCGAGTCCGCCTGCCGCATTCCCGCTCTGCCGGCTTCGCATCGCGCCCACGGCCTGCACGGTCACAGCTATTTCGCCACCGTGCGCGCCGACCTGCCCCCTGGCTGGGCCTCGTTTGCGGGTGGGGAGGTGGAAGCCCTGCGCGAACGCCTGGCCGCCTGCGTGGCACCTTTGGACCATGGCCTGCTGAACGAGCAGATCGAGAATCCCACCGACGAGAACATCGCCCGCTGGATCCGCCGCCGCCTGGAGACGGAGTTCGGCGTGCCCGGCATCCTGCAGGTCGGCATCCAGAGCACCACGCACTCGGGCGTGGACCTGGACGTGTCCGGCCGTGCCCATGTCTGGCGCCGCTATCGCTTCCAGGCCGCTCATCAGCTGCCCAATGTGCCCCTGGGCCACAAGTGCGGTCGCATGCATGGCCATGGCTTCGAGGTGATCCTGCATGCCAACCAGGATCTGGGCGAGCGCGACCTCAGCATCGACTACGACCATCTGGACGAGATATGGGCCCCCTTCCACGCCCAGCTCAACTACCACTGCCTCAACGACATCGAAGGCCTGCACAACCCTACCAGCGAGGTGATCTCCGCCTGGCTCTGGGCGCGCATCCGGCCGCAGCTGCCCGAGCTGTCCTGGGTGACGGTGTACGAGACGGGCTCCAGCGGTGCCAACTTCGACGGCACGAACTACCGCATCTGGAAGGAAATGACCCTGGACAGCGCCGTGCAACTCAAGCGCGCGCCCAGCGGACACCCGCAGCGCGGCATCCATGGCCACACCTTCACGCTGCGCCTGCACCTCTCGGCGCCCTTGGACGCGGTGATGGGCTGGACGGTGGACTTTGGCGATGTGAAAACGCTCTTCAACCCGCTGTTCAAGGCGCTGGACCATCAGCCGCTGCACGAGATCCCCTCGCTCGCAGACAGCGACACCACCTCGCTGGCGCAATGGATCCTGCGCCAGGGGCGCCAGGTCTTGCCCCAGATCGACCGCGTGGATCTCTACGAGACCCGGGGTTCGGGGGCGCTGGTCAGCGCTGGCGCGGCCGATGAGCTGATTCCCGTCTGAGGCCGCTGCGATGACCTACGCCGTCAAGGAACGCTTCTACACCCTGCAGGGCGAAGGCGCGCAGGCCGGCCGCCCGGCCGTGTTCTGCCGCTTTGCAGGCTGCAATCTCTGGACGGGCCGCGAGCAGGACCGCGCCGGCGCCATCTGCAGTTTCTGCGACACCGATTTCGTCGGCACGGACGGCGAGGGCGGCGGCAAGTTCACCACCGCGGCCGAGCTGGCCGATGCCATCGACAGCCTCTGGCCGCGTGATGCGCAAGGCCGGCGCCTGGGCCGCCCGTATGTGGTGTGCACGGGCGGCGAGCCGCTGCTGCAGCTGGACACGCCGCTGATCGACGCCCTGCACGCGCGCGGCTTCGAGATTGCGGTGGAGACCAATGGCACGCAGCCAGCACCGCCAGGGCTGGACTGGATCTGCGTGAGTCCCAAGGCCGATGCCGAGCTGGTGCTCACCAAGGGCCATGAATTGAAGCTGGTTTATCCGCAGCCGCTGGCCATGCCTGAGCGCTTCGAGCAGCTCGACTTCCAGCATTTCTTCCTGCAGCCAATGGACTCCGTCCTGCAGAAGCAGCACACGCGCGAGGCGGTGGCTTACTGCATGAGCCACCCGCAGTGGCGCTTGTCCGTGCAGATGCACAAAGTGGTGGGCATCGCCTGAAAACAAAAAGCCCCTAACCAACTGGCCGGGGCTTTTCCTTCTTGCTCGCGCTGCGTTGTGCAGGGACCGGGCCCTGTGCCCGGCCATCGCTGCGTCTGATCAAGCCGACAGGTGCGCCGTCTTCCGGTCCAGCACGGCCTCGGGGGACTCGGCTTCCTGCTCGGTCTCCGCATTGAGGCGGGCCTGCAGCTGCGCCGTGTCCAGATCACCCGTCCACTTGGCCACCACCACCGTGGCCACGCCATTGCCGATCAGGTTGGTCAGCGCGCGGGCCTCGCTCATGAAGCGGTCGATGCCCAGGATCAGCGCCAGCCCGGCCACCGGCACGCCCCCCACCGCAGACAGCGTGGCCGCCAGCACGATGAAGCCGGAACCGGTCACGCCGGCGGCGCCCTTGGAGGTCAGCAGGAGCACGGCCAGCAGGGTCAGCTGTTGCGTGAGGCTCATGGGCGTGTTGGTGGCCTGGGCGATGAAGACCGCGGCCATGGTCAGGTAGATCGAGGTGCCGTCCAGGTTGAAGGAGTAGCCGGTCGGAATGACCAGACCCACGGTGGACTTCTTGGCGCCGAGGTTCTCCATCTTGGCCATCATGCGCGGCAGCACGGACTCCGACGAGGAGGTGCCCAGCACGATCAGCAGCTCTTCCTTGATGTACTTGATGAACTTCAGGATGGAGAAGCCGTGCGCGCGGGCAACGCTGCCCAGCACGATGAAGATGAAGAGCAGGCAGGTCAGGTAGAAGCTGCCCATCAGCTTGGCCAGCTGCACCAGCGAACCCAGGCCGTACTTGCCGATGGTGAAGGCCATGGCGCCGAAGGCACCGATGGGAGCCAGCTTCATGATGTAGCCCACGATCACGAAAAGCACGTGTGAGCTCTTCTCGATGAAGTCGAACACCAGCGTGCCGCGCCCGCCGAAGCGATGCAGCGCAAAGCCGAAGAGCACCGCCACCAGCAGCACCTGCAGCATCTCGCCCTTGGCGAAGGCGTCGAACATGCTGCTGGGGATGATGGCCAGCAGGAACTCGGTCGTGTTCTGCATCTTGCCGGGGCCGGTATAGGCCGTGATGCCCTTGGTGTCCAGGTGCGCCGGGTCCACATTCATGCCGGCGCCGGGCTGGACCAGATTGACCACCACCAGGCCGATGACCAGGGCCAGGGTAGAGACGACCTCGAAGTACAGCAGGGCCAGGCCGCCCGTCTTGCCGACCTTCTTCATGTCCTCCATGCCGGCGATGCCCACCACCACCGTGCAGAAGATGATGGGCGCGATCAGCATCTTGATCAGCTTGATGAAGCCGTCGCCCAGCGGCTTCATGGCCGCGCCGGTCTCGGGCAGGTAGTGCCCCAGGCAGACGCCCACGATGATCGCCAGGATCACCTGCAGGTACAGGGACTTGTAGAAGGGGGGATTGGACACGGTCGCCATCGCAGCACCTCGTGAAACGGGAGAGATGGAGACATGGTGCGCTCGGATTTCGCACAAATCTGTACGTGGAATTGCAGATCGAGCCCTTTCGGCTGCGTCTGCCTCAAGCCCGGCGCGGTGTAAAGGCATAAGGCTGTGGACAACTTTGGACCAAGTGGGCGCTTGTCCACAGCGAGGGTGGGGGCCCCTGTGCTTGTTGTCTGTTCATGCCCATGCAAAGACGGGCTCCGCACACAGCGTTGCAGGCAGCACAAGTTCATGATGCCAAAAGAAAAAGTCGGCTTATCCACAGCGGGGGGCCCCCTCTACTAAGACTACCAAGTAAAGATTTCTTCCTTGTCTTGTTGATATCAGGACCGGAAAAATTCCCGCGCTGTTGCGGGCTGTTCCCCGTCAACGGTCGCAGTGCTTGGCGGGACCCGGGCGAGCGTGCACACTCGCGGCCCATGATGAACATCGCCGACCTCCAGACCCGCCTGCGCGCCTTTGCCGCCGAGCGCCAGTGGGAGCCCTACCAGACGCCCAAGAACCTGGCCATGGCCATGGTGGTGGAGGCGGCCGAGCTGGTGGAAATCTTCCAGTGGAAGACGCCGCAGGAGTCCCTGACGCTGGACGAGGCCACCCGCGTGCATCTGGGCGAGGAGATTGCCGACGTGATGCTGTACCTGCTGCAGATCGCCGACCACTGCCGCGTGGACCTGCCCGCCGCCGTGGAGCGCAAGCTGGCGCTCAATGCGCAGAAGTACCCGCCGATGCGACCCGCGGAGGGCTGAGCCAGCCCATGATGGACAGGATGAACGAGACCATTGCCGTCATCGACTTCGAGACCTCCGGCCTGGGCCCGGGCAGCGGCGGGCGGGCTACCGAGATCGCGGCGGTGCTGGTGCGTGGCGGCTGCATCGTCGGCGAGTACCAGAGCCTCATGCACACGGGGGTGCATGTGCCGCCCTTCATCGAGCAGCTGACCGGCATCAGCAACGAGATGCTGGAAGGCGCGCCACCGGCCGAGCAGGTGATGCGGGAGGTGGCCGAGTTCACCCAGGGCTGTCCCATGGTGGCGCACAACGCGGGCTTCGACCGCGGCTTCTGGCAGTTCGAGATGCGCAAGGCCGAAGTCGCACCGGACCCTGCACATGAGTTCGCCTGCACGGTGCTGCTGGCTCGACGCCTCTACCCGGAGGCCCCGTCCTGCAAGCTGGGCCAACTGGCCCGCTGGCACGAGCTGCCGGACATGGGACGCGCCCACCGGGCGCTGGCCGACGCCAAGACCACCGCCCATCTGCTGCTGCGCATGGAGCGGGACATCGAGCAGCAGTTCGAGCTGGAGCTGGGCCTGGCGCCGGTGCGGCATGAGCTGCTGGCCCGGCTGCAGAAGGCCAACAAGGCCGCCTTGAAGCGCTGTGTGGCGGATTACGCCCAGGTCTGGCGCAAGCGTGCCCAGCTGATGCTGCCCCTGCAGGCTTGAGACCGCGCGCATCGCCGGCCATGGGCAAATAGCGCATGGCCTGGCCCTTTGCGCCAAGGCAGGCTTCAAAACGGGTTTGAAAATATCGCCTTGTCAAGCGGCGGTATTCGGCGATTTGCCCGCCACAATCCCGCCCTTCGTCTTTCCTTTTGCCGCTGGTTTCTTTGTATGTCGAGTATTCAGGTCCGCCCGGCCACGCTGCGTGACGCCAAGGCCATTGCTGAGATCCATGTCGCCGCCGCTCAGGACGCCTACAAGGACTTGCTGCCGGTGTCCGTGCTGGACAGCTGGTCCGTACAGAAGCGCCAGGCTTTCTGGCGTGAAGCCATCGACCTGTGCGAGCCCCAGGTGATGGTGGCCCATATCGACAACGAGATGATGGGCTTCGTTGGCTTCGACCGCTCGCGCGACAAGGGCACGCCGTCCAGCACCGGTGAGATCTGGGCCCTGTACGTGTCGCCCAAGCACTGGGAAAAGGGCGTGGGCCTGGCCCTGTGGGATGCGGCCCGCGACGGGCTGCAGGAAGAAGGCTGCACCAAGGTCACGCTGTGGACCTACCTGCGCAATGAACGCGCCCTGCGCTTCTTCGAGCTGGCCGGCTTCAAGCGCGAACTCAACACCACCAAGACCACCGAAGTGGGCAGTGTGCGGCTGGAAGAGCTGCGCCTGCATCGTTCGCTGGTCTGAGCCCGCCGTTCGCCGGCAGCGTCTGGCCGTGAGGTCGGGCATTGCCGGCCTGTTCTGGGCTATGAATCGGCACCGCTCGGTGCCGTCAGGCTGAAGCCCTGGCCGTCCCAATGGGCAAAGCGGTAGCCCTCGGCCTTCAAGGCCTCGATCAGTAGGGGCAGGGCTTCGACGCTGTGGACGTGGATGTCATGCATCAGGATGATGCCGCGGCCGGCCTTCTTCAGCTCCGTCATCACACGTTTGACGATGGAGGCGGGCGAGGTATCGGCCCAGTCCATCGAGTCGACGTTCCACAGCACCAGGCGCAGGTGCTGGCTTTCTGCTTCCGCCAGCACGGCCTCGTTGACGGCGCCGTAGGGGGCACGGAACAGGTCTGTGCGCGCCCGCCCCTCCGGCACGGCCAGCGTCAGCAGCGCCTGAGTCAGCTGGATTTCCTCCTTGATCTGCGCCTGACTGCGGCGCGACAGCATGGCATGGCTGTAGCTGTGGTTGCCAATGGCATGGCCGCCGGCCGCGATTTTCTTCTCCAGCTCTTCATTTCGCTTGAGATGAATAACGCCGTCATTGCGCTCCCCTAGGTTTTTTCCGATCTGGAAGAACAGGGCCTTGAGCCCGTGCTGAGCCAGGGTTTCCAGAACCTGCGGCGTGTATTGGGGATGGGGACCGTCGTCGAAGCTGAGCACCACGGTATGCGCCGGCAGCTCCAGGCCGCGCCATTCACGTTCGCGGGCGGCTTGCGCCAGCACGGCTTCGTTCGACAGGGAGTCCATCAGCCGCTGTGCAGCCAGGCGGTCACCTTCGCTGATGGGCAATTCGACGCCGGACCTGGCATTCATCAGGGCGCGGATCGTGCGCAGCTGCTCGGTGCCGAGCTTGGCGTGCACGCGCAACTCGGACATCACGGGCAACATCACGGGCAACAGCGCGGGCATGGCGCCGCTGCCGGCCGGCGAGCTCAGAAGATCCAGCAGGGCCTGGATCTGGGTTGCTTCGTTGTGACTGTCGGCGACGAGGCGGGCGCTGAGCTGGCGAAGGCTGCTGCGCTGCTGCCCCTTCAGTTGCCGAGCCGCTGCCTGGGCCCTGGCGTGCCGCGCGTCCTGCGCGTCGATACCGGACAGCACCTGCAGCAGGCGAGCCCGGTCCAGCAGTTGCTGCAGCGCGGCTTCCAGCGGGGCAGCTCGCAGGCCTGTCGGTGCCAATGGCACGGATGCCGCCGAAGCCGCTGCTGCTGCCGGCTCCGCCGGGTCTGTCGCTTGCGATGAATGCGCCCGGCATGCCAGGATTGATATCAGGAGGAGGGCAAGCGGAACTCGCCTGCAGGGCTGAAGAACATGAATTGGCATGCTCACATCATACGAATGGAGGTGAAGGCCAATGAAAGCCGCTGAATGCCGGTTTGGCCAGCATCCATGGGGCTTGTGGACGTCCTCCAATCCGACGATTGCCGGGTGGCTCATGGCATGAGACAGGGTAAAGTAAGGACTCCTTACTTTCAGAATTTCCAAAAAGTGCTCGCGAAGATTACCGCCAAGAATCAACTGACATTGCCAAAGAGCGTGACCGAGCCCCTGGGGCCCGTGCAGTACTTCGACGTGCAGACCCGGGGTGGCCAAATCGTGCTCACCCCAGTCCGGATCCAGCGTGGCGACGCCCTGCGGGCCAAGCTGGAGGAATTGGCCCTCTCGCCGAAAACACTGGAGGCTGCCTTGAGCTGGGCCGAACAGCAGATGGGAGGGCTTAAAACCAGGGAGGCCCCCAAAAAGGCCGCGGTGGCCAAGGCGGCAAAACCATTGAGTACCCCTGCCCGGAAAAAGGCGGGGCTCAAGAAGGCGGGGGCCAAAGTCGCTCAGGCCCCCGCGACCGGCAAAACCATCGAGACCCGAAAAAGCGCTGTCGGAGCTTCGGGTGCAAAACCACGGAGTGCCCGAGCCGGCGCTGCAGCGCCGATCGCCCGGCAAAAAGCGGCTGCAAAACCATCAAGTGCCGCCAGCCGTAGCACCGCGGACCCTGCGCGCAAGGCTGTGCGCCGTCGTGCGGCCGCGGCCCGCAGTGCGGCATGAAGGGGCGCAAGAGCTCGCCGGCAGCGTCGCCGGCTGCGGCAAAGCCCCGCAGTGCACCGGCGCGCAAGACCCGGCCCCAGAGCGTGGTGATCGACACCGCCTTGCTGCTGCAGGCGCTTTTGCGCAATGGGCCGGAGGCGGCCCTGCTGCGGCAGGCCTGGCATGACGGCCGGATTCGCGTGCTGGTCTGTGCAGAGACCGCTCAGTTGCTGATGCTCAGCCTGGCCGCACCGGCGCTCAAGCTCAAACCTCTGCAGCAGCAGGAATTGCTGGCCGACGTGCTGCCCTATGCACAGGCTTGCAAGCCTTTGCAGCAGCGGGCGTCGGCACGTCTGCCTTTGGGGCCCTTGCTGGCTCTGAGCCTGGCGCAGGCGGCGGGGGCGGCGCAGCTGCTGAGCGAGTGTGGCGCACTGCGCAAGCACGTGGACAGGCAGGCCGAGCGTTACCCGGGTTTGCGGGTGCTCGGACTTCGTGAATGGGTTGACGCACATTCACGTTGATGCGCAGGCAAGTTGCCGGCCGATCTGCTAGATTCTTGGCCGCCTATGAGCAACTACAACTTCAGTTCCGGTGGAGGCATGTGGCGCGTGGTGTTCTACGAACGCCGCGCGAACCGTGTGCATGTCGACCGCACGGGCCCTTGGCTGCCGGATCGCCAGCTGGCCCACAACTGGGCGCTGTGGTTCAAGGAACGCGGCTATCACGTTGCGCTGCAGGACTCCAATGGTACGGTGGAACGCTTCACCAAGGGGCTGCCGGCCTGAGGTGGGCTGTTTCTGGGCCTGCTTCTTGACCTGGTCCGGGCTGATGTGAGTCCTGGCGCATGGCAGCGGGCCTTGCCGCCGGGTGGGCCCTCAGGCCAGGTACTGGCCGCCATTGGCGCTGAGCGTGGCGCCGGTGATGAAGCTGGCCTCGTCCGCCACCAAGAAGAGCACGCAGCGGGCGATTTCTTCCGGCGTGCCAAGCCGGCCGACGGGGATCTGCGGCAGGATCATGCTGCTCACCACCTCGGGTTTCATGGCCTTGACCATGTCGGTGGCGATGTAGCCCGGGCAGATCACGTTCACGGTGATGCCCTTGTTGGCATTCTCCAGCGCCAGGGCCTTGCTGAATCCGATTTCCCCAGCCTTGGCCGCTGAGTAATTGGTCTGGCCCAGCTGGCCCTTCTGAGCGTTGATGGATGCGATGTTGACGATGCGCCCGAAGTTGCGCTCGCGCATGCCGTTGATCACCTGGCGGCTCATGTTGAAGACCGAGTTCAGGTTGGTGTTGATCACCGCCTGCCATTGGGCCAGGGTCATCTTGTGCAGCATGGCATCGCGGGTGATGCCGGCGTTGTTGACCAGCACCTCCACCGGGCCCAACTGCGCCTGGACCTCGGCGACGCCGCGCTCGCAGGCTTCGTAGTCGGAAACATCCCAGCGAAAGACAGGGATGCCGCTTTGCTCATGGAAGGCCTGGGCCGCCGCATCATTGTCCGCATAGACGCTGGCCACACGATAGCCCGCCGCCTGCAGGCCCAGGGCGATGGCGGCGCCAATGCCGCGGGTGCCGCCCGTCACGATGGCCACTCTTTGCATGCTCGATGTCTCCTTCTTGTGCGATGGGCGCCGCGGCGCCACGCCGCATCATTCGCGGGTACGAAGCGGGCGTCAACCGTTGCTGCCCCCCGGCATGAGGGCAGTAGGGGTGAAGAAGGCGGCCCAAAAGAAGCCCCGCCGGGCCTGCGCCGGGCGGGGCTGAGAAGGCAAGAGCGAGAGTATTGCTCCGTCTGGCATCGGCAAGAAGCCGACGAGTCGACGGCCGGCAATGTGCCAGCACGCTGTGACGGGGTGATGACGCCGCTCAATCTGCCGCGATGCCGGATGTTGCGCCTGGCTCAGGCCAGACCCCAACCTTCGGTGGCTGCGGGGGCGTCATGCTGCTGGACGTGGACCGGGCACAGCCGCTTGGCCGCCGCACGCTGCACCAGCTGTTCCGCTTGGCAAGCGCTGAGACGCAGGGCGAAGCGGGACCAGCGGCGCTGCACGAGTTCGTGGCTCCAGGCGTCTTCCAGGGCCCAGCGGATGTCATGCGGGGCCAGCAACTGTTGTTGCTGAAGCACGCGAGGCACGAAGGCCAGCACGAAGCGGTTGAAGTCGGCCCGCAGCTCCGCCTGCGGCAGCAAGGCTTCCAGGCGTGCCAGACGCTGGCTCCAGCCCGGCGTGGCGAACTGGCGCGTCACCAGGGCCTGCAAGGCCTGGATGGGGTTGAACAGGCGCAGGCGGTTGGGCGGCAGTACGTGCAGGGGCAGGGTGGCGGCTTCGTCATGGGACAGCGGGGTCACGAAGCTGGCCAGCAGCGCCAGGCGCCGCCAGGCCGGGGCGTCCAACCCACCCATGTCGCGGATGGGACCCTGCTGCAGGCTTTGGGCGGCGCTCGCCAGCGCGGGCCAGTCCCGGTGGCCCTTGGCCGCATTGGCCTGGCGGCTCATCATCGCCAGATTGCCGGCGGCATAGCCGGCATCGTCACGCACGCGATCCAGGCTGCGCTGCTGGGCATGCCCCGGCATGTCGTTGAGCGGGAGCCGGCTGATGGGGCAGTACTCGGCGTCCAGCTGCTGCAGGTAGTTGGGGGTGAGCAGCGTGGTCTCGAAGCTGCGACCGCGGGACCAGGCATGGGTGCGCAAACGCAGCCAGCGCTGGGTGTGCACGCCAGCCTTGAGCGTGCGGTGGCCGAAGGTGGCCTGACCGGCTTGCCAGCCCTGGCGCAGCGGCGAGGTGCTGAAGAGGTGCTCGACGGCCGGGGTCAGGCCATGCCGCGCGTGGTCCCATCCCAGCTCGAAGCCCACCTGCCTGCCGGCAGGCAGCGTGGGTGCATCTTCCATGGCCAGGTCGAGCTGGGCCGGTGTGAACGGTGCGTGCGAAACAGTGAGCTGGGCCATGGTCATCTCCAGGTAGAGGGGGCGGCACGGGCCGCCACAAATCTGTCAGCGACCTTGTGGCACAGTGTGCGCTGCAGGTAGCTCAAGGCATGAGCCACCTGCATGCATCCGGAATGACTGGGGAAAACCACGACGGGGAGGGCCGCGGGCCATGGACAGAACCGAGCGCTTCTACAAGATCGAGATGCTGATCCGTTCCCATGAGTGCGTCAGCTTCGCCGCGCTGCTGGAGGCGCTGGAGGTCTCGCCCGCCACGCTCAAGCGGGACCTGCAGTACCTGCGCGAGCGCATGGATGCGCCCATCGAGTACGACACGCTGGCCAACGGCTACCGCTTCAGCAAGGACTGGCGTGGCCAGAAGCACGAGCTGCCGGGCGTCTGGTTCAGCGAGAAGGAGCTGCATGCCTTGCTGACCATGAACCAGCTGCTGAGCAGCCTGGATGAGAACGGGTTGCTGACCCGGCATCTGCAGCCCATGCTGGACAAGCTCAGCGGCATGCTGGGCAGCGACGAGGCCCAGGCTCGCGAGCTGACGCGCCGCGTCAAGCTCATTTCCACGGCGCGCCGCCGAGTGCCCACCGAGCATTTCGAGACCGTGGGCAGCGCCTTGGTCAAGCGCCTGCGCCTGCGCCTGGCCTATCGCAAGAGAGGGCGGGGCGGACTGGCGGGATCCTTGAGCGACCGGGTGGTGTCGCCCCAGCGCCTGGTCCATTACCGCAACACCTGGTACCTGGATGCCTGGTGTCATGAGAGCGAAGGCCTGCGGCGTTTCGCCATGGATGCCGTCGAAGGGGCCGTGCCGCTGGACGACAAGGCCAAGGCGGTGGCGATCAAGCAGCTGGAGTCCGAGCTGGATCAGGGCTACGGCATCTTTGCGGGCGCCAAGACCCAGTGGGCCCTGCTGAGCTTCAGCGCCGAGGCTGCACAGTGGGTGTCTCGCGAGGAATGGCATCCGGCCCAGCGCAGCCGCTGGCTGGACGATGGCCGCTGGGAGCTGGAGGTGCCCTATGTCGAGCCGACGGAGCTGCTGATGGACCTGCTGCGCCACGCCGGACAGGTCCAGGTGCTGGCGCCGGCCAGCCTGCGCCAGGCCTATGTGCGCCGCTTGCAGGCGGCCTTGGAGCAGGGCTGAACCGCGCCGGGACTAGCCCCGGACCCGGAAGGTCGCGACCAGGTCTGCCAGCTCCTGGGCGCGGCCCTGCAGGTGATGGCCGGAGGCGGCCGTTTCCTCGACCAGGGCGGCGTTTTGCTGCGTCAGCTGGTCCATATGGGAGACGGCAGCGCTGATCTGCTGCAAGCCGCCGCTTTGCTGGGCGGAAGCCGTGCTGATGCGGTGGATGATGTCGTTGAGTTCGCGCACCGTGCTGACGGCCGCCTGCAGGGTTTCGCCGGCGCTGCGTACCTGCCGTGCACCCGTTTCGACCTGGCCGACGCTGGTGGAGATCAACTGCTTGATCTGCTTGGCGGCCTCGGCGCTGCGCTGTGCCAGGGCACGAACCTCGCTGGCCACGACGGCAAATCCCCGGCCCTGCTCGCCGGCGCGTGCCGCTTCCACGGCGGCATTCAGCGCGAGGATGTTGGTCTGGAAGGCAATGCTCTCGATGACCGCGGTGATCTCCTCGACACGGCGGCTGCTGGCCTCGATATCGCCCATGGTGGCGACGACCTGCTGCACTGCCGTGCCGCCGGCTTCGGCCACATTGCAGGCGCGCTCGGCCAACGTCCGCGCGCCGGCGGCTTCGTCGGCGTTGCTGCGCACGGTGGTGGTGAGCTGCTCCATGGAACTGGCGGTTTCCTGCAGCGCTGACGCCTGCTGCTCGGTGCGCTGGGAGAGGTCCAAATTGCCGGCCGCCAGCTCTTGCGAGGCATGAGCGACCTGCTCGGCGTTGCTGCGCACCTCCCGGATGACCTGGCTGAGGCTGTCACGCATGGACAGCAGGGACTGGCAGAGCTGGCCAATTTCGTCGCCGCTGCGCGCATCGACCTCGCCGTCCAGATGGCGCGCGGCAATCTGCTGGGCCAGCTCCGTGGCCTGGCGCAGGGGCACGGTGATGCTGCGCGAAATGCTGCGTGCCAGCATCAGAGGGCCGGCAATCAGCAGGAGCAGCAGCACGCCCATGACGACATTGCCCTTGTGCAGCTCGCTGATGCGGTCGTTCAGCGCCTGCTCCAACGCGTTGAGCGCCAGCTCATCGACACTGAACATGGTGTCGATGGCCTGTGTGTAGGTGGTGATGTAGTCGGCCGAGGGATAGCTGATGTTCTCGCTCTGAATCAGCTCGTGCCGCGTCAGCTTCAGCGCACCGTCGATGTGGCTGCCCAGGGCATCCACCTTGTCGGCCAGGGCCGCCTTGATGCCGGGACTGGCCGCAAAGCTCTTGTGAAAGGCCTTGACCATGGCGGTATGCTGGTCGGTGACCTGCTGCACCAGGCCGGTCAGCATGCTCTTCCCGTCTGGCCCGATCTTGCCTTCAGCCAGGAAGCCGGCGCCACGCGCCCGCGTCTGACCCATGGCCTCGGTGGCCTGGGGCATGCGAGCCAGGCTGGCAATGATGAGGTAGTAGGTGTCCGCTTCCGGGTCCAGCGCCAGGCGGCTTTGGTCGACCAGTTGGTCCAGCAACTCCAGGTACACGGCAATCAGCTGGGCGTGCCGGGTGCTGCTTTGGGCGGCTGTGAGCGCTCGCCCGCCAACCTCGCTGGACAGGCTCTCCCACGCTGCGCGGCCCTTGTCCAGCGTTTGGCCTATCTGCCCCGCCTTGAGCAGGCTGCCGAGGCTGCTCTGCACGCGGGCCAGCTGCTGCTGAACCTCGGCGTTCTTGGCTTCGCGCTTGCTTTGGATGGTCGTGTTCCCGCCCAACTGCGCCGCTGACAGACCTCGATGATGCTGGGTCAGCTGGATGAGCCGGATGACGTCACGACAGGGACCGATGCCGTCGCGCTCGGCTTGCGCGGTCTCCGTCAACTCGCCGCTCTGTTGGTACTGGATGTAGCTGGGCACGCTGATGGCCAGCGGGACGGCGATGGCGAGCAGCAGCAGCTTGCGTTGGACACTGAGGTGGCTCAACAAAGACATGGCAGGCTCCCGATATCCTAACGATGAGGGGCTGGCGCAGACCATGGCACGCAGCGGACCTGGGCCCGGCGCCGACTTCGGGCGTCCTTTGAGGCCGTGCTTGCATCTTGCGCCTGCCGCTTGGAGGCAGCAAGCCCCCGATATCGGTCGTTTTCGTGCAAATTAGTCGGTCTGGCGCTGCAGCCGTTCGCTGTGCCAGTACACGTCGTCCCCGCCCTTGCCATCCAGGTTGGCACGGTTCAGCACCCGGGCCAGTACGAACAGCAGGTCGGAGAGGCGGTTGAGGTACTGGCGCGGCGCGGCCTCGATCTGCTCGCCCTGGTGCAGGGCATGAACGACCGCACGTTCGGCACGGCGGGCAATGGTGCGGCAGACATGGGCCTGGGCCGCGCTGCGGGTGCCGGCGGGCAGGATGAATTCCTTGAGCCGGGGCAGGTCGGCGTTGTAGTGCGCCAAGGCCTCATCCAGCCGCAGCACGGCGTGTTCCTTGAGCAGGCTGTAGCCCGGCATGCAGAGTTCGCCGCCCAGGTTGAAGAGCTCGTGCTGGATGGTGATCAGCAGCTCGCGCACGTCATGCGGCAGCGGCTCGGCCAGCAGCACGCCGATGTTGGAGTTCAGCTCATCCACGTCGCCCATGGCCTGCACGCGCAGGTGGTCTTTGGGCACGCGGGTGCCGTCACCCAGACCTGTGCTGCCGTCGTCTCCGGTGCGGGTGGCGATCTGGGAAAGTCGGTTGGCCATGATGTCTGCAGGCGGGTCGTGGTGATGAAGCCCGCATCTTGCCTGACTCCGTCCCGTCCTCCGAGCTAGCCCCTGCGTCCGCTGCGGTGAAAGTCCGGGCGCTGCGGGTCCGCCGGGTGCGCATGGGGCCCTTCGCCCTGCGGCTTGGGTTCATGGCCGGGCGGGGTGCCGGGGGTGACGGGGGCACGGAAGGCGTTCATGATGTTCTGGATCAGCAGGGCCAGCATGTCCCGGCGCCACAGGCCCAGCAACGCCAGGGCCACGACGGCGATCAGCAGAATCCAACTCGATGTCGTCATGGAAGCTCCTCATCAGCTGCAGTCGTGCATTCATGGTGGCACGAGCGCGCGTGCGCCACAAGCCCGCTGTTTGCGCCAGCGCAGCCAAGCGGCCCTTGCAGCTTCTCCCGGCGCAAGCGTGGAGGTTCAGCGCAGATTCAGCGGGGGTCGGCCCCAGCTTCCTAGAATGCGTTGGCGCAGCCGCCGGAGTCCCGCCATGTCTCATGCCTCCTTTCCCTCTGCCTTGAATGGCCCGCGCCGAGCCATTCCTGAAGCGATGAAGCAGCGCTTGCGCGAGCGTTTCGGTGCCCGCTGTGTCGAGTCCCTGGCGGTGCGGCAGCAGCATGGGCGTGACGAGAGTCCCTTCGATGTGGACCCGCCCGAGCTGGTGCTGTTTGCCGAAGACGAAGCCGAGGTGGCCTGGGTGCTGGCCGAGGCTCAGGCCCATGCGGTGCCGGTCATTCCCTACGGTGCTGGCACCTCGCTGGAGGGGCATTTGCTGGCAGTGCAGGGCGGCATCAGCCTGGACCTGTCGCGCATGAATCGCATCCTGGCCGTGCAGGCCGAGGACCTCACGGTCACGGTGCAGCCAGGGGTGACGCGCCATCAGCTGAACGACGAACTGCGCCACCAGGGGCTGTTCTTTCCCATCGATCCCGGCGCCGATGCCTCGCTGGGCGGCATGGCGGCCACGCGGGCCAGCGGGACCAACGCCGTGCGCTATGGCACGCTGCGTGAGAACGTGCTGGCCCTGCGTGTGGTCACGCCGGGCGGCGGCGTCGTGCGCACGGGCTCGCGCGCTCGCAAGAGCAGCGCCGGTTATGACCTCACGCGGCTCTTCGTCGGCAGCGAGGGCACGCTGGGCGTGATCACCGAGCTCACGCTGCGGCTCTATCCGCTGCCCGAGGCGGTGTCGGCGGCCATCTGCTTCTTCCCCAGCATCGACGCGGCCGTGCAGACCACCATGCAGGTCATCCAGATGGGCGTGCCCATCGCCCGTTGCGAGCTGCTGGATGCCCACACGGTGCGCGCCGTGAACGCCCGCGATCAGCTGGGTCTGCGCGAAGCAGCCATGCTGTTGATGGAGTTTCACGGGTCCGCGGCGGGTGTGGCCGAGCAGGCGGCGCAGGTGCAGGACATGGCCCGCGAGTTCGGCGGCGAGGACCTCGAATGGGCCAGCACGCCCGAGGAGCGCACAAGGCTGTGGGCCGCTCGCCATCATGCCTATCTCTCGGCGCTGCAGCTGAAGCCCGGGTGCCGCTGCGTCACCACCGACACCTGCGTGCCCATCTCGCGCCTGGCCGAGAGCATCAACGAATCGGTGTCGGAAGTGCAGGCCGCCGGCCTGCCGTACTTCATCGTCGGCCATGTGGGCGACGGCAATTTCCACATGGGCTACCTGATCGACCCCGTGCAGCCCGCCGAACGAGAGACGGCCGAGCGCCTTTCGGCCCAGATGGTCGCCCGCGCCCTGCGCCTGGGCGGCACCTGCACCGGCGAGCACGGCATCGGCCTGCACAAGCAGGACTTCCTGTTGGATGAGGCCGGCGAGGAGGCGGTCGCCCTGATGCGCACGCTCAAGCGGGCGGTGGATCCGCGGGACATCATGAATCCAGGCAAGATCTTCCGCATGGATGTCGCTGCGCAGCGCTAGTGCAGTGCCTCATCGCGTCGAACACTGCACTACCCCGTTGAGGCCGCGACGCCGGATGCCCGGCTCAGGGCCGATGCACCGGGCCCCGCCTCATGCGGGCGGGGCGTCCGTCAGTGGGCGGGCGCCGGCACGGTCCAGCGCTTGCTCACTTCGCCCTTGCTGTTGACGCTTTCCAGTTGCACGCCGAAGCCCCACAGCCTGGCGACATGCTTGAGCACCTCTTGGGCGCTCTCGTGCAAGGGCCGGTCCATGTGCTGGGTGTGGCGCAGGGTGAGCGAGCGGTCGCCGCGCAGGTTCACGTTCCAGACCTGGATGTTGGGTTCGCGGGTGGAGAGGTCGTATTGGCGCGAGAGTGCCTCGCGCACATGCTGGTAGCCGCTTTCGTCATGGATGGCGGAGATCAGGTATTCCTTCTCCTTCTCGTCGTCCAGGATGGCGAAGAGCTTGAAGTCGCGCATCAGCTTTGGACTCAGGTACTGGCCGATGAAGCTCTCGTCCTTGAAGTTGCGCATCGCGTGCTGGAGCGTCGGCAGCCAGTCGCTGCCCGCGATGTCGGGGAACCACTGGCGGTCTTCCTCGGTCGGGGCCTCGCAAATGCGCTTGATGTCGGTGTACATCGCGAAGCCCAGGGCGTAGGGATTGAGGTTGGCCATGGGCGCCTGGGCGATGACGTTGGTGTGGGACTTCAGCCACTCGATCATCATGCCGTCGGTGAGGTAGCCGTCGTCATACATCTGATTGAGCAGGCGGTGGTGCCAGAAGGTGGCCCAGCCCTCGTTCATCACCTGGGTTTGGCGCTGCGGATAGAAGTACTGCGCGATCTTGCGCACGATGCGCACGATCTCGCGCTGCCAGGGCTCCAGCAGCGGTGCATTCTTCTCGATGAAGTACAGCAGGTTCTCCTGCGGATCCTCGGGAAAGCGGCGCGCGGCCTGGGCTTCGCTGTCCTTGTCGGCGCGGCGGGGCAGGGTGCGCCACAGGTCGTTGATCTGCTGCTGCGCGTAGGACTCGCGGTCCTTGAGCCGGCTGCGCTCCTCGGCCAGGGACAGCTTGGCCGGACGCCGGTAGCGGTCCACGCCATGGTTCATCAGGGCGTGGCAGGAGTCCAGCACGGCCTCCACCGCATCCTGGCCGTGACGCTCTTCGCATTCGGCCACATAGTTCTTGGCGTAGACCAGGTAGTCGATGATGGAGGAGGCATCCGTCCACATGCGGAACAGGTAGTTGCCCTTGAAGAAGCTGTTGTGGCCGTAGCAGGCATGCGCGATCACCAGGGCCTGCATGGCCATGGTGTTCTCTTCCATCAGGTAGGCGATGCAGGGATCGGAGTTGATGACGATCTCGTAGGCCAGACCCATCTGGCCGCGCTTGTAGTTGCGTTCGGTGGCGATGAACTCCTTGCCGTAGCTCCAATGACGATAGTTCACCGGCATGCCGACCGAGGCATAGGCGTCCATCATCTGCTCGGCGGTGATGATCTCCAGCTGGTTGGCGTAGGTGTCCAGCCCATAGCGTTCGGCGGTCTGCCGGATCACCTCGTGGTACTCGTGGATCAGCTCGAAGGTCCAGTCGCTGGGGGCGGGCAGGGGATGGTCCGGTCGTTTCTCGAGGGGTTTCATCTGGCGCAGGGGTGGCGGGGAGCGGCGCCCTCCCCATTCATGGCGGTTGGAAGCCAGTCCGATGTTGCGGCGGTTCTCCTGGGCGGGCGGGCGGTTCATTTGGCGGCCCCTTCCTTCTTGAACAGATCGCGGAAGACCGGGTAAATCTGGCTGACCTCCACGGCCTTGCGCATCGCGAACTGCGGCATCTCTTCGGCGAGCTTGACGTATTCCTCCCAGAGGTTCTGCTCGGCTTCAGCCACCTGCACATAGGCGAAATAGCGGCACAGAGGCAGGATCTTCTCGGCCAGCAGCTCGCGGCAGCGACCGCTGTCGTGGTGCCAGTTGTCGCCGTCGCTGGCCTGGGCGCCGTAGATGTTCCACTCGGTCGGCGAATAGCGCTCGCGGATGATCTGGTCCATCAGCACCAGGGCGGAGGAGACCACGGTGCCGCCGGTCTCCGTGGCGTGGAAGAAGTTCTGTTCGTCCACTTCCTGGGCCTGGGTATGGTGGCGGATGAAGACCACCTCGATGCGCTCGTAGTGCCGGGTCAGGAACAGGTAGAGCAGGATGAAGAAGCGTTTGGCGAGGTCCTTGCGGGCTTCGTCCATGGAGCCGGAGACATCCATCAGGCAGAACATCACGGCCCGTGTGGTCGGCACCGGCACCCTGACCCGGGCCCGGAAGCGCAGGTCGATGGGATCCAGGAAGGGGATGGCCTCGATGCGGCCCTTGAGCCAGGCGATGCGGGCCTCGGTGTCCTCGATCAGCACCTTGTTTTCCGGGTGCTCGGGCAGTTCGCGCTGGAGCAGGGCCAGGCGCTCTTCGAGCTCGTGCAGTTCGCGCCGCTTGGCCTGCCCCAGGGCGATGCGGCGCCCGAGCGCACCGCGCATGGAGCGCACCACATGCAGGTTGGTGGGCGTGCCATCGCTGGTGAATCCGGCGCGGTGGCTCTTCCATTCCGGCGTCTCGGCCAGGGTGGTGCGCGCCAGGTTGGGCAGGGCCAGGTCCTCGAAGAAGACCTGCATGAACTCTTCCTTGCTGAGGTGGAAGACGAAGTCGTCCTCGCCTTCGCCGGTGTCGCTGGCCTGGCTGCCCTGGCCCTGGCCTTGGCCGCCCTGCGGCTTGGGCACGCGGTCGCCCTTGACATGGTCTCGATTGCCCGGGCGCACCACCTCACGCACGCCCCCCTCGCCGTGCCCGAAGACGGGCTCGCTCAGGTCACGCTTGGGAATGTGCACATCCTCACCGCGCTCCATGTCCCGGATGCCGCGGCCATCCACCGCCCGCCGCACTGCATCGCGGATCTGGTCCTTGTAGCGACGCAGAAACCGCTCGCGATTGCCGATGGACTTGTTCTTGCCCGAAAGCCGTCGATCGATGATCTGCTGCAGCATGTCTGTCCTTCAAAGACTCCGCTCCGCCCACCCCCTCGCGGGGGCTGAGGCCGGACACAAACGGCTCGCCGTTTGTGCCTGCCGAAGGGCCGGGCCTGCGGCCCGGTGCGCCCAGCAAGGGCGCGCAGCGCGTAGAGGATGGTCCTTCAGCTACTCTTTCTGACCCGCAGGTACCACTCGCAGAGCAGCCGCACCTGCTTGGCCGTATAACCCTTGTCGACCATGCGCTGCACGAAGTTCTCGTGCTTCTTCGCCTCCTCGGCGCTGGCCTTGGCGTTGAAGCTGATCACCGGCAGCAGCTCCTCGGTGTTGGAGAACATCTTCTTCTCGATCACCGTGCGCAGCTTCTCGTAGCTGGTCCAGACCGGGTTCTTGCCAGCGTTGTTGGCGCGGGCCCGCAGCACGAAGTTGACGATCTCGTTGCGGAAGTCCTTGGGATTGCTGATGCCTGCGGGCTTCTCGATCTTCTCCAGCTCGGCATTCAGCGCCGAGCGGTCGAAGACCTCGCCGGTGTCGGTGTCGCGGTACTCCTGATCCTGGATCCAGTAGTCGGCATAGGTGACGTAGCGGTCGAAGATGTTCTGACCGTATTCCGAGTAGCTCTCCAGATAGGCCGTCTGGATCTCCTTGCCGATGAACTCGGCATAGCGAGGCGCCAGCTGCTCCTTGATGAAGCCGACGTACTTCTGTTCCAGCTCGCCGGAAAACTGCTCGCGCTCGATCTGCTGCTCCAGCACGTACATCAGGTGCACCGGGTTGGCCGCCACCTCGCCGGGGTCGAAGTTGAAGACCTTGGAGAGAATCTTGTAGGCGAAACGGGTGCTGATGCCGCTCATGCCCTCGTCGACGCCGGCGTAGTCCCGGTACTCCTGCAGGCTCTTGGCGCGCGGGTCGGTGTCTTTGAGGTTGTCACCGTCGTAGACCTGCATCTTGGAGTAGAGCGTGGAGTTCTCAGGCTCCTTCAGCCGCGTCAGCACGGCAAACTGCGCCATCATCTTCAGCGTGCCCGGCGCGCACTTGGCGTCGGACAGCGAAGAGCCGCGAATCAGCTTCTCGTAGATCTTCACTTCCTCGCTGACACGCAGGCAGTAGGGCACCTTGACGATGTAGATGCGGTCCAGGAAGGCCTCGTTGTTCTTGTTGTTGCGGAAGGTCTTCCATTCGCTCTCGTTGCTGTGCGCCAGCACGATGCCGTCGAAGGGAATGGCGCCGAAGCCCTCCGTGCCCTTGAAGTTGCCTTCCTGGGTCGCGGTCAGCAGCGGGTGCAGCACCTTGATCGGCGCCTTGAACATCTCGACGAATTCCAGCAGACCCTGATTGGCCAGGCACAGGCCGCCGCTGTAGCTGTAGGCGTCCGGATCATCCTGGGCGTAGGTTTCCAGCTTGCGGATGTCCACCTTGCCCACCAGGCTGGAGATGTCCTGGTTGTTCTCGTCGCCCGGTTCGGTCTTGGCCACGCCGATCTGCTTGAGCACGCTGGGATAGCGCTTGATCACGCGGAACTTGCGGATGTCCCCGCCGAACTCATCCAGGCGCTTGACCGCCCAGGGCGAGAGGATGCGGTTGAGGTAGCGGATGGGGATGCCGAATTCCTTCTCCAGCAGCGGGCCGTCCTCCACCGGGTCGAACAGACCCAGCGGCGATTCATTGACGGGGGAGTCCTTCAATGCATAGAAGGGCACCTGCTCCATCAGTTGCTTGAGCCGTTCGGCGATGGAGCTCTTGCCGCCGCCGACCGGGCCCAGCAGGTAGAGGATCTGCTTCTTTTCCTCCAGGCCTTGCGCCGCGTGGCGGAAGTAGCTGACCACCTGCTCGATCGAGTCCTCCATGCCATAGAACTCGGCGAAGGCGGGGTAGAGCTTGATGGTCTTGTTGGCGAAGATGCGGGAGAGCCGCGGGTCGTGGCGCGTGTCCACCATCTGCGGTTCGCCGATGGCCTGCAGCATGCGCTCGGCAGCTGTGGCGTAGGCGAGGGGATTGCGCTTGCACTCGGCCAGGTACTCTTCGAGCGAGAGCTCTTCAACCCGGGAGCGTTCATAACGGGCGGTGTAGTTGCTGATCACGTCCATGCTGACCTCCTGTGTTCGTTGGAGGCGATGCCGGAGTGCGACATCCGGCATCGTCTGGGAAGTTCTGGTGACGTCCTGGGGCAAGGCGTCATCAGAGCTTTCCGAGCTTCAGCTCGCGTCAACAGATTGCTGCAGCAGGGCATTCAACATGCCGGGAAAAAGGCCTTCTTGACCAGATTCCTTGGGGCTTGACCGTTGCAGCCGGGGCCCCTTTTGCATCCTACGCCGCTTGCCGCGGACTGGGAGGACACAAGACCTGACCCCTCATGACTTCACTTGTAGTCCTTTCGCGATGACTTCGCAACGCCGCCCTGCGGGGGCTCGTTTACAGCATAGACCCGTGCATGATGCGTGGGCATGGCCTCATATGGCGCCATGCGTGAAAAAAAGCCGTGCACAGGGCACGGCTTTGCGGGCTTTGACGCAGGGCCCGGGCCCTGCTGGATCACTGTGGCCTCACTGGGGGCCGCGCAGGCGATCGATCAGGCCGTTGAGCTCGTCCAGCGAGCTGAACTGGATGGCGATTTCGCCAGACTCGCCGCGGCGGGTTTTCTTCTTCACGCGGATCTCGACCTGTGCGGTGAGCAGATCGGACAGCTCCTCCTCCAGCCGCAGGACGTCGCGGCTCTTGTCGCTCTTGACGCGCAGCAGCGGGGCCTGGCGCGCAGCGCCTTGCTGGCGCTGCACCAGCTTTTCGGCCTCGCGCACGCTGAGCTTCTTGGCGGCGATCTCCGTGGCGCTGGTGATCTGATGGGCGCCGTCCAGGGCGAGCAGGGCGCGGGCATGGCCCATGTCCAGGTCGCCGGCCATCAGCATGGCCTGCACCGGCTCGGCCAGGTTCAGCAGGCGCAGCAGATTGCTGGCGGCGCTGCGCGAGCGGCCCACGGCCTGCGCAGCCTGTTCGTGAGTGAGCCCAAACTCGTCGGTGAGGCGTTTCAGGCCCTGGGCTTCTTCCAACGGATTCAGGTCTTCGCGCTGAATGTTTTCGATCAGCGCCATGGCCGCGGCGGCTTCGTCAGGCACGGCCTTCACCAGGACGGGCACATCGCGCAGGCCGGCCAGCTTGGCCGCCCGGAAGCGGCGTTCGCCCGCGATGATCTCGTAGCGGGCCACGCCGTCCTTGGAGGCTTCAGCGCTGATCGGACGGACCAGGATGGGCTGCATGATGCCCTGTCCCTTGATGCTCTCGGCCAATTCGTAGAGCGAGCCCTCGTCCATGCGGGTGCGCGGCTGGTACTTGCCGGCCTGCATCTGTTCGAGTCGCAGCGTGCTGGGCTCGCCATCGCGCACGGCGGGCGTTTCGGAGACTTTGGGGCCGAGCAGGGCCTCCAGGCCCATGCCGAGGCCCTTGGGTTTTTTCGTGACCATGGGGCGGATTGTCGCAAAGAGCCGTCGCAGCCCTGCTGCGCTTTTTTTGGGGTGGCTTGCATCCGGAACGAAGCGAGCGGCATCCAAGCAGAAGAGCCCCCGTGTGGCGGGGCCCTGGAGCGAGGAGCGCTTGCATGATGAAACCGCTGACACAAGCACTGGCCCTGGCGGCCGTGTTGATGCTGAGTCCCCTGGGCATGGCCGCACCGGCCGGCTCGCCCCTGGTCCTGACGCCTGCGCAGCAGGCAGACCTGAGCCGGCAGATCGGCCTGCGGCTGAGCCAGGACTATCACGACCTGGCCCGGGTCCCGGCCGCGCTGGCGGCCCTGAAGCCACAGGCGGGGGCACTGTCAGGCCCGGCGCTGGCGGAGGCCTGGACGCGGCAGCTGCAGAGCGAGCTTCAGGATGCTCATGCGCGCCTGGTCTACAGCCCCGAGGCCCTGCCGCTCGACGTCAAGGAGGCCCAGGATGCTGACGAGGCCCCGTCCGGCCCACCGCCCGAGGTGATGCGCCACCTGAACTGCGGCGTGGAGCGCGTGGAGCACTATCCCGGCAACATCGGCTACCTGCGCGTGGATGGCATGGCGCCGCCCGAGGCCTGCGCACCGACCGTGGCCGCCGCCCTGCAGGTGCTGGCGCACAGCGACGCCCTGATCCTGGACCTGCGCCGCAACGGCGGCGGCAGCCCGGCCATGGTGCAATGGCTGGCCAGCCACTTCCTGCCGCCCCAGACCGCGCTGAGTTCCATGGTCCGGGCCCGGGACGCGTCCAAGGAAACCATGAAGACCCAAGCCGGCCTGCCGGGCCCGCAGCTGCCGAATCTCCCGCTGTATGTGCTGACCAGCGCCAAGACCTTCTCGGCCGGCGAGCAGCTGGCCTATGACCTGCAGCAGGCCCGCCGTGCCACGGTGGTTGGCGAGCCCAGCGGCGGCGGTGCCAACCCGGGCGCCTTCCGGACCGTGCATCCGCATTTCCGCCTGTGGGTGTCGCTGGCGCGTTCGGTGAGCCCGGTCACCGGGGGCAACTGGGAAGGGGTCGGCGTGCAGCCTGATGAGCACGCCAAGGCCCCCGAGGCTCGGCGCGTGGCCTATGGTCGTGCGCTGAAGGACCTGGTGCTGGCCAAGACACCGTCCGCCATACCCGGCGAAAGAGAAGAGCTCCTGGGCGAGCTGGATGAGGTTGGCCGGCGACTGGGCCTGTGATGCCATGGGGCCGGGCCCGCTGCAGGGCCGGACCCCGCCATGAAGAAGGATTCGACGATGGACAACGTGAACGAGCTGTTGATAGGCCTGGGGATGATCGTGGTGACGCTGGTCGCCATCGTCGGACCGGTGATGCTGTTGTCGCGCCTGATGCGCCATCAGACCCGCCAGAAGGAGCAGCGCTATCGCTTTCTCCTGGATCTGGCCGATCGCCGGCAGCCGCTGCCGCCCGAGCTGCTCAAGGAGCCCACGCCGACCGAGTCGGACCGCCGCCGCGGCCTGGTGCTGGTGAGTGCGGGCGTGGGCGTCTGGCTGACCCTGCAGCTGCTGCCGCTGGAGTACAGCGAGGGCCGCCGCCTGGGCGAGTTGTGGGGCCTGGCCTGCCTGCCCCTGATGGTGGGTCTGGGCTACCTCGCCAGCTGGTGGCTGGGCCAGCGCAGCCAGCGCGCCGATGGCTGAGCCCTTGGACCCCGAGGACCGGCTGGACCGGCTCCTCGTGCGGCGGGCGCTGGACACCGGCGAGACGCAGGCCTTCGAGCAGCTGCTGCGGCGTCATCAGGGCCTGGTCCGGGCCCAGCTGCGCCGCCTGCTTCGTGGCGACACTGCCCAGGCCGACGAGCTGGCGCAGGAGGTCTTCCTGCGGCTGTGGCGCAAGCTGGACCAGTACCGCGGCGAGGCGCGCTTTGCGACCTGGCTGTTCCGCCTGGCCTACACCGTGTTCCTGGAATCGCGCCGCAGGCACCCACTGACCCTTGACGACGAGGCGGACCTGGAAGCTGCGGCCGGCTTGGCCCCCGACACTTCGCCGGCCCTGCGCATGGACCTGCATCAGGCCCTGGAACGCCTGCCCCGGCCGGAGCGCCAGGCCCTGATGCATTGCGCCGAGCTGGGTCTGAGTCATGAGGAGGCCGCTCTGGTGATGGGGCTGCCTCTGGGCACGCTGAAGTCGCATGTGCAAAGAGGCAAGCAGCGCCTGCGCGCTTGGCTGCAGGACTGGAAGGAGACGAGGCCATGAGCAAGCAGGACAACACACCCGCCGAGGGCCCGCCGCTTCTGGCTGCGCAGGACGAGGCCGCACTGGAGGCCTGGCTGGCCCAGGCCCGGCTGGATCCGGTACCGGATGAGGGCTTCAGCGCGGCACTGATGCAGCGCCTGCCCGATCCTGGCCGCTACCGCAGGCGGTTCAAGGCGCCTTTGTGGGGGGCTGGCCTGGGGGGCGGGCTCCTGGTCTGGCAGTGGGTCGGCACGGGCCTGCTGTCCCAGGCCCTGGCCGGCGGGGCGCAAGGCCAGCTCACGCCGCAGCTGGGCGCGGTCCTGGCCTGTGTGCTGGGACTCAGCGCCGCGGTGTGCGCTTGGGTCTGGTCGGAGCGGGACGGCTGATCGCGGCCGGGCAGCTCAGCGCAGCTCGTCGCACAGCGTGGCCAGCAAGGCCTGACCCGCGGGCCAATCGCCCAGCCCGCTGGCGGTGTTGAGATGGCCGTGCGGCCCAGCCAGCACCAGGCGGGCGCCCCAGTCGGCAGCCATCTGGTGGGCACGTTCCGGTGCGCAGTAGGGATCGTCCGATGAAACCACGGCGATGGCGGGGAAGGGCAGCTGGGGCCGGCGGATGGGGCGCCAGTTGTGCAACTGGGGCGGCATGTCATCGCGCTCGGTGTCCGGCGGCGCCACCAGCAGGGCGCCGCGCACGCGGCCCGTGTGCTGCGAATGCGCGGCCCAGGCGGCCACCAACTGGCATCCCAGGCTGTGGGCCACGAGCACGGCCGGCGTCTGCGCCAGGCGCGCGTCGCTCAGCAGCACCTCGTCCAGACGCGCCATCCAGTCGCCGCGGCGAGGCCATTCCCAGTCGGCCTGCTCGATGCGGACATGGCCCAGGGCCCGCTCCCAGCGGCTCTGCCAATGGTCAGGGTCGGAGTTCAGCCAGCCTGGCAGCAGGTAGACGGGCGTGGTGCTGTCGGAGGCGGCGTTGGTGGACGCGTCGGAGGGGGGCAGGGGCATCGTCAGGGGCGAAGGATGGGCTTGGGCAGCGGGCGGGGTCATCCCTTATGCTGTCGGGTTGTTCCCATTGATTGTGCTGGAGATCTCATGACGTACACCGTGTTTGTGGATGGACAGGAAGGTACCACGGGGCTGCGCATCCATGAGTACCTGGCCCAGCGCAGCGACATCGAGGTGCTGCGCATCGCCGCCGACAAGCGCAAGGACGCCGCCGAGCGCGCCCGCCTGCTCAATGCGGCCGACGTCGCCTTCCTGTGCCTGCCGGACGCCGCCTCCCGCGAGGCGGCGGCCATGATCAGCAATCCCAGAACCTGCCTGATCGATGCCAGCACGGCGCACCGCACCGTGCCTGGCTGGACCTTCGGCCTGCCCGAGCTTTGCAAGGGCCAACGCGAAGCCATCCGCGGCGCCAAGCGCATTGCCAATCCGGGCTGCCATGCCAGCGCCTTCATCCTGGCCGTGCGTCCTTTGGTGGATGCAGGCCTGCTGGCGCCCGAGGCCCTCATCTCGGCCACGTCAATCACCGGTTATTCTGGCGGTGGCAAGGGCATGATCGCGGAGTACGAAGCCGGCGGCAACGCCAAGCTCAAGTCGCCGCGCCCCTATGCGCTGGGCCTGGCCCACAAGCATCTGCCGGAGATGATGGCCCACACCGGGCTCAAGACTTCGCCCGTGTTCATGCCCATCGTGGCGGACTTCTACAAGGGCCTGGCCGTCAGCGTGCCCCTGCACCTGCAGCAGCTGCGGGCTGGCACCACGCCTGAACAGCTGCACGAGGCCCTGGCCGCGCATTACGAAGGCGAGCGCTTCATTCGCGTGATGCCCCTGCGCGACGCCGACACCCTGGCCGGCGGCTTCTTCGACGTGCAGGGCTGCAATGACACGAACCGCGTGGATCTCTTCGTCTTTGGCAGCGACACCCAGGTGCTGGTGATGGCCCGCCTGGACAACCTGGGCAAGGGGGCCAGCGGCGCCGCGGTGCAAAGCATGAATGTGCACCTGGGCGTGGACGAATCGCTGGGCCTCGTCTGAGTCCCCCGAGCGCCGTGAGCTCCCTGCAGTGGCGCGTGGACGCCGAGGTGCCCGTTGCGGACCTGGATGCCATCCGCGAAGGCGTGATCCTGCACGGGCGCCAGCAGGCCCAAGGCAGCGATGTGCAGGACATCGCCTGCGCCCTTTATGACGAGGCGGGCCGGCTGAGTGCCGGCGGCTGGGGACGCACCGAGTTCCAGCGCCTTTATGTCAGCTATCTGTGGGTCCATCCGGACCGCCGGGGCGAAGGGCTGGGCGGCGACGTGCTGCGGCGGCTTGAAGCCCAGGCCCTCGGGCGCGGCTGCGTGGATGCCCTGGTCGAGACCCTGCTGGACGACGTGGCGGCCATCTACGAGCACCTGGGCTACGCCTGCATTGCCCATGTGCACGACTATGTTCCCGGTTTCACGCGGCACACGCTGCTGAAGGTCTGGCGTCCGCGCGACTGAGGCGCCGCAGCGCGGACACCCGCGCCTTCACTGCAGCACCATCTCCACCCGCCGGTTGCGCGCGCGGCCGTTCTCATCGGCATTGGAGGCGAGAGGCGCGATGTTGGCAGCGCCCTTGGCCGTCAGGCGGCCCGCGTCAATGCCATGGGGCGGCTTGACCAGCGCAGCAACCACGGCCTGAGCGCGAGCTACGGAGAGTGCCTGGTTGGCTTCGAAGGCGCCGACATTGTCCGTGTGCCCGACGATGAAGACCCTGAGCTTGGGATCGGCCTTCAGCACCTGGGCCATCTCCGCCAGCTGGGCCTGCGACTCGGGCTTGATGTCGCTCTTGCCGGTGTCGAAGAAGAGGCCATAGAGCGCGATCCTGCCCTCGGCCTGCAGGCCCTGGCCAATCGCGCCGGCGTCCACCGTGACCTGCCCTGTCGGCATGGCTTTGGGCTCGATGATCTCGACATAGGTGGCCGTGCGGTGCGTGTGCGCGTTCTGGGCTGCCGAGCTGTAGAGCAGCAGGTGCAGGCTCCGGCCACCCTGGGAAAACTGGCCGACCAGCAGGCGGCCCTGTTCAAAGCTGATGCTGGATGCCAGGGACCAGCGCCCGCCGGAGGGGTTGCTCACATTGGGCAGGTCACCCTTGGCCCAGCTCATGCCGCGCAGCCGCTCGTTCTTGTCCAGCGCGAAAAAGGCCTTTGCGCAGTCCGGTTCCTCCTTGCTCCCACAGCTCCAAATGGGTTTGAAGCCCGCCGCATGCAGCGCCTGCTGGTGGTTGCGGAAGACCTCCAGCGGGCTTTTGTCCAGCGGGGCCAGGTAGAACAGGCGGGTGACCTTGCCCTCCAGGATCTGCGGGTTGGCAAAGCGGTCGCCCTGCTTGGCCATGCCGCTGGCATCCGGGAAGCTGCGCTGTTCCCAGTCCTGCTGGGCATAGCCCACCAGCAGGCTGCCGCTGAAGCGCTTGAGCAAGGGATGATCGCTGCTACCTGGTACGTCGGCCGCGGGTGGATCGGCCAGGCAGGACGAGGGCGACGCAAGGGCCGCAAGGACGAGCAGGGCGGCGATGCGGGTGCAGCTGTTTGCACGCAGGAGTGTCATCGTAGTGGTCCTAGGTGCTGTTCGGTGCGTGCGGCCCTGAAGCCGCGGGAGGGTGTCGAGGGGCGGCACAGCGCTTACTGCAGCACCATTTCCACGCGCCGGTTGCGTGCGCGGCCGTCTTCGGCGGCATTGCTGGCCAGGGGCGAAAAGTTGGCCACGCCGCGCGCCTGCAGACGGTGGGCGGCAATGCCGCGCTGCGTAAGTGCAGCGACCACGGCCTGGGCGCGGCCCAGGCTCAGGGCCAGGTTGGCGTCGACGCTGCCGACGTTGTCGGTATGGCCGACGATCAACACCTTGAGCGCCGGCTGGGCCTTCAGCATGGTCACCATTTGCTCCAGCTGCGCATTGCTTTCAAGCTTGACCTCGGTCTTGCCGGTGTCGAAGAACAGGCCGTAGAGCGCGATCTTGCCCTCGGACTGCAGACCTTGCCCCAGGGCCTTGGCATCCACAGTGACTTGCCCCGTCGGCATGGCCTTGGGCTCGACGATTTCGATGTAGGTGGCGGCGCGGCCCGTGTGCGCGTTCTCCGCGGCCGAGGTGTAAAGCAGCAGCTGCAGGCTGCGGCCCCCGCTGGCGAGCGAGCCCACCAGCATGCGCCCCTGCTCGAAGCTCAGCGCCATTTCCAGGTTCCAGCTGCTGTCGCGGTACTCCGCATCCACGCCAGGCAGATTGCCCTCCGCCCAGCGCATGCCTTTGGCGCGCTCATAACCATCCAGGGCGAAATAGGCCCTCGCGCAGCCCTGGGCTTCGTTTTCGCAGGTCCAGGTGGTCTTGAAGCCGGCAGCCTGCAGCGCCTGCTGGTAATTGCGGAAGACCTCCAGCGGGCTTTTCCCCAGGGGCGCGAGGTAGAAGAGCCGCGTCACCTTGCCCTCTATGCTCAGCGGATTGACGAAGCGGTTGTCATCTTTCGCCGCTCCGCGGGCGTCCGGGAACTGACGCTGGTCCCAGTCCTGCTGCGCGTAGCCGACCAGCAGGCTGCCGGCAAAGCGCTGCAGCACGGGGTGGTCCCTGCTGCCCGGAACATCGGCCTTGGGCGCCGCGGCATGGCACAGCGCGGAGCCAAGCAGCATGCCCAGCAAAAGGGTCAGCGTACGGGAGGTGTGCAACAGCGTCATGGTTTGGGATAGGGGCAGTTCGTTGATGTGTTGCGCGATCTTACGGAGCACACTTCTACATGCTGTAAGCATCTGAAGCGATGGCAGGCTGCGCTGCACGATGCACGGCGCCCACGGCGTCCTCGCACACCCCAAGGAGCTCGGCGGGTCCCAGTGGGCAGCAACAGGTCCCTCAGCGCACCTCGCCTGGCGGGCTGCGATAGTGGTAGCGATAGGCGCTCAAGAAGCCCAGCCGGCGGTACAGGGCCAGGGCAGGGGTGTTGTCTTCAGCCACCTGCAGGTAGGCCTTGCGGGCGCCTTGCCGTGCGGCTTCCCGCAGCAGGGCCAGGCACAGGGTGCGGGCATGGCCCTGGCCGCGAAAGGGCTCGGGCGTGTAGATGTCGTAAAGGCCCGCCCAATCGCCTTCGATGGCGATCTGGCCGCAGGCCAGCAGCTCCCAGCCGCGGATGGTGTTGCGGCGCAGCCAGAAGCCCTGGTAGGGCACGGCAGACCGCGACTGGCGCTCGGCCTGGGCCTGGATCTCGGTGGCGCTGGCTGCCGTGAATTCGCCCATCTGGCGGGCATAGTCCAGAGCATTGGCCGCATGCAGGAACTGACCGCCGGGCAGTCGTGCGTCCCGTACGTCGTCCAGTTCCGGTCGCACCAAGACCTCCGCCGCGTCGTAGCTGGGCCAGCCCAGGGCGGCCAGGTGGGCATCGAGCTCCGGTGGCTGGGAGTAGGGCGTCAGCCGCACGACCAAGGGCAGGCCGGCGGCATGGAAGGCGCGTGCGCAGCGGGCCAGCAGCTCCTCTATGGGCAGGGAGCCAGTCTCCAGGGCATTGATGCAGCGGGCCCGTTTGGCCTGACCCGGCGAAAGCCGGATCAGCCAGCCCTCGATGCGCGATTCCTGGGGCGGCGAGGTGGCGTTGAGGCCGGCCTGCTCGGCCTGGCGTCCCCATTCGGCCAGCTGCCGGGCGT
This sequence comes from Burkholderiaceae bacterium, assembly GCA_041905785.1. Lineage (GTDB taxonomy): Bacteria > Pseudomonadota > Gammaproteobacteria > Burkholderiales > Burkholderiaceae_C > Roseateles_B. The sequence continues at coordinate 56,495 of JAYRKJ010000019.1, forward strand.
CCATGTCACATCGCCGCGATGCGACGCACCATTTCCCTGGCGAACTCGACGAAGGATTGCGCACCCTTGGAGGAGGGGTCGAAGACCACGCCCGGCAGGCCATAGCTGGGTGCTTCGGCCAGGCGCACGTTGCGGGGGATCACCGTGTCGAAGACCTTTTCGCCAAAGTGCGCCTTGAGTTGTTCGCTGACCTGGTTTTGCAGCGTGATGCGAGGGTCGAACATGACGCGCAGCAGGCCAATGATCTGCAGGTCCGGGTTCAGGTTGGCGTGGACCTGCTTGATGGTGTTGACCAGGTCCGACAAGCCTTCCAGCGCGAAGTACTCGCACTGCATGGGGACGATCACGCCGTGGGCGGAGCACAGGCCGTTCAGCGTCAGCATGGACAGCGAGGGCGGGCAATCGATCAGCACGAAGTCATAGTCGGCCTCTGCCACCTTCAGGGCGGCCTTGAGGCGGCGCTCGCGGCGCTCCAGCTCCACCAGCTCGACCTCCGCACCCGCCAGCTCGCGGTTGGCACCCAGCACGTCGTAGCCGACCTGCTCGTTGCGTTGGCGGGCCTCTGCGATGCTGGCGGACTCCAACAGCACGTCGTAAACGCTCAGCTCCAGGGCGCGCTTGTCCACGCCCGAGCCCATGGTGGCGTTGCCCTGCGGATCCAGGTCGACCACCAGCACACGCTGGCCGACCTTGGCCAGGCCAGCGGCGAGGTTGACGGTGGTGGTGGTCTTGCCGACCCCGCCTTTTTGATTGGCTACGCAGAAGATCTTGGACATGAGGGCTCCCCTAAGCGCTACGCGCGCCCCGCTGAGGGGTGCGCCCGCAGGCCCGGTGGAGCCGGATCCTCGGGCTCCACGCGATCATTGGGTGTGTGCTAAAGATGGCTATCGTACTTGGGATGCTGGCAGGCACCGACTTCAAGCGGCACATTTGATCCAGATGAGACAGCGCTGGGCATCGAGGCCGGGCACCTGCAGTTGTTCCACGTGAAACACATGCAGATCCAGGGGCAGGGCGGTGATCTCTTCGTCCGGATGTTGGCCCTTCATGGCCAGCCAGATGGCGCCCGGCTTGAGGTGCTGGCGGGTCAGCGTGGTGAAGTCCAGCAGTGAGGCGAAGGCGCGGGAGGTGATCACATCGAAGGGGGGCACTGCCAGTTCCTCGACCCGCGAGTGAATGCCGTGCAGGTTCGGAAGCCGCAACTCGGCGGCCACTTGCTGGATGAAGCTGGCTTTCTTGGCCACGGCATCCACGCAGCTGACATCCAGCCCAGGTTCACAAATGGCCACTACCACGCCCGGCAGACCGCCACCGCTGCCGACGTCCAGCAAGCGCTGTCCCGGCGTTCCAGCCAGATGGCGTCGCAGGGCCGGGATCAGGCTCAGGCTGTCCACCAAATGCTGGACCAGCATGGCCTGCGGGTCACGCACGGCGGTCAGGTTGTAGACCTTGTTCCATTTCTGGATCAGACCCAGGTAGTCCAGCAACTGCTGGAGCTGGACGTCGCTGAGGTTCAGCCCCAGGGTCTGCGCGGCATCGCGCAGCGGGGCGAGGAGGGCATTGGAACTCATGCGGGGAGTGTCTCAGGCTTGAGTCGTGGTGGGAGGGAATCAGGAGCGGTTGACATGGGTGTGGAGGCTGCGCATGGGCCATGGCGTACCGCTGGCACTGCTGCCTGCGCGGGCGACCCGTGAGCGCAGCCCGCGGCACTCATGCGCAGGCCTGGCTGTCGTCCGTGAAGCCCTTGAAACGGCCCTTTTTCAGATGGACCAGCAGCAGGGAGATCGCCGCCGGTGTCACGCCTGAAATCCGCGAGGCTTGGCCGAGCGTCTCCGGGCGATGCTTGTTGAGCTTCTGCCGGACTTCGAAGGAGAGGGCGGTGACCTGGGCGTAATCCAAGTCCTCGGGCAGCTTCAGGTGTTCGAAGTAGGCCGCACGGGCGACGTCCTCGGTCTGCTTGCTGATGTAGCCGGCGTATTTGACGCTGGTCTCCACCTGTTCGATCACGGCCTCGGCCAAGCGAGCGCCCAAGTCGGCCTGCAGTGTTTCACGTGAAACGCCGGCCTCGGGCTTGGCAATGGCGGCCACTTCAGCGATCGCGTCGTAGCCCACGCCGGGGCGACGCAGCAGGTCGACCAGGTTGTACTCGCGCTCCAGCGCTTTGCCCAGCAGGCGCTCGGCTTCTGTCGCCGGCAGAATGCCGGGGTGCACCCAGGTACTCTTCAACTTCTCTGTTTCACGTGAAACAGCGTCGCGCTTGCGATTGAAGGCATCCCAGCGCAGATCGTCGACCAAGCCCAGCTCGCGACCCTTTTCGGTCAGGCGCAAGTCGGCATTGTCTTCACGCAGCTGCAGGCGGAACTCGGCACGGCTGGTGAACATGCGGTAGGGCTCGGTCACGCCCTTGGTGATCAGGTCATCGACCAGCACGCCCAGATAGGCCTGCTCGCGGCCAGGAAGCCAGGCCTCGCGGCCTTGCACCTGCAGCGCGGCATTCAGGCCAGCAAAAAGGCCCTGGGCGGCGGCCTCCTCATACCCCGTGGTGCCATTGATCTGGCCTGCGAAGAAGAGACCCTGGATGGCGCGCGTCTCGAAGCTGGACTTCAGCTCGCGCGGGTCGAAGTAGTCGTACTCGATGGCATAGCCGGGGCGCAGGATGTGGGCGTTCTCCAGGCCGGGGATGGACTGGACGGCGGCCAGCTGGATATCAAAGGGCAGCGAGGTGGAGATGCCGTTGGGGTAGAACTCGTGCGTCGTCAGACCTTCGGGCTCCAGGAAGATCTGGTGCGAGTCTTTGTCGGCAAAACGGTTGATCTTGTCCTCGATGGAGGGGCAGTAGCGCGGCCCCACCCCTTCGATCACGCCGGTGAACATGGGGCTTCGATCAAAGCCCGAACGGATGATGGCGTGCGTGCGTTCGTTGGTGTGCGTGATCCAGCAAGGCAGCTGGCGCGGATGCTGCTCGGCCGAGCCCATGAAGCTGAACACGGGGATGGGATCCAGGTCGCCGGGCTGCTCGGTGCACTTGGAGAAGTCGATGCTGCGTCCATCAATACGCGGCGGGGTGCCGGTCTTGAGGCGCCCCTGCGGCAGCTGCAGCTCCTTCAGCCGGCCGGACAGGCTCACCGCCGGCGGATCCCCCGCACGGCCGGCGCTGTAGTTCTCCAGGCCGATATGGATGCGGCCATCCAGGAAGGTGCCCGCGGTCAACACCACGGCACGAGCGCGGAAGCGCAGGCCAGACTGGGTGACGGCGCCGACCACGCGGTCACCTTCCACCATGAGGTCGTCAACCGCCTGCTGGAACAGCCACAGATGTGGCTGGTTCTCCAGGCGACGCCGGATGGCCGCCTTGTAGAGCACGCGGTCGGCCTGGGCACGCGTGGCGCGCACAGCCGGCCCCTTGGAACCGTTGAGGATGCGGAACTGGATGCCCGACTCGTCGGTCGCCGCGGCCATCGCTCCGCCCAGCGCATCGACCTCTTTGACCAGATGCCCCTTGCCGATGCCTCCGATCGAGGGGTTGCAGCTCATCTGACCCAGGGTCTCGATGTTGTGGGTCAGCAGCAGGGTGCGCACGCCCATGCGGGCCGCGGCCAGGGCGGCCTCGGTGCCGGCGTGACCGCCACCGACCACGATGACGTCGAACTCTTTGGGATACAGCATGGCAAGGGCACGGACCCGCTATTGCAAGGGCAACGCAAGCGCAACGCAGGGCCAAGACGCTCCTACAGGGTTGCGGCGCAGCTGCAATTTCAGGTCCGAGATCAGCAGCGGGGAAGGGGCGTGATTTTACCGGGGCCTGTGGATAAGTGCGAGCCCGGCGCGGGCGGGCTTGGCTAAACTGTCATGTCCGATCCCTCGCCATGCAGGCCTTGCACGCAGCCATGCAAATTGCGGTATTCAGCGCGGTATTCAGCGCAGAACTCCATGCCAGACGCGCCCACCGCGATACCCTGCGCCCTTGCTGGCCCTGGGGCCAGCGGCTCGCGCCACTCCCGGTCGAGCCTGCTTGTCGCTTGGGGCCTGCGTTGACCCCGCGCCGGGTGCCGGGTGCGCCGCGCCGCCCTTCGGAGTTGGGCTGATGGACTGCCGCTCTGGCTGCGCAGCATGCTGCATCGCGCCGTCCATCAGTTCGCCCATACCGGGCATGCCGCTCGTGAACGGCATTAGCAAGCCTGCGGGGCAGCGCTGCATTCAGCTGGATGCCCAGGATCGCTGCAAGATATTCGGTCAGCCAGGCCGCCCGGCCGTCTGCAGTTCCTTGCAAACCTCCGAACTGATGTGCGGGGACAACCGCGAGCAAGCCATGCGCTGGCTGGGCTGGATGGAGCGACAGACCGCGCCGGACTCGGCGGATTGATGACTGCGGCGAACCTGGCTTTGGCCTGATCCTGCGCCTGACCGGCCGTCAGCCGAGGAGGGCCTCAGGCGGCCCGCTGGAACTCCAGCGCCAGGCCACTGAATTGCACGGCCCAGGCATCGAGTTGCAGGCGCACGCGACCCTGCAGCGGATCCTGCAGAGTGACGTGGTCCTCATGCACGGCGATCAGTGGCGTCCAGCCCAGGCCGCGGTGCTGCACGAGGCAGGGCAACTGGAGACGATGCAAGGAGGCCGCTTCGAGCCGGATGACGCGGCTTCGCAAGCCCAGGTTCAAGGCACGGACACAGAGCTGCTGCATGCAGGACGGAGTGTCCAGCGACTGCGTCTCAGGCCTGGTGCCCAGGCCATGGTGCGCGGCGATGTAGGCGAGCGCTCCCAGCTCGGAAGAACAGGGGCGGGCCTGCCGGCCCAGGCGCTTTGCCAGCCAGCGCCGAATACCGCTGCGGACAACGGGGGGCATGGGGCTATCGAGCGACGGAAAAAGCAAGAGGCTGGCGGAAGCCAGCCTCTAGGTGCGACGGGGCGACACTTACCAAGTGCTCTTGGGAGAGGGCGTGGGCTCCGGATCGGTGGTGAGCCAAGTGCTCTTGGGAGAGGGGTCTTGGCCAGTGGTCAGCCATGTGGATTTGGGACTGTCACTGCCGTCGCCACCGCTGACCCACTCCATGTCGCTTGCGCTAAGTTGCTCGAGGGTATTCATGAGTAATCTCCAGTTGGCTCCAGTTGGAAGCTGGTTCGCCCAATTGGAACAGCTGACGCCGCTGGGGACTACTGTCACACATTACATCCTAGGGATGATCCTTAGCGGATCAACCCGAGGCGCAGGGCCTTCAAAACGGCCTGATGCTTGTTGTTGCAATCCATCTTGTGCATGGCATTGTTCAGGTGCAGCACTGCTGTGCGCTCGCTGATGCCGAGGATGCCGCCGACTTCCCAGGCCGTCTTACCTTCCATTGTCCAACGCAAGCACTCAAGTTCGCGCGGCGTCAGGCTTGGTAACGGTTGCTCTGAAGGCACGCCCCCAGGCAGGAACACGCTCCATGCGGTCTCTTGTGCATGAACGGCGAAAAGCTGGAGGTCGGCGACCACCCGAGTCAACTGCTGAGGGTCTGATGGCAGCGACTCACGCCGATCAACGCCCATGATGAAGTGCCTGCCTTCAGGAAGATGCAAGGCCAGGCAAATGCCACTGCAGTAGCCAAATCGCGCCTGCTCTTCCCAAAGGTCTCCTCGGCCATTCTGCACGTAGGTGTACTGACTCCAGATGATGGGGACGCTGTGGCGCTTGACATGTTGCATCACTGGGTCCAACTTACCGAGCGATGGGTCGCAGGCAATTTCGTTGAAACCGGCGGGCGCATTGTCGACCGACATGAACTCGGCATTCCCGGGACCACGGTCAAGCACGACTGTTGCCGTGACGGTCTCGAACCCCAAATTCTGCGCAAACCGCACGATCTCCTCGCGGAACTCGTCGCGATTCTTGGCTTCCAGCACCGATTGAAAACTGCCTTGCAGCATGAGGCCGGGGGTCCCTCTGGAGGATTGGAGTTGTCCGGGAATTGTCAGTGCTAGAGAGACCCATTCTGCTAGGGTTTACAGCTAGCAACAACTTGCAGGTCTCAGCACACTGCGTGTACCGGATGATGCTCTCCGCCGTCATCTTCTTCAACAAGCAAGACCTGTCGATGACACCTGCCTGGATTGTCTACGCTTGGCCTCGCCTGCTGTGCGCAACGGACGCGACACCGCAGTTGCAGCTCGCCCATCTCAGCACCCGCGTTCTGGTGCCGGGCGACGCCGACCATCCCGCCATGGGGCAGACGCTGTGGAAGGGGGAGTGGCAGCATGGGACGGCCGGTGTGGCCTGGGACTGGGTGCGCTTGCCGGTGGGCGTCGTCGCCATGGTGGACCCCATGTCGCTGGTGACCAATCTGCAGTTCCTCAATCCGCGTGGCGAGGTCCTGGCGCCGGCGGATTCCGCGCGCCAGCTCAACGAGATCGTCCATGCCCTGCCTTGGCAGCAGGAGGTGCAGCGGGCCCTGGGTCTGATTCACTAACACCAAGACTGCGCATCCAGCGTTCAAGAAAAAAGGCGCCTCACAGGAGGCGCCTTTGCTTTTCAGACCGGCCCGGCTCAGCGAGCCACGGCCTGGCGCATCGAGCGTGCGACGAAAAGCAGGCCCACCAGCGTCATGCTCCCGCAGACCAGCACCGAGGGCAGCACCTTGCTCAGGCTCAGCGCCTCGCCCTTGAGCACCAGCAGCATCAAGGTGTTCTGCGCCAGGCCGGGCACCCAGTAATACCAGGCGGCTTCACCGCCGGGGTTCATCAGGCCCACCATGGGCGCCAGGCTGATCAGGGTCATGGCCAGGGTGGCGCTGGCCTGTGCTTCCTTGAAGGTCTTGGTGCGCACGGCCACGGCCATCAGCAGGGCTCCCATGCCGGCAGCCAGCGGCAGCTGGATGGCCAGGCAGCGCACGACCTCGCTCCAGCCGAACTGGAACATCGCCTGCAGGCTGTCGCTCTGGATCAGGTACTGCGCGGGCAGGAAGCTCAGGTTGGACAGGGCTGCAACGGCGATGCTGGACAAGGCCACCGCCCCCCATTTACCCAGCACCAAGGCCATGGGCGAGGCAGGATTCATCAGCAGCGGCTCCAGCGAACCGCGCTCACGCTCGCCCGCGGTGCTGTCCAGGGCTGCGGTCAGTGCGCCATAGAGCACGGCCATGATGATGAACATGGGCACCATGCTGGTGATGCGGGTCGCACGCGCCTGGGCGCTGGCCAGGTCGCGCTCTTCGATGTCCACGGACTGCAGCAGCTCGGGCGTGATGCCGCGCAAGGCCAGATTCAGCCCGGCGCGCTCCTGGTTGAAGCCGCGCAGCAGGCGCTGGACGCTGCCCACTGCCACCTGGGCACGCTGGTTGGCGCTGTCGCTGACCACCTCCACCGTGGGGCGATCGCCTTCCAGCAGCTGTTTTTCGAAGTCCTGGCCGATGACCAGCACGGGTTCCAGCAGCTGGGTCGCGCGCAGCTTTTGCTCGTAGTCCGCCGGGGCGGCCTTGAGCGTGTAGGTCTGGCGCAGCAGGTAGTTCTCCAGCGTGGGGGCGTGCTCCAGTCCCACCACCATCAGCTCGCGCTTGTCGGCGCGTTCCTCCAGCGAGGCGATCATGCCGGACAGGGCCATGAGCATCAGCGGGCCCATCAGGACGGCGGGCACCAGCATGCGCAGCAGGGTTCGGCGGTCGCGCAGGGCGTCGATGACCTCCTTGAGCAGCACGATGCGGGCATGGGCCAGGAAAGACAAGGGGGGGCGTGCAGGCGTCATCAACAGGTCCTTGGAAACGGGGCTCGGGTTCTCGCTCATGCCAAGGCCTCCTCGGTCAGTTCATCGGAAAAGGCCAGCTTCACGAAGGCCTCCTCGAAACGGGTTTCGCCGGTCTGCGCCAGCAGTTCGGGCACGCTGCCCTGCGCCACGGCCCGCCCGTGGGCCATGACCACGACGTGGTCGCAGAGCTGTTCCACCTCCTGCATGATGTGGCTGGAAAAGACGATGCATTTGCTGCCGCCGGCCGGCGAGCGGAGGTGGCGCAGCGCATCGCGCAGGCCGCGCGTGGCCAGCACGTCCAGACCGTTGGTGGGCTCGTCCAGCACGATATTGGCCGGGTCGTGCACCAGGGCGCGCGCCAGCGCCGTCTTCATGCGCTCACCCTGGCTGAAGCCCTCGGTGCGGCGGTCCAGGATTCGGCGCATGTCCAGCAGCTCGGCCAGGATGTCGGCGCGGGCGTTGGCGGCGTCGGCGTCCATGCCTTGCAGGCGGCCGAAGTAGATGATGTTTTCGCGGGCCGTCAGGCGCGGATAGAGGCCGTGGGCGTCACCCAGGATGCCCATGCGGGCCAGGGCTGTGCGCGAGTGCTTGAGCACGTCGATGCCGTCCACCGCCAGGCTGCCTTGGTCCGGTGGGAACAGGCCGGCCAGCATGCGCAGCGTGGTGGTCTTGCCCGCGCCGTTGGGGCCCAGCAGGCCGGTGATGCGGCCGTCCGGGGCATGAAAGCTCAGCGACTGCACCGCCTGCACCACGCGCCTGGGCGGACGTTTGAAGAGCGTCTTGCCGCCGGCCTGGACGATGAACTGCTTGGAGAGTTGTTCGATGCGGATCACGGCTGCACCTCCGTGCGGATGATGGGCTGAAAGGCGGGGGGACGGGGGATCTTCACGGCGCAGCTGGCCTCCTGGGGCAAGGCGCTGGCGTCCGTCTTGGCGTCGATGAAGCGGTACAGCACGTCGCTCATGCAGCCCAGGCTCATGACGCCATGCCCGGCCTGCGGGACGACGATGTGCTGCGTCTTGCTGCCCAGCAGCCGGGCGATGCGCTCGGCGTGGCGCGGCGGGGTCACCGGATCGGCACCCCCGGACAGCAGCAGCACGGGCGTCTGGGCCGCTGGCACCTGGTAGAAGGCGGGCGGCACGTCTGCGCGGGGCCAGGTCTTGCAAACGCGCTCATACAGCTCGGCATCGACGCGACCCATGTCGCGGCCCGGCGGCTCGCTGGCCTTGCCCAGCTGTGGGACGTCCTCGGCGCAGATCACGGAGAAGTGCATGCCCAGGGCCAGCCGCGTTGCCTTGCTGCCGCTGGCGGTGCCGCTCAGACCAGCCAGCGCATCGAACTGCCCCTTGTTGGCCGCCTGGATGGCGGCGGGCAGCAGCGAGGTCATGGCCGGCACGTACAAGGGGCCGCGCACCGTGCGCAGCAGCATGCTGCGCGTCATTGTGAACGTCTCCGGCTCGTTGGTGAGGGGGTTCTTCAGCGTGACGCTGCGGGGCATGGAGGCCAGCAGCTGAGCCCATTGCTGGCGCAGTTGCGGGTAGCGCCTGGCGCAGGCGGGCTCGTCTTCGCAGGCCTTGAGTTCGGCGTCCAGGGCGGCCTGCACATCGGCGGACAGGCTCTCGGGCAGGACGAGATCCGGTGGTGCGACCCCATCGATCACCGTGCGGCGCACCCGGTGCGGGAATTGGCGCTGATACTCCAGCGCGGCCCGCGTGCCGTAGGAGCCGCCGATCAGGTTCCAGCGCTCGGCGCCCAGGTCGGCCCGCACGGCGTCGAAGTCCTGCATGGCCAGCGTGGTGCTGAAGAAGCGCAGATCGCCGTAGGGCAGCTTTTGGAGCTGCTCGCGGCACTGCTCCAGGCGGCGGTAGCTGGCCGCCTCGTCGGCCAGCTGCGACAAGGGCAGTCGCGACTCGTCGGCGCAAGCCAGCGGTGCGGACCTGCCGGTGCCGCGCTGGTCGATGAAGACCAGGTCGCGCCGGTTGTTGAGCCGCGCCAACCGCGGCAGCACCAGCGGCGCCACACCGATGGCACTCTGGCCAGGACCGCCGGCCAGCATCAGCACCGGATCGGGCTGCTTGTTGCGCGCCATGGCCGGCACCACGAGGTAGTGAACCTCGATCTGGGGACCGTCCGCGCGGCTGGGGTCCAGCGGCCGCTTGACCTTGCCGCACTGCAGCTCGTTCGGGATGCCCTCGATGCGGCAGGCCTGCGTCGACGCGTGGGCCTTGTGCTGGGCACCCAGCAAGGCCGCCAGCAGGCCCACCAGCACGGCGATGCGTCCTCCATGCCGTGTTCGGCAGATCTTCATCTCGTCCTCCTCGGAGCCCGCAGGGGCTCTGTTTGCATGGGGCGCATTATGGGAAGACTGCGGGCAGGCGCCGGCCTCCGTGCGGCGAATGGAGGCCGGCTGCGGCGATTGGCGGGATTTGACGGGCCAGCGGTAGCAGGTTTTACCGGCGCTTGCAGCGGAAGGCCTTCTCACCTGCCGCGCCGCTCCGGCGTATCGTTGCGCACCCAGCCGGCGGGATCGCTTCTGCTGGGCTTGCCGAGTTCGCTCCTAGCGCACACCGTCTATCGTTTCTGGAGGTACCTTCAATGAAGCTCTATTTCAGCCCCGGCGCCTGCTCCCTGTCGCCGCACATCGTGCTCAAGGAGGCCGGCCTGTCCTTCCAGGCCGTGCAGACCAGCACCAAGACCAAGAAGCTGGCCGACGGCACCGACTTCCTCACCATCAATCCCAAGGGATCGGTGCCCGTGCTGGAACTGGACAACGGCGAGCGCCTGACCGAAGGTCCGGCCATCGTCCAGTACCTGGCCGATCTGGTTCCCGAGAAGCAGCTCGCCCCTGCCAACGGGACCTGGGCCCGCTACCGCCTGCAGGAATGGCTGAACTTCATCACCAGCGAGCTGCACAAGGGCTTCTCGCCGCTGTTCAACCCGGCAACGCCCGAGGACGCCAAGGCGATGTTCCGCGAGGCACTCAGCAAGCGCCTGGCCTGGGTGGACAGCCAGCTGGAGGGCCGTGACTACCTGCTGGGCAGCCAGTTCAGCGTGGCTGACGCCTACCTCTTCGTGGTCAGCAACTGGGGACAGTACGTGGGCGTGGACATCAGCGGACTGAAGCAGCTCGGTGCGTTCCGCGAGCGCGTGGCGGCACGTCCGGCAGTGCAGGAGGCGATGAAGGCTGAAGGCCTGCTCAAGTAAGGCGAGCAGGACCTTCCGTCGCCGGTCTTTGACTGGACATGAAAGAAAAAATGGCGCCTCGCGGGAGGCGCCATTTTTCATTGGGGCGCGGGAGCCCCGTTTGGTCAGCCGCTCAGCTCTTCTTGGCCGGCTTGAGCAGGCCTTCGCAGGTGGCGCGCTGCTGGTCGGCCGTGTCCACCTTGGCGCAGATGCCGTCCAACTGGCCCCGCAGCTTGCCCAGGCTGGCCTCATGCTGGCCGCCCTTGTTCCAGGCCTGCAGCTCGGTGCCCATCTTCTTCAGCGAGCGTGCGCTGCGCTCATAGAAGGCGCTCTTGTCCTTCTCGGCCTCGGTGAACAGCTGGCCGGCCACCTTCTCGATGCGGGCCGCATCCTGCGGGGCCAGCTCGATCAGTGCGGCCAGGTAGTTGGCGCCCCACTGCAGCCGCGTGGCCGGGCCCTCGCTCTTGTTGAAGGCTTCCTCGTACCAGCGCAGTGCCTCGTCCTTCTTGCCTTGCTTCTTGGCGTTGCTGCCCAGCATGCTCATCAGGTAATAGGGCGAGTGGCTCTTGCTCAGGCTGGACTGGAGCAGGGCATCGCTCTGCGCCCATTGGCCTGACACGCCCAGCAGGCTGGCGGCCTCGGTGATCACGGCCTGGCGTTCGTAGCCGTCGCTGATCTCCTTGTCGAGGCGGGCGGCGGTGTCACGCACTTCCTGCAGCAGGGCGGGGTTCAGCTTGGGATGGCGCTCGTCCTTGGGCAGGTCGATGCGGGCCAGCTCCACGCGGGCGCTCAGCGCAGCCAGGCGATCGGCGCGCGAGAGGCTGGTGTCCGCCTCCAGGCGCCTGAGCGCGGCTTCGTACTGGCCCAGCAGGGCCTGGCGCTCGGCCCCGGCCTTGGGCGCCAGGCTGCGGACGATCTCGGGCGCGCCATAGCTCAGGGCATCCGTCTGGGCGCGGGTCTCTTCGGCGCTGGCCAGGACCTTGCTCACGCGCTCGGCCAGGGCCGCATCCACCTTGAGGCTCTTGCCGTCTTCGTTCGCAGCCAGGGCCTTGAGCCACAGGCGCGTGCCGGTCTCTGCATCCACCGCCTGCGCTGCCGCCGCCAGTTGGGCCAGCAGGGCAGGGCGCTGCGGTGCGGCCACCAGTTGCTGCTCGTCGGTTTCCCAGGAGTAGAAGCCCAGCAGCTTCCATTCATTGGCGCTGAGCTTCTTGCCGGCGCGGGCGTCGGCCAGCACGGACTTGATGGGGCGCCCGCCCGCCAGACCCAGCTGCAGCACCTTCATCACCTGGGCCGCGTCGGCCTCGCCTGGCAAGCGGGTCAACTCCTGGCCGTCATTGCTGAACAGGATCAGCGTGGGATAGCCGCGCACCTTGAAGCGCGTTCCCAGCTTCTGCGCGCCGGGCACGTCGCCGTCCAGGTGCACGGCCACGATGCTGCGCGTCTGCTCGATGAAGTCCTGGCGGTTGAAGAGCGTGGCCTTGAGCTGGTTGCAGGGCGGGCACCATTTGGCGCCCCAGTACAGCAGCACGGGCTTCTTCTCGCTGCGGGCCTGGGCGAAGGCCTTCTCGATGTCGGCATCGCCGGCGGCTTCCTGCCAGGCCACGCTGCTGGCGGTGGGCGCTGCGGCGCTCGCAGGCAGGATGCAGGAGGGGCTGAAGGCCGCCAGGCTCAGCAGGCCGGCGCAGGCCAAGGCGGTGGGGCGCAGGGAGGCAGGGAGCTTCATGCGTTCAAGCGGCCCTCTCGTGGACGGCCGGTGTCGGGTGAAGAAGCGTGCATTGTGACCCCAAGCCCCGGGCCGTGCCTATGCGGGCTCGTCCGGGCGATCTGCGAAAGCGCTGGCGTGGCGCTCGTGCCGTGATCCACGCCAATCGGCACCTCAAACCGCGTCTTTGCCGCCTTGGCCCTGTTGCAGATCCTCGCGATGCCACGGGGCATCGCTGTGGCTTGCGCCTAGCCACGACGACCAATCCATCGGCTTGATTCAGTGCCTCATCGCGTCGAACACTGCACTAGGAAACCGGCCCGTCGGGCGCGCCGAGCAGGCCCTGCGCCTCGTCTTCCGGAGGCGGCTCGCAGGCGTGGCGGGCCAGGGCCATCCAAGTGGCGAAGTCGGGCTGGTGGGGCCGGCGCGGGGCCGGGCGTGCCAGTTCCAGGTGCTGGGCGTGAGCCAGCAGCACGCCGAACGCCGCCGGGATTTCCTCCGGCTCGGCAATGCCCGCCTTGAGCACGAACCAGCACTGGCTGCTGAGCGCCAGATAGGCCTGGGACTTGGCCGGGCGCCGCAACTCGCCCAGCAGGTCGGCCCGGCTGACCTTGATCTCGTGCACGGCCACGTCCAGATAGTCGGCGACGGTGGTGTGGCGGATGGAAAAGACATCGGGCATGGCGTTGACCCAGCGCAGCTTGGGCTGGGTGGCAGGCGCCGCGGCATCGACCAGGGGCGTCGTGTCAGCCGCCGGCACGGCGTCCGGGATCAGGCCGGCCCGCAGGCTCAGGCCACGCCAGACGACGCGTCCCGCCCGCTGCAGCTCCAGCGCCACCCGCCCCACCAACTGCTCATGGGCGTTGCGGGCCTGCCGATTGCGGTTCAAGGTGGCGGCCAGGGCCTGGACGCCGGCTTCGGTCACGCGCAGCCGCTCGCGCGATCCTTCGCTGACGCGCTCCAGCAGGCCCGCGGCCAGCAGTTCCAGCTCGATCAGGTCCTGGCAGGGCCAGCCGGCGCTGCGCCAGACCTCGCGCAATCGGCGCCAATGCGGGGTTCCGAGGGCCATGGTGGCTTCGCCTTCAGTCCAGCACCGGCACCTGGGCATCGGCGGCCTGGCGCGCGGCGCTGGCCCGCGGGGCGAACTGGGCCCAGGCCACGCCGGCCAGGGTCAGTGCTGCGCCCAGCAGTTTGGCAGCGCCGAACTGCTCGCCGCCTGCGCCCCAGGCCGCCAGGCCGGCGATGGGCGGCATCAGGTAGATCAGCGGCGCCGTGCGCGCCACGCCGCGCTGGGCGTTGACCCAGCCCCAGGCCAGCCAGCTGCCAAAACCGATGCCGACCACCGCCCACAACGCACCCAGCCACAGTGCCGGCGTGACGGCGGTCCAGTCGGTCAGCAGCGCGGCGGGCAAGGCATAGAGCAGCACCGGCGGCGTGGCGGCCAGGCTGGCATAGCACATCACCAGCACCGCGCCATGGCGTTCGATGAGGGGCTTGGCCGCCACGGTGTAGTAGGAGAACAGCGCGGCGGCGACGAGCAGCACCAGGTCCCCGCCACCGGCCCGCCAGTTGGCCGCCAACAGCTTGTCCGACATGAAGAGCACGGCGCCGGCGCCCGCCAGGGTGATGCCCACCAGTTGGGCGCGGCGCAGGCGCTCCAGGCCATAGGCGCGCAGGATCAGCAGCGTGAAGAGGGGCCCGCAGGCCAGCAGCACCGAGCTGGAAAAGGGCGTGGACCAGTGCACGCCGAAGCTGGACAGCACCAGGTGCAGGCCCTGCCCCAGCAGGCCCAGCCGTGCCAGGGCCCAGGCGTCCTGGCGCGACACGCGGGGCCAGTTCAGCCCATGCCGATGCAGCAGCAGCCCCGTCACCAGCAGCGACATCAGCGCGAAGCGCAGGCACAGGAAGCCGCCCGGCCCCATGGCCGCCAGAAGAGCTTTCTGCAACGGGAAGTTCAACCCCCAGGCCAGCACGACCAGGAGCCCGACTGCCAGGGCGCTGCGGGAAGAGGAGGAGGTAGGCATGCCCGGCATCTTGCCAGCGCGGGCGGCCGGATGCTGTCAGCAGCGTGCCGCGATGGCGCTGATCGCGCATGAAAAAACCCCCTGGCCGGGAGGCTCAGGGGGTTGTGACGATGCGTGCGAGCTTAAGGTTCGATCCAGATGCCTTCCAGTGCGCCCGGCGTGCCGGTCAGCCAGATGGTGTAGACCTTGTTGGCCACCAAGGTCTTCTTGGACAGGAAGACCGTCGGTGCGCCTGCGCGGACGTCAAACTGGACTTCGCCGGTCGTGGAGATCAAGGCGCTGCTCGACAGCTGGCCCGGCACGACGTCGGCAATCACAGGCAGCGCGTCGATGTACAGGGACACCTTGCCCAAGCCCTTCACGCCGTTCAGGATGCGGACCTTGGCCTGGGTGGTCGAATTCGGAAGCGAGTTGTCTTCCTTCAGCGGGGTCAGCGTCGGGGTGGCAGCGTCACCCCACAACAGCATGTTGTACACGGCGCTGCGCTCCAGAGCGAGCGTCTGGGGCGCTTGAGCGACGCCATTCACGCTCCAGTTCACCTTGAGGCCGTTGGTCACGGTGATGTCAAAGTAGTTCGATCGGGCTGGTGCTTCCTTGTCGAGTGCGTTGACGCCATTCAGGCTGACCGTGACCTTGTCATTGCGGGTCAGGGCAGCAAGGACGCGCACCTTGGCCAGGCCGTTCTCGTACTTGGTTACCGTGCCTTGCTGGGCCATCAGCAGGCCGTTGACCATCACGCCGCCGGTGGCGCTGGTCAGCACCAGGGTGTTGACCTTGGCCGAGTCCAGCGTGACGTTGGGGATGTCCAGTCGCAGGTCGGTCTTGCTGCCGGCGGCAGTCACGCGGATCTGGTAGGTGCCCGAGGTCAGCGTGCGGTAGGCATCGCCGTTGCCCGGGATCAGGGACGAGGCCGTGGGGGTGGCGTCCGTCAGGGAGGCGCCGGGAGCGGTCACATAGACGTCCACCTGGCCTGCGTCCGGGGCCAGGTTCAGCGTCAGCAGCTTGGTGCTGCCGCTGGCGGGTTCGGTCTCGGACTCGTTAAGCAGACGGGTGGCCATCGAGCCCGTGTTGCCGAAGGCGATCAGGGTGTAGTGGCCGTCCTTGATCAGATTGCTCAGGGCCGGGGTGGACAGCAGGGTGGAGCTGCCCGCCACCAGCAGCTCGGAGGTGTTGCTGCCGGTGCCGACGCTGCCGTAGTTGGACACGGTGCCGAAATTGACGCCCGTGCTCACCTTGGTGTCGTTGACCTTCAGGTCCAGCGAGGCGTAGCCGACGCTGGCGTTCAGCAGACGGATGTTGGTGTTGCCGTCATTGCTGCCGCTGCCGCTGCCGCAGGCGCTCAGCGCCAGGGTGCCGATCATGGCGATCGCGCTCGCCCATCGAGTGAATCTCATCAAACGCTCCAGTTCTCCGTTCGCACCCCACAGGGCGCGCATGAATCGAGTGTGCGACAGCCCGGGGCTGCCGGCGTCGACTGCGGGCGATTGTAATGAGATGGCCTGAAGCTGTCGGCGACCCCGGGCGAAGGACGTTCCGTAAAGATTTGCAGCCCTGGCGCGGTGCGCGGGGCCCTAGAGCCGGCTCTCCAAAGCAGGGTTGCCCGCCATGGGTCCGCAGGGGGGCGCTGCTAGCATCAGCCGCGACCTTGGGCCGCCTGCGCCGGCCCATCCCTGCGCAAGAACAAGCATGAAGGAGACCGTCATGGCCTATGAGCACCTGCTGGCCCCGCTGGACCTGGGCCACACCCGGCTGAAGAACCGGGTGCTGATGGGCAGCATGCACACCGGCCTGGAAGACTCCCGCAAGCACTTCGAGCGCATGGCCGTCTATTTCGCTGAACGGGCCCGGGGCGAGGTTGGCCTGATCGTCACCGGCGGCTTCGCCCCCAATATCGAGGGCTGGGCCAAGCCCTTCGCCGGCACTCTGGCCACCAGCGGAGCGGCACGCCGCCACCGTGTGATTACGGACGCCGTGCATGCCGAGGGCGGCAAGATCGCCCTGCAGATTCTGCACACGGGTCGCTACGGCTACCACCCGCTGTGCGTGGCACCTTCGCGCATCCAGTCGCCCATCTCGCCCTTCACGCCCCGCGAGTTGAGCGAGCGCGGCATCGAGCGCCAGATCCGTGCCTTCGTGCGTTGTGCCCGGCTGGCCCGCGAGGCCGGCTACGACGGCGTGGAGGTGATGGGCTCGGAGGGCTACTTCATCAACCAGTTCCTGGTCAGCCACACCAACCATCGCCAGGACCGCTGGGGCGGCGCCTATGAGAACCGCATGCGGCTGCCGCTGGAGATCCTGCGGCGCATGCGCGAGGCCGTGGGCCGGGACTTCATCATCATTTACCGCCTGTCCATGCTGGACCTGATCCCGGACGGCAGCAACTGGGACGAGGTGCTGCAGCTGGCACGCGAACTGCCGGGCGCCGGCGCCGACATCATCAACACCGGCATCGGCTGGCACGAGGCGCGCGTGCCCACCATCGCCACCAGCGTGCCGCGCGCCGGCTTTGCCTGGGTCACGAAAAAGCTGCGCGAGCAGCTGCGCGCCGAGGGCGTCACGACGCCCCTGGTCACCAGCAACCGCATCAATACGCCTGAGGTGGCCGACCAGGTGCTGGCCGAGGGCTGCGCGGACATGGTCAGCATGGCCCGCCCCTTCCTGGCCGACCCGGACTTCGTGCGCAAGGCACGCCAGAACCGGGCCGACGAAATCAACACCTGCATCGCCTGCAACCAGGCCTGCCTGGACCATGCCTTCCAGCAGAAGATTGCCAGCTGCCTGGTGAACCCGCGCGCGGCGCATGAGACCGAGCTGCGCGTCCTGCCGCTGCAGAAGGAGCAGGCCCGCAAGCGCATCGCCGTGGTGGGCGGCGGCCCGGCCGGCATGGCCGCGGCCACGACCCTGGCCGAACGCGGCCATGCGGTCGAGCTCTTCGAGGCCGGGGCTGAGCTGGGCGGCCAGTTCAATCTGGCGCGGCGCGTGCCGGGCAAGGAAGAGTTCAGCGAGACCCTGCGCTACTTCCGCCGCCGGCTCGACAGCACCGGCGTGCAGCTCCACTTGAATCGCCGGGTGGGGGCGCAGGAGCTGCAGGCCTTCGACGAAATCCTGCTGGCCACCGGCGTGGCGCCGCGCAATCCGCGCATCGAGGGGCAGGCCGAGGGCGAGGCGCGGGGTCAGGTCTTGAGCTATGTGGACGTGCTGCTGCAGCGCAAGCCCGTGGGGCAGCGTGTGGCCGTCGTGGGGGCGGGCGGCATCGGCTTCGACGTGTCGGAGTTCCTGCTTGAGGCGGGCCACTCGCTGGCGCTGGATGCGCAGGCCTGGCGCCGGCACTGGGGCGTGGGCGACCCCGCCGAGGTGCGTGGCGGCCTGCTGCGCGCGGCCCCGGACGCGCCGCAGCGTCAGATCACCCTGCTGCAGCGCAAGAAGGGCAAGCTGGGCGCCGGGCTGGGCAAGACCACCGGCTGGATCCACCGTGCAGCGCTGAAGATGAAGAACGTGGAGATGGTCGGCGGCGTCAACTACGAGCGCATCACACCCGAGGGCTTGTGGGTCAGCTATGGCGAGGGCCGCGAGGACCTGCAGCTGATCGAGGTCGACACCATCGTGCTGTGCGCCGGCCAGGAGCCGGTGCGCGAGCTGCAGGCGCCGCTGGAGGCCGCGGGCCGCCGCGTGCACCTGATAGGCGGCGCCCTGGAGGCGGGTGAGCTGGATGCCAAGCGTGCCATTCGTCAGGGTGTGGAGCTGGCGGCCCGCCTGTGATCGACGCGCCGCCCCCATGGCGCGCTGGCCAAGCGTGCAAATTTTCTCCAATGCCCAGGCGGCGCGCTCCCGGTTAACCCTAGACGGCATGCCACAAGAATCCCTTTGGCCTGACAGTCCGTTCCAGAGGGGGCGTCCCGTGTTGTTGGAAGGCGCTCGATCCGATGAATAAAGCGATCCGCAGAGCAGACATGCTCTGACGGGATGCGCGAAAGGTCTGTCGCTCCATGCGCTTTCTGCGTCGCCGCCTCATGAGGGTGAGCCCGCTGCTCGTTCCGTTGTGCGCTCATGCGCAGGGCGGGCTGCTGCCCGGCTGGGCTGATTTCAACGCCCGCGATCCCGCGCTGTGGCTGGGCCTGGCCTGTGTGGCCGGCGGCCTGGCCATGGGCGGCGTGCTGGCCCTGTTTTTCCAGCAGCGCCAGCGCCTGCAGCGCCGGCGTGAGGAACTGCGCCGCCTGCGCCAGGAGCGGGCGCGCCTGAGGGCCTTTCTCAACGCCGTGCCCGACCCCATGTTCTCCAAGAACGCCTTGGGCGCCTACGAGGGCTGCAATCCGGCCTTCGAGGCGGCGGTGGGCCGGAGCGAGGCCGAGCTGCTGGGGCGGCGCGACGATGAAGTCGGCATCCGCCTGGACTGGACCCGCCGGCGCGACCGCCAGCTCAGCTGGTACCAGCGCCCCAGCGGCGAGCGCCAGTGCCTGGACGTGGTGCAGGTGGACATTCACGACGGTGAGGAGTTCCTGGGCCGCATGGCCATCGGCCGCGACGTCACCGAGCTGCAGCTCGCCCGCGAAAAGGCGCGTCGCGCCGAGACGGTCTTCGCCCATTGCGGCGAGGGCATCCTGGTCTGCGATGAAGAACTGCGCGTGCTCGATCTCAACCCGGCCCTGAGCCGCATCTGCGGCTACGAGCGCGAGGAGCTGCTGGGCGAGGTGCCCCAGCTCTGGCGCGACGGCGAGCAGGACCCCGAGCAACTGCTTGCCCTGCATGCCCAGGTCGAGAGGCAGGGCCATTGGAGCGGCGAACTGCTGGTGCGGCACAAGAGCGGCGACCCGGTGCCGGTCTGGGCCACGGTGGTCCGTGTGGACCCGGACCCCGGGCAAGGCGAGGGCGTGCAGTACCTCAGCGTGCTGACGGACATCTCCCGCATCAAGGCCACGGAGGCCGAACTGCTGCACCAGTCCCTGCATGACCGCCTCACCGGTCTGCCCAACGCCGCGCTGATGCGCGACCGCATCGAGCGCGAGATCGGCCAGGCCCAGCGGGCCCAGGGCAAGGTCGCGGTGCTCTTCATCGACCTGGACGGCTTTCGCGACGTCAACGACATCGCCGGCCATGCCGCGGGCGACCAGGTGCTGCGCACCGCGGCCGAGCGCTTCGTCCAGGTGCTGCGCGCCAGCGACTCCGTGGCGCGCGTGGGCGCCGACGAATTCGCCATCGTGCTGGGCGGCCTGGACGACGAGACCGCGGCGCTGCGCCTGGGGGACCGCCTGATCCAGGCCATGGACGAACCCATCCACGTGGGGCTCCAGCGCTTCAACATCGGCGCCAGCATCGGACTGGCGCTGTACCCCACCGATGGCCAGACAGTGGACGAGCTGCTGCGCAACGCCGAGGCGGCCATGTGCCGGGCCAAGGTCCATGCCCGCAACAGCGTGCAGTCCTACCGGCCCGAGCTGACCCAGGCCGTGCAGCAGCGCTTCGAGCTGACCCACGCCCTGCGCATGGCCAACGAGGCGGCGCAGTTCCGCCTCGAGTACCAGCCCCAGGTGCGTTTGTCCGATGGCCAGCTGATCGGCGCCGAGGCCCTGCTGCGCTGGCGGCATCCGACCCGCGGGCCCATCTCGCCGGCCGAGTTCATCCCCCTGGCCGAGGACACCGGCCTGATCGTGCCCATCGGCCGCTGGGTGCTGGAGCAGGCCTGCGCGCAGGCGGCGCGCTGGCAGGGTCAGCCGGGCAAGCCGCAGCAAATTGCCGTCAACGTCTCGGCCCGCCAACTGCGTCAGCCGGACTTCATCCTCGCGCTGGACTTCATCCTGATGAGCACCGGCTGCCCGGCCACCGCGCTGGAGCTGGAGGTCACCGAAAGTCTGCTGCTGGAGGACGCCGAGCAGGCCATCCGCCTGCTCAACCAGCTCGCTGACCGCGGCGTGCGCGTGGCCATCGACGACTTCGGCACGGGCTACTCGTCGCTCGCCTACCTCAAGCGCATGCCGGTGCAGACGCTCAAGATCGACCGCAGCTTCGTGCAGGAACTGGGCGAGGACAACAACGTGGCGGCCATTGCCCGCACCGTGATCGTGCTGGCCCACAGCCTAAACCTGGACGTGCTGGCCGAGGGCGTGGAAACCGCGCAGCAGGCCGAATGGCTGCGCCGCGAGGGCTGTGACTGGGCCCAGGGCTGGCACTATGGCCGCCCGATGCCGGCAGAGAGCTTCGAACTGTCGCAGCCGGTGGTGGCCGAGCCCCGGCTGGCGGTGGTGAAGGCGATGCAGCGGGCGTGAGCTGCTGTGCGTGGTGCGCACGCCGAAACTCCTTCCTGTTAGCCCTTACAGGATGGGGTCCCCGTCAGCCGCCTAGACTCCCCCTCCTTTATCAACAGCTCCGGAGGCTGCGGATCGCGAGGCCCGCAGAAGGAGCACCATGACCCCGAAGCTCACCCATAGGAAGCCGGGTCAATAGGTAATGAGGGAGAAGACTCGATGAGAACGATGATGGCGCTGCTCAGCGCGGCTTGCCTGTGCGCGAACGCCGCGGTGGCACAGGCGCAAAGCACCTCGGTGCCGGCCCAGCCCGCTTCCACGCCCACGACGGCATCTGGCGGCAAACAAGGCCCGAAGCCACCCAAACGGGGCGTGGACCTCAAAGCCATGGAAGGCGACAGCGAGGGTTGCCCCAGAGGACCTAACGGTGAAGAGGTGTGCACCGTGGAGGTCACGGGATCCGGCGCGGGATGGAGTGGAGGACTGGGCGGCGGAGGCTGGGGCGGCGGCGACCCCGGCATGTGCACGCCTGGAAAGCAGTTGCAGGCCACGCCTTGTACGGCGGATACGCCCGGGGGGGGGACTGGGCCAGATGAAGCTGAACGCAGGAAGGAAGAGGAAAGAAAGAAGTGCGACGGCAAATACAGCGAGCAGTTGGACGCAGCGAAAACCATGCTAACCAAATCCCTAGATCGGTGTGTAGAGATTGCGAAGAATCCCCTCACGTACGCGCATGACATGGCCATGATGCCGTTTGGGCAAGATTGCGTCTCAAAAGCAAATAAGTCTTGGCAGGACATGTACAACAATGTTCAGGCGGCCCAGCAGCTCTGTTACCGCCGAGCCAATGGAGGATGAGGCCATGCCGCGACATCGCTTGATCTTCGCGCTCCTGGGGCTTGCAGTACTGGTGAGCGTGCCAGCTCTGATGGGCGTGCGGGGCTCTGGCAGCCGTGTACGGATTGAGCTGAGCCCTGAGGCCAAAGGCCAGCAGACGCAGAGCGCCCTGTCGCCGTGGACCAGCGCGTCAGCACCGCTCCCTGCAGCATCGTCGGACGCCACCATGCCACCGGTGCATCGGCTGGCCAAGGCTGAGTTGCCGGCGTCGAAGTCGCTGGCGGCGCGCTTTCCCAGGGGCTTGACGGAGCACGCCTCTTTAGTCCTGCAGCAACACGATGGGGCAGGCGCCATGGCGGTGGCGCAAGCACTGGCCGCCTGCGGGCGTCTTCGGGTCGTACTTCCAGGCGCCGAGCTGGCCCTGCGCAGCAATACCACACCGGCTGCTTACGCACGCAATGCACAGGATCTGGCCGAGCAGCAGCAGCTCGTGGCCTTGTGCCAGACCGCGACGCCTGAGCTTCAGAACCAAAGACGCGCGCTGTATGCATTGGCGGCCCAGCAGGAGGTGCCAGGTGCAGCGTCGGCCTACTACGATGCGCGTGACCCGGAGTCCCAGACAGCCAGCATCGTGCGGCAGGTCCGTGCCGACGCGGAGCGTGGCCAGCTCATGGCGCTCGGTGCCTTGGCTGAGAGTCCTGCGAAGGCGGGCGTACTGACCGAGGATGAGGTGGCTGCGTATCGCCTGGCCTTGACCCTTCTGGCCAAGACGCCCGAATGGGGCAGCAGTGCGGCAGGCGTGATGTCATTCATCCGGCAGGACCGTGCCTTTCATCGGGCGATGGCGGCCGCGGCGCGGGGCGACGCTCAGCAAGTTGCTGTCGCCATGGATGCGGGTGACGAGGACGGCGAGCTCTACGATCTGAGCCGGCTGAGTCCCCAGGCTCGACAGAAAGCGACGCTGCTGGTGCAGCGTCTGGTCGCGCACGGGCGTTGAGGCGAACGCAGCCGCTGCAGCGCTCGGGCCTGCAGCCACGAGTCGATCTGCCGTCACCGGCGCCGCGCCGGACATCAAACCGGCAAGACGATTCCACAGGGTCGGCCTCGCAAAATTCACCCAGCGCTGCACGACGGACTCGTCGCTCTCGTGGTAAGCGTGCTTGGGGTAAAGCAGCGCCACCATCAGCCGGATCGGCAACCGAGGTCGGCCCGCCTTGCTGACGCCGGCGCCCACGAGCTGCGTGCTTGGTCCGAACAGGTCAACGCTCACCTCGCTGTGGCCCGCTCGCGCACGGTGCGCAAACAGCGGCGTCAACGACGCCTCGATCTCGTACCACGGCTCCGCGCGGCCAGAACTGCCAGCGGGTGATGCAGGTCGATCATCTGAACCAGCCGGCGCGCGGAAGAAGTCGTCGGTGGCCATGAAGCGCAGCTCCAAAACGCACAGGAACTGATGTCCATCGCATCCGTTCATGGGAGTCCTGGCCATCGGCATCTACCCCGCAACGCCAGTGTTCATGCGGGCTGCGACGATGCTGCGGGGCCGGCCCCGTCACCCGCTTGTGCCTGCGACATCACGGATGCATCGCACAGGGCACGGCTCGCCCGCCGCCGCTTCGAGGCGAGTCTGTGGCGGGCACTCGACTGCCGCGACGGTGCCCGGGTGCTCTGCGTTCGCCAGCCCCTCACCAGCTTGGCCGGGTCCATCACCCAAGTGGCCTGACGGCTGCAGCGGATCAGGTCGTGCCGCAGAAGAATCCATGTCGGCCTCGAGTGCGTCCTGTCCGAACAGCCATGCGGCGAGCAAGCGGTGGTCCACGTCCGTCACAACTAAGCCCTGCTGCAACTCATGGCTGGACGCGAACCAGCCGCATTCAGGAGCAGGGTCCGATGCCGACTCGTCGGGCCGAAGCTTGGATGCGTCGTCGATCTTGGCCGGTTGCACGTTGCCTCCCTGATGCCGTGAGGGAGTGCAGTGTTGGTGCTAGTGTCGATGCCTGCATCGCCAATGGAAATGAAGCGAAGGCTTTGCAAAAGAGAAGCCGTCCAGGGCATCCATCCGGCGACGGAAACTGCTCACCCAGCCCGGCGGCGCCCTCGCCGCGCAGTACCTGCCCCACGCCTTCTCGGCGTCGGCGAGGGGGCCCGTGCGAGCGCAGAAGGGTCCGAATCACCTGGCTGACGGACGCGCATTGGCGGCGCACTTGCGGTGCTATTACACTTCCGCGGCATCGGCCCCGCACCGCTCGTTCGAAGTGAGCAGGGGGCCAGCCCTCTGCACAGCCTCCAACCATTGCATGAATCGCCCCCTGCCGACTCTTCTTCTGACGTCTTGCATTGGCCTGCTGATGGCGGGCCTGGGGGCGCCGGCCAGGGTGCTGGCGCAGACGGCCGATCCTGCGCAGCCGGCAATGGGCGGGCTGCGCAGCAGCGATGCGTCATTGCGCCTGCAATACCAGCGTGTAGACGTGCCTGGCGAGCGCCCCCTGGATCTGATGGGCTTGCATGTGCACCACCCGGTGATGGACGGCATCCAGGTGGGCGCGGGCTTTTACGCACCACTCTTCAAGGGCGAGTACGGCGGCTTCGTGGCGGCTGATCTCGGTGTGCTGGGCCGGCGCAGGCTGGCGGGCCCCTTGTTCCTCACGGCCGGCCTGTCCGCAGGAGGTGGCGGAGGCGGGCGCAGCGTCGAGCACAGCAAGCTGCTGTCGGGCACCGGTGGCTTCGTCAAGGGCCATCTCGGCCTGGGGTATGACTTCGGGGATGTCTCGGCCGGTGTCAGCCTTTCCAAGATCAAGTTCCGCAAGTCGCTGATCGACAGCAGCCAGGCCAGTGTCTTCGTTGAGCTGCCGTTCCGCTATCTCACCGGGCCCTACGCCGGCCATGGCCAGTCGCTGCCGCCGTCGGACGAGCAGCGTGCTGCGCAGGAAATGGGCGAGAGCATGCTGACGCTGTCGCTGGACAACTACCGCCAGCAGAACCCGCAGGGCTCGAACAAGAACACCATCGGCCTGGCCGATCTGCAGTATGCGCACTTCTTCGCGCGGGACAGCTATTGGTTCGCCTCGCTGGGCATGGGTTATCGCGGCATGCCTCTGTACAACCAGCTGCTTGGCGGCGTGGGCCAGCGCTACCGAGTCACGCCGGCGTTGACGCTCTTCGGCCAGCTGGGCGTAGGTTCGGGAGGCTATGCGCCCGAGGTGATCGACACGGCCTCCGGCCTGCTGGTCTATCCCCGGCTGGGTGTCGAGTACGCGCTGAGCCGTGAGCTGGGCCTGGCCTTCACCTTGGGCCACATGGCAGCGCCCAAGGGCAGCTCGCGCAATCAGACCTTCGGCCTGGCCTTGAGCCGTCACCTGGGTGCCAGACCGTCCGGCGAGAACGCGGGGCCTGCGCGCTACCAGGGCATGCGCGTGTCCGTGTTCCAGCACACGGCTTTCCAGCTGAGCTATCGCGAGCAGCGTCGGCCGGCGCTGCAAATGATGGGCCTGCAGTTGGATTTGCCTCTGGACCGGCCCTTGGACCTGCCCTCGAACCCGCGCTGGTACCTGCCCTTGCAGGCCTCGGGTGCCTACAACGCCTACTTGGGCTACCCCGGCTATGCCGAGATTTTCGCCGGGCTGGGCTTGCAGACGCATGCCATGCCCGGAGACCGCTTCCAGGTCTTCGGTCAGGTGATGGCCGGGGCCAATGTGCACGGCAAGGCTGCCAAGCTCAGCGCCGGCCTGCGCTATGTTCTCGACGACCGCCTGGCCTTGAACGCGTCGCTGGGGCGAACGCTGGCGCGGGGCCATACGGGTGGGCATTTCAGTGCAAACAACCTGATGCTGGGGCTGGACTATCGCTTCGCCATCCCGACGCGATGAAGCCGGCCCTCGCGCTTCGGCTGCCTTTGCCTGCAAGGGACCGGCTGCCAAGCCTGGGGTCAGGTCTTGCCTGGCTCAGGCCGTGAGCTGGCCCCGCTGCTCAGGCCGGGTGGTTCGGGGGCTGACCGCCGGCGGTGGATCGGTGCGCCGCGGCTGCGTCGGCGCAGGTCCGGTTGGCCAACGCGTGCGCGCGCTCGACGAGGGCAGGCGAGCGTACAGATCGTCGGGTCGTTGGGCCAGCGGCAGGGGCGCGCCGCTCAGATCGGCAGCGCCGTGCTGTTCTTCACCTCTTCCATCACAGCGTATGTGCGGGTCTCACGCACGCCGGGCAGGGTCCAGATCACGCTGCCGATGAATTCGCGGTAGGCGCTCATGTCGGAGACGCGGGTCTTGAGCAGGTAGTCGAAGCCGCCCGCCACCAGATGGCATTCCAGGATCTCGGGCCGGGCCTGGACGGCGGCCTTGAAGTTGTCCATCACGTCCTGCACGGTGCGGTCCAGCAGGATTTCGATGAAGACCATCATGGAGGCGCCCAGCTTGGCGGGGTTCAGCCGCGCCTCGTAACCCAGGATGTAGCCCTCGCGCGTGAGGCGTTTGACCCGCTCCAGCACGGCTGTGGGAGAAAGATGCACGGCCTCGGCCAGCTTCAGATTGGAAATGCGCCCGTCCTGCTGCAGGACGCGCAGAATCCTTGCGTCGATGGTGTCGAGCCCCGAATCGGTGTGCGCCATTGGATTTCTCACTGCTCTGCGGCTGATGTTCTGAATTTAATTCATCATCATCCTGCATAAAGTTCATGCTTTCACTAATTCGACAGCGTTCAAAAGGGGATCTCCATGGCCGCCTTCAATCTTCTGCCCGAACAAGCCCGCCTGCCGGACCCGTACCGCGAGGAAATGCCGGTGGTGAAGGCCCTGGCGGCCAGCCTGGGGCAGGGGCTGGACTGGAACGCGGTGGTCACCGCCGCCAGCCCTTGGGTGGAGCAGGTGCGCAACAATCCGGCGCCGTTCTGGGCCATGGAATCGCTGCTGCGCGAGTACCCCATCACCAGCAGTGAAGGCCTGGCCCTGATGCGCCTGGCCGAAGCGCTGCTGCGCGTGCCCGATGCCCCCACCGCCATCGCGCTGACGGCCGACCAGCTGGGCCGTGGCAGCTTCGATGGCGCCTCCGACGGCCCGCACAAGATGCTGGCCAGCCTGTCAGCCACCGCCATTTCCCTGTCCAAAAAGTTCCTGCCCGAGGCTGAAGGGCAGGGCGGCCTGCTGACGCGCCTGGGCGCGCAGACCGTGGTTGCCGCCACCGTGCGCGCCATCCAGTTGCTGGGCCGCCAGTTCGTGCTGGGCCGCAACATCCAGGAAGCGATGAAGGAGGCGGACGACGCCCGCCGCGCGCAGGCACAGCTGCGCTTCAGCTATGACATGCTGGGCGAGGGCGCCCGCACCGAGGCCGACGCCCGCCGCTATCACGCCGCCTATGTGAACGCCATCGAAGCCATCGCCGGCGGTCGCAAGGCCGAGTCCCCCGAGGGCTCGGACGGCATCTCCATCAAGCTCAGCGCCCTGTTCTCGCGCTACGAGGTGCTGCAGCGCGAGCGGGTGTTCGCCGAGCTGCTGCCGCGCGTGTGGGTGCTGATCGAGAAGGCCGCGCAGGCCAATATCAACCTCACCATCGACGCCGAGGAAGTCGACCGCCTGGAGCTGTCGCTGGACGTGCTGGATGCGCTGTCCGCCCGCATTGCCGCGCACTTCCCGCAGTGGCGCGGCTTCGGCCTGGCCGTGCAGGCCTATCAGACCCGCGCGCTGGCCGTGGTCAACGAGGTGGCTGCCATCGCCCGCAAGCACGGCCTGAAGTTCATGGTGCGCCTGGTCAAGGGCGCCTACTGGGACGGCGAGATCAAGCGCGCCCAGGAAAACGGTCTGGCCGCCTATCCGGTCTTCACCCACAAGCAGCACACCGATGTGAGCTACCTGGCCTGCGCCCAGGCGCTGATCCAGCATGCCGACGTGATCTACCCGCAGTTCGCCAGCCACAATGCCGGCACCATCGCCGCCATCGTGCTGATGGCGCGCAAGGCGGGGGCCAAGTTCGAGATGCAGCGCCTGCACGGCATGGGTGAGGGCGTCTACCGCGAGGTGCTGAAGGACGCCAGCATCCCCTGCCGCGTCTACGCCCCGGTGGGCGAGCACCGCGATCTGCTGGCCTACCTGGTGCGCCGCCTGCTGGAGAACGGTGCCAACAGCTCCTTCGTCCATCAACTGGCCGACCCCACGGTCCATGTGCAGGAGCTGCTGGGCTCGCCGCTGGCCCAGATCCAGGAGGGCAGTGCGCTGCCCATGCCCGTGGACCTGTACCTGGACGAACACGGCCATGGCCGCGCCAATTCCAAGGGCGCCGACCTGACCGCGCCGGCCCAGCGCGAGCCCCTGCTGGCCGCGCTGGAGAAGGTCGTGGTGGGCCCGGTGGCCGAGGCCACCGCCGTGGAGATCGCAGCCGCCATGGAGCGGCTGCAGGCCGGCTTCGCGCGCTGGAACGCCACGTCGGTGGCCCAGCGCGCCACCATCCTGCGCCGCGCCGCCGATGCACTGGAAGCGCGCCTGCCCGAGTTCTGCGCCCTGCTGGTCAAGGAGGCGTTCAAGACCCAGGGCGACTGCGTGGCCGAAGTGCGCGAAGCGGTGGACTTCATGCGCTACTACGCCGACGAGGCCGAGGCCCAAGCGCCGCAGATGCAGGGTCGCGGCGTTTTCGTCTGCATCTCGCCCTGGAACTTCCCGCTGGCCATCTTCGCCGGCCAGGTCGTCGCGGCCCTGGTGACGGGCAATGCCGTGGCCGCCAAGCCTGCCGAGCAGACGCCCTTTGTGGCGCTGAAGGCCGTGGAGCTGCTGCACGAGGCCGGCGTGCCCGCGGACGCGCTGGTGCTGCTGCATGGCGCGGGCGAGACCGTCGGCGCGGGCCTGGTGGCGCACCCGCTGACTGCAGGCGTGTGCTTCACCGGTTCCACCGCCGTGGCCCAGATCATCAACAAGACCCTGGCGGCCAAGGACGGCAGCGAGATCGTCCCGCTGATCGCCGAAACCGGCGGCCTGAACGCCATGCTGGTGGATTCCACCGCCCTGCCCGAGCAGGTGGTCGATGCCGTGGTGCAAAGTGCCTTCCGCTCGGCCGGCCAGCGCTGCTCGGCCCTGCGCCTGCTTTGCGTGCATGAAGGCATCGCCGATGGCGTGATCGAGATGATCAAGGGCGCCGTGCAGGAGCTGTGGGTGGGGCATCCCGCCGAGCTGGCCACCGATGTGGGCCCGGTCATCGACGACGAAGCCTTCGTCAACATCAGCCGCCATGTGGAGCGCCTCAAGCGCGAGGCGCGGCTGATTGCCGAGGCGCCGGTGCATGACAACGTGCCGCGCCTGATCCGTCCGGTGGCGTTCGAGATCGCCAAGGTCTCGGACCTGGGCCAGGAGATCTTCGGCCCGGTGCTGCATGTGCTGCGCTGGAGCGGCGAGGTCGACGCCGTGCTGGAGCAGATCAACGCCCTGGGCTATGGCCTGACCATGGGCATCCAGACCCGCATCGACAGCCGCGCCCTGCGCCTGGCCGAGAAGGCGCGTGTGGGGAATATCTACGTCAACCGCAACATCATCGGCGCGGTGGTGGGCGTGCAGCCTTTTGGTGGTGAAGGCATGTCGGGTACCGGTCCCAAGGCGGGCGGCCGGCATTACCTGCACCGCTTCTGTGCCGAGGCCGGCGCGGCGCCGGTCGTGGCGGGCGGCCAGATCGCCGGCACGGCCGAGGCCGGCCAGCTCAGCAGTCGCCTGGCCGCCCTGCAGGCCGCGCAGGCCACCTGGGCCTCCGTGGACCTGGCACAGCGCGTGGCCGTGCTGCGCCGTGCCGCTGACGGCGCCGAAGGCCCCGTGGCCGCCGTGCTGCGCGCCCATGCCAAGCAGGCCGAGCACGGCCTGCAGGACCAGGTGCTGCCCGGCCCGACGGGCGAGAGCAACGAATTGCGCCTGCATGGCCGCGGCGTGTTCGCCGTGCTCAGCGAGGGCGCCGACGACGCCCAGATTGCCGCCGCCCTGGGCGCAGCCCTGGTGGCCGGCAATGCCGTGGCCCTGGTGGGCAATGGCCGCTGCGAAGCCCTGCGCCAGCGCCTGATTCAGGCAGGTGTGCCGGGGACTGCCATGGCCGTGCTGCCTGTGGACCTGGCCGCTGGCCTGCTGAGCGCGCCGGCCCTCGCCGGCGTGGTGGTGGCGGCCAACGACGCCACCCTGGCACGCGCCGCGCTGCGCCACCTGGCCGCGCGCCCGGGCGCCATCCTGCCGCTGATCACCGCGGCCGATGCCGCCAATCCGCGCCAGCAGTACCGCTTCGCGGCCGAGCAGACGCTGACCATCAACACCGCGGCCGCAGGCGGCAATGCGGCCTTGCTGGCGGGCGTGCACTGAGCCCCGTGGCCTTGGGGCTGGCCCCAGGGCCCGTCACAACCAGCTGCTGATTTGCGCCAGCGGCTTTTTGATGCCGCCATGCACGGGGACCCGGCATCCCGGCTTCGGGTAGCCCACCACCAGCAGGATCACGGGCTTTTCGTTGTCGGGGCGCCGGCATAGCCCGTTCAGGAAGCCCATGGGGCTGGGCGTGTGCGTCAGCGTGGCCAGGCCGGCTTCATGCAGGGCGGTGATCAGGAAGCCGGTGGCGATGCCCACGGACTCCGGCACGTAGTAGTGGCTGAAGCGCTCGCCCTGCGCGTCGATGCCGTACTTCTGCGCAAAGATGGCGATCAGCAGCGGCGCCTCTTCAAGGAAGGGCTTGTTCGGGTCCGTGCCCAGCGGGGCCAGGGCGCGCAGCCATTCCTCCGGGGCGCGGCCGTTGTAGAAGGCGCGCTCCTCTTCTTCGGCGGCCTCGCGGATGTGTCGCTTCAGCGCCGGATCGCTGATCACCGCGAAATGCCAGGGCTGCTGGTTGGCCCCCGAGGGGGCCGTGCCGGCGGCCAGCAGGCAGTGTTCGATGACCTCGCGGGGCACCGGCCGGCTGTCGAAGTCGCGCACCGTGCGGCGGCGCTTCTGCTGTTCGTAATGCGCCAGCGCACGGGCCTTCATTTCCTCCGTCGGCAGCTCCTGGTAATGGGCCAGGGCTTCCATGGGGGGCGGGGGGTGCGGGTCAGTGGTCTGCATTTGGTCTCCTTTTCTCACTCCGGGCGCGAGCTTAGGGCTTCAGCCCCGGACTGCCAAGCAGGGACGGCCTGGGCCCGCGCCGCGGCTGCCCGGTCGAGCGCCGGCAAGGCGCCCGTACACTCGATCGGCTCGCGCGCTCCTTGGAGCGCCGGGCGGCATTTCCCTTCTTCACTGGATCAAGGTTCCATGCACAACACCCTGGCCTTCATCGGCGGCGGCAATATGGCCAGCGCCATCCTGGGCGGCCTGCTGCGTGCCGGCCGCCGGCCCGATTCGCTGATCGTGGTCGAGCCCTACGAACCCCAGCGCCGGAAGCTGGCCGCCGAACTGGGCCTCGCGGCCCTGGCGGCACCGGACGCCTCGCTGGCCCGCGCGGGCCTGGTGGTCTGGGCGGTCAAGCCCCAGCTCTTCGCCGAGGCGGCCGCACCCTGCGCCGGCCTGGTGGGCCAGGCTTTGCAGCTCTCCGTGATGGCAGGCATACGCTCGGAGGCCATTGCCCGCGCGACTGGCAGCGAACGCGTGGTGCGCAGCATGCCCAATACGCCGGCCCTGATCGGGCAGGGCATTGCGGGCCTCTATGCCCGGCCGGCCGTGACGGCGGACGAGCGCCGCCTGGTGGAGGAGGTGCTGGCGCCCACCGGCCGCACGCTGTGGGTGGACCAGGAGGCCGACCTGGATGCGGTCACGGCCTTGTCGGGCTCCGGGCCGGCCTACTTCTTCTACGTGGTCGAGGCCATGGTGCAGGCCGCCCAGGACATGGGGCTCAGCGAGGCGCAGGGCCGCGAGCTGGCCCTGGCCACCTGTGCCGGCGCGGCGGCCCTGGCCCAGCAGTCGGGCGAATCGCCGGCCGTGCTGCGCGAGCGCGTGACCTCCAAGGGCGGCACCACCCATGCGGCGCTCAGCTCGATGCAGGCGGCGGGGGTCGGGGCCGCCATCGTGCAGGCGGTCAAGGCAGCGCAGCAGCGGGCGAGGGAGCTGGGCAGCGAGTTCGGCGCATAGGCGCAAGGCCGGTGTCTTGTAAAAATGTGTATCGAAGCCGCTCAATTGCGGGTTTACTCATCTCGTCTGCGTAAGGAGAAGCCAGCTGCTTGAACTGGCGGCCCTCGAGAAGAATTCAGCCCAGACTTGGTTCGCCGATGCTGCCTCATGCAGACACTGCGCATGCCGGGCATTCATTCGCCTGAGGGAGATGCCATGGGCAACGAAGAGGGGAAGGACGAGGCGCAGGCCAGGGCTGGTGCCGAAGAGACGCAGGAAGCCGGGGACGTCCTGGCGCGGCGCGGTCGGCCCTTTCTGGCGCTGTTCAGCAGTGCGGCGGCGGTCTCCACGTTTCTGCTTTTCGCGGGATTTCTGTCGGACTATGGCGTTTACCAGCTGCTCGGCCTGCCGCGCCTGAGCTTCAGCCTGACGGCTTTGATCGAGGCGGGTGCGGACACCCTGATCGACACCCTGGCCCTGTTGTTTCAGGGCCTGCGACTTGCCGTGCTGCTGGGTGGCTTGGCGCTTCTCGCCCTGCTGTGGGCCCATCATGAGCATCCCCGCCTGCGCCCCTGGGCGCGCTGCAGGCATCTGCACTCGCTGGCCTGGCTGCTGGTCTTCGTGTTCAGCCTCGTGCTGCTGGCGGCCCAGGTGGACAGGGCGCAGCGCAGCCTCAGAGGCGACATGCACACGCCGCAAAGCGTGGCGCAAGCCATGCAGCGCGCTTACGAGAAAGCGTTTCCAACGCCGGAAGCGCGGCGCTACGAGCTGGAGCGCGAGGGGTTCAACCTGCGCTTCTATCCCTTGCCGGTGTGGATGCTGGGCCTGGAGCACCTGCTGGGCGAGGCCAAGGACGACGCATTGACGGGCATCGCGCTGCGCGTCCTGCCCCAGTCCCGCACCGACGCTCGCCATGTGTATGGATGGCTCACCTTGAGCGTGATCCTGCTGCTGCTCTCGCTGCTGGTCCTGCGCTGGTGGTTGCTGCACCTGGAAGAGGTGGAGCAGGCGGGGAACCCGGCTGATGCCAATGAGGCCCAGAAAGCTCTGCCGGCCTGGATGATGTGGTGGGTGCGGCAGCGCCTGGGGCGCGAAATGGAGCCCGTCGTGCGGCGCCTGCTGCAGCCTTTGGTCTGGCTGATGCTGGCGGCCTCGGTTCTGATGCTGCCGCTGCTGCACGGCGTGCTGGCCCGTCAAAGCCTGGGCGGCCAGACCATGATGGTCTACCTGAAGCCGGACGGACCGGGCAAGAAGGAGAAGATCAAGCTCATCACCAAGGACCTGGACAAGGGCGGCAAGGAGCGCAGCCGCGAGGAAGAGTCTGAAGAGCAGAATGCTGAACCGAGCAAACTGAGAACGGCCGAAGCCCGCTTTGATTGCAGGCACGAGTCGCTGGCCAAAGTCGACAAGGCTTCGGAGCGATGGCTGGAAGCATTGCGGGACGCCGTGCAGGCGCGCTGGAGCGAGGAGCAGGCCAAGGCCTTGCCGGCTGCCGCCGCGGGTCTTGCCGATGCGGTCTTGCAAGCCAATTGCGCCGAGGCGCTGCACACCTTCTGGGCGGCCAAACCGGCGCCTGGGCTGCTGGCGCAGTCCGGCGCACTGGCCCAGCTGTTCCGGCAGGCGCAAATGCGCGTCAACAGCGCCTACCAAGTGCGCCAAGGCGTGATCCTGGCCTATCCCCGTGATGGCCAGCCGCTGATGCTGGTGGAGAACGTGGTGCCCCGAACCGACCTGCAGCCCGGACAGTGGTCGGTATGGTCCATCCCGCAGGAGCAGGTGCTGGAGACGGCGGTCATCCCCGATGTGTTGGAGCGGACCGCCGGTGAAGCGGCGCAAAAGCTGAGGCTGTCTCCTGACGAAGCGGCGGAGCTGGCAAAGCTGTTGACGCCCATGCACCCGGCGGGCCTGAAGGCCCTGCTGCCGCTGCTCGAAGAATCGAAGCTGAATGCCAACGCGGCAGGCGTCGCGATCACCGCCTTTGGGGGCATGGTCCGTGCCAGCGCCCTGGTCAGCCCTGCCGCGGCCCGTCAGGGGATCGAATGGCTGGCGCAAGCCGCCGCCCCGGCCGGCGGGTCTGGCGATGCCTCGCAGCGGCAGCAGCGCTTCCAGGGCGGTGCGGTGACGGCGCTGCATCTGAGCGACGACCCCTATGCCGCCGCCCGCTTCGCACAGCTCCTCAGGCCGCCTTTCCGGATGAGCGACTGCAAGGCCGCGATGCCAAGCCGCCCGCTGCATTGCGTTCCGCAGTCGACCACCACGGCAGGCTACCTGCTGGCCGCACTGAGCCGGGAGCGGCAGCTCATGCCGGCGCTGGCCGCCGCGCAGGCCTTGCCCAAGGGCTTTACCGAAGTCGAGCGGCAGCTGCAGTCGCTGCTGGCTGCGTACATTGATGATCCGGCCTCACCCGAGGATTGGCGCGGCGCGGCCTGCTCCATCGTGGAGAAGGTGGCGGGAGCCTTGGTGCTGAACCAGGATCAGGCGCAGCGCTTTCTGGCCATGCTGTCGCCGGAGCAGCTGGCGAAGCACACCTTCTCGGTCGGGGCCTGCCTGAGCGCCTCCAAACGCTTGGGGCTGCCAGCGCCTGCCTTGCGTCAGGCCTTGCGGCAACTGACCTTGATGCATGAGGCCAAGGACCTGCCGCCGCGCGATCTGCGTCGGCTTCGCATGGTTGCGCTGGTCACCTTGTTCGAGATGGGCTTGTCTTCTGAAACGACCTTGCTGCGTCAACTCATCGAGCAGGATCCGGGGGATGAGCAGATGCTGGAGACCACCTTGTACCTGCTCAGCGAGGCGGACGGTGAGCCCATGGCCCAGGAGTTGCTGCAATGCGCGCGCAGTGCCGAGCGCAGCCTGACCCAAAGAAAGCGGTGCATGCAGGGTGTCTCCAAGCTGGAACGAAGCTATAGCGGTGACGAAGGCGGGGCGCAAGCCGTCCTTCAGTGGACCCAGGAGCAAACGGCTGCGGAACTGAAGGATGTCGGCTGCCAGGCCCTGCGGACCTTGCTGGAGCACGGCAGCAAGTTCCTCGTGCGCTTGAAGGGCGATGAAGCGACCTTGGACCGGTGCTTGGCCAGCGAAGGCGAGGGCCAGGAGTCGGCCAAGAAGCGGCGCCTGAAGCAATTGCTGGACTTGCTGAGCCAGGGAGCGCCGCAGGCCGACTAACCATGGCTGAACGGCTCGCGGGAAGAGGGCCCTGCCCAGCCACTACACTCTCGCGCCATCAAGTATTCCCGCACCCCGGCAGGCCCCACGGTCGGCCAGGGGTGCATTCACACATCCATGGGCATCGCCTCCCGCCATTCCCTGCGCGACTGGCTGCGCGCGCCCGGCAGCCTGAGCCGGCGCCTGGCCCGCCTGGGCCAACGTTTCGAGGTGCAGGTGCTGCGCCAGGGCGTCACGCCGCTGCGCGCGGCCGAGCGTCAGGCGCTGGGCATGCCCCGGCGCGGCTGCACCGTGGTGCGCGAGGTGCTGCTGCGGGTCGATGGCCAGCCCCTGGTCTGGGCGCGCTCGGCCTTGCACCAGTCCTCGCTGGCTGGCCCATGGAAGTCGCTCAAGGGCCTGGGTTCTCGGCCGCTGGCCCACCTGCTGTACGACGACCCGCGCATCCAGCGCAGCGAACTGCAGCCGCGCCGCCTGGCGCGCTACGGGCATACCCGCCGCCAGATGGAGCGCCAGTGGCGCAGCGCCGTGGGCGGCGAGCCGCCGGCACAGATGCTGTGGTCGCGCAATTCCGTGTTCCGGCGTGGCGGCGCCCCGCTGCGGGTGATGGAGCTGTTCGCACCGGCCTTGGCGGCGTTCAAGCCCGGCAAAGCCGGCAAGCCGGCGGCATGGCCCCGCTGAAGACGCGGATCGAGCCTGCCCTCAAGGCACCTTGGGCAGATACCGCTGCTGCAGGCGCTGCAGCTCGCCGCTTTGCTGCAGCTTTGCCAGCTCCTCGTTGACCAGCTGCCGCAGGGCGGCACCACGGGCGTCGCGGCTGAACATCATGTGGTACTGCAGTGGGGGCGTGCCGGGCAGAGGTAGGGCGGCAATGCCGGCGGCATCCAGCGAGGGCAGGGTGCCCGTGCGTTCCAGGCCGCGCATGGCTTCGTAGTCCTCCACCAGCATCTCCACCCGGCCCAGCTGCAGCATGCGAAAGAGCGATGCGTAGCTGCCGGTGCGCAGCATGTTGTCGCGCTGGGCATCGCTGAGCATGGGGTAGGCATAGCCGCGGATACCGCCCAGCACATAGTGCTGCAGGTCGTCGACCGATTTCAGGCTCAGGCCTTGCGGATAGCGCTTGCGGTCGAAGAACACATAGCTGTGCGTCTGGTGGTAGGGGAGGGACAGCAGGTAGTCGCGCTCGCGCATGGGCGTGGCCGAGGCATTCAGCAGCATCTGATAGCGCGTGCCCTCCTTGACCTCCATGAGGCAGCGCTTCCAGGGCAGCAGCTCGATGGCATGGCTGATGCCGCGCCGCTCCAGGATCAGCCGGATCAGCTCGACGGAATAGCCCGACAGCATGCCGCTGGCCAGGCCGTTCCTGCGCTCGGCGAAGGTGTAGGGCGGCCATTCGTTGGCGTCGTCGCAGATGCGCACGGTGCCCACCGGTGCGGGGCCGTCGTCGCGAGCCGCCTGCGCTGGTGTGCTGGCCAGGACCAGCAGCGCACCGCTGGTCAGTACGCCGCCAAGTCCAAAGACCAGACCGGCCAGACTTGCCAGAGGGTGGCGGCGCAGGCGCGAACAAAGGCGGGTCAAACAGAGGGCCATGGGCCGGACATGGTGCCACAAGGGTCTTGCATCGCCATGACCAAAGCGGCCGGCTTTGCCGAATCCTGCCGACAGGGCCGCGCGTCATGGGGCGGGCTGCCGGCGATGGGGCCGCTGCAGGCGGGAGCCTTGGCGCCGCGCTTGGGGTCACAATGGGAGGGCGCCGGCGGTGCCGGTCGGCTTGGACCCGATCCTGCAGCGCCTGGCCAGAGTTGTTGTTCGCTTGAAAAAGGATGCTGTCATGCAACGTCGCTCTTTGTTGCCGCTTCTGCTGTCCGCCCTGTGCCTGCCCGCCATGGCCAAGCCGCCGGAGGGGCGGGGTCACGGCAAAGGGCACGACAAGCACGAAGACAAGAGCGAGGGGCGGGACGAGCGCTCCGAGGGCGCGAATGTGAGCGTGCGTGGTGACGCCGGCGGCCTGGTCAGCGTCAACATCAGCGTGGGGGACGCCCGCCTCTGGGTGCGCGAGGCCGGCGTGCGCGAGCGTTATGCCGACCTGCCGCCGGGCATCCGCAAGAACCTGGCCCGCGGCAAGCCGCTGCCGCCGGGCATTGCCAAGCGCCTCCCACCTCCGGCTCTGCAACAGCGCCTGCCCCAGTACCCCGGCTACGAATGGCAGGTGGTGGGCCGGGACCTGGTCCTGGTCGCCGTCACCAGCCTCGTGGTGGCGGCGGTGCTGCAGTCGGTGTTCGACTGAAGACCGGGGCGGACGCGGACCTCAGCGCAGGCTGAGGTCGGCCACCGTGCCGGCGAAGATCGCAAAGCCTACCCAGTGGTTGGCGCGGAAGGCCCGGAAGCAGCCCTCGCGGCTGCGGTCGCGGATCAGTGTGTAATGCCAGCCGACCTGGGCCGCCGCCACCGCCAGGCCTGCCAGAAAGGGCTTTCCCAGGCCCAGACGCAAGCCGAGGAAGGCCCAGGCGGCCAGGAAGACGGCGTAAAAAGCCATCACGCCGAGCACGTCGAATCGGCCCAGGGTGATGGCGCTGGTCTTGATGCCGATCTTGAGGTCGTCGTCGCGGTCGACCATCGCGTACTCGGTGTCGTAGGCCAGCACCCAAAACAGGTTCGCCGCCAGCAGGGCCCAGGCCGAGCGGGGCACGGCGGCGTTGATGGCCGCCAGGCTCCATTCGCTGCCGCCCAGGGCCGCGGCGAAGGCCATCGGAATCCCGAAGCTGAAGGCCACACCCAGCACGGCCTGCGGCATGTTGAGCACGCGCTTGGCATAGGGGTAGAGCAGGGTCACGGCCAGGGCGGCGAAGGACAGCAGGATGGTGGGCGCATTCGTCGTCAGCACCAGGCCGAAGGCCGCCAGGGCCAGCACGGCGCCGACGGCCAGCGCCTCCTTCACCGAGACCGCACCGCTGGTGACCGGGCGCTGGGCCGTGCGCTTGACGTGCTTGTCGAATTCGCGGTCGGCCACATCGTTGACGCAGCAACCCGCCGAACGCATCAGGATGGTCCCGGCCACGAATACCACCAGCAGGTGCCAGCCCGGGAAGCCGTCGGCCGCCATCCACAGCGCGGCCAGCGTGGGCCACAACAGCAGCAGCCAGCCGGCGGGCCGATCCCAGCGGACCAGGTTCAGGTAGAGGCTCAGTCGGGTGGGGGCGGCAGAACTCATGCGGGCATTGTCGCCCGGTCCGGTGCCGCCCAATGCCCCCGGCGTGCGGGCTGTACTCGGCAGCCGCTATGCTGGGCTCCCCACACATCCTGGAGGATTCCATGACCGCTCGCGCATCCACCTTGCACCTGTCACGCCTCTGTGCCGGCCTGGGCGCCGCGCTGTGCCTGACCCTGCCGGCCTGGGCCGCAGCGCCTCAGCAGAAGAGCCAGGCTCCGGGCTACTACCGCCTGGCCTTGGGGACCTTCGAGGTCACCGCGCTGAATGACGGCACCCTGGACCTGCCGGTGGACAAGCTGCTGACCGGCGTCAAGGCCGGCCAGGTCGAAAAGTCCCTGAGCCGCGCTTACCTGAAGACGCCGCTGGAGACCTCGGTCAATGCCTTCCTGGTCAACACCGGCAGCAAGCTGGTGCTGATCGACACCGGCGCCGCCAGCCTCTTCGGCCCCACGCTGGGTCGGCTGATGGCCCATCTGAAGGCCGCGGGCTATCAGCCGGAACAGGTCGACGAGATCTACATCACGCATTTCCATGGCGACCACGTTGGCGGCCTGACCGCGGATGGCAAGGCCGCCTTCCCCAACGCCATCGTGCGCGCCGAGCAGCATGAGGCCGACTACTGGCTCAGCCAGGAGCGCATGGAGCAGGCCCCGGCCGCGGCCAAGGGCGGCTTTCAAGGCGCGCAGCTCTCGCTGAAGCCCTATGTGGAGGCCGGCCGCTTCAAGCCCTTCAACGGACCCACCGAACTGATGCCGGGCATCCGGGCCGTGCCGACGCCGGGCCACACGCCGGGACACAGCATCTATGTGATCGAGAGCCAGGGTCAGCAGATGGCCTTTTGGGGCGACCTGATGCACGTGGCGGCGGTGCAGTTCCCGGATCCGTCCGTGACCATCCAGTTCGACACCGACTCCAAGGCCGCCGCGCCGCAGCGCAAGAAGGCCTATGCCGAGGCCGCCGCCAAGGGCTACTACGTCGCCGTGGCGCATGTGAGCTTCCCCGGCATCGGCAAGCTGCGCGCCGATGGCAAGGGCTACACCTGGCTGCCTGCAAACTACTCGACCAAGTTCTGATCCCTGGCACTGCTCCCTGGCACTGATCCATATGAGCGGGGCCGCCGCTGCCCGGCGGCGCTGGCCAAGCCCGGGCATCGACGGTGTGCCGCGGGCTTGCCTGCTGGGGCCCGCTCATCAAGAATGGGACAGCAGCGTCGGCTGAGTTCGACCGAGGAGATGCTCTTGAACCTGCGTGCGGTTGGGCCTTGGGTCTGGGTGCTGGCGGTCTTGCTGGGCGGGGCGTCCGGGGCCTGGGCGCAATCCCATCCTCCTGGCTCTGCGGCGGGCACGGGCCAGACCTTGCTGGCCCTGTCCGATCCCTGGTGCCCCTACAACTGCCAGCCCGACAGCGACAAGCCGGGCTATGTGGTGGAGATGCTGCGCGAAATCTTCCCGCCACCGGCCTGGCAGCTCAAGTACCAGATCGTGCCCTGGGACCGCGCCTTGCAGCAGGTGCGCGAGGGGCAGGCGGCCATGGCCCTGGAGTTGACGCGCGAGCAGGCGCAGCGCCTGGGCCTGTTGATCGGCCATGAGTCGGTCGGCGAGCCCATGGACTGCCTCTACGTGGCGGCGGGCAACCCCTTGCGCTTCAGCCATGCCTCGGACCTGGATGCGCTGGGGCAGGTGGCCATCGTGTCGGGCTACGAGTACGAGTTCGCGATGGGTGA
This sequence comes from Burkholderiaceae bacterium, assembly GCA_041905785.1. Lineage (GTDB taxonomy): Bacteria > Pseudomonadota > Gammaproteobacteria > Burkholderiales > Burkholderiaceae_C > Roseateles_B. The sequence goes on from JAYRKJ010000019.1 coordinate 96,294, forward strand.
ATGGCTGTCGCGCCCCGAGAACAAGCACAAGATCGTGATGACGCGCGGGGCCAATCCTGCCGAGGTGAATGCGCGCAACCTGGCGCGCGGACGCCTCGATGGCGTCATCGAGAGCGCCGCCGTGATGCACATGCTGATCCAGCAACTGCAACTGCAGGACAAGATCCGCGAAGCCGGCTGCCAGCAGGCCTCGCCGGTCTATGTGGGATTCAGCCCACGCTTGCCCAATGCCGCCCAGCTGGTCGAGCAATTCGACCAAGGCATTGCCGAGTTGCGCCGCAGCAGGCGCCTGGCCCGCATCCTGTCCCGCTACGGGCAGCAGGACTGGAAGGCGGACTGAAGGGCTCGGCCTAGGGCCAGGGCGTCCATCGCCTCCGGCCACCGGCCAGGCCGGCCTGCGCGGCGCTTGGCGTCATGGCATGGCCGGGGGCGCCCCGGCTTCGGCCGCCGGCTGCTCGGGCTTGATGGCCGTCTGCCACAGGCCGTCCTGGCTGAAGTGCGCCCAGGCCCAGCGCAGCACGCCCAGCAGGGTCAGCGCCAGCCACAGCGCCCAGGCCAGCATCAGCAGCCTGTAGATCCACAGCGGCATGCTCAACAGCTGCACGCTGCTGGATTGGCTGGTGTAGCGGTCGGCGTACCACTGGAGCTGGTGGGCGTGGGAATCCGGGCCGACCACCATCAGGTCTGGATAACCCAGCAGGCCCACGCGCAGCGCGTTGAGCAGCACGGCCAGCGCGAGCAGTGAACCCAGCGCCAGCAGCAGCTGCAAGGCGTTGTGGCTCCGGCGGCCCGGGCGGGCCCGCCAGCGCGGACGCTGGCGCAGCAGCAGCAACCAGGCCACGAAGAAGGGCAGGCCCCACAGGCCGGTGGGCGCCAGGCCCAGGCCCAGCAGCACGGTGCCCGTGGTGGACAGCGGCAGGTCGGGCACGCGTCGCAGCAGCCAGGCCAGCAGGCCCAGCACGATCAGGACGCCCCAAAACTGCACGGCCGGCCCCAGCAGCGGGCCGCGAACCCAGAGGGCGATGCGATCGCCCGGCACCTGCAGGGTCACGCGTTCGTTGACCCCGCTGGCCGGCAGACCCAGCGTGCTGCTGTGAAAGCTGGTGCCCAGGCCGCTGGGTTCGCGCCAGCGAAGGTCGACGCGGTGCGAGCCCGGCGTGAGGGGCAGCGGCACCCGGCCGGCCTGTTGCAGCAAGGGCAGCTCGCGTCCGTCCATGCGAAGGCTCAGGAGCTCGGCCCCGGTTGGCAGCTGCAGGGCCTGGTCGCCGCCCAGGCTGCTGCGCAGGCGCAGCGTGACAGCGTAGTCCGTGGCCTGCCGGCCTGGGCTGATGTCGGTGGCGAGGCCATCCAGCGTCAAGATCTGGCCGGCCGCGCCCGCCGGCCGCTGGATCCGCAGCCTCAGCTGCTCGCCAGGCCAGGGCTGCCACTGCGGTTGCCATTGACCCTGCTGATGATGGGCGGAGGGGGCCAGGCCCTCGAACTGCACATGCCATTGCGGCGACACGGCCAGCGACCAGGCCTCCACCTGCTGCGGGCGCTCCAGCGCCTTGAGCTGCAAGCCGGCCTGGACGGGCAGGCGGCTCAGCAGCACGAGCTCCTCTTCAGCACCCAACTGGACTTCGGCCACGCCATCCGCCACCTTGACGGCGGCGTCATCCAGGCTCTCCTGCGGAAGCAGGGCGAACTGCACGCGCACCGGTGCCCGATCGGGCGTCAGCCGGCTGATATGGGTGCGGACCTGCCAGCTGAGGTCCAGGTCCAGCTGGCGTTCGATGCGCACCAGGGGCGCGAGGTTGTCGCTGGCCGCGCCGCTTGGTGCCGCGCCGCGCTGGCGGTCCGGCTCGCGGCTGAGGATCAAGGCACCCTGGGGCAGGCCGCGGGCATCCAGGCCGCCGAGCTGCCAGCCTTGCAGCTCGCTGTGCAAAGCGCGCAGAGGCAGGGGCAGGGCGATGTCCACGCTGTCGCTGCTGCCGACATCGCTTTCCAGCACGACCCTGTTGACTCCGGGCGCGGCTGCCAGCCACAAGGCGCCGTCCGCATCACGCCGCGTGCGCGCCGTGCGGCCGTCCACGCTGATGCGGGCGGGGCGCCAATGGCTGCCCTGACCGGGCAGGGGCACGGCCACTTCGGCCTGGGCGTGGAGCTCCAGGCGCAATTGCACGGTGCTGCCGCGCGCACTGAGCCAGGCCCGGGCGTACTCGGCGCAATGGGGCAGGCAGGCGGGGGCGGGGTGCGTCTTCTGGCGCAACTGCTCCAGCTGGGCCTCGGTCGGCCAGGCCAGGGTGGACTCCGGCCGCGCGTCGCCGTCGGCGGCCCCCCCCCGCGGTGGCTGCAGGCCGCCTGCCAGGGCCAGCACCAAGGCCAGCGGGGCCGACCTGGGGCGAAGCCAGCGGCGCCAGCCCGAGGGAGCAGCCGCGCGACCGGCCGCAGCGGTGCCGGGGCCAGGGGGCCGCTCGCCGGCGCGCAGCAGGTTCAGCAGGGCCAGTACCAACAGCACCACGCTGCCCAGGCGCAGGCCCAGCGCGGTCAGCCAGGGCGGCATCAGCCACAGCTGGAATTGCTGCTGGGGCGCCACCGGGCCATCCCAGGCCAGGCGGACGGCACGCCAGTGCCAGGAGGGCAGGCCCGGACCGGTCTGTACGCGCAGGCCGGGGTCCTGCTGGCGCAGGGCTTCGCTGACGGGCGAGCTGTAGGCCACCTTGGCGCGCTGGGGCGGGCGTTCGGCGAGGTGTCCTTCCTGCGGCGGGATGAAGGGTGCGGCCGGTGCGGCGTCGGTGGGCGCTGCCGCCGAGCGTTCGAAGTTCTGCGGAGGGAGAGGGCTGCCCAGATCCTCCAGCGCAGGATGCAGACTCAAGCGCAGCTGCTGCACGGCAAAGGGCAGCAGCAGCAGGCCCAGCAACAGCGCGCAGGCCAGGCGGGCCTGACGCAGGAGCTGGTGCAGGCGTGGCGTGGCAGGCAGCTGCTGCTCCAGGGCGAGCAGAGCCAGCAGGACGAGCCACAGCGCAGCGGAGGGCGCGCCGGCGAGGTGCCAGCCCAGCGCCAATCCCAGGCCCAGCAGCAGGCCCAGCCGCCAATGGACGAGGCGGGTGGCCGCTGCGATGGCCAGCATCAGGAAGAACAGGTCCCACAAGGTCCAGGCCGAGACCCAGCTGCCTTGAACGCTGTCGACACCCCGGGCATGGATGAGCTGCCAGCCCGGCGGCAGCTGCAGCTGTGTCTGCACGGCCTGGGTGCTGGCCGACCAGCCGCTGACGGGCAGGCTGCGCAGCGCGCCGTCGATGCGGCTGTCGGCGCTGAACCCGCCAGGCGGCGCACTGTCGCTGTGCCGAATTTCCACGCCCAGCGGACCCCCGGGCGCCAGGCGTGTGATGGCCTGGTCTTGGCCGTTCACGCTGGCCCGTCCCAACTGGCCGGGCAGGGACATCTCCAGGCGGGTGGAGCGCTTGAACTGGCCGACCAACTGGTCCTGGAGGGTGTAGCCCTGGCCGTCGAAGTCCAGCCAAAGCTTGCGTTGCATGCGGATCTCGTCCGCCGCAGCCTCGGCCATGCCGCGCCGGCTGACCTGCAGTTGCAGACTTTCGCCCGGGCGCAAGCGGTAGGCCGGCAGCTGGCGCCAGGGCTCGGGCATTTCCAGCTGCTTGGGGTCGACGGCGGGTGCCCCCTGCACGCTGATCACTCGCAGCTCTGGGTGGCTCTGCACGAGCCAGGTCTCTTCCTCGCTGGCCGTGCCCTCGGGCAGCTTCAGCTCGGTGAGGGACTGCATGCGCCGGCTGGCGACTTCCACGAACCAGGCACCTGGCCGGGCCTGGACGCGCAGGCTGCCGTCGGGCTGCAGGCGGGCGGGCAGCGGGCTGTTCAGCTCGCTGGGCAGCCAGTCGGGAAGCACCGCATGTGGCAGGCTCAGCTCGCGCGACTTGCCGGCGACGATCAGCTGATAGCGCGTGCGCAGCCCCATGGGAACCGCGTCGTCCAGCAGCCTCACGGTCTTGATCTGGAGGCTTTCACCGCCGGCCGCCTGCTGGGGCGACCCGCGCAGCCAGAGCCGGCCATCCTCGCCGACCCAGCGTTCCTGCCGCTGGCCGTCCAGGCTGAATTGCAGGCTGGCGAGGCCGGCCGGCAGGGGCAGATCCTGAGGCATCCTGGCCCAGGGGATCCGGCCCTCGATCACATGCGGGCCTGGGTCCAGCAGCGCCGTGGGCAACTCGTTCAACGCCACCAGGGGCACGGCCTTGCCCTGGTCCGTGACGTCCTGCGGCCAATGCGCGGTCTCGCCCGGCAGCGTGACCCGGGCCGGCGCGCCCATCACGTGGACCTCGTACTGGAAGCGCGCGCCCTGCTGATCCGCCTGCAGCTTCAGTTCCGCCGGCCAGAGGCAGCTCGCCTCGCCTTGCTGGTTGTGCGGCGGCGGGCAGCGCCGCTGGCCCTGACCCTGCCAGGCCCAGGCTTGCCAGTCCTGCACGGTCCTGGGGAGTTCCTGGGTTGCCAGGCCCTGAGCGCTGAGGGCCTGGGCCAGACCCAGCAGGCACAACGCGGCCAGGCGGCCCGGCCATCGACGGTTCTTGCTCATGCCATCCCTCTTGTGCGCGATGGCGGCCACTGTGCCAGATGCCTGGCGGGTGCAGGCTCAGGGCTTGCCTGGGCCAGGCGATGTGCTCGTTCAGCGCAGCCCTTCGCCTATGGGTGACTGTGCGATTGGCGCCCGTCATGGTGGGGGAGGCACGGTTTTGGCTGGTTATTCTTCGCGCTCCATGCAACAAGAGGGAGGCATTGACGATGACGAGCAAACCGTGGGCTGCCGCACTGCTGGCCGCATTGATGGGCTGGGCCGCAGGAGCACAGGCGGATGAAGCCGCCAAGAACCCTGGCGTGTATCTGGGTCTGCAGTTCGGGAGCATGCAAAAGGCCGACCTGCTTCAGGGCCACAGCGATGGCTACCTGGGCTACGTGGCGGGCTACCGCTTCGACAAGGAATGGAGCGCCGAACTCACGGTCGCAGGGGGCTTTTCTTGCACCTTCGCCTTTCTGGGCGACGTATTTGGTGACCCGGCCAAGAACCGATGCGAGACGCTGAAGCGCCATGTCGGCGCCTATGCCCTGTACCAGCGGCCACTGTCAGGCGATTTCAGCTACTACGGCCGTCTGGGCCTGGGCCAGTCGAGCATCGAGACCTTTGCCAACGGTCAGTACGGCCACTACAGGCGCGTCGAGGCAGGGTTGGGTGGTGGCCTGGCCTACGAACCCTGGCCTTCACTGAGCCTGCGCCTGGACCTCCAGCACCTTACGCGCACCAAGGCCACGTCGCTGAGCCTGCAAGGCATCTGGCACTTCTGACGGGCGGGCGCTCCGGAGGGTGCTGCGCCGCCAGGCGGCACTTGTCCAGCACTCGCCCGGCCCAGGCCGGGACCAGGCCCGGTCGCTGACCGTGGCCGATCCTCAGCCGTCCAGCCGCTGCTGGAAGACCAGGCCGGCGTGCTCGCGCAGGGCGTGGAACTTGATCTTGGGCCAGTTGGCCTCGATGGCGCGCAGCTCGGGCGCGTATTCCACCAGCACGGTGGGCGCGTCGACGGCGTCATAGGCCATGCGGAAGTCGTTGGCGTTGATGAAGCGCTTGAGCTCGGCCTCATCGTCGCAGGTGACCCAGCGCGCCACCTGGAAGCGGCTCGCCGTGATGCGCGCCTTGACACCGTATTCGTGCTCCAGGCGGTGCGCCACCACCTCGAACTGCAGCTGGCCCACGGCACCCAGCAGCAGCACGCTGCCGGCCACGGGGCGGAAGACCTGGATCGCGCCTTCCTCGCCCAGCTGCTGCAGGCCAGCCTTGAGCTGCTTGGTCTTGAGCGGGTCGGCCACTTCCACCGAGCGGAACATTTCCGGCGCGAAGAAGGGCAGGCCGGTGAACTGCAGAGCCTCGCCTTCGGTGATGGTGTCGCCCAGCTGCAGCACGCCGTGGTTGGGAATGCCGATGATGTCGCCGGCAAAGGCCTCGTCCAGCAGCTCGCGGCGCTGCGAGAGGAAGCTGACCACCGTGTTGGGGCGCAGCTCCTTGCCCGAGCGCACGACCTTGAGCCGCATGCCGCGCTCGAAATGGCCCGAAGCCACGCGCAGGAAGGCGATGCGGTCGCGATGGGCCGGGTCCATATTGGCCTGGATCTTGAAGACCACGCCGCTGAACTTGGGCTCCGCGGGTTGGACCACGCGTTGCATCGCGGCGCGCTCGCCCGGCGCAGGAGCCAGTTCGACCAGGGCGTCCAGCACCTCCTGAACGCCGAAGTTGTTCACCGCAGAGCCGAAGAACATGGGCGTCTGTCTGCCCGTCAGGAACTGCTCCAGGTCGAACTCCGGCGCTGCTTCGCGGACCAGCTCGATCTCGCCCTGGGCATTGTCGTACTGCATGCCGAAGCGCTGGGCGTAGGCCGGGTTGTCCAGGCCTTCCAGCACTTCCTCGTCACCGGCCACGCGGTCCTCGCCGGGAGCGAAGACGCGCATGCGCTGCTGGCGCAGGTCCATCACGCCATGGAACTGCTTGCCCATGCCCACCGGCCAGGTGAAGGGCACCACGCTCATGCCCAGCTCGCGCTCGATCTCGTCCAGCAAGGCCAGCGGCTCCTGCACCTCGCGGTCCATCTTGTTGACGAAGGTGAGGATGGGCGTGTTGCGGGCGCGGCAGACCTGCAGCAGGCGGCGTGTCTGCGGCTCCACGCCGTTAGCGGCGTCGATCACCATCAGCGCCGCGTCCACGGCGGTCAGCACGCGGTAGGTGTCTTCGGAGAAGTCCTGGTGGCCCGGGGTGTCCAAGAGGTTGATGACGCAGTCGCGGTACTCCATCTGCATCACCGAGGAGGCCACCGAGATGCCGCGCTGCTTCTCGATCTCCATCCAGTCCGAGGTTGCGTGCCGGCTGGCCTTGCGTGCCTTCACCGAGCCGGCGATCTGGATCGCGCCCGAGAACAGCAGCAGCTTTTCCGTCAGCGTGGTCTTGCCCGCGTCAGGGTGGGAAATGATGGCGAAGGTGCGGCGGCGGCGCACCTCGGTCTCGATGCGGGAGGACAGCTCGGTGGACATGGATGGGGATGCAGCGGCGGCAAGCGCGCTTGTGGCCTGGGCGGAAAAGCCGGTGATTATCGCAGGCCTGCCCCGCGGGCCGCGCCCCTCACTTGACCCCGATTACCTTCACGCTGCCGTCCACCTTGGCGCTGTCAAGGATGCCCACCGCGTTGGGCGTGCCGGCCACCCATTTCTTGAGCTCGTCCTCGCTTTCGAACTGCTTGGGCTCCTGGGCGCGGCCGGTGAAGATGAGCTGGGTCCAGATGGCCTTGTACTGCTTCTCGTTCTTGCCGACATAGCCGAGCACGAAGTCCTCGCGCAGCTTGCCGGACTTGGGCATGCCCACCTGGACGTTGCCGCCGCCGGACAGGCTGTTGGTCTGCCCCAGGAACACGGCCCGGACTTCGTCCACCGTGGGTTTGCCCGCCAGCGCTGGGTTGGCGACGACCACGGGCTCCGCATGAGCGAGGGTGGCGAGCACCAGGCCGGCGAGCGGGATGCATGAATGCAGGCTGAGCTTCATACCGCCTCCTCAGAACACGTAGTCCAGCGACACGGTGATCGCCTTGGAGTTGCCCACGAAGGGGAAGGCCGAGCGGTCCTTGAAGACGTCGTACTCCAGCTTCAGCGCCATGTCTTCGCGGAAGTCCCAGCGCAGGGTCGCGGCCCAGGTGTTGTGCTTCTCGTTGGCGGTGGGGTCGTCCTTGTAGTCCTCGGTGAAGCGCGAGTAGGTCAGCATCGGCAGCCAGTCGCCGAAGCGGTAGCCGGCGCCGACGAAGAAGACGTTGTAGATGTCCTTGGGCGCATCCGGCCGCACGAAGCGGTTGAACTCGGTGCGCACCACCACGTCCTTGTGGTCTACGTTGAAGGTGAGCCCATAGAACTGCTGCTTGACCCCATCCTTGTTGACGGTGCGTCCAGCGCCTGTCCCCACCCAGCGGTCGACCTTGTTCGTCATCATCACGAAGCGCGCCGTGCCCCAGTCCATGCCGAGTTCGACATAGCCGCCCAGGATGCTGCGCCAGGTCTCGTCGACGCGGTCACCGTAGTAAACGCGGCCCAGCATCTGGTTGTCCTTGTCCGTCTCGCGGCCGGCCCAGACGTTGGCCGTGACGGCCAGTCCGCTGAAGTTCTTGCGGTACAGCAGATTGGCACCGTTGTAGGCCACGATCTGCCAGCCGTAGAGGTCGCCCGGCGGGCGCACCCAGGGGTAGGCGTAACCCACCTGGAAGAAGTCGGAATAGCCGAACAGCGGCAGGCGCTTGCGGCCGGCCTGCAGGGTCAGGCTGTCGCTGAGGTTCCAGGAGGCGTACAGCCAGTCCACGGCCGGCTTGTTGGCCGAGGCATTGGCGGTCACCTGGCCCGTCATCGAGAACTGCTGACCGAGCTTGTAGGTGGCCTGCAGGCCGGCGCGGGTGTCGGGCTTGAGCGACCAGCTGTTGCGGTACACGCCCACATCGGGGTAGTTGGCGATGTAGCAGGGGCACTGGAACTCATAGTTCGACTGATCGGCGCCCGAAATGGCCTTGCCCAGTCCCACCGTGGCAAAACCGGTGATGTTCAGCCCGTCGTCTGCTCGCGCCGCGCCGCTCAGGCTGGCCAGGAGAAGAAGCGAGGCGAGCGCGCTGCCTTGTGCCGCAGACCGTGATCCCATGGCGAACCCCTTGCAAGAGCTTGGTGTTTTCCATGATGCCAGTGAGCCCGGGGCGTCCGCTAGCGTGCGGTGTGCGCGCAAAACCACGTTTGCAGCGATTCGTCCCTCATTGCAGCGGCAGACCGTGAAATTGGAGACGAATGATGCAGGGAAACGACGCAGGGCGCCCACATCAGACCTGACCCCGTGCCGCTTTCTGACGGGCTGATGAAAGGCCCGGCGTCGCAAACCCGCATTGACCCCGTCGTGCGCTGCACGCACAGTGCGGCCCGCTGGCGCCGAGGACGCCGGCGCCCCCAACGACAACAACGGAAGGCTCGGTCCCCATGAAGTCTGTCTCTGAGATCACGGTCGCCCTGATGCGCAAACCTTTGCGCAAACCTTTGCACAAACTTTTGCGCCCCCAACTTGTTCACTTCAATGCTGCCGCGCTGCTGCCGCTGGCCTTGGCGACCAGCCTGCTGGCCGCTTGCTCTGGCGAGCCACCCGGCAGCAATGCGCCGCTGGCGGCCGCGCCGGCCGAGACCACCGGTCTGGTGAATCCGGCGGCCAAGTTCCCGGATCACCATGAATTCGACGCCGCGCTGCATGTGCCGTTCCGCACGGCCAACGGGCAGGCCGCCCGTGAGCTGACGGTGTCGCTCAACTATCCGGGCATGAGCAAGGGCCAGCGTTTCGCCTGGCAGGTGACGCTCGTCAACGAGCGCCAACAGCCGCTGCGAACGCTGACGGGCGAGGCCGTCTGGGACGGCCATCCCATGAGCGTGGTGCAAGCCTGGGATGGTCGGGACGAAAAGGGTCAGGTCTTGCCCGTGGGCAACTATGAAGCGCAACTGAGTGCCGTGACACTGGCTGCGGCCGCGGTGGATTCGCTGCCCGCTTCCGGAGACGCGCGTCGGGCCGCCCTGTGGTCGCAGACGCAGGGGCACGAGGTGCAGCAGCGCTGGTCCTTCCAGGTGGGGCGCCCGTCCGGCCCGCAGATGCCTGCGTTCGCCCCGCTGCGCACCGCCCTGGAGGCCGGTGGGCCGCAGCGCGCGCGCATCCAGTCGGTCGCCGCGACCGGGTCTCTGCCCTACACGGTCTACTACGCCAATCTGCACAGCCAGACAAACGATTCCGACGGCGGCGGTGAGGTCAGCACCTGCAGCTCCTCGCAATCCGCGCAGACCGGTGCCTACGGCCCGACCGATGCCTACGCCTATGGCCGCGCCGCAGGCCTGGATGCCTTGATGACCTCGGAGCACAACCATTACTTCGACGGTTCTTCCGGCACCAACACCGCTGGCAGCGCCAGCGCGGCGCGCAGCCGCTACCAGGCGGGCCTCAGCGCCGCCAACGACTTCAGCGCGGCCAACCCGGGCTTCCTGGCGCTCTACGGCATGGAATGGGGCGTCATCAGCAACGGCGGCCATCTCAACATCCTCAACAGCAGCGAGCTCTTTGCCTGGGAATACAGCAGCGGCAACGAGCTGTTTGGCGACCGCTATGTGGCCAAGAGCGACTACGCGGCCCTTTACGGGGTGATGCGCAGCCAGGGTCTGATCGGACAATTCAATCATCCCGAAGCGACGGGGCAGTTCGCCATCAACGGCACGGATCTGGCCTACAGCGCGGATGGCGATGAGGTGATGGTGCTGGCCGAGATCCTCAACACCTCGGCCTTCTCCAACAACACCAGCGAAACCGAAACCGGGCGCAGCAGCTACGAGGTCGCCTACAACAAGCTGCTGGAGCGCGGCTTTCACGTCGCGCCGGCCAGCAACCAGGACAACCATTGCGCCAACTGGGGCAAGTCCTACACCAACCGCACCGCCGTGCTGATTCCCAATGGCACGCCGCTGGGGCGCACCGCCTTCCTGGAGGCGCTGAAGGCGCGCCGCGTGTTCGCCACCATGGACAAGAACTCGCAGTTGCTGCTGCAGGCCAACGGCCACCTGATGGGCGAACGCTTCAGCAACAGCGGGCCGCTCAAGCTCAGCGTCGGCTTTGCCAACAGCGCCGGCCGCAGCGCAGCCTCCGTGCAGATCTTCGAGGGCGTGCCCAAGCGCAATGGCACCGTCAGCCTGCTGGCCAGCACGGCGACGGCCACCATCACGCCGGCCGATGGCGAGCACTTCTACTATGCCAAGCTCACGCAGGACGACGGCAAGATCCTGTGGTCCGCGCCGGTCTGGGTCACCCAGGCGCCCGGCGGCAGCACGGACAGCGCGCCGCCCACGGCCAGCGTCTCGGTGAGCGGGACGGCCGGCACCATCAATCTGTCGGCCACGGCCAGTGACAACGTGGGCGTGAGTCGCGTGGACTTCGTGGTGGATGGCAATGTGGTGGGCAGCGACGCCAGCGCCCCCTACGGCCTGGCCCTGGACTCCACCACGCTCAGCAACGGCAGCCACAGCCTCGTGGCGCGCGCTTATGACGCGGCCGGCAACGTCGGCGCCTCCAGCAGCGTGAGCTTCAATGTCAGCAATGCGGGCAGCACCCTGGCGGAGACCGAATCCAACGGCAGCATCGCCTCGGCCAACGTGGTCAGCACGCAGACGACCATCACGGGCACCATGGGCAGCAGCACGGACAAGGACTTCTTCAAAGTCAGCCTGCCCGCTGGCAAGAAGCTGCGCGTGGACATGGTCGGCCCCGCCACGACCGACTATGACCTCTACATCGTCAACAGCAGCGGCACGGTCCTGGTGGCTTCCGAAGGCAGCACCAGCAGCGAAAGCGTGACCTACGCCAATGGCAGCAGCGCCAAGACGGTCTACATCAAGGTGGTCTCCTATTCGGGCAGCAGCACGACGCAGGGCTACACACTGAGCTTGAGCTATCCCTGAGCGCAGCCGCGGCAGCCCGGGAGGGTGTCGCGGCTCTGCCAGCCCGGCTCGCCGCCCTGTCCGGGCGGCGAGCCGGGCAAGCTGAGTCAGGCAAGGTGAGGCGGGCTAGCGGAATCAGGCAAGCTGAGTCAGGCCAGGTGAGGTTGGGCGCCAGGGCCGGGCATTGAGGCAGATCAGCAGTCGTCCGGGGCGCGCGCCGGGGGGTGAAAGACCCATGGCGGTGGGCTTACATGGCGATTACAGTGCCGGCCATCTCTACTCTGGATCCACCATGTCCCACCCGACCCTTTCCCAGCCCGACACCCGGCGCTGGGCCTGGCTGCCGCCTGTCGGCAGCTGGGGTTACTACGCCCTGCTGGCTGCCGTCGGCATGTTCATCCTGGGCCCGTTGGGCGGCGTCACCGCTGCCTTCATGAACTTCTCCATCGGCTTCTTCGTGGGCGGCCAGGTGCTGGCCGGGATCCTGGGCTCGGTGATCACCTACGGCTACGGCCCCGAGGGACGCCACGGCGCCAACTACATCCAGACCACCGCCGCCTCGGTGGCCGGCATGATGGCCATGAGCACGCTGATCCAGGCCATGACCTGGATGGGCATGCCCGAGGTGCCCGCCTGGCAGCTGGTGCTGTACATGCTGTGCATCAGCATGATGGCCGCCGGCATCGGCATGCTGTACACGCCCATCCTGGTCGAACGCATGCAGCTGACCTTCCCCTCAGGCCTGGCCGTGGCCAACATCCTGCGCGCGCTCACGGACCCGGTGCTGCTGCGCCAGTCGGTGTCCCGCCTGTTCGGGGGCATGGGCGTCGGCCTGGCCGGCGGGGTCGCGGCCACCAAGATCGCCTGGATGGGCGCCATCGAGCTGTCCACCTCCACCTTCGGCGCCGGCCTGATCGTGGGCGCCCGCGTGGGCATCCCGGCCATCGTGGCTGCCATCGTCTTCGATACGCTCACGCCCTACTTCATCAGCATCGGCTGGCTGCATGAAGGGGACCCTTTCCGGAAGATCGCCTTCCTGATCGCCTTGGGCATGATTCTGGGCGCGGCCATCATCGATCTGTCGCTGATCTTCTACCGCGTCATTCGCCGCCTGGCCCAGCCCGGCGAGCGCGTGGTCGTGCCCGAGGAGCAGCGCACCGGCCCGCGCGCCAGCCTGCCGCGCCTGCTGGCCTGGGTCGGCGTGTGGACCGTCGCCACCGTGATCTGCGGCGTGCAGTTCTTCAACGAGCCCCTGGGATTCATGCTGCTGGCCGTGGCCCTGGTCTACCTCTTCGTCATCGTCTGCGGCATCTCGCTGGGCCTGACGGACTCCAATCCCATCTCCTCGTCCTTCGTGGTCACGGTGCTGGTGCTGGCCAGCCTGGGCCTGAAGGACCCCATGCTGGCGCTGATGGCGGCCATGGTGGTCTTCGTCTCGGCCAGCGTGGCCGGTGACATGCAGCAGGACCGCTCCACCGGCTGGCGCCTGGGCTCCAACCGAACCCTGCAGTTCCGCTTCCAGGTCGTGGGCTTGCTGCTGGGCGCCGTGATGGCTGTGGCCATCGCCAAGCTCTTCATGACGGCCTATCCGGTCCTGAACCTGGATCAGACCGTGATGAGCAAGGACCAGGCCCCCGCGCAGTGGACCTCGGCCATGACCTACAAGTTCGTCGGTGCGCTGCGCAGCCTCACCGATCCCAAGCCTTACCAGACCGACGCCATCCTGATCGGCATCGCGATCGGTCTGGTGACCGAGTTCCTGCGCAAGTGGATCAAGTCCAACGCCGCCTACCAGCGCTTCGCCGCCGGCTCGCGCCTGGGCTTCGGTACGGACTTCATGCTGGATGCGGTGATCCTGCCCAGCCCCTATGCCTCGTCCTTCGGCGGCTTCGTGAACTGGGGCACTTCGGCCTGGTTTGCCGCGGGTGGCGTGATCTCCAGCGCGATCAACACCTTCGCGCCCAAGCACCAGCCGCAGCCGGGCGAGGAGGAACTGCCTTCCGACATGAGCTCGACCTCGCTGGTCGGCGGCGGGCTGATCGCAGGCGACGCGCTCGCGGCCCTGGGCCTGGGCGTGGCGGGCCTGCTGGCCGTGCTTTGACGTCCTTGCCATCGCAAGCAGGACAAGAGGCCCCGCGGGGCCTCTTGTCATTTCTGCCGGCCTCCTGCAGGGGCCGCCGTTCGGGGAAAGCCGAGGCGTGCCCGTTCAGAAGCGGTAGGTCGCCGACAACTCGACCGCGCGCGGCGCAGCCGGCACGAGCAGGTTGTCGTTCGCGCCATGGCCCGACACGATGTAGCGGCGGTTGGTGGCGTTCTTCAGGTTGAGCGCGAGGTCGACGGCGCGCGAACGGTAGTAGGCGGCCAGGTCCACGGTCACATAGCCCGGCAGCACGACGGCGTTGCTCGCCGAGGCGTAGCGGTCGGCCGAGTAGCGCAGCCCGCCGCCGGCGCTGAAGCCATGGTCCATCTGCTTGACGGCCCACAGCGAGGCCGAGTGACGCGGCGTCAGACTGGGCCGCTTGCCCTGCAGCGGGATCTGCACGACGGGCGTCTGTGGCGACGCCTGGGTGGCGTTGGAGCGGGTGATGCGGCCGTCGAGGTAGGCATAGCTGGCAGACACAGCCCAGCCATGGGGCAGGTGGCCGTTGGCCGTCAGCTCAAGGCCCCGGGTGCGCTGCTCGCCGACATTGATCAGCACGCTCGGGTTGGTCGGGTCATTGGTCTTGATGCCGGTGCGCTCAAGGTTGAACAGCGACGCGGTCACGGCCAGCGCACCGTCGAGGAGATCGAGCTTGCTGCCGACCTCGACGTTGCGCGTCTGCTCGGGGTCGTTGCTGGCGTTGTTGGCCGCCAGCGCGAAGTTCTCGCCCGAAGGCTGGTAGGACTTGCTGACCGACAGGTAGTGCGAGGCCCAGGCGCTTGGCTGCCACACGAGACCGGCCCGAGGGCTCCAGGTCTTGTCCTTGCGGGACAGTGATGCCCCGGTGCGCACCAGGGAGGTCGACTGGTCGAAGACGTCGTAGCGCAGGCCCAGCAGAGCTTTCCATTGCGGCGACAGCGTCAGCTGATCTTGCAGGTAGACGCCCACCACGTCGAACACGCTGTGTGCCGGGTTGGCCGCAGCCAGCGTTGCCGCGGAGAACGCTTGCGGCACGACGCCGCCCGGGTTGAGCAGGGACACGCGATCGATGTTGTTCTGGCTGATGAAGTTCTGATCCTTGTTCTGCCGACCGATCTCGACGCCAGCCAGCCAGTCGTGCTGCAGGCCGGCCATCATCTGGCGCAAGCTGAGTTCGGTTTGGTTGAACCAGCCGTCCTCCTCGCGCATCACGAGGCCGCGGCTGCGGCTGACGGTCATCGTCGCGGCGTCGACCGTGCCGCTCGGCGGCGTGTTCTTGCGATCCAGGTCGTAGCTGTAGCGGCGCGTCACGTTGTGCAGGGACAAGGACTCGCTGAAGCGGTGGTCAAGCGTGACGGTGAGGGCCGAGACCCGCGAGCTGCTCGTGTCGTCGCGGCGCGCGTTGCCCGAGCCGTAGTAGGTGCTTGGCGCCACATCGACCGGCCGGCCGTTGAGCGAGGGGATGCCGAAGTCGGTGATGCGCGTGTCCGTCGCGTGCTCGGCCTGCACGAGCAGCTGGGTGCTCGCACCCAGCTTGGCGGCCAGCGAAGGCGCGACGGCGGTGCGCCGCAGGAAGCCCTGATCGCGATAGCTGCCCGAGTCCTCATGAGCGCCGGTGACGCGCAGCGAAACGCCGTCGGCGGCCTGAACGTTGGCATCCAGCGCGATGCGCTTGAGATCGTGGCTGCCGAGGTTCAGCGTCAGTTCACCGAAGCTGCCGGCTTGGGGCTTCTTTGTCACGCGGTTGATGAGGCCGCCCGAGGAGCCGCGGCCGTAGAGCACCGCAGCCGGGCCCTTGATCACCTCGACGCGCTCGATGTTGGAGAGGTCGCGGAAGTAGAGGGCGTCGTCGCGGATGCCGTCGATGAACTGGTCGGCGATGGCGGTGAAGCCGCGGATCGTCACCTGGTCGCGCTGGCCGTCGCCGCTGCTCATGCCCACGCCGGGCACGTTCTGCAGCACATCCTGCAGCGAGTGCGCGGCCTGGTCGCGGATCAATTCCTCAGAGACCACGTTCACGGCCTGCGGCACGTCGCGCAAGGCTGCGGCCGTCTTGGTGGCGCTGCTGGACACCGCTGGCGCGTAGTCGCTGCCCTGCTTGGCGTCCACGCGAAGCGTGGGCAGTTGGTATCCCCCGCCGGCGGCGTCGGGCGCCTTGGTCGGTGGCGCAGCCTGTGCGAACACCGCGCCGGTGGCCAGGGCCAGCGTCGAGAGCGTCAGCAGCCGAGCGGGGACGGAATTGATTCGAGACTTCAAGAGTTGCTCCGTGAGGGTGAGGAGGAGGGCCTGGCTGCGCTGCGCGGAACAGACGCCAGAACGGGTGCCATCGCTGCGGCGCGAGGCCGGTCGGAGAGCCGGGCGCACGGCTTGGCCAAAGTCCGCCGAGGCTTCAGACAGGATCTGGCCCGGCAAGGCCGCGCGAGCCAATCTTAACAGGCAATGCGTATGATTCGCATTTGCGTTGGATCATCAAGCCGCCAAACGGAGCAACGAGCCGTGGCCATAGGGGTCGTGCGCGGGGACCGGCATCCGCGGCACTGCACGCCCGTGCAGCAGGGCAGGCGCGTGGGCGCCATCATCTGATCCCGCCAGGCCATGCCGCCTCCAGGCGATGACGGCCCCGTGGCAGGGCCTTCAGCCGGCGATTGCGGCGCGCCGACGGGGCACCTGCTCCGCCGTTTTCGGACTTCCCGTCGGTGGGATGCGCAGGTGGCTTCCTGCAGACGCCCGCGCCTCCACGCAGCCTGCGCGTGCCCGGTGATGTGCTGCGTCAGCAGGGCCGCGGTGGGCGCATGGCAGGCATTGTCCAAGCCGGCGAGGAGGCTGCGGGCGGTTCGAGCCAGGGACGCGGGGCCTTCCTGAGGATGCGCACCATCGCGAGCGCCTCGGGGCGTGCATTGATCTGCGCCGCCCACTGGGCGATTGCACAAGACGAGAGGCGCGCGCGGCCCCCTTCCCTTCATGGGCGCGTGGACCCGTCGCGGCTCAGTAGAAGCTGCTGCGTGTCGCCCACCAGAGCCCGCCGGCCATCAACAGGCCAAGCATCGCCACGTAGCTGCCATACAGCGCCAGGGTCCGCAGCCCGGTGGCCCACCATCGACCGCCGTGCAGGCGCTGCAGCGTGGCGACGCCCAGCAGCGCGCCCACCCCCAGCAGCAGGTTTCCCAGCGGAGTGCTGAGCGCCGTTCCGTGCGCGAGCTGATGCAGGGTGACCAGGGCCAGCCAGGCACTGTTCAAATGCAGGGAGCACACCATGTGGAAGCCGAAGGCCTGGCGCCGCGCGCGGTACACGCCGGCCATCAGCACGGCCAACAGCGGCGTCATGGCAAGCAGCAGCCACGATTCCCGCCGGTCCCAGGCATCGGACTGCTGGCGGCGGAGCTCCTTGAGGACTTGCGGATCCCGTTCCCAGCGCTGGCGCAGCGCCGCACAGCGCTCCTCGGGCACGCCTTCGCAGACGAAGAGGCCGTCCTGCTGGCCGACCTGCAGGTTGAAGATCCTGACCAGGTAGGTCGCACCCTCGACCACGTCGCCGAAGTTCTGGACCCGCCGGGCTGGCGGCTCGGTGAGGTCCCCGACGAGCACGCTGGTCACGACGAGGCTCAGGAACAGGCGCAGCGGCAACAGGTAGTGCCGCCGTCTCCCCGCCATGTACGCGCGGGTGAGCGCTGCAGGAACGAAGAGCAGGCGCAGCGTGCGCCACAGGGCGCCCTCGCTGCTGAGGTAATGGCCGCCGAACTCGCGGATGAAGTCGGCGACGGTCGGGATGCGCAGGGCTGTCTCCTGCCCGCAGTTGCCGCAATGG
The DNA here is from genome assembly GCA_041905785.1 of Burkholderiaceae bacterium. Taxonomy (GTDB): domain Bacteria; phylum Pseudomonadota; class Gammaproteobacteria; order Burkholderiales; family Burkholderiaceae_C; genus Roseateles_B. The sequence goes on from JAYRKJ010000019.1 coordinate 113,723, forward strand.
CGGGGCAGGACCGGCGGGAAGGGCTCATGGCAGTTCGGGCAGCGGAGGCCCGCGGCCGGCCGCTCGGTGCATGCATCCGCGCGGCCGGCGCGTATCGCAGCAGTGGGGGCGTCGTGTGCAGCGTGCTTCATGTCGGGCGGCATGATAGAGGCCGCCGGCCGGCGGGTCGGCGCCGTCGCCTCCCGCGGCCTGTCGCCCGGCGTGAACTTCAGGAGTCCTCGAGAAGGCTCCTGAGCATCCACGCAGCCTGCTCGTGCACGGTGATGCGCTGCGTCAGCAGATCCGCGGTGGGCTCGTCGGAGGCCTTGTCCACGGCCGGGAAGAGGCTGCGGGCCGTGCGAGCCACGGCTTCGTGGCCTTCTTGCAGGATGCGCACCATCTCCAGCGCCTTGGGGGGCGTGGCCGGGGCGTCCTTCAGGCTGCTGAGCTTGGCGAACTGGGCATAGCTGCCGGGCGCCACATGGCCCAGGGAGCGGATGCGCTCGGCGATCGGGTCCACGGCATTCCACAGCTCGGTGTACTGGCCCATGAACATCGCGTGCAGCGAGTTGAACATCGGTCCCGTCACGTTCCAGTGGAAGTTGTGCGTGGTCAGGTAAAGCGTGTAGGTGTCGGCCAGCAGCTTGGACAGACCTGCAGCGATGAGGGCACGATCCTTGTCGGAGATGCCAATGTTGAGACGGGTCGCAGACGCGGGCTTTTTGGCCATGGTTCCTCCGGGTTGGACTGGGCGGATTGCAGGGATGCAGCAATCTACCGCAGCCCCTGTGGAGGGGGCCAGTTGATCGCCTTGATGGCGCCCATAGCCGCTGGCCATGGGGCCGCTTCGCATCAGAGGCGCTGCAGGGCTTGCGTCAGCAGGGCTTGTTGTTCGATCCGGTGCTGGTGTGGTGACGCAGTGGGCCCTGCCGCCCGGTCCGGCCTGCTGATGCAGCGCAGCGCCACCTTCGGAGGGCACACCGCCTGCAGCACGTCGCGCAGCGCCGGCCAGGCGCCCTGCGCGAGCTGCTCTTCCTGCACCCATGTCAGTTCGCGCAGCCCGGGCAGGCGGGCGAGGGCGCTGCGCAGGGCTTCGCTCGGCGCGGGATAGAGCTGCTCCAGGCTCCACAGCGCGGTGTTCGGGTCACCCGCCTCGCGCAGCGCGCGCGCCAGCTCGTGGCGCAGCTTGCCGCTGCACAACCAGACGCGCTCGCAGCGCTTGGCGGCGGTCAGCACGCGGATCAGCGGACGGAAGCCGCCCTCCAGCAGCTGCTCCAGGGGGGCGTGGCTCAGGGGGTCCTGCAGCAACTGCTGCTTGGGCGTGAAGACGATCAGCGGCTTGCGCGGCACGTGGCGGGCCTGCTCGCGCAGCAGGTGGAACCATTGCGCGCTGTCCGAAGGGCAGGTCAGGCGCAGGTTGCGCTCGGCGCAGAGCTGCAGCAGCCGGCCCAGGTGGGCGTTGGAGTGCTCGGGGCCCACGCCCTCGTGGCCGTGGGGCAGCAGCAGGGCAAGTGACGAGGACTCGCCCCATTTGGCCTCGCCGGAGGCGATGTACTGGTCCAGGTAGACCTGGGCACCATTGACGAAGTCACCGAACTGGGCCTCCCACAGCGTCAGCACCTCCGGGCGCCGCAGGCTGTAGCCGTACTCGAAGCCCAGCACGGCGGCTTCGCTCAGCGGCGAGTTGACGAGGTCGAAGTGGCCGGCGCCGGCCCCGAGCGCTTGCAGCGGCACATGACGGGCCATGCATTCGCCCTGCGCATGCCAGACCGCCTGTCGATGCATGAAAGTGCCGCGCTCCACGTCCATGCCGCTCAAGCGGATGGCTTGGCCGCTTGCCAGAATGGTGGCGTAGGCCAGGTTCTCGGCCAGACACCAGTCCACGGCGCCCGCACCCTGCGAGGCCAACTGGCGCCAGCGCTGGTGCAGCCGGCTCAGTTGCTCGTGCACGGTGAAGTCTTGCGGCGCTTCGCTGAGTTGCACGACCAGCGACTGCAGCCGCGCTGCGTCCAGCGCGGGCAAGGGGGCCTGCGGCTCACCGCGGGGCGCTGGGCGCGAGGCCGTGCCAAGCGGCTCGCGGGCCAGGCGTTCGAAGCGTGCCATGGCGCTGATGGGCACCTGCGAGCGCAGTGCAAACCACTGCGAGGGCTCGCAGCGGCCGCGGGCCACCAGCTCCGCCCCGTACTGCTCGGCGGCGCTGGGCTGAGCGGCTGCCAGGCGCTGTAATTGCGGCCGGGTCAGCATGGGCTGATCGTGCTCGGAATGGCCCGGGCGGCGAAAGCCCACGAGGTCGATCACGATGTCCGCGGCGAAGGCCATGCGGTAGGCCAGGGCCAGTTGGGCCGCGCGCGCCAGCTGCTCGGGCGCATCGGCCCGCACGCGCAGCACTGGTGCATCGATCACGCGGCTGGCGTCGCTGGCGTAGCGCTGGCGCAATGGGTCCGCGGGATGCGCCGTGGTGAAGCCGACCTGGTTGTTGATCAGCACATGCACGCAGCCGCCGACCTCATAGGCGGGATGCCGTGACAGCAGCAGCGTTTCACCGACGATGCCCTGGCCGGCAAAGGCGGCGTCGCCGTGCAGCAGCAGCGCCAGGGCCCCCTGGGCCCGTGGCAGCGTCGTTTGCGCGTCCTGGCAGGCCCGCGTGCGGCCCAGCACGACGGGCTGGATGCTTTGCAGGTGCGATGGATTGGGGGCCAGCCGCATCGCCAGGGGGCCATGCGCGGTGCTGCGCACCGTCTGGGCGCCCTGGTGGTAAGCCAGGTCCGCCCGCGGGCGGCGGCTGTCGGACGCCAGGGCGTCGAGGATGTCGGGCACCGGCTGCTGCATCAGCAAGGCCAGCACGGCGACGCGACCGCGATGCGGCATGCCCATTTCCACGGCGCGCACGCCGTGGGCCGCCGCCTGCTCGCACAGCGCATCCAGCAGCAGGATCAGCCCCTCGCAGCCTGCCAGCGAGAAGCGCTTCTCCTGCGGCAGGCGACGCTCAAGAAACTGCTCCCAGGCCTGGACCTCGATCAGCCGCTCCAACCATTGCAGGGCCTGCTGGCGGCTGGGCACAGGTACGGGCGTTTCGTACAGGGACTGCAGCCCCTCGCGCCGCGCCTGATCGCGCACGGCGGAGCAGTCCAGGCTCAGCGCGCCCGCGTAAAGCTTCAGCAGGCGGCGCTGCAGGCCGGCCACGTCCTCGCAGCCGAACTGCGCGGCCATGGCAGGGGCCAGGCGCTGTTGCGGCTCCAGGCCGAAGGCGCGGGCCTGCAGGGCCTCGGCAGGCAGGGGCGCCGCCGCCTGCAAAGGGTCCAGGGAGGCATGACGGTGGCCCTCGCGCCGGACGTACTCGATGAAAGCCTGCAGACGCAAGGGATCGGCCTGCGGGGCGGCGGGGAGGGCGCGCTCCTGGAGCGCCTCGGCGGCGAGATGGAATCGGCAGCGCCGCGCCCAGGCGGGGTTGGCGAGCAGCAGCATGGATGACATGGCGGTTCCCCTCTTCAGGGAGCGAAGGCCGCTCCCCGGTGTTCATGGTTTTTGCGTGGCCCCGTGCCGGGTGGCGTCAGGGGCGCTGCCGGTGCCGTTCAGAGCGCGAAGGTCCGCACCACGTCGTTGAGTTGATGCGCCTGGTCCTGCAGGGAGCGGGCCGAGGCCGTGCTCTGCTCCACCATGGCCGCGTTCTTCTGCGTGTTGTCGTCCATTTGCAAGATGGCCTCGTTGACCTGCTCGATGCCCAGGCTCTGCTCGCGGCTGCTGCGGCTGATGTCGGCCACGATGGCGCTGACCTGCTGGATGCTGTCCACCACCTGGCGCATGGTCTGCCCGGCCTGCTCCACCATGCGGCTGCCCTGGTCCACCTGCTCGACGGAGTTGTCGATCAGGCTCTTGATCTCGCGCGCGGCCACGGCGCTGCGCTGCGCCAGGCTGCGCACCTCGGCGGCCACGACGGCAAAACCGCGGCCATGTTCGCCGGCCCGCGCCGCCTCGACGGCCGCGTTGAGCGCCAGGATGTTGGTCTGGAAGGCGATGCCATCGATCACGCCGATGATTTCCACGATGCGCTTGGAAGCGTTGGAGATGTGGTTCATGGTGCTGATGACATCGCTCACCACCTGTCCGCCCTGCACGGCCACGGAAGAGGCGCTGTTGGCCGAGCGGTCGGCCTGGCTGGCCGAGTCGGCGCTGAGCTTGACGGCCGAGGTCAGCTGCTCCATGGCCGAGGCGGTCTGCTGCAGGGCGCTGGCCTGCTGCTCGGTGCGGGCCGAGAGGTCCTGGTTGCCATCGGCGACCTGCAGGGCGGCGCTGGCGATGGTGTCGGCGCCGGAACGCACTTCGGAAACGATGCGATGCAGGCTGTCCACCATGCGCTGCAGCGCGGCGATCAGGCGTCCCACCTCATCCTTGCGCTCCACCCGCAGGTGGTAGGTGAGGTTGCCCGCCGCCACGGATTCAGCCAGCTCGATGGCATGCCGAATGGGCCGCGTGATGGAGCGCGTGATCGTCACGGCCGTGCCGGCGGCAAAGAGCACGGCCAGCAGCGTGATGGCGCCCATTTCCAGCCTGGCGCCGCGCGCGTCGTCCATGGCCGCCTGAACGTCGGCCGCCATGCTGCGGGCCTGGTATTCGACCATCTTGTCGATCAGCGCGTAGTAGCGCAGCTGCAGGCCCACGAGATCACCCTGGTACAGGCTCAAGGCCTCGTCGCGCTGCTGCGCGGCCAGCAGCTCGAAGACCTTGCGCAGCGCGGCGCCATAGGCTTGGCGGGCTTCGGACTGCTCCTTGAAGATCGCCTTGCTGGTGTCGTTGTTCAGCAGGCCTTCGAGCTTCTTGAAGTTCTCGGTGTTGCGCGTGCGCAGTGCGGCGTACTCGTTCATGTACTGGCGAGTGCGCTCGGGGTCCTGCGTCAGCAGCAGGCGACCGACGGTGATGATGCCCTTGTCCCCCACGTCCTTGATGTCGTTGCTCACGGCGATCTGGGCATACCGGTCGTCGACCAGGCGCTCCATGGTCAGACCGCTGCGCGACAGCACCTGGTATGCGACGCCGAGGATCAGCAGCAGCAATGAAATCACCAGCGCAAAGGCGATGCTGAGCCGGGTACCAATCTGCAAATGGGCCAGTTGGATCATGATGTGTACTCCCTTGGAGCCGGCAGCAAGCGGCCGTCTCCTGCCAGGCAAGGTAGGGCCGGGCCAGGGGGAACGTCAATTGCAGGGCCTGACAGGTCGCGCGGCGGATGTCACGAACGGCGGCCCGAAAAAGGGGGGCCACGCGTGAGTGCACGCTCGCCTACCCCATGCAATCGGTCAGCAAACGCTGGGCATGGGCCGCCAGCCGCTGGCGCAGCGCCGGCGGCGCCAGAACGCGCACCCGGCAAGGCTGGCGCGCCAGTTCGCGGGCCATCCAGTCCAGGTCATCCACCTGGGCAAGCAGCCGCCAGCCCTCGGCCTGCGGCTGCGGCTCGCCCAGGCTGGGGTCGATGGGGGGCGCCGGGTCGCCCGCGTCGCCCAGCAGCACGTCGACCTCATGGCGGCGGGGCAGGCTGGCCAGCGTCTTGTCCAGGTAGTCCAGCACGTCAAAGTCCTCCGGGCGTGCAAAACTGGCGGGCAGGGGTCGTACATCTTCCACGCGATCCAGGCGGAAGCTGCGCAGGTCCATGCGCAGCCGGCACCAGCCCACCAGGTACCAGAGGCCAGCGCGGTAGCCGATGCCGTAGGGATGCAGCTCGCGCTGGCTGACGCGGCCCTCGCGGTCGCGATAGCTCAGCGCCACGCGCTGGCCAGCAGCCGCCGCAGCGCTGAGCGCCAGCAGTTCGCGCCCCGCAGAACCGCGGGCGCCGGGGCGGCCGATGTCCAGCGCAACGCTGGTGTTGACGGCCTGCACCCGCTGCCTGAGGGCCTCCGGCATGACGCGGTCCAGCTTGGCCTGGGTGCTGGCGATGGCGGGCAGCGCGCCCTGCAGGCCCAGCTCCCGCGCCGCACGCAGGCCGACGGCCAGGGCCAGGGCCTCGTCCGCGCTGAACATCATCGGCGGCAGCTTGTAGCCCGGTCGCAGCCCATAGCCGCCGTCGCAGCCTCGTTGGCTGTGGATGGGAATGCCCAGGGCTTGCAGCTGGGCGATGTAGCGCCTGAGTGTGCGCGCGTCCACGTCCAGCAGCTCCGCCAGCTCAGGGCCGGTGCGCAAACGTTGCGACTGCAGCAGCTCCAACAGGCTCAGCAGCCGGCCGGCTGGGCGGCTGTCCCGGGAGCGGATGGGGGCGGGGTGATGCATGGCGGGCAGCTGGGTGCGAATGAGGGCTGATTCTGTCCTGTATCGCCTCTACAGTGCCGACAAGCTTCAAGGAACTTCGCGCATGGACGCATCACACAGCCTCTGGCTTTTCTTTTTGCTGACCCTGGGCATCATCGTGCTGCCGGGCATGGACATGGCCTATATCGCAGGCCACGCCCTGCAGTCTGGCGCTCGCGCGGGTCTGCTGGCCCTGGGGGGCATCGTGGCGGGCGGCATGGTGCATGTGCTCCTGAACCTCAGCGGGCTGTCCGCCTTGCTGATGCTGCTGCCGGGCGCGTTCGAGATCCTGCTGTGGGCCGGGGCGCTGTACCTGGCCTGGATCGGCCTGCAGATGCTGGGCGGCGCGTGGCAGGGCTGGCATGCAGCCCCGGCGCCGGCTTGCACGGGGGTGCCAACGTCACCGCAGCCCGCGGGCCGCATCTTCCTCAGCGGCATGGCCAACTGCCTGCTCAATCCGAAGGCCTATGCCTTCATGCTGGCCGTGTTTCCCGGCTTCCTGCGCACTACGGAGCGCGGGCTGGCGAGCCAGGGGTTGCTGCTGGGCAGCATCATCGCGGGCAATCAGGTCGTGGTGTACGGCTCGGTGCTGCTGGCTTGCCTGGTATCACGGCGCTGGCAGCGCCCAGGCGGGCGGGGAAGCCTCGTGCTGTCGGGGCTGATGGGCTTGTGCCTGTTGGGCCTGGCCGTGGCGACGCTCTTCACGGCGGCCCCCCTCCTTCAATGACCACCGGGCGCCCGCGGGCGGTCCGCAGCGACGCTGAGAGGCCATGTCCACCGGAATCGCTGAATGTAACAAATAGTAAAACCACTAAACCGCCGATCGCCAGCGCTGACTGACCCGGGAGGGGCTGATTACTGGATCGCGGATGCGAGGCGCCCCAGCAACACAGAAACACGCCTGGGGGGCAGCGGCATGGTGGCAATCGTCAGCGGATCGACTCTGGGGCTGAACCTGGGGTCCGGCGCAGTGCTGGGTTCCAAGGGAACTTGGGGGTCGCCCGGCATGGGCCGGTTCGGCGACCAGATCTATGTCAATGCCGCCAGCGGCAATCTGGTCATCCAGGGGCGTGACGAGCTGCTGGTCGGACGCGGGCTCGGCGCCGGATCCCTGCGCACCTATAACAGCCAAGGCGCACTGCTCGACGACAACGGCGACAACTGGCTGAATGGCCCGGTGCGTTCTGTGCGCCTGAGCAGCGGCAGCATTGGCGCGGCAGGTTCCGTTGCCGTCCGGCGCGCAGAGGATGGCTCCGAGGCCAGCTTCAGCTGGGACGCGGGACGTAGCCGCTATATCAGCACGGACGGCGACGGCGCCTTCGACAGCCTCAGGTATGACAGCGGCAGTGCCACCTGGACGTTCAACGATGGCAGCAGCGGCCTGGCCGAGACCTACGGCGGAGCCAGCGGCCAGCTGCTGAGCATCCGCGACAGCGACGAAAACTCGCTGAGCCTGAGCTATGGTGCCAATGGGCTGCTCAGCAGTGTGAGCACGGCCGCCGGCGAAGTCACCTACTACGACTACAACGCGAGCCGCCAGCTCACCCAGCTCCGCACGGCCTACAAGAGCAGTGCCGCGTCCGCAGCGGACCGGACGCTGACGCGGGTGCGCTACGGCTATGACACGAGCGGGCGCCTGGCCACGGTCAGCGTCGACCTCAGCCCGGAGGACAACAGCGTCAACGACGGGCGCGTTTTCACCACCACCTATATCTACGAGGGCAGCAGCCGGCGGGTGAGCAGCATCGTCCAGAGCGACGGCGCCACGCTGGGCTTCACCTATGAGGGCGGCCGGCTCAAGACCGTCACCGACGCTTTGGGCGGCGTGACGACCCTGAGCTACGACACCGCCAACCGCAAGACCTCCGTGCAGGACGCCCTGCTGCAGACCACGACCTACACGTACGACACCGTGGGCCGCCTGGTGCAGGTGGACGCGCCGGCCGTGGGCGGGGTGCGCAGCACCACGCGGTTCGACTACAACGCCAACGGCGACGTGATCGGGGTGACGGACGGGGAGAACCGCGCCGTCAGTTTCGAGCATGACGCCTGGGGCAATGTTGTGCGCCAGACCGATGCGGCGGGGCAGGTGGTCCGGCGCGTCTTCAATGCCCAGAACCAGCTGGTGAGCGAAACGGTGGCGACGCAGGGCGAGCCTGCGCTCTCCACCGCTGCCACGCGCAGCGTGTACGACGCCAGCGGCGTTCGCCTGCGCTACCTGATCAGCGCCGAAGGCCGGGTGACGGAGTACCGCTATGGGGCCAACGGCCTGCGCACCGCCGTCATCCAGTATGCCGGCGGGCTCTTTAGCCTGGGCGGCCGGAACTACGACAGCGTGCCGACCGAGGCGGAACTGAACACCTGGGTGAGCGGGCAGGACCGCATCCGGACCCAGCGCCTGGACAGCGCCTACGACTGGCGCGGCCAGCTGCAGACGCTGACCAGCTACGCCACCGTCGATGCCAACGGCAACGGTGTGCTGGATGGCACCCAGGCCGTGACGCAGTACGTCTACGACACGGCGGGCCGGCTGCTCAAGAGCCTCGACGCCCGGCTTGGCGCGACGCAGTACACCTATGACGGCCTGGGCCGCCAGCTGACCAGCACCAATGCGCTGAACCAGGTCAGCACCACGACTTATGACGATGCCGGGGCCAAGTTGGTCGCCCTGTCCGCAACCGGGCTGCGCTCGACGACGAGCTATGACAGGCTCGGTCGCGCCGTCTGCGTGCAGCTTAGCAGCTCCCTCGAGTCCGACCTGGGGCAGATGCGCCAGTTCTACGACGCTGACAGCCGCCTGCGCATGACCCAGAGCGCCACCGGCGCGCGCCAGTGGTTCTTCTACGACGAGGCGGACCGCAAGGTGGCCGAGGTCAATGCGCTGGGCCTGTTGACGGAGTTTGTCTACAACAAGGCGGGCCAGCTGCTGCAGACGGTGGACTACGCGGCCCAGGTCGACGTGACGCGCTTGGTGGATGCCGCGGGCCAGCCCACGGCGCTTCGCCTGGCGGACATCCGCCCGGCCGCGGCCGGCGCGGATCGCAGGAAGTGGTCGATCTATGACAGCGCAGGCCGCCTGGCCAAGGTGGTGACCCCTGCGGGCGGCGCTGGCCAGGGCAGTGTCTGCGAGTTCACCTATGACGCCGCCGGGCGGCTGCTGATCAGCCGCAGTTACGCCAATGCAGTCTCGACGGTTGGGTGGGGGGCGGCCCCCACGTTTGCGCAGGCGGCGCCAGGCGCCAGTGCGAAGGACCGCGTCCTGCGGGCCTTCTACGACAAGGACGGGCTCAGCATCGGCCAGCTGGATGCATCAGGCGGCCTGACGCAAAGCCAGTATGACGGGGCGGCCCGACTGGTGAGCCACGTGCAGCGCGCTCTCGCGCTCGGTGCGGAGCAGTGGACGCAGGCCCAGAGCGCCGCCACGTCGCTGGCCCAAATGCGGCCGCTCGATGCCAGCGGCGACCAGAAGCTGCTGAACTTCTACAACGCCCGGGGGCAGCGCGTCGGCCAGTTGGACGGCGCCGGCGCCTTCACCGAGACGCTGTATGACCTGACAGGAAATGTCAGTGCCCAGCTGCGCTACAGCGTCCTGAGCGCGGGGTTCACCGCCAGCAGTGCACTGGCCAGCGTGCGTAGCGCTGCCGGCGGGCTGCTGAGCCAGACCCGCTATGAGTACGACGCGCTGAATCGCGTACTGAAGCAGCGTGTGGATCCGGAGGGCCTGAACCTCACCACGACCACGGTCTACGATGATGTCCACCGGCAGCTGTTGGTGACCAACCCGCTGGGGGTGACGGACGTCACGCAGCTCGACGTCAAGGGTCAGGTTGAGCGTGTGACGAAGGACAGTGCTGGGCTGAAGCTCAGCACGGCCTACAGCTACGACGCTGACGGACGGTTGCTCAGCAGCACGAATGCAAAGGGGGTGCTCACGAGCTATGGCTACGACGCCCTGGGTCGCAAGTCCGTCGAGACCGTGGACCCTGGCGGCCTTAGCCTGACCACCCGCTATAGCTACGACAAGCAGGGGCACCTGTCGCGCGTCATCGACCCGCTGGGCAGGCACACCCGCTATCTCTACGACGAGGCCGGGCGGCTGCGCTACACCCTGGATCCGGCCTACGGCCTGACGGAAAACCGCTATGACCCCGTGGGCAACCTCTGGGCGACAGTGCGCTATGCCGCACGCCAGATGGACATCCAGACCGTCGACCAGGCGGATGGCCTGGTCACCCACACGCTGCTGAGCGTCAACGCCACGCCGGGCAGCGACACGATGGAGCGCTACGTCTATGACGCAGCAGGCCGGCAGCGCTACACGGTGGACGCGCTGGGCGACGTCTCGGAGACGCGCTACGACGCTGCGGGGCAGGTCACGTCCCGGGTGAGTTACGCCAAGCCGCTGTCG
>JAYRKJ010000020.1:0-123250 GCA_041905785.1 Burkholderiaceae bacterium
GGTCTGGCGCAGGGCACTCTCAAGCAGGCTCATCAAGCAAAAAGGGGAACGTGTTGTACACATTCCCCTTCTACCTGATCAGCTGGCCTTTGGGCTTAACTGACTGGCATTGCGCAGCAGCGGGCCTTTTTCATGGTGCGGCGCGGGGTTCAGCTCCCGACACCCGCCTGCGCGGCCTGCTTGTCGGCGTGGTAGCTGGAGCGCACCAGGGCGCCCACGGCGGCGTGGGTGAAGCCCATCTTGTAGGCCTCGGCCTCGTACATCTTGAAGACGTCCGGGTGCACATAGCGGCGCACCGGCAGGTGGTGGCCGGACGGGGCCAGGTATTGCCCGATGGTGAGCATGTCGATGTTGTGGGCGCGCATGTCGCGCATCACCTGCAGCACTTCTTCGTCGGTCTCACCCAGGCCCACCATGATGCCGCTCTTGGTCGGCACGCCGGGCACTTCTTCCTTGAAGCGCTTGAGCAGGTTCAGGCTGAACTCGTAGTCAGAGCCGGGGCGGGCTTCCTTGTAGAGGCGGGGCGCGGTCTCGAGGTTGTGGTTCATCACGTCGGGCGGGGCGGCCTTGAGGATGTCCAGGGCGCGGTCCATGCGTCCGCGGAAATCGGGCACCAGGACTTCGATCTGGGTCGCGGGGCTGAGCGCGCGGACCTTGGTGATGCACTCGGCAAAGTGCCCGGCGCCGCCGTCGCGCAGGTCGTCGCGGTCCACACTGGTGATCACCACGTACTTCAGCTTCAGTGCGGCAATGGTCTTGGCCAAGTTCTCCGGTTCGTCGGCATCCAGCGGGTCCGGGCGGCCGTGGCCGACATCGCAGAAGGGGCAGCGGCGGGTGCACTTGTCACCCATGATCATGAAGGTGGCCGTGCCGTGGCCGAAGCACTCGCCGATGTTCGGGCAGGAGGCTTCCTCGCAGACCGTGTGCAGCTTGTGCTCGCGCAGGATCTGCTTGATCTCGTAGAAGCGGGTGCTGGGCGAGCCGGCCTTCACGCGGATCCAGTCCGGCTTCTTCAGCGTTTCGGCGGGCACGATCTTGATGGGAATGCGCGCGGTCTTGGCCTGGGCCTTCTGCTTGGCGCTGGCGTCGTAGGCCTCGCCGGTCTTGGCTTCGTGGGTGATGTTCTCGGTGGGCATGGCGCCTCGTCCTCAGGGCTGGCTCAGTGCAAACGCAGTGAAGGTCACGGCGTGAGCTGGGCGGCCAGCCGTTCGCCGAATCGCTGGGCCACCGTGGCCCAGTCAGAGAAAACCCGAAGTGTAACGAGGTCCACCGTCTTCAGTCCTGCGTAGCCGCAAGGGTTGATGCCATCGAAAGGGTGCAAATCCATGTCGACATTGAGCGCCACGCCGTGATAGCTGCAGTGCCGACTGATCTTGATGCCCAGAGCCGCGATCTTGCCCAAGCCCTTGAACGGGTCGCTGGGATCGGCCGGTCCGGTGAGCGCGGCATGCGCGCCAGGATCGTCCAGCCGGACATAAATGCCCGGCGCCCCGCCCACGCGATGCCCCGTCACGCCGAAGGTCTCCAGGGTCTGGATCACCGCGGCCTCCAGGCGGAACACGTACTCGCGCACATAGATGCCCAGCCGCTGAAGGTCCACCAGGGGATAGGCCACCACCTGGCCGGGACCATGGTAGGTCACCTGCCCGCCGCGGTTGGTCTGCACCACCGGGATGCCGGCCGGATTGAGAATGTGGTCGGCCTTGCCGGCCAGGCCCTGGGTGTAGACGGGATCGAATTCACAAAGCCAAAGCTCGTCCGGCGTGTCAGGACCGCGCTGGGCGGTGAAGGCCTGCATGGCGGCCAGGGTGGCCGCATAGTCGGCGCGGCCCAGTGTCTTGATCAGCATGGGCGAGATGGTAGCGCCGGCCTTGTAAGGCCCCATGTACCCAGCACGACCGAGACTGCGCTACAAGCTGCAAAGTACCGGAGGATTCGACCATGCCGCGACGCACCGCCCTGCTCCCCCTCGTGATGCTCGTCTTCTGGAGCGCATCGGCTCTGGCCCAGCCTTCGCTGGCCCTGCCGGTGGACCGCGCCATCGCCGCCTATGCCGAGGGGCGGCTGCCTGAGGCCGCACAGGCCTTCCAGCAGCTCGCCCTCCAGGGCCATGCCCTGGCCCGCTACAACCTGGCGATGATGCATTTGCGCGGCGAGCTGGCCAAGCCCAGCGTCCTTACGGCCAAACGCCTGCTGGAACAGGCGGCGGCCCAGGGCTTCGTGCGGGCAGAGCTGTCCCTGGGCGAGCTGTACGAGCAAGGGCAGCTGGGCCGCCCGGATCTGGTCCAGGCCCAGCACTGGTTCCGGCGCGCGGCCGAGCATGGCAGTGTGGATGCCCAGGTGGCGGTGGCCACCGCCTACTTCCTGGGGCGCGGTGCCGACAAGGACCTGGCTCAGGCCGCCCGCTGGTTTCGGGAAGCGGCCGTCGGTGGCGACGTGGGTGCGCAATACCTGCTGGCCTCGCTCTACGAGCACGGCGACGGGGTGCCCCGGGACCTGCGCCTGGCGCGCTACTGGTACGACATCGCAGCCCAGAACGGCGACGAGGCCGCGCCCTTCAAGCGGCGGGAAATCGACGCCCGCATCGAAGCCGAGCAGCAGCTGCGGGACGGGGCCTGAAGTCCTGCCGCGGCTTCAGAGCACGACCTTGACCATGGGGTGCGTGCTCAGCGTGCGATAGAGCTCGTCGAGCTGCTCGCGGCTGGTGGCCGTGATGGTGATGGTCAGGCCCAGGTAGTTGCCGCTGCTGCTCGGACGGCGCTCGATGGTATTGGCATCGAAGTCCGGGTCGAACTGCTGGGCGACCATCACGATGGCCTCGAGAAAGCCGTCCACATGTGCACCCATCACTTTGACGGGGAACTTCGACGGGTATTCGATCAGCGATTGCTCGGGGGGGATCGTCGGCGCCATGCGCCCTCCTTCAAAAACTCAAACTCGTCTGCGGTCGGGCCGCGGAACATGTCGCGAGGCTCTCAGACAGACTGCAATGCCTTGGCACGCTGATAGGCCTCGTAAAGCCTGGCATACACCGGCCCGGGCTTGCCATGCAGCGCACCGTGCCCGACCGGCTCGTGGTCCAGTCGCGTCACCGGCAGCACCTCCTTGGTGGCCGAGCTCAGCAGGATCTCGTCTGCCGCAAAGACCTCGGCCTCGGCGATGGGCCGCAAGTTGTAGCCGATGCCCAGCTCCTCGCACAACTCGTGCAGCAGGCCCATGCGCACCCCCTCCAACAGCAGCTCGGAACGCGGGGGGCCCAGCAGCGCGCCTTCCTTGACGATCCAGACGTTGGACGCCGAGGCCTCGGTCAGGAAGCCGTCGCGAAAGAGGATGGTTTCCTGCGCACCTTGGTCGGCGCTGATCTGGCGGGCCAGCACATTGCCCAGCAGCGAGGTGCTCTTGATGTCGCCCCGCTGCCAGCGGAAGTCGCGCGCGCTGATGCAGGCCACGCCATGATGGCGCTGCTCGGCACTGGGCCAGGCCGGCGCCATGCAGTAGCTGAAGACCGTCGGCGCGATGTCTGGCGGCATCACGTGGTCCCGCGGCGCCTCGCCCCGGGTGACCTGCAAGTACCACCATTGATCCCCACCGCCTGCGCGTTCGACCAGGTCCCGTCCCAGGCGCATCCATTCGTGGCGGCTCAAGGGATTGGCCATGCGCAAGCGGGCGAGGCTTCGGTCCAGGCGCTCCAGATGGTCCTCGACGCGGAACATGCGCCCGTCGTAGACCGGCACCAGCTCGTAGACGCCGTCGCCGAACAGAAAGCCCCGGTCCAGTGGCGAGATGCGCGCCTCGGACAGGGGCAGCACCGCCCCGTTCAGGTAGCACAAGCCTTCGGGCATCAGCTTCATCGCGGACTCCTTGCTGACAGGTCTGCGTTCATGCAGCTTACGCCACTGCGTCAGGACTGGGCAGTCTTGGCCTGAATTCGATCCGGCTTATTTGATCCAGAGCCGGATCGAGTCCCAGGCACGGCCCAGGATGCCGGCCTGCGCCACGCTCTCCTGCACCACCAGCGGCACTTCGGCCACGGCGACACCGCCGGTGGTCGTCACCTTGATCGTGCCCACGCGCTGCCCCTTGTTGAGCGGCGCGACCAGCGGGTCGGTGCGCTCGACCTGCGTCTGCAGCTTGCCGCCCTCACCTCGCGGCACCGCCACGAAGACCGGGCCTTCGGCGCCCAGCTTGACCTCGGCCACCGCGCCCTTCCAGACCTTGACCGTGCTCGCCGCCTGGCCGGCTTCAAAGAGCTTGACCGCGTCATAAGCCGAATAGCCCCAGTTCAACAGCTTCTGGCTCTCGTTGGCACGCGCTTCCTTGGAGGCCGTGCCCATGACCACGCTCAGAAGCCGGCGCTTGCCGTTGGGGAAATCGCGCTGTGCGCTGGCCACCAGGCAGTAGCCCGCGGCGTCGGTGAAGCCGGTCTTCATGCCGTCCACGCTGGGGTCGCGGGTCAGCAGCAGGTTGCGGTTGTGCTGGCGGATCTTGTTGAAGGTGTACTCGCGCTGCGAGTAGTAGGGGTAGTACTCTGGGAAGTCGCGGATGATGTGCGAGGCAATCACCGCGATGTCGCGCGCACTGCTCTTGTGACCGGCCTCGCTCAGGCCGGTCACGTTGGTGAAGCGCGTGTTCTTGAGGCCCCAGGCCTGGGCCTGGCGGTTCATCATCGCGACGAACTGTTCCAGCGTGCCGCCCACGCCCTCGGCCAGCGCCACCGAGGCGTCATTGCCCGACTGGATGATGAGGCCGCGCAGCAGCTCATCCACCTTGGGGCGCATGGTGGTGTCGATGAACATCAGCGAGGGATCGCCCTTGCGCTCGTCCCAGGCGCGCTTGGACACGCTCAGCTCCTGATCCAGCGTCAGGCGCTTTTCCTTCAGAGCCTGGAAGGTCAGGTATGCCGTCATCAGCTTGGTCAGCGAGGCGGGATCATTGGGCGCATCGGCCTCGCGCTCGGCCAGGATCTTGTTGGCCGTCATGTCCAGCAGCACATAGCTGCGGGCGGCGATCTCGGGCGCTTGCGGCGCCTGGGCCTGCGCGGACACAGCCGCCACGCCGGCCAGGGCCAGGGCAATCAGTCGTTTCATGGGAATGCGAAAAAGAGAAGTAGAGATGCGGCGCGCAGCAAGGCTCAATGCCAGCTGCGCAGCACGAGGTTCTTGAGCAGGGTCAGCTGCCCATGGAAGAAATGACCCACGCCGGGCACGACGATGACGGGCAGGTGCTGCGGGCGGGCCCAGTCCAGCACCGAGCTCAGCGGCACGACATCGTCCACCTCGCCATGGATCACCAGGGAGTGCGCAGGCACGGGCGCCATGTCGAAGCGCGAAGTCGCGGGACCGACCAGCACCAGGCGCTCCGGCGCCAGCTCGCCGTCCAGGCGCTGCGCCGCCCGCGAGGCCACATAGCCGCCGAAGGAAAAGCCGCCCAGCACCAAGGGCAGGCCCGGCTGACGGAAGTGGGCGACGACGGCCAGTGCATCGTCCAACTCGCCCCGGCCTTCGTCCCAGCCCCCTTCGGACTGGCCGATGCCGCGAAAGTTGAAACGCACGACCTGGTACCCCAGCTGCACGAAGGCGCGCGCCAAGGTCTGGACCACCTTGTTGTCCATGGTCCCGCCCTGGGTGGGATTGGGGTGGCAGATCACGGCCGTGCCGCGCGGTGCCTGCAGGTCCAGCAACTGGTCCACCGCGCACTCGATCTTGCCGGCTGGGCCTTCGATCAGGACTTTCTTGGTCTGCGAATTCATGGCGCCGGCAGCGTTCAACGTCCTACGGAGTCGGGCAGCACCAGACGTTCGACGACCTGGCCCTTCTTCAGGTGGGACTCGACGATTTCGTCGATGTCGCTGCTGTCCACGAAGCTGTACCAGACCGCCTCCGGATAGACCACCGCCACGGGGCCACCTGCGCAGCGGTCCAGGCAACCGGCCTTGTTCACCCGCACGCCGCCCTTGCCGGCCAGGCCCTCGGCCCTGACCCGGTTTTTGCAATGGTCGAAGGCCGCCTGCGCGCCATGCTGGGCACAGGCGTTCTCGCCGTTGTCCCGCTGGTTGAGGCAGAAGAAGATGTGGCGCTCGTAATAGCTCATGGCGCGGGATTGTAGGCCGCGGGGGTTTGCCCCTGGGTTTGCCTCGATGCGGCCGGGCCTCTCAGCGTTCGCGCTGCGTCACGCCCCACAGCAGCCAGGCGATGGCGGCAAAGGGCCAGGCCCAGCCCACCCATTGCGCCAGGCCATAGAGGTTGATGAAGCGCCCCTGCTCCCAGGTCTGCAGGGTCTGGGCCAAGTAGGGATCGGTAGGCGCCTCAGTGATCAAGGCGATCAGCACCGTCAGCGCCACCAGGCCCCAGGCCGCATTGGCACGGCGCGACACCAGGCAGGCCAGCACGCTCAGCAGCAGGCCCGCAGCCAGCCCCGGCAGCGTGGTCGCGCTGATCCATGCCCAGGCGTGCTGGGGCCCGAAATTCAGGGCCGTCGACAGCGTGCTGACCAAGGCGCCGACCACCAAGGCCGCCGCCACCAGCAGCAGCCGACGCCAGCCGGGGCGCGCCACTGACAGCGCCAGCAGCACCGGCCCCAGCAGACCCAGGCCTACCGCGATGGCTTCCTGCCCAGGCGGCAGCGGCAGCTCGACCAGGTTCACGAAGTCGGCGTCACGCAGCGCCCAGGGCGTGCCATCCAGCGCCTGGGCGCTGAGCTCGCGCAGGCGTGGCAGCGCTTGCCCCAGCCCCAGAGGCAAGGGGGTCGGAAAGAGCAGCCCGACGGGCCACAGGGCCAGCAGGGCCAGCGCGCCCGCGCTTTGCGGCACGAACCAGCGCTCGCGCCAGCCGTGCCAGCGGGCCAGAGCACCCAGGCGATGCAGCAGCCAGCCCAGCAGTCCACCCGCGGCGGCGCCGGCACTGTTGAGGGCCCAGTCCGCCAGCGAAGGGACGCGGCCCGGCAGGAAATACTGGAGCACCTCCAACAGATAAGAGCCCGCAGGCAGTCCCAGCAGGACCGCCAACCAGGCGGCGTGCTCCGTGCCGCCGCTGCGCACCACGGCCGCGAAGACCAGCAGCCCGAAAGGCGCGTAGCCCAGGGCGTTGGCCCAGACGTCGAAGCTCAGCCAGTAGCGCGGCCAATGCAGGACCAGCACGCCCTCGGCAGGCAGGCTGGGAGGCCAGCGCCAGGGCCAGAAGGGATACAGGCTCGCATAGAGCACCAGCAGCGCGTAGATCACTGCCAGCCAACTGGCCGAGCTGCGCCGCCCCATGGCTCAGAAGGGCTTGACGACCACCAGGATCACGATGGCCATGAACAGCAGCACCGACACCTCGTTGAACACCCGGTACCAGCGATGGCTGCGGCGATTGGCCAAGGCCTCGAATTGGCGCAGGTGGCTGCGGCAGACATGGTGGTAGCCCACCGCGCCGATGACCACCGCCAGCTTGGCGTGCATCCAGTACTGGCCCGGACCGCGACCGATGCCGTAGTAGAGCCACAGCACCAGGCCCAAGGCCAGGGCTGGGATCATCAGCAGGTTCATGAAGCGATACAGCTTGCGCCCCATCAGCAGCAGGCGCTCGCGTTCGGCATGGCTGTCGGCCGGCACCATGGCCAGGTTGACGAAGATGCGCGGCATGTAGAACAGGCCCGCAAACCAGGAGGCCACGAAGACGATGTGGAAGGCTTTGATCCAGAGCATGCGGGGATTATGGACCCGCAGCCTTGACGGCCAATCGGCGCAGCGCCGGTCGGGGTCAGGTCTTGATCAGGCGGCGGCGCGGGGGCTCAGGCCCTCAGTGCAGCCAGCCAGGCGGCGAAGTCGGCATCCATGTCCTGGCCCCAGCTTCGCACCAGTGCCTGGTAGCGCGGGTAGTCGCCCACGCGCGTCAGGGCCAGCATCTGGTCGATGCGTGCGCGCTGCCGCTCCAGCATGAAGCGCACGGCCAGATAGCCGCCGCCGTAGATGCGCTCCGTCCCGCCAAGGCTTTCATAACCCGTGTTGAAAAGCTCGCTCAGCGGCAGCTGCTGGGCCTGGGCGATCTGCTTCAGGCGCGGGTGGGCCTCGCCGTGGGCCAGGTACTCGGCCACACCCTCGGTCCACCAGACGAGGTAGGGGCGCAGCGGTGAGGGCTGGGCACAGTTCTCGGGCGGCGCGTGCGAGTCGTGCAGATTCGCGCAGAAGTCGCCCTGGAGATTGAAGCGGCCATCCAGGTAGTGCGTGAACTCGTGCGACAGGTTGTGGACCGCACCGCTGGCCTGCTGGTAGGCCACGAACTCGGCCTGATTGCCGGGCCGCTCGGGCAGCCCCTCCAGGTACATGCCGCCGTTGTCCACCGGCATGTCGAAATGCTTGCCAGCCCAGCGCTTGAATTCCTGCACCGAGCGGTAGATGTTGGCTCGCAGCGCGACGTTGCCGTCCTGCGCGACCGGCCGCCCTTCGGTGCCGAACAGGGCATGGAAGCGCTGCTCCACCGCGGCCAGATCCTGGCAGATGCGGGCCTCCTGCTCGCTGCTCAGCGCCTGCGACCGCAGCAGCAGGCTGCTGCCGCAGCGGTGCGCTCGGCTCAGGACTCGCTCAACAGCGTCTTCGTTCAGCGCCGGGCGGCCGGAGCAGGCCACCAAGCCCAGCAGCAGCGGCACTAAGGCCGCATGCAGCGCGGCCGGCCGGCCCATCGCACTCAGGGTTCTCATCCACATGTTCGGCACTCCTTTGTTAATATATTCTCAGAATCTTAATGATATTTCCCAACCCATGAGCCATGCAAGCCGCGCGTCGGTGGACCAGACGGTCGGCGGCCTGTCGGCACCCGCAGCCTGCCAGCGCGCCCCATGCGCGGCAGGTCGCCACGAGACGACCGCGCTCGCGCCGGCATGGTCAGCCAGCCCCCGGACAACCCACCTCGCCCCCCCTTGCCCCTCCCGCCAAAGGATCCCTGCTGCGATGAGCACACCCCTGCAACCCCTGTTCGCCCCACGCCTGGCACGGCTGCGCGCCCACATGGTCGAAACCGGCCTGGATGCCTGGCTGGTCTTTGCACCCGAGCACCTGCGCTACCTCTTCAACTACAGCGGCGAAGCGGCCTGCGGCCTGATCGATGCGCGCGGCAGTTGGCTGATCACGGACTACCGCTTCATCGAGCAGGCCGAGGAAGAGTGCGCACAGCACGCATGGCGCCGCGGGGTAGCCACCGAGCTGATTTGCCGGGACCGCCAGCGCGAGCGCCTGGGCCAGGTCTTGCGCCGCCTGCTGGCCGACATTGGCGCCAATCGGCTGGGCTATGAGGCTGGCCATGTCAGCGTCGCGCAATGGATGGAGATCGGCGCAGACCTGTCGGGCCTGTCGCTGCGTCCAGCCACGGACTTTCTCGTGCAGTCCCGCCGCGTCAAGGATGCCTGGGAACAGCAGCAGCTGCGCCAGGCCGCCGCGCTGGCCGATGCGGCCCTGGAAGCCCTGCGGCCCGACATCCGCCTGGGTCAGACCGAACGCCAGTTGGCGGCCCGGCTGGAGCAGCTGCTGCAAAGCCTGGGCTCCGAGGGCCTGTCCTTTCCCACCATCCTGGGCTTCGGCGCACGCTCTGCCCTGCCGCACAGCGCCCCCTCAGACCGCCCGCTGCAACGCGGTGACCTGATCGTGCTGGATTTCGGTGCCGTGGTGAACGGCTATCGATCGGACATGACGCGCAGCCATGTGGCCGGCACCGCTCTGCCCTGGCAGCAGCGCATGTACGACACCGTCGCCCGCGCCCAGTTGGCGGCCCTGCACCTGCTGCGCCCCGGCGTCAGCGGACGGACGCTGAACGATGCCGCCAGCGCCGTGCTGCATTCCAGCGAGTTTGCTGCGCACGCCGGTCCAGGCCTCGGCCACGGCGTGGGGCTCGTCCTGCACGAGCAGCCCTTCATGAACGAGGCCTGCGACACCGTGCTGCGGACCGGCGAGATCGTGACCATCGAGCCGGGGCTCTACATCCGCGGCCAAGGCGGTCTGCGCATCGAGGACGATGCCTTGCTGCTGGACTCGGGCCATGAGATCCTGAGCCGCGCCCACCGCGACTTCGAACTCCCGCTTTGATTGAACAAGGTCCCGCCCCCATGCAAGTCATCCCTGCCGAGCAAGTCGATGCCGCGCTGAACTTCCCGGATCTGATCGATGCCCTGGCTGCAGGCTTCGCGGCCCCGTTCCAGATGCCGGCCCGGCAGTTGCTGGCCCTGGCTCCCGACCGGAATGCCGACTGCCTGGGCCTGCTGCCGGCCTGGACGGATCGGCTCATTGCGCTCAAGGCCTTCACCTATCTGCCGGGCAACGCTGCGCAGGGCGAGCCCGTGTTGCACGCGCAAGTGCTGGTCTTCGACCGCACCGATGGCCGCCCCTTGGCGCAGCTGGAGGGGCGCAGCATCACCCGCTGGCGCACGGCTGCGGTCTCGGCCCTGGCTTCGCGCCTGCTGTCGCGCCCGGATGCGCGTCGATTGCTGCTGCTGGGCACCGGCGAACTGGCCTGCCCGCTGGTCCAGGCCCATCTGGCCGTCCGCACGCTGGACGAGGTGCTGATCTGGGGGCGGCGCCGCGAGCAGGCGGCGGCCCGCGTCCAGGCCTTGCGGGCCATGGACTGCCCGGCACGCCTGGCGGTGGCGGAAGACCTGGAGGTTGCACAGCGCACGGCCGACATCATCATCAGCGCCACGGCTTCGGCAGAGCCGCTGGTGTTGGGCGAGCAGTTGGCGCCCGGCTGCCACGTCGACCTGCTGGGCAACCACCGGGCTGACCAGCGCGAGTGTGACAACGCCCTGGTGCAGCGCGCCCAGGTCTATGTGGACAGTCGCGCCAACGCCCTGGGTGAAGCCGGCGAGCTGATCATCCCCGCGCAGCAGGGCCTCTTTGACTTGGATCAAGTGCGCGGAGAATTGGCCGATCTGTGCCGGCTGCCGCAGCGGCCGGCACGCGCGCCCGATGCCGTCACGCTGTTCAAGTCGGTGGGGACGGCGCTGGCCGATCTCCTGTGTGCCCAGTTGGTCTTGATCCGCCTGGGCCTGCTCCAGCCCTGAGCCCTGAGCCCATGGCAACGGGCGCTGCGCGACGCCGGCCGCAAGGCAAAAAAAAGCCCCAG
Organism: Burkholderiaceae bacterium; assembly: GCA_041905785.1. Lineage (GTDB taxonomy): Bacteria > Pseudomonadota > Gammaproteobacteria > Burkholderiales > Burkholderiaceae_C > Roseateles_B. The sequence goes on from JAYRKJ010000020.1 coordinate 11,088, forward strand.
CCAATGGGCTGGGGCGGGAAAGCCTTATCGCTGTCATCACGTTAAGGCTCCTGCTCAGGGAGGAAAAGCAGGGAATGACGCCTTGCAGCTATCATTCGGGAACCAGTTTAACAGAGCCGTCACCGGGCCGTCTCTACGGGTCACTGCGTAGAACTGCACGTTTTTGGCGGCCCAACAACCAAACCCCTAGATTGAGGGGGTTTGCCCGGAGTGTCCGCCTTGTCCCGCACCCTCAGCGCCCCCTTTCCCGCCGGCCGCCCGCGCCGCCTGCGTCGCGACGCCTTCACCCGCGCCCTGGTCCGTGAGTCCCGCCTCGACGCCTCTGACCTGATCCTGCCGGTCTTCGTGCACGAAGGCAGTACCCCGCACCCGATCGACTCCATGCCTGGCGTCTCTCGGCTGCCCATCGAGCAGCTGCTGCGCACGGCCGAGGAGGCGGTGTCGCTGGGCATTCCGGTGATCGCGCTGTTCCCCGCCATCGAGCCGCACCTGAAGGCCCTGGATGGCGCCGAAGCCTTCAATCCGGACGGCCTGATTCCCCGCGCAGTGCGCGCCCTGAAGTCGCGCTTCCCGGAACTGGGTGTGCTGACCGACGTGGCCCTGGACCCCTACACCAGCCACGGCCAGGACGGTCTGCCGGACGAGACCGGCTACCTGATCAACGACGCCACGGTCGAGCTGCTGGTCCGTCAGGCGCTGACCCAGGCCGAGGCCGGCACCGACATGGTGGGGCCCAGCGACATGATGGACGGCCGCATCGGCGCAATCCGCCAGGCGCTGGAGGCCGCCGGCCACATTCACACCCGCATCATGGCCTACAGCGTCAAGTACGCCAGCGGTTTCTATGGTCCCTTCCGCGATGCCGTGGGCTCCAAGAGCGCGCTGGGCAAGGCGGACAAGAACACCTACTACGTCGACCCCGGCAACAGCGACGAGGCCTTGCGCGAGGTGGCCATGGACCTGGCCGAAGGCGCCGACATGGTGATGGTCAAGCCCGGCATGCCGTATCTGGACGTGGTGCGCCGCGTGAAGGAGGAATTCCGCGTGCCCACCTTCGCCTACCAGGTCAGCGGCGAGTACGCCATGCTCAAGGCCGCTGCCGCCAATGGCTGGCTGGCCCACGACGTGGTGATGATGGAGTCGCTGCTGGCCTTCAAGCGCGCCGGTGCCGACGGCATCCTCAGCTACTTTGCGCTGGAAGCAGCGCGCCTCCTGCGCAAGGCCTGAGTGCGTCTCTTTCTGTTCCGCGGCGAACAGCTCAGCGAGCTGGCGCAGCTTCCCCAGGACCTGCCGGCAGAAGGCTTTCTGTGGCTGGGCCTGAGCCGCGAGGAGTTCAGCCTGCGCAGCCTGGAACTGCAGCTGGCACTGCAGCGCTGGTGCGGTGCGCCGCTGGTGGACCTGCACGTCTCGGACCTGCTCAACGCCCAGCTGCCCTCGCACTTCGACTACACCTCCTGGTACGACCTGATGATCTTCCGCCGCCTGGCCGCCACGGCCGGCATGGAAGTGCCGGACGAGGAAACCCCCGTTTCGGCAGCGGCCATCGAGCGCTCCTTGCAGGCCATTGATACCAGCCCGGTGGGTTTTGCCGTCTTTGACCGGGTGCTGCTGAGCGTGCACCCCGGCGACTGCCAGGTCCGCGACTTCTTCGCGACCCGGCTGGGGCAGTTGCACGAGGGGCGAGACCTGCGCGGCGGCAACCGCCTGCCGACCAGCCCTGCCGAGCTGATGTTGCGCATGCTCAACCACATGGTCGACAGCTATCTGGACCTGCGCCGCATGCTAACCCGCCAACTGACCGGCCTGCAGCGACAGCTTTTTGACCCCCACAGCAACTTCCGCGAATGGCCGGCGCTGCTGACCGCCCGCGACACCCTGCATCGTCTGGAGGATGTCTGCGAAGACCAGCGCAGCGCCGTGCAGGAATGGCTGGATGCGCTGGCCGAATGGCCGCCCGAAACGGAGCTCAAGGCCGAACGCGAGCGCGAGCTGCTGCGCCTGCGCTCGCGCGATGTGCTGGAGCATGTCGAGCGCGTGCTGAGCCATGTGCGCCGCCTGGAAAGCTCGGCCGAGTCCGCCGTGCAGATGCATTTTTCGACCCTGGGCCACCGCACCAACAACATCATGCGGACGCTGACGGTGCTGACCGCCATCTTCCTGCCGCTGAACCTGATCACCGGCATCTTCGGCATGAACTTCGACACCCTGCCCCTGATCCACCGGGCCACCGGCTTCTGGATCGCCGTGGGGGTGATGGGCGGCGTGGGTCTGGGTCTGGGCCTGTTCTTCTGGCGCAAGCGCTACCTGAGCAGCCAGACCTGAGCCCCCTGCCGGCTCAGCGCTTGTAGGGGTCGGCAAAGCCCAGGGACCGCAGGATCTCGGTCTCGCGGGCCTCCATGCACTCGGCCTCGTCGTCTTCCTCGTGGTCATAGCCCTGGGCGTGCAGCGTGCCGTGCACCAGCATGTGGGCGTAGTGCGCGACCAGGTCCAGGCCCATCTCGCGGGCTTCGCGCTCGACCACCTCGGCACAGATCACCAGATCCGCGCCCACCACCGGCTCGTGGCTGTAGTCGAAAGTCAGCACATTGGTGGCGTAGTCCTTGCCGCGGAACTCCTTGTTGAGCCGTTGACCTTCCTGCGCGTCGACGATGCGCACGGCGATCTCGCCCGGCAGCTCCAGCGCCGCGCGGATCCAGCGCTGCACCTTGTGGCGCGGCAGCTGCGCGCGATGGCGGGGATCGGCGAACTGCAAAGACAAGCTCAATGCGGGACGACTCATGCCAGGCCTCCGCGCGCGGCTGCGCCTGCCTGCTTCTTCTGCTCTGCCTTGGTCCTGGCCTCATAGGCGTCGACGATGCGAGCCACCAGGGGGTGGCGCACCACGTCGGCCGAGGTGAAGTGCGTCATCGCGATGCCACGCACCTTCTTCAGCACGCGCTCGGCATCGATCAGGCCGCTGAGCGCGCCCTTGGGCAGGTCGATCTGGCTGGTGTCGCCGGTCACCACGCATTTGCTGCCGAAGCCGATGCGGGTGAGGAACATCTTCATCTGCTCCGGCGTGGTGTTCTGCGCCTCGTCCAGGATCACGAAGGCGTGGTTGAGCGTGCGGCCCCGCATGAAGGCCAGCGGCGCGATCTCCAGCTGCCCCTTCTCGAAGGCTTTGCTGACGCGGTCGAAGCCCATCAGGTCGTACAGCGCGTCATATAGCGGACGCAGGTAGGGGTCCACCTTCTGCGTCAGGTCACCAGGCAGGAAACCCAGACGCTCGCCGGCCTCCACGGCGGGCCGCGTCAGGATGATGCGCTGCACCTGCGAGCGCTCGAGCGCATCCACCGCACAGGCCACTGCCAAGAAGGTCTTGCCGGTGCCCGCGGGCCCGAGGCCGAAGGTGATGTCGTGGTTCAGGATGTTGCGCAGATAGCCATGCTGGTTGGGCGTGCGTCCGGCCAGGTCGGCGCGCCGGGTGCGCAGCACCACGCCCTGCGAGTCCGGCAGCACGTCGGCGGCCTCTGCGCGGCGCGGCTTGCGAGCCCCCAAGGCTTCGGCCAGCTGCTGCGTGGCCTCCAGCAGGGCCAGCTGCAGGCTCTCAGGCGGAATCGGCTTGCGGGCATTGTCATAGAGGCTTTGCAGCAGCTGCAGGCTGTGCTCGGCCGCGGCCTTGTGGCCTTCGATGCGGAACGCCTCGCCGCGACGCGTGATGCGCACGTCCATGGCGGATTCAATCTGGCGCAGATGATCGTCCAGCCCCCCGCACAGATGGGAGAGACGTTTGTTGTCGGCAGGGGTAAAAACGTGGCGCAGTATCAAGGCGGGACCTTTGTCGCGGTCGGAATCAGGCGGCTATTGTCGCCGGGCTCCCGCCGCAGCGGCGGTCACCTGGCCGTCGTGCAAGAGCCGCCGCCTGCACGGCAAAGCTTCGGCAAAATCGGCCCGGCCAAGCCCCGGCGCGACCCACCCCATCCATGAGCATTCAATCCCTTCTGCTGCGGCTCTCCGTCTTGCCGGGTGCCGCCCTGCTGATTCTGTGCGCCGGCTTGCTGCCCGGCCTCGCGCAGGCCCAGCCCCAGCATCTGGTTCTTCAGCAGGCCCTGGTGGCCGTTGGCTCGGAGCCCCAGTTTCCCGAGCAGGCCGCGCTGTCCCTGCAGGCCCTGCCGCATGACTGGCACCTCAGCCGCAAGGAAGCACCCTCCCAGTTTGCGCGCCAGCCGCTGTGGTACCGGCTGGCCTTCGATGCCCCTGCAGCGGCAAGCCCCGCCCCGCTGGCCGCCTACATTGCGCAGGCCTGCAGCAATGTGCGGGTGCGCTTCAATGGCATCAGCCTGCTGGCGCAGGGCCGCATGGATGAGCCCGTCAGCGACCACTGCTATGAACCCCTGCTGGTGCCGCTGCCCGGCGAGCTGATGCGCCTTCAGGGCAATCTGCTGGACATCCAGCTCGCAGGCTACAGCCGCCAGGAGCTCAGCTCCAGCCAGCGCAGCGCCCGCCTGAGCGTGGTCGAGATCGGCCCGCTCGAGGAACTCGCCCGGCGGCACGCGCGCGCCAGCCTCTGGCGCCAGGACCTCCCCAAGGCGCTGAACGCCATGCTGGTGATGATGGCGCTCACGACCGGCGTGCTGGCCATCCTCTACCGTCGCGAGCGGCATCTGCTGTTCCTCTCCGGCCTGATGCTGGCCTGGGTGCTGCTGTCCACGCGGCTGTGGATAGGCAGCCTGGTGCTGCCGCGCCACTGGCTGGAGATCGCCCTGTCCAGCTGCCTGCCCCTCATCACCTTGTTTGCGCTGCAGTTCCTGCTGCGCGAGATGGGCTGGCGCAATGCCAAGCTCAGCGCCCTGCTGCTGGCGCAATGCGCGCTGGTGCCGCTGAGCCTGGCCGTCGCGGGGCCGCTGCAGCACTTCCTCGTGGCCAGCATCTGGACGACGCTGCTGGCGGTGGAACTGGTGGCAGGCATGGCCTTGCACCTGTGGCTGCGCTGGCAAGCCGTGCAGGCGCGCCCGCTGGACAACACCGTGCAGCGCCGCGACTTCGCCGTGGTCGGCTCCCTGCTCATCCTGGCGATCGCCGCGGTGCTGCTGGAACTGCTGCTGTCGCAGCTTCAGTTGCCGCTCTGGCTCCCGCTCACGCCGCTGGCCGTACCCCTCCTGCTGATGGGTCTGGGCCTGCATGCCACGGTCAGCGTGGCCCGAGCACGCAAGGTGGCCGAACACAAGCATGTGCAGCTGGAGCAGCGCATGTCGGAGAAGCTGGCCGAGATCGAACGCAGCTACGCCCAGATGGCCGAGCAAAAGCTGGAGCAGGTCACCGAGCGCGAGCGCAAGCGCATTGCCGCGGACCTGCATGACGACCTGGGGGCCAAGCTCCTCACCATCGTGCATACCAGCGAGTCCGACCGCATCTCCACCCTGGCACGCGAGGCGTTGGAGGAAATGCGCCTTTCGGTGCGCGGCCTCACCGGCAAGCCCGTGCACCTGCTGGACGCCCTGGGCGATTGGCGTGCCGAGCTGGTCTCGCGCCTGGGCCAGGCCAATATCAATGCCGAATGGAAATCCCCTGCCGAGGACGTGGAGCACACGCTGCCGGCGCGCGCCTATGTGCAGACCACGCGCATCCTGCGTGAAGCGGTGAGCAACATCATCAAGCACAGCGGCGCCACGCACTGCACCGTCAGCTGCAATGTGCAGGGCGGCGATTTCCAGGTGGTCATCCAGGACAATGGCCAGGGCATCCCCTTGGAGCTGGACGGTCGCCTGGACAAGGGTCACGGCATGGCCAGCATGAAGGCCCGCGCCAAGCAGATGCAGGGGCAGTGCCTGGTCGAGTCCGGGGCCGGCCTGGGCACCATCATCCGGCTGACGATACCTCTCTGATCGGTCTCTCAAGCGCCGGCGGGGGCTGGCATCGGCGCGCCAAAAGGCATACTGTTGGCAGATCGTCAGGCCCAGGGCTCCCTCGGAGCCCGCAAACACCAAGACAACACCATGAACAATATCCTGCTGCTCGAAGACATCCCGGAAATCCGCGCCTGGCTCAAGACCCTGGTCAGCCAGGTCTTCGCCAATGCCGTGATCACCGAGTGCTCCCGAGTGCAGGACGCGCTGCAGCACATCAACAGCCAGCGCTTCACCCTGGCCCTGCTGGACCTGGGCCTGCCCGACGGTTCAGGGGTGGACGTGGTCGCCGCGCTGCGCGAGAAGCAGCCCGAGGTGCAGTCGGTGATCGTCACCATCCACGATGACGACGAGCACATCTTCCCCGCCCTGCAGGCCGGCGCCTTCGGCTATCTGCTGAAGGAGCAGGCCCGCGAGCTGCTGGTGGAGCAGCTGCAGCGCATCAGCCAGGGCGAGCCGCCGCTGTCGCCGTCCATCGCCCGCAAGGTGATCGCGCATTTCAATTCGCAGCGCCGCCCGCAGGCCTCGCCGCAGCTGATCGAGGTCTCGCTGACCGAGCGCGAGACCGAGGTGCTGCTGCGCGTGGCCAAGGGCTTCACGCTGCCCGAGATCGGCGTGCAGCTGGGTCTGTCGCGCCATACCATCGCCGACTACGTCAAGCAGATCTACCGCAAGCTCAACGTCTCGTCCCGCGCCGAGGCGGCGCTGGAGGCCCAGCGCCTGGGCCTGTTCGGCAGGAACTGAGCCGGCGGTCTCTCCCACGCGCTGACACCACGTCGGCTGCGCATGGACCGAGCGGCGACCCGAAGCCGCCGATAATCGGCCGATGATTGGAAGGCTCACCGGCGTCATCGCGGAAAAATCGCCCCCGCTCGTGCTCATCGACGTGCAAGGCGTCGGCTATGAGGTTGACGTGCCCATGAGCACCTTCTTCAACCTGCCGGGCCTGGGCGAGCGGGTGAGCCTGCTGACCCATTTCGTTGTGCGCGAGGATGCCCAGATCCTCTTCGGCTTTCTGAGCCCCGAGGAGCGCTCCACCTTCCGCCAGCTGATCAAGATCAGCGGCGTGGGCCCCCGCACCGCCCTGTCCATCCTTTCCGGCTTGAGCGTGGGCGACCTGGCTCAGGCGGTGAGCCTGCAGGAGGCCGGCCGCCTGGTGAAGGTGCCCGGCATCGGCAAGAAGACCGCCGAGCGCCTGCTGCTGGAGCTCAAAGGCAAGCTGGGCCCGGACCTGGCACTGCCCGCCAGCGTTGCCAACGACAGCCAGGCCGACATCCTGCAGGCCCTGCAAGCCCTGGGCTACAGCGACAAGGAAGCCGCTGCGGCGCTCAAGCAGCTGCCATCCGATGTGGGCGTCAGCGAGGGGATCAAGCTGGCGCTGAAGTCCCTGAACCGCTGACCCCCGCCAAGCGCCCTGCTCATCCTGACTCGCCATGCCCATCCAGACCGATGATTTCGCCCCCCAGCCGGCCCGCGTGGTCAGCGCTGCGCCCGGCAACCCCAATGAGGAGGCGCTGGAGCGCGCCCTGCGCCCCAAGCTGCTGGACGAATACGTGGGCCAGGCCAAGGCCCGCGAGCAGCTCGAAATCTTCATCGGCGCGGCCCGCAAGCGCGAGGAAGCCCTGGACCACGTACTGCTCTTCGGCCCACCGGGCCTGGGTAAGACCACGCTGTCGCACATCATCGCGGCCGAGCTGGGCGTGAACCTGCGCCAGACCTCGGGGCCGGTGCTGGAAAAGCCCAAGGACCTGGCCGCCATCCTGACCAATCTCGAGAAGAACGATGTGCTCTTCATCGACGAGATCCATCGCCTCTCGCCCGTGGTGGAGGAAATCCTTTACCCGGCCCTGGAGGACTACCAGATCGACATCATGATTGGCGAAGGCCCGGCCGCGCGCTCGATCAAGCTGGACCTGCAGCCCTTCACGCTGGTCGGCGCCACCACGCGCGCCGGCATGCTGACCAACCCGCTGCGCGACCGCTTCGGCATCGTCGCGCGTCTGGAGTTCTACACGCCCGAGGAGCTGCAGCGCATCGTGACGCGCTCGGCCGGCTTGATGAATGCCCCCATCGCGCCCGAGGGCGCCCTGGAAATCGCCCGCCGCTCGCGCGGCACGCCGCGCATCGCCAACCGCCTGCTGCGCCGCGTGCGCGACTACGCCGAGGTCAAGGGTGACGGCCGCATCACCAAGCTGATGGCCGACAAGGCCCTGGCCATGCTGGACGTCGACCCGCAGGGCTTCGACCTGATGGACCGCAAGCTGCTGGAAGCCGTGGTGCACCGCTTCGACGGCGGGCCGGTCGGCCTGGACAATGTGGCCGCAGCCATCGGTGAGGAGCGCGACACCATTGAAGACGTCATCGAACCCTACCTGATCCAGCAGGGCTTTCTGCAGCGCACGCCGCGCGGGCGCATTGCCACGCTGGCGGCCTTCAGGCATCTGGGCGTGGCGCCGCCGAAGAACACGGCGGGGCTGTTCGACGAATAGGCCTGGCCTGCCGCGGGCGCCCAGCGCCCGCGCGCCTCGATCGATCCGAGCTCCCAACGAAAAAAGGCGACCCGAAGGTCGCCTTTTGCACTTGCTGATCCCGAGGGATTAGAAGTTGTGACGGACGCCAACAGCCAGGCTGTTGAAGTCCTTGCCCTTGGCCAGGCTGTCGCCGGTGGCGATGGCGCTGGGGCCGAAGGTGCCATTGGCCTTGTTGTCGATCATGGTGTAGAAACCATAGACCTTGGTGCGCTTGCTCAGGTTGTAGTTGTAACCCAGGGTCAGCTGCTTGGCGCCGGAATCGCTGACGCCCTTGAAGTCACCCGAGTTGCCGAAGTTCACGTGGAACTCCGAAGCGCCCATGGTGTACATGCCGGACAGACGCACGATGTTGCGGGTCACGCCGCCCACGTCTTCGCGCTGGATGTAGCCACCGATGGTGAATTCACCCATTTCGTACAGCGCACGGCCAGCGTACTGCTTGGCGTCGCCAGCCTTGCTGAAGCCTGCGCCCAGGTGCAGGGGGCCCTGGTCGTAGTTGACCGACAGGTCGGTAGCGCGCTTGTCAGCGCCTTCACCAGCGTGCATCGTGATTTCAGCGGTGAAACCGTCGATGTTCGGGGTGAAGTAGCCCACCTTGTTGGACGTGGTCCAGCCGGCGCCAGAATACAGGGCGTCGTCGGAGGTGCCGGTGTCGTGGTTGTGCATGCTGACGTAGTCAGCGGTGGCGAAGTAGGAACCGTTGGTCCAGTTACCAATGCGCACGGCGCCGAAAGAGCCGCTCAGCTGCACGGACGACTCGCGGTTCCAGAAGGAGCCGCTGGTCTGCTTGCCGGAATCAACGTTGAAGCCATGCTCCAGAGCGAAGCTGGCCTTCAGGCCGCCGCCCAGGTCTTCCTGGCCCTTCACGCCCAGGCGCGAACGGTTGTCTTGCACGACGACCTTGCGGTCGTTGTCGCCGAACTTCTGGCTTTCAACCGTGGTGTTGATGCGGCCCCACAGGGTCACGGAGCTTTGCGCGAAAGCCGAAGCCGACACAGCGGCCAGAGCAGCGACGAGAGCGATCTTCTTCATCATTTGCCTTTGTAGGTTGAGGTTGTGCCGGGTTGGATCACCCGGTCTTGTCACGCGGAATGTGGCGGCAGTATAGGAGGCCTAGGGTTTGACCGAAGCCCCGGCGACGCGTATTTGCAACAGTCACTTTTTGCAGGGTGCAAGGCCGCGTTTGTCGGCCAAGCGGCACATCGGCGTCATTGCAGCGCCCCGAGATGCCCGTCGTCGGCCCAGCCCACCAGGTGCAGCTGGTCACCCGTGACCATCAGGCGGTTGATGGCCGCGTTGCCCAGGCGCCAGCTGCGCGGCGCCTGCAGGTCCAGGCCCAGGGCCGCCCGGTAGAGGCAATCCAGCACCCCGCCGTGCGTCACGAGCAGCAGGCGCTGCCCGGCATGCTGGGCAGCCAACTGCCGCACGACCGTCAAGACCCGTTCACTGAACGCGCCCAAGGACTCCCCGCCCGGCGCGGCAAAGACCGGATCGCGGGCCCGCCAGCGCTGCAGGGCCTCGGGCTCGCGTGCGCCCAGCTCAGCCCAGGTCAGCCCCTGGAATTCGCCAAAGGAGCGCTCCCGCAGGCCGGCATGCCACTGCACCGGCAGGCTGCGCAAGGCCAGCAGCGGCGCAAGGGTCTGTCGGCAGCGCTGCAGGTCGCTGCAGAAGACCCGGTCCAGCTCTTCGTCCTGCAGCGTTTCAGCCAGGGCCTGCGCCTGGGCTTCGCCCTGCGGGCTCAAGGGGATGTCCAAGTGACCCTGGATGCGCCCTTCGGCATTCCAGTGCGTCAGCCCGTGCCGCACGCAGATCAGCTGCGTGACCTCGTCCAGCCCGCTCATCGCGGTTCAAGCCTGCCAAATGACGTCGACGCGCTCGGCCGCGCTCAGGCGCAGCATGTCCAGCAGGGGCCAGACCCTTTGCCGCAGGCTGATGCCCTGGCGCCGCGGCGGCGCTTCGCCCCGCGCCTGCGCCTCGGCCACCAGCGCGGCAAAAGCGGCTTCGTCGGCTTCCACCGCGGCGAGCAAAGCCTGCTGCGCGGTCTCCAGATCGGAGAGTTCGATGATGCCTTGCGGCGCCGCCTCGCGCCCCAGCGCCGCCAGCACCTGCTGGGCGGCATCCGGCAAATAGATCACATCGGCCGCAGCCTTGGATTTGAATCGAAACATGGCAACCCCGGCACGAAGGCCGCACTCGAAAGACGAGGGCCTATTGTGGACCTCGCGCGGCGCCGCTCAGGCCCCGCGGCCGTGGATCAGCCGCATGGGCGGACGCTCTGCGCCCCACACCCGCATCTCGAAGGCCGCCAGATCCAGGGCCGGCGAGAAAAGAAAGCCCTGGTACTCATGGCAGCCCGCCTCGCGCAGGAAGTCCCGCTGCGCCTCGCTCTCCACGCCCTCGGCAATGACCTGCAGCCCCAGCGCCCGCCCCATCTGCGCCACGGCGCGGACGATGCCGGCATCACTGGCATCCGCCGGCAAGCCCTGCACGAAGCTGCGGTCGATCTTGAGCCGCTGGATGGGAAAGCGCTTGAGGTAGGCCAGGCTGGAATAGCCGGTCCCGAAATCGTCGATGGACAGGCCGACCCCCAGCTCGGCCAGAGCCTGCAGCCGGCGCAGCGCCTCGTCGGCGTCCCGCAGCAGGATGGATTCGGTCAGTTCCAGCTCCAGCAAGTCGGGCGGCAGCCCGGCCGACTGCAGCACCTGGCTGACCGTCTCCACGAACTGCGACTGCTGGAACTGCAGGGCGGAAACGTTGACCGCCACGGGCATGCGCCGCCCCTGCTGCCACCAGCGCACCGCCTGGGTCACGGCTTCATGCAGCACCCAGTCGCCGATGGCCACGATGAATCCACTGTCTTCGGCCACGGGAATGAATTCCGCCGGCGACACCTCGCCGCGCAGGGCGTCGCGCCAACGGATCAGCGCTTCCGCGCCGATGACCTGGCCGCTCGCCAGATCCAGCTGGGGCTGGAAATGCAGGCGGAAGCGGCCTTCCAGCAAGGCCTGTCGCATGGCATGGTCCAGGCGCATGCGGGCCAGCAGGTCCACGTCCTTGCGCGGCTGGTGGAAGCGGTAGCCCGCCCGGCCGCTGTCCTTCACGCCCTGCATGGCGCGCTCGGCGCTGGAGGTCAGTTCGTCCAGCGATTCGCCGTCCCCCGGGAACAGCGCAATGCCGATGCTGGCCGTGACGGTGAAGCTGAGGGTGTCGAAGCCGAAGGGGCGCCCCATGGCCTCCAGCACGCGCCGCGCCGTGTGCTCGGCGCCGACGGCGTCCGCCTCATGAATCAGCAGCGCGAACTCGTCGCCCGACAGCTTGGCCACGGTGTCGACCTCGCGCAGACAGTCACGCAGGCGCTGGGCCACCTCGCGCAGCACGCGGTCGCCGAAGGCATGGCCCAGGGTGTCGTTGATCTGCTTGAAGCGGTCCAGGTCGACGAACAGCATGGCAAAGCCCGCGGACTCGCGCTTGGCGATGGCGCGGGCATATTCCACCCGCTCGGCCAGGGCGCGCCGGTTGGGCAGGCCGGTCAGCATGTCGGTGTGGGACAGCTCCTCAATGCGCTGGCTGGCCGCCAGCTTCTCGCTGAGGTCACGGAAGGAGAACACGCGCCCCACCGGCCGCTGGCGGCTCCATTGCGGCAGTGACACGCGCTCCAGCACCCGCCCGTCCAGCAGGCGAATCACGTCGCTGCTCTGCAGCAGGGGCGCCTCCAGCAGGGCCCGCAGCCGGGTGGCATAGGCGGCGCCATCCACCACGCTGCGTCGCATCCAGGCCTGCACCGCCGCATCGTCCCGCTGCTGCAGCAGCTCTTCGGGAATGCCCCAGAGCGCAGCGAAGCGCTGGTTGAAGTTGCGCAGTCGTCCGGCCAGGTCGGTCACGAGAATACCGTCGGCGGTGGATTCCAGCGTGCTGCGCAGGTCCACCAGCAGCGACTCGCGCTCCTCCTCGCCGCGGCGCTGGGCGCTGAGATCGCGCATGCTGAGCACCCACAGCGCCGCGCCATCGGGCTGTGTGGGGTCGAGCGCCACGCGACTGATGCGGCGGTCCACCCAGAGGGCTTGGCCGTCGGCGTGCCGCATCAAGGTCTCGGTATGCAGGCCCTCGCGGCCGCCCGAGGCCACCTCGCCCCAGAACAGCAGGTCTTCGGGTGTCACGCACAGGGATTCGATGTGCCGGCCCACCAATGCCGCGGCCGGCAGCCCCAGCATGGCCAGCGCAGCCTCGTTGGCCGCCAGCACGGTGAGGCTGTGCGCATCGACCAGCCAGACCGCCTCCTGCAGTCCGTCCAGCAGGCTGCGGTAGCGCTGGACGTTCTGCACGCCGGGAACCGCTTCTTCTGTTTGGCTTGCCTGCCGCTCCCGTCTCGCCGGCTTCACACCACCACCTCTCCCAGGGCCGCAGGAGACGCGGCTTCGAAGAAGTAGGCCACGCGGGCGCGGGGGCTGAGGTAGTCCAGCGACGCCCGCGGCAAGGCACCCGGCTTCAGGCTGCGGCGAATGCCCAAGTCCGGATGATCCTCGAGGCTGACGATCAAGGCCTCGTCGCGCGGGACCTTGCTGTCATGCACCATGACCCGCGGCTTCAGGGGCCGCGAGGAGTTGACGGCCACGACCAGCGCATAGCGGTCGTCGGTCAGTTGCACCGTCGAGCCCGGCGGATAGACGCCCATCATGCGGATGAAGGCGTTGAGCATGGTGGCGTCGAAGCGGTTGCGCCCCTGAGCGAACATCAAGGACAGGGCCTCATGCGGCGTCATGGCCTTGGACACCAGCAGCGGATTGCACAGGCCGTCGAAGCGATTGACCAGGGCCACAATGCGCGAGGCCGCGCTCATGCGGTCCACATTGATGCGTTGCGGAAAGCCCGTGCCGTCGGCGTTTTCATGGTGCTGGGCGATCACCAGCAGCGGCCCGGCCGCCAGGTCCATCTGCTTGGCCAGCGCCACGCCCTTGACCACATGGGTCTGGTAGACCTGGTTCTCGGCGGTGGTGAAGCTTTCATCACGATGGCGCAAGCGCGCCGGCAGGTCCAGCTTGCCGATGTCATGCAGCAGCGCACCAACGCCCAGATCCATCATTTCATCGCGCCCCAGGCCAAAGGCCCGCCCCAGCAGCAGGGAGATGATGGACACGTTCAGGGCATGCGCCGTGCCGCGGTCGCCCGCCCCCTCATTGAGCAGGCGGATGTTCAGATCCCCCTCGACCAGCATCTTGTCCAGCAGGGCGCTAACCAGGGCCGTCGACTGATCCCGTGAATTGACGGGCTCGCGAGGCACCAGGTCCACGATATGCTTGAAAGCGGTTGCCGCCTCGGCGTACTGTTTCTCGCACAGCGCCAGGGCCTCCCGCTGGGCGGCCAGCGCCTTGCGGTGCGCTTCCTTTTGCTGCTGCTCGGGGTTGAGCGCCGGATTGCTGACCTCTACGACGGCCGCCGCCACCGGCGGGGCATCATCAGGCTGATCGCTCTTGGCGGGACTCCAGCGCACCTGCTTGAGTCCCAGGCGTCGCAGCACCAGCAGCTGATCCTCCGAGCTCAGCTTGAAACTGCTCAATGGAAAGGGATGCGACATCCAGCCCAGATCCAGATGAATGAACATCCCGACCTTCAGCTGGGCCACGTCAATCAGCGGATCTGATGCGTTGTCCTTCATGCTTGTCCTACGCCCCTTCCTCCTGGGACGCCCTCATGCCATGCATCGGCCGTCCGCTCCCGGAACTTGAGTGATGCGCCCGGGAACTTTACACGTACGGATACACCTCTTTCGGGAAACCGATCAAACGCCACCGCGCTTGACTGGAAAGATCGCACGGCTCTAGCATGTTCATCAAATGAACCATTGTTCTCATAAAGAACATATTGTTTCCACAATGCCTGTGCCTGGCCTGTTTTCAGGGCATGCGCTGGCCAATCTCAAGGAACACCATGACCGCCGCCTATATTTGTGATGGACAACGCACCCCTTTCGGCCGCTATGGCGGCGCACTCGCCCATGTGCGGGCCGACGATCTCGGCGCCATTCCCATCAAGGCCTTGATGGCCCGCCACCCGCAACTCGACTGGCAGGCCCTGGAGGATGTCTTTTATGGTTGCGCCAACCAGGCTGGCGAGGACAACCGCAATGTGGCGCGCATGGCGGCCTTGCTGGCCGGTCTGCCGGTCGGAGCCCCTGGCGTCACGCTCAACCGGCTCTGCGGCTCCGGTCTGGATGCCGTGGGCAGCGCTGCCCGCGCGATCAAGGCGGGCGAAGTGGATCTGCTGATCGCCGGCGGCGTGGAGAGCATGAGCCGCGCCCCTTTCGTGATGCCCAAGGCCGATGCCGCCTTTTCCCGGCAAAACGCCGTCTATGACACCACCATCGGCTGGCGTTTCATCAACAAGCTGATGAAGACGGCCTACGGCGTCGACTCCATGCCGGAAACGGCCGAGAACGTCGCGCGCGAGTTCGGCATCGAGCGCGAGGCGCAGGATCGCATGGCCTTGTCCAGCCAGAAAAAGACGCTGGCGGCGCAGCAGGCGGGCATTTTCGAGACGGAAATCTGCCCGGTCGAGATCCCGCAGAAAAGGGGCGAGGCCCTGGTGGTGCGCCAGGACGAGCACCCGCGAGACACCAGCCTGGAGGCGCTGGCCAAGCTCAAGGGCGTGGTCACGCCCGAGGGCTCGGTGACGGCCGGCAACGCCTCGGGCGTCAACGACGGCGCCGTGGCGCTGCTGATGGCCAGCGAGGCCGCCGCTGGGCGCCACGGGCTGACGCCGCGCGCCCGTGTCGTCGCCATGGCCATCGTGGGTGTGGCTCCGCGCATCATGGGCATCGGCCCCGCACCCGCCACGCAGGCCGTGCTGGCCCGGGCCGGCTTGCGACTGGACCAGATGGATGTGATCGAGCTGAACGAGGCCTTTGCCGCTCAGGGGCTGGCGGTGCTGCGCCAACTGGGTCTTGACGACGACGACCCCCGCGTCAACCCCAACGGTGGTGCCATCGCCCTGGGCCACCCCCTGGGCGCCAGCGGCGCGCGCCTGGCGCTGACCGCCGCCCTGCAACTGCAGCGCACCGGAGGCCGCTACGCCCTTTGCACCATGTGCATCGGTGTGGGGCAAGGCATCGCGCTGGTCCTGGAACGCGTCTGAGCCTGCCGGGCAGCTGGCGTCCGCCATGCGAACGCCAGCCCGTCCGGCCGCCCCGGCCCTCCCCCTTTGGGTTGGCTGGCAAAGGGCATTTGGATCATGTGATACTGGGCTTGACGGGGCCATATATCACACATATGTCGAAAGTCATATGCGGACGTTCTAGGCCCCTCCCAAAACTTGCCGGCCAAAAGAGAAGCAAGACAGGGGGATGATCCGCTGCCCGATGACCTCTGGTGATCGGGGCCCGCTCGAAGCGACCTGCGCCAGGCCGTCAGATGCGTGCGCCCAAAAATCACCAAGATGGTGCATACATGTGCGTTCGTCGCCCAATGCTTGCAAAGTCGTCACCGTTTGTAGTGACAGACTTCTATAGTCGGCGCCTGAATTGATCGCGCTCAGACTTTCTTGGGCGCCCCATCGGACCCTGGAACGCCATGTCTGCTGCTCGTGCCCTTGATGATCTTGCCTCCGTTGCAGTCCCGGCCAGCCCGGCAACGACTGTCTCTCAGGAACAACAAACCCCACTGAAACGCGATCTCGTCGCCGGCCTTGAAAAGGGCCTGGCCGTGATCGAAGCGTTTGATCAGGAGCGTCCACGCCTCACCATCAGTGAGGTCGCCGCCCGTACGGGGCTCACCCGTGCCGCCGCGCGCCGCTATCTGCTGACGCTGAGCTACCTGGGTTTTGTCTCCCAGGACCGCAAGATGTTCGCTCTCACCCCCAAGGTACTGCGCCTGGGCCAGAGCTATATGCACTCGGCACGCCTGCCGCGCATTGTCGAGCCGGAGCTGCACAAGCTGGCCTTTGCACTGAAGGAAGCGAGCGCCGCGGGCGTGCTGGACGGCAACGACGTGATCTGCATTGCCGCGACCAGTGCCGGCCGCGTGCTGTCCCAGCACCTGCAGTCCGGCGGGCGCGTGCCTGCTTACTGCTCGGCCAATGGTCGGGCCCTGCTGGCAGCGCTGGCGCCGGAAGACGCCGACGCCTGGATCGCGCGCCAGACGCTGGAGCCCGTCACGCCGCACACCATCACCAACCCCGACCGCCTGCGCAACGAAGTGGCTCGCGCCCGGGCCCTGGGCTATGCCAGCGTGGACCAGGAGCTGGAGCTGGGGCTGCGCAGCCTGGCCGTGCCGCTGAAAAACTATCGCGGCGACGTGGTGGCGGCGCTCAACATCTCCATCCACGCCTCGCGCATGAGCATGGAGCAACTGGTGGAGCATGCCCTGCCCCCGCTGATGCAGGCCCAGCAGCATCTGCGCATGCTGCTCTGAAGGCAGCGACTGGCCTGCCTTGCAAGAAGCCGCCCGTGGGCGGCTTCTTGCTTTAGGGCCCCGCTGCTCAGCCCGCCCAGCGGCGATGCCGCAGCAAGGGGCTGACGCGATAACGCTCGCTGCGGCTGGACTCGAACAGGGCGTCCAGCGTTTCGATCACGCGAGCGGCCCCCAGCTGCGCCAGCCATTCAAAGGGACCGGCCGGGTAATTGACGCCCAGCTTCATGGCCTGGTCGGCGGCGGCTTCGTCGCAGACGCCCTGCCAGACCGCATCGGCCCCCTCATTGACCAGCATGGCCAGCGTGCGCGCAACCACCAGTCCCGGCACGTCACGCAGGACCAGCGGCGCCCATCCCATCGCGGCGAAGAGTTGCAAAGCCTGCATCCGGGCGGCCTCCGGGCAGCGCGGAGCAAAGGCCAGGGCCAAGGCCTCGGTGCGCGGGCCGCTCACCGGCCAGTCGATGACCGCCAGCTCCGCATGCCCGGCCTCGCAGGCCAGCTCGGCAGCACAGCGCCCCGTACTGAGCCGCAGCTGCAGCGCGCCCAGGGTCAGGCCGGCCCAGGACGACTGCGACACGCGCTGGAATGACAGGCCGGCTGCGTCCATGGCCTGCGCCAGGCCGTCGACCAAAACCCCTTCGCCATGCAGAACCCGTGCGGGCAAGGCCTGGCCGTCCGCGCGCTCCACCGGCGCGGGGGCCGCCGGCACGCCCTCGTAAAAGCCCTTGCCCACCTTGCGGCCCAGGCGACCGCCGTCGACCAGCGCCTTCTGCACCAGGGACGGCATATAGCGCTTGTCACCGAAATTGGCCTCGAAGACGGACTGCGTGACCAGGAAGTTGGTGTCGTGCCCGATCAGGTCCATCAGCTCGCAAGGCCCCATGCGGAAGCCCACCGAGCGCAGCGCGCGGTCCAGCTGGGCGGGTGTGCCCGCCTGCTCCAGCAGCAGCGCGAGGGTCTCGGCGTAGTAAGGCCGGGCGATGCGGTTGACGATGAAGCCCGGTGTGGACTTGGCATGCACGGGCGCCTTGCCCCAGCGCCGCGAGAGCTCATAAATGGCATCGGCCACCGAGGACTCGGTTTCGGCGCCCGACACCACCTCGACCAGCTTCATCAAGGGAACGGGGTTGAAGAAATGCATGCCCACCAGGCGCCCCGGGCGCGGCATGCCGTTGGCCAGCGCCGTGATGCTGATCGACGAGGTGTTCGATGCAATCAGCGCATCGGGGCCAAGCAGGGCATCGAGCTCGCGCAGCAGGGCCTGCTTGGGCTCGAGCTTCTCGACGATGACCTCGATCACCAGGGCCGCCTCGGCCAGCTCCGCCATCGCGGCCACGGGCCGGATGCGCGCCAGCACCGCCTCGCGCTCGCCCGCCTCCATCCGCCCGTTGGCCACCTGCCCATCCAGCGCCTTGGCAATCTGCGCGTGCGCGGCGGCTGCCGCACCTTCGCGAACATCCATCAGCCGAACCGGATGGCCGGCCTGCGCCGCCACCTGGGCGATCCCGGCCCCCATGACGCCCGCACCGATGACGCCAATCATCGCCTCTGGGGCTGGCCGGCTCATCACCGCCCACGGATTGCCGCCGCTCATGCGCCTTCTCCTTGCGGCACCCAAGCCGCTGGTCGCTTGGACATGAAGGCCGCAAAGCCCTCACGCGCCTCCTCGCCCGCGCGCACCCGGGAGATGGTCTGCGCCGTCAGCTCGCGCACGTCCTCGCTCACGGGTCCCACGGCCAATTGCCCCAGCAGGTGCTTGATCTCCGCCTGCGCCTTGGGCCCGTTGGCCAGCAGTTCTTGCAGCCATCGCTCCAGCGCCTCGTCCAGCGCCTCGACCGGCACGACCTCGTGCACCAGGCCCATGGCCAGTGCCTCGCTGGCGGGAATGCGACTGCCGGTCAAGGCCAGGCGCCGAGCCTGCCGGCTGCCGACGGCGTTGACCACATAAGGGCCGATCACCGCCGGGAGGATGCCAAAACGCGCTTCGCTGACTGCGAACTTCGCATCCTGGCTGGCCAGGGCGATGTCGCAGGCCGCCGTCAGGCCCACGCCGCCCCCCAAGGCCACACCCTGGACACGGGCAATCGTCGGTTTGGGGCAGGATTGAATGCGGTATAGCATCGCGGCAAAGCGTCTTGCGTCCTGCAGATTCCACTCCTGGCTCGCCTGGGCGGCCCGCTGCATCCACTGAATGTCCGCCCCGGCGCTGAAGGCCTTACCGGCACCGGCCAGCACGATGACGCGGACTTTGGGGTCGGCCGTCAGGCGTTCGAAGGCCTGGTCCAGCTCGACAATCATCTGCTCGTTGAAGGCGTTGAACACCTCCGGACGGGTCATGGTGACGCGCGCCACGCCGCGGGCGTCCACCGCAATATGCAATGTCTCCACCGTGAAACTCCTTGTAATGATCGAAGTATCGCAGCGCAGCCGGGATCGCCAGGGGGGCGGCGGAATTTCGCCATGAACACGCCCTGGCCGCAGCTCGGTGGTGAACCGTTCTTTCAGGCGCTGGAACTGGACGGGCAATCCCTGCGCATCGAATCCCGGTGGCTGGGCGATGCGCTGGATGCGCGCCGGCCGCTGCTGGTCTTTCTCCATGAAGGCCTGGGCTCGCTGAGCCAGTGGCGGGACTTCCCGGAGCGGCTCTGCGCCGCGTTGGACCTGCCCGGCCTGGCCTTCTCCCGACCCGGCTATGGTCACAGCAGCCCGCGCACCGAACCCTGGCCTCAGGACTATCTGCAGCGCCAGTCGCGCGGCCTGCTGCCGCGCTATTTCAGCGCGCTGGGGCTGGCGGAGCGCCCGCTGCTGCTGTTCGGTCACAGCGATGGCGCCAGCTTGGCCCTGCTCTATGCGGCGTATGCGCCGCAGCATGTCCGAGGACTGGTGGCGATGGCACCTCACCTCTTTGTCGAACCCATCACCCTCCTGGGCCTGGAAGCGGCCAGGGCCGCGTACGAGCATGGGGACTCGCTCAGGAAGGCGCTGGCCCGCCATCACGCCGACCCAGACTCCGCCTTCTATGGCTGGAATGACACCTGGCTGCGCCCCGGCTTCGAGGCATGGAATATCGAGGGGGACTTGCGCGGGCGACTGGCCTGCCCGGTGCTGGCCGTCCAGGGCGTCAATGACGAGTACGGCAGCCTGGCTCAGATTGAGGCCATCGGCGAACTGCACGAAGAGGCTCGGCTTCTAGCCCTGCCGGACTGCGGCCACAGCCCGCACAAGGACCAGCCTGAGCGGCTCATCGCGCAGGTTCAGGACTGGCTGGCCAGCTGGTTCTGAACGCGGCCGGAGCGTCCGCGGGCTGGCGCCGGTCGCGGCCAGCGACCATTCACGTCACGGCAACGTCAGTTCGTCGCAGCCGCCTGGAACCGGCGACGGGCAGCGCGCACACTCCTCTCATCGACAAAGCCATGAGGCCCACCAACACCCCGAGAGGATTGCCATGAAAGCCGCTGCCAAGACCCTGCTCACCGCCCTTCTCGCCATTGCCAGCGCTGCGTCGCTGACCCTGGCGCAGGCCGATGCCAGCGGTGCGCAGCCGTGCCTGGGCGCGCCAGCCCTCCAGCTGCCGGCACTGCACGTGGCACAGGCGCCGGTTCATGCAGTCACCGCCGTCGACATCCACCGTCAGGCTTGAATGCCTGCCGACCGCCGGCTTGGTGGCGGTATGGTGGCGGCGTGGCCACCCAGCCAGCTCGCGGCGCCCCATGTCCCCCATGTCCTCCCTTGTGCCCGGCCGATGCCGGGCTTTTTTTTCGACACGTCAGGGGAACCATTCGCGAGCACATGAAAAGGGGCCGCTCGCTGGCGGCCCCCGTTTCTTGTGGCAGGACGATGCGCCTTACCAGATGCGGATGCGCTCCTCGCCGGCTTTGAACATCTTGTCGCCCTGCTTGGTGCCGAAGGCCTGGTGGAAGCCGTCATGGTTGACCACGGCCCCGTTGGCACGGTACTCGCCGGGCGAGTGCGGGTCGGTCGTGATCAGTTGCAGCATGCGCTCTTCGCGGGCCTTCTCGCGCCAGGACTGCGCCCAGCCCAGGAAGAAGCGCTGCTCGCCCGTGTAGCCGCCGATGGTCGCCGACGGCTTGCCGCCCAGGGAGCGCAGATAGGCCTTGTAGGCAACCTGCAGGCCGGACAGGTCGGCGATGTTCTCACCCAGCGTCAGCCGGCCGTTGACGCGCTTGCCCGGCAGGGGCTCGTAGCCGTCGTACTGGGCCACCAGCTTGGCGGCGATGCCTTCGAAGGCCTTGCGGTCCTCCGGCGTCCACCAGTTGCGCAGCACGCCGTCGCCGTCGTACTGGCTGCCCTTGTCGTCGAAACCATGGCTGATCTCATGGCCGATCACGGCACCGATGGCCCCGTAGTTCACCGCGTCGTCGGCATTCATGTCGAAGAAGGGCGGCTGCAGGATGGCGGCCGGGAACACGATCTCGTTGGACAAGGGGCTGTAGTAGGCATTGACCGTCTGCGGCGTCATGCCCCATTCGCTGCGGTCCACCGGCTTGCCAGCCTTGGCAAGCATGCGCTTCCAGGCGAACTCGGCGGCGCGCTGGCTGTTGCCAAAGGCATCACCCTCGCGCACCTCCAGGCTGCCGTAGTCGCGCCACTTGGCCGGATAGCCGATCTTGGTCACGTACTTGGAGAGCTTGTCCTGGGCCGCCGCCTTGGTGGCAGGGCTCATCCAGCTCAGGTCCTTGATCGAATCCTTGTAGGCCGCCAGCAGGTTGGCCACCAGCTTCTCCATGCGCGCCTTGGCCTCGGGCGGGAAATGCTTGGCCACGTAGAGCTCGCCCACGGCTTCACCCAGCGCGCCGTTGACCTCGCCGATGGCCTTCTGCCAGCGCGGCAGCTCGGCCTTCTGGCCCGAGAGCGCCTGGCCGAAGAAGGCGAAGCGGGCCTCGCGTACGGCCTTGGGCAGCACCTCGGCGTTGCCAGACAGTGCATGCACGCGCAGGTAAAGCTTCCAGTCCGCCAAGGGCTCACTGGCCACTAGACCGGACAGCGCCGCGACGGCGCTGGGCTGGGCCACGGCGATGCTGTCCAGCTTGCCCAGGCCGGTAGCGGCGAAATAGGCGTCCCAGTCCATGCCGGGAGCCTTGGCGGCGATCTCCGCCGGGCTCATGGGGTTGTAGGTCTTGACCGGATCACGGTTCTCCACCTTGTCCCAGTGCACGGCAGCGATCTTTTCTTCCAGCGCCAGCACGCGCTCGGCCGCAGTCGCCGGGTCCTTCTCGCCCAGCAGGCCGGCCAGCGTGGCCAGGTAGACCTTGTAGGCCTCGCGGGCCTTGCCAAGACGCGCGTCGTCCTTCTTCAGGTAGTAGTCGCGGTCCGGCATGCCCAACCCGCCTTGCCACATGCGCACGCCGTTGAGCGTCGGCTTCTTGGCGTCCGGCGCGACAAACACCCGGATGGGCGCGATCGAACGCATCTGCGCGCCGCCAAACCAGCGCGCCAGGGCCCTGGCCGAATCGATGCCGGCGATCTCGTTCAGCGTGGGCTGCAGCGGCGCCAGACCGGTTTTTTCGATAGCCTCCACGTCCAGGTGGCTCTTGAAATAGGCCGCGATCTTGAAGGCATTGCTGCCAGGCGCCTGGGGCTTGGCGGCCAGTTCATCGATCAGGGCCTTGACGCGCGCATCGGACTGGTCGCGCAGCAGCTCGAAGCTGCCGAAGCGGGACTTGTCGGCCGGGATCTCGGTGGCCTGGATCCAGCCGCCGTTGACGGCGCGGAAGAGGTCGTCCTGGATGCGGACCTGGCTGTCGTAGCCGGAGGTCTGCAGGCCGGCGGACGGCTCGGCCATGGCGGCGCAGGCCAGCTGCGTCAGCAGTGCCACGGAGGCAAGGCGAAGAAGTTTCATGGGGAGAAGTCGTGAGAAGTGCTCTTGGGAGGTGAGAAGGCCCGCGCCTGCTCACCCGGTTACCAGATGCGGATGCGGTCCTCGCTGGGCTTGAACATCTTGTCGCCCTGCTTGGTGCCGAAGGCCTGGTGGAAGCCGTCATGGTTGATGGCGGCGCCGTTGGCGCGGTATTCGCCAGGCGAGTGCGGGTCGATGACCAGCAGCTGCAGCAGGCGCTGCTCGCGGGCCTTCACGCGCCAGGACTGCGACCAGCCCAGGAAGAAACGCTGCTCGCCGCTGTAGCCGCCGATGGAAGGCGCGGGTTGGCCTGCCAGCGAGCGCTGGTAGGCCTTGAAAGCGATCTGCAGACCGGACAGATCGGCGATGTTCTCGCCCAGGGTCAGCCGGCCGTTGACGTGCTTGCCGGGGATGGGCTCATAGCTGTCGAACTGCGAGACCAGCTTGGCGGTGATGCCTTCGAAGGCCGTGCGGTCCTCCGGCGTCCACCAGTTGCGCAGCACGCCGTCGCCGTCGAACTGGCTGCCCTGGTCGTCGAAACCATGGCTGATCTCATGGCCGATCACGGCACCGATGGCCCCGTAGTTCACCGCGTCGTCGGCATTCATGTCGAAGAAGGGCGGCTGCAGGATGGCAGCCGGGAACACGATCTCGTTCTGCGAGGGGTTGTAGTAGGCATTGACCGTCTGAGGCGTCATGCCCCATTCCTTGCGGTCCACCGGCTTGTCGGCCTTGGCGGCCATGCGCAGCCACTCGGCGCGACCGGCACGCTGGTTGTTGCCCAGCGCGTCGCCGGCCTTGACGACCAGGCGGCTGTAGTCGCGCCAGGTCTCGGGATAGCCGATCTTGGTCATGTACTTGGACAGCTTGTCCTGCGCCTGGAGCTTGGTGGCCGGGGACATCCAGCTCAGGCCTTCGATCGAGTCCTTGTAGGCCGCCAGCAGGTTGGCCACCAGCTTTTCCATGCGGGCCTTGGCCTCAGGCGGGAAATGGCGCGCCACGTAGATCTGGCCGATGGCCTCACCCAGGGCGGCGTTCACCTCGGCCACGCCCTTCTGCCAGCGCGGCAGCTCGGCCTTCTGGCCCGACAGGGCCTGGCCATGGAAGGCAAAGGCCGCATCGCGCATGGGCTTGGGCAGCACGCCAGCATAGCTGTCCAGCGTGCGAGCCTTCAGGTAGAGCTTCCAGTCCGCCAGCGGGACTTCAGCCAGCAGCTTCGCAATGCCCTGCACGGCGCTGGGTTGCATCAGCGACACGGTGTCCAGCTTGGGCAGGCCGGCGGCCTGGAACAGCCCCGCCCAGTCCAGTTGGGGAACCTGTTGGGCCAGCTCGGCCAGACTCAGCGGGTTGTAGGTCTTGACCGGGTCGCGGTTCTCGACATTGCTCCAGTGCAGCTGGGCAATCTTTTCTTCGAGCGCGTAAATCCGCTGGGCAAAGGACGCGGCGTTCTTCTCGCCGGCAAAACCGGCCAGCTTTCGCAGATAGGCCAGATAGGCCTTGCGGGCCTCGCCCATGCGGGCGTCGTCCTTCAGCAAGTAGTAGTCGCGGTCGGGCAGGCCCAGGCCGGCCTGGAACAGGGTCAGGCGGTGTTCCTGAGGTTTTTTGGCGTCAGCGTCGACGTACATGGCCAGGGGCGTCGCCACCTCGCCTTGCACCTGGCCGATCCAGCGAGCCAGCTCGGCAACGGACTTCAGGCCGTCAATCGCGGCCAGATGCGGCTGGACGGGCTTGAAACCGGCACGGTCGATGGCCGCGGTGTCCAGATAGGCGGTGTAGTAGCTGCCGATCTTGTCTTCATTGCTGCCCGACGCGTGCTTGCCCTTGGCCAGCTCTTCGACGATGGCCCGCACGCGGGTGTCCGACAGGTCACGCAATTGCACGAACACGCCGAAGGAGGCCTTGTCCGCCGGGATCTCGGTGCGGCTGAGCCAGCCCCCGTTGGCGGCCAGGAACAAATCGTCCTGGGCGCGCACGGCGGGGTCGTAATTGGGCAGGTCCAGCCCGTGGTTGTGCGGGGCGGCGAAAGCGGCAGCGGCGAGCTGGATCATCAGCGCCAGGGCGCCCAGTTTGAACGTCGACTTCATGGACTCTCTCTCAGCCCGGTCGCGCTCCTGACGCTCGGGGCCTGTTCTAGGGATGGACGAAAGGACGGAAGCATACGTGCAGCGCCCGGGGTGCCCAAAAGTCAGCACCCCGGTGAAAGCCCTAGGACGGGCCGGACTCCCCCGCAGACACGGGCCGGGATGGCCCTCGGGCGGGGCCCCGGCATGGCCTTCGGCACCTTGCGGCGCCCGCCACCCGGCTGGCACCATGCCTGGCGACGACTCACTGACAGGACGCTCCCGCCATGTCCCTCCTCACCCTGGTGTTGTGGCTGCTGCTGGCCATGCTCTGCTGGCCCCTGGCCTTGCTGGCGCTGCTGCTGTGGCCGCTGGTCTGGCTGTTGCTGCTGCCCTTTCGCATCTTGGGCTTTGCCGTCGAAGGCAGCCTGGCCCTGGTCAAGGCCCTGTTCTTCCTGCCTGCGCGACTGCTGGGCTGGCGCGGCTGATTAGCCCTGCATCATGCCGTCCACCACCATCAGCGTGGTGTCGCAGCGGCGGGCCAGGCTCGGGTTGTGAGTGACGAAGAGCACGGCCGTGCCGTGCTCCCGGTTGACTTGGCGCAGCAGCTCGAAGACGGCGTCGGCGCTCTTGCTGTCCAGATTGCCGGTGGGCTCGTCCGCCAGCAGCAGTGCGGGCTGCATGGCCAGGGCCCGCGCGACCGCCACGCGCTGCTGCTGCCCTCCAGACAGACGGGCGGCAGGCGTGTCCTTCCATGGAGTCAGGCCCACGCTGTCCAGCAGGCGCAGCGCCCGCGCCTCGATGTCGGCGTCAGGGAAGCCCTTCAGCCCAACCATGGGCAGCATCACGTTCTCCAGGGCGCTGAACGCCCCAATCAGGTGGTGATACTGGAAGACGAAGCCTATGGTGTGGCCGCGCAGACGCGTCAGCGCCGCATCGTCCATGGCCGTGGTTTCCCGGCCCTGGATCAGCAGTTGCCCCTGCGTGGGCCTGTCCAGAAGGCCCACGATGTTGAGCAGCGTGCTCTTGCCCGATCCCGACGGGCCCATCACGGCGGAGAACTGCCCCGGCATCAGGCGCAGGTCGATGCCGTGCAGCACCTCGACCTCGGTGGGCAGCCCCAGGTTGAAGGACTTGCGCACCTGGCGCAGTTCCGCGACGGGCGTCAGCGACTCAGCCACGGATGGCCACCACCGGGTCCAGGCGCGCCGCGCGCAGCGCGGGAGCCAGTGCGGCCAGCAGGCCAGTCAACGTGGCCAGCGCCAGCGCCATCAGATAGAGACCGGGGTCGAAGCTGATGGTGAACATGGGGCTGCCGTCCGGCGTCTTGGCATAACCCAGCCACAGCTTCAGCGCAAGTGATCCCACGGCACAACCGATCAGCGCCCCGCCCAAACCCAGCAGCCCGCCCTGCAGAAGGAACACGCGCATGATCTGCTGGCGGGAGATGCCCATGGCCCGCAGGATGCCGATTTCCTTGGAACGCTGCACCACCGAGACCACCAGCACGCTGGCAATGCCGAAGGCCACCGACAGGCCCACGAAGAAGCGGATGGCCGTGTTGGCCGTGCTCTGCGACTGCACGGCGCTGAAGAACTGCGCGTTGGTCTTGATCCAGCTGTCCGCCTGCACCGGGGCCTGTGCCGCAATGCGCTGGGCGACCCGCTCGGCGGCATAGATGTCATGCACGGTGAGATCGATGCTGGTCACGCCGCCCGCATAGCCCAGCAGGCTCTGGGCACTGTGCAGCGAGACAAAGCCGGTGCGCTGGTTCGCCCCCTTGTTCCCCAAGTCCAGGATGCCGGTGATCTCGAAGGTGTTGGCCGCGCCGCTGGCGGCGCTCACCCGCAGCTTGTCCCCCACGCTGAGCCCCAGGTCATTCGCCAGCTCGACGCCGATCAGGATGTCGGTGGCGCCCAGCCGCGCCCGGCCCTTCACAAGCTTGTCGCTGAGGCTGACGATGCGGTCGTAGTGCTCCAGCTCCACACCGACCAGGCCCAGCGATCGGCTGGTGTCGCCGCGCTGGATGAGGGTGGAGCCGCTGACGGTGGGCGAGACCACCTTGACCTCCGGCATGCCGCGCAGCTGCGTCAGCAGGGACTGCCACTGGTCGATGGACTTGAGCCGCTGCAGCGGCGCCTGCGTCGTGGTGGCGTGGGCCGCGCCGTCTTCGGGATGCAGGACCCGCACCTGCTCCTTGGGCGGCAGCAACTGCACATGCGGCTGCGCGGTCAACACCCGGCGCACCAGATTGGCCTGCAGGCCCGCCAGGAGCGCCGACATGAAGACGATCACGGCGACCCCGATGGACACGCCCCCGATGATGAAGAGGCTCTGCATGCGCCCCTCGCGCAGGAAGCGGGCCGCGACGATCCACTCGAAGGGCTGCCAATGCGCCAGCGCCATGCTCAGGCTCCCGCCTGGCGCAGGCGCTGCCCCGGCTGCCAGCGGCGGTCGGGCGCCAGCAGCACGCGCTCCCCCGGCTTCAGGCCCTGCTGCACTTCCACCAGTGCGCCGGCGCGCAGCCCCAGCCGCAGTTCGCGGCGCTGCAGGCGCTCATCGGCATCCAGCACCCAGGCCCAGGGCTGCGGCGAGTCCGGCTGCAGCACGGCCTCCAGCGGCAGGCTCAGCACCTGGCTGCGCCGCGCTACTTCGATCTCCACCGACACCGTCATGTCCTGCCGCAGATAGGCGGGCGCCTTGGGCACGGCGAGCTTCACCTCCACGGAGCCGCGCTGTGCGTCGACAGCAGGGCTGATCTCGCGGATGCGGGCGTCGAAGCGCTGCTCCGGGTAGGCGTCCGCCGAAGCCTGGGCGGGCTGCCCCAGCTGCAGCAGCCCCAGGTTGCGCTCGTCGATCTGGGCCACCAGCTCGACGGCACCACTGGGGGCCAATACCAGCAGCACGCGGCCTGCCTGCACCACTTGCCCCGGCTCGACGCTGCGGTTGACGATGACGCCGGCCACCGGCGCCTTCAGGCCCATGTAGTCCAGCCGGGCCCGGGCCGCCTGGGCGCTGGCGCGCGCCTGCGCGAGCGCGGATCGGGCCAGAGCCAGATCCGCTCCCTGCGGCCCTGCTGACTGACGCTGCAAGACCGCCGCGCGCGCCTGCGCCTCGGCCACCTGCAGGGCCCGCCGCGCTTCATCCAGCGCAGCCTGGCCGATGAAACCCTGGCGGAACAGGTCCTGCTGGCGCGCATGCTGGGCGCGGATCTGGGCGAGGTTGGCCTCAGCCTGGCGCTCAGCCTCGCGCGCAACCGGCGCCTGGACCTCCTGCAGCTGCCGCAGCCGCGCCTCGGCCTGCTGCACGGCCAGATCGGCGGCCTGCCAGTTGGCCAGGGCCTCGCTGGATTCCAGCGCCAGCAAGGGTTGCCCGGCCTGCACCACCTGCCCCTCGTCCACCAGCACCTGGCGCACGGTACCCGTCAGCTGCGCCCCCAGCTCCACGCGGTGCGGTGCCTGCACGCGGGCACTCGCCACCACGCTGCGCACCAAGTCGCGGGGCTGCATTTCCTGTACCCGCACCTGCGGACGCTCCCAGGCGAACCAGGCGAACGCCAGTACCAGCACGAGCATGGCTGCGAGCGGCAGCATGACTTTCCGACTCCAGCGCATGAGTGGGCGACTCCGGGTCCAGGCCTGATGCGGACATTGTCGAAACAAGTATGGTCGCAACATCTTGACAATGCTCAAGACCCGCGCGCGGCCAAGGTCAAGAAATACGGCATCATGGACTGATGAACGTCGCGCCTGTCCTGCAAGACCTGCCCCCAGCCCGCTTCGCCGCATGGCTGGATGCCGCCGTCCAGCGCTATGCCTGCTACCTGGTGGACAGCGGGCGCGCCGAGGCGGCGCAGTCCCTGGCGCAGGCACAGCGGGTGCACGCCGAGCTGCTGCCCCAAGGGCAGCAAACCCCCGGCCACCGGCTGTTCGAGATCCATGCCGCCAGCGCAGTGCCGGTCGGCAGCCTCTGGCTTCATCTGGGCCCTGAGGGACGTGCGCACCTCTACGATCTGTTCATCGATCCGGTGCACCGCCGCCGCGGCCATGCCAGCCGGGCCCTGCAGGCCTTGCTTGATGAAGCACGGCGCCTCGGCGCGCGGCGGCTGGCGCTGAATGTGCTGGCCACCAATGCGGGAGCGCGCCGCCTCTACGAGCAGCTGGGCTTTGCCGTCCACAGTGTCCAAATGAGCCGCGGGCTCTGAGCCGGCCGTCTCGCCCCCCCTGAGGAGAGCCCTCTTGCACAGCGCTCAAAAACCGCCAAGTCCCGCCGCACAGCCAGACGGCGAGGCGGCGAGCACCAAGCTGCCGACACTGGCGCGGCAATGGCTGGACCAGCTCCCCCAGCTGGTCTGGCTGGCCAACGCAAGAGGGCAGCTCAGCGCCTGCAGCGCTGCGCTGAGCGCCTACACGGGACTGGCCGAGGCCAAGCTGCTGGCCCAAGGCTGGCGCAGCTTCTTGCCGGCCGAGGAGCTGGCCATGCTGGCACGCGCCTGGCCCCTCAAGCAGCCGCTGAGCCTGGACCTGCGGCTGCGCGATGCAGACGGCGAACTGCGCTGGCACCTCTGCCTGGCCAAGCCGCTGCTCGACGTCGACGGTGACCTGCAGGGCTGGCTCGGGTCCTTCACCGACATCAACGCCCGCAAGCGCAGCGAAGCCCAGCTCAGAGAGACGGACGCCGTCTGGAAGCTCGCGCTGGAAAGCACGGGGGACGGCGTCTGGGACTGGCGCATCGACGAAAACATCGAGACCTTCTCGCCGCGCTATCTGCAGATGTACGGCTACGACCCGGATGAGATCGCCGAACGGCCCGAGTCCTTCGACCTGCTCACGCATCCGGATGACGTGGCCGGCATGGAACGCGACCGGATCGCCCACTTCGAGGGCCGCACGCCAGCCTATGTGAACGAACACCGCGTACGCTGCAAGGACGGCAGCTGGAAATGGGTGTTGAGCCGCGGCATGGTCATCGCCCGCGACGAGCTGGGCCGGCCGCTGCGCATGGTGGGCACGCACACCGACATCACCGCGCGCAAGGAGGCCGAGGCGCTGATCTGGCAGCAGGCCAACTTCGACCCTCTGACCGGCCTGCCCAACCGGCGCATGATGCGTGACCACCTGGAGCGGGAAATCAGCCGGGTGCGCGAGCAGGGCGAGCAACTGGCCGTGCTCTTCATCGACCTCGATCATTTCAAGGAGGTCAACGACACCCTCGGCCACGGCAAAGGCGACCAGCTGCTGCTGCAGGCGGCCCAGCGCATCCGCGACAGCCTGCGGCCGTCTGACGTGGTGGCGCGCATGGGCGGCGACGAGTTCACCGTGCTGCTGAGCCCTGTCCGAGGCCATGACGACGTCGACCCCCTCGTGCAACGGCTGATCGAGCGCATGGCCAGCCCCTTCAGGCTCGAGGACGAGCGCGCCTTTGTCTCCGCCAGCGTGGGCATCAGCCTGTTCCCTGACGACGGCGAGCACATCGAGGCGCTGTTCAAGCATGCGGACCAGGCGCTCTACGTGGCCAAGGACGCCGGCCGCAACCGGTACAGCTACTTCACGCCGGCGCTGCAGCGTGCCGCGCAGAACCGCATGCGACTGGGCAATGACCTGCGCGACGCCCTGGCCAGCGAGGGCCTGCAAGTGGTCTACCAACCCATCGTGGAGCTGCGCAGCGGCCGCATCTGCAAGGCGGAGGCCCTGGTGCGCTGGCACCACGCCGAGCGCGGCCCGGTGCCCCCCGCCGAGTTCATTCCCATCGCCGAGAGCAGCGGGCTGATCCTGGACATCGGCGAATGGGTGTTCCGCCAGGCCGTGCGCGATGTGCAGCGCTGGCGGGCGCAGATCGACGAGCAGTTCCAGGTCAGCGTCAACAAGTCGCCGCTGCAGTTTCACAGCGAGTCCGGCATGCACACGCGCTGGCTGCGCCAGATCGTCGAGGCCGGACTCTCCGGCGACGCCGTGTCACTGGAAATCACCGAAGGCCTGCTGCTGGATGGCGGCGACAGCGCCAGCCAGCAGCTCATGGCCTTGCGCCGGGCCGGGCTCAGCGTGGCGCTGGACGACTTCGGCACCGGCTATTCCTCGCTGTCCTATCTGCAGCGCTACGAGATCGACTGCATCAAGATCGACCGCAGCTTCGTGCATGAGCTGGAACCCGGCAGCAAGGCCCTGGCCTTGTGCAAAGCCATCGTCACCATGGCCCATGAGCTGGGCATGGCCGTCATCGCGGAAGGCGTGGAAACGGCTCAGCAGCGCGATCTGCTGAGCGGCATCGATTGCGATCTGGGCCAGGGCTACTACTTCGCACGCCCCATGCCGGCCGAGGCCCTGGAAGATTTGCTGCGCCTGCAGCGGGCGCAAGACCTGACCCCGAGTTGATGGGGTTCCGCGTTGATGGGGCTCCGTGCTGCCACAGCACAGACGGTTTCGTTCAGATCCGCCTCCCGGCGGCCGGGGCCCCAGAAAACTGGACCCCGAAAAACGCAAAGGCCAGCACTTGCGTGCTGGCCTTTTTGTCTGGTGCCCAGGAGAGGACTCGAACCTCCACGGAGTTACCCGCTAGTACCTGAAACTAGTGCGTCTACCAATTCCGCCACCTGGGCTTTGCTTCGTTGCTGTTCAAGCAGCGAAGACCGCTACTATAGCATCAAATTTGCGCCTGCCAAGCCATTTCCTGAAAATTTTCGGCGCGCGTGGGAACGCGCGCGGCCTCCGCCCCCGCAGCGTCGGAGAGCTCGGTGGTCGATGGAGCCCCCCAGCGCGTGTGCGCCAGCAGCCCATCGGGGTCCAGGCAGGATTGAAACTGCCCGCTGAGGGCCAGCGTTTCTGGTGCGCTGTGCCGCCAATAGGCCTCCTGCAATTGCGGCCCCACGCCATGTTCGGCGCTGATGCTGCCGCCATGGGCACGCACCAGGCCGTAGATGCCGTCGCGCAGCCGCGCCTCATCCAGCGCCAACTCGCGCGGCCAGACCAGGTTGAAGTGCAGGCCGCCGTCTCCCAGGTGCCCGAAGTCGGCCAGGCGGGCCGCAGGGAAGTGCGTGGCGAGCCAGGTCTTGCCCGCCTCGCGGAAGGCCATGAACTGGCGGCGCGGGAAGGACAGGTCGAAGCCGATCACCTTGCCCTGGCGGCGCAGGCCCTCGCTGATGTGGTGGCGCAGATGCCAGCAGTCGGCGTCCGCGCCCAGCACGGCATCGATGACGGCCTCACCGAATTCGTCCTCCAGCTGCTGCTGCAGCAGGGCCTGGAGGTCCAGGGTCTCGGCATCAAGCTCGCTGGACAACTCCAGCAGCAGGGCATAGTCAGGCAGCTGCCCGCCAAACCAGCGCTGGAGCTCGTCCGGGCTGCCCAGCGCCGCCGAGAAGGCCTCGCGCGAGATCGCCTCGAAGGCCGAGACCAGCCCCGGGAAGCGCGCCATCACCCGCTGGTAGAACGGGAACACATCGTCCAGGCTGCGCGGCGCGATCATCGCCACGGCCTGCTGGCGCGGCAGGGCGGCGAGGCGGAAGGTCGCCTCCAGCACCAGCCCCATGGCGCCGGACGCGCCGATGAAGAGCTGATGCAGGGCCAGTTGGGCGTTGTCCTTCTGCAGGCCCTGGCCCAGCTGCACGACCGCCCCATCCGCCAGCGCCACGCGCAGGGCCAAGGTGTTGGCGCGCACATCGCCGTAGCGCAGCATGCGCGTACCGCCGGTGTTGTGCGAGACCAGGCCGCCCACGCTGGGATCGGCGCTGAGGTCGATGGGCAGCATCAGGCCGTGCGGGGCCAGGCGCTCGTTGATCTCGGACAGGCGGTAGCCCGCCGAGACGCGCAGCGTGCGGTCCCAGGCATCGAACTCGAAAACCTCGCGCAGGCGTTCGGTCGACAGCAGCACCTCGCGCTGCGCATCATCCGGCGTTGCGGCGCGCACCAACCCCGTGTGGGCGCCCTGCGGCACCACGCGCAGGCCGTGCGACGCGCACAGCGGCAGCAGCTGCGCAGCCTCCGAGGCGCCGCCGGGGCGCAGCAGGGCCGCTGCATGTCCCGGCGCATAACGTGCGGGCTCGAGATAGCGTGGCTCAATGGCTGAGCCAGGCACGACCTGACCCTCGCCGCAGATCGCCGCGGCGGCGCGCAGGAACTCAGCGTTCAGCACGCCACCGCCTCTTCCTGCGCCGTCCCCGCCGTCATCTTGAAGATGCCCGTGGCATTGGCCGCATCGAAGCGCAGGTCCAGCTGGTCGCCGTCCCGGCCACGCTGGATGAACTCATAGAAAGAGCCCGGCACTTCCATGCCCACCACGCGGCCGTCGCTCAGGAATTCGCGACGCACCAGAGCAGCACGGAAAGCCGTCTGCAGCACACGCCCCGAGGCGGACACTTCGATGCGGTCCTTGATGGGCCGCCCCAGCGCCTTCTGCGTGGCAGCCAGGGCCTTGAGGTCGGCCACGCGGTCCGTGGCATGGTTGAAGGCATTGCCTTCGGTCGCGATCCAGGCCATCTCGGCGGACTCCAGCAGCAGGGCCTGGTAGTCCTCCAGCGGGAACAAGCCGTGCTGGCGGTCGAAGCAGCGGATCATCGCCGGCAGCAATTGCAGGGCGGCCGGCCAGGGCAGGCTGCGGTCGCGCGCTAGCTGCTCCAGCAGCGCCATGTCCGAAGGCTGCAGCGGGTCGCGCGAGGTCGACAGCACGCGCGTCACGGCCGCCTGGAAGCCCTTGGAGAACAGCTCGGGATGCAGCTCCGAGACGAAGAACTGCGCGATGTCCTCCGGGTGATCGGCATGG
Organism: Burkholderiaceae bacterium; assembly: GCA_041905785.1. Taxonomy (GTDB): domain Bacteria; phylum Pseudomonadota; class Gammaproteobacteria; order Burkholderiales; family Burkholderiaceae_C; genus Roseateles_B. Next base: position 44,574 of record JAYRKJ010000020.1, read on the forward strand.
CACCAGGCGCGCCCCGTCATCTTCAGCTTGGGCAACGGGTAGGGCGAGGCCAGCTCGAAGCCCAGGGGGCGCAGCACGCGCGTGATCGCTGCTTCACCGGGGGGCAGCGCGCCGCAAGGCCAGGCCACGGTGCGCAGGGCGCCGTGGTCGAACACCAGCTTCTGGCCGGCACGCTGCTGGTCCGCCACATAGGCCGCCGCAGCCGGCACGCGCAGGGTGACGTCGCGGAACAGCGCCATGTTCAGCGCCTGCGCCATCTCGGCGCGCGACACCGTCTCGCCCGCCGGCTTCAGCAGGGCCGGTGCCACCTCCAGTTGCGCGAAGGTCTCGCGCGCGGCGTTCTCCCCTATCGCGCTCGCCAGCAGGCGATACAGGGCCGTGTCCATCATCTCGATCACTCCAGAAAAATCAGACAAGGCTTCGCCCAGCCTGCAACCGCAGACCAAGCAAAGCTCAGTGGAAGCAAAAATGCGGTGGCGAAGCCCACCGCCCCCTACGGCGCCCGAGGATCCGGCTCTGCCGGGCCTACGGGCGCGCCCCCCTGGGGGGCCGGCGAAGCCGGTAGGGGGGGTCAAATGTCAAACTTGACGCCCTGGGCCAAGGGCAGCTCGCGCGAGTAGTTCACCGTGTTGGTGGTACGGCGCATATAGGCCTTCCACGCGTCGGAGCCCGACTCGCGGCCACCGCCGGTTTCCTTCTCGCCACCGAAGGCGCCGCCAATCTCGGCACCCGAGGTGCCGATGTTGACGTTGGCAATTCCGCAGTCCGAGCCCGAGGCCGAGACGAAGAGCTCGGCTTCACGGATGTCGTTCGTAAAGATGGCCGAGGACAGGCCTTGCGGCACGTCGTTCTGCAGCGCGATGGCTTCGTCCAGGGTCTTGTACTTCAACGTGTACAGGATGGGCGCGAAGGTCTCGTGGCGCACGATCTCGGTCTGTGCCGGCATGCGGACCAGGGCCGGCACCGCGTACCAGGCATTCGGGTGCTGCTCGGCCAAGGCGCGCTCGCCGCCGCTGATCTGGCCGCCCTGCTCGCGGGCTGCCGCCAGGGCTGCCTGCATGGCATCGAAGCTGGCTTTGTCGATCAGCGGCCCGATCAGCGTGCCGGCTTCCAACGGGTTGCCGATGCGCAGCTGGGCGCGGGCCTTGTCCAGGCGGGCCACCAGCTCGTCGTGGATGCTTTCATGGGCGATCACGCGGCGCGTGGTCGTGCAGCGCTGGCCGGCCGTGCCATAAGCGCCGAAGAGGATGCCGCGAACCGCCAGTTCCAGATCGGCGCTGGGGCTCACGATGATGGCGTTGTTGCCGCCCAGTTCCAGCAGGCAGCGGCCGAAGCGAGCCGCCACGCGCGGGCCCACGGCGCGGCCCATGCGGGTCGAGCCGGTGGCGGACACCAGAGCCACCTTGGGATGGTCGACCATGGCTTCGCCGACGGCCGCGCCGCCGTTCAGCAGCTGCGACAGATGGGCCGGCGCCTTGTGGCCAGCGGCCACGTAGCGGGCGACGGCCTTCTCGAACAGGGCCTGAGTTGCCAGCGCGGTCAGCGGGGTCTTCTCGGAGGGCTTCCACAGGCAGGTGTCGCCGCAGACCAGGGCCAGGGCCGAGTTCCAGGCCCAGACGGCCACGGGGAAGTTGAACGCCGAGATGATGCCCACCACGCCCAGGGGCATGTACTGCTCCATCATGCGGTGGCCAGGGCGCTCGCTGGCGATGGTCAGGCCATGCAGTTGGCGCGAGAGGCCGACGGCGAAGTCGCAGATGTCGATCATCTCCTGCACTTCGCCCTCGCCTTCGCTGGCGACCTTGCCGGCCTCGATCGAGACCAGGCGGGCCAGGTCGATCTTGTGCGTGCGCAGCTCCTCGCCGAAGAAGCGCACCAGCTCACCGCGCTTGGGCGCCGGCACGGTACGCCATTCCAGGAAGGCCGCATGAGCGCGTTCGACGGCAGCGCGCATGTCGTCGGCCGAAGCCTCGTGCACGGCACCCAGTTGGGCGCCGTCGATGGGCGAACGGACAGACAGGGTGCCACCCGTGTAGGCAGCCGCGGGGACGCCACAGGCGTTCAGCAGATCGGTAATGTTCATTGCGTCATTCTCCAATGCAAGACCCCGGCGACACGCGAATGTGGCCGGGGCTCTGTGTCAATTCATGGTTCCTGGCATGCCCCTACCAAGCCGCGCGGCGCCCGCGGATCCGGCTCTGCCGGGCCGTCGGGCGCGCCCCCTGAGGGGCTGAGGCCGGACACAAACGGCATGCCGTTTGTGCCTGCCGAAGGGCCAGGCCTCTGGCCTGGCGCGGCCTGCAAGGCCGGCGAAGCCGGTACGGGGTGGTCCATCAACCGATGCTCTCGACCTGGCGAGATTGCTGGTACGCCTTGCCGAACTCGTTGGCCAGGAAGGCCGGCAGCTCGACAGCTTCCTGCGGGATGAAACCCTGCTGCGGCAGCTTGCCCTGGCGGAACAGGTCCACGGCGGCGCAGATGCCGGCGGCGGTCGTGATCTGGATGGCGGACAGCGGGCGGGCGCCGTCACGTTCGGCGAAGATCTTGCGGGCGAAGACTTCCTGCACCAGGCGGCCCTGCTTCATGCCCGAAACGGTCACGAAGACCAGCACCACGTCCTGCATGGTGGCGGGCATGCTGTTGCGCATGATGTCCTTGAGCTTTTCCTGGTCGTTCTTCAGCTGGAGGTCGTCCAGCAGGAACTGCATCAGGTCGCGGTGACCGGGGTAGCGCACGGTCTTGTAATCCAAGTTCTGGACCTTGCCGGCCAGCGTCTCGCACAGAGTGCCCAGGCCGCCCGAGGTGTTGAAGGCCTCGTACTCGGTCCCGTCCAGTGAGAAGTGCTCCAGGCCTTCCAGCGGCAGTGCGTCGATCTTGCGGCCGTCATGGATGCACTCGCAGGGATGGCAATACTCGTTGATCAGGCCGTCCACCGACCAGGTCAGGTTGTACTTCAGGGCGTTGGTCGGGAAGGCCGGCAGCGCGCCGACGCGCATCTTCACGTCCTGCAGACTGTCGAAGCCCTTGGCCAGGTGGTGGGCCACGATGCCGATGAAGCCGGGAGCCAGACCGCACTGGGGCATGAAGGCGGTGCGCGAGCCTTCGGCGATGCGCATGATCTCCTTGGTGGCGGCCACGTCTTCGGTCAGGTCGAAGTAGTGGCAGCCGGCTTCCAGGGCCATATGGGCGGCGGGAATGGCCAGGTGGTAGGGCAGCGCGTTGACGACGGCGTCAAAGCCACGAACCATGGCCGCGGCGCCCGGGCCGATTTCCTGCACGGGCTGCACCTTGATGCCCTCTTCGGACAGGGCGTTCAGCGCCTTCTCGTTCTTGTCGAAGACGGTCACGTCATAGTGGCCCGAGTTGCGCAGCAGGCGAGCGATGGTTTCGCCGATATGGCCGGCGCCGAGCAATGCGATCTTCATGGAGTCTCCTCGTGAAATGGGGCTTGATGGGCCGCAGTCTAGGAAGAGCGCCCGACGAAAGAAAGCATGAGTTCGTCATAAACGGCTATGCTTTCGTCGTTTCGTCATCATTCTTTGACGAAACGCATGAATCAAGGGTTTCCCAGGAGTCCATTCGCATGAGTCCCCGCAAGCCTCCTGCCACGGCCGCCGCCAGCGCCTTCGCGGCCCCGCGCGACCAGGTCGATCGCGACCTGATCACCCTGCTGCAGGCCAACGCCCGCGAAAGCACGGCCAACCTGGCGCGCAAGCTGGGCATCGCCCGCACGACGGTGGTCGCGCGCCTGGCCCGGCTGGAGGCGGACGGCGTGGTGGTGGGCTACACCGTCAAGCTGGGCTCCGAGGCCCTGGACCGCGGCGTGCAGGCCTATGTGGGCATCAGCGTGCAGCCCAAGGCCCAGCGCGAGGTGATCAAGCGCCTGAGCCGCCTGCCCGAGCTGCGCCAGCTGGCTTCGGTGAGCGGGGAGTTCGACTACATGGCCCTGCTGCGCGCCGACACCACCATGCGCCTGGACGCGCTGCTGGACGAGATCGGCGAAATCGAAGGCGTGATCAAGACCACCACCTCGGTCGTCCTGGCGCTGCGCGTGGACCGCAGCGCGGGGGGCTGAAGACCGGCGGCGCCGGTTCGGCATCACAAGCCACCTCATCCACGACCGCCGCCAACTATTGCACGCATGACGCGCACTTCATTCACTAGACTCGAGGCCAGACATCACACGCATGACGCATGGATTCCTACACCCTGCTGGTCACCGCGCAGCTGGCAAGCCTGATTCTTGCCGTCGGTATGTGGGCCCTGCTGCGGGCCAGCCCGGGGGAACCGGGCGTCTTTGACTGGATGCTGGCCGGACTGCTGGCCAGCACATCCTGCCTGCTCGGCATCCTGGCAGGCAAGCTGGGCACCAGCACAAGCCTGCCCTGGTGGATCATGCCCGCCCTGGGCAATGCCTGCTACCTGGCCAGCCAGGCCGCCGTGATGGTGGGCCTACGGCGCCATCTGCGGCTGAGGGCGCCGCGACGGTGGATTCTTCTGACCGGCGTGCTGGCCTATGTCCTGCATGCCCTGCCCTGGATGCACGGCGCCGTCGGACCGCGCCTGCTGACGATCTACGCCCTGCAAAGCCTGCTGCTGCTGGCAGGTGCGCACGCCTTGTGGCGCAGCCGTTCGCCCGCCATGTGGCCAGTCTATCGACCCATGATCGTGCTGCATCTGCTTTTCGTGGGGCAGCTGCTCGTGCGCGCCGCACTGCTGCTGCTTCAGCCGGACATGAACCTGAGCCTGATCGGCAACCATGCCTGGCTGAGCTCCGGCTACCTCGCGACCACCGCCTTCACCGTGCTGCTGACCATCTTCTGCGCCCTGCTCGTCATACGGCGCCAGGCGCTGGCCTTGCACGAGGTGGCGGTGACTGACAGCCTCACCGGTTGGAAGAACCGGCGCGCCTTGCAGGAACGGGCCGGCCTGGGGTTCAGCAAGGCCCGCGCCGCCGGCCAGCGCCTGCACGTCATGCTGCTGGACATCGATCACTTCAAGGCCGTCAACGATCGCCACGGCCACGCGACCGGTGACGATGCAATCCGCCACGTCACCCGCCAGATCGAGCACGCCATGCCCGGCCACCCGGATCTCTACCGCATCGGCGGCGAGGAGTTCGCCGTGCTGCTGGCCGATCTGCCGCATGAGCAGGCACTGGCCGAAGCTCAACGCATACGCCAAATGGTGCAGGCGCGGGAGCTGCGCACCGCCACGGTGCCGCTGCGCCTCACCGTGAGCATCGGCCTGGCCACCCAGCACGGGGCCGACGCCAGCTGGGAAGCCCTGCTGCAGCGGGCCGATCAGGCCCTCTATGAAGCCAAACGCCTGGGACGCGACCGGGTCTGCCTGGCGCCGGGCTGACCCTTGCCGGGGCTTACCGCCCTCGACGTCAACCTGGCATGGCGCTTGCTCGTTTTGGCGGACATCAGCCCTGTCTTTGCGAGGAGTGCCCATGAGACCACATGACCTGCCCCGGGGAGGCCGCCCGGTGGGCCTGGCCGTCAGAGCCCTGGTCCTGATTGCCCTGGTGTGGGGCGTGGCCTACCCGGTCCTGCTGTGGAGCCTGCGGCACGCGCTTGCCGCCGCCTGAGACTGCCCCCCATTCCTTCGCCAAGGAGTTCCGAGATGGCCTACCGCCCGCTCCCCCACGCCTCGCTGCGCCGCCCGGCCGTCTGGCAAGCCTTGCTGCTCTGGGCGCTGTTGACGAGTCTGGCCGTGGCTGGTTTCGCCGCGCTGCGCGCGCTCGAAGGCGATGCCGACATCGTCCAGGCACCGTCAGCGCCAAGCCGCCACGCCTGACGCAGCGCTCAGCCCAGGCCGAAGGGGTCGTCCATCGACTTCATCGGCGGCGTGAACCAGCGCGGCCCCTGGGACGTCATGTACAGATGGTCCTCGTGGCGGACGCCGAACTCGCCGGGGCAGACGATCATGGGCTCGTTGCTGAAGCACATGCCGACGTCCAGCGGCGTCAGGTCGCCCTCGACCATGTAGGGCCACTCGTGGATGTCCAGGCCGCAGCCATGCCCGGTGCGGTGCGGCAGCCCGGGCAGGCGATAGCCCGGCCCCAGGCCCGCTGACTCCAGCACACGGCGCGCGGCGCGGTCCACTTCCTGGCAGGGCCGGCCCAGTTGGGCGGCTTCGAAGGCGGCGGCCTGCGCGGCCTGCTCCAGATTCCAGATCTCGCGCTGGCGCATGCTCGGCTCGCCAAACACATAGCTGCGGGTGATGTCGGACATATAGCCCTCGACCAGGCAGCCGGTATCGATCAGCACCATGTCGCCCTGGCGCAGCGTCTGCGGCTCTTTCACGCCATGCGGGAACGACGTCGCCACGCCGAAGAGCACGATCTTGAAATAGGAGCCATTGGCGCCCACGCGGCGATGGGCCTCGTCGAGGAAAGCCGCGACCTCGGTCGTGGTGATGCCCTCATGCAGCATGCTCGCGGCAGCGCGGTGCACCGCGAGCGTCATGTCATGGGCACACTGCATCAGGGCCAACTCCGCCGCGGACTTGCGCATGCGGCAGGCCGCCGTCATAGGGCGGGCGTTGACCCACTGCAGCGCCGGCGCGGCCTGGCGCAGGCCGTCGACCACGAAGAAGGGGCAGTCCTCGGACAGAGCCACGGACGCATCGCCCGCCACGCCGCAAGCCCCCAGCACCCGGACCAGCAGGGTGTACGGACTCTCATGCTCTTCCCAAAGACGCAACTCGCCGGGCAGCTGCCAGTAGTCGCGCAAGGTACCCTCCTCGAAGGCAGGCGCCAGGTAATGCAGCGCTCCGTCGGCCGGTACCAGCGCGCCCACGAGGCGCTCGCTGGCTGGCCAGGCGAGCCCCGTGAAGTAGCGCAGGTTCGTGCCCGCATGCAGGTAGACCGCCGCCACACCGGCTTCGCGCATCAGGCCCTGCAGCCGAGTCAGCCGGGCCTGGTACTCGTCCGCACCGATGGGCTGCACGCCCGCCGTCATCACCGACAGGGCCGCCAGCGCCTCCTCCCGGGAGTGCCCGCCTACACCGATTGCCTTCATGGGTGCCTCGCATATTGGTAGATATATTTTCAGCATACCATTCATCAAGCCCGTGCGGTGTCACCGCTGCTTGCAATTTCCCATCGCGTGGGGGATGGGTGTGGGGAGTCCGAACCCCTATCGTGCGTGCGCGCCGCTCGGGCGCGCCATCCAAGAGTTCCTGACCATGCGTCATACCCTGACCGCCTGCCTCCTGCCTTTGACCCTGCTTCTGTGCTCGACGACGAGCCAGGCACTGGAGGTGTCGCCCATCAAGGGCTATCACGCCAACTCGGAAAAGGAAAAGGCCCTGGATGTGTTCAAGGTGCGCGTTGTGTGCGGCACCAGCTACTGTGGCGACACCAAGCCTGGTCAATGGGGATACATCGAGATCACCGGACGGGTGCGCGAGCGCACACTGTTCGCGGACAGCAAGGCAACGGCCGTGGGCGTCCAGCTCGTGGCGCAGGAATATGCCGACATGGCAAAGCGCATGGGGGGGCAGCTCGTCAATCAGCGCAGCAGTGCCAGCGGCCCCTTCGTCTATCGCTTCCCCCGCGCCAAGGGCGGCAATGACTGGATGGTGCTGGACGACAGCTATGACGGCTACTACTCCCTGTGGGTGATCGAGGAAGCGGCCCGTGAAAGCACCGTGACCATTTCCGCAGACGACATGGCGGCGGCGCTCAACAGCGAAGGCGATGTCGCGCTGTACATCGAGTTCGAAACCGCGAAAGCACAGCTGCAGCCCGCCGGCCTGTCCGTAGTGCAGGAGATCGTCGCGCTGCTGAAGAAAAATCCTCAGCTCAAGGTGTCCATCGAGGGACACACCGACAACGTCGGCAATGCGAACGACAACCTGCGCCTGTCCCAGGCCCGCGCCGAAGCCGTCCTGAAGGCCGTGGTCGCCCAGGGCATCGATGCGAAGCGGCTCAAGTCGGCCGGCCACGGCGCCACCTACCCGATCGCCGACAACCGCAAGGAGACAGGCCGCGCCAAGAACCGCCGGGTGGAGCTGGTCAAGCTCTGAGCGAGCTCATGCATTGAGCCAGGGCTTGAACGCCCAGGCCGACCGAATCTCCGCCACCTTGAAGCGGCACATGCCGCGCAATCAGGGCGCCAGGCGCGCCAGCTCGCGCTCCAGGGCCAGGACGTCCTGACGCGCACGTTGCTGCGCCTGCATGGCGCTCGGGTCGGCGCCGGCCAGGTGCAAGGCGGCCAGGCGCGCGCGCTCCTGCGCAAGCTCCTGCAGGAGGATCTGGCGCCGAGCTTCTTCCAACCCCTTGCTGGCCATAGATGGGGCCGGGGCCGAGGCGGGATGGGAGGGCTCGACGAGGACGCGCCCCGTCCCCTCTGTCTTCGACAGGTCTTCCAGCCGGGCCACAGCGGCGCCGCAGCGCTGGCGGCCCCCCAGCCATTCCACGCTGCCTTGCCTGCAGGCAACGTTGGCGGACACGGCACCCCGCTCCAGGATGACGCCACCCTCAGCGCTGGCCGCGTCCCCGAGCAGCATCACACCCAGGGTCAGCATCCATCGAGCCCAGCGCCTGCCGGCCCCGACTTCGCCATCAGGAACCATTGTTGACCGTCACGCGGGCCAGTCGCCCCATCTTGTCTTCCACAGTAATCACCATGCCGGACATGCAGATGCCGCCCACGAAATTGATCTGGAAGGCATCGCCGCTGTTCGGAACCGTGGTGCGGCTCAGCTCTAGGCCTTGGGGCAGCGGATTGCTCAAGGTGTACGGAGGCCCCCCTCCATACACGTGCACCAACGGCCCTGTGCCCGTGTAGCAAATGCCGGATTTGCCTACGGAGACGCTGGTCATGGACAGCTCGATCGAGTCCGGGGGGCCGGATTCATTGCCACCGCCGCCGCAGGCGCCGAGCAGCAGAGCCACCACGCCCAAGAGCGCCGGGTTCATCTTCGTTTTCATAGCCGTCAAACACTCCTCATTCGCTACTTTGACCGTTCGGCGCGCGACTGCATTTCCACGATCGCCACGCTCTCAATCGGAATGCGCCCACGCCTGTAGTAGCGCCGGCACTCTTCTGAAACCTTCAAGTACATGGCGTCCAGGGTGCCGACGTTGCCAAACGCATCGACACCGGAGTTGCCGCTGCACATCACGCGGCTCAGCACGCCAGCAATCAGCGGCACCTTCAGCTCATAGCCGTACACCACACGCAGCTTCAGCACATTGGCATCACGCAACCTTTGCTTGGCCTTGGGGTCGACGCCGTCCAGTCGCCACTCCATATTGTCGTTAGGGATGTAGGTCACACCCGTCTTCGGATCCTTGACGCCAAATGCCGAGAAGCTCAAGGGCGACGGGTTCAGGACCTCCATCTGGAACGGCGGGGCGACCGGCAGCGGATCCGGCAATGGCGGAATCGTCAGATCCTTCCATGCCAAGGCCTGCGCTTCCAGCAGGCGCTTGGTGTTGTTCGTCTCGAAGCTGTTTTGATAGAAAGGCGACAAGGACCGCACCAGTGCCGTGCGCATCACACCCTCATGGGCGTGATGCATGGACCCCATGCGCGCCGCCTGGAAGGTCGCGTGGTTGACCTGCAGCTTGGCCATGTAGATGAAGCCCGCCTGCACGATGCCCAATACGAACACGATGGCCACGGGCAGCACGATCACGAACTCGACCAGGCCCAGTCCGCTGGACGACTTGTCGCGCCGATGCATGACACGCATCTCGCGCCTCCCTCTTGCAATCGCTGTTGAATGGCTCCGCGGCTGACGCGCGGATCGCTGTACGCCCGGAGCGCCAAGGCCCCTGGAGTGCCGAGTCCCCCTGAAAAGTCCAAAGCCTCCTGCGAATGCAAAGCCATCGGACATTTCGGCGGCGCGAGTCTGTCTGCGCGTTCACATTGGGTCAAGAAAATTCGTGCATTTTTAACAATGCAGCAAACTGTTTACCTTGACTTACAAACGAGCATCACTTAGGGGGTGGTGCAGCGCAACACACATCGAATATGGTGCCGACCTGTGATGCGTTGGCCACTGAGTCTCGCGTCCAGACCGGGCCTCAGGAGGAGGCTCGCCTTCCACACACTCAAGCGAGGAACCCATGCTGCAGCAGCAACAACGAGTCACGAACAAGTCCAAGATCCGCGGTCAAGGCATGACCGAGTACATCATCATCGTCGCCCTGATCGCCGTGGCCGCGATCGGCGTCTACAGCCTGTTCGGCGATGTGGTGAAGAAGCAGACGGGCGCGATGGCCGCTGGCCTGGCGGGGGACAACAAGAACTCGGTGTCCTGGAACGAGAAGGCCGCGAAGAAGACGGAAGCCGAGAAGGCCAAGGTGGAGAACACCAAGGGTCTGGACGACTTCGCCAAAGACAATGAGCTGAAGAGCTCCAAGTAAGTTCTTGCGTCAGGGGCCGTCCTGATGGCCGCGCCCCTACACTTTTGAACTCACTTTGTCGCTACCAACATGCAACTGCGCTTTATCACTTCACTGGCCACCCTCGCTGGCGCGCTGCTCTTCTCCCCGGCTTATGGCCTGGAGGTGACACCGCCTCGGGGCTATCGACTCGATGGACCGCCTAAGGTCGAGAACCACGGCATCAAGTCGGTCTATATCGAGTGCGCTTCGAAGTACTGCGGCAGCATCGCGGCAGGGAAGTTCGGCACCATCGAACTCGAAGGACGTGTCACCTACTACGACGTGGTAGCGGCCAGCGACAAAGATGAGGTGGAACGCCGCGTCATCAACAAGGAGTACCTCACGCTGGCACAGAAGGCCGGCGGGCTCCAGATCAATGAAGGCAGCGGCATCGGACCGAATGTCATGCGCATCCCCCGGGCTAACGGCAAGGGTGTCGACTGGCTGGTGATCGAGAACAACTACGGCCGCCACTTCAAGATGATGCTCATCGAAGAGGCCGCTCAAGAGTTGACCGCCAGCATCACGGCCTCGCAGATGGGCCAGTCGCTGGATGCATCTGGCAGCGTCGCGCTCTACATCGAGTTCGACACGGCCAAAGCCACGATCAGGCCCGAGGGCGAGGCCACCGTGAAAGAGATCGCCGCGCTGCTCAAGAGTCAGCCGGCACTGCGCCTCTCGGTAGAGGGGCACACCGACAACGTCGGCCAGGCGGCCGACAACAAGCGCCTCTCGCAGGCGCGCGCCGAAGCCGTGATGAAGGCCGTGATTGCCCAGGGCATCGACGCCAAGCGGCTCAAGGCCCTGGGGCATGGACAGGAATACCCCATCGCCGACAACCGGACCGATGAAGGTCGCGGCAAGAACCGGCGTGTCGAGCTGGTCAAGATGAAGTGAAGCGGGGGCGGCATCGGCCCGCCCCTGAACGAGAACGAGGGAGTTGCCATGGTTTGCAAGGTGGCCACCGCGCGTGGCCTGGGCAGCGCATTGCCCAAACACAGCCGGGCGCGAGCACGCAGGCGCAGTCAAGGCCAGGCCATGATCTGGATGCTGGGCATGCTGGCCGCCAGTGCAGCGGTCATGTTCGCGCTGTTCAACACCTCGCAAACTGTGGTTGGCAAGGAACGGACCGTGAACGCCGCCGATGCGGCAGCGCTGGCCGGGGCCACGACACAGGCACGTTTGCTGAACCTGATGGCCTACACCAACCGCGCGGTCATTGCGAACGAAGTGTTCATGGTGCAGATGCTGAGCCTGGAGAGCTGGACCAAGTATGTCAGCCGCACCACGGACAACATCGGCTACGTCCTTGACGTGGCCAGCATCATCTTCCCGCCCCTGGAAACATTGGCCTCGGCATTGCACAAGGCCGCGGATCTGGCGGACAACGGCCACGACATCCTGCATGACAAGGTGGTGCCCCTGCTGATCACAGCGCTAGAGAAAGCCAAGACCGCCATGAGTGCAGCGCACAACGCGTTGCATGCCGGCGGTGGCCTATTGGCCGAGAACGCCGCCAAGAGCATGGCCTCGGCCAACCGCAGTGACTTTGGCGGCCGCAGGGACGACGGCGTGCAAATCCTCGACGACGCCACGATTCGCGGGCTGACCTTCGTGCTCAACGAAAAGGCCTGGCTGGGATTCACCAAGCAGTACAAGGGTAGTGAGCGCGTCGACGCAAAACAGATCCTGCTGGACTCGCGGGACGCTTTCAGCAAGGATCGCCCGGGCTCCTTCCTGGTGAACTGGCGACTGCCAGACGGCCTGGGGACCATTGGCCTTCATAAGGAAGGCGGCACACGGTTGGCCGGCTACGACCGCTGGGAGACTGAAGATACGCTGGAGCTGGAGAAGCGCTGGTGGACTTGGCGCGGCATGAAAAGTTCATACCTCCCCATTGGCTGGGGCCGGGCCAATGCCGACAGCAGCGGCAGCTCCGGCAGCCGCTGGTCGCCAGGCCGCGCCGCGCAGAATCTGGCATACACCAGCGGCGGCACGCACAGTGGCTGGTCCGGCGTCCCCGAGCAATTCGACATCACGGACAAGTCCAGGGCCAAGAGAGACAGTCTGGGCCTGGACTTCCTGGTGGCCGTCGGCAGGCCCGACAACCACGACTTCTCCAGCACCAGCATGGGCGTCAACAAGGGCAGCGGCGGCCCGCTGGGCTCGCCGGAGACGCCTGGCAACCTTGCGTCTGCTCGCAACACGGCCTTTTCCAAAGCACGGGTGAGTTTCGAGCGCCCGCAGCGAGGCCTGCTCAACGATTTCACAGCGCGCCCGCTGTGGCGTGACGACAGTGCCAAGGAGTATGGCTCGCTCTACAGCCCCTACTGGCAGGCCCGTCTGACCGACATCACGCCAACGGAAAAACTGGCACTGCTGGCGGCCGTCGGCCTGACGCCCGACTATGTGCTCTTTACACCCGGAGGTCAGACCCCGTGAGCAGCATCTGCACTGCACTGCTTGGCGCACTGTCCATCCTGGGCGTTGCCGGCGCCGCATGCGCGAACGCTTCGGCGCCCAGCCTGCGCATCGTCAGCGAAGGCCATCCCGATGCCAAGGCCTACAGGGACAACATCGCCGTCGCACTGGAAGCCTGTCAGCTGAAGCTGGGCCTGCCCAGGAGCACGGCCGGCCTGCCTTCGGAGGCCTTTCTTTCGACATTCAAGGTCCGGCAAGAAGAACGTCTGTTCGACGGCCCGCTGGCCGCAAGCTACGAGACCCAGAGCGAGATCACCCCTGATCCCAGCCAGGGCTGCAAGCTGCGCGTGGCGCGCAGCTTCGGCCTTCAGATTGACAAGAGTTGCGAATGGCGGCTGTATGGGAACAGCGGCCTTCTCGGCGAGGACGGCCCCGGCCGCTCCAGCCCGCTGACCGAGGAGCGGACAAGCCAGCCGGACTGCAAGGTCAGCGCGACGATTCGTCCCGGCCTGGCTGCTGCACAAGCCAAGGCCCCGCGCCATAACGCGGGACTGGGACAGCAATGCATCTGGGACGGCGAGGTCATGGCCATCCTGGCCGGCGAGACGCCCAAGGATGCTGCTGAAGGCGGCTGCCTGCTGGCCGAGATGCCCATCTATCCCTACAGCAGCTACCAGGGACGGCATCGCACCGTGGCCCTGACCCACCATCTCAACGACGAAACCCGTGGCGGCACCAAGTTGGCGAAGCACTTCGGCGCAGTCGCCGGCATCTTTAACGCGCGTCTTGTGAGTTTCGACAAGGGCCTCCGCATTCCCGCCGACCGATTCAGCCGATCCGGCGCCGAGGCCTTCCTGGCCCAGCCGCGCTGGGTGAACCTTGGAGACCTCAAGTGAGCACTCTTTGCCGCCGCCCGGCCCAGCGAGGCCAGTCGACCACCGAGTTCTTGGTGTCCCTGATCGTCATGGTCCCGATCTTCTTGGCTGTCACCTACCTGGGACGCTACGCCGACTTCCAGCAGCGCGCCACGCAAGCCAGCCGCTATGCCGCGTTCCAGCGGTCCATGCAGCCGAGTACGGCCAAGCTGACGGACGCACTCATAGAGGACCAGATGCGTGCACGGTTCTTCACGGCCCCCCTGGCCCTGCACGCCGGCGCCATCCAGTCCGACGACACCGTGGCCAGCGTCAAGGATGACAAATACCTGCCGGCATTCTGGCGAGACCTCTCCGGCAAGGCCCTGCTGAACGACCCCGGGCAGGTGAAGCTTGGATGGACCACCCACGCCTTGGGCAGCAAGGGCGCGGTCTCAGCTCTGGACACGGTGACGGAGTTCATGGGCAAGGACTACGCACCGGGCCGACGCGCACAAGTGGAGCTCACGCTGCTGAACCGGTTGAACCAGGCTGATGAGAAGCCCACGGAGCTCAAGATCGGTGCCGCCACGGCAGCGGCCGGCGACATGCTGGGCAGCGGTGGCAGCGACGAGACGGTGAAAACGGTCTCGCCACTGGTGCCGGTTCGCCACGTTCCATCGGTTGTCCGGTCGGCGGTCTCCATCGTGGTGTCATTGCTGGAGCGCGACCGTCCGGAGTTCGGCTGCATCAAGGCCAACATCGTGGCGCCCCATAGGCTGGAGGGTGACACCCAGCAAGACAAGTGCCGATGAAGCCGACGTCCCTCCTGCGCGGCGGCTTGCTGGCTTCATGGTTGCTCCTCGCCAACGCGGCCTCCGGAGCGGGGTGGGAGGACGACCCGCTGCCCCCACGGACCAGCGCCCAGTGGGCCCTGGTCCAAGCCCTGGTGAACGGCGTCCCCATGCAAGCGCAGCAGCTCAGGTCTGATCTTTCCGTGCAGCAGCTGCTGAGCTATTACGAGAACCGTTGGAAGCGGCTGGGCAGCCCGCAGATGGGCCGCCAGGGGCCATGGCAGACCCTGTCCCTGGATACCGGGCAGCTCCATCTGGTGCTGCAGCTCCAGGCGGAAGGCAGTGGCAGCCAGGGCATGCTGAGCCAGGCGCAATGGAAGGAGCGACGCAGGGACTTTGTCCCCACGGAACTCCCTCAGATGCTGCGCACGCAGATCACCCAGGTCACCGAAACGCGTGACGGTCCGCGTCGTAGCAGGCTGGTCACCCTTCAATGTCAGGACGGCTTTGAAGTCACCCGCCAACGTATGCAGACCCATGCTCGAAGCAAAGGCTGGGGAACGGTCATGGACCAGGTGCAGCGCAGGGACGGCAATCGAAGCTGGCTCGCGGGCTATCAGTTCAAGGGCCTGTCCGTCGATGTCGTACTGGTCCAAGGCGAGGGCGCAACGGCCAGCCATCTCACCATCAACTTCCTCGACTCACCCCCATGAAGCTATCCAAGCCCTTCGGGACCCGCTGCATCCGCGGCCAGGCCACGATCGAATATGCCATCGCGGGCAGTGTGCTTGCCATGGCCCTGTTCGTCGTGGAGTTCGACGGCAAGACGGCTGCGCAGTACCTCGCTGAAGCCGTCCGCGCCTTTTACAAGAACCTCAGCTACTTCATCTCCCTGCCCTGACCATGGCCCTCTCCCTGAAGAAAATCAACAGCAACTGGCTGCTCCTCGGCGCCGCCCTGCTTCTCGGCGGCGGCGCGGCCTACCTGGGAGGAAGCGCCCTCGAGCGGCGCATGCAGGAGCTGGACGCCAAGGCCAATGCCGGCCTGGAGACGGTCGCCGTGGTCGTGGCCAAGCGTGACATGCAGCGAGGTGAGGCCATCTCGGCCGACTCCTTCGCCGTGCGCAAGATCCCCGTCGAATACCTCAACGCGGATGCCGTGCATCCCTCGGACTTCGAGGGCTTCCTCACGCAGCGCCTGATCGTGGGCCTCAAGCGTGGCGACGTGCTGCTGCCCGTGCACACCGAGGGCAATGGCAACAAGGTCTTCTCCTCCACGCTGGGCGTGGGCAAGCGGGCGCTGACCTTCGAGGTCGACACCGTCAACTCCGTGTCCGGGATGATGCGTCCCGGTGACAGGATCGACCTGATCTACTCGGCCAAGGGCGTCGACAACGTCGACGTGACCCAGCCCCTGCTCTCCAACCTGGAGATCCTGGCCACCGACCAGATCCAGACCCGCCGCGATGAGAACGGCACCGAGCGCAGCTTCTCCACCATCACCATGGAGCTGTCGCCGCAGGACGCGCAGCGCATCATCGTGGCCAAGCAGTCCGGCCGCCTGACTGCCCTGCTGCGGCACCCGGATGACAAGGCCGCCAACCCCAGCGGAGCCATGGACGCCAGCGTGCTGTTGACGGGCCGGGTTCGCCGCGGCAACGGCGAGCAGCGAGGCATCGAGTACCTGGTGGGCGGCGGAGGCGGCGGCCTCGCCGACATCCAGACCCAGATGAGCCGGCTGGCCCTCGGCCAGACAGCGCCCCCCATGCCGGCCGCCGCCCCTGCAAAGCCCTGATCGCCGCCCATGTCCACCGCTTTCCTCTTCACCGACCGCATGTCTTCGAATCGATCCTCGGGACTGGCCCGACCGCTGGTCCTGCTCGCCTGCCTCACCCTGTGCGCCTCCGTCCGTGCCGAACCTGAGCCGGCTGCCGCTGCAGCCGCCGCCGACGCCGGCGCTGGCCGCGGCAGCATCAATCCCGTCGGCGTGCAGGCCACGCCAGTCACGCCCACCAAGGGCAAGCGCGCTGCCCCCCTTCCCCCGGCTGGCCCGGCCGTCATCGAGACCGGCCCCACCCGTACGCTGGCCGTGGGCGATGTCTCGACCATCAATCTGCCCGGCGTGGTGCGCATCGCCATCGGCAACGGCGGCATGATCAAGGCCACCGTGGTGGATGACCGCGAGATCGTCCTGATCGCCGAGCAGGCCGGTCGCACCACCATGCATGTCTGGCTGAAGGGCGGACGCCAGCTCAGCTATGAGATCGAAGTGCTGGCCTCGCGCCCCAGCCGCATCCTGGACGAACTGCAGAGTCTGCTGAAGGAGACGCCCGGCCTGTCCGCCCGCGTGGTGGGCGAGCGCGTGGTGATCGAGGGCCGCTACCAGGACAGCCAGGTGGCCCAGCGCATCAAGCGTCTGGGTGCCAACTTCCCGCAGATCCTGAACCTGGTACCCGACCGGCCGGTGGACGCAGATCCCCTGCAGCTCGATCGCATGGTGCAGATCGACCTGCGTGTGGTGGAAGTGAAGAAGCGCGCGCTGGACCAGTTGGGCATCAAGTGGGCCAGCAGTGCCGCCGGCCCCACCTTCGCCACCAACGCGCTGATCTACAGCAATACGCCTTGGCGCCCGGACACCACCAGCGGATTCCCCGCGGTCAACACCAGCAACCCCATCTACAGCTACCTGGGCCTGGCGAGCCAGATCACCAGTGCCCTGAAGTTCCTGGAGTCGCGCGGTGACGCCTGGACGCTGGCCGAGCCGCGCCTCAGCTGCCGCAGCGGCGGTGAGGCCAATTTCCTGGCCGGCGGCGAAATCCCAATTCCCGTGGCCCAGGGCAATGGCGCCATCGGGGTCGTCTACAAGCAGTACGGCGTGCGCATCGAGTTCAAGCCCCAGGCCGACGCCCACGGCAACATCGATTCCGGCCTGATGGTGGAAGTGAGCGAGCCCGACGCACGCAACTCCAATGCCGGCTTCATCGCCTTCGCCACCAACCGGACCGACACCCAGGTGGCCATGAAGGAAGCCGAGCCCCTGGTGATCTCCGGTCTGCTGCGCCAGCGCACTGAGCGCAGCAACGACGCCGTGCCGGGTCTGGGCCGCATCCCCATCATCAGCAACCTGTTCAAGTCGCGCGAGCACACCACCGAACAGACCGAGCTGATCGTGATCGCCACACCTCGCATCCAGACGCCGGACTCCGCGCTCAACCGCCTGGCCGTGGAGAAGGCGGCCTCGGCCGGCGAGAAGGTGAGTGAGCGTGTCCTGGACAAGCTCAAGCCCACTTCCCCTTCTGCGCCAGCCGAGCCGGTCAAGGAGTTGCACTGATGCTGCACATCCAGATCGAAGGCCGCGACGGCCTCCAGCAGTTGGCCGGCCCGCGCTGCATCGTGGGCAAGGACGGCGAATGCGACCTTGTGCTCTCGGGCTGGAAGGTCAGCCGTCGTCATGCGGAGCTGTTCGTCTCCAACGAGCGGGTCTATGTGCGCGACTTGGACTCCAGCTTCGGCACCTGGCTGGGCGAGCAGCGCGTCTCGGACACCACGGCGGTGCCGGCCGGTGCCTCGCTGCGCATCGGCGGGCACACACTGCGGGCGCACTGGGCTCGCCCGAGCGCCGGTGCGACGGCGGAGTCCGCGACCGCACCAGCACCCGATCGGCGCGCTGCGCCGGCGCCCGCCACTGCATCTGCGCCTGCCGCTGCGTCAGCCGCTGCGCCGTTGTCCCCGGTAGCGCCGGCCGCCGCCACTGCGCCCGAGCCCGCAGCGCCGGCCGAGCAGGCCCCGGACGTGACCTTCAAGTACCGCCGCCTGCTGCATGAGCGCCTGCTGGAGGCCTTCGATCTACGGCGCACTGACACGCACCGCATGAGCGATGCAGAACTGCAGGAGCTCACCGAAAAGCTGATCTCTGAACAGATCGAGAAGCTGGGCAAGGAGCTGCCTGATTCCGTCGACAAGCGCCAGCTGCTCGAGCAGGTGCGGGATGAGGCCATCGGCCTGGGCCCCCTGGAGCCGCTGCTGGCCGACCCCTCCATCACCGAAATCATGGTGAACAAGGCTGACGAGGTTTTCGTCGAGCAAGGCGGCCAGCTGACACGCTGGCCCGTGGCCTTCACCAGCGATCGCGCGGTGCAGGGCATCATCGAGCGCATCGTCGCGCCCATCGGCCGGCGCATCGATGAAAGCTCGCCGATGGTCGACGCGCGGCTGAAGGACGGTTCGCGCGTCAATGCGGTGATTCCGCCGCTGGCGCTCAAGGGTCCGTCCATCACCATCCGGAAGTTCTCCAAGCGCAAGCTCAATTCGGACGACTTGCTGCGCTTCGGCTCTGCCAGCCCGGAGATGATCGAGTTCCTGAAGGTCTGCGTGGAGCACCACCGCAACATGCTGATCTCGGGCGGCACGGGTTCGGGCAAGACCACCTTGCTGAACATCATGTCGAACTTCATCCCCGAGGGTGACCGCATCGTCACCATCGAGGATGCCGCCGAACTGCAGCTGCACCATTCGAACGTGGTCTCGCTTGAAGCGCGGCCGGCCAATATCGAAGGCAAGGGCCTGGTCGCCATCCGCGACCTGGTGAAAAACTCGCTGCGGATGCGGCCGGACCGCATCGTGGTCGGCGAGTGCCGGGGCGGCGAGGCGCTGGACATGCTGCAGGCCATGAACACCGGCCACGACGGCTCGCTGACCACCGCCCACGCCAACAGCCCGCGCGACATGCTGGCCCGTCTGGAGGTGATGGTGCTGATGGCCGGCATGGACCTGCCGGTGACGGCCATCCGCGAGCAGATCGCCTCGGCCGTCCAGATCGTCGTTCAGCAGACCCGATTCGCTTGCGGCACCCGCAAGGTGACCAGCATCACCGAGGTCACCGGCGTCGAAAGCGGCAAGATCCAGCTGCAGGAGATCTTCGGCTTCGTGCAGACCGGGCGCGACGCGCGGGGCAAGACACAGGGCTACTTCACCGGGCGCGGCTTCGTGCCGGAGTTCTACGAGGAACTGGCGGCCATCGGCATTCCGCTGCGCATGGACATCTTCGACGAGTGCCCGCCCGAGCAGCGAGGAGCCCGCGCATGACGAGGGACCTGATCCTCGTCGGCCTGATGCTGTTCGGCGCCACCGCCGTGCTGCTGATGCTGATGCGCCGCGCCCTGCTCGGTTGGCAGGCCCGATTCACCGAGACGGCCAAGGTGTCGCTGGAGGACATGTTCGTCTTCATCGACCCGGGCTCGCTGTTCAAGCTGAACCTGGCTCTGTTCGTGCTGCTGCCCCTGCTGCTGTGGGTCTTCACCGGTTCTCCGGTGCTGGCCGTGCTGGGCGCGCTGGGCGGCGCCATCCTGCCGCGCCTTGCGTGGGTCGTGCTGCGCCGCCGACGCATGGCACTGATGGTCGAGCAACTGCCCGACGGGCTCACCATGATGGCCGGCGCCATGCGCGCCGGCGCGAGCCTGCAGATCGCACTGGATCTGGTCGTGAAGGAGTCGCCGGCGCCACTGTCCCAGGAATTCTCGGTGCTGCTGCGCGAACAGCGCCTGGGCCTGGCCCTGGAGGACTCGCTGCGCGGACTGTCGCAACGCCTCAAGCTGGAAGACATCGACCTCTTCGTCTCGGCCCTCACCATCGCCAAGGAGGTGGGCGGCAATCTGTCCGAGATCCTCGAACGGCTGGCCTCGACGCTGCGTGCCAAGGCAGTGATGGAGGGCAAGATCAAGGCGCTGACTTCACAGGGCAAGCTGCAGGGCATCGTCGTCGGCATGCTGCCGGTGCTGCTGGCCGGCGTCCTGTACGCCATGGACCCGCGCGCCATGAGGCCTCTGTTCACCACCATCTATGGCTGGGGCACCATGAGCGTGATCTTCATCTTCCTCCTGATGGGGGCGTTCTTCATCAAGAAGATCGTGACGATTGACGTCTGAGCCATGACTGCCGTCTACCTCTTTGCCGCCGTCTCCGGCCTGGCCACCCTGTTGCTGCTGTATGCCGTCTACCACCTCTACACGGAGCTGGGCGGCGCCAACACGCAGTATCGGGACAAACCGCCGCGCGGCTTCCAGTACGTCTGGCCGCTGATCAACATCCTGGCCAACAGCTTCGGCTTTGTGCTGAGCGAGTCGCGCGTCCAGGCCTGCCTGGTGAAGCTGCGGCGCGCGGGCCAGGACTACGCGTTGACCCCACATCAGTTCTATGCCGGCAAATGGCTGGCCACGCTGCTGTTCGCCAGCCTGGGCATCTTCTTCGCCGGCAAGGGCGGTGGGCTGATGGGTGCGGTGCTCGGCGGCCTGCTGGGCTTCCATTACCCGGACATCTGGCTGCGCGATCACACCAAGGTCCGCAACCTGGCCCTGCTCAAGGCCTTGCCCTTCTTCCTGGACATCGTGACGCTGTCGGTGGAGTCCGGCCTCAACCTGACCGGTGCCCTGCAGAAGGCCGTGGACCGCTGCCCCCCGGGGGCGTTGATGGTCGAGGTGAACCGCGTGCTGCGCGAGATCCGCGGCGGCAAGCCACGTGTCGAGGCCTTGCGCTCCATGGCCGACCGCCTGGACTACGCCCCCATCTCCAGCCTGGTCAGCGCCCTGATCCAGGGCGAACTCATGGGCTCGAGCCTGGGTCCGATCCTGCGCGCCCAGAGCGACCAGCGCCGCACCGAGCGCTTCCTGCGGGCCGAGAAGCTGGCCATGGAAGCGCCCGTGAAGATGCTGGGCCCGCTGATCATGTTCATCTTTCCCTGCACCTTCATCGTCCTGGGCTTCCCCATCGTCATGAAGTTCATGCAGTCGGGGATCTGAATGCGCTGGCCTGAAGCCGTCCTGCAGCTCCAGGGGCTGCCCACCCGCCTGCGCATCGGTCTGGCCCTGCGCTGGTGGGAGCGGGCCTGCGGCCTGCTCTTCCACGGCCCCTTGCAGGAGGCCCCGGCCGGGCTGTGGATTTCACCCTGCAACAGCGTGCACATGCTGGGCATGCGCCAGCCCCTCGACGTGGTCTACCTGGACAAAACCGGCCACATCCTCAAGTGCGTGCCCGGCCTGCGACCCTGGCGCATGAGCGCCTGCCCTGGCGCCCACGTGGCGCTGGAACTGCGTGCCGGGCTGATCGCCGAACTCGGGCTCAAGCCGGGCATGCGCCTGAACGCACGGCCCAGGTGAGGCTCACAGCAGCCCGCGCGTCTGCGCCATCAGCCGCGTCAGGCCCAGCATCGCATCGATGCTGGGCGTGGCCTGCCCAATGTGCTGCCCGATCTCGCGCACCACGGTCACCAGGGCGTCGAGCTCGATCTTGCGACCCGCCTCGACGTCCTGCAGCATCGAAGTCTTGAAGGCGCCCAGCTTGCGCGTCACCTCGTGGCGCTGCTCGGGCGTCTGGCCCACGGGGCAGCCGATGGCATCGCCGATGGCCGAGGCCTCGCGCATCACCGCGCTCACGAAGCCGCGCACCAGCTCGTCATCCAGGATGCGGTCGCAGGTCGCCCCGGTCAGTGCCGAGATGGGGTTCATGGTCATGTTGCCCCAGAGCTTGTACCAGATGTCCTTCTGAATCCGCGGCGACACCGTGGCATTGAAGCCGGCGCGCTGGAACAGTGCGGCCCACTCGGCGATGTGCGCAGGCTCGCCGCCCGCCGGGTCCCCCAGGATCAGGCCCATGCCCATCACATGCCTGACGAGGCCGGGCTCCGGCGTGGCGCAGCTGGCATGGACAACCGAGCCGATCACGCGTTCAGCCGGGATCTGGGCGCCCACGCGGCCGCCGGGGTCGACGGACTGCAGCTGCAGGCCGCGGCAGGGCCCGTCGAGCTGCTGGAAGAACCACCAGGGCACGCCGTTCATGGCCACCAGCACGCGTGTCTGAGGGCCCAGCAGACGCTGCACCAGCGGTGCGACCTCGGTCAGCGCCGGGCCCTTGACCGCGAGCACCAGCAGGTCCTGCGGCCCCAGGTCCTCGGGTCGTTCCGAAGCGTTCACCGGGACCACGATGCGCTGCGGCGTGCCGTCGATCACGGTGTCCATGCGCAAGCCCTGGCTTCGCAGGGCCGCCAGCGTGGCGCCGCGGGCGACCGCGCTGAGCTGAAGCTCGCCGCCCAGGCGATGGCCCAGATGCCCCGCCACCCAACCACCGATGGCGCCCATGCCCACGATGCAGATTTTCTTCATGTCTCGTCCTGCTGCCCAAATGCTGGTGCGCAGTCTACGCGCCGCCGATCGCTGGCGCCTCGGGGCGGGACGGCCCTCGCCCGGGACGAAACGCCTTGGCCGCGGGCAACATGCTGCTATCGTGCCGGCCCATGAACCATGCGCCCCCTGTTCTGCTGCCCCGCCGCTTCTGGTGGATCTACGCCGGCCTGCTGGCCGGCGTCGCCACCTTCTTCGCGCTGGCCGAGCTGCAGCACTACCTGCGCAACGGCGGGCAGCATCCCTGGGAGCCCTTCCTGTGGGAGTTCAGCTCCGCCCTGGTCGTCGCGCTGCTGCAGACGCCCATCTTCCGCTGGCATCGCGCCAGCCTGGGCCGCGGCCTGGGCGTCCTGCTCGGGCGTCATGCCCTGGGCTATGCGGCCTACACCCTGCTGCACGTCGTGGGCATGTTCGGCCTGCGCTTCGCGGTCTATGCGCTGACGCCAGTCAGCTACGAGCCCGGCAACGCCTGGCAGGTGCTGGGCTACGAGGCGGCCAAGGACCTGGTCTTCTATGTCTCCAATGTGCTGCTGTGCCAGGCCCTGTGGGTGCACCTCAAGGGCCAGCAGACCGCGTTGGAAATGGCCCGCATGCGCACCGAGCTGGCTCAGGCGCAACTCGCCCGGCTGGCGGAGCAGTTGCAGCCGCACTTCCTCTTCAACAGCCTCAACCTGATCGCCTCGGTGATGCACGAGGACGTCGCCCGGGCCGATCGGCTGCTGTGCCAGCTCTCGGACCTGCTGCGCGGCTCGCTGTCGGCGCAGCAGCGCGGCTGGCAGACCCTTGGCGAAGAGATGGCGCTGATCCAGCCCTATCTTGCGCTGATGCAGGCCCGCTTCGGCGAGCGGCTCCAGGTCCGCATCGAGCTGGCGCCCGACACCGACCGCTGGGCCCTGCCCGCCTTGCTGCTGCTGAACCCGGTGGAAAACGCCATCAAGCATGACGTCGCGCTGAGCCGCGGCGCCGTGCAGGTCTCGCTGCAGGCGCAGACCGTCGACGAGGGGCTGCGGGTCGAAATCCGCAACAGCGGCGTCAGCGCCGAGCAGGTGGAGCGTGCCGGCGGCCTCGGCCTGAGCAATCTGCGCGAGCGCCTGTGCATGGCCTATGGCGACACGGCCCAGCTCTGGATCGGACCAGACCAGGGCGGCACCCTGCTGCGCCTGCTGCTGCCCAGGAGGGAACTGCCGGCATGAGGCTGCTTGTCGTCGATGATGAACCGCCGGCCCGCGCACGCCTGCGCCGCATGCTGGCCGAGCACCCGCAGGTGCAGTGGGTGGGTGAAGCGGGCGACGCCGGCGAGGCGCTGGAACAGCTGCAGCGCCACCCGGACGTCCAGGCCCTGATCCTGGACATCCAGATGCCGGGGAAAAGCGGCCTGGAGCTGGCGCTGCAGCTGCCCGAGCAGCTGCCGGTGATCTTCTGCACCGCCTTCGACCAGCACGCCCTCCAGGCCTTCGATCTGCACGCCGTGGACTATCTGCTCAAGCCCTGCAGCCCTGAGCGCCTGGCCACGGCGCTTCAGCGCCTGCAGGGGCGCCTGGCACCATCGCCCGCCGCGGCAGGGGCGGCGCGCGGGGGCCTGATCGCGGCACTGCAGCAGTTGCAGCCGGCCCAGGGGCACTGGCTGGTTCAGCGCCAGGGCCGCCTGCAGAAGCTGGCGCTGGCCGAGCTGCAGTGGGTATCGGCGGCGGACAACTACATCGAGCTGCACGCCCCGCCCCACAGCTACCTGGAGCGGCGCACGCTCAGCGCCTTTCTGGAGCATCCGGCGGTGGCCGGCCAGTTCCTGCGCATCCACCGCAGCCATGCGGTCAACCCGGTCCATATCGAGAGCATCGAGTCCCTGCCGCACGGCGAGGCGCTGCTGACCCTGCGGGGCGGCCAGCAGCTGCGGGTGTCGCGCAACTACCGCGATCAGCTGCGCGGCTGAGTGCTGGCGGAAGGCCCCTCGAGCTCGCGCGCCTTGAGCGCCGCCATCAGACCCAGCAGCGTGCCGAAGGCATTGCCGCCCTCCGACCCACCGGCGCCCAGCTGGATCTGCGGCACCAGCGGCACTTTGGCCGCCTCGAAGGCCTCGGCCAGGCGCAGCATCACGGTCTGCATCAGCTGCTTGTCGGCGCCTTCGCCTTCCAGCGCCTCCGACTTGGCGCGGATGGCCGCACCTTCGGCCTCGCCCACGCTGCGAATGGCCGCGGCGCGGCCCTGGCCTTCGGCCTCCTGGCGATAGCGCTCGCCCTGCGCCAGTGCCTCGATCTCCTGGCGGCGCTTCTCGGCGGCCTTCACGGCGGCAGCGCCGTGGTTCTCCTTGATGGAGATGTCCACCAGCGAAGCCGTCAGCTCCGCCTGCTTCTCGGCGCGCTTCTCGGCCTCGTTCAGCTCGCGCTGCTTGTTGGCCGCGATCTCCTTTTGCGCGTAGGTCTCGACCTGCTCGCGGGCGATCTGGCGGTCGCGCAGCTGGGCCATGATGGCCTCGATCTTGTGGTCCCCGGCCTGCGGGCGCGGCGTGCCGATCAGCACCTCCTGGAACTCCAGCGAATAAGCGAGGAAGCGCTCCCGCATGTCGCGCGAGGCATTGGTCTGCAGCTCCGAGCGTGACTGGATCAGCTCGATGAAGGTGTGCGTCTGGGAGACGTTCTTGAAGTAGCTCGACACCATCGGGTCCAGCGTCTGCTCCACCAGCTGCTTCACATTGCCGAAGCGCTGCACCACCATGGGCGCTTTGCGGTAGTCGATGTGCACCACCACCGACAGCGGCAGCTGCGGCTCGAAGGCATCCTTGGTGATCAGCGTGATCTCGCGCAGGTTGGAATCGAAGCTGGAGCCGCTCTCGCCGCTTTGCCACATCAGCACGAAGTTGGTGGTGGGCACCAGCTCGATCTTGCCGGCATAGGTGTTGAAGGCGTACTTGCCGGGCATCAGGGGTTCGCGCCAGACGCCGCGGCAGCCGGCGTTGACCAGCTCGCCGTGGCTGTACTCGCTGCCCGAGAGGTCTTCGCCCCGCGTGCCGGTGTAGGACACGACCACGCCGACATAGCCCACCGGGATGATGGTCTTGTTGATGAACTCGACCGTCGCGAACAGGCGGTTGATGTAGTAGGTGCCCTCCACCAGCACGCGCTCCTGGCGGCCCCGGCGGCCACCGGCGGCCAGGAAGCGTTCGGGCTCCTGGAAGCTGTTGTGCGCATCGCCCACATCCGGCGCCAGCAGCTCATCGCGCGACAGGGCCGGGCCATCCTGCACGGTCACCACGGCCAGCTGGTCGGAATCATGGCTGCCGTTCTTTTCCTTGATGACCACCGGCGAGAAGGCGTTGCGCTCTTCCAGCAGGCCGCGCATGCGCTCGTAATAACTGCGCTCATGAGCGTCCATATTGAGCGCGTAAGTGGCTTCCTCGGTCATCACGACGAAGAGCGCGGGGTTGATCACATGCGTGCCTTCCCGCAGCACCTTGCGTTGCGGCCCTTTTTGACCGCCGCTGCGCAAGAAGCTGCGCACATCCAGGAAGTCGTCGACGCCGGCATTGCTGGCCAGGGTCTGGCCTGCGGGCAGGTCCACGCCGTCACGAGCAAAGACATAGCCGATCTTGCCCTGCGTCACCGAGACCATGGGGTGGATGTGCACGCGGTACTGGAAGGGCGTGAAGAAATGAAAGCCGCCGCGGCGCAGCTCGGGCTGCAAGCCCGCCTCGCCGTTCAGCGCCAGCAGGCCGGACTGCACCGAGCCCTTCGCGCTCCAGAGCTTCTCGACCACGCCGACACGGTCGTTGGGGATGTAGCGCACGATGCCGGCCGCATACAGCAGCAGGACGATGGCGCCGACGCCGCCGAACCCCATCAGCAGGGACAGCAGCACGGAGCCGGACAGATCAAACCAAGTCATGGATTCCTCCTCCTTCTTTTCCCTGGCGGCAGACCAGCGGCCCGCGACGCCAGGCCTTGTTTTTCCCTCTGCCTCCATCAGGAACGCATAAGGAAGTGCCTGTGCATGCAACTCGCCCCAGGCGGCTCGCCATTCGCCCCAGGCAAGTCTGCATCGGTGTCCAGCCTGGGCATGATGGCGCCCATGAACACGCACCCTTCTTCCCGCCTCCTCTTCATCGACTGGCTGCGCATCGCCGCCTTCGCGCTGCTGATCCCCTACCACGTGGGCATGTACTACGTGAGCTGGGGCTGGCACGTGAAGAATCCGGTGATCCACGAGTCCATCGAGCCCCTCATGCTGCTGAGCAATCCCTGGCGCATGGGCCTGCTCTTCCTGATCGGCGGCGTGGCCGCCAGCCAGCTGATGGGCAAGCTGCAGAACCGCTGGAGATTCGTCCGTGAACGCAGCAGCCGCCTGCTGTGGCCCCTGCTCTTCGGCATGGCCGTGGTCGTGCCCATTCAGCCCTACCTGGAAGTTGGGCAGAAGCTGGGCTACGCGGGCAGCTACCTGGACTTCCTGGGCCTCTACTTCAAGGCGTACCACGGCTTCTGCGAGAACGGCAACTGCCTGGACCTGCCCACCTGGAACCACCTCTGGTTCCTGCCCTATCTGTGGGTCTACTGCCTGCTGGGCGCGCTGCTGGCCGGGCCGCTGGCACGCGGGGGTCAGGTCTTGCAGCAGGGCCTGCAGGGCCCGCGCGGCGGCCTGTGGCTGGCAGGACTGTGTGTGCCCCTGATGGCGGCCCGCTGCTTCTACGGCCTGTTCCCCATCACCCACAACTTCACGTGGGACTGGTACAACCACATGGTCTCGCTGTGGCTCTTCCTGGTCGGCTGGATGGCGGCTTCCCAGGCGCCGGCGCTGTGGAGCTGGGCCGAGCGCCTGCGCTGGCCGGCTCTGGCGCTCTTTCTGGCAGGCTGGCTGGGCTTCGGGCTCTACATCCAGCACTACGCCGATCACGACCCCTCGGCTTTCGTGCTCTATGCCCAGCGTCTGCTGTACGGCCTGAAGCAGGGAGCGGCCCTGCTGGCCGTGCTGGGCTTTGGCAAGCGGCACCTGGACCGTGACCACCGCTGGCGCGCCGGGCTTGGCGCGGCCGTCTTCTGCGCCTATGTGCTGCACCAGAGCGTGATCGTGGGTCTGACTCCGCTGCTGGAACCCCTGCAGCTGCCGGATGGCATCGAGGCCCTGCTCCTGATCGGCCTCACCTTCCTGGCCTGTGCCGCCGTCTACCGCCTGGCGCGACCCGTGCCTGGCCTGCGCCGGCTGCTGGGCATCGCCGCACCCAAGCCCCCGGCAAGGCGGACGACCGGACGCGAGGCCACAATGGCGCTCCCCCAAGCCTCCTCCGCACAGCTGCCATGAAGTATCTGCACACCATGGTCCGCGTCACCGACCTGGACCAGTCCCTCAAGTTCTACCGCGACGCCCTGGGCCTGCGCGAGGTGCGCCGCACCGAGCACGAGGCCGGCCGCTTCACGCTGGTCTACCTGGCCGCCGCCGGCGACGCCGACGGCCCCTTCCAGCCCCAGGTGGAGCTGACCTACAACTGGCCCAGCGCCACGGGCGAAAGCGAGACCTACACCGGTGGTCGCAATTTCGGCCACCTGGCCTTTGCGGTGGACGACATCTACGCCGCCTGCCAGCGCCTGGCCGAGCATGGGGTGACGATCGCCCGCCCGCCACGCGATGGCCGCATGGCTTTCGTGCGCTCGCCCGACAACATCTCCGTCGAGTTGCTGCAAAATGGGCCCGCCCTGGCTCCCGCCGAGCCCTGGGCGTCCATGCCCAACACCGGCAGCTGGTGACGCACCGGATGCGGGCGCTGATGAACCGAAGGAGCGCCATGCCTGCCCGCACCGTCTTCACTGCCCGCCCCAGCCGGCTCCGCATGGGTGTCCACCTCTCGCTGCTGACGCTCGCCGCAGCGCTGACGCCCCAGGCCCAGGCCCAGGCCCAGGGCAAGCTGCTGCTCACCGGCGGGGTCAGCAGCATCGACGGCGCAGCGGGCGGTGGCCTGACCCCGTGGGCCTTGATCGGCAGCTATGCCGCGCCCGGTGAAATCGGGGCCACGGCCTTCGCCACCCGTGTCCGGACCCAGGACTACGGCCTGACCGTCTACGGCGCGGCGCTGGGCCTGCATGACCGCTTCGAGCTGTCCCTGGCACGCCAGGATTTCAGCACTGGGCCGACCGGCGTCGCGCTGGGTCTGCCGGGCCTGCACCTGAAGCAGGACATCTGGGGCGCCAAGTGGCGCATCGCGGGCGACGCCATCCTGGACAGCGACCGCTGGATGCCCCAGCTGAGCCTGGGCCTGGAGCACAAGCGCAGCCATGCCGGCGATCTGGCGCCCACCCTCGCCAGCCTGGGCGCGCGAGCGAACGACACCGAGCTCTACCTCAGCGCCACCAAGCTGCTGCTGCGGCACAGCACGCTGCTGAACCTCACACTGCGGGCCACGCGGGCCAACCAGAACGGCCTGCTGGGCTTTGGGGGCGAGGCGAGCAGCCGCTTCAGCCTGCGGCCTGAGCTCTCCATGGCCTACCTGGTCAACCGGCGGCTGGCCGTCGGTGTCGAGTACCGCTTCAAGCCGGACAAGCTCAACCCCTCCGCCTTGGGCCAGGGTCTGGCCGAGCAGGATTGGAAGGACCTCTTCATAGCCTGGGCGCCGAACAAGCAGTTCTCGCTGACGGCGGCATACGTGGACCTGGGCGCCATCGTGCCCGGTGTCGTGCCGCGCCGGCAGAGCGGGCTGTACCTCTCGGCCCAGATCGCGTATTGACGCGCCCAAGGCGGTCGAGGGCCTGCGCGCCCGCCTCCGCTGCCAACACCCGCCATCCACGCCCGCTGCCTGCTAGGAGTCTGCCAATGAAAGCGCCTGCAACACTTGCCACCGCCCTGGTCCTGCTGTGCGCCCTGCCCGGAGCGGCGCGGGCCGAAGACAGCCTCTACGCGCAACTGGGCGGCAAGCCCGCGCTGGAGGCGGTGGTCGACGGACTGCTGCAGCGCGCCGCGCGCGATTCGCGAATCCAGGACTTCTTCAAGGAAACCAACCTGCAGTACCTGCGGACGCAGCTCGTGGACCAGCTCTGCGCGGCAAGCGGCGGCCCCTGCCACTACGAAGGCGGGAGCATGAAGGACGTCCATGCCGCCATGGGCCTGAAGCAGGCGCATTTCAACGCCCTGGTCGAGGACCTGCAGGACGCGCTCGACGCCGCCGGCGTGCCCTTCGCCACCCAGGGGCGGCTGCTGGCCCTGCTGGCGCCCATGCACCGGGACATCGTCACCCGCTGAAACGAGGCGGTGCGCGTCGCCGGCTCAACGCCGCAGCTGCGCCGCGCTGTCGGCCTTCACATGCTTGAGGAAGTAGCGCAGGTAGAACGCGCCCATGCCCAAGGTGATGGCAATGGCGGCCAGGCTCATCAAACCCACATCGCTGGTGAACAGCAGCTCGAAGGCTTTCATGGCGGAATCCGGAGTTCGTTGATGGAGCCTTCATTGAATGAGCAGCGGCCGCACCTGTCCTTGCCCTGGCGCAAGGGCAGGGCCCCGGCAGGCCCAGCGGCGAGCGCGCCCATGTGCTGCAGCAAGGTCGTGCTGGCTCTGCTGCTGAGCCTGGCACGGCCTGCTGGCGCAGAACCCTGGGAGCGCCGGCCGGTGCCCGTGCCCAGCCTGGCGGAGGTCGCCCAGGCCTACCGCCGGCATGTGGCGGCGAGCAACGCCGAGACCGTCGAAGCCCTGGGGGCCAGGAAGGCACAGCCCTACCTGGTGCGCATCGTGGACCTGGAAGCCGTCCGCTGCGAATACCACTCCGGCCGCAGCCATCTCTGCCGCATCGTGGTCAGCGTCGCGGTCGATGGCCGCGTCGGCCCGCGCCGGGCCGGCGACGCGCTGATGACCCCGGATGAGGACGGGGGCTGGAAGCTGCGCCTGCTGCGCCGGCCGCGATGAATCCCGGCGCCTCGGACAACGAGTCCCGGGGGCGCCACGCCCGCTGAGCTCAGGGAGCGAGATGCTTGGCCAGGAAGGCCTCCACGCGCCGCCAGAAGCCGAAGTTGGTCTCATCTCGATACCAGCCATGCCCCTCGTCGTCGTACACCAGCCATTCGTGCGGCTTGCCCAGCGCTGTCATGGCCTCATGGAACTGGCGGCCGTGTTCGATAGGCACGCGCCGGTCCCGGCCGCCGTGGGCAATCAGGACCGGTGCCTTGATCTGCGCCACCTGTTTCAAGGGCGAATACTTGCTGAGCATGGCGGCGTCCTTGACCGGGTCGCCAATCCGCAGGGGCATCGAATAGCTCTTGACGTCATTGCTGAAGTCAGACCAATGCACGGTGTACATCAGCATCGGGTCCGTGACCGCCGCCCAGGCCACGCCGCATCGGTATTGGTCAGGATCCCTGGCAAGGCCCATCAAGGCGGCGTAGCCACCATAGCTCGCGCCCATGATGCAGACCCGGCTGGCATCGGCCCAGCCTTTGCTCACCGCGTACTTCAGGGCATCGCTGACATCGTCCTGCATGGACTGCCCCCATTGGCGCCAACCGGCGCGCTCGTGCAGGTCGCCGTAACCAGAGCTTCCGCGAAACTCCGGAGCGATCACCACGTAGCCCCGAGAGGCCAGGAACTGGGTCTGGGGCTCCCACTCCCACTGGAAGCCGCGCACCCAGGGGCCTCCATGCACCAAGACCACCGCAGGCTTGGCAGCTTCACCCTCGCGCGGCGCGCCGGTGACCCAGGTGGGCACGGGCTGGCCGTCCCTGGCCTTGATGCGCTCAAACCGGACGCTGGCCTGCATGCTCGGATCAATCTGCTCCTTGTGCCGCCCCAGCCGCTCCCATTGCCCGGTGTGGGGGCGCAGCAGCAGGTACTGGCCCGGGTCGCGATCCGTGTAGGAGTAGACCAGCACCGGGTGCCCGGGCTCACAGCGCTCGCAGTCAATGCGGTTGATGCGCCCCGCCAGCTTGGCGTCCACCTGGGCCTGCAGCTCGCGCATATAGGGTGTCAGCCAGACGGTGCTGCTGGCTTCGGTCGTCAGGTGCAGGCCATACACCTTGCCGGACTCCACGGAGCGGACCGTCGTGACGCCTGCGTCGAAGCCGGGCGTGACGATCCAAGGCTTGGGGTCCGGCTTGCCGGTCCCGAAGTCGAAGCGGTGCAGGTGGTCCTCACCCGCCTCGCCGGAAGCGACGTTCACGAACAACTGACCGTCCTGGTCCACGAAGGCCGGCGTGAATTCGGCCTGCAGACGGGGAAATTCGGCGAGCTTGCGCCATTTCACGCCGTCGTCGTCTGACCAGTAGATCCGCAGCGTCTGTCCGCCGTCGTCCGACATGGCCGCCCGCACCCGTCCCTGAGAGTCGAAGACCCAGCGATAGACCTTGTCGGGCGAGTTCTCCACCAGGCGCCGGGTCGTGCCGCTGGTGATGTCCATGGCCAGCGGCGTCACATGACGGAGCTCCCAGGTGACTGGGTCGTAGTTGGGGGCACCAATGATGACCTCGTTGCTGCCGGGCTTGCCGTTCGCGATGAAGAAGTGGTTCGGCTCCAGCGAGCGCTGGTCCGCGCGGCCGAAGAAGGAGTTCTCGAACTCACGCCGGATCAGCAGCCGGACGCGTTCGCCGCTGCGGTTCACCGCCAGCAGCCCTCTGCCTTTGCCTCGGACGCTCTTGTCGAATTGGTCGCTGACGCTGAAGGTGATCCAGTCCTCATTGACCCAGGTGTAGCCGGCCACATCGGCGTTCTTCAACACCGCGATGATCTTGTCGGGTTCCTTGTCCTCCAGATCGCGCAGCACCAGCCGGTCGCGCATGCCGCCTCCGCCCACCAGGCTCAGCAGCCAGCGGCCTGACGGCGACAAGGTCGCCGACTTGAACTCGGAGGGCGCAAAGAACGCCTCGACAGAGGGTCGTGCCGCCACTGCCGCGGCCTCCGCCGCCTGTGCCAAATGGGCCGCGCCGCACAACGCTGCGCCCGCCAGCAGGCTCAGTCCTGCAAATCCTCTCTTCTTCATCTACCAACTCCCTCGCCATTAGTGAATTTTGTCGGGGCGGATGCTACGACCACTGGCGCCTGCGGTGATCAGGACTTCTACCTGCCAACGGCGCGGCGGTGGGCCGGCCTCCACCAGGGCGCGAACAAACCCCCAGGATGCGTTCCATCATTCGCGCAGCCATCCAGGACAACACTTGACGCCGTCAAAAACTCGATTGGCGCTCGGTGCGCCGGCGCCCTTCGACCCATGCGTGCATCCAACAACGCAAGGCGAATGCACGCGGTCCGGGCGCTCAGGACGCGCCGGGGGCAGACTCGGCGCTGGCGAACTGCCAGCGGTTGCGCCCTCCGGCCTTGGCGGCGTACATGGCCAGGTCCGCCGCCCGCATCAGGGCGTCCACGGTCTGTCCATGCTGAGGAAAGCGGGCGATCCCCACCGACACCCCCACCACCACGCTCTGCCCGGCCAGCACCATGGGCTGATTGACGGCCTCGATCAGCCGTCCGGCCACCTGCTCCAGCTCCTGCGGACCCGCGGCCTGGTCCAGCAGCAGCACGAACTCGTCGCCGCCCAGGCGGGCCAGGGTGTCGGTGTCGCGCACCAGGGCGCTCATGCGTGCGGCCACCTGGCGCAGCAAGGCATCGCCCTGGGCATGGCCCACGCTGTCGTTGACGGCCTTGAAGCCGTCCAGGTCCATGTACATCAGCGCCAGGTCACGCGGCTCGCGGTGGGTCTGACCGAGCAGGCGGCTCAGGCGCTCCATCAGCAGGCTTCGGTTGGCCAGACCAGTCAGCGCATCATGGAAGGCCAGGCGGCGCAGGCGCTCGTCGCGCTGGCGGCGCTCGGTGCCGTCGCTGAACACATGCAGCAGGCGCTCGCCGGCACCGGCGCTGTCTTCGTCAGGGATCAGGTTCAGGTCCAGCCATTGCAGAAAGGCCTCGCCGCTCTTGCGCCGCCGCCACAGCTCGCCCTGCCAATGGCCATGCTCGCGCAAGGCCTGGCGAGCCTGGGCTTCCAGGGCGGGCTCGTCGCGCCCCAGCAGATCGACCGAGCGGCCCAGCACCTCGGCCGACTCGAAGCCGGTGATGGCCGTGAAGGCGGGATTGACCGACAGGATCAGGCCCTGGGCGTCGGTGACCATGACGGCGTCCACCGTCGCGCGGAATACCGAGGCCGCCAGCTGCAGCTCGCGCTGCGCGACCTTGAGGCTGCTCACGTCGCTGGCCACCGCGAAGATGCCGCGCACCTCGCCGCGCGCATCGGTGTCCGGCACATAGTGGACCAGGGTGTGGCCCAAGCTCCCATCCGGGCGGCGAATGCTGCGCTCGAAAGTCTGCAGGTGGCCGGCCAGCGCGGCATCGACGTAAGGCTTGGTGCGCTCGTAGGCTTGCGCCCCCAGCACCTCGGGCATGCTCAGCTGCAGCATGTCCTCGCGGCTGCGCCCATGCCAGTCCAGGAAGGAGCGGCTGGCGAAGCGGCAGCTGAGATCGCGCCGCCAGTACGCCACCAGGCCGGGCACGGCATCGGCGATATTGCGCAGCAGTCGGGCGTTCTCCAGGGCTTCCTGGGCCGCCGCGCGTGCCTGGTCCCGCGCCTGCACCAGCTGGCTTTCGAAGGCGCGTCGGTCGGTGACGTCCTCCACCATGCCCACGAAGCCCAGCGGCTCGCCGCGCAGGCTGTGCAGCTCGCGCGCCCGGCTGCGCACATGGCGGATCTCGCCATTGGGCCAGACCACGCGATAGACCTCGTCGAAGGGCAGGTTCCCTCCCCGGCTGCGCTGCGAAGCCAGGCGCACCCGCTCGCGGTCCTCGGGGTGCACGCGTGCCAGCCAGGCCTCGTGGCTGACATGGCTGGGCGCGATCTGGTAGATCTGGCGCCATTGCTCGTTGGTGTAGCCGGACAGCCCCCCGCGGTCCACCTGGAACACGCCCACCGGCACGCAGTCGCTGAGGCTGCGGAAGCGTTCGGCACTGAGCGCCAGGGCCTGGGCCGCCTCCTCGCGGGCGGTGATGTCGCGGATGAACTCCGTCGTGCCGACTTCGTC
The DNA here is from genome assembly GCA_041905785.1 of Burkholderiaceae bacterium. Taxonomy (GTDB): domain Bacteria; phylum Pseudomonadota; class Gammaproteobacteria; order Burkholderiales; family Burkholderiaceae_C; genus Roseateles_B. Next base: position 79,181 of record JAYRKJ010000020.1, read on the forward strand.
ACTGTCGAGCCCTGCCTCGGCCACCAGCGTGATGGACACCAGCAGACGCTGCCCATCCAGCCGAAGGCGTTCGCTCTCGTGGCTCAGCGCCTCGCCGGGGTTCAGGGCCTCGCGGTTCTTGCGCTCCCGGGCGCGCAGACCTTCGGGCAGCAGCTCCTGGTGCGCACGGCCCAGCAGCTGCAGCGGCGCCGCGCCGAAGAGCCGTTCCGCCGCGGCATTGGCTCGCCGGATCACGCCTTGCCCGTCGATGCTGAGGATCGCGTCGGCGCTGTGCTGCAGCAGGGCCTCGGCACGTGCGGCCTCGGCCAGGGCATGGCGCTCGATGCGCCGCGCCCGGCGTCCTTCCAGCAACTGGCTGGCAGCCAGGGCCAGCTGCTGCAGGACCTCGCGCTGCATGTCGCTGAGCCGGCGGGGCTGGTGGTCGGCCACGCACAGGGTGCCGACACGCTCGCCGCCGCTGAGCCGCAGCGGCGCGCCGGCGTAGAAGCGGATGTGCGGCTCGCCCTGCACCAGGGGGTTGTCGGCAAAGCGGGGGTCGGCCAGGGCGTCCGGCACCTCCAGCAGGGTGTCGCCCAGGACCGTGTGCGCACAGAAGGCGGTCCGGCGCGGCGTCTCGCTGGTGCCGGCCATGCCCACCCGGGCCTTGAACCACTGCCGCTGTGCGTCAACCAGCGAGATCATCGACACCGGCGCCTCGCACACCAGCGAAGCTGCCCGCGCCAGCGCGTCGAACTCCGGCTCGGGCGGGCTGTCCAGCACCTGCAGGCCGCGCAGGGCGGCCAGAACGCGATCTTCGTCAGCTCGAAGGGGCGCGGCAGTCATGGGTCACATCATCGTTCAAGCGGCGCCGGAGTCCTAGTTGCCGTTGCAGCGCCCCCTCGCTCAAGGGGCTCAAGGCTTGGATGCTTCCGGCCAGATTGCCTGCAGCAGCTGCGCCAGGCGGGCGCCGGCACGCGCCAGTTGCTGGCGGATCAGGTTCTGGCTGCGGGCGTCATAGTCCGCCGGCAGCGTCACCGCCCAGCGCGAGCCGCGCAGGCTGCTCTGGCGCGCGCCGAACTGCAGGCCGGCATAGGCGTTCTCGGCTTCAGCCATGGTCTCGCTGGCCCACAGCGCCGGCCACTGGGCGGGATGCGAGGCGGTGGCCGGCACCTGGCGCGCGGCGGCCGGCAGGTCCGCCAGCTGCTCGGGGCTGAGCTTGCCAGGCAGGTTGTCCCAGAAGGCATGCAGATTGCCGGCCGGTCCGTTGGGTCCGTTGAGCACCAGGGCGTTGCCGCCTATCGTGCGGGCCTGAGGGTCGTCACCCTGGACGTCGGGATCGCGGCGCCGGCCTTGCTCGTCCAGATAGACCGAGCCCACGTGCAGCGGCTGGTGCAGGTCACCGAGGTCATGGACCAGCAGGGCCAGCGCCTCGCGCTCGGTCTCCAGCTGGAAGGGCGCCGGCACCTGGCCGCCGGCCAGGCGCTGCCGGGCGGCTTCGATGGCCGCGACGATGTCATGGTCGCTGGTGCCCACCGAGCCCGGCTTGTAGCGGCCTCGCTCCAGCGCCGGGTTGGTGTAGTGGTACTGCTTGTGGCAGCTTTCCTCGCCGGGCTTGGGGGCGCAGGCCTCGTTGTTGCGCTTCACGTAGTCGCGCATGAGGGCCTCTTCCTCCGGTTTGTTCTCGAAGGGGGCGCATTCCGGGTAGCGGCCGGTGACGGTGTAGCTGAAGCCGTTGGCCGGGTCGATGCCCTTCACGCAGTCGGCCCAGACGGCGATGTCGTGCAGAGTGGTCGACCCCAGGATGCGCGCCACCTCGCGCTCGGCGCGCGTGCCCTTGATCAACTGGGCGGCGATGTCGGCGACGGCCGAATGCCCCGTCGCGCCGAAGGCCTGCGCGGATTGCCAGGGCCAGGCCGCCAGGGCCAGCGTGCTGAGAACGGCCGCGAGCGCGGAAGCAGCGGGCCGCTGAGCCGCGGCGGGAACCAACTTCGGGGACAACGGGGAATACGACATGGCAAGGCTTTGGTGACGACTGAACGGCGATTCTCGATCAAGTCCATGACGATGCCAGGGCTGGTCGGGCGCCGAGGTGGCGACCGTGGCATCGGGCGCACAATGCACGCCTTTCTGTCTTCCAGAGTGCGCGCCCATGAGCTACATGCTGCTGATCCTCGAACCCCATGGCCAGCGCGCCGAGCGCGGTCGCGGCGCCGGCGAGCAGGTGTATGAACGCATGCTGCAGTTCGGGGCCGAGCTGCAGTCCCGTGGCCTGCTGCTGGCCAGCAACTCCTTGGGGCTCAAGAGCAGCCGCGTGCAAAAGCGCGAGGGCGCGCTGAGCATCACCGACGGCCCCTTCACGGAAAGCAAGGAGCTGGTGGGCGGCTTCTTCCTGCTGGACGTCCCGACCCGCGAAGCCGCGCTGGACATCGCCGCACGCTGCCCCGCGGCCGAATGGGCGACCGTCGAAGTGCGCGGCGTGGGCCCCTGCTTCGAAGACACCCAGTGAAAACCCTGAGTTCTCATGGCCGGTGTCGAAACGCTCGGCGCTCGTCCGTCGTACAGGCATGAGGCCGCAAGGGGCGGCCCGACACAGGAGAAGAACATGCGATTCATGATCATGGTGCGTGCCAATGCCACCAGCGAGGCCGGCGACATGCCCGACGCCCGGCTGCTGGCGCAGATGGGCGAGTTCCACGAGGAGCTGGCCCGCGCCGGCGTGCTGCTGGATGCCAACGGGCTCAAGCCCAGCCGCGAAGGCTGGCGCATCGAGCACGGGCCGCAGGGCGCACGGCTGTTGGACGGCCCCTTCACCGAGACCAAGGAGCTGATCGCCGGGTACACGCTGATCCAGGTTCGCGACCGCGCGGAAGCCCTGGAATGGGCGCGGCGCTTTCCGGCGCCTTTTGGCGAGGGGGTAGCAGGCTGCATCGAAGTGCGCCCGCTCTATGAGCTGGAGGACTTCGCCGCCATCGAAGGGATCGAACGATTCCAGGCCCTGGAGGCACCGACTCAAGGAGCCCAAGCATGATCAAGACCGTAGGCCTTCTGGCTCTTTTGCTGGTGGTGGGCGTCCTCGTCGCCGCCGCCTTTCGTCCGGACAGCTTCCGCGTCGAGCGCAGCCTGCGCGTCCAGGCCCCGCCCGCCACCGTCTATGGCCTGATCCAGGACCTGCACCAGTTCAACCGCTGGAACCCCTGGCTGCGCAAGGAACCCAGCGCCCAGGGCGAGTACGGCGGCCCGACCGCCGGCGTTGGGGCGCGCTACAGCTGGCAGGGCCAGGAACTGGGCCAGGGCAGCATGGAGATCACGGCCCTGCAGCCCGAACGGCAGGTGCGCCTGCGCCTGGATTTCATCAAGCCCTTCGAGGCCCACAACGAGGCCCTCTTCCAGATCAAGCCGCAGGCCGACGGCAGCAGCGAGTTGAGCTGGGCCATGGAAGGCCCCAGCCCCTATGTGAGCAAGCTGATGGGCCTGTTTTTCAACATGGACCGCATGGTAGGCGGCGATTTCGAGCAAGGCCTGAAGAACCTGCAAGAGCTCGCAGAAGCCCCCGCCAAGTCCTGAACCGGAGCCCGCCATGCATCGCCAGATCTACGTCAACCTGCCCATCACCGACATGGCCCGTTCGCGCGCCTTCTTCGAGGCCCTGGGCTACCACTTCAACCCGCAGTTCAGCAACGAGCAGGGCGCCTGCCTGGTGCTGGGCGAGAACCTCTACGTCATGCTGCTGGTCCACCCCTTCTTCCAGGGCTTCATCGACAAGCGCATCGCCGACTCACGCGAGAGCACCGAGGTGCTGGTGTGCCTGTCCTGCGAGAGCCGGGCGGAGGTCGACCAGCTCGTGGCCCGCGCCATCGCCGCCGGGGGCCGCGCACCGCGTCCGCCGCAGGACCATGGCTTCATGTACGGGCATGGCTTCGAGGACCTGGACGGCCACCTCTGGGAGCTGGTGCACATGGTGGACGCCAGCCAGGCCCAGGGCCAGGGCCAGGGCACATGAGTGAAGCGGCCGGCGGCCTGCCGGCACGCATCGCCGCGATCTGGCGGCTGGAGTCGCCCGCCGTGATCGGCGCGCTGCGGCGCCTGTTGCGCGACCTGGACGAGGCGGAGGAGATCGCCCAGGAAGCGCTGCTGGCAGCACTGGAGCACTGGCCCCGCACCGGCGTGCCGGACAAGCCCGGCGCCTGGCTGATGACCACCGCCAAGCATCGCGCCCTGGACCGGCTGCGCCAGCAGCGCATGCAGGAGCGCCACCACGAGACGCTGGCGCAGGACCTGCAGGCGCGGCAGGACCATGTCGTGCCGGACTTCAGCGAGAGCCTGGACGAGCGCCGCGCCGACGACATCGGCGACGACCTGCTGCGCCTGATCTTCACCGCCTGCCACCCGCTGCTCTCCCCCGAGGCCCGCGCCGCCCTGACGTTGCGTCTGCTCGGCGGACTGAGCACCGCCGAGATCGCCCGCGCCTACCTGTGCCCCGAGCCCACGGTGGCGCAGCGCATCAGTCGGGCCAAGCGCACACTCAGCGAGGCCGGCGTCCCTTTCGAGCTGCCCGGCCCGGCCGAACGCCTGCAGCGCCTGGGCGCCGTGCTGGAGGTGGTCTACCTGATCTTCAACGAGGGCTACGCGGCCAGCTCCGGCAGCGACTGGCTGCGCGCGGACCTGATGGCCGAGGCCCTGCGCCTGGCCCGCCTGCTGGCGGCCCTGATGCCGCGCGAACCCGAGGTGCAGGGGCTGCTGAGCCTGCTGGAGATCCAGTCTTCGCGCCAGGCCGCTAGGCTGGATGCGCAAGGCGAGCCCGTGCTGCTGATGGACCAGGACCGGCGCCGCTGGGACAGCCTGCTGATCCGCCGCGGCCTGGCCGCCCTGGCCGCTGGGGAAACCGCCTGCCAGCAGCTCGGCCTGGCGCCGGGCTACTACCTGCTGCAGGCCGGCATCGCCGCCTGCCATGCCCGAGCCACCCGGCCCGAGGACACCGATTGGTCGCTCATCCTGGCGCTCTACAGCCGGCTGCTTCAGGGCTGGCCGTCACCGGTGATCGCCTTGAACCGGGCGGTGGCGCTGAGCCGGGCGCCCGAAGGCAGCGCATCCGAAGCGCTGCTGCTGGTCGACGCGCTGGGCTCCCAAGGCCCCATGCAGCGCTATCCCTGGTGGCACAGCGTGCGCGGCGATCTGCTGGAGCAACTGCAGCGTCCCCGTGAGGCGGCGCAGGCCTTCGAGCAGGCCGCCGCGCTCAGTCTCAACGAAAAAGAGCGCGCCCTGCTGCTGCAGCGCGCGCTCAAAGCAAGTAGCAAGGACAAGGAAATCGCGGGCGCAGCCTCCGATGGCGTCTAGATGCCCAGGCTCAGGCCATAGCCGCCTGTCGCACCCGTGCTGCGCAGCACACGCAGCACCACGGTCACGGCGCTGCCGCCGGTATTGCTGATCTGCAGCATCTGCGTCGCCCCGAGCACGCCGTTGGACAGCACCAGCTGGGTGCCGTTGGCGGTATAGGCGCCCAGGCCAAAGCCCGAGGCGCTGCCGGCGCTCAGCGTCACCTTGAGCGTCCGGCCCGCCGGGATGCTGTAGCGGTAGTAGTCGTTGTCGGCATTGCTGGCAATGCTGCCGCTGATGGCCGCGCTGCCGGCGCTGATCCATTGCGCAGCAGCCAGGCTGTCGTTGGGCTCCGCCTCCTTGATGGCGACCGGCGCGGGGCTCGGGCTCGGGCTCGGGCTCGGGCTCGGGCTGGGGCTGGGGGCGGGCGCCGGTGTCGGCTCGGGGGCAGGCGTCGGGGCCGGCGCAGTTGCCGCCGCCAGGGCCGCGTTCACCGCCGCGTTGGCGTCGACCAGGCCGGCACCGCAGCCTGAGCAGGTCGCCGGGAAGGCGCGGGCGCTGCTCTTGAGCAGGCTGCCCACCTGGTCTGGCGTGAGGTTCTTGTTGGCCTGCAGCATCAGCGCGACGACCCCGCTGACCACGGGCGTGGCCATGGAGGTGCCCATCATGCCGGCATAGCTGTCGCTGCCGGGCGTGGTGCTGCCCGTGTTGTAGGTGGAGAGGATGGCACCGTTGCTGTCGCCGCCCGGCGCGGCCAGCGTCACCTTGCTGCCATAGTTCGAGTAGGAGGCCTTGCCGCCAGTCCGGCCGGTGGCCGCCACGGTGATCACGCCACTGCAGTTGGCGGGCGAGAAGCCGGCGGCGTCCTGGTTGCTGTTGCCTGCCGCGACCACGACCACGGCGCCCTTGGCACGGACGCTGTTGATGGCGCTTTGGGTGGTGATGTCGCAAGCGCCGGAGCCCCCCAGCGATAGATTGATCACGCGGGCAGGATTGGCATTGGCCGGCACGCCGGCGATGCTGCCGCCGGCAGCCCAGACCATGGCGTCGGCGATGTCCGAGGTGTAGCCGCCGCACTTGCCCAGGGCCCGCAGCGGCAGCAGCCGGGCCTTGAAGGCCACGCCGCTCACGCCGAGGCCATTGCTGCCCAGGGCGCCGATGATGCCGCTGACATGCGTGCCATGCCAGGTGCTGTTGCGCGCGGCGCTGCCCGAGCCGCAGGCCCCGGCGGCCACGAAGTCACCGGGATCGCTGGCATCGCCATCCCGCCCGCCGCCATCGCCGGCCGTCCTGGTGTTGGCAATGAAGTCATAGCCCGGCAGCAGCTTGGCCGCGAAATCGGCATGCGGGCGCACACCGGTGTCGATGACGGCCACGGTCACGCCGTCGCCGCTGGCCTTGTTCCAGGCGTCCGGCGCGCGAATGCCGCCCACGGTGTCGTACAGGCTCCACTGCTGGACATACAGAGGATCGTTGGGCGTCAGCTGCGGCTGCAGCAGGCGGTCCGGCTCCACGTACTCGATGTTGGCATCGCCGCTGCGGAAGCTCGCGGCGAGGGCCTCGATGTCGCCCCGGGCCATGCGGCGGCTGATGCGGAAGACCTGCGCCCCGTTTGCCATCTGGCGCAAATGCACCAGCTGCACGCCCTGCCGATTGGCCGCAATCTGGGCAGCCAGCCGGGCGTTCTCGGTCGGGAAGGCGCCTTTGCCGGACCGGTACTTGACGATCAGCCGGTCGGTGTGACTCGCCTGTACCACCAGCCCCTCCGGGCTCGTGGACCAGGCCTGGATGGCCGCCTGGGCGGGAGAGAGTCCGGCCAGCAGAGCCAGGGCCAGGGCGGTGGGCAGGGGTGTCATCATCGTTTTGCCTCGTACTGCGTTGATCGAGGCCAGTCGCCCGCCCAGAAGCGGCGTCACGGCTGGCGGCCCCGCTGCCCTGGCTCGCTCCTTGGGGTGAAGCAGGCTTTAGGCCGGAAGCTTTGCGTCCCGCGCTTTCGCGCGGTTTGCCAATGCGGGAGTCACCCGCGGGTCCAACAGTAGGCGATGACCGGGAACCTGACCAGCCGGCCCGGGCAGGCGCCTGGCATTCCTGCGACTTTGTTGGCGGGATGCCCCCGCGCGGCCCGGCGCAGACCGCCCTGCCGCCAGGAGCAAGGCCGGCACAACAACGGCCGGCACGACGAAGACTGGCTCAGATCAGCGCAGCGCCTGCTCCAGGCGCAGCACCGGATACAGCTGGTAGCGCTCGTCCCAGGAGGCGTGACGGCGTGCGAAGAAGGCCAGGCGCGCCCGGGGGTCGGCGGCGAAGTCGGCATCGTCGGCCAGGCGGCGCTGGAACTCCGCTGCCAGCTGCGGGTCGGCGGCCAATTGCGCACGGGCCACGTCCTCGGCCACGTAGTCCTCCATGTACTCCTTCTGCTCGAAGGCATTGTTGAACGCGCCCCAGGCCAGCAGCGAGTCCGGCGCCTGGGGTTCCAGCAGGGCCATCACCAGCCGCGCTCCGGGCTGGGCCAGCGGCACGAAGAGGCTGCCGGCCGGCAGGTCGCGGCGCTCGGGTGCCCAGCGCCCCTTCAGCTCCAGGCGCTGGTGCCCCTCGACCGACTTGCCGTCAAAGCGCAGTTGCTCGGCCCGAAATGCCTGGACCGCGAGCTGGCTGCGCGCCCGATCCAGGCGCTCGAAGCGCAGGCCGTGCAGGCGCAGCCGCTCGGCCATCGCCTGCGCATGCGCCGCCGGCACCAGGTAGCCGGCGCCCGGCGCCGCCACGCTCAGGGCCGGCAGCACCTCGTCGCGCAAGGGCACATGCCAGACCTGGGGCGTGCCTTCGTCGTAACGCGTCATCAGCGCCCCCGAGATCTCCGAGGGCGTGCGCGTGTAGGCATAGCCGCGGAAGTCCACCATGCGCGCCTTGGCACTGGCCTCGAAGGCCAGGGGCTGCTCGCTTCCAGCCAGATGGCGGGCGCGCTCATCCGCCGCATGGGCCTGCGCCAGCCATTCCCTGCCGTGGCGGCGCAGCTGCTCCAGCACGGCGAGCACGGTGTTGCGAGTGACGCGCACGCGGGTCGGATAGTCCTTCCATGAATGCGCCTCCACGAGCATGCCAAAGCGATTGCGAAGCCAGAAGTAGCCCGTCGAAAAGCGCGGCGGCGGCACGCCATCGGCAAAACCGGACGACGGGTCGTCCATCTTTTCGAAGGCCATGTAAAAGGGCTGCGGCAGCGAGCCCTGAGCCGCCAAGGCCGCGATGACGCCGTCGCGCAGGGCCTGGCCGCTGCGGCGCAAGGCTTCGTCCCCCGCATGCACAGGCTCGACCTGGATGGACACATCGTGCTCGAACTGCGCACCGTCGGTGACGTGCAGGTCGATCACCGCCAACGGGTCCCAGTCGCGCACCAGGCGCAGCATGGCCTGCATCTCCGGTGCATCGGCCTTGGCGTAGTCGCGGTTGAGGTTGTAGTTCTGCGCCGTGGTGCGCCAGCCCATGGCCTCGGGCCCGCGCTGGTTGGGGCGGTTCCAGGCACCGAAGCGCTCATGGCCGTCGACGTTGAAGACGGGCACGAAGACCAGCACCTGCTGCTGCAACGCGCCCGGCGCCGCCTGGCCCTCCAGCACCTGGCGCAGCGCAAGAAAGCCCGCGTCCTTGCCATCGATCTCGCCCGCGTGGATCCCGCCCTGGATCAGCGTGACGGGCAGGCCCCGTTGACGCGCCTGGGCAGGGCTGAACACGCCCTGCTGGCTGGCAACCAGCGCCCACATCGGCCGGCCCTCGGGCGAGCGTCCGAAGCGGGTGCAGCGCACCGCCTTGGGATAGTGGCGCTGGAACGCCGCGCACAGCCGGCCGACCTCCTCGTAGCGCCCCGTGCGCGCAAAGCCGCTGCGCTCGGCCTCGGTGAGCAGACGGGGCTCCGCCGCGGGCTTGCCGGCAGCGGCAGCGGCAGCCAGCGCAGGCGCCAGCAACAGCGCAGCGAACAGCGCATGAAACGGACGGGCAGGCGGGCGCAGGGTCGATCGAGGCAAGTGCGGGAAAGGCATGATGGTCGAGTCGCTGGGGCAAGACCTGGCACTGTAGCCAGCCCGATCCATGGGCGCTGCTGAGGATGGCCCGGGGTGTCTTCCGTCACCCGCGGGGCCGCGCGCAGCGGCCATGCCGGCCATCCGCGTCACGAGGGCCGCTTGCCGCCAGGCTCAAGCCCCGGCCCGCTTGGCCGGGTGCCCCTGGGCGATCAGCCAGGCGGTGACGCGTTCCGCATGGTCCCCCTGGATCTCCAGCACCCCATCCTTGCAGGTGCCGCCGCTGCCGCAGGCGCTGCGCAGCTGCTTGCCCAGGGCCTGCAGCGCGAGGTCGTCCAGGGGCAGGCCCTTGACCAGGGTCACGGTCTTGCCGCCCCGGCCCTTGCTCTCGCGCCAGACGCGTGCGATGCCGTCCCCGGTGGGGCGGGCCGCGGGCTTGCCGCAGCGGCATGCAGCCAGCGCGCAGCGGCACTGCGGGCAGGTGCGCCCCAGCTCGGTGGAGTAGACCAGGCGGCTCCGGCTCATCGTCCCATGCGCCCGGTTCAGCGCTGACGCATCACGGCGGCGCTGCCGGCCCCGGTGCCCTCGCCCGTCTGCTCGCTGAGCATGCGGTGCATCAGCGCGAAGAAGCGGTCGTAGAACTCGCCGGCAGGGATGGTCTCTGAAGCCACCTTGACCATGGAGTCCTGCGAGGCGGCCAGCGGCACGGAGATCGAGCCGATGGCGCTCACGCCGATGCTGGTGGAGTTGGCGCTCTTCTTGATCGCATAGCGGTCCTGCTGCGCCGAGACAAAGGCCGTGGCCAGCTGGGCAGTCCGGCCGTCGGGCACGCAAACCACGTTGAAGTTGATCTCGACGTGCACCTCGCCCTCGGGCTGGAACCGCTTGGTGCCGCTCACGGCCCCGGCCTTGCCCGGATTGATCAGGTAGCCCTGGCTCAGCAGCGCGCGCCGCGCGGCCTCGCAGGTGTCCTCCACCGTGGCGTCGAAAAGGCGGGAGAAGGTTTCCTCGGCTTGAAAGCGCTCGTTCTGGTAGACCGAAACCTTGCCGGGCTCGCGGCCGGGCACAGGGAAGGCACAGCCGGCCTGCAGCAGGCAGGCTCCGGCCAGGCCGGCCATGCTGATGATGGTCCGCATTCTGTGCATCGATCGATCTCCCCGCTCATGCCTTTGTTTCGCCAGCCCCGGCGCCAGCGCCTGTGGGCCGGGGTGCAGCGGCGCATTATCCCAAGCCTGGCCCCACCCCGGGAGCCAAGCCCGCGTGGCCGCCAAGGCCGCTGCGCAAAGACCAGGCGGGGCAAGCAGGCCCGTGCCGCGCCGCCGGCCCTGCGTGGCAAAGCACCGCTTTGTGCCCACGGATGCCCCCGCTCGCGCCGGCGGGCAATTCGGCGCGGGGCGCGACGGGCGCACAATGAGCCCGTCATGCATGCCGCCATCGCCCCTTCGCGACGCCTCTGCCTGGCCGCCTTGCTCGGCCTCGGCCTGGGCACGGGCGCCTGGGCGGGCACCGAGATGGAGCTGCGCATCGGCAGTTCGGCCGCGTTCAGCGGCCCGGCAGCCCAGTTGGGCCTGCGCTACCACGCCGGCATCCGGGCGCAGCTGGACCAGCTCAACCAGCAGGGCGGCATCCAGGGCCTGAAGGTGGTGCTGGAAATCCGGGACGACGGCTACGAGCCCGATCGCGCCGAGCTCAACACCCGCCAGCTGGTCGAAGATCCGCGGGTGCTGCTGCTGTTCGGCTATGTGGGCACCCCCACCAGCCGCATGGCACTGCCCTACCTGAAACGGCACGGCATCAGCTTCCTGGGCGCCTACACGGGTGCCGGCATGCTGTACGAGCCCGGCCCGGGGCGCATCTTCAGCGTGCGTGCCAGCTATGCGGACGAGTCGGTGGCGCTGGCCACGGCCATGAAGCAGGACGGCGTACAGCGCTTCAACGTGCTGCTGCAGGCCGACCTCTTCGGCCGCGCGGGTCTGGAGGCCATGCGCGAGGCGGCCCAGTCCCTGAAGCTGCACCTGCAGGCCTCGGCCACCGTCAAGCGCAACTCCACGCAGGTGGAAGAGGCCCTAGACACCCTGATCAGCCGCGATCCCGCCGAAGCCGTCTTCATGATCAGCACCTACGAGACCTGTGCGGCCTTCATCCGCCAGGCGCGCGCGCGCGGCTACAAGGGCCGCTTCTACCTGCTGTCCTTCGTCGGGCTGGAGCCGCTGAGGGAGGCCCTGCTCGGCGACATGCGCCAGGTCCGCGTCGCCCAGGTCGTGCCGGACCCACAGGACCCCAGCCTGCCGGTGGTTGCGGCCTACCAGAAGGCGATGCTGGCGCGCGGGGACAGGCAGTTCGACTCCCTCAGCCTGGAGGGCTATATCGCGGCCCGCGTGCTCAGCGAGGGCCTGCGCCGCGCCAAGCCGCCCCTCACCCGCGACAGCGTGCAGCAGGCGCTGGCGAACCTGGGCGAGCTGGATCTCGGCGGCTTCAAGCTGCGCTACCAGGAAGACGCCCATCGCGGCAGCACGCTGGTGATGATCCGCTGACGGAACAGCTCAGGCGGCGCGGTCGGGTCTCGCCGCCTCCCACACCCCCACCCACTCCTGCCTGTCGTCCGCGTGATGCCCGACCAGGCGGAAGCCCGCCTTGGCCAGCACGCGCTGGGACGCCAGGTTCTCGGGCAGCACCTCGGCGCGCACGACCTGCACACCGGCAGCCCAGGCCTCTTCCAGCATGAGACGCACGGCAGCGGTGGCCAAGCCCTGCCCCTGCTGGCCGGGTGCAACCTGGTAGCCGATCTCCACGCGGCCCGCGCAGGGCGGGCCCTTGAAGCCGATGTTGCCCAGGTAGCGCCCGTCGCTGGGGCGGCACATCATGCAGCTGACGGCCCAGCAGGGCTCACAGCCTTGGGCCAGCAAAGCCAGGGCGCGGCGGTGCACACGTTCGGGCGGCAGGGCGCCGGGCTCCACGCGGTCCAACCAGCCGGCGGGCCACTGCCCCGCTTCCAGCTGGCGCAGCTCGTCAAGGCTCAAACGTTCAAGCATCAGGTCCATGCCGCATTGTGGGGCCGGGCGTCGGACGCTTGCCCTCGGCCCCCCGCCCCATGTGGGCGTCCCGCGTGCAACCCTCCCGAATGGTCAAGGCCCCAGCACGCTCGTGACGCCTGGGGCCTTGACTGCAGGGGACGGGGCCTTCATGGGCCTGGCCTGCTCCGCAGGGGTCTTGCCCGGGCGGTGGAGCTTGCTGTTTGCAGTGCATCCAGTGTAGGAAGCAAGGCCGGGCAGAAAATTGCGAAGATGGCTTCGATTTCATTCCGTTTGGCATTAAATTGCTCACATCAAACATACAGAGCAATTGAAATGGAATTGGACCGAATTGATCGCCAGATTCTGGACATCCTCCAGCAGGAAGGCCGCATCGCCAACCAGGATCTGGCGGACCGTGTCGGTCTCTCGCCCTCGCCCTGCTTGCGCCGGGTGCGCGCCCTGGAGGACAGCGGCCTCATCGCCGGCTACCGCGCGCTGTTGGACGCCCGCAAGCTGGGCCTGAGCCTGATGGCTCTGGTGCACATCTCCATGGACCAGCACACGCCGGAGCGCTTCGCCAATTTCGAGGCCTCGGTGCGCGTGCTGCCCGAGGTGTTGGAGTGCCTGCTGATCACGGGCCAGGCGGCGGACTACCAGCTCAAGCTCTGGGTGCGGGACATGGACCATTTCCAGAGCCTGCTGCTGGGCAAGCTGACCCGCATCGCGGGCGTGACCGGCGTGCACTCCAGCTTCGTGCTCCAGCACGTGATCAGCCGCACCGCGCTGCCGCTGGATGCGGCGCAGGCCTGATCAGCGCGTCTGCGGTGGCTGCGGCGGCGCAGCGCCGCTGGCGGGCTCCACCACCACCCGCGCGTAGCGCTGGAAGCTCCAGTAGGCCCAGGCCCAGTCCATCAGCACCACCAGGCGGTTGCGGAAGCCGATCAGGAAGTAGATGTGGACGAAGAGCCAGAACAGCCAGGCCGCGTAGCCCGAAAACTGCAGCCAGCCCAGGTCGGCCACCGCCGCCTTGCGGCCGATGGTGGCCAGCGCGCCGTAGTCGCGGTAGCGAAAAGGCCGCAGGCCGGACTCGCGACCGCGCAGGCGTGCCAGGATGCTGCCGGCGGCATGGGCGCCCATCTGCTTGGCCGCCGGGCTGACGCCGGGCACGGGCTTCAGGCTGCCGTCCGGCTCCAGGCTTTGCGCGGCGGCCAGGTCGCCGATCACGAAAACCTCCGGATGCCCTGGAATATTCAGCAGGCCATCGACCACCACGCGGCCGGCCCTGTCCAGCGGCACCTCCAGCAAGCGCCCGAGCGGCGAGGCCGCCACGCCGGCTGCCCAGACGACCGTACGCGCCGCGATGCGACGGGCTTCGCCGCCCGTACCGCTCCCTGCGCCTTCCGCGATTGACTGGACGCTCACGCCCTCGGCGTCGATACCCACGACCCGGCAGCGGGTCTGCACCTCCACGCCCAGGCCGCGCAGCTGCGCCTCGGCTTTGGCGGACAACTCGGGCGGCAGCGCCTGCAGCACCCGGTCGGAGCCTTCCAGCAACAGCACGCGGGCGGAAGCCGGATCGATGCGGCGGAACTCGTCGCGCAGCGTATGCCGGGCGATCTCAGCCAGCGTGCCGGCCATCTCCACGCCGGTGGGGCCGCCGCCAATCACCACAAAGCACAGCTGCGCCGCCTGCCGGCCCGGATCCGGCTCCAGCTCGGCCTGCTCGAAGGCCTTGAGCACGCGGCCCCGCAGCCGAAAGGCGTCTTCCAGGGTCTTGAGCCCGGGGGCATGTGCGGCCCATTCGTCGCGCCCGAAGTAGCTGTGCGTGGCTCCCGCGGCCACGATCAGGAAGTCGTAGTCCAGGACCTGGCTGTCGGCCAGGCTCACGCATCGGCGCGCCTTGTCAATGCCGCTGACTTCCGCCATCAGCACCGTGACATTGCGCTGGCGGCGCAGCATGTGGCGGATGGGTGCCGCGATGGATGGCGCCGACAGCCCTGCCGTTGCCACCTGGTACAGCAGCGGCTGAAAGAGATGGTGGTTGCTGCGATCGACCAGGGTGATGTCCACCGGCGCCCCTGCCAGGGCGCGCGTGGCGGCCAGGCCGCCGAAGCCGCAACCGATGATGAGCACCCGGGGGCGGGTGGACGACGCAAGGCGGGGGTGCTGACTGTCCATGCCTTTCATTGTGCACAGCAACAATATCCTGGGCTGCCCCTGGGGCATGCATCCATCGCATGGAACGCTCGCCGGCCGGCATAGGCGGGGCGCAGGACGCCCGGCCAGCCTCGGGCGGTGATCGGGCGTCTGCGGGCGAACCCCGTCCCTCGCGGGCCGAGGCACGGTCGCTCAAGAGGCCCTGGCGAGCACGGCCACCTGCACATCCGCGCGCCACCGGAAGCCCAGGCTTTCATAGAGGTCGATGGCGGCGGCATTGCTGCGCCAGGCGTGCAGGAAGGGCCGCTCACCGCGGGCCTCGATCTGCCGGGCCACGGCGGCAGACAGGCAACGGGCCAGGCCCAGTCCGCGGAAGTCGGGATGGGTGCAGACGCCGCTGATCTCGGTATAGCCGGACACGTGCATGCGCTCGCCTGCCATCGCGGCCAGGCGGTCCCGGATGCGCACGCCCAGGAAGCGGCCCATGCGGTGGGTGCGGGCCAAGAAAGGCCCGGGCTGGGTGAGTTCGGCCAGGGCGAGCATCTCGGCCGCGTCGGCATCGCCCAGGGGTTGGATGTCCGGCCGGGTGGCTCCGCCCGCCAGGGCGTGAGTGGCCAGCATCTGCACGCCCTGGGCCTCTTTGAGCACGCGGACGTCCGGCGGGAGGCGCAGGGGCGGCACCTGCAGCAGATAGACCTGGCCCTGGGCCGGGATCAGCCCCGACAGCGCCGCCAAAGCCTCGGGGCTGTCGTCCGCGGCGGAGGCAAACAGGTGGATGTCCGGCCGGTAGCGGCGGGCGTGTGCATCGCCGAGGGCCAGGTCTTGCTGAGGCCCGGTCAGGCTGTGCCACACCGGCCGGTCCAGCACAGCGGCGGCGGGAAAGGTATCCAAGGGCGGGCGAGAGGCGTGGGGCATGTCACGGCATTGCTGATTGACCGGCACAGGGTGCGCCGAGGTTAGCAGAAGCCGGTTTTCGCCCCCCGGCCGCGGGCTGCCTCAGGCACCCAGGCGGACATGGCTGCGATGCACCGTGAGACCGGCCGGCGGCTGGCCCAGCCACCAGTCCTTGGGCAGGTGCAGCGGTGTGAGGCCCTGGGCGCGTTCGACACCCACGTGCCCGTCCCGGCCCTGGGCCTTGGCGGCATAGAGCGCCGCATCGGTCAGGGCGAGACTGGCCATCCAGTCCCAGGCCCGCGGCTGCTTCGGATCCAGAGGGAAGGCCGACCAGCCCAGGGACACGGTGACGGGGATCTGACGGCCCTCGCCGATGTCGAAGGGCTTCTCGCGGACGGCCGCGCAGGCGCGCTCGGCCAGCTCGGCGGCGCTGCCGCGGCTGCTGTCGCGCACCAGCACCAGCACCTCCTCGCCGCCCCATCGCACCAGCGAGTCCGTACCACGGAACACGCCGCGCAGGCGCTCGGCCAGCTGCACCAGCACGGCGTCGCCGGCACCATGCCCGTAGACGTCGTTGACCCGCTTGAAGTGGTCCAGGTCCAACAGCATCAGCAACAGATCGCTGTCGGGGCCGGGCTCGATGCCCTCCGTCTCGAAGCGGCGCAGGCACAGGTTCAGGTCGTCATCCAGGCGCAGCGCCAGATAGCGGCGGTTGCGCAGGCCGGTGAGGGTGTCGGTGAGGCTGGCCTCGCGCAGCTCCGCGGTGCGGGCGTCGACCAGGGCGCACAGCTCGACCTCGCGGCGGCGCAGGCGGCGGGTGCGCCACTGGACCCAGCCCCAGACCGACAGCAGCAGCAGCACGCCGGCGACGGCCCGCGCCCACCAGGTCTGCCACCAGGCGGGCAGCAGCTCGATGGGCAGTTCCAGCGAAGCCATGCGTCCAGCGCCCTGCTGGGGCATGGCTTGCACCTGCAGCACATAGCGGCCGGGTTTGAGCGGGCCGAAACTGGGGCTGCGAGCGCTGGCATCCACGCGGGTCCAGTCGGCGTCCTGGCCCACCAGGCGGTACTGGTAGCGCAGACGCTGCGGGTCGGCGTAGTCCAAAGCCGCGAATTCGACCATCAGCGTGCGCATTCCCGGCTGCAGGGTCAGGCCTTGCTGCAGACGCTCGGGATGGTAGGGCTGGCCGTTGAGACGCAGTTCGCTGACGACCATGGGCAGCTCGCCCGTCGGCGGTGCATAGGCCTCCGGCTGCACCCGCAGCAGCCCGCGACTGCCTCCGAACAGCAACCCGCCGCCCGGCAGTTCGCAGCTGGCGAAGAACCAGAAGCTGCCGAAGAACGCCCCTTCGGCCGGGCCGATGGCGTCGATGCGGTCGGCGCGCGGGTCGTAGACGAAGAGCTGGCTCCAGATGCGCCCCTGCGTGTCCTCGTGCAGATTGCCGCCGAATACGCCCTGCACCTCGTGGCGTTCGCTGATGCGCTCGAAGCGGGAGCGGCCCTCGGCGTCCAGCCCGACGCGGCGGTGCAGGCCGCTGACCGGCGTGTCCACCCACAGCGTGCCGTCACGGGACCACAGCAGGCCCATCACGATGGGGCTTCCCAGCGCTTCCTTGGGCGACTGCAGCAGCGGGGCCAGGCCACCCGGCCCCTCGACGAAGAGGCCTTGCTGCCCGCCAACCCACAGCGCATGGCTGCCCGGCTCCTCGCGCAGCGCGTAGATCCCGCCCTGCAGCGGCGCGCCGCCGGCCAGCGCAACCCGCTGCAACGCCGCTGAGGCAGGCGAGGGCAGGCGATACAGCCCTTCCTGCATGCCCAGCCAGATCTCGCCCGTGTGGCGTATCAGCAGCTGCTGCGCGCGGGCACCTTCCAGGGGCCATTCGCGCAGCAGACGGCCGTCCAGGCTGCGGTGCTCCAGCCGCCCGGCCGCGGCCAGCCACACGCTGCCGTCCGGCGCCTGGCCGAGGGCCTCGACCACGCTGCGGCGCTCGCGCGGCCAGGCGCCCAGCGTGGCCAGCGCCCGACCGGGCTGCGCGTCCAGGCGCACCACCGCGCCCAGTTGCGTAGGGGCCAGCACTTCGCCGTTGCTCAGGCGCAGCAAGGCGCGCACGTCCAGTTCGCGCAGCGGGCTCTGCGGATCGTTGTCCGGACCGCGCACGGCCAGGGCGGGGTGGTCCTGGTGGCGCTGCAGGCCCAGGCCGTAGCCGCTGACCCACATCACGCCCCAACGGTCGCGCAGCAGGCCGCTGATGTCATTGCCGGCCAGGCCTCGCAGATGCCGAGGATCATGACGCAGCCAGGCCTCGACGCTGCCGCGGTTGGCATCCAGCCAGACCAGGCCCCTCTTGGTGCCGACCCAGACGCGGCCGTCCTCCGCCTGGGCCAAGGCCTGCACGGGCGCCTTGAGATCCTGCACCCAGCGCACCTGGCCTTGCTCCACCACGCCCAGGCGTCCATCCTGCGTGCCGAACCAGACGCGGCCAGCCCGGTCTTCGGCGATGGCCAGCACGGTGGCTTCGTCCTGGGGGCCAGGCAGGGCCATGGCCGTCCAGGCCCCGCCCTGACGCCGCGCCAGGCCCCGCCAGTGGCCGGCCCAGACACTGCCGTCGCGCGCGACCGCAATGGCGGTGATGCGCTGTTCGGCCTGCCCCTTGACCGACAGCAGATGGCGCTCAAAGCGCCGCTGTGCCGGCAGATAGCGCTGCAGCCCCTGACCCAGGCTGCCCATCCAGAGGGTGCCGTCGCCATCCTCCGCCAGGGCGCGGATGGGCGCATGCCGCCCCTCGACCCCCTGGGCGCTGCCCACGGCCTGCACCCGGTCCTGTTGGGGGTCGTAGACCATCAGGCCCTGAAACTCGGTCCCGATCCACATGCGCCCGTCACGGGCAGGGGCCAGGGCCCGCACCCAGCCCAGGTTGCGACGCGCGGCCGTGGCGCCCTCCTGTTCGACGGGGCGGAGGCGGTAGCCGTCGTAGCGGGTGAGGCCCTTGATGGTGGCCACCCAGATGAAGCCGCTGCGGTCCTGGGCCAGCGCGGGCACCGAGCTCTGCGGCACCTCGACGCTGCGAAACTGCGCGTCCAGCACCTCGCCCGCAAAGGCGGGCGCGGCCAGCAGACCGGCCCGCAGAAGGCCAGCCCACAGGAACAACAACGCGGACAGGCGCAGAACAGCTCGATGCATGGGGGCGGATGATAAGCACCCCGAGCGGCAAGACCGTGCCAGCCGGACCGAGCCGGACACATGCCTTGTGCACTCCAACGCACCTCGCCGTCTTTCGGGTGGATCGGACTGCCGCGCCCACTGCCACCGCACGCGCTTCCATCCCATCCAGCAACGAAACAGCCCCCATGAGCCAGTCGCCCCCCCCGCCCGGCCGATGTCCCGCTGCGGCCCACTTGTCGGACCTCAGGGGCGGCGGCACATCGCACGCGCCGGGGTCAGGCCCCCAGCAGCTTCGTCAGCAGCCACAGCGGCAGGCCTGCGTACAGCAGGGCCAGCCCGGCCTGCTCCAACCCCACGCGCAGGCGCAGCGCCAACTGCGGCCGCCACCAAAGGCCCAGCCAGGCGCCACCCTCGATCAGCAGCCGCAGCACGGCGGCCGTCACCGCCACGCCCAGCGCCCAGGCAGCCCACCACAAGGCAAAGGCCTGCAGGTAGGCCCGCGCGCCGTGGCTGTAGAACTCGCCCAGGAAGCCTCCATAAGCGATGTGCTGATGCAGGGCGAAGGCCGGCAGGGCCAGGGCCAGCGGCAGCAGGACGAACTTCCACAAGGGCCGGGCCAGGCGCCGGCGTGGCCGCCACTGGCGGGCCCAGGCGTACCAGTCGGTCCGGCTGCGCAAGTCCCTCGCTGGTGAGACCATGCCGGGGCGTTCCGACTGCAGCGCCTCCTGCAGGGCCAGCGGATGCGCCGTCAGCAGGTGCCAGGTCTTGCCATCGCCGGTCGACAGCGACAGGCCGGGCGCCGGCCAGGGCAGGTGCCAGGCCTTCACACCTTGCAGGTCGGCCAAGGGCCAGTCCTGCATCCGTGCACCGCGTGACCACAGCTGCAGGCGCGCACCCTGCAGGCGCAGCTCGGCCCGCCAGGCCGCGAGAAGGCACCAGACGGCCAGCTCCGGCGCGACCACCAAGCCCGCGAACAGGCGCAGCTGCCGCAAGCCCTGGCTGCGGAAGCCTTCGTCCAAGCACCAGGCCAAGCCCAAGGCCAGCAGGCTCAACTGCGCCGTCCCGCGCAGAGCGGCGCTCGGCCAGCGCAGGCCGGGCGGCAGGACGCGCACCCGAGCCGGCCAGTGCAGCTCGGGCACTGATGGCGTCGCAGGCAGCAGGCGCCGCATCAGCCCTGCCAGCACCAGCAGCAGCAGGGAGCCCGCCGCGGCAGCGCCCACCCAATCCCCCCAGCGCACCATCAGCGTCGGCGCGGGCTCGGGCACGGGCAGCGCCCCCACCACCAGCGCACGCTGGCCGAAGTCGCCCGCCGCCAGCACCGTACCGCGGGCATCGATGACGGCGCTGTAGCCGTTGGTCGTCACCCGGAACTGCGGCAGACCGGTCTCGATGCTGCGAAAGGCTGCCACGGCCTGGTGCAGCTGCGCCCCCAGCGGGTCCGCGCTGAACCAGGCGTCGTTGGACATCGTCAGCAGGGCCCGCGCGCCCAGGCGCGCGCCGGCAATGGCCAGCGAGGCATCGACGTCGTCCCGGCAGATCAGCGGCTGCACCGGCAGCTCGCGGCCGTCGCGCAGGCGCAGCGGGAACACGCGGGCCCCGCTGCCGGGCTGCCAGCGCCCGGCCCAGGGCAGCCAGCGCTGCAGCAGCGGGCCGTCCAGCCAGGCCGGCACCTGCTCGGTCAGGGGGAAGAGCCGGGCCTTGCGGTACATGCCCAGCAAGCCCTGCTGCGGCTGCAGGAAGGCCGCGGCGTTGTACTCACCCGCCGCATCGCGGTCATAGGTGCCCAAGACAAAGGGAACGCCGGCCGCATTGACGATGGAGGCGATCTCCTGGTCCAGCTGGGCGCCGGCCTCGCTCTTGGGCTGGCCGAAGGTGGTGGGGTAGATGGTCTCGGACCACAGCACGGCGTCCGCGCGTTGGCGCTCGACGGCGTCGTAGCTCATGGCGTAGTGCATGTCCAGCACCTCGCGCACCACGGCATAGCTGCCCTGAATCTGCCGGCGGCGCTCGTAGTCGGCGATATTGGCCTGCACCAGGCCCACGCGCAGCAATGGCGTGCCAGCCTCCAGACGCGGGGCTTCGCGGCTGGCACCGTAAAGCAGCGGCCCCAGGGGCAGCAGCAGGGCCAGGGCCAGGGGGCCCAGCAGGGCTCGGGGCCGCGCCCTCCAGCCGGGACCAAGCTGGCTCAGCGTCTGAGCCAGGGCCTCATTGACCAAGAGCAACAGCAGGCTGAGGCCGGCGCCGCCGCCCAGGGCCGCCGCCTGGCGCAGTGGGGTCGCGGGATAAAGGCCATGGCCCAGCGTGTCGCCCAGCAGCTTGGGGAACATCCACTCGACGCCCAGCCAGGCCGCTGCCGCCGCCCAGGCCCGCAGCCAGGGGCGGCGGCCCGGCGCCAGCCCCTGGCGCACCAGGGCCCATGCGATGACCTGCGGCTGGAACAGCGGCGCGATCAGCAGCAGCACGGCCCAGCCCTGGGCCTGGGGCCACTGCGCATAGTGCGCGATGGCCGTGCCGAACCAGCCAAAGGCCGCCGCGCTCATGGCCAGGCTCAGCAGCCAGGCCCGCAGCAGGCGCAGCCCCCAGCCGGCCGGCCGGTCCAGCCACCACAGCCAGGGCAGCAGGGCGACGAAGCCCAGGCCCCAGCTGCCACGGGCATACAGCGCCAGCAGGGCAGCGCCCAGGCCCAGGGCCAGGATCGCGCGGACCCCGGGCCTCGAAATCAGTGCATTCATGGGAATCCAGAAGGAATCAAGGCGGCGCCGAGGCCGCCTGCCCCGGCTCCCGCCGCCTCGGAATGACGACAAAGCGGATGGGAAAGCCCGGTGGCGCCAGCGCCGGCGTGACCACCCGGTCCGCGGGCACGGCGATGGGACGGCCCGCCGCGTCGAAGACGGGGCGATCGGGCGCGAACATCAGGATGGCTTCGATGCGCTGACCGTCGTCCGTGGCCTGGTGGTGGCGCACGTAGCCGTCGGGCAGCACATAGTCCTCGGGCACGGCCAGACCGACGATGGGCGGCCGCGTGCCCGGCGGCTGGAAAGCCCCGAGGCCCGTGCGCACCCCTGCCTTGTGCAGGCGTTCGATGACCTCCTGCATGCTCGGCGCCGTGCCGGGCTGCACGTGGTCCGCAAGGTCATCGCTCACCGCGGGACCGGAACTGCCCACCAGCAGCCAGGGATGCGGTGCAGCCCCGCTGGCGCCGGAGGCGGCCGCCGTCGCGCCAGGCCTTGGCGGCCCGTCGACCGGCCTTTGGAACTCGGGCCGAGAGTCCGGGGCCAGCGCCGCAGGCCACAGCAGGGCCAGGCCGGCGGCCAGGCTCAGCAGGGCCAGCGCCAGATAGGCCAGCAAGACCAGCCGGTGCCGCCTGAGTGCGGCCCGCTGCGGCTTCACGATCGTCCTCTCAGGCCATCGCGGGCTCAGGGGGAAGCCGGGTTGGAGACCGACAAAGCCCAGCCCATGCGCTCATGCCCGTACTGGTTCCAGATCGGGTTCTTGCCACCGCTGAAGCTGGTGTAGCGCGGCGCACCCGAGCCCGTGCTGCCACCGAACAGGCCGGCCGTCACCGTGCCGCCGTTGTAGGTGGGATGGGTGTCGTCGGACTGGATGTAGTCGTAGCTGCTGCTGGCCGAGACGAAATGGGTGTTGGCGTCGCGCAGCGTGCTCTTGTAGGTCGAGGTGATGCGGGCGACATAGGCCGCCTCGGTGTCACCGGCCACATAGCGGATGGCATCGGAGTCCACCTGGCCGTCGCCATTGCCGTCGTAGTCCGCGGCCATGTACTGGGCAAAGTTGTCGGCACACCTGAAGCCCTTCTGGCGGGCGTACTCGCACATCCAGTAGTTCATTTTCACGAGTGCCGGCAGGAACCTGTCGCGCAGATTGACAGTGGCGCCGGTGCTGGCGTCCTTGCAGCTGCTCTGCACGTTGTCGGCCGCGTAGCCGGGGTAGTGCAGGTTGGAGATGATCTTGAGCTTGGTGCCCGCATAGGCATTGGCGTTGATGTAGTCCATCGCCTTGGCCACATAGGTCTTGCAGCTCGCCAGCGCGTTGTCCAGCACGCTGTAGTCGCAGGTGCCGCTCTGGCCCTTGAAGGCCGTGCGGGCCTGCAGCCCGTCATTGCCGCACATCTCGAAGGTCACGACGCGCGTGCTGCTGGCCTGCATGTAGGAGGCCTCTGCCACGATCTTGTTGTTGTAGACGTCCGAGGCCACGGCGCCGGACTTGGCGCGCCGCACGCTCTCGATGTCGGCATTCCAGAGTGCCGAGAGATACTCCGCATCCACCGTGGGCGCCGAGTACTTGGCGGCATTGAGGGTCGAGCCGTTGTAGCCGGCGTAGATCGAGTCGCCATAGGCCACGACGCGGTACTTGGTGCTGGTGCCGGCGCGATCGATGGTCCAGGACACGTTCTGGTTGAGCGTGCTGGCCACCGAGGGCAGGGTGCCGGCCGCCAGCGCCAGGACGGCCGCGCAACGGGCGAGGACGCGGCGGTGTGCAGCGATGGACGGGAATATCTTCATGGCAGTCTCCTTGCGATGGGTGTCGTCGGCAAGTCGTGCACGCGAATCCACGGGCTGTCTTGGCGCAGCTCGCTGCACGATCCGGCAAAAGCCTGCGAGGCTCCACCCCAGCAAACCCTAGGCCATGAGCTTCGCCTGTGTCAGCGTGGACCAGCCCTGTCGCGCAGGTGACAATGCGCGCCGCAGGCAGGTCCGACGCCAGCACGAATCCCGGAGGAGGTCCAGCCATCATGCAGTCGAGCCATCGTAGGCGCCGTCCATGACAAGTTCATTCCAAGCCCGCTGCCAGCCCCTGGGCGAGCGTGCCGTGCTGCTGGATTTCCCCGGCTCGCCGCCCAGCCTCGAGCTGCAGCAGCGCCTGTGGCGCTTGCGCGAGCAAGTGTTGGGACGGGACGACGGCATGCATGAAACCACCGACTGCGTGCCGGGCATGGGCAACCTCAGCTGGTTCTTCGACCCCGACCGGCAGGACAGCGCCACCGCCTGTGCCCGCCTGCTCAAGCTCTGGCACGCGCAGTGCGACAGGCCTCTGCCCGCGTCGGCGCGGGGCCGCCTGGTCGAAGTCCCCGTGCACTACGGCGGCGAGGCGGGGCCGGACCTGGCCAGCGTCGCCCGTCATCACCAGCTCGCGGCCGGCGAGCTGGTCCGGCTGCACAGCGAGGCCGAGTACCGCGTCTTCTGCCTGGGATTCCTGCCCGGCTTCGCCTACCTGGCCGGTTTGCCCGAGGCCCTGCACACGCCGCGCCGCGCCACGCCGCGCACGGCCGTGCCGGCCGGCTCGGTGGGCATAGGCGGCGCGCAGACCGGCATCTACCCCTGCGCCTGCCCTGGCGGCTGGCAACTCATCGGCCGGACCGCGCTGACCCTGTTCGACCCTCAGGCCCAGCCGCCTACGCTGCTGCTGCCGGGCGACCGCCTGCGCTTCGTCGTGGAGCGCTGCGATGACTGAACACCCGACACTGCAGGTGATCAAGCCGGGCCTGCAGAGCACCGTGCAGGACCTGGGCCGCCCGGGCTGGCGACACCTGGGGCTGGGCAGCGCGGGGGCCATGGATCCCGTGGCCCTGCGTCTCGCCAACGCCCTGCTTGGGCAAGACCTGACCCTGCCTGCGCTGGAGATCAGCGGCGGCCCGCTGCTGCTTTGCTTCGAGCGGGACTGCGTGTTCGCGCTGGCCGGTGCCGACTACCAAGGCCTGCTGGACGAGCGCCCCTGCCCCGTGGGCTGGTCGCATGTCGCCAAGGCGGGCCAGCGTCTGCAGCTGCAGGGGCCGCGCGCCGGCCGCTTCGCCTATCTTGCGCTGCCCGGCGGGATCGCCGCCCAGACCCGCATGGGCTCCTGCAGCACCGATCTGGCGGGCGGCTTTGGCGGCGCGCAGGGCCGGGCGCTCCAGCCCGGCGATGTGTTGGCGGCGTCGTCGCTCTCCTGCCCCTTGCCCGCGGGGCGCCGCCGTGGCCTGCCGCCCTTCACGGCGCCGGATCGAGTGGACCTGCGCGTGCTGCCGGGCCCGGAGGCCGCACTCTTCCATCCCGACGCCATGGCCGACTTCTGGCGTGCCGACTGGCGCCTCGGCGCCCGCAGCAACCGCATGGGCGCTCGCCTGGACGGCCCTGCGCTGCGCTCCCGCGAGCGCCCCGACGCCATCGTCGAGCTGCTGTCGCACGCGGTGCTTCCCGGCGTGGTGCAGGTGCCGCCCGACGGCCAGCCCATCGTGCTGATGGCCGACGCCCAGGCCACCGGGGGCTATCCGCGCATGGCCGTGCTCATCGAGGCCGACCTGCCTCGGCTGGCGCAATGCACGCCGGGGCAGCGCCTGCGCTTCCTGCCCGTGGACGAGGCGCAGGCGCGGGCGGCGCGCCAGCAAGCACGAGGCGCGCTGCATTGGCAATGCCAAACCCTGCAGGGCCGTTGACCCCATCCGCCCCCCGACAATCCCGCGATGCACGCAAAAACCCTGGACCTCAATGCCGATCTCGGCGAAGGCTGCGCCGATGAGGCCCTGATCCTGCCCTGGATCAGCTCGGCCAACATCGCCTGCGGCGGCCATGCCGGCGATGCCGCCAGCATGCGCGCCAGCATCGCCGGCGCGCTGGCGCAGGGCGTGGCCGTGGGGGCTCACCCCAGCTATGCGGACCGCGTCCATTTCGGGCGACAGGCGCAGGCGCTCACCCCTGCGCTGCTGCACGCCTTGCGCGCTGACCTGGCCCGCCAGCTGCAGGACTTCCAGGAGGCGGCACAGCGCGAAGGCGCCCGGCCGCGCCACGTGAAGCCGCACGGTGCGCTATACAACCAGGCCGCCCAGGATCCCCGCCTGATCGCGCTGCTGCTGGACCTGCTGCCGCGCGAGGCGCCAGGGCTGGCCTTGGTGGCGCTGGCCGGCAGCAAGCTGGTGGACGCCGCGCGTGCGGCGGGCCTGCGCGTGCACGAGGAAGGTTTTGCCGACCGCCGCTACACCGCAGCCGGCACGCTGCTGCCGCGCGGCGAGCCCGGCGCGGTGCTGCAAGAGCTGGAGGAAGGCGTGGCACAAGGCCTGGCACTGGCGCTGAACCAGCCCATCGCCAGCGACACCGGCAGCAGTGTCCGCCTGCGCATCGACACCCTCTGCGTGCACGGCGACGGCCTGGCCGCCCTGCCCCTGGTGCGCGCCCTGCACAAGGCGCTTGGCGGCGCCGGCATTGCGCTGCAAGCCCCCGACTGACCACGCGACTGCACGCCCGCCTGCACGCCCGCCTGCACCCTCGATTGAACCCTCGACACAATCAAGACCTGACCCCATGGACCCCAGCCTGCTGCTGCCGCTGATCGGCATTCCTCTCATCGTGGTGGGCTTTGCCCTGCGCTTCAATGCCTTGCTGGTGGTGCTGCTGGCCGGCGCGGCGACGGGTCTGTGCGCCGGCATCGCGCCGCTGGCCCTGCTGGAACTTTTCGGCGAGAAGTTCATGGCCAGCCGCTCGCTGGCCGTGGTCGTGCTGCTGCTGCCGGTCGTTGCGGTGGTGGAGAAACACGGCCTGCGCGAGCATGCCCAGGCCTGGGTCGCCCGCCTGCGCGGCGCCAGCGCCGGCCGGCTGCTCATGCTGTATTTCCTGCTGCGCCAGGGCACGGCGGCACTGGGCCTGACCAGCCTGGGTGGACCGGCGCAGACCGTGCGTCCGCTGCTGGCGCCCATGGCCGAGGGCCTGGCGGTGCACCGCCACGGGCCGCTGCCGCCGGCCTTGCGGGAACGCATCCTCGCGCATGCCGCCGCCTGCGACAACGTGGCACTGTTCTTCGGCGAGGACATCTTCATCGCCTTTGGCGCCGTGCTGCTGATCCACAGCTTCATGCAGCAAAGCGGCATTCCGGTGGCCGAGCCCCTGGTGATCGGCCTGTGGGCGATTCCCACGGCGCTGTGCGCAGCGGTGGTGCATCTGGCACGGCTGTCGCGGCTGGATGCGCAGATCGCTGAGGAGATCTCCGCCGAACCCAGCACCTGGGAGGCCGCATGAACCCCGCCACGCCGACCACCGCCACCCCTGCCCTGTTCGGCCCGGGCCTCACACTGCCGCTGGTGGGCCTGGTGCTGCTGGGCGCCGCCCTGGGCTGCTGGCGCGACGCCGGCACGCCGCGCCGCTTCTGGCGCGGCCTGTTCTGGGCCCTGTTCGGCCTGCCCTTCCTGGTGGGCGACCTGATGCTGGACCAGCTGGGCAAGCCGCTCACCTACCGCCTCGCGGGTCTGCTGGTCCTGGCCCTGGGCCTGATCGCCGGGCTGGGCTTCACGGCCGCTCCAACGACCAGGCACGAACTCCTCGCGCAACAACGCCGCCGCCAAGGCGCCGCATTGCTGGGCCACCGCCTGTTCATCCCCGTGCTGAGCATTCCCCTGCTGACCGTCGCCCTGGTGCTGGCCGGCCCCTACCTTCGGGCCGGCGCCTGGAGCCTGCTCGCCCCGCAAGCCCTGACCCTGGGCGCGCTGACGCTGTCATGCCTGGGCGCCCTGCTGCTGGCCTGGCGGCTGACCGGCGATTCGCCGCGGCAGGCCCTGCAGGCCTCGCAAGCGGTGATCGAGTCCATCGGCTGGCCCTTGCTGCTGCCGCTGATGCTGGCCATGCTGGGCGGCGTCTTCCTCGCCAGCCATGCGGGCCAGGCCGTGGAGGCCCTGGCGCGGCTGCTGCTGCGCCCGGACAACAAGGCCGCCGTGGTGGCGGTCTACACCCTGGGCATGGCGGCCTTCACCATGGTCATGGGCAATGCCTTTGCCGCCTTCCCCGTGATGGCAGCCGGCGTGGCCCTGCCCTTCCTGATCCAGGGTCAGGGGGCCAATGCGGCAGCCGTGCTGTCCATAGGCATGCTCAGCGGCTACTGCGGTACGCTGATGACCCCCATGGCCGCCAACTTCAACATCGTGCCCGCAGCCTTGCTGGGCCTGCAGGACCGCCATGCGGTGATCAAGGCCCAAGTCCCGACGGCCCTGCTGCTGCTGGCCCTGCAGACCTTGCTGCTGTACCTGCTCGTCTGAGCGCGTGCCGCTACGCCCCTTTTTGTCCTTGCATCGACTCCATGAGCGCCTCCGACTGCGTCCTGATCACCGGCTTCGAGCCTTTCGGCGGCGAGCCCGTCAATCCATCCGCGCAACTGGTGCAGCGCCTGCACGGAGAGCACCTGACAGCCGGGGTTCGTGTGGAGACAGCGGTGCTGCCCTGCGTCTTCGATCGGGCGCTGGCGGCGCTGGAGGCCCATGTCGACCGCCTGCGTCCGCGCCTGGTGCTGTGCTGCGGGCAGGCGGGGGGCCGCAGCGCGATGAGCTTCGAGCGCGTGGCCATCAACCTGGACGATGCCCGCATCCCGGACAACGCCGGCGCCCAGCCCATCGACCGCGAGGTGCAGCCCGGCGGGCCGGCCGCCTACTTCAGCACCCTGCCGGTCAAGGCCATGGCCCGCGCCCTGCGCGACGCCGGGCTGCCGGCCGAGGTGTCCTACACCGCCGGCACCTTCGTCTGCAACCACGTCTTCTACGGCCTGATGCACCAGGCACGGCGCCGCCCCTGGCTGCGTCAGGCGGGCTTCCTGCATCTGCCCTACCTGCCCGAGCAGGCAAGCCGGCACCCTCAGGCACCGTCCATGTCCCTGGAAACCCTGAGCGCCGGCCTGCGCCTGGCCCTGCAGGTGGCCCTGGCCACCGGCGAGGATCTGCACGTGAGCGAGGGGACGATCAGCTGAGCGCCGGGCGCCTTGGCCGCTCCCAGCCCGTGGTACGGTGCGAGCGCCGGGCCTGAATCCGCGCCCCTCAGCCCTGCGGATGCCGCCGCTTCCAGTCCCGCAAGGCCTGGCGGTAGGCGTCCATGGCCAGGTCGTGGGCGTCGAAGATGCAGGGATCGCAGCCATTGCCGCAGCAGTCCTCCAGGGCCGGGGGCGGAGGCGGCAGGGGCATGGGGTCGTCCGGGACGGGCTGCGAAGAAGGCGTATCGGGCGCGGCATTCATGCCTCGATTGTCTCGCCCTTATTCCGCCCCTGCTCCGCCCCTGCTCCGTTCTCGTCCAGCTCTTGTCCCACCCGCCCACGCTGGCTGCACAATCGCCGACCATGGCACAAGGCAAACGCATCTCCGACGACATCCATCCCGCGGCGCGGCAGGCCATCCAGGCCCTGGGCGCGGCGGCCCGCCAGGCGCGCCTGCAGGCGGGCGAAGGCCAGGCCGGCGCCGCCGCGCGGCTGGGCGTGCACGTGCAGACCATAGGGCGCATCGAAGCCGGCGAGCCGGGCGTCGCCATCGGCCATGTGCTGGGGCTGCTGGCGCTTTATGAGCTCTCGGTGGCACCACAGCCGCTGCCGCCACAAGCCGGCGGCTGATGCCGGTCAGGCGCTGGCGCTGCGGTGGTTCGCAAATGCTGGCGCTTTCACCATGGCCTGCCAGACCCTGGGCGGCAATGGCCGCAGCGGCACCGGCACCGGTGTCCCCAGATCCAGCGCCCGCGCCGCGACCTCGTCATACCAATAGGCGGCAGGCTGCGCGCCCTCCGCCAGGTCCTGCCAGGTGCGAGCCAGCACCTGCACCAGCTGCTGACTCGCGCTGCCGTGCAGCCAGCGTGCGGCCAGGGCCATCAGCGGGGCCTCATGCACCGAACCCAGCCACAGCGAGGATGGCAGCTCGTGCGTGAGCGGCAGCAGTTGGCCATCGGCCTGCAGCACCAGCACGGGGGCCAACGCCGTCAGTTCCGCCGCGGGCCAGCTTGGCACCAGTCGCCCGCGGTAGCTGCGGATCTGGGCCTGGCTCAGCGCATCCACCTGCACGCGTACGCCGCTGCGCGTCAGCAGCGCCAGCGCCAGGCGCTGCGCCTCGACGATGGCCGCCAGCAGCTCCAGCCCGTCGGGCCGCGCATCGCTCAGGGTCTGGCGGGCGCGTCCATGCAGGGTCAGCGGATGCACTTGCACGCTTTGCGCGCCGTGCTCGGCGGCCAGCGCCACGACGCCGTCCAGCTCATGCACATTGTGCTGAGTCAGCGTGAAGATGAAGCCGAACGGCGTGCCCGTGGACCGAGGCTGCGCCAGCTGGCGCAAGGTGCGGGCGAGTGCGCCGGCTTGCCCGCGCAGCGCGTCATGCGTGGCCTCCAGGCCGTCGACGGAAATGGCCAGCCGGTCCACATGCGGCGCAAGGGCCGCCCAGCGCCGCGGGCTCAGCAGCATCCCGTTGCTGGTCAGGCTGCAGAGCAGGCCCAGGCGGCGGGCATGCTGCAGCAAGGCGGGCAGGGGCTCATAAAGAAGGGGCTCGCCGCCCGACACCGCGAGCTGTCGATAGCCCAGCAGGGCGGCATCGTCCAGCACCGAGCACAGCAGCTTCAGCGGCAGGCCCTGCGCCTCTCGCGGGCCGGACTCGGTATAGCAATGCGCGCAGGCCAGATTGCAGCGCCGCGAGGGATGCAGCTGGATGATGGGCGCCACCCCCGTCGGCCCTCCACAGCCCGGCTGAAGCGCCGATCGGCTCGTGGCAGGCACGGGCCAGCGGGAGAAAAATTCAGCCACCGACGGCCCCGCGCAAGCCGGCCTGCGTGATCCCGCCTTCCAGGATATTGCCCGGCTGCACGACATGCCCGAAGTCCAGCTGCATGCGGATCAGGTCCGGCCAGGGCGTGCCATCGATCAGGATGCGCGGCGGCTTGACCTCCCCGCCATGCACGCGGTGCCACTTCAGCCAGAACAGCAGGTCGTTGCCGCACATGGGCACGTCGTCGCCGGCATAGCTGAGCGACAGCCGCATGCCCGTGGCATTGGCACCACCGTAGACCGTCGCCTCCTCGATGCGTGCCGGTGACTTGTCCATGGCCTGCGCGATCTCCCTGACAGACTCCTCGGTCAGCTGGCGGGCCTTCCAGGCGGCCAGCAGCTTTTCCGAACCCCGTTGCTTGTCCATGCTCATGATGAGAACCCCTTCGATGGGACGCCGATGCGTCCGCGCACAACGCGCGGCTTGGCCCTTCCAATCTAGGAGCGCCGGCCCCGCTTGCCTCCCACGAGCTAGGGGGGCAAAGGCTCGGCATCCACAAGTTTGTGGGCGCGGATCATCTGAAGACGATGGGCAGGGGCCCAGCGAGACGGAGCTCGACAGGCAGCACCGGGCCCGCGCGGCTCAGGCCCCGCAGGCGGCCTAGACTGCGGGGCTGCGTCCCTTCCGCGTCCATTCGTGCATTCATCCGTCTATCCGTTCATGAGCCCTGCCCCGCCCCTGCTGCCCCGCAAGTCACCGCGCCAGCGCCGTGCGCAGCACACCGTCGCGAGCATCCTGGAGGCGGCGGCGCAGCTCCTGGAGACGCAAGGCCTGGCCGGCTTCAACACCAATGCCGTGGCCGAACGCGCGGGGGTGAGCATCGGCTCGCTCTACCAGTACTTTCCGTCCAAGGACGCACTGACCCTGGCACTGCTGCAACGCGAGGCCGAGCGATTCCATGCCGACGCGAGCACGGCGCTGACGCTCACCGAAGGGCCCGCGGCGCTGCGGCGCCTGATCGAAGCGGCCGTCCGGCAGCAGCTGGAGCGGCCCGAGCTGGCGCGCCTGCTGGACGAGCAGGAAGGCCGCCCCGAGCTGCGCGCCGCGCTGGACAAGGGCCGCTTCGGCACCCTGATCGGCAGCCTGCTGCTGCGCGCGGATCTGCCGATCCAGCCCGATCCAGCCCTCGCCGTGGCCGACCTGGCGGCCCTGATCCGCGGCCTGGTCGACAGCGCCGGCGAACGCCGCGAAACCGACCTGCAGCATCTGCAGCGGCGGGTGGAAGCCGCGGTCTTCGGCTACCTGGAACGGGCGGCACTGGCCGACGCAGGCCATCAGGCCGATCAAGGCAGCCAGAGCAGCCAGCGCGGCAACAGCGCCCAAGGCCCCAAATGTGAGTCGGACTTGCGACCGGAGTCGCGCGAGGCCTGATCCAGGGCATGGCCGCCGCAGCCAGGAAAGCGAGTGGCTGCAGCAGGGGCGGTTTTCTACGATGCCTGGGCATTCAAGCCTCAGGACATCCCATGCATCAAGCAGCCAAGACCATGACCCTCAACCATCTCAGCTTCCCCTCCCCCGACCTGCAAGCCACGACGCTGTTCTTCGAGCAGCAGCTGGGCTGCACCGTGCGCCGCATGGGGCCCTTCAACATCCTCAAGCACCAGGGTTTCGACATCGTCATCGAGGACGCCCGCCCGCATGGCATCGACAGGGTCGACTGGCCGCATAACTTCCACATCGGCTTCGAACTGCCCACGCGGCAGGCGGTGGCCGATCTGTATGAGCGCCTGCTGGCTCAAGGCGTGAGCTTCACGCAGGCGCTGCACCATGCCCTGCGCGGCAGCCGCTTCTTCTGCCAGGCGCCCGGCGGACTGGTGATCGAGGTCAACACGCGGGAGGATGCGCAGATCCCGCTGGACTGAGCCGCCATACGGCCTGCACCGCCTGTCATCAAGCCGACAAGCCTGACATCCCATCATGGCCAGCGCTTGCCGCTACAGTCAGCGGCAGCCACGCTGACGCAGGCTGGGCTTCACCTCATTCAGGAGGACAGGCATGACGACGGGACTTGCTTCACCCCAGGTGGTCCAGCTGGGCGCCTACAACGTGGAGGCCGGGCAGAGCTCGGTCTCCGGGCTGTCCTCGGGCGCGTTCATGGCGGTGCAGCTGCATGTCGCGCACTCAGACCGCTTCATCGGCGCCGGCATCGTGGCTGGAGGGCCGTATCGCTGCGCCGAGCTGTTCCGGGACGCGGCCCCGCTGGCCGAAGACGCCTGCATCCTCACCGCCCTGCAGATCGGCATGGCGCCGCTGACCGAGAGCACGGCGCCGGATGTGCGGCACTGCCTGGCCTTGGCGCGCGAGGCCGAGGCCGACCGGCTCATCGCCCCGCTGTCGCATCTGGCCACGCAGCGGGTCTACCTCTTCACGGGAAGCCGTGACCAGGTGGTGCACCCGCGGGTGGTGGCGCGCACCCGTGCCTTCTACGAGCTGCTGGGCATCCAGGGTGAACGCCTGGCCTATGTGGACCATGTCCCCGCCGGTCACGCGCTGATCACGGACAACCTCGAGGACTCCGAGCTTTCGCTCAACTGCCCGCCCTACCTGAACAACGGCGGCTTCATGCAGTCCCACCACATCCTGCAGCACCTCTACCCCGGCCTGCAGCCGCCCGCCACGCGCCTGAGCGGGGAGCTGCTGCGCTTCGACCAAACCGAGTTCTTCGGCGCCGATCCGCGCGCCAACATGAGCCGCTTCGGCTATGCCTATGTGCCCAAGTCCGTGGCCGAAGGGGCGCCGGCACGCGTGCACATCGCCCTGCATGGCTGCAAGCAAGGCTACAACTACACCGACTACGTCTACGGCCGCGCCGACAAGGCCAACCAGCCGCCCTACGGCAGCCGCTACATCAGCAGCACCGGCTACAACACCATCGCCGACAGCAACCAGATCATCGTGCTCTACCCGCAGGCCGAGGGCAGCGACAACGCCGGCACCCAGAACCCCGATGGATGCTGGGACTGGTGGGGCTACACCGCGCTGGACCCGGCCATGCCGGACTATTTCTCGCAGCAGGCGATCCAGATCCAGACCATCCACGCCATGCTGAAGCGCCTGGGCGGCTGAGGCGCTGCCTTGCTTCCCCCCACCGCACCGGCCCGCGCCCCTGTCACCTGAAACGGAGACTTCCCATGACCAGCCAATCCATCCGCTCCGCCGCGAGCCGCGCGGCACCGGGCCGTGTCCGCCCCAGCCGGTCCGCGCGCGCCGGCAGCGCCCAGGGCGCCAGCCACGCGGGACAGCCCAGCACCGCCGCTCCAGAGCTGCCGCAAGCGCCCTTGGAGGTGGCAAAAGACATCCGCGCAGACGTCCCCGTCGCGCGGCCGGCCCCGCCCCCCGACACGACGGCTCCCCGTGAACCGGCATTGCCCACCTGGTCCGAGTGGGTCGCCTTCAGCACCCTCATGCCGGCCCGAGGCCTGCGTCCCTGGACCAGCTGGGGCGCGCGCAGCAGCCACAACGCAATGCTCAGCGCGGCCTTGCTGCCGACCGCCACCACCCCGCTCCAGGCCCTGCAAGAGCTGATGGAGCTGCAACAGGCCAGCCAGCAGCAGGCGCTGCGCCTGCAACAGCAATGGCTGCGGCGCTGGGCGACCCTCTGGCAGGAGCACCGCCAGATGCGCCAGCCCAACACGGTCTCCAAGTGGATGGAAGAGCATTTCAACCTGGCGGCGCAGACCCTGGACCTGCTGGGCCAGCAGGCCTGCGAACTGGCCAACCTGGAAGAGAACGTGGGCGTCAACTATGGGTATTGGGTGCAGCAGCGGTTGGTGGTGGCGCGGCACGGCAACTGACCGGCACCTCACCGCGCCCGCAAGCTGGGTGCTGCACGGGCTGCGCCGGCCGCACCTGCCCGCAACTGTGTGCACCGGCGAGGCACCTAGGCGGCCTGCACAAGAACTTGCCAGCAGCGCCCGTTCGAGGCCGTCGAAAACCGAACCGGCAGGAAGCGTTCGATCACCTCGAAGTTGGTCTTCGCATGAGGTGTCAGTTCTGTGCAGGTGTAGGACGCAGAGCCCCCTCGTTGCCACACGGCCAGCGCCAAAGGCAGTGCCCACTGGTCTGCCAGATGAGGACCGAGCGCCGCCTCGCTGCCCTGGTAGGCCTGCAGGGCCGTCGCCAGTTCGTCGGCGACCTGCTCGGCGCTCACACCCTTCTCGCCGAATGCCGTGAAGACCTCGCAGACGTGCGCATACTCGAGCGTCGCCAGCAACGCGTTGCCCGGCCCTTCGTTCTGGCGGGTCGCGGCCTCGCGCAGCTGGCCCTGGCCCCAGCCGAGGCGGGTGCTCAGCTGCTCCAGCTCGCGTCGCGCAACGGCACGCGGCAGGGCCGGCGCGAAGCACTCGGCGTGGGCCTGCACCAGCGCGCCCCGCTCGTTCAGATCAAAGGGCCGCAGCAACCCGGCTGCGGGCCAGAGGGTCGCCTCGATGTCGCCCCCGCCGGCCGGATAGAAGCCCATACGGCGCAGCACCAGATCGGCATTCGCACCTAGCCTGCGCAGCAGCGGCGCGTAGCTGCGCGCCAGGAAGTGAAAGGGCGGGGCCATGGGGTTGTGCGTGCCGCCACCCAGCTTCAGCCGGCTCGGCGCATCCGCCATCATCAGCGCCGGCCACACGGTCTGCAGCACCAGGGTGCAGCTGCCCGCCGTGCCGACGTTGAAGGCATAGTCGCCCGCCCGCACCGGACCAGGCGTGAATGCCAAAGTCTGCGAGTTGAGCTCTGCCCCGTGTGTACTCGCACTGCAGACTACGGCGGCTGCATTCACGCAGGTCAGGTGCTGTCGCATCAGGCCCGGCTTGGCGCGACCCGCGCGAATCCGGGTCAGCACAAAGGGCTGGCCCGTGCACATGGACAGGGCCAGGGAGGTCCGCAGGATCTGCCCGCCGCCCTCACCGGCGGAGCCATCAATTTCAATCATGGTCTTCTCTTCATTTTCTAGATCCGAGTGCCGAAATGCAGGACGGCCTCGTGCAGGTACTGGTCGAGCTGGTGGCCCACGGCCCTCGGTCCCTTGTCGGGGGTGTGGCTCATCGCGAGGGCCAGCTCGTCCTCGATGAAATCGTGCAGGCCCGTCCAGCGCGGGCTCGTCGCAGCTTCGCCAGCCCGCATCTTGATCGCCAGCAGCACATTGAGCTCGTCCAGGACCCTGCCGTCCGTCAGCGTCTGGCTGGCCAGCTCGGCGAAGCGCATGGGCGGCACGCCGCGACCCTCGCGTATCCACCGCGCGGCCAGCAGCGGCCGGATCACGTAGAGGTACTTCTTGTAGCGCACCTGCTCTCCGTACAAATGCTCCCGCAGGTTCTTCCGGGCCATGGACACATAGTGGTGATAGCCCCGCGCCGGCGAGAAGCCCGCCTCGGCCAGCGTCCGCAGACGTGCGACCCAGCCCGCCTCCTGCTGGTACACGACAGGCGAGCGCAACCACTCCAGCAGCGTCGGGTTGGAGTCCCGCAGCAGCTGCAGCGTCTTGCGCAGGTCCCAGCCGTTGATGTCCAGCTCCCCGCTGATGGGCTGCTCGATGA
Source organism: Burkholderiaceae bacterium (assembly GCA_041905785.1). GTDB lineage: Bacteria > Pseudomonadota > Gammaproteobacteria > Burkholderiales > Burkholderiaceae_C > Roseateles_B. The sequence continues at coordinate 114,765 of JAYRKJ010000020.1, forward strand.
CATCGCGGCCCGCCTTCACGCTCAGATACCAGGGCAGGCGGTTGACGTAGACGAAGCGCACGTCGTAATCGCTGTCGGGCGAGGCAAAGCCCCAGCCACGGCTGCCGGACTCGCAGGCGAACAGCACCTTCACCGCATGCCGCCGCTCCAGCGCGGCCAGCTGCGCCATCACGGTGGCGCGCATCTCCTCCGACACCGGATGCGCGCTGAGCACCGGTTCCTCCTTCATGCCTTCTCTCCTCTAGTCCTCCGGTGCGGCGAGCGAGCGCGCGAAGCAACGCCCGCTCATCCCTTCACGCACACCACCTGCTTCAGCGTGTGAACCACTTCCACCAGGTCGCTCTGCGCGGCCATGACGGCGTCGATATCCTTGTACGCCATGGGGATCTCGTCGATGACATTGGCATCCTTGCGGCATTCCACGCCCTCGGTGGCCTTGACCTGGTCCGCGACGGTGAACAGCTTCTTGGCCTTGGTGCGGCTCATGACGCGGCCGGCGCCGTGGCTGCAGCTCTCGAAACTCTCCGGATTGCCCAGGCCGCGCACGATGTAGCTGCGGGCGCCCATGCTGCCGGGGATGATGCCCATCTCACCGCGCTTGGCACTCACGGCGCCCTTGCGGGTGATGAACACGTCCTGGCCGAAGTGACGCTCCTGCTGCACATAGTTGTGGTGGCAGTTCACCGCCTCCACATGGGCCTCGAAGGGCTTGGGAATCACCTGGCGGACCGTGGCGATGAGGTGGGCCATCATCACCTCACGGTTCTTCATCGCGAACTTCTGGGCCCAGGACACGCCGCGCACGTAGTCGCCGAAGTACTGGGCGCCTTCCTCGAAGTAGGCCAGGTCCTGGTCGGGCAGATTGCGCTGGTGGCGCTCGGCGTCCTTCTTGGCCAGCTCGATGAAGTGGGTGCCGATGGCATTGCCCACGCCACGGGAGCCCGAGTGCAGCATGAACCACACGAAGCCCGCCTCATCGAGGCAGACCTCGATGAAATGGTTGCCCGTACCCAGTGTCCCCAGGTGCTTGTGGTTGTTGGTGTTCTTCAGGCGCGGGTGCAGCTCGCACAGCGCCTCGAACTCGTCCACCAGCGTGGCCCATGCCTGGTCCACCAGGGCGGGCGGGTTCTCCCAGCTGCCGGCATCGCGGCCGCGGTGTTTGGGCGTCAGGCCATGCGGCACAGCACGCTCGATGGCCGAGCGCAAGGGGCCCAGATTGTCCGGCAGGTCCTCGGCGCGCAGCGTGGTCTTGGCGGCCATCATGCCGCAGCCGATGTCCACGCCCACGGCCGCCGGGATGATGGCCTTGAGCGTCGGGATCACCGAGCCCACGGTCGCGCCGATGCCCAGGTGGACATCAGGCATGGCGGCCACGTGCTTGAAGACGATGGGCAGCCTGGCGGCATTGCTCAGCTGCTGCATGGCCTCGGGCTCGACGGGCACGCCCTTGGTCCACATCTTGATGGGGACGCCCCCCTCGGGCTGTTCGATCTTGTAATTCATGACTTCCTCTGTTCTTCTTCGTTCATTGTCTGTTGGTGGACGCGACGGGATTCGAACCCGCATCAATGCAGCAACCAGCACCTGCATCCTCAACCGTGCTCGCCCACCCACTTGCCTGCTGCACCTGGTCTTACCCAGGCTGCCGGCATGACCCACATTTTTGGCAGTGGCGCTCCCTTCTGTGCCAGCGCGCCCGAAATCAAGAGCGATGCCCTGCAACGACAAGAATCGGTGAAACGTCGTGCTCTACCGCTGAGCTACGGTCCCCCTGATACGGGACCGGCGGGACTCGAACCCGCGACCACGAGCTTCGAAGGCTGTAGTTCCACCTGCATTCGCCGCAGGGCATCTCAAACAAAAAGGCGCGACAAGGGACGGCAAGACACTGCCACTGGTTGCCCAGCTGGGGACTTGAACCCCCGGCGTACCGGATGTAGTCCTGCCTGCATTCGCGCAAAACCTGTGCCCCCGCGTGGCGACGAACGGTTGATGAGACACGTTTGGGATGGAGTCCCACCGGCATTCGCCACGCGACGACGCGTGTTGGGTTGATCGGTCAGTGCCCCGGGCGACAAGAGTTGCAGGAGCGGCCTACGGGGTCTCCGTTGCGGGCTTGCGGGCCCGCGCGGCCAAGGGGCGCTGTACTCCTGCAGGCATTCGCCCGGGACACCTTCCAACTTGCGATGCCGCGCCCCTACTGCGGGGTCAGCGACACCTTCTCAATTTCACCGACCCAGTGCTCGGCGTCCATCGTGCCGGCGGCGAAGCGCGCCACCATCGTGAACACGGCGTCCGAGAAGCCGCCGACATTCAGGATGTCGCGCCGCTCCGCGGCCTGCGTGCTGGCCGTCGGCTGGATGTCGATGCACACCAAGCGCGCCTGCGGGTTGCGCAGCTTCAGCACCTCCCATTCGCGCAGGGTCTGCGTCGCGCCGTGGCGCCGGGCATCGACCCAGGACTCGTTGTCCGAGACCAGGATCACCACATCGACCGCCGCGCGCTCCTGGTTCAGCAGGGCCAGCGGCGCGCTGCAGTTCGTCCCACCACCGCCGATCCGGGCCAACGCCTGGGCATTGCTCATCACCGAATCGCGAGCGTTCAGCGACAGCTTCACCACGTCCTGCTCGAAGGGCAGCACGCGGGCCTGCCGGTTCTTGCGCAGCACGGCGGCGGCGACCAGGGCCGCCACGTCGATGCAGCGCACGGTCGAGGTCGCCGAGCCGCGATGGCCGGTGACGGGTGAGCTCATCGAACCCGATACGTCGGGGCACACCACCACACGGCCGGCCAGCGCCGGCACATTCGCCAGCGACAGCTCCATCGCGTCCTGCAGCGCCTCGCGCACCGGCGCTGGCACGCTCTCGCCCGCCGCCTTGAAGGCCGACAACAGCTGGTAGGGCATCACCTTGGCCTTGGCCACGGCCTGCGCATCGCTCAGCTTGGCGGCCACGGCCTCGGCCATGCCGGGCAGCTCGAACACGCCGTGCCGGGCGAAGGTGTTCAGGTTCTGGCGCACCATCTGCCACGAGCCCTGGCGAGCGATCTGCGCCCACTGGGCAGCGCTCAGCGCCAGCGCGGTCAGCATCTGGAACGGCACCTCGGGCACCTCGGCCGCCACACCCTGCGCCGCGTCGCGCTTGAAGCGTTCGAAGGCCTGCATGAGGGGCGGCAGCGCCGCTTCATCGAAGGGCCGGCCGATCAGCCACGCGAACCAGGCGGCACGCCAGGCCTCGGCGGGCTTGGGGTGCACCATCTTCACCACGTCCGCCAGCGACGGCGTATTGCCCACGGCGGCATTCAGCAGCTGCTTCTCGGTGGCCGTCTGCAGCCAGTGCTGCACCAGCTTCTTGGGCCGCGTGCCCAGGGACTTGCGACCCACCGCGCCGCTGCGCAGGATCTGTACGAAGTTGCGCAGCATCTTGCCGTTGTCCACCACGCGGGAGAACACCTGGCTCAGCAGGGCCACGTCACGCTCGGCCAGGCTGGCGGCCAGCAGGGCGGGCAGGTCCTTCATGTGGCCGGATTGACGACCATAGATCGCCGCCTTGGCCACGAAGGCAGGCTCCAGCTGCTGCGTCAGAGCCAGCACCTGCTCGAGCTGGTCCTCAGCCGAGGCGTAGAAGGTTCGGCTCAGGCAACCCGTCGCGGCCAGCTGCGCCAGCTGATGGCGGGGGCTGAAGGCATAGGCCGGCGCCTGCTGCGCATTGCGCGCCGTGGCGGCAGGCAGCAGCGCGCCCTTGATCGTGTGGAAAAGCTGGGTGTTGACCATGAGGTGCTCCTCTTCTTCATTCAACGTCTTGTTCGTACCTTCTTCATTGCAACGGACGTGCCAGGTCTTGCCTCCAGCGGACCGAAACATGGCAAGCCGTTGATTTCATTGGAGAAAAAATTTCCAGTCCGTTTCCCGGGGCCGGCGCCCCCAAGATCCCACCTGCGGATTGCTAGACTATCAGCTAGCCATTTATCTTTTGAGCCATGCCCAAGAAAACCGTCGTCATCGGCTTCCTCGGCTCCCAGCTGGACGCCGGCCAGGGCGCCGGCCGCTGGGAGAAGTGGCGGCCCACCATCTCCCTGGTCCAGCACGAGGACATGGTGATCGACCGCATCGAGCTGCTGCATTCGACCCAGCACACCGCCCTGGCCCAGCAGATCCAGCGCGACGCCGCCGTTGCGTCGCCCGACACCGTGGTGAAGCTCGTGCCCCTGGACGTGGCCGACCCCTGGGACTTCGGCGAGATGTACGCCGCGCTGTACGACTGGGCGCGCGCCTACCGCTTCGACCCGGCCCATGAGCAGTACTGGGCCCACATCACCACCGGCACGCATGTGGCGCAGATCTGCATGTTCCTGATGGTGGAGTCCCGCTTCATCCCCGGCGTGCTGCTGCAGACCGCACCGCCGCGCAAGCAGCGCGCGGGCGACCCGGGCCGCTACACGCTGATCGACCTGGACCTCTCCCGCTACGACGTCCTGGCCCAGCGCTTCAACCAGGCGCAGGCCGAGGCCCTGGACTTCCTCAAGAGCGGCATCGCCACGCGCAACAAGCGCTTCAATGCGCTGATCGAGGAGATCGAGCGCGTGGCCGTGCGCTCACAGGCGCCCGTGCTGCTGACCGGCCCCACGGGCGCAGGCAAGTCCCACCTGGCGCGGCGCATGTTCGAGCTGAAGAAGACGCAGCACCGGGTGCAGGGGGACTTCGTCGAGGTCAACTGCGCCACCCTGCGCGGCGACAGCGCGGCCTCCACCCTCTTCGGCCACAAGAAGGGCGCCTTCACCGGCGCCGCCGCGGACCGCGCCGGCCTGCTGCGCACCGCGCACCAGGGCGTGCTCTTCCTCGACGAGATTGGCGAGCTGGGGCTGGACGAGCAGGCCATGCTGCTCAAGGCCGTGGAGGAGAAGCGCTTCTTCCCCATGGGCAGCGACCGCGAGGTCAGCAGCGACTTCCAGCTGATTGCCGGCACCAACCGCGACCTGCGCGTGGACGTGGCCCAGGGCCGCTTCCGCGAGGACCTCTTCGCCCGCATCAACCTCTGGGCCTACACCCTGCCCGGCCTGGCCCAGCGGCCGGAGGACATCGAGCCCAATGTGGACCACCTGCTGGCGCGCTGCGCCGCCGAGATGGGACACGCCGTGCGCTTCAATGTAGAGGCCAAGAGCCGCTACCTGCAATTCGCCCGCAGCCCCGAGGCCTTGTGGAGCGGCAACTTCCGCGACCTCAGCGCCAGCATCACCCGCATGGCCACGCTGGCCGAGGGCGGGCGCATTGCCACGGGCCTGGTCGATGCCGAGATCCAGCGCCTGCGCTGGCTGTGGGAACCCGCGGGCGATGCGCCCTTGCGCAAGGGGCAAGGCTCGGGCGATGTCGACCTCACCGCCCTGCTCCCCAAGGAGACCCTGGCCGCCACCGACCTCTTCGACCAGCTGCAGCTGCAGTCCGTGTTGCAGGTCTGCCGGGACTGCGCCACGCTCTCCGAAGCGGGGCGGCGCTTGTTTGACCAATCGCGCACGCAGCGCAGCGTGGTCAATGACGCGGATAGGCTGAGGAAGTACCTGATGCGCTTCGGGATCGGGTGGGACGATGTGAAGGGAGTGGCCTGAGCGCCCCCCCCTGGCCACGCCACGCCGGGGTCAGACCTTGACATGGAGGGGCCATGCCCGCCCCATCGCCCGCTCACCCTGAGCGACAGCCACCAAACTGATGCCAGCCGCCTGCACTGCCCACCCAGGCCCATGCGGGCGCGGGCTCTGACCCTTTGCGTCCGCGCAAACCCCTGATGTGCACGGCCCGCCCTTGTGACTTTTGACCAGCTCGCCTGGCAGACGCACGGACAAAATGGCTCGCACTCAGGGAGTCATGACACATGCTGATCAAAGCAGCGGATGACAAGCAGCGCCGTTTGCGAACGCTGGAGGACCTGCAGTCATCGCCCTTGCTGGACATGCGTCAGCGCGACTGGCTGCAGGACGAGCGGATGCATTGCCAGCGCGGTCAGCAGGGCGAGCGCGAGGCGGCGCACTACATCGACCACTGGAAGAAGGACAGCCAGCAGCACGCCGTGCTGCACGACCCGCGCTTCGTGGTGGACGGTGAGACGGCGCAGATCGACCACCTGGTGATCAGCCGCACCCTGCACTTCTACCTGTTCGAGACCAAGTGCTTCGGCGGGGATGTGGAGATCAACGAGCAGGGCGAGTGGAGCGTGGCCTATGCCAAGGGGCGGCGCTATGGCGTGCCCTCGCCGCTGGAGCAGAGCCGGCGGCATGAGCGCATCCTGGACAAGCTGCTGGAGCGCCTGGACATCACCGGCCGCGGCAGCCTGAAGCCGACCTATCACCACGTCGTGCTGCTGCACCCCAAGGCCATCATCCGCCGGCCGGACCCCAAGCGCTTCGACACGCGTGACGTGATCAAGGCCGACATGATCCAGCGCTGGCATGAGCAGTACATCGAGTCCCAGGGCGTGGGCGAGGCGTTCGGGAAGCTGCTGAACCTGCACAGCAGCGAAACCTTGCGGGGGTGGGCAGAGCAATTGGTGCGGCAGCACCGGCCGGTGAATCCCTTGGAGTTGCCGGAGTTCATGAAGCCGAAGGTCGTGGCGGCTGTGGCTGCGTCGATTCCGGTTCCCGTTCCGGCGCCAGTTCCTCAAGTTTCTGAGCCTGCGCCCTCAAGCCTGGCGGATTCAAGCCATCCCCTGTATCGAAAACTGGTTTGCGCGAAGTGCGAGGTGAAGATCAGTTTTGCGGAGGGGAGGTTTTGCTGGAATCAGGGGGAGAGGTTTGGGGGGTTGCAGTATTGCAGGGGGTGTCAGGGTGGGTGAGGGGCTGCTTGAGGCTGGGTGCGGTCGTTCGCCGATGACGCGCCCAGTGACGGCTGTTGCCAAAAGCCGTCGAACGAACCGGAGCCGCCTAGGTGGCAGCTTTGCCTCCGGCACCGGCCGTTGGGCCTGGCGTACGCACTTGGAGGCCGAGACGAAGTCGTTCAACGTCAATCCCCTGAGCGCTCCAGAGCTGCCTCTGGCGGCACGTCGTCGAGCGTAGCAACCCCAGGTAGAGCCCAAGGTGCACCCTTTTGGCGTCGCACTGAGAGATAACGTTTCGTCAGCAGGAAGCGGTTAGGTCTTCGTATTAGGGCTGCCGACGTATACGACCAGAACCCACGCAGTGAGACAACGAGAGTCCACCGGTCGTTGGTGCCGAAGTATCCGAAGGTCAGTTCATTCTCAGAGACAACGGTTGCATCCTGAATGAAGCCAAATTCATCTGGCATGCGCAGCTGGTCAATAGGCCTTCCGTCCTCACCCAATAGATAAAACCAGTGGTGGCAGCCATCGAAATAGTCGTAGCTGGTCGCTATCAACGTGCAGCGCCCAACCGTGACCTGGAGGCCGATCTCATCACCGTTCACTATGCAGACCGGCCGTTCTTGGGCGATCAAGTGACGCCGGTACTCACCAAACGGATGCCATCGGGGAAGCTTTTGAAGCGAATACGAGGAGGACTGTTTCACGAGTAAAGCATCTTGCTTGTTGCATGGAGCGCTACGCGGACTGCAGTAGCCTACATGAAACCAGTCTCTCGAGACCGCCCGCTCTTGGCCGTACGCGGACCTAGCCAGCGACGGCGCGATTGATCCGTTGGCCGGTAGGTTTTTCGAAGGTTACCCCACGGCCTCTACGAACGGCTGGATCGCCCTCGCAGCTTCCGTTGGGGCCGCTTGTAGAAGGCAGTGTGGGCCTGCGATCTGAACCACGCGCACTGCAGGCTGAATGGCACGAATGGTGTCCCCCGCAGAGGCGGGCATGACCCGGTCCTCGCTCGCACGCAGGTACAGGATTGGAGCGCTGATCTGACTCAAGGCCGACGCGGCATCGACCGAGAGAACGGCCTTCAAGCGGGACCGCAGCACATTGGCTGAAACAGCTGCCAGCGCTTCGCCAAGAGCAGCCCGAAGCTGCGGCGTCTCAAACCGCCCCAAGAGCATGGCTGCCGCAAGACGTGTCGGCACCCACTTGACTGGTGCCAGTGCGGCCAGGTTGTTGAGTTTCGAGAGAGCGGGATATGGACTGCGTACAAACGTACAGCAAAGGATGAGGCCAACGACCCTGCCGGCATGCTTCGCCGCCAATGAGATGGCAATCGGGCCAGAGAAAGATTCCCCCAACAAGACCAGCGGGCCCTCCGTCGGCAGACATCCTTCCGCCACGCGCTCAAGCTCGCAATACCCGGCCGGTGAAGCGGATGGGTACCGCACCACCTCGACTTGAAGCTTGCCAGCTAGCGCATCCACGAGGGGACCGAACAGTGAGCCTGTGCCGTCCATGCCAGGCAACAACACCAAGGTAGTCATCAGGAGAGTATTGAATCGCCCCGACTTCCGCGGAGGCCAGTTGGTTTAAGTCAGACGGTCGCGGCCTGACCAGCGCGTTGATGATGGTAATTGGCTTCGAATTCGGCAGGCGGGAGATAGCCCAGCGGCCCCATCA
>JAYRKJ010000038.1:0-2253 GCA_041905785.1 Burkholderiaceae bacterium
GTGGCTCCGCAGAGCTGGCGGGTAGGTAGCACCGAGCCGTCTGGTGACAGGCGGCCCAGAGTAATGGCGGTCACGTCCGGGCAACCGGACGCACAGAATCCGGCTTACGGCGGGCTTCACACTTTTTTTAAACGGGCTTAGCGGGATACCGGCGCTGCTTGCTGCGTGGCACTTATGGCGCAGCCCGGTTGTGCAGCGTCCATGGGTACCGGCGTGCCGCTCCAGCGCAGCCGCGAAAGTCCCCGCGTATCGGCCGGCGGGAATGACAGCGCGGGTGTGTACGCAATGCGACCGTCGGTCGCGTCCAGCCGCAGACGAAAGCATGTGTCCACATGGCTGGGTGGCAGGCGCATGGCACTTTGGAGGGGCAGCTCCACACGACCGATCTGGCCCAGGTAGCTTCCAAGGTAAGTCAGCCGACTGGGCTGTTCAGTGCCGATCTGCCAGCGGATGGTGTGAACCCTATGGTCATACTCGAACAGCACCGACAAAGGCGCCGGCGCCAGCCGGGCACGCCACTGGGCCAGCAGCGCCGGTACTTCGGCCGTGATGTCCTTCATCTGGTCCTGCTCGGGGCTGTACCGCAGTACCTTCTTGCCCGCAAGCGCCAGCCCGGCGAGTTCGATTTCGTCCGCCGCGATGAGGGGAGGCGTGCCCGGGACACCCATCTCAGGGCGCAGGTCGATCAGGCCTGAGGTGGACCAGCCTGCGGAAACCGGCGTGAGGTAAACCACTGTCTCTGCACCGGTGGTAACAAGTGCTTTGCCCTGTGTCGCCTGTTCGCGCGCCAGCAAGCGCCACGCGTCCACGGTACGGCTGGTGACGCTCCATGCGCTGGCTGCCAGCACAACAGTCAGACCCAGCGCCAGAGCGCGCCACCAGGGTTTGTCATGACCAGCCAGGCGCGCCAGGCCCAGCGGCACCACGATGGCGAATGCCGTCCACAGGGTCAGGAAATAGCGGTGCACATTCAGCCCCGGGTGGCGTGCCAGCGCCAGCAGGGGTAGCAGCAGCAGGCCCAGCACCAGGGCCGCAGTGAGCAACACCGGCAGGCGCTGGCGGTGCGGGATGAGCCAGGCGCCCAGGCCCAGCGCAGCGCCAGCGGCCACCACGCCCCACGGCGGCAACATCCAGCCAGGTATGCCCAGCAACTGCTGGCCGATGATCTGCAGCGTCTGCAGGCTGAGCCAGCTGCCCGCCGGCTGGTACCCACCTAAGGCATTGCCCAGCATGTAGGAGCGCCAGGGGATATACAGCAGCATGACCAGCAAGAACGGCCAGCCCAGGCGCGCGCGCAGCCGCAACGGCCCCACCGGCAGCAAAAACGGTACCAGGCCCAGCGGCAGGAAGATTTCCTTGGCGGTGGCCGACACGGCGTACGCCATCCCTGCCCATGCGGCCAGGCCGGGCCGCTGTTCACGCGCGGCACGTACAAACAGATAAACCGCAAGCAGGAAGGCCGCCAGCCCTTCGATGTAGTTCCGCCCCATGAGCTGCTCGGACGAGATCGCCACGGGGGACCCAGTCAGAAACAGCAAGCCCGCGGCTACCGCGATCGCGGCGCGATCTGTCCATTGGCGTGTGACCAGGTACACCGTCCATGCGGCCAGTCCGATGGACAGCAAGTTATGGGCATAAAACGCAGACGGCCGGAAGCCAAACAGGGCGTGGTCGAAGTCGTATGCCAATACGTCCAGCGGCGACAGGGTGGAGTTCACCATTTCGCGCCAGATCTCGGGCACCGCAAAGTACTGCCAGGGCGAATAAGTGATCGCGAACTTCAGCAGTTGCGAGTCGTCGCAGCACCACCAGCCGCTGACCGTGCTGCCGTACAGCACGGCGGTGGCGGGAAGCATAATCAGTAACAGGACCCACAGGGATCGCGGTATCGGGCGGGCGCTCGGCATCATGGGGGGCGCGTCAGAACCGTTCGTCGGCCAGCATATAGCGCCACTGGCCGGGCGGCAGCTGGGCCAGCGCGACACGGCCGATGCGGATGCGCTTGAGCGCCAGCAGGCGGAGGCCGACGCTGTCGCACATGAACGGCACCTGCCCGGGGCGAACGCCCTTGAGCGCGAATCGCAGCCGGGTCTGCGCGTCGTTGCGGCTGCTCACGCTCACCTTGACAGGCGGCAGCGGCCGGCCATTGAAGCTCAGGCCGTGGCCCAGGCGCTGCAACTGCTCGGGCGACACATCGCCCGCCACCTCGGCCATCACTTCCTGCTCGATCACTTCAGCGTCTTCGGTCAGTTT
>JAYRKJ010000034.1:0-12045 GCA_041905785.1 Burkholderiaceae bacterium
ACACGCGTTGCTTGAAGGCCTTTTCAGCGAGGCGCAAGACCACGCAGGAATCCTTGCCGCTGGAGAACAGCAGGCCCGGGCGCTCGAAGGCGGCGGCGACCTCGCGCAGGATGAAGATGGCCTCTTCTTCGAGGTGGTCCAGGTGAGAGTGACTGATCATGCGCCGGCATTTTGACAGGGACGCCGAATGGCGGATCAACTGCCAATCACAGCCTTCAATGTCCGCACGATGAGCTTGAGATCCGTGAGCAGACCCGCATTGCGCACATAGTCGACCGACAAGCCGAGCTTGACCGGCAGAATCTGCTCCACGTAGGTCAATTCTGGGTCCGATGCCCGCGCCAGACGCTCACTCTCGTCCCGAAACGCCAGCGACGCCGGATCCGTGATCCCCGGCCTCACCGACAGCACGATCTCGCGGAGTTCCGCCGGGTACATCGCCACATAGCGCGGCACTTCCGGCCGCGGGCCCACCAGGCTCATCGCTCCGCGCAGCACGTCCCACAGCTGCGGCAGTTCGTCGATCTTGCTGCGGCGGATGAACCGGCCGGAGCGGGTGATGCGCGGATCCTCGCCGATGGTGATCTGCGGGCCCAGCGCCGGCGCATCCGCCCGCATGCTGCGGAACTTGTGGATGAAGAAGGGCCGGCCAAAGCGCCCCACCCGCTCCTGGCGGAACAGCACGGGGCCCGGCGAATCCCACTTGATCCACAGCGCCACCGCCAGCAGCAGCGGCGCCAGCAGCAGCAGGCCCAGCCCCGAGGCCAGGATGTCGAACAATCGCTTCGCCATCGAACGCGTCCCGACCCCTCAACTCAGCGCGATCTCGCGCACGGCATGGATCACGCGCTGCACGTCCGCGTCGGTCATGGCCGTATACAGCGGGATGCTCAAGGTGCGCTCATAGGCCTTCTGCGAATGCGGGAAGCGCTCCGGCGTGAGCTGGTAGCGGTCCCGCCAGTAGGGCTGCAGGTGCAGGGGGATGTAGTGCACGCTGCAGCCGATGCCGCGGGCGAACATCTGCTCGATGAAGGCGTCGCGCTCCACCGCGCATTCGTCGGCCAGGCGCAGCACGTAGAGATGCCAGGAATGCGTGTCCCCTTCGATGGGCTGAGGCGGCAGGATGAGCGGCAGGTCCGCGAAGGCCTCGTTGTAGGCCTGCGCGATCTGCTCGCGCCGCGCCTGGAAGCCCCTCAAGCGCTTGAGCTGATGCAGACCCAGCGCCGCGGCGATGTCGGTCAGGTTGTACTTGAAGCCGGGTGCCACGATCTCGTAGTACCAGCTCGGCACCTTGGCGGTGAAGCGGTCGAAGGCGTCGCGGTTGATGCCGTGCAGGCGCATGACCTTGGCCCGCGCAGCGATCTTGGGATTGCGCGTGACCAGCATGCCGCCCTCGCCCGTGGTCATGGTCTTGTTGGCGTAGAAGCTGAACACCGTGGCGTCGCTGCCCATGGTGCCGATCAGCTCCTTCTCCAGCGTGGTGGGCAGCGCATGCGCGGCGTCCTCCACCACGCGCAGGCCGTGCTTGCGGGCGATGTCCAGGATGGCCAGCATGTCGGCCGCCAGGCCGGCGTAGTGCACGGGCACGATGGCTTTCGTTCGCGGCGTGATGGCGGCCTCGATGAGGGCCGGGTCGATGTTGAGCGTGGCCGGATCGACGTCCACCAGCACCACGTCAGCGCCGAGGTAGCGCACCACCTCGGCGGTGGCGGTGAAGGTGTGGGTGGTGGTGATGACCTCGTCGCCCGGGCCCACGCCGATCGCCTCCAGCGCCAGGTGCAGGCCAGCCGTGGCGGAGTTGACCGCGATGCACTCGATCTCGGGCTCGCCGAGGAACTCGGTGAAGGCCTGCTCGAATTTGCGCGCCTTGGGGCCGGTGGTCACCCAGCCGGAGCGCAGGGTGTCTACCACCTCGGCGATCTCCTCCTCGCCGATCTCGGGCAGGGCAAAGGGCAGGAAGGGCAGGTCGGAACCCTGGGGAGCGGACATGGTGGCGGTCTTTCGAAACGGGAGATCGGTGCGGATTGTCGGCCAGGCGCGGTCAGGGCGCGCCGGCAGCGCGCAGCGCGTCGATGAAGCGCTGCGCCAGCACCGGGTAGGTGTGCTGGGCCAGCACGAAGGCGCGGCCGCGCTCGCCCATGGCGGCGCGCTCGGCAGGGCTCAGCGTCATCAGGCGCCGCACGCCATCAGCCACGGCGGCGGGGTCCTGCGGCGGCACCGTGAGGCCGGCGCCAGCCTCCGCCACCGGATCGTTGCCCGCCTCCACCGAGTGAAGCACCACGCGCCGGGCCATGAGGTAGTCCATCAGCTTATTGGGCGCGATGCCGAAGCGATAAATGGGCGTGCGCTGCCAGCCGATGTAGGCGATGTCGAACAGGCTCAGCAGCGCAGGGATCTGCCGCTTGGGGATGGGCGGGAAGAAACGCACATGGCGCAGGCCCTCCGCGCCCACGCGGGCCTGCAGGCGTTCGCGCTCGTGGCCGTCGCCCACCAGCACCAGCGACACCGGCGCGTCCTGCAGCTGCCCGGCGGCGTCCAGCAGCACGTCCAGTGCGTTGGGCAGGCCCATGGAGCCGGCATAGCCCAGCACCTGACGCCCCGCGGCGCGTTCGGTGGCGATGTGCGCGGCGATCGCGGCGTCCACCGGCTCCTGGCCGGCCTCGTCCCACTCGTCCAGCGTGATGCCGTTGGGCACGATGTGAAGCTTGCGCAAATCCAGGCCGTGCGCAGTCATGTGCTGCTGCACCTTGGGCAGCATGGACACGACCACGTCGGCATCGCGATAGGCGTCGTTCTCGGCCTTCTGACACAGCATCGCGAAGGGGTGGCGGGGTGACATGCCCGACAGCTCGATGGGCGACAGCGGCCAGAGGTCGTGCACCTCGTACACGAGCTTCGCCTTCGCGGCCCGGGCCACGCGGCGGGCCACCCAGATGTCCATCGGGTAGGTGCTGGAGGCGATCACGGCATCGGGCTGGAAGTCGTGGGCAAGAATGTCCGCGTCCTTCCAGACCTGGCGGCAGAAGGACCAGATGTTGCGCACGCGTCCCAGGCCGTTGCCCTGGTAGGCCGGCGTCGGGTACCAGCAGTAGGACACGCCCTCGATCTGCTGCGGCCCCAGGCGCGGCTGCGTGCTGCGCACATGCGAGTGCGAGGCCGCGAGGATCAGCACCTGGTGGCCGGCGCGCACCCATTCACGCGCCAGATAGAAGGGCCGGTATTCCATGCCGTGCTCGGGCGAGCCGGCGTAGTGGTTGATCAGGAGAATGCGCATGAGAACGGGGTCGGGGCAGTTCAGGGAACCGGCGCATCCAGCGCCTTCAGACGATCGACAAACCGGCGCACGGCCGGGGGGAACAGGGCATGGCGGGCGACCCATTCGCGGTTGACGGCGCCCACGGCCTCGCCCTCGATGAGCAGTGTCTCCAGTCGGTCCAGCAAGACCTGACCCTCGGTCTCCTCGCCATCCGCCAGCACCAGGCCGCGCTGCCCATCAGCGAGCAGCTCGCGGTTGGCCGGCAGCTCGGACAGCAGGGGCAGGCATTCATGGGCCATGGCCTCCAGCACTGAGACCGAGACCGAATCGCTGGCCGGCAGGCTCAGGAACCAGCGGGCGCGGGCGTAGTACCCCCCCTGCGTCTTGGGATCCAGCCGCCCGACGAACTCGACGCGCCCGCCCAGGCCCAGCGCCTGCGCCTGGGCCTCCAGCGCGGCACGCAGGCTGCCGTCATTGGCCATGACCAGCCGCGCCTCGGGCTTGAGCCGCGCGATGGCGGCAAAGGTCGCCAGCACGCGCTCGGGGCGGTAGATGGGCTCCAGGCCGCGGTTGCTGAAGAAGAGCCAGTCCGTCTTGCGCACGTTCTGCTTGGGCATGGCCTCCAGGCCGAAAGGAAAGGTCATGAGCTCCCGCGCACCCAGCTCGCGCATGCGCTCGCTCATGTACTGCGAGTCTGAGGTGCACAGCGTGCAGGCCCGCAGCACGCGCGAGGTCAGCCAGCGGTAGGCCCAACCCTGCTGCGGCGTCACGAGGATGTCGCTGCCCCAGGCCGAGCCCGCGATCTTCGCCCGCAGCCGCCAGCCGCGCTTGGCCGCCCAGGCCAGCGTGCCGTGCGAGGTGAGGTAGTGCGGATGCAGCCAGTCGGCATCGAGCTCCGCCAGCCAGCGGCCCAGCGCCGGCAAGGTCTTGAGCACGGCCACATTGCCGCCCCCGTGGCGCGGGTCCGTGCCCAGCACCAGGCGCCGCTCGGCGGGAACGATGGCCTTGAAAGGCTGGGGGAAACCGCGCGAGGAGGCGGCGTACAGCTGCAAGCCCGGCACCGCCGCCAGGGCGCGCGCCCACTTGAGCAGATGCGGGCTTTCGCCGTCGCCGATCAGGACCAGCTTCACGCACGAGCTCCTTGTTGTGTGGACATCGACGAGGGCACGCTGCCGCGCCAGATCCAGGCCAGCAGTGCCGCGAAGTACAAAGGCAGCACCAGCGATACCCAGCCCAGTGCCTCGCGCAGCGCGCCGCCCTGCCCCAGCACCAGGCCCAGCACCGCGATGTACAGCGCATTGCCCGCGAGGCTGAAGACCAGGGCGCCGGCCTGGCGGCCCGTCACCATGGGTGCCACCGTCAAGGGCGCCGCGATGAAATGCGCGGCGACATAGGGCGCGAACCAGCGGGCCAGTTCGCCGGACACGCGCCACTGCTCACCCAGCACCCAAGCGAAGAGCGCGGGGCCCGTGATCATCAGCAAGACCATGCCCGGCAGCGCCAAGCCGGCCAGGGCCCACAGGCTGCGGCCCAGCCGCGGACGCAGGCTCTTTCCGCCACGCCAGTCTGAGGCCAGCGTGGACAGCAGCACCTCCGACAGCGCCCCACCGATCAGGCTGGCGGGCGCCTTCACCAGGCGCACCATCATCGCGTAATAGCCCGCCACTGCAGCGCCCGCCCAGGCGGTAATGAAGGCCAGCACCACGGTCTCCTGCAGCGCATTGACGAAGGCATGCGGGCTGTTGATGAGCGGAAACTGGCGCTGCGCCTCGGCCACGCGGCGCAGGTGCCGCACATGGCGCCGCCCGGCGATCAGCGTCCGCGGGCGCCGCCAACGCAGCCGCAGGCCCGTGGCCTGCAGCCACAGGGGCGCCAGCACGGCGCTCAGCAGCTGCGCCAGGACCAGCGCGGCCGCCGTCGTCCAGCCCGCCAGCATGGCCAGGCCCTGCGCCACGGCCAGCCCGCCTTGCTGCAGCACGCGCGCCTGCCCGATGAGTCCGAAGCGCCCCTGGCGGTTGGCCCACAGCGTCATCGCCTGCTGGAAGCCGGCCAGCGCGACCACCGGCCCCAAGGCCAGCAGGGCCGGGCGCAGGGCGGACAAGCCCGCCCTGCGCCCGCCCGGCACGGGTGCGCCCATCAGCAGGGCCAGGCTGATCGCCAGGGCGAGCAGGCCCATCACCGCGGCCACCCACAGGCTCAGCTCCAGCAGCAGCGCCGCCTCACCCACACGGCGCGGCAGCAGGACGGCGTACTCATAGCGCAGATTGGCCACCGTCGCGAGGTTGGCGGCCAGCGCGGCAAAGAGCGCCCAGTGCCCCAGCGCTTCAGGGCCGAACTGGCGCGTCAGCAGAGGCGCCATCAGCAGCGGGATGGCCTGGCTGATGGCCGCGGCCGAGGCCAGCTGCGCGAAGCGTTGCCGCAGGCTCATGCGGACCGCCCTTGCGCCAGCGCACGAAGGCCCTGCTGCTGGCGCGGCGAGAGATCGGCATGCAGGCCCAGCGGCAGGTTCAGCACGGCACGCGCCGCTGCCTCGCCCTGCGGGCAGGCGCCGGGCTCATAGCCGTAACGCAGGCTGCCGGCCGGATGCACCACGTCGTCGAACCAGACGCCGGGCACGATGTCCAGCGCCTCCAGGCCGCGCATCACGGCGGTGCGCCGGGCCGGATCGTCGATGCGAACCGGGTAGCGAAGCAGCACCTCGCCTGCGCCATGGCGCGGCAGGGTCCAGCCGGTCGCGCCTGCGAGCAGGGCGTCATAGACTTTGACCTGCCGCCGCCGCGCAGCCCAGGCCTCCTCGGCGCGCAGCGCCTGCTGCCGACCGAGGGCGGCCGACCAGGGGCGCAGGCCCAGGGCGTAGTCTGGTGCCGAGTCACCGCTGAGTTCGGTGTCCGGCGTCCGCGCCACCGCGCCCGCCGCACGCGCAGGCCAGCGCAGCAGTCTGGTGAGGGCGCGCAGCGCGCCGCCGGGCAGGGTCTGGCCCAGGCGGTGCCAGGTCAGGGTCAGGATTTGCCGCAAGACCTGACCCCGTGAGGGCGCACGCAGCACCGGCAGGCGGCTGGCCATGCGTGCGCGCAGCGTCACGTCGTTCAGCACCAGGGCGCCGCCGATGCCGGTCGTGAGCGGCTTGGAGTACTCGAAGCTGAAGAAGGCTGCCTGCGCACGCGTGCCCGCCAGGCGGCCGTCGGCGTCCCGGCTGCCCCAGGCATGGGCGGCGTCTTCCACGAAGACAAGCCCCGGGAAGCGCTCGCGCAGCATTTCGATGCCTGCCATGCACAGGCCGAAATTGTGCGGCAGCACCACCAGGGCCGTGCGCGGCGTGATCGCCTGGGCGATCGCCTCGGGATCAGGATTCCAGCCGTCTGGTGCGATGTCCACGTAGCGGACCGGCAGGCCCAGATGCAAGAAGACATTGGGGACGACGACGCAGGTATAGCCCGGCAGCAGCACCTCGGCGTCGGCCGGCAGCTCCAGCCCGGCCACCAGGGCGTGCAGCGCGCTGCGCCCGCTGCCGAACAGGGTCACGCGCGCCACATCCAGGCCCAGGCTGGCAGCAAACGCACTGCGGAACTTCAGCAGCGCGGCCTCGCTGTCGAGCAGCGCCTGCAGGCTCGCCGCGATGAAGTCCCGCCAGCGCAGCGCGCCGGCGACATGGCTCTTCATGCTGACAACCCTTCAGCGCCATCCAGCCGCCGCAGGGCGCGGGCAGGCGTGCCGCCGTAGAGCCAGCCTGAGGCCAGGTGCCCGCTGACCACCGCGTGAGCGGCCACGGCGACATGGTCTTCAATCACCGCGCCCGGCAGCACCGTGACGCGGGCGCCGAGGAAGACGTTGCTGCCGATGCGCACATCCGCCCGGCGGTACTGCTGGCGAAAGAGTCCCGGCCCGCGCGCATCGTTGGATTCGCAGAACAGCATCAGCCCCGGGCCGATGGCGACGTCGTCGCCGATCTGCAGCTGCTGCGCCCCGACCAGTACATAGGCCCCCGGCGCCAGATGACTGTGCCGTCCAATGATGAAGCGTCCGCCCGCCGTAGCCAGGATCTGCACACCGCGGTACAGGATGCTGCCCTCACCGATGGCGCTGCCCTTGCCATGACGCAGGCGTGCCCCGGGATGCACCTGCACGCCAGCGCCCACGGCCAGGCCCAGCAAACCCAGCCAGCGGGCACGCACACGGGCACGCAAGGCGTCGAGGCGGTAGCCCAGCAGCATGGCGGCTATCAGGCCAGCGCCGCGCGCAGCGCCGCGATCACCTGGTCCTGCTGCGCTGGCTGCAGGTCCGCGCTCATGGGCAGGCTCAGCACGCGGGCCGCAGCGGCCTCCGCCTGCGGCAGCGGGGCCGGCGCGCGGCAGCGCTGCGCATAGGCCGGCTGCAGGTGCAGGGGCTTGGGATAGTGGATGGCGGAGGGAATGCCGGCGGCATTCAGCTGCGCAATCAGGGCCTCGCGTCTGTCCACCAGCAGTGTGAACTGGGCCCAGACGCAGTCGCGGTCGCCGCGCACCGCCAGGCGCTGCACCGGCAGGCCGGCCAGCAGGTCCTGGTAGCGCTCGCCGATGGCCAGGCGCTGCTGGATCTCCCAGTCAAAGCGTTCCAGCTTGGCCAGCACGATGGCGCATTGCAGCGTGTCCATGCGGCCGCCGACACCCAGCCGTGTGTGGGTGTAGCGCTGGCTCTGGCCATGGACGCGAATCTCGCGCGCGGCCTGGGCGAGCGCGTCGTCGTCGGTGAACAGTGCGCCGCCGTCGCCATAGCAGCCCAGGGGCTTGCTGGGGAAGAAGCTGGTGGCGCCCCAGGTGGAGAGGCCGCAGGATTTCTTGCCACCATAGCTGGCGCCAAAGCTCTGCGCAGCGTCCTCGATCACCGGGATGTGGCCATGGCGTGCGGCGATGGCATTGATCTCGTCCATGTCCGCCACCTGGCCGTACAGGCTGACCGGCATGATGGCGCGGGTGCGCGGCGTGATGGCGGCCTCGATCAGCCGGGCGTCGATGTTGCAGCTGTCGGGCTCGATGTCCACGAAAACCGGCACGCCGCCCAGCAGCACGATGACCTCGGCCGTGGCCGCGAAGGTGAAGGGCGTGGTGATGACCTCGTCGCCCGGCTGCAGGTCCAGGGCCATCAGCGCGATCAGCAGGGCCTCGGTGCCGCTGGCGACAGTGATGCAGTGCTTCACGCCCACATAGGCGGCCAGGGCCTGTTCCAGCTCCTTCACTTCCGGCCCCATGATGTACTGGCCATGGTCCAGCACGGCCTGCATGCGCTGGGCGATGCGGTCCTTCAGAGCGGCGTACTGGGCCTTGAGGTCGATGAAGGGCAGTGCATTGCCGGCTGTGCTCACGGGAGTTTTCCTTCCTG
Source organism: Burkholderiaceae bacterium (assembly GCA_041905785.1). Taxonomy (GTDB): domain Bacteria; phylum Pseudomonadota; class Gammaproteobacteria; order Burkholderiales; family Burkholderiaceae_C; genus Roseateles_B. Next base: position 8,612 of record JAYRKJ010000034.1, read on the forward strand.
GACCAGCACGCAGCGCTGGTCCTGCAGTTCATACACATCGCCCGTCTGCGGGCAGGTGGCGCGACCGTCGGCGCCGAAGGCCAGACGCTCGCCGAAGCGGCTCATCCAGCCGATGCGGCGGGCCGGGACGCCCACTACCAAGGCGAAGTCGGGCACATCCTTCTGCACCACGGCGCCGGCGCCGACGAAGGCGTGCGCACCGATGGTGACGCCGCAGACGATGGTGCAGTTGGCCCCCAGCGTGGCGCCGCGGCGCACCAGGGTGCGACGGTACTCGTTCTTGCGGGCCACCGCGGCGCGCGGGTTGTAGACGTTGGTGAAGACCATGCTGGGGCCGCAAAAGACCTCGTCCTCCAGCGTCACCGCGTCGTAGACGGAGACGTTGTTCTGGATGCGGACTCCGTCGCCGATCAGCACGTCATTGCCCACGTAGACGCCCTGCCCCAGCGCGCAGCGCGCGCCGATGCGGGCACCCGGGCTCACATGCGCGAAGTGCCAGACCTTGGTGCCCTCGCCCAGCTGCGCACCTTCATCGACGATGGCGCTGTCGTGTTTCCAGTAGCTCATGGCGGCGGGATCAGAAGACAAGGGGGAGGCCGACACGCTGGCCGTCGCGGGCCGAGCGATACGCGGCAATGAGGATCTCCAGCGAGCGCAGGCCTTCATAGCCGTCGACTTCGGCGTGCGCCTCGCCGCGCAGCGTGCGGATGACGTTGTCGTAGTACAGCGGATGGCCGAAGCCGTAGACGCTGCCGGTCTCATAGGAGCTGGCGGCCACCTGGGCATCGTCCTCATGCGGCTCGGCGAACTGCCAGTGCTCGATCTTGTTGACCGCGGTGCCGCCAATGCGCACGGTGCCCTTCTCGCCGAGGATGGTGATCGAGCCTTCCAGATTCTGCGGCCAGGTCAGCATGGTGACGTTGATGCTGGCCAGGCCGCCGTGGCGCAGGCGCAGGCTCATCACGCCGGTGTCCTCGGCCTCGATGTCGCGGGCCAGGGTGGCGGTGTAGGCATGGACGTTGTCCACCGGGCCCACCAGCCAGTCCAGCAGGTCCACGTAATGGCTGGCCTGGTTCATGAAGGCCCCGCCGTCGAGGTCCCAGCGGCCGCGCCACTTGGCGGCGTCGTAGTAGCTCTGCGGGCGGGTCCAGAAGACGTTGACCGTGCTCAGGTAGATGCGCCCGAAGCGGCCCTGCTCGATGGCGCGCTTCACCAGCTGCACCGTGGCGTTGAGCCGGTTCTGCTTGACCACGAAGAGCTTGACGCCCGCGTCGCGGCAGGCGCGCACCATGGCCATGCCCTCCTCGAACTTGGTGGCCATGGGTTTTTCTGACAGGACGTGGCGCCCGGCGCGGGCCACCTGCATGGCCTGCTGCGGGTGCAGCCCGGAGGGCGTGGCCAGCACGACGACGTCGGCATCGCTGCCCGCCAGCAGTGCATCCAGCGAGCCGAAGCCCTGCGCACCGGTCTGCTCGACCGCAGCCTGCAGCGCCTCGGGCCGGGTGTCGCAGACGGCCACGAGCTCGGCCCGGTCCGCATGCCGGGCCAGGGCCTCGAAGTGGTTCTTCGAGATCCGGCCGCAGCCGGCCAGGGCGAACCGGATCTTGCGATCTGGCGAAGGCAAAGGGGAGCGGTTTTCGGGGTTCATGGACGACCGTCAAGGGCGAAGGGTCCGATTCTACGAGGCCGCCTTCGCGGAAGCGCCTAAAATCGCAGCAAATTCAACGAGTTGAGCATGACCCAGCACACCCCCGCCCAGCCGCACCACGCCGCGCCCGCCCAGGACGAGAACCAGCTCATCACCGAGCGCCGCGAGAAGCTGGCCGCCCTGCGCGCCAAGACCGCCGTCCCCTTCCCCAACGATTTCAAGCCCCAGCACCGCGCCCTGCCCCTGGCCCAGCGCTATGGCGACATCGCCAATGAAGAGCTGGAGCCGCAGGCGGTGAAGGTCAGCGTGGCGGGCCGCCTGATGCTCAAGCGCATCATGGGCAAGGCCTCCTTCGGCACGCTGCAGGACGCCACCGGGCGCATCCAGCTCTTCGTGACCAAGGACGGCGTGGGCGAGGAGGTCTACGAGAGCTTCAAGCACATGGACCTGGGCGACATCGTCGGCGCCGAAGGCACGCTGTTCCGCACCAAGACCGGCGAGCTGTCGGTGCGCGTGAGCGTGCTGCGCCTGCTGACCAAGAGCCTGCGCCCGCTGCCGGACAAATTCCACGGCATGACGGACCAGGAGCAGAAGTACCGCCAGCGCTATGTGGACCTGATCACCGACGAGCACGCCCGCGCCCGCTTCGTGGCCCGCTCCAAGGCCGTGGCCTCCATTCGCGGCTACATGGTCGAGCACGGCTTCCTGGAGGTCGAGACGCCCATGCTGCACCCCATCCCCGGCGGTGCCAATGCCAAGCCCTTCGTGACCCACCACAACGCGCTGGACCAGGAGATGTTCCTGCGCATCGCGCCCGAGCTCTACCTCAAGCGCCTGATCGTGGGCGGCTTCGAGCGCGTGTTCGAGATCAACCGCAACTTCCGCAACGAGGGCATCTCGGTCCGGCACAACCCCGAGTTCACGATGATGGAGTTCTATGCGGCCTACTGGACGCACCATGACCTGATGGACTTCACCGAGGAGGTGCTGCGCCATGCCGCGCGCGCCGCCACCGGCAACGCCCGGGTCACCTACGCCGGCAAGGACGTGCACCTGGACGAGCCCTTCGCCCGCCTCTCGGTGCGCGACTCCCTGGTGGTGCACGCCGGCCTGAGCCCGGCCGAGGCCGACGACGCCGAGGTGCTGCGCGCCAAGCTCAAGGACCTGGGCGAGGAAGCCCCCAAGCATTGGACGCTGCCCGAGCTGCAGTTCGGCATGTTCGAGGCCGTGGTCGAGGAAAAGCTGTGGCAGCCCACCTTCATCATCGACTACCCCGTCGAGGTCTCGCCACTGGCCCGCGCCTCCGACACCAACCCCAAGATCACCGAGCGCTTCGAGCTCTTCATCACCGGCCGCGAGTACGCCAACGGCTTCTCCGAGCTGAATGATGCCGAGGACCAGGCCGCGCGCTTCCAGGCCCAGGTGGCCAACAAGGAAGCCGGCGACGACGAGGCCATGTACTACGACGCCGACTTCATCCGCGCCCTGGAATACGGCATGCCCCCGACCGGCGGCTGCGGCATCGGCATCGACCGCCTGATGATGCTGATCACCGACTCCCCCAGCATCCGTGACGTGATCCTGTTCCCGGCGTTGCGGCGCGAGGGCTGAACCGAGACCCCTCGCCCTCCGGGGCCCAATGACCAAAGCGGCCACGAAGGCCAATGCCAGTCAGTTAAGCCCAAAGGCCAGCTGATCAGGTAGAAGGGGAATGTGTACAACACGTTCCCCTTTTTGCTTGATGAGCCTGCTTGAGAGTGCCCTGCGCCAGACCCTGCCCCGAGTC
>JAYRKJ010000039.1:0-2145 GCA_041905785.1 Burkholderiaceae bacterium
CCTGGAGTTCATGGGCCGGCGCGACCAGCAGGTCAAGCTGCGGGGCTTCCGCGTGGAGCCCGGCGAGGTGCAGAGCCGGCTGCAGGAGCACCCGGCGGTGGCGCAAGCCGCCGTCGTGGTGGACCAGACCGAGACCGGCGACAAACGCCTGGTGGCCTACTACACCCTGGGTGACGCAGCGACGCCGCTGTCGCCACAGCAACTGCGCGAGTACCTGGCCGGCGAACTGCCCGATTACATGGTGCCCAGCGCCTTCGTCTGGCTGCCACAACTTCCGATCACACTCAATGGGAAGCTGGACCGGAAGGCGCTGCCGCCCCCGGACGACAGTGCCTTCCACACCGAACGCTATGTCGCGCCGGAGGGGTCCATTGAAGCCGAGCTTGCCGCCATCTGGTCGGAACTTCTGGGCCGGCCCTTGGTGGGGCGGCATGACAACTTCTTCGAACTGGGTGGGCACTCGCTCTTGACGCTTCGCCTGCTTGAGCGCATGCGCCAGGCGTCGCTGAGCGCCGACGCCTCGACTTTGTTCCAGTCACCGACGCTGGCGCGCTTTGCTGCCGGCACCAAACGAATCAGGGAAATCGTTCTATGACCACTGCCGAGCTTCTGCGCAGCTTGAATGCCCGGGGCCTTGCCCTCTCCTTGAAGGGAGATGAACTTTCGGTCAAGGCGGAGGAGGGAGTCCTCGATGACCAGGAGCTGCTGACACTCCTGCGCCAGAACAAGGCTGCGCTGATCGCCGAGCTGAAGAGCGGTGCGATCAGCGTGCAGAGCGGTGGCCAGGTGATTGCTCCACCTGCGGCGATCCCCGAAGGCGCCACGACGATCCGACCTGAAATGCTGCCCTTGGTGCGGCTGACGCAGGCACAGATTGATGGATTGACCGGACAGGTTCCTGGCGGCGCTGCCAACATTCAGGACATCTACCCGCTGGCACCGCTTCAAGAGGGCATGCTCTTTCATCACCTGATGGAGGAGCGGGGAGACGTCTATCTGCTGCGCAGCGTGATGCGCTTCAGGCGTCGGGATCAGCTGGACGGCTACTTGTCGGCCTTGCAACGCGTCATCGATCGCCATGACGTTCTGCGCAGCTCGGTGCATTGGGAGGCACTGCCGGAGCCCATCCAGCTGGTGCAGCGCTCCGCGTCGCTTCCGGTGTTGGAGCTACCGTCCATGCGCAGCACGGAGATGGTGCGCCAATCCGATCCGCGCCATCTACGCCTGGACGTGCGCCAGGCGCCCATGCTGCAGGCGCGCGTTGCCCGGGAGCTCGACCCCGCCACGGATGGGGAGCCCTGGCTGCTGGCCTTGCTGGTGCAGCACCTGGCCATTGATCACACCGCCTTGGACACAGTGCAGCAAGAGATCGAGGCGCTCATGATGGGGCGCGAAGATCTGCTGACACCCCCGCAGCCCTACCGCAACTATGTGGCGCAGACAAGGCTCGCGATGCCTCGCGAAGCGCACGAACGCTTCTTCCGCCAGATGCTGGCGGGCATTGACGAGCCAACGACCCCCTACGGGCTTGACGATGTGATGGGGAGTGGCCTGGGCATCGAGCAGGCTCAGCGGCAAGTCGACAGGTCCTTGGTCTCCAGCCTGCGAACGCTGGCTCGTTCCCGCGGTCAGAGCATGGCCAGTGTGTGCCATCTGGCCTATGCCATGGTGCTGGGCGCGCTTTCAGGTCGAGAGGATGTGGTGTTCGGCACGGTGATGTTCGGGCGCATGCAGGCCGGACCGGGTGCAGACCGCGCGCTGGGGCTCTACATCAACACCCTGCCATTGCGGATTCGCTTGAACGGCAAGGACGCTTCTGACACCTTGCTGCAGGCCCACGTCGACCTCGCCCGGCTGCTGCAGCATGAGCATGCCCCCCTGTCCCTGGCCAAGCGCTGCAGCGAACTGCCCGGCGACAAGGCGCTGTTCAGCGCGCTCCTGAACTACCGGCACAGCCAGGACATCGAGACGCTGCCTCAGCGATGGTCAGAGGAGCTCGGCCTGGAGCTGGTGTACTCGGAAGAAAGCAGCAACTACCCGTTCAACATGGACGTGGACGACAGCGGCGCCGGACTGATGCTGACCGCGCAGGTGGCCGGACCGGGTCGCGCGCAGGACGTCTGCGCGCTGATGGCCCAGGCGCTG
>JAYRKJ010000021.1:0-110885 GCA_041905785.1 Burkholderiaceae bacterium
CGAGATTATGACTGAATTTCTTTCGTATCGTCAAGCGTTTTTTGAAATTTGTTTTTCAACAGTTTTCAACGCCTGGCGAAACATTCAGCGAACTCATCAGTTCTCGCCCCGCATCCAGATCGAAATCCCTCTGCGTCTTCGCCACCTCCGTGTTGCGCTTCGTTTCGAAGCACTGCATCAGCAGCGAAGCCTTAGACTGTAGCACAGCTTTTTCGGCTCACGCAAGAGATTCGAAAGAATTTCTTCTCAGTCTTCCTGGAAGGCCTCTTCCCGCTTGCTCTGGATGGAGGGCAGCATGACCACCACCACCAGCAGCAGCGCTGCGGCCAGCAGTCCCGCGGAAAGCGGCCGGCTGACGAAGGTGCTCCAGTCCCCGCGCGACAGCAGCAGGGCGCGGCGCAGGTTCTCTTCCATCATGGGCCCCAGGATGAAGCCCAGCAGCAGCGGCGCCGGCTCGCAGCTGAGCTTGTAAAACACATAGCCCAGCAGCGCGAACACAGCAGTGAGGTAGACATCGAAGCTGTTGTTGTTCAGCGTGTAGGTGCCGATGCAGCAAAACACCACGATGGCAGGGAACAGAAAGCGATAGGGCACGGTCAGCAACTTGATCCACATGCCGATCAAGGGCAGGTTCAGCACCACCAGCATCAGGTTGCCTACCCACATGGAGGCGATCAGCCCCCAGAACAACTGTGGGTTGCTCGTCATCACCTGCGGCCCCGGCTGGATGCCCTTGATGGTCATGGCGCCTACCATCAGGGCCATCACGGCATTGGGCGGGATGCCCAAGGTCAGCATGGGGATGAAGCTGGTTTGCGCACCGGCGTTGTTGGCGCTTTCCGGCCCTGCCACACCCTGGATGGCACCCTTGCCGAAAGGATGCCGAGGATTGCGCACCATCTTCTTTTCCAAGGTGTAGGCCGCAAACGAAGCCAGCAGGGCGCCGCCGCCCGGCAGCACGCCCAGCACCGAACCCAGCGCCGTGCCGCGCAGCACCGAAGGCCAGGCCTCCTTGAAGTCTTCCTTGGTGGGCCACAGCCCCTTCACCTCCTTGGTGAAGACCTCGCGATGCTCGGCGGGCCGCCCAAGGTTGGCGATGATCTCGCCGAAACCGAACACGCCCATCGCGATCACCACGAAGCCGATGCCGTCCGACAGCTCCGGGATGTCAAGGGAGAAGCGGGGCGTGCCGGAGATCACGTCTGTATTGATCTGCCCCAACAGCAGCCCCAGAACGATCATGGCGACGGCCTTGATCAACGACCCAGAAGCCAGCACCACGGCGCCAATCAAGCCCAGCACCATCAGCGAGAAATACTCGGCCGGGCCAAACTTGAAGGCCATCTCGGTCAGGGGCGGGGCGAAGGCCGCGATGATCACGGTACCAACGCAGCCGGCGAAGAAGGACCCCAGTCCCGCCACCGCCAAGGCGGCCCCGGCGCGGCCCTGGCGCGCCATCTGGTAGCCGTCGATGGCCGTGACCACCGAGCTGGACTCTCCGGGCACATTGATCAGGATGGCTGTGGTCGAGCCGCCGTACTGGGCCCCGTAATAGATGCCCGCCAGCATGATCAGCGCGGGCGTGGCGTCCAGCGAGTAGATGGACGGCAGCAGCATCGCGATGGTGGCCACGGGGCCGAGCCCGGGCAGCACGCCGATCAGCGTGCCCAGCATGGCACCCATGAAGGCGTAGAGCAGGTTCTGGAAGGTCAGTGCGGTCTGGAAGCCCAGCAGCAGGTTGTCAAGCAAGCTCATGAACACTCCTCAAGCCAGGAACACGGGCCATACGGGGATGGTGAGCTTCAGCCCCCACACGAAAATCACCCAGCTGCCGGCCGTCAGCACGACGGAGCTGATCAGGGCGTCCTTCCAATGGAACTCGTCGCCAGCCAGAGACGACACGACGATCAGCAGCGGCAGCGTCACCACCAGTCCCAGCTTGGGCAAGGCCAGGCCGAACAGAGCGATGGCGCCGACGATGATCAGCAGCGGCCGCCAGGCGATCGCGCCTATGGGGTCCCCATCCGGCGACTCGATGGTCACGGCCTTGAAGAGAACCAGTGCGCCCAGCAGGGCCAGCAACATGCCCAGGCCGAAGGGGAAGTAGCCGGGGCCCGGTTTTGCGGAGGAACCGAAGTTGTACTCGGTGGCGCCCCAGGCGAAGGCCAGGCCGACCAGCAGAAACAACAGACCCGACCAGAAGTCTCTTTGGCTCTTGATCTTCACAGAGCGCCTCTCATGCAGTTGTCGAAGGATTCTAGGCAGCCGCCGAGGGGCGGCCGTCTGTGGTTTCCACGTAAGCGCCAGGCCTCGCCGCCGCGGCGCGCAGCGCTCAGTGCTCCCACTGCGGCGTGCTGCGCAGCACCTCGTCCAGGGTGGTCTGGCCTTCCGCCACTTTCATGGCGCCGGCCAGGCGCAACGGCCGCAGCCCTTCCTGCATGCACTGCCGGCGCATGGCTGCGATGTCGGCCTGGGCGTGCAGATGCTTGCGCACCCCCTCGCTGAGCATCAGCAGCTCATACAGCCCGGCCCGGCCGCGGAAGCCGGTGTTGCGGCATTCCAGACAGCCCACCGGCTTGTAGGCATGGACCTTGCCGTTCATGCGCCAGGGCTTGAGCGTCTCGTTCAAGGTGTCCGCGGTCACGCTGTCATCCGGCTGCTTGCAGTGCTCGCACAAGGTGCGCACCAGGCGCTGCGCCAGCACCCCGATCACGGTGGCATTGATCAGATAGGCCGGCACGCCCAGGTCCAGCAGCCGGGTCACGGCTGAGACCGAATCGTTGGTGTGCAGGGTGCTGAAGACCAGATGCCCGGTCAGCGAGGCCTGGATGGCCATCTCGGCCGTTTCCAGATCGCGGATTTCGCCGACCATGATGATGTCCGGATCCTGTCGCATCAGGGCCCGCAGGCCCTCCGCGAAGCTGAAATCGATGGCCGTCTGCACCTGGGTCTGGTTGAAGGCCGGCTCGATCATCTCGATCGGGTCCTCGATGGTGCAGACGTTGACTTCCTCCGTCGCCAGGCGCTTCAGCGTGGAGTACAGCGTGGTGGTCTTGCCGCTGCCGGTCGGCCCCGTGACCAGGATGATGCCGTGCGCATGGGCCACCAACTGGTTCCAGCGCTTGGCATCGTGCCGGGAAAAGCCGAGCTCGCTCAGGTCCTTGACCGCATTGTCCGGGTCGAAGATGCGCATCACCATCTTTTCGCCGAAGGCCGTGGGCAGCGTCGAGAGCCGCATTTCCACCTCTTCTCCCAACGGGTTGCGCGTCTTGATGCGGCCGTCCAGCGGACGGCGCCGCTCGACCACGTCCATGCGGCCCAGCAGCTTGATGCGCGAGGTCATCGCGCTCAGCACGGTCGGCGGCAGTTGGTAGACCGTATGCAGCACGCCGTCGATCCGGAAGCGGATCAGCCCCATCTCGCGGCGCGGCTCCAGGTGGATGTCACTGGCGCGCTGGTCAAAGGCGTACTGCCAGAGCCAGTCGACCACCTGCACGATGCCTTGGTCGTTGGCATCCAGCTGCTTGTTGCTGCGGCCCAGTTCGACCAACTGCTCGAAGCTGGCCGTAGGCGACACCTCGCCCGCCTTGGCCGCCGCACGGACGGATTTGGCGAGCGTGAAGAACTCGGTGGTGTAGCGAGCGATCTCGTTGGGACTGGAGACGACCAGCTTGACCTGCTTGCGGGTGTGAGACTCGATCTGCGAGACCCAGCCGATGTCGAAGGGTTCGCTGGTGGCAATGGTAATGTCCACCAGGCCGAACTGGATGGGCAGGCAGCGCTTGGCTTCGGCATAGCTGACGGACATCACATCGGACACGCGGCCCACATCCACCTTCAGCGGATCGATGCGCAGGTAGGGCAAATGCGCGCGCTCAGCCAGCCACGCCGTCAGGGCTTCCACGTCCAGGAGCTTGCCGTTGGACGGCCGATGCAGACCGGCGCCCGCCAGCCGCAACAGGGGGTGCTGCGCGCTGTCGCCCGCGCCGAAGCGCTGCGCCACACGTTGAGCGGCCTCTGCATCGATGAGTCCGTCCTCCTGCAACCAGCGCAGCAGCAGCCGCCACTCAAGGCGCCCAGCAGGCTGGGCCACCGCAGAGGATTCACTCTTGGAAGCACTGTTCATGTCAACGATCCACTCCGAATGCTCAACAGCATCAGGCCGGCCAAGGGCCCCGCCGCGTTGTTGGCCGCGTGTCGGGCCGCGTGTCGGGCCGCGTGTCGGGCCGAGCGCCGGGCCGCTCCCAAGCCGGCCCGTCCTGGCGATGCGGGCGGCTGAATGCCGCCGGCATCGCCGTCCCCTCGGGGGACCGACCGGACTCGCGCGCGTTCAGCCGACGCCGGGCCGGCCAAGGACCGCGCCTCGTTTCTGGCCGAGTGCCGGGCCGAGCGCAGGGCCGCTCCCAAGCCGGCCCGTCCTGGCGATGCGGGCGGCTGAATGCCGCCGGCATAGCCGTCCCCTCGGGGGACCGACCGGACTCGCGCGCGTTCAGCGACGCGAGGCAGGGCGAGGGGCACACTCATTCAATCTCCCCCATCCGGCTGATGACACTCAACGGCAAAGGCCGCACCAGCCGCAGCCATTTGCGCGCAGGCAGGCCGTAGCTGCCGTAGCGCTCTTCGATCTTAAGGGCGCGGCGCTCCAATTCTTCGCGCTCCGGCACCTGCACGCCCCGGGCAGCCACCACCACCGTGTTGCCCTCCTTGGTGGGCGCCAGGCTCCAGACCTGGTCGCTGCCAAACACGCGCGCGATGCGTGCGGCGCTGCGGGCGAAGCTGGCGGCGCGCCCGAACAGGTTGACCGTCATCAGGCCGCCGTCAGCCAGCACGCCGCGGCAGGCAGCGTAGAAGTCCTCGTCGTCCAGCACAGGCGATGCCGCGTCGTGGTCGTACAGGTCGACGTTGAGCACCTGCACGGTCTGCAGATGGGCCGGATCGGCCACCCAGCGCGCGGCGTCCTGGTTGAGCACGGTGAGTCGCGCGTCGTCCTCGGGCAGATGAAACCAGCTGCGGCAGGCGGCGATCACGGTGGGGTTGATCTCCACCGCCGTCGTCTGCATGCGCAGCACCTTATGGCTGAAGCGAGTGAGCGCCGCGGCCCCCAGGCCCAGTTGGACGGCGTGGCCTTCACGCAGGGACTCGCTGTCGCGCCACAGCATCCAGGCCATCATGCGCTGGACGTATTCCAGCTCGAGCACCTGGGGCTTGCGGATGCGCATCGCCCCCTGAACCCAGATGCTGTCCAGGTGCAGGAAGCGGACCCCGTCGAACTCCGACAGCGTGGCGTGCGTCCATTCAGGGCTGGCCGTGCGCGTGGCCGCCCTTTCCGATTTCTTCTTCGTGCTCATCCAACAATCCGGCAAATGCAAAGACCTCGCGCCAGGCCTCGCGCTTGCGCTCGAAGCTCCAGCTGGCATTGGCCGGGCTGGTCGAAGGCAGGCGAAACACGGGCAGGCCGAGGGCTTGCGTGACGCGCAGGCTGCGCGCCGATTCCCCGCCATTGTGAGCGATCGCCCGGAGTCCCGGCATGCCGTTCACCAGTGCTTGCAAATCATTGGGCACCGCGGCCCTGATGTCCGCGTCCAGGCTGCCCTCGCGCTGGCAGCTGGCGTAAACGTCCCAGATGGCCAAACCGCGCCGGACCACCCAGGCGCAGCGCTGCTCGTAAGGCATGGCGCGCAAGTCCTGACCCCACAGCGACGACAGCACGGGCCAGAACTGGTTGCGAGGATGGCCGTAATACTGCCGTGCGGCCAGCGAAGCGACACTGGGAAAGCTGCCCAGCACCAGCAAGCGCGCCGCGGGCGAGCCCAGCGCGGGCAAACCCTGGAGCGCGGGACGGTCCGGTGCCGTTTCAATGGCCGAGGCGGCCAGAGCGCCAGACGCCACGTCGCTTGTCATCCGGCCGGGGGTCGGCGGCGTTCGTCGTGCCATGTCATTTGCTCAAAAACACGGAGGATTGCAATGATGAATACCGAAGCCGTCTGGGAGTTCCTGCGAACCCAGGGCATGGATTTTGGACTCAAGGTCCTGGCTGCGCTGGCGGCATGGATCGTCGGGCGCTGGGTGATCAGCCTGGTGCTGCGGCTGGTGGGCGCTGCGCTGGAACGCGGCAAGCGCATCGACTCCACGCTGTCCACCTACCTGCGCTCGATTCTGTCGGTGATCCTGAACATCATCCTGGTGCTGGCCATCCTGGACATTTTCGGGATCCACACCACCTCCTTCGCCGCCCTGCTGGCCGGCGCGGGCCTGGCCATCGGCACGGCCTGGGGCGGCTTGCTGACCCATTTTGCAGCCGGCGTCTTCATGCAGGTGCTGCGGCCGTTCAAGGTGGGCGACTTCGTTCAGGTGGGCGGTGTCACGGGCACGGTGCTGGAGATCGGCCTGTTCGGCACCACCCTGGTCACCCCGGACAACGTGCAGAGCATCGTGGGCAACAACAAGATCTTTTCCGACACCATCCAGAACTTCTCGAGCCTGCCCTTCCGCCGCGTGGACTGCGTGGCCAAGATCGCCAACAGCGTCGATCCGCTGGACGCCATCGCCCGCCTGAAGGCCGCCCTGGCGCAGATTCCCAACGTGGCCAGCTCGCCGGCGCCGGATGTCGAGATCCTCAGCTTCACGCCGGAAGGCCCCCTGCTCTGCGTGCGGCCCTACACCCACACGGACCACTACTGGCAGGTCTACTTCGACACCCACAAGGCGGTGGTCGCGACCTTCGGTGCCGCGGGCTATCCGGTGCCGGAGACGCCGCTGTCACCTCGCAACCGCTGAGGCCGGCGGGCCGATCAGCCCGGCAGGGCTGCGGTCGAGAATGCCGACAGCACGGACCAGCCCAGGGCCTCGTAGAGCGCCCGGCCCTGGTCCGTGGCCACCAGCAGCTCCGTGGCTTGCGCGTCCCGCTTGCAGGCCCCCAGCTGCTGCATCAGCAGGCGCCCCAGGCCTCGCCGCTGGTGCGCGGGCTCGGTGACGATGCGGTCGTAGATGAAGACGCCGTCCAACTCGGCGGCATGCCCGCTGGCCGCCAGGGCACCGTCGGGCGCCAGGATCTGCACGGCGGTGACGCCTGCGGCGCTGGTCACCCGGGTCCGGTAGCCCGCGGGGCTGGGCCGAGCTTGCATCCCGCCCGGTCCACTCATGACATGCCCCCGTGCGGCGAGCTGCCAGCCGGGGGGCAATGCGGCCAGCAGGTCGCGGGGCTCGCCGCAGAGCTTGATCAAGTGCCTGGGCTGCGTGATCGTGCGCGCCAACTGGCCCAGGCCGGGCGACACCGCCGGGAAGACCCAGCGTCGCACCTCCTCGGCCGAATGCACGTCCACGCGATAGGCGCCGAACTCGTCCACAGGGGCAGGCAGCCCCCGCGCCAGCGATCGGGCGGCCAGCCAGGTGCGGATCAGCCGGGCGGGCAGGGTCGGGAGGAAGGCGGTTTGAAAGGGCTCCAACGGGTTCATGGCTCGCCTTTGTCCTCCGCATCGGCGCCCGGCAGACGCGGCAGAGCGGCGCGAGCATTGGCTGCGGTCAGCGCCGCCGTCTGCGCCACACTCCAGCCGCGCAGCGTGGCCAACTGGGCGCCAATGCGCGGCAGCTCGGCCGGTTCGTTGCGGCAGGACTCGCCGGCCGCACGCTGGGCCGCCGTCTTGTAGAGCCACTGCGGCGGAATGTCCGGTGCATCAGTTTCAAGCACGAGGGACTCGGCCGGCAGCTGCGCGGCCAGGCGGCGGATCTGCAGCGAGCGTTCGAAGGTCAGCGTGCCGCCGAAGCCCAGGCGAAATCCCAGAGCCGCAAAGGCCCTGGCCTGCTGCTCGCTGCCGTTGAAGGCGTGCGCAATGCCGCCGGCCACCGCGATGCGGCGCAAGCCCGCCAACAGCGGGTCGGCACTGCGTCGCACGTGCAGCAGCACGGGCAGCCCCTGCTCCCGCGCCAGCTTGAGCTGCGCCAGATAGAAATGCTGCTGCCGCGCGGCGTCGATCCCGGGCACGAAGAAGTCCAGCCCGATCTCGCCGACGGCCACCAGGCGCGGATCGTCGCGCCAGGCTCGCAGCCGGTCGGCCAGCAGGGTCAGGTCTTGCTCCTGGGCCTGCATCACATACAGCGGATGGATGCCCAGCGCGTAGGCGAAGCCATGCCGGTGCGCCAGCTCGTGCGCGGCTTCGAAGTCAAAAGCCGCCACGGCGGGGATCACGAGCTGAGCCACCCCCGCGGCGCGGGCGCGCTCGACGACGGCCTCCCGGTCGGCGTCGAACTCGGGCGCATCCAGGTGGCAGTGGGTGTCTATCCACATGCCTGGCGCTCCGCCCTCAGCGGAAGACGACGGTCCGGTTGCCGTTCATCAGCACGCGATGCTCCGCATGCCATTGGATCGCTCGGGCCAGGGTGATGCATTCGGTATCACGGCCTATGGCCACCAGCTGCTCGGGCGGCATGCTGTGGTCGATGCGGGCGACCTCCTGCTCGATGATGGGTCCTTCGTCCAGGTCCGAGGTCACGTAGTGCGCGGTCGCGCCGATCAGCTTGACGCCGCGATCATGGGCCTGGTGATAGGGCCGCGCGCCCTTGAAGCTGGGCAGGAAGCTGTGGTGGATGTTGATGGCACGACCCGAGAGGTACTCGCACATCTCGCCCGAGAGGATCTGCATGTAGCGGGCCAGCACGACGAGGTCGATGCGGTTCTCCTCGATTACCTCGCGGATCTTGCGCTCCTGGGCCGCCTTCTGCTCGGGCGTGGCGTTGAGCAACGGGAAGTGATGGAAAGGGATGTTGTGCGAGGCGGCCAGCTGGTAGAAGTCCCGGTGGTTGGAGACGATGGCCGGGATCTCGATGGGCAGATGGTTGGTCTGCACTCGGAACAGCAGGTCGTTCAGGCAGTGGCCCAGCTTGGACACCAGCAGCAGCACGCGGGTCTTGGTTTCGCGCGCGACCAGCTCCCAGTCCATCTGCAGACGCTGAGCCAGCGGCGCGAAGGCTTCGCGCAGCGCCGGCACCGGCAAGGCAGGGCTGCATTCGAACTCGATGCGCATGAAGAAGCGCTGATGGTCGGCGTCGCCGTGCTGGGCCGAGGTCAGGATGTTGCCGCCCTGCTCCAGCAGGAAACCCGTCACGGCATGCACGATGCCGGCCCGATCAGGGCAGCTGAGCTTGAGGATGTAGCGGGACGGTACAGCAGACATGAGGCCTCCGGGACAGTGGGGCACCGATCCTACTGCAGGCCGCCCTCAATCCTGCTGGAGTCGGCCGCCTACCAGGTTCAAGCGGGTTTCACAGCGCGCGGCCAGTTGCTGGTCGTGGGTCACCATCACGAAGGCCGTCCCCTGGCTGGCGGCCAGCTCCAGCATCAGCGCGAAGACGGCATTGGCCGTGCCGCGGTCCAGGTTGCCGGTGGGCTCGTCGGCCAGCACGCAGGCCGGGCGGCTGACCAGGGCGCGGGCGATGGCCACACGCTGGCGCTCGCCGCCGGAGAGTTCGGCCGGGCGGTGCTGCACCCGCTGGCCCAGGCCCACGCGCTCCAGCATGGCGCGCGCCTGCGCCCGCGCCTCGGCCTCGGGCATGCGGCGGATGCGCAGGGGCATGGCCACGTTGTCCAGCGCCGTGAACTCGGGCAGCAGGTGGTGGAACTGGTAGATGAAGCCCAGGTGCTCGTTGCGCCAGCGGCCCTGCTCGGCCGGGTTCATCTGCGCGAAGTCGCGGCCCATCAGCTGGACGCGACCCGCGCTGGGAGCGTCCAGCCCCCCGAGCAGGTGCAGCAGCGT
Organism: Burkholderiaceae bacterium; assembly: GCA_041905785.1. Classification (GTDB taxonomy): domain Bacteria; phylum Pseudomonadota; class Gammaproteobacteria; order Burkholderiales; family Burkholderiaceae_C; genus Roseateles_B. The sequence goes on from JAYRKJ010000021.1 coordinate 9,750, forward strand.
GCTCTTGCCGGAGCCGGAGGCGCCGACGATGGCCTGCGTCTGCCCACGGCGCACGTGGACCTCCACGCCCGTGAGCACCGTGACGTCAAGGCTGCCTTCCTTGAAGCGGCGGCCCAGGCCGGTGCCCTGCAGCACCACGTCAGTCGAACGATCACTCATAGCGCAGGGCCTCCGCCGGTTGAACCCGGCTGGCGCGCCAGCTGGGATAGAGCGTCGCCAGGAAGGCCAGCACCAGCGAGGTGATGGCGATGGGGAGGATGTCCGACCATTGTGGATCGCTGGGCATGCGGCTGATCACGTAGACGCTGCTGGGCAGGAAGCTGGTGTTGAAGAGGCGCTCGATGGCAGGGACGATGACGTCGATGTTGAAGGCCGTCACCAGGCCCAGCAGCGTGCCGCCGGCGGTGCCGATCACGCCGGCTGCCGCGCCCTGAACCATGAAGATGCCCATCACGGAACGCGGGCTCGCACCCAGCGTGCGCAGGATGGCGATGTCGCTCTGCTTGTCGGTCACCGTCATGACCAGGGTCGAAACCAGGTTGAAGGCAGCGACTGCGACGATGAGGGTCAGGATGATGCGCATCATGCGCTTCTCCAACTGCACGGCGTCGTACCAGCTGGCGTTGGTGCGGGTCCAGTCGCGCACGCGCAGGGCGGGGCCGAAGCTCAGTGCCAGCTGGTCCCCCACTTCGCGGGCCTGGTGCACGTCAAACAGGCGCAGCTGCACGCCGGTCGGGCCGTCCACGCGGAAGAAGCGCTGGGCGTCCTGGATGTGGACGAGTGCCAGAGCGCTGTCGTACTCATAGTGGCCGGCGTTGAAGATGCCCACCACCTTGAACTGCTTGAAGCGAGGAGAGACGCCGGCCGGCGTCACGTCGCCCGTGGGCGCTGCCAGGGTGATGCGGTCGCCCTCGCGCACCTGCAGCGCGCGGGCCATCTCCACGCCGATCAGCACGCCGAACTCGCCGGGCACCAGGCGCTTGAGCGCCGTGTCCTTGAGCTCGGCGGCCAGCGGCGTCATGGCCGGTTCCAGGGAAGGGTCGATGCCACGCACGATGGCGCCACGCATGTCCTCGCCCCGCGCCACCAGCACCTGGTTGGCCACGAAGGGCGCCGCCGCCTTCACCTGCGGGTTCTGCTTCGCCTTCTCGGCCAGCTGAGGCCAGTCCGGGAAGCTCTCGCCCTGCCAGCCCATCAGCTCGATGTGCGAGACCACCGACAGCATCCGGTCCCGCACCTCCTTCTGGAAGCCGTTCATCACCGACAGCACGATGATCAGCGCCGCCACCCCCAGCGCGATGCCCAGCATCGACACCCCGGAGATGAAGGAGATGAAGCGGTTGCGCCGCCCTCCCCGGCCCGCGCGCGTGTAGCGCCAGCCGATCTGCAGTTCATACGGTAAATCCATCAATCACCTTGCATGCGCCGCTCGCGCGGCCTTGAAACTGTGAAGCCCGAAGCGCCAGTCTCGCCTATGGGCTCGCCCACTTGAGTGGCGAACGGAGCCCGCATCGCACCCGCCCCTCTCGCCGGCGCAGCCCGGCGTCACGCGCAGAGCCCGAGGATCCGGCTCCGTCGGGCCTACGGGCTCGTCCCCCTGGGGGGCTGAGGCCGGACACAAACGCCTTGGCGCTTGTGCCTGCCGAAGGGCCACGCCTCTGGCCTGGCGCGGCCTGGCGCGGCCTGCAAGGCCGGCGCAGCCGGTAGGGGAGCGTCAATGGGCCTCGTCCCAGTTCGCCCCGACGCCGACCTCGGCCAGCAGCGGCACCTGAAGCTGGGCCACGCCCGCCATCCGGCGCGGCACCTCGGCGCGGATCCAGTCCAACTCTGCCTCAGGCACCTCGAACACCAGTTCGTCATGCACCTGCATCACGATGCGGCTCTTCTTGCCGGCGTCGTCCAGCGCCTTCTGGACCGCGATCATGGCCAGCTTGATCAGGTCGGCCGCCGTGCCCTGCATGGGCGCGTTGATGGCCTGGCGCTCGGCCCCGGCGCGGCGCGGGCCGTTGGCCCCCTTGATCTCTGGCAGGTAGATGCGCCGGCCGAACAAGGTCTTGACGTAGCCCTGTTCCTTGGCCGATTCGCGGGTCTGGTCCATATAGGTCTTCACGCCCGCAAAACGGGTGAAGTAGCGGTCGATGTAGTCCTTGGCCGCCTTCTGCTCGATGCCCAGGGACTGGGCCAGGCCGAAGGCGCCCATGCCGTAGATCAGGCCGAAGTTGATGGTCTTGGCATAGCGGCGCTGCTCGCTGCTGACCTCGCCCACCGGCACGCCGAAGACCTCGGAAGCGGTGGCGCGGTGCACGTCCAGCCCGTCCTGGAAGGCCTTGAGCAGGCCCGGGTCTTGGCTGATGTGGGCCATGATGCGCAGCTCGATCTGCGAGTAGTCGGCGCTCACGATCACATGCCCCGGCGGCGCCACGAAGGCCTCGCGCACGCGGCGGCCTTCCGCGGTGCGGATGGGGATGTTCTGCAGATTCGGGTCATTGCTGGCCAGGCGCCCGGTCACGGCCACGGCCTGCGAGTAGGAGGTGTGGACCCGGCCCGTCTGCGCATTGACCATCAGCGGCAGCTTGTCGGTGTAGGTGCTCTTGAGCTTGGCCAGGCCGCGGTACTCGAGGATCTTGGCCGGCAGCGGGTAGTCGGCCGCCAGCTTGTCCAGCACTTCCTCGTCGGTGGAGGGCGCGCCGGTGGCGGTCTTCTTGACCACGGGCAGGCCCAGCTTGTTGAAGAGGATCTCGCCGATCTGCTTGGGGCTGCCCATGTTGAAGGGCTGGCCGGCGATCTCGTAGGCCTGCTGCTCGATGGCCACCAGGCGCTGCGCCAGCTCGTGGCTCTGCGCCTGCAGGCGCGCCGCGTCGATCAGCACGCCGGTGCGCTCGATGCGCGCCAGCAGCAGAGACACCGGCATCTCGATCTGGCGGTAGACGAAGTCCAGCCCCGCGTCGGCCTGCAGGCGCGGCTGCAGCAGCTCGTGCACGTGCAGGCACATCTCGGAGTCTTCGCTGGAATACTCGGCCGCCCTGGCCACGTCGACCTGCGCAAAGGGAATCTGGTGCACACCCTTGCCGCAAAGATCCTCGTAACTCAGGCCGTGGCGGCCCAGGTGGCGCTCGGCCAGGGCCTCCAGGCCATGGGTCTTGTGTGCCTCCAGCACATAGCTTTCCAGCATGGTGTCGTGCACATAGCCCTGCACGGCAATGCCGTGGTTGGCGAAGACATGCAGGTCGTACTTGACGTTCTGGCCCAGCTTGGGCCGCGTACCGTCCTCCAGCCAGGGCTTCAGCCGCGCCAGGACCTCATCAAGCGGCAGTTGCGCTGGCGCGTCCGGACCGCTGTGGCGCAGGGGGATGTAGCAGGCCTCGCCCGGCTTGTCGGCAAAGGACAGGCCCACGATGCGCGCGGCCATGGGGTCCAGGGAATCGGTCTCGGTGTCCAGGGCGGCCAGGGGCGCGGCCTGGAGGCGGGCCAGCCAGGCGTCGAAGGCGGCCCAGTCCAGGATGGTGTCGTAGCGGCGCTCGACCTGCGCGGCTTCGGCCGGCGGATCGACGTCCGCAAAGAGGTCGCCCGTCACGCCCCCGGCGGGCTTGGGCGCGGCGGCGCCTGCACCGCCGCCCAGTTCGGACTCCAGCTCGCGCTTCAGCGTGCGAAAGCCGTAGCGGGTGAAGAAGTCCAGCAGACCGGGCTTGTCCACCGGCTGCAGGGCCAGGGCGTCCAGGGACGGCCATTGCGGCACGTGACCGGCCAGGTCGCAATCCAGCTTGACGGTCACCAGCCGCCGGCCCAGGGGCAGCCAGTCCAGGGCCTTGCGCAGGTTCTCGCCGGCCACGCCCTTGATTTGGTCGGCGCTGGCAACCACGCCGTCCAGCGAGCCGTACTCGGCGATCCATTTCGCCGCGGTCTTGGGGCCCACCTTCTCGACGCCGGGCACGTTGTCCACGGCATCGCCCATGAGGGTCAGGTAGTCGATGATGCGGTCCGGCGGCACGCCGAACTTTTCCACCACGCCGGCCATGTCCAGGCGCTCGGGCGGCTTGGCCATGGTGTTGATCAGGCTGACGTCGGCATTGACCAACTGGGCCAGATCCTTGTCGCCCGTGGCCACCACGACCTGGTGGCCGCTCTCGGCGCCCAGGCGGGCCAAGGTGCCGATGGCGTCATCCGCCTCGATGCCCGGCACCTCCAGCAGCGGCCAGCCCAGCAGCTTCACCACCTCGTGGATGGGGGCGATCTGCGCCCGCAGGTCATCCGGCATGGGCGGGCGATGGGCCTTGTACTCGGGGTACCACTCGTCGCGGAAGGTCGGGCCCTTGGCGTCGAACACGCAGGCGGCGTGCTCGGCGCCGATGTCATCGCGCAGCTTCTTCATCATGGCCACGAAGCCATGCACGGCGCCGGTGGGCTGCCCCTCGGGGCCGCGCAGGTCCGGCAGGGCATGGAAGGCGCGATAGAGGAAGCTGGAGCCGTCGACCAGCAGTAGGATGGGTTTGCTCATGGGGGCGCATTGTCACGCAAGGCATCGCCGGATGCTGTCAGCAGGCCGCAGGATGGCCGCCGGTGGCCCCGCATAGAATCGCCGGATGCAGAACCCGTCCCGCCCTCTTTCGTCACGGCCATCGACCTTGCCGACCCGGTCCCGGGCGCGGGCTGCCCTGTCCCTGGCCGCCGGGCTGACCGCCCTGCTGGCTGGCATGGCCCGCGCCGCCGACACCCCGGCCGCACCGCCCCTTCCCCAGGATCCGCCCGAACCCGTGGTGCAGGAGATCCGGCTGGAAGACGACAGCATCCGCATCGAGGAACTCCGCGTGCGCGGCCAGACGGTCAGCGCCAAGGTCAAGCCCAAGGGCCGCGCCCCGGAGTACGAGATCCTGCTGGGCGAGCCCGGCCGCGACCTGAGCCCCGGAGCCGCTTCGGCCAAGGCCGGCGTCGGCCAGCGCGTCTGGCGCCTGTTCAGCTTCTGATCCGTCGGCGCCCCGGCGTCGCGCCCTGCCCCCAGCCATGGCCGTCTTCACCCAAGTCACACAGCCCGAGGCCCAGCACCTGATGGACCGCCTGCGCCTGGGCTCCATCACCGAGCTGCGCGGCATCTCCGCCGGCATCGAGAACACCAATTACTTCGTCAGCACCGAGCGCGGTGACTACGTACTGACCCTCTTCGAACGCCTGAGCTTCGAGCAACTGCCCTTCTATCTTCGCCTGATGAAGCACCTGGCCGGCCGCGGCATCCCGGTGCCGGACCCACAGGCCGACGAGGCCGGCGCGATCCTGCACCAGTTGCAGGGCAAGCCTGCTGCCGTGGTGAACCGCCTTCGCGGCGGCCATCAGCTGGCCCCGGACCTCTTCCATTGCGAACAGGTGGGGGCCATGCTGGCCCGCATGCACCTGGCCGGACAGGACTTCGCGCTGAGTCAGCCCAATCTGCGCGGACTGGCCTGGTGGAGCGAGACGGTGCCGGTGGTGCTGCCCTTTCTGGCGCCCGAGCAGGCCGAGCTGCTGTCCAGCGAGCTGGCCTTCCAGCAGCAGCTGGCCGCATCGCAGAGCTATGCCGAACTGCCGCGCGGACCCATCCACGCCGATCTGTTCCGGGACAATGTGATGTTCGAAGGCCTGCCCGGCCGTGAGCAGCTCAGCGGCTTTTTCGATTTCTACTTTGCCGGCGTCGACACCTGGCTGTTCGACATCGCCGTCTGCCTCAACGACTGGTGCATCGACCTGGCCAGCGGCCGCCTGGACGAGGCCCGAGCCCAGGCCTTTGTGCAGGCCTATGAGCGCGAACGCCCCTTGAGCGGCGCCGAGCATCGCCTGATGCCGGCCCTGCTGCGCGCTGCGGCGCTGCGCTTCTGGATCTCGCGCCTGTGGGACTTCCATCTGCCGCGCGAGGCCTCGCTGCTCAAGCCCCATGACCCCACTCACTTCGAGCGTGTGCTGCGCGAACGTCTGGCGCACGCCTGGCACGCCCTCACGCCACAGGAAAGCTGAATGGCCCTGACCCTCCACCTGCAGAACGTCCCGGCGGCCAACGGCCTGCTGTGGGTGCGCCATGGCTTCAAGATCGTGCAGCGCGCACCGCTGGGCATGGTGGGCCTGTTCTCGGCGCTGATGCTGCTGAATCTGCTGACCCTGGCGCTGCCGGCGCCGCTGCGCTTCCTGCTGCTGGCGACCATGCCGCTGTTTTCACTGGGCTTCATGCTGGCCACGCACCTGGTGCTGCAGGGCAAGCGGCCCGCGCCCAGCGTATTCATCGCGCCATTGCAGCTGACGGCCGAGCGCCGCAAGACCCAGTTGGTGCTGGGGTTCAGCTTCGCGCTGCTGACCGTGGGCGGTCTGCTGCTGCTGGACCAGCTCGACGGCGGCGCCTTCGGCAACGCGCTGGACAAGTTCATGGAAGCCATGACGCAGGCCAGCCAGGACGCCGGCAAGCAAGGCGGCGAGCTGCCCGCGGCGGAACCGGCGCTGTTCAGCGGCTTTCTGCTGCGCCTGGCCTGGATCGCCTTGGTCAGCACGCCTTACTGGCATGCCCCCGCCCTGGTGCATTGGGGCGGCCAGGGCGCCCTGCAGGCGCTGTTCTCCAGCACGCTGGGCGTCTGGCGCAACCGCGGCGCGTTTTCCGTCTACATGCTGGCGTGGCTGGGCGTGCAGCTCGCCGCCAGCCTGGCCGGGGGCATGATCAGCGCGGCGCTCGCGCTGACGGGGCTGAGCGCACTGCTGCCGCTGCTGGGCATCGTCGCCATGTATGCGCTGGGCTCGGCCTTTTACGCCTCGCTGTACTTCACCTTCGTGGACTGCTTCATGTTCGGCGCGCCGAAGGACGTGCTGGACAGCAAGACCTGACCCCCGTCGCGAAGCGCGAGCCCCTGCAAAAACGCCAGCGCATGCGCTGGCGTTTCCTTTTGCTTCGGCGAAGCTCAGTCCAGCAGGTCCACGTAGTCGATCTGCCGATAGCTGTTCAGCTGATTCCAGGGGGAGCTCTTGATGGGCTGAGGGTCCAGCTTCAGTTGGGTCCTGCTCCACTGGCTGCCGTCTTCGGTACCGGCCTCGACCTGCAGGGCCAGCTTCATGCGCTCTGACCACAGCACACGCAGGAACTGTCCGCCCTGCCTCCGTTCATACCAGACGGTGTCGGCTGCATCGCCCGCCGCCGGTGGCCGGGGCTTCAGGCCGCGCAACTGCTCTGGGTCGATCAGCGACCAGGCCGGAGCGAACCGCCCGTCGAAGCCCAGCTGGCCGAAGTCCCGCGGCTCCGCACGAATGACGGTGCGCAGGTCGCTGCGCACCAGCGCGAGTTGCACCTGGCCCTTCGAGTCGACCCACACATGCTTGCTGGCCGCCGCGAGATCGGAGGGATGCAGACGCGGGCTGCCCGCCTCTGCGTGCCCGTGCGCGTCGGCGGCCGGGTGCATCCTGGCCTTGGGCAGAAGGCGCTCCGTCCACACATGACCCTCGCTGCGCAGCCAGCGCTCCGAAAAACGCTGCTGCTTCTCCACGCCGTCACTGCTCACCTGGCGGCTTTCGTATTCCAGCCGCCCTTGAGCCGGCCCGCCGGCTTGAGCCTGTACGGCGCCGCTCACCAGGCAGGCGGCAAGCCCCGCCAGCACCGGCATTGCACAGGAAAAAGGCCGCCCAGGCCGGGCGGCTCCCATAGAAGCGATCCGTATGATCATCAAAGTCCCAGTGCGGATTTCAGCTCGTTGAACACACGGGTGTTGACCAGCGTGCCCTTGAGATTCTTGGAACCAGCGCCCGCGGAAAACAGCATCACATCGCCCCCCCCGTGCGTTTCGGAGGACAGGCGCACACCGGTTTCCTGCTGGTAGTCGTCATGCAGAACCTGGCTGGCATCAGTCGAGCCGGACACCAGCTGCGTGCGCACCGGCTTGCGATTCGGGCCGTTGCCGAACACCAGGGCGGTGTAGGAATTGCCATCGGCATCCTTGGCGACCTGGCCGTCGCTGTAGTTGCGCACCACGTCCAGGATGGGGTTGCCGCGCTTCGCATAGCCATTGATGGTCATGGTGTGGTCATGGTCGGCGGTGACCACGATCAGCGTGTTCTTCAGGTCAGGATCCAGGACCTTGACCTTGTCCATCACCGCCTTGATGGCGTCGTCAAAGGCCACCGCGTCCTCCAACACGCGCTTGGCATTGGTGCCATGCAGAGCGTGGTCGATGCGACCGCCTTCCACCATCAGGAAGAAGCCCTTGTCGTTCTTGGACAGGATGTCGACGGCGGTGGTGGCCATCGTGGCCAGCGACGGCTGGTCGAGCTTGCCCTTGACGCGATCGAGCTCGTAGTCCATGTGTTCGTTGTGGAACAGACCCACCAGCTTGCTCACGGCCTTGCGGTCGACCGCGGCGAGCGCCGAGCCGGAGTCCACGTAGCTGTAGCCCTGGGCCTTGAACTCGGCCGTCAGATCGCGGCCGTCCGTGCGCTTACCGCCAACGGCTTTGGGCACGAAGAACTTCTTGCCGCCGCCCAGCAGCACATCCAGCCCGCCTTTGAGGGCCGCGTTGTAGCCTGCACCGCCTGGCACGGCCTGGGCAGCGATGGTGCTCTCGGCATCGCGATGGCAGACGTGCGAGTAGGTGGCAGCCGGCGTGGCGTGCGTCACGCGGGTGGTGGTCACAGCGCCCACCGACTTGCCCGCCGCCTTGGCCAACTCGAGGATGGTCGGCACGGCGCTGCCATTGCCGGTGGCCGGGCACAGGCTGTCGCCGTCCGGGGTCGCATAGGCCTTGCCCGCGGGGCTCAGGGCCATGGTGTCCGGGGTCATCGACAGGACCTCGTTGTTCATCTTGACGCCGGTCATGTAGGCGGCCATCGACGGCGCGGAGTCGGTGGTCTGGGCGTCGTTGGAATAGGTCTTGATGCGCGCCGTACGGCGCAGGCTTTCCATATTGAGCGCACCGGCCTCGCCGTAGCGATAGATGCGGGCAGCCGTCACAGTGGCGGGGCCCATGCCATCGCCCAGGAAGAAGATGACGTTCTTGGCTTCGCCAGCGGCCTGTGCCGGAGCGCTGGCCATCACGCCGCCGAAGGCTGCGGCCACACAGCCCAGCGCGGTCACCAGGCGTCGAAATTGGATGTGCTGAATCATGATGCTTGCTGAATCTGGGTGGCTATTCACAGGCCGGCGGCCGTGCGCACGAGCTTGAAGACGGCGATGTTTTCCATGGCCCCTGCAAAGGTGTCGGCGCCCTGGCCGATCGCGCCGATGAACACGTCGGTGCCGCCGTGGGTCTCGCTGCCCGCCGCCACGCGGATGGCCGCCTCCTGGTGATAGGTGCTGGCGAAGACGATGTCGTCCGTCAGGTCGGCAAAGCTGCCACGGGCGCCGGCGGGGCGGTTCTCGCCGTTGCCGAAGCCGATGATGGTGTAGGGCTTGCCGTCTGCATCCTTGGCAATGCTGCCGTCGCTGTAGTTGCGCAGCAGGCCCAGCACACCCGCATTGCTCGCGCTGGTCTTGCCGGTGCGCTTGGCATAGCCATTGAGCACGAGCGTGTGGTCATGATCCGCCGTCACGACGATCAGCGTGTTCTTCAGATCCGGGTCGGTCTTGCGCACCTCGGCCAGGGCGGTCTTGATGGCTTCGTCGAAGGCCACGGTGTCCTGCAGGGCCTTGCGGGCGGTGGTTTCATGCAGGGCGTGGTCGATGCGACCGCCCTCCACCATCAGGAAGAAGCCCTTGCCCGGCTTTTGCAGCAGCTGGATGGCCTTGGCGGTCATTTCCGCCAGGCTGGGTTCCTTGCCGGCGTCGCGGTCCAGGTCGTAGCTCATGTGGCCGCCGGTGAACAGGCCCAGGGCCTTGCCGCCCTTGCTCGCGTCCAGGGCATCGAATTCGGCCTTGTTGGACACGTAGCTGTAGCCCTTGGCCTTGAATTCGGCCGTCAGGTCACGGCCATCAGCGCGCTTGCCGCTGGCTGCGGTCGGCAGGAAGAACTGGCGGCCACCGCCGAAGACCACGTCCACGCCATCGCCCAGCTTGCTGTTGAAGAGAGCGCCACCAGGGGTCAGTTGCGCTGCGATATCGGACTCGGCATCGCGATGGCAGACGTGCGCGTAAGTGGCTGCCGGCGTGGCATGGGTGACGCGGGTGGTGGTGACCACGCCCACGCTGCGGCCGGCGGCCTTGGCCAGTTCCAGGAGGGTCGCGGAAGCAGCGCCGTTGCTCGCACCGCAGTTGCTGGTGTAGTCCGCGTTGGGGGCCTTGGCCACCGTGTCGGAGTTCATGGAGATGACTTCGTTGTTCATCTTCACGCCCGTCATGTAGGCCGACATGGACGGCGCCGAGTCCGTCACCTGGGCATCGTTGGAAAACGTCTTGACGAAGCCGGACTCCGGCAGCGTGTCGATCGTCAGGTCCCCATCCTCGCCCACGGCGTAGATGCGGGCCGCGGTCAAGGTGGCCAGGCCCATGCCGTCACCAAGGAAGAAGATGACGTTCTTGGCTTGCGGCGGCGTCGTGTCGGCCGGGCTGGTGTTGGGCGTGGTGCTGGTGCTGTCGTTGCCGCAGGCCACCAAGGCCAGCACGCTGGCCATGGCCAATGCCAGCAGGCTGCCTTTCAGCGGGCTGGCGGCCCTGAGATTCATGCGCATGGGAATCCTCCTAATGCTGTTGGATTTGGGATGGTGCGCATCCTAGGCAGCGCGCATGAAGCTGGCATGACGTACCCGCGGCCGATGCGTCACACAACCCACCGCCGTCCGGAATCCCTGGCATGTCCTTCGTCGCGATATATCGTCATCCATGGAAGCCTGGATGGCGCTTCGCCCCCAGTTCAGCCACAGTGGCGGACCTTTTGCAGTAGCCCCCTTCATCCACTGACAAGGCCTGCCATGTCTGCCGTCCTGCCTTCTTCCGATGCCGCCATCAGCGGCGCCCCACCCCTAGCCCCGTCCGGTGAACGCCTGGACCGCGCCTTCCTGGGCCACCCTGTCGGCCTGGGCTGGCTGGCCTTCTGCGAGTTCTGGGAGCGCTTCTCCTACTACGGCATGCAGGCGCTGCTGATCCTGTACCTCAGCAACTACCTCTTCCTGCCCGAGAACATCGGCAACGTGGCCGGCATCGACGGCCTGCGAGCCGTCATCACCGCCATGTTTGGCCCGCGCAATCCCCAGCAGCTGGCCTCCGCCGTGTTCGGTCTCTACGTTGGCCTGGTGTACCTGACGCCGCTGCTGGGCGGCATCGTGGCGGACCGCTGGCTGGGTCGCACCCGGACCGTCACCATCGGCGCGCTGCTGATGGCCCTGGGCCACTTCCTGATGGCCTTCGACTACTTCTTCATCGCGGCGCTGGCCTGCCTGCTGGTGGGCGTGGGGGCCTTCAAGGGCAATATCGCCGCGCAGGTCGGCTCGCTCTACAAGCCCGAGGACAAGCGCCGCGCCAGCGCCTTCCAGATCTTCATGCTGGCGGTGCAGATCGCGGTGATCGCCTCGCCCCTGGTCTGCGGCACGCTGGGCGAGAAGGTGGCCTGGCACTGGGGCTTCGGCGCCGCGGGCGTGGGCATGCTGATCGGCCTGATCGTCTACCTGGCCGGCCGCCGCTACCTGCCGGCCGAGGAGCCGCGCCAGGCCAAGGCGCAGGGCAGCGCCCCCAAGGCCCCCATGAGCGGCCGCGACAAGCGCCGCCTGGTCCTGCTGGTGTGCATGATCCCGGTGCTGATGCTGTCCATCGTGGGCAACCAGCAGTTCAACAACGCCTACCCGCTGTGGGCCCAGAAGCACATGGACATGGTGCTCTTCGGCTGGTCCGTGCCCCTGACCTGGCTGCAGGCCCTGGATGCCACGACCAGCCTGCTGACCATGCTGGGCTCCATCGCCTTCTGGCGCTGGTGGGCCGAGCGCCGCCGCGAGCCCGACGAGCTGACCAAGATGGCCCTGGGTTCAGCCCTGGCCTGCACGGCACCCCTGCTGATCGTGCTGGCCGCCGGCATGATCGAGCAGGACCACGGCCGCGTCAGCCTGGTCTGGACCATCGGCTACAACCTGCTGAACAACCTGGGCTTCGCCAACATCCTGCCCGTGGGCCTGGCGCTTTACTCGCGAACCGCGCCCCAGCGCATGGAAGGGCTGATGATCGGCTCCTACTACCTGCACCTCTTCCTGGGCAACACCTTCGTGGGCTGGCTGGCCGGCCTGCTGGACGAGATCAGCGGCCCCAGCTTCTGGGCCCTGCACGCCGGGCTGGTGGGTTCGGCGGCGGTGCTGCTGCTGCTGATCAAGCTGGCCTTCGGCAAGCTCCTGGACGATGAGCATGCGAAGCCGGCTGCGGCCTGATCGCCGCGTTCTCGATTGAAACGGAATGGCCGGGGTGACCCGGCCATTTTTCTTTTCTGCGGGCGGTGGAGCGGGCACGGCAGCGCTCCTCTTGCCTGGACTCAGTCTATCGGCGTCAGCTTCGCCACCGACAGCGCCAGCCACTTGGTCCCATGCCGCCCGAAGTTGACCTGGGCCCGGGCATCCGGGCCACTGCCCTCCAGCGTCAGCAGCACGCCTTCGCCAAACTTGTTGTGGAAGACGGCCTTGCCCACGCGCAGGCCGCCGTGTTCGGCGCCCACCTTGGCGGCGGCGGCCTGCTTCATGGTCTTGGGGACGGGGGCGCCGCCGAAGGACGGCGCGTCCTTGCCCTCGCGCTCCTGCTGCCAGGCCGGTGCCTGGCGCTCGACCCGGCCGGCGCCCACCATGGACTTCAGCCCCGAGCCCCGCTCCCAGGCCTGCTGGTACTCGCGCGCAAAGCCCGAGCCGAAGCCCTGGTTGCGCGGCGTGAGCCACTTCAGCGAGGCCTCGGGCAGCTCGTCCAGGAAGCGGCTCTTGACGTTGTAGCGCGTCTGGCCGTGCAGCATGCGCGTCTGGCTGAAACTCAGGTAGAGACGCTGGCGGGCCCGGGTGATGGCCACGTACATCAGGCGGCGCTCTTCCTCCAGCCCGTCGCCGTCGGACAGCGAGTTCTCATGCGGGAACAGGCCCTCTTCCAGGCCGGTGATGAAGACAGCGTCGAACTCCAGGCCCTTGGCCGAATGCACCGTCATCAGCTGGATGGCGTCCTGGCCGGCCTGCGCCTGGTTGTCACCGGCCTCCAGCGAGGCATGCGTCAGGAAGGCGGCCAGAGGCGAGACGATCTCGCCGGTCTCGGCATCGGGCGTGAGGTTCACCGCGGCGACGGCCGGCGGATCACCGGCCGCGATCTGCCCGGGTGTGAAGCCCCCGAGCTCATCCACCGGCAGGGCCACGGCGTCCTTGCCGAAACCCTCCTGGGTGACGAAGGCCTCGGCGGCGTTGATCAGTTCGTCCAGGTTCTCCAGGCGCTCGGCGCCGTCCTTGTCGGTGCGGTAGAACTCGGCCAGGCCGGAGGTCTCCAGCATCTGCTCGATGATCTCGCGCAGGGTCAGGCCTTGCGTCAGGTTTCGCAGGGACTCGACGAGATTGACGAAGGCGGCCAGGTTGCTGCCGCCCTTGCCCGGCACCGCCGCCACGCTCTGGTAGAGGCTGCGGCCGCTCTGGCGCGCGGCGTCCTGCAGCAGCTCCAGCGTGCGAGCGCCGATGCCGCGGGCCGGGAAGTTCACGACGCGCAGGAAGCTGGTGTCGTCGTTGGCGTTCTCGATCAGGCGCAGATAGGCCAGCGCATGCTTCACTTCCGCCCGCTCGAAGAAGCGCAGGCCGCCGTAGACGCGGTAGGGCACACCGGCGTTGAACAGCGCCGACTCGATCACCCGCGACTGCGCGTTGCTGCGGTACAGGATGGCAATCTCCGAACGCGGCAGCCCCTGGCGGTGCAGGGCCTGCGCCTCCTCCAGCAGCCACTGGGCCTCGTTGAAGTCGCTGGCGGCCTCGCTGACGCGCACCGGCTCGCCCGGGCCCATCTCGGTGCGCAGGTTCTTGCCCAGGCGGTGGCTGTTGCGGCTGATCAGCTCGTTGGCCGCATCCAGGATGTGGCCGTAGCTGCGGTAGTTCTGCTCCAGCTTGACCACGCGGCGCACGCGGTACTCGCGCTCGAAGTCGCTCATATTGCCGACCCGCGCGCCGCGGAAGGCGTAGATGCTCTGGTCGTCGTCGCCCACCGCAAAGACGCCCTGGCCGCGGCCCGGCGGCGCGAACATCTTCAGCCAGGCGTACTGCAGCTTGTTGGTGTCCTGGAACTCGTCCACCAGCAGGTACTGGAAGCGGTGCTGGTAGTGCTCGCGCACGGCGGCGTTGTCGCGCATCAGCTCGTAGGCGCGCAGCATCAGCTCGGCGAAGTCGACCACGCCTTCGCGCTGGCACTGGTCCTCGTAGGCCTGGTAGATCTCGGCGAGCTTGCGGGTCTGCTCGTCGCGCAGGTCGATGTCCTTGGGGCGCAGGCCGTCTTCCTTGGCGCCGGCGATGAACCAGCTGACCTGCTTGGGCACGAAGCGCTCCTCGTCCAGGTTCATGGCCTTGATCACACGCTTGACGGCGGAGACGGTGTCCGAGGCGTCGAGGATCTGGAAGCCCTGCGGCAGCCCGGCCAGCTTCCAGTGCGCGCGCAGGAAGCGGTTGCACAGGCCGTGGAAGGTGCCGATCCACATGCCCCGCACGTTGTAGGGCAGCATGGCGGAGAGGCGGGTGAGCATCTCCTTGGAGGCCTTGTTGGTGAAGGTCACCGCCATGATGCCGCCGGGCCCCACATGGCCCTGTTTGAGCAGCCAGGCGATGCGCGTGGTCAGCACGCGGGTCTTGCCCGAGCCCGCGCCGGCCAGGATCAGGGCGGGCTCCTGCCCCAGCGTGACGGCCGCCAGCTGCTCGGGATTCAGGCCCTTGAGCAGGCCGTTCTGCGCTTCATGGGTGCCCAGCGCCGGCCGCGGCGCAGCTGCGCCGCCAAAGAGGTCGTCGAGGGAATCGGTGCCGGGGGTGTCGTGGGGGTGGGCGGTCATCCGCGCATTTTAGAGAGGCCGCCGGACAGCCCCTGTCAGCTGGCATGATGGCGCCATGCTTGATGCCGACCCCTGCCCCTGCGGCCGTGCCGATGCCAAAGGCCGCACCATGCCCTATGCCCGGTGCTGCGGCGCGCTGCACCGGCGTTTCGCCGAGAGTGGACGCTGGGACGCCCCCGACGCCGAAGCCCTGATGCGCTCGCGTTACAGCGCCTTCACCCTGGACCTGCTGGACTACCTGCGCGCCACCTGGCACCCCGACACCCGCCCCGCCACACTGGAGCCCAATGAGCCCGGCCTCAATTGGCTCGGGCTGCAGATCAAGGCCTGCGCCCAGCAGGACGCGGACCATGCCACCGTCGAGTTCGTCGCCCGCTCCAAGCTGGGCGGGCGCGCCTTGCGCCTGCACGAGACCAGCCGCTTCGCGCGCCTGGACGGGCAGTGGCATTACCTGGACGGGGATCTGCGTTGACCGACGCCGCGCCACCGGCCGAGGCGCCACTGCGGCTGCTCCATCTCGACGAGCAGCTCGCGGTGATCGACAAGCCCGCCGGATTGCTGGTGCACCGCACGGCGCTGGACGCCCACGAGGAGCGCTTCGCCCTGCAGCTGCTGCGTGACCAGCTGGGCCGCCCCGTCTGGCCCGCCCACCGCCTGGACAAGGGCACCTCGGGCCTGCTCGTGTTCGCGCTGGACGCCGACACCGCCTCGCAGCTGGGCCAGGCCTTCGAGCAGGGCGAGCCCCGCAAGCGCTACCTGGCCCTGGTGCGCGGCTGGCCCGAGGACGCCGGCACCATCGACCACCCGCTGGCGCGCGATCCGGAGCGACCCTCGCAGGGTCAGGTCTTGCTCGAAGCCCGCACCGACTACCGCTGCCTCGCCCGCGTGGCCTGGCCCTTCAGTGTGGACGGCCGATTCCCTGAGAGCCGCTATGCCTTGGTCGAGGCGGCGCCCCACAGCGGCCGCCGACACCAGATCCGCCGGCACTTCAAGCACATCGCCCATCCCCTGGTCGGCGACGCCACGCATGGCAAGGGCACGCACAACCGCGCGGTGGCCGGGTTCCTGGGCCTGCAGCGCCTGTGGCTGCACGCGTGGACGCTGGAACTTCGCCATCCGCAGACGGGAGAACTCCTGAGGCTCCAGGCGCCACCAGGCCCTGAATGGGCCGACATGCTGCAGCGGGGCGATTGGCGCTGGCAGGCCGAAGCCGGATCGGTGCGGGACGCACTGAACTCTTGCTGCTGATCGCCCTGCCCTCGCTGGCAGGCTCGGTACAAGAAGAGCCAGGCGGCGGGCGGGCGCCGCTCCCATCCTCGCAAGGAAGAAAGGGCGCCTGGCGACGCCCTTTCGATCGATGAGACGCCCCGTCAGCGCCCGCCTTCAATCACCCGCAGCTGCAGCGCCGAGGGCTGTTCCTTCCAGTGGTAGACCTTCTGCGTCGCCGCCTTGAAGTCCTCGGGCTTGGCGCTGCGGATCTGCACGAAGCTCTGCGGATTGCGGTCGATCAGCGGGAACCAGGAGCTCTGGATCTGCACCATGATGCGGTGGCCGCGGCGGAAGGTGTGGGCCACGTCCGGGATGTCGAAGCGGATCTCCTCCACCTGCCCCGGCACCATGGGCTCGGGCTTCTCGAAGCTCTTGCGGAAGCGTCCGCGCAGCGGGTCGCCGCGCACCAGCTGCTGGTAGCCGCCGAGCTGATAGCCAGCGGGCGGCGGCACGTCGGCGATCTGGTCGCGGTTGCGCGGCTGCTCATCGCCCAGGTCCGGCGGGTAGACGTCGATCAGCTTGACCACCCAGTCCGCATCCGTGCCCGAGGTGGACACGAACAGCCGCGGGCTCACCGGCCCCGCCACCGTCACGTCCTCGTCCAGCACCTCCGTCTGGTAGACCAGCACATCCGGCCGCGTGGAGGCAAAACGCTGGTCCGCCACCATGTACTCCTGGGGCATGCCCAGTGAGGCGTAGCCGATGAAGGGCACGGGCTTGTTGGGGTCGCTGACATAGCTGTCGAAATCCGGCTTGGCCGCGCTCGGCGCCGTCCAGCCGAGCACGCCGCCCGGCTGCAGGTAAAGGCTGCGCAGCCTGGCCTCGACAGGCGGCCAGGCGGTGTACTGGCGCCAGACATTGGTCCCCGTTTCGAAGATGCTGGCCTCGGGCAGCTTGGCATCGCTGCCGCCGCGCAGGTGCTGCTCGAAGAAAGGCAGCAGGATCTGCTTCTGGAAGTACTCGCTGGTCTTGCTGCCGAAGTCCACCGCGCCCAGGCCCTTGCCCACACTGCGCACCCAGCCGCCGTGCACCCAGGGCCCCATCACCAGCGCGTTGCTGATGCCGGGGTTCTGCTTCTCGATGAACTGGTAGGTCGCGAGCGCGCCGGCCAGGTCCTCCGCGTCGAACCAGCCGCCCACGGTGAGCACCGCGGCCTTGATGTTCTTCAGGTGCGGGCCCACCGAGCGGGCCTTCCAGTAGGCGTTGTAATGGTCGTTCTGGATCAGCTCGTCGAAGTAGGGATTGCGCTCCTTGCCGATGGACTTGGCGATGTTGTCCAGGTTGCCCAGGCGCAGGAAGTAGTCGTAGGCGTCCTTGCTGTTGTAGTCGAAGCTGCTCCAGCGCTTGGGCTCCGTCGTGGGGTTGTCCTGCGGCTTGAAGGCGGTCAGGAAGCCGTAGTTGTGCGCCAGCATCAGCGCGCCGCCGTGGTAGCCGTCGTCGCGGTGGAAGTAGTCGGCCACGGGGGCCTGGGGTGACGCGGCCTTGATGGCGGGATGGGAGTCGATGACGGCGGTGGACGTGTAGAAGCCAGGGTAGGAGATGCCCCAGATGCCCAGCTTGCCGTTGTGGCCCTTCACATGCTCCAGCAGCCATTGCACGGTGTCGTGCATGTCGGTGCTGGGATCGGCGTCCTTGGGGCCCTTGCTGCTCTTGATGGGCGCCATCTCCTGGTAGACGCCTTCTGACATGAAGCGGCCCCGCACGTCCTGGCAGACGAAGATGTAGCCGGCCTTGAGGAAATCCTCGGAGGGCGCGAAACGGCCGCCGTAGCGGTCCACGCCATAGGGCCCGCAGCTGTAGGGCGTGCGGGTCATGAGGAAGGGATAGCGCTTGCCGGAGGCTTCCGCTTCCTTGGGCACGTACACCACGGTGAACAGCTTCTTGCCGTCCCGTACCGGCACGCGGTATTCGTACTTCGTGTAATTGGCCTTGAGGTCGTACGGCGCCGGGCTGGCCGGTGCGGGTGACTGGGCCGGGGCCTGCAGGCTCAGGCCCAGCAGCGCCGCAGCAATGGGAATCGAGGCAGTTCGCGTCACAAGCATCTTCAGCAAGGGTTGGAGGAATCGGGCGAAGGCGGCCTCTCAGCAGCCCTCGAAACGGACGGCATAGACCGGAGGCAAGCGCAGGGTCAGGTCTTGCCAGTGATCGCCGCCATCATCGCTGGCCCACAGGCCGCCGGTGGTGCTGCCCATCAGCAGGTGCCGGCCGCTGGCGTCGACGGCCAGGCCGTGGCGGTAGACGAGGTCATAGCAGCCCTGCTGCGGCAGCCCGGTGCGCAGCACCTCGAAGCTCTGGCCGCCGTCGCGGGTACGCTGCACGCAAAGGGCGCCATCGACGGGCACCCGGCATTGGTCCTTGATGGCCGGCACGAACCAGGCGGTGCCGGCCTCCAGCGGATGGGCGGCCACGGCGAAACCGAAGCTGGACACTGGCCCGTGCAGGCGCAGCCAGTGCCGGCCGTTGTCCGTGCTGCGCCAGATGCCGCAGTGATGCTGGCACCACAGCACCTCGGGCTGCGCCGCGCAACGGACGATGCGATGCGGGTCCTGCGCGTTCAAGGCACCCTGCAGCTCGGGCGGCATGTACTCCGCCATCAGGCCCTCGCCCAACAGCTCCCAGTGCTGGGCGGCGTCCGTGGTCCGCCAGACGCCGCCACAGCTGATGCCCAGCAGGAGCTCATCCGGCGCACGGGGATGCGGGCAGATGGAATGGATGCCCGGGCTGTCATAGCCGCCGCCGAACCATTCGGGCCGCTCGGGGCGGTCCCACAGCCCGTGCTGCAGCGCCCAGCTCGCCCCGCCGTCCGCACTGCGGAACAGCCCGCCGGGATTGGTGCCGCACCACAGGGCTTGCGCATCACGCTCCAGCGACCAGATCTGCACCAGCTTCCAGGCGGGGCCGGGCGCACCCTCGGGTTGCGGCGGATAGCTGGGCGCGGGCAGCTCGGTCCAGGTCTTGCCGCCGTCATCCGAGGCCTGCACCTTGACACCGAAATGCCCCAGGTTCAAGCCGGCCAGCATGCGCTCGCCGGACGCCCCGGCGCCGCGGGGCAGCACCATGCTGACCGGATCGCCCAGGAAGCTGGTACCGGCCACCCGCCAGCCGCGCGCCCCCTCATGTTGCAGTTCAAAGAGACCTTTGCGGGTGGCCACCCAGGCTTGCAGACTCATGCTCGGCTCCTTGCTGAAGACTCGGCTGCGGGATCAGCCCCCGGACAAGGCCTGCAGCACGTGGATGACGGCATCCGGCTGCAGGTCCTGGTCCAGGCGCCGGCGCTCGTGAACCACGCGGCCATCGACATAAATCACCACATTGGCCCGCAGATGGCCCTGATCGTCCAGCACATAGCCGCGCAGCAGGGCATGCTCGGCAAAGGCCTGCTCCAGCGCGTCGCGCAGGACCAGGGCCGAGGCGCTGAACTCGGGCGCCTCGACGAAGCGCCTGAGCTGGGGCGTGAAGACGATGCGGGGCATGCCAGCATTAGGCCGCGAAGCGCGCGGCGCTCCGCAGCGGACTTACCCGCCGTGACTTTGGTCACCGGGCCGGCCGGCCAGAGACCCCGGGCGGGACAAAGGCCGCCGCGCCCGCGACAATGCCGCTCCCCTGCTTGTACAACCCATCCCCCTCATGACCGCATCCCTGCGCCACGGCGTGATCAGCGCTGCCCTCGCCTACGCCATGTGGGGCCTGTTCCCGCTGTACTTCAAGCACCTGGCCGGCGTGCCGTCCATGGAGGTGGTGGCGCACCGCATCGTCTGGTGCCTGCTGCTGATGGTGGGGGTGCTGAGCTTCATGCGCCGCTGGGCCTGGCTGGGACCGGTGCTGCGCAGCCCCAAGGTGCTGCTGGCCTTCACGGCCTCGGCCCTGCTGCTGTCGGCCAACTGGCTGACCTACGTCTGGGCCGTGCAGCATGAGCATGTGCTGGACGCCAGCCTGGGCTACTTCATCAACCCCCTGGTTAACGTGGCCCTGGGCTTCTTCTTCCTGCACGAGCGGCCCCGGCCCGCGCAGTGGATGGCGGTGGGGCTGGCCGCGGCGGGTGTGCTGTGGCTGACCCTGCAGACCGGCCGCCTGCCCTGGGTGGCCCTGATCCTGGCGGGCAGCTTCGGCGTCTATGGCCTGCTGCGCAAGATCGCCGTGCTGGGCGCGCTGGAAGGTCTGGTGCTGGAATGCCTGGTCGTCGCGCCCGTCGCGGTCGCCGCCCTGGCCTGGTGGGGCCAGCAGGGCCACAGTGCGCTCAACAGCGGTGATGCCGGCCTGATCGGCCTGCTGCTGCTGGCCGGCCCGTTGACCGCCGCACCGCTGCTGCTTTTCGCGGCCGGCGCGCGCCGCATTCCCATGACCACGCTGGGCCTGCTGCAGTACATCTCGCCCAGCATCCAGTTCATCCTGGGCGTGTGGCTGTACCACGAGCCCTTCTCGGCCGCCCGCGTGCTGGGTTTCGGCCTGATCTGGGCGGCGCTGGCCGTCTACAGCGCCGAGGGCTGGTGGCGCAGCCGCCAGCCAGCCCTGGCCTGAGGCGGCACGCCCGCATCCCGGGCGCTGGCCCGCTCAGGAAGCGGCCGGCGTGCGGATCAGGTAGTCGAAGGCGCCCAATGCCGCCTTGGCGCCGTCACCCGCGGCGATGACGATCTGCTTGAAGGGCACGGTCGTCGCGTCACCCGCCGCGAAGACGCCCGGCAGCGAGCTGCGGCCGTGGCTGTCGACGATGATCTCGCCGAACTTGGACAGCTCCACCGTGCCCTTGAGCCACTCGGTGTTGGGCACCAGACCGATTTGCACGAACACACCTTCCAGCTCGACCTGGTGGCTCTCGCCCGTCCCGCGGTCCGTGTAGCGGATGCCGTTGAGGCGGTTGCCGTCGCCGGTCAGCTCGGTGGTCTGGGCCTGGGTGTGGATGCTCACGTTGGGCAGGCTCTTGAGCTTGTCCACCAGCACGGCGTCGGCGCGGAGCTGGTCGGCGAACTCCAGCAGGGTCACGTGAGCCACGATGCCCGCCAGGTCGATGGCCGCTTCCACGCCGGAGTTGCCGCCGCCGATCACCGCCACGCGCTTGCCCTTGAACAGGGGACCATCGCAGTGCGGGCAGTAGGCCACGCCCTTGTTCTTGTACTCGGCCTCGCCGGGCACGTTGATGTTGCGCCAACGCGCGCCGGTGGAAAGGATGACGCTGCGGCTCTTGAGCACCGCCCCATTGGCCAACTGCACCTCGATCAGGCCGCCGGGCAGCGTGGCGGGAATCAGCTTCTCGGCGCGCTGCAGGTTCATGATGTCGACGTCATAGGCCTTCACGTGGGCCTCCAGGGCCGTCGCGAACTTGGGACCGTCCGTCTCCAGCACGGAGATGTAGTTCTCGATGGCCAGCGTGTCGTTGACCTGGCCGCCGAAGCGCTCGGCCGCCAGGCCCACGCGGATGCCCTTGCGGGCCGCGTACACCGCCGCAGCGGCACCGGCTGGACCACCGCCGACGATCAGCACTTCATAGGGCGCCTTGGCGCTGAGCCTGGCCGCGTCGCGGGCAGCGGCGCCGGTGTCCAGCTTGGCGACGATCTCTTCCACCGTCATGCGGCCGGAGCCAAAGTGCTGGCCATTCAGGTAGACCGAGGGCACGGCCATGATTTCGCGGGCGCTGACCTCGTCCTGGAAGGCGCCGCCCTCGATCACCACCGTCTTCACCCTGGGATTGAGCACGGCCATCAGCGAGAGCGCCTGCACCACGTCCGGGCAGTTGTGGCAGCTCAGGCTCATGTAGACCTCGAAGCTGAAGTCGCCGTCCAGGGCCTTGATCTGGTCGATCACGTCCTGCTCGACCTTGGGTGGGTGGCCGCCGGTCCACAGCAGGGCCAGCACCAGCGAGGTGAACTCATGGCCCAGGGGCAGGCCGGCGAAACGGAGGCTCTGGGCCGTGCCCAGGCGCTGGAGGCTGAACGAGGGCTTGCGGGCATCATTGCCGTCCAGGCGCAGCTGGATCTTGCCGCACATGCCGGCGATCTCCTGCAGCAGCGCCTTCATCTCGGCCGCAGTGGCCGAGTCGTCCAGCGAGGCGACGATCTCGAAGGGCTCGCGAACGCGCTCCAGGTAGGCCTTGAGCTGTTCCTTCAGTGCGGCGTCCAACATGGTGTACTCCTTGTTCAGTCGTGGTCATCCAAGCCACTCTGAAAGCACCCATGACACTCAGGACGCTTTGAGGATGGCTCGCGGGGTTGGGTCGAGCGGAGCCCGTGGATCCGGCTTTGCCGGGCCATCGGGCTCGCCCCCTTGAGGGGGAGCGCCGCAGGCGCTCCGGGGGTGGGACATCAGTGGGGTCAGATCTTGCCGACCAGGTCCAGCGAGGGGGTCAGGGTCTTGGCGCCTTCGTTCCACTTGGCGGGGCAGACCTGGCCGGGGTGGCTGGCGACGTACTGGGCCGCACGCAGCTTGCGCAGGGTTTCCTTCATGTCGCGGGCGATGGCGTTGTCATGCACTTCGGCGGTCTTGATCACGCCTTCGGGGTTGATCACGAAGGTGCCGCGCAGCGCCAGGCCTTCTTCCTCGATGTGCACGCCAAAGGCGCGGGTCAGCTTGTGGGTGGGGTCGCCAACCAGGGGGAAGTTGGCCTTGCCCACGGCCGGGGAGGTTTCGTGCCACACCTTGTGCGAGAAGTGCGTGTCGGTGGTGACGACGTAGATCTCGGCACCGGCCTTTTGGAACTCGGCGTACTGCTCGGCGGCGTCCTCGACCTCGGTCGGGCAGTTGAAGGTGAAGGCGGCCGGCATGAACACCAGCACGGACCACTTGCCCTTCAGGCTGGCTTCCGTCACTTCGATGAACTTGCCGTTGTGGAAGGCTTCGGTCTTGAAGGGCTGGACTTGTGTGTTGATCAGGGACATGGGGACTCTCCGCTGTCGGGTTGTTGGGATGGCCTGAATCTTATGGTTATCGCCTGTCCCTTAGCTTTGATTTATCAAATCGCCCCTATTGGCCCTGGCTATTAAGCGGCCCTATCAAACGGAACACTCGATAGAATTTTCCTGTCACACGCCCTTCAAAGCCCCTGCTCCAGGGCCAGCAGTTCCTCCACCGTCTGGCGGCGGCGGATGAGGCGGGCCTCGTCGCCATCCAGCAGCACTTCGGCGATGAGGGGCCGGGAGTTGTAGTTGCTGGACATGGAAGCGCCGTAGGCCCCGGTGTCATGGATCACCAGCAGGTCGCCGACCTGCGCCTGCGGCAGGTCCTGGGGCTGGACCACGCCGCCGTCGCCCTGGGTGAAGACATCGCCCGACTCGCACAGCGGCCCGGCCACCACCGTCGGCCGCGTAGGGCGCTGAACGCCGTCCAGCGGCACCAGGCTCATGGCATGAAAGGCGCCATACATGGCCGGGCGCATCAACTCATTGAAGCCGGCGTCGACCAGCACGAAGTGATTGCGACCCGCCTCCTTCACGGCGCGCACCTCGGTGACGAGGCTGCCGGACTCGGCCACCAGGTAGCGGCCGGGTTCGATCTCCAGATGCAGGGCGTGGCCCAGCAGCGCGGCGGCCTTCGTCCGGGCCGCGTCCCAGAGCCCGAAATAGTGGGCCGTGTCCACCACCGGATCGCCCTCGCGATAGGGAATGGAGAGGCCGCCGCCGGTGGAGAGGGCCTGCAGGTCCATGCCCGCGGCTTGCACCTGCCGGACCAGGTCCACCATGGCATCGCAGACCTGGGCCAGGTGGCTGTAGTCCACGCCCGAACCGATGTGCATGTGCAGGCCGACCAGCTGCAGGCCCTGGGCCTTCACCTCGGCCAGCGCGGCGCCCAGCTCGGCGTGCCAGATGCCATGCTTGCTGTGCTCGCCGCCGGTGTTGGTCTTGTTGCTGTGCCCATGGCCGAAGCCCGGGTTGATGCGCAGCCATACCGGATGCCCCGGCGAGCGCGGGCCCAGCTGACGCAGCATGTCGATGGAGCCGGCGTTCACGGGAATGCGGTGCTCGACGACCGTGTCCAGCGTCGCGCGATCCAGCAGATCGGCGGTGAAGACGATCTCCTGGGCATCCGTCCCCGCCTGGTAACCCGCCGCCAGGGCGCGGACGATCTCGCCGCGCGAGACCGCATCCACCTTCACGCCCTGCTCGCGCATCAGGCGCAGCAGGTGGGTGTTGGAGCAGGACTTCTGCGCAAAGCGGATGGTGTCAAAGGCCTTCAAGGCCGCGATGCGCTCGCGGATGGTGGGCGCGTCATAGGTCCACAGCGGCGTGCCGAACTGTTGGGCCAGTTGCTGGGTGCGGGCGGGGTTCAGGGGGAGGGTCATGGTCGGCACCGGGAAGGATCAGGAATGCCTCACAGCATGCCGCCGGCACCCCATATCCACAAATACCGTTTCATTTACCACTCATCCATCACTGATATGCTTTACCCATGAACCCCGCGCTGATCAGCCATCGGCACATCGAAATCTTCCGCGCCCTGATGCTCAGCGGCGGTGTCAGTGAGGCGGCGCGCAGCCTGCACAGCTCGCAGCCGACCCTCAGCCGCGAGCTGGCCCGCCTGGAGTACTTGCTGGGCTATGCCCTCTTCGATCGCGTCAGGGGCCGGCTCAAACCCACGCAGGCGGCGCTGGCTCTGTTCGAGGAGGTGCAGCGCAGCTATGCGGGGCTGGATCGCATCGTGCAGCGCGCGCGTGCCCTCGCGCAGGGCCATGAGACGGCGCTGGAGGTGCTGAGCCTGCCCGCCCTGACGCAGGCCCTGCTGCCGGGCGCCTGCAAGCGCTGGCAAGACCTGGCCCCCGAGGGCCGGCTGAGCATCACGCCGCAGGAATCGCCCCTGCTGGAGGAGTGGCTCAGCGAGCAGCGCTATGACCTGGGCCTGAGCGAGCAGGCGCAGTCGCCACCGGGCACGCAAAGCGAGCTGCTCTTCGAGGCGGACGAGGTCTGCGTGCTGCCGGACGACCATCCGCTGCTCGCGCGCGACTGCCTGAGCCTGGAGGACCTGCGCGGCCAGGCCTTCATCAGCCTGGCCAGCCAGGACCCCTACCGCCAGCAGCTGGATGCGCTTTTCGACTCGGCCTGCATTGCCCGGCGCCTGCAACTGGAGACGCACAGCGCCGCCGCCATCTGCGAATGCGTGCGCCAGGGGCTGGGGCTGTCCGTCCTCAATCCGCTGACGGCGCTGCGCTTCAGCGGCCAGGGCCTGCAGCTGCGGCGGCTGCGGGTGTCGGTGCCGTATCGCGTCTACACCGTCCAGGCCATGCTGCGCAGCCGGCATGCCTTGCTGGAGCCTCTGCTTGAGAGCCTGCGGGCCGAGGCGCGGGCGCTGTCGCAACTGCTGGAGCGGGACTTGCGCTGCGCTGGTCCGTCTTCGACAGCCGACGCATGAATGAAAAAGGCCCGCTCTCGCGGGCCTCTCTGCACAGGGCGGGACAAGCCCGCGCCGGGTCAATAGAAGGTGTAGCGCACGCTGATATAGGCGTTGGGGCCGTCGGTGCCGTCCAGGAAGCTGCCGTACTGCGTCGAGAAGCGCGGGCGCTTGTCGGTGAAGTTGGTGATGCCGGCGTTCACGACCATGTTCTTGAAGCCCTTGTAGCGGACGTTGAAGTCCAGCGTGGTGTAGGTGGGCAAGCGGTCCACTTGCTGGCCGTCCAGGATGTGCGTGGGATCGTCGATGTTCAGGACGCTGGCGCTGGTGTTGGCGCGCAGGCTGCCCGCCCAGGGGCCACGCTCGTAGCCCAGGCTCAGCACATTGCGCCACTTCGGGCGGTAGTAGCTGTCCAGACGCTCGGTCGGGTCCTGGTCCTGCACATCGGACTGCTTGAAGTGGAACTGGTAGTTCAACTCGCTGCGCACCGAGAACTTGCCGCCGGCCAGGTCGAAGGCGTAGCGGCCTTCGAGGTCCATGCCGTCGGTCTTCACGCGGCCCACGTTGATGAAGGGCGTGACGATGGTGTTCAGGCGGCCATGGCGCAGGCCGGGATAGCGCGCTTCCAGCACCGGGTTGCGCGGATCGCGGATCACCAGCTTGTCGAAGCCCGGGGTGTCGAACTCATGGTCCAGCAGGTACTGGCCGTCCAGCAGCTGGATCGCGTCACGCTGCTCGAGGCGGTAGTAGTCCAGGCTCAGCAGCAGGTCGCGCGTCGGGTTGAACACGGCGCCGAAGGAGGCGATCTTGGTCTTCTCCGGCTTCAGCTCCGTGTTGGAGACCAGCAGCATCTTCGGGTAGTAGTGGCACTGGTCGGGACCGTAGCCCAGCGGACGGCAGCGCACCCAGTCGGCCACGCCCGAGGAGTAGGCCGTGGTCTCGGCCATGTGCATCTGGGGCAGGGTCGGCGCCTTGAAGGCCGTGTTGTAGCCGCCGCGCAGCAGCAGGCTGTCGGTGGGACGGAAGGCCACGGCCACCTTGGGGTTCACCGTGGTGCCGAAGTCGCTGTAGTGGTCGCTGCGCAGGGCCAGCTGCACTTCCAGCTTCTTGGTCGGCTGCAAGCTCATTTCCACGAAGCCCGAGCTCACGCGGCGGCTGCCATCGGAACCGGTACCGCCGTTGTTCTCGATGTTGTGAGCCTGGATCTGGGCGTCCGGCGTGTCGCTCATGGACTCGCTCATGAACTGCAGGCCCGCAGCGATGCCCACCGGTCCGCCCAGACGGAAGGCCTCGGGATTGCTGATCTTGGCGTCCAGCGTGCTCAGGCGGGACTTGGCATTGCGCTCCACCGAGGTCAGCAGCGGACGCCAGGCCGATTCGGGGTTCTTCAGCGCGAAGGGATCGTAGCTGCCGGTCTTCAGCGCCTGGGTGACGGCATCGCGCTTGAGCATCCCGTCCTGCGTCAGCGACAGGGTGTTCTTGCTCTGGCTGACGGCGGCTTCCCAGTCGTAGCTGCCGAAGGAGCCGCGGGCGCCTGCCAACAGGCGGCTGTTGTCGGAGACAGCATGGGACTGCGAGCGGCCGGCCTCATAGATCGAGCGGAAGACCATCAGCGGATCACCACCGCCCAGCTCAGGCTTGTAGGAGCCCCAGTCCGACATGATGTAGCGGTCAGACTGGTAGGTCTCGATGCTCTGGTAGCCGTCGGCCCAGTCCGCCTTGTTGCGGTTCAGGGAGAGCTCGCCGAAGAGCTGGGTGTCCTTGCTCAGGTCGAAGGTGCCCACGAGGATGCCGGTGGCGCGCTTCAGGTTCGGCGAGAGCTTGGTCGCGGGGTCGACGTCGGTGCGGCAGTACTCGTCGTGACGGTCGTCCATTTCCACGACGGACGGCGCGGCGCAGCCCGGCATGGCATGACGCTCGCCCGTGCCCAGGTTGTAGTAGGAGCCGGGATTCTGGGTGGTGGAACGGTTGTCCTGACCGCCGATGGAGCGCAGGTCGTTCGTGCGGGTGAACTCATGCTTGCCGGCAATCTTGGCGCCGCGCTGGTACAGGTCCAGAGTGGCCAGCAGGTTGAAGCGGTCGCGGCCCAGGTCGCCGACACCGGCGGTCAGGTTGGCCGAGCCGGTCTTCAGGTCACCAGCTGTGTTCTGCGAGTACTTTGCGCCCATCTCCAGGCCCTGGAAATCGCGGCGGGTGACGAAGTTGATCACCCCGGCCACGGCGTCCGAACCATAAATGGCGGAAGCACCATCGCGCAGCACCTGGATTTCATCGATGGCCGAGAGCGGCAGGCTGTTCAGGTCCACGAAGGTGGAGTCGGTACCTTGGGCAAAGCCGTAGTTGGCCAGGCGCCGGCCGTTGAGCAGCACCAGCACGTTCTTCTCGCCCATGCCGCGAAGCGACACGGCGGCGGCGCCCGGCGCGAAGGAATTGCTGTTGGTGCCGTCGAAGCCGCCGGTGGTCGAGCTCATGTTGAACAGGGCGTCCACCAGCGTGGTCGCCCCAGTGGCCTCGATGTCCGCACGCCTGTAGATCTGGATCGGCGACGGGCCTTCGGCGTCGATGCGCTTCAGGTTCGAGCCGACGATCACGACGCGCTCCAGCTGCTTCGGTGCCTCGTCGGCCAGAGAGGCCGTGCAGGTCAAGGCGGCAGCAGCAGCCACCACGCCCAGGGCCCAGGCCCGGCGCTTACTCAAGGAATCATTCATGTCAATTGCTCCTGCATGAGGCCGCCTATGGTCTTGGAATGTGGCGGCCCGTCCCTCGTCTCTGTTGCACCAGCCTCACGACCGGCGCGGCGCTTGCCGAGCGCGGATTTCAGAGGATCCGCTGCCGAGCAAACGCCATTCTTCGGAGCTGGATACAGAATGTTTCGCCAAAATCCGGCGAACAATTGGTGAGGCAGGGAGGCGACGCTCGCGCCATATCCCTGTGGCGCGCAGCACCAAAATCAGCTAGACCACCTTTTATGCGAACCAAGAATTCGCCACCCGCGAAGTCATGCTAAGGCGCTTTCCCATTGAAAAAGCCGGCGCGCACGAGAACCGTGCACGGCCACTGGGGATGACCCTGGGAGGGGTTTGCGAATTGGTCGCCAATTGGTCTTATCGTGCCAATCAATCAGCGCCGTGGATTATTCGGTGGCGCGCGACGCAGCGTGCCAACAATTCACGGCCCCTGGGGCAAGCCCTGAGGCGCTCGACGGGCACGCTGTGGCGCCCTGGCCGCACACGGTGGCGCGGCCAGCCCGGGGTCAGCGAAGCAGCCCGGCCACAGGCCTCAGGAACGCTCGATGCAGGCGTAGGCGCTGTGGTTGTGGATGGACTCGAAGTTCTCCACCTCGGCCCGGTAGGCGCCAATGCGCGGCTCGGCATTAAGGCGCAGGGCCACGTCACGCACCAGGTCCTCGACGAACTTGGGGTTCTCGTAGGCGTGCTCGGTGATCCACTTTTCATCGGCCCGCTTGAGCAGGGGCCAGATCTCGCTGGAGGCGCTCTGTTCCGCCACCCGCACCAGCTCGGCCAGGCTCAGGCTGTCGTCCAGCAACTCGACGCGGATGGTGACCAGCGAACGCTGGTTGTGCGCGCCGTAGTCGGAAATTTCCTTGGAGCAGGGGCACAGGCTTTTCACCGGCGCGGCGATCTCCAGCCAGACGCGGCTGCGGCCGTCGCGGGTCTCGGTGATGAAGCCGCCCTGGTAGTCCAGCAGGCTTTCGATGCCGGAGACCGGCGCGCGCTTGCGCAGGAAGAAGGTAAAGCGCACCTCGATGCGGCCCTCGCGCGCCTCCAGCTTCGCCAGCATCTCCTCGTGCAGGCCGCGCAGCACGGCGGCATCCAGCGGCTGCTTCAGCGCATCCAGCCAGGCCACGAAGCGGGACATATGCGTCCCCTTCTTCTCGGCCGGCAGCATCACGTCCAGGGCCCAAGTTCCCACGGTGGGCTGCGTGTCACGGCCCAGACGCAGTTGCAAGGGGTAGCGTACGTCCTTGACGCCCACGCGCTGGATCACAAGATGGCGTTCGTCGCGCTCGCTCTGGGTGTCGGGGATGTGAAGGCTGCTGGTGACTTGATTCATAAGACAGGGGAACGGCCGGCCAGGAAGTGCACCGGAAGCCGCAAGCATGACATGTCCGGGCGAAGCCTGCGCGGGCAAGGTCTCTAAAGAAGCCCGCCGCGTGACTTCAGGCGGCAGCGCCAGGCGGACGCTGCCCGCCCTGCGCTCACTCGTTCGCGGCCGGACGCAGAAGCTCGGGACGGGCGCCGAAGCGCTGCAGGATGGACTGGGTGATGCCCGCGGCGTCCAGGCCGCATTGCGCCATCAGCTTGACCGGATCCCCGTGCTCGATGAACTGGTCGGGCAGCCCCAGCTGCAGCACCGGCAAGCTGAGACCCATGTGCTGCAGGGCCTCCATCACCGCGCTGCCCGCGCCGCCCATGATGCAGCCCTCCTCCACCGTCACCAGGGCATCGTGGCTCTCGGCCAGCCGGCGGACCAGCTCGACGTCCAGGGGCTTCACGAAGCGCATATTGGCCACGCTGGCATCCAGCTGCTCGGCCGCCTGCAGGGCGGGGTACAGCACGGTGCCGAAGGCAAGGATGGCGATGCGCGGAGCACCCGCACGGCCCTGCGGCCTGCCCGACTCGCGTCGCAGCTCGCCCTTGCCCCAGGGCCAGGCCTGCATGTCCTTCTGGATGGACGTCCCCACGCCGGAGCCGCGCGGGTAGCGCACGGTCACCGGGCCCACATGCTGGTAGCCGGTGTAGAGCGCCTGGCGGCATTCATTCTCATCGGCCGGCGTCAGCACGCTCATCAAGGGGATGCAGCGGGTGAAGGCGATGTCGTAGTTGCCGGCGTGCGTGGCGCCATCGGCACCGACCAGGCCGGCCCGGTCCAGCGCGAAGAGCACGTCCAGGTTCTGCAGCGCCACATCGTGGATCAGCTGGTCATAGGCGCGCTGCAGGAAGGTCGAGTAGATCGCCACCACCGGCTTCAGGCCTTCGCAGGCCAGGCCGGCGGCGAAGGTCACCGAATGCTGCTCGGCAATGCCCACATCGTGGTAGCGGGTGGGGAAGCGCTTGTGGAACTCCACCATGCCCGAGCCCTCGCGCATGGCCGGCGTGATGCCCACCAGGCGCTCGTCCTGCTCGGCCATGTCGCACAGCCACTCGCCGAAGATCTGGGTGAAGGTCGGCTTGGCCGGCGTGGCGGACTTGACGAAGCCCACGGCCGGATCAAACTTGCCCGAGGCGGCGTGGTACTTGACCGGGTCGGCCTCGGCCAGCTTGTAGCCGGCGCCCTTCTTGGTCACCACGTGCAGAAACTGCGGGCCGCTGCGGTCGCGCAGGTTTTCCAGGGTGGGGATCAGCGAATCGAGGTCATGCCCGTCGATCGGGCCGACGTAGTTGAAGCCGAACTCCTCGAAGATGGTGCCAGGCACCACCATGCCCTTGGTGTGCTCCTCGAAGCGGCGGGCGAACTCGTACAGCGGCGTGTTCTTGAGCACGCTCTTGGCGCCCTCGCGGGCAGCGGCATAGAAGCTGCCGCTCATCAGCCGGGCCAGGTACTTGTTGAGGGCACCGACGGGCGGGCTGATCGACATGTCGTTGTCGTTCAGGATCACCAGCACGTCGCCCATCAGGCCGCCATGCGCGACGCCCGCGTTGTTCAGCGCCTCAAAGGCCATGCCGGCGGTCATGGCGCCGTCGCCGATGATGGCCACGGCCTTGCGGTTCTCGCCCTTGATCTTGGCGGCCATGGCCATGCCGTGCGCCGCGGAGATCGAGGTGGAGGAGTGGCCGGTGCCGAAGGTGTCGTACTCGCTCTCGTCGCGGCGAGGGAAGCCGCTGATGCCGCCCAGTTGCCGCAGGCCGGACATGCGGTCGCGACGCCCCGTCAGCACCTTGTGCGGATAGGTCTGGTGGCCCACGTCCCAGACCAGGCGGTCTTCCGGCGTGTTGAACACATAGTGCAGCGCCACCGTCAGCTCGACCGTGCCCAGGTTGGAGCCCAGATGGCCCCCCGTCTTGGACACGCTCTCCAGCACGTAGGCACGCAGCTCATCGGCGAGCGGCTTGAGCTGCGACCGCTGCAGGCGGCGCAGGTCGGCGGGGCTGTCGATGGTCTGCAACAAGGGAAAGCTCATGGGGGAACCCTGCTCTTCTTCTCGGGGTCAGTTGTCGCGGTCCACGACCTTGTCGGCCAGCACGCTGAGCCAGGCCGTGTTCACGAGGCCGCTGGCGGCCAGCGCTGCATGGGCCTGCCCGCGCAAGCGCTCGGCATAGGCGCGGGCGCCGTCCAGCCCCAGCAGGCTGACATAGGTGGGCTTGTCGCAGGCCTGATCCTTGCCGGCGGTCTTGCCCAGCACGGCGGAATCCTGCGTGACGTCCAGGATGTCGTCGACCACTTGGAAGGCCAGCCCCAGCGCGGCGCCATAGCCGCTCAAGGCCCGCCAGGCCGGTTCGGCGATGTCGCCACAGGCCGCGCCCATCAGCACGCTGGCCTGCAGCAGCACGCCGGTCTTGCGGCGATGCATGTCGCGCAGCTCGCCCTCGCCGAGGGATTTGCCAATGCTGGCCAGGTCGATGGCCTGTCCGCCGGCCATGCCCGCGTGGCCTGAGGCCCGCGCCAGCAGGCGGCACAGACGCGCCTGCAAGGCGGCGTCCATACCGCCGTCGGGCGTCAGCACCTCGAAGGCCAGGGCCTGCATGGCGTCGCCGGCCAGCATGGCCTGGGCTTCGCCGAACTGCACGTGCACGGTGGGCTTGCCACGGCGCAGCACGTCGTTGTCCATGCAGGGCATGTCGTCATGGACCAGGGAATAGGCATGGATCAGCTCCACGGCACACGCCGCGCGCAGCGCGGCCTCGCCCTGTGCAGAAGCAGCCTCGGCAGCCGCCAGCACCAGCAGCGGGCGCAGCCGCTTGCCGGCGCCGAGCACGGCATAGCGCATCGCCTCGCCCAGGCCTGCCGGCGCATCCACCGGCGTCCACTCATCCAATGCCTGTTCCACCTGCGCCAGACTGCGCGCGGCCCATTGATCAAACACGCCTGCATCCATTCTTATTCGTCCTCCCAGGGTCGTATTTCGCCCGCCTCCAGCACTTTGACCTGCTGCTCGACGGCCTGAAGACGATCCCGGCACAAGGCCAGGAGCTCTGCTCCCCGACGGTAACTGTCAAGTAACTGGTCCAGAGGCAACTGGCCCGCTTCCATGGCGGCCACGAGTCGCTCCAGCTCGTCGAGCGCCTGCTCGTAGCTGAGGTCCTGGGCATTGCCGGAGGCTCCGGATGCTGGACGGGGAGTCGCTGTGGCTTTGCTCATGAAAAATGCAAAAGGAGCATTGTAGTGGGGCGCCCACATGCCCCGATCGGGACCGGGCTGGAGCAATGTAACCAGGAAAAAGCCCCGCGAGCTGGCCCGGCTCAGTCAATGTCCCTGTGCGAGCCCGGGTACAATCCCGCCCTCGCCCGTTGCCCCAAGTGGGCGCGGACCTCGGGAGCCCGGGATCGCCCTGCGATCAGCCGGGCTTTTTGACACAAACCCGGCCTCGCATCCGATGCATCCGCCCAGATGACGGGCCCGGGGGGTTGACATTGGTTTCTTGGAGACCCTCTTGGATCATGTCCGACCTGAGCCTCACTCTCTCAGCGCTTGACAGCAGCATCACCCAGCTGCCCGTTTCCTCCTATTTCGACGAGGGCTTGTTCCGCAGGGAACTTGAACTCATCTTCCAGCCCGGCCCCCGCTACCTCGGCCATGCCCTGAGCGTGCCCGAGCCTGGCGACTACTACGCGCTGCCCCAGGAAGGCGAAGGCCGCGCCCTGGTGCGCACGCCCGAGGGCATCGAGCTGATCTCCAACGTCTGCCGGCACCGGCAGGCCGTGATGCTGCGTGGCCGCGGCAACACCCAGAGCAACATCGTCTGCCCGCTGCACCGCTGGACCTACGATCTCAAGGGCACGCTGATCGGCGCGCCGCATTTCGACCACGACCCCTGCCAGCACCTGAACCGCTACCAGCTGCGTGAATGGAACGGCCTGCTGTTCGAGGACAACGGCCGCGACATCGCCGGCGAGCTGTCCCGCATCGCCCGCGCCCGCGACCTGGACTTCAGCGGCTACGTGCTGGACAAGGTCCATGTGCACGAATGCGACTACAACTGGAAGACCTTCATCGAGGTCTACCTGGAGGACTACCACGTCGGCCCCTTCCACCCCGGCCTCGGGCAGTTCGTGACCTGCGATGACCTCGCCTGGGAGTTCGGCAGCAACCACTCGGTGCAGACCGTGGGCATCCACAAGGAGCTCAAGACGCCGGGCTCGCCCATCTACAAGAAGTGGCACGAGCAGGTGCTGGGCTTCGGCAACGGCCAGCCGCCCGAGCAGGGCGCGATCTGGCTGACGCTGTACCCGCACATCATGGTCGAGTGGTACCCGCACGTGCTGGTGGTCTCCACGCTGCATCCCAAGGGCCCGCAGAAGACGACCAACATCGTCGAGTTCTACTACCCCGAGGAAATCGCCGCCTTCGAGCGCGAGTTCGTCGAGGCCAACCAGGCCGCCTACATGGAGACCTGCATCGAGGACGACGAGATCGCGCTGCGCATGGACTGGGGTCGCAAGGCGCTGATGGACCGCGGCGACAACGAGGTCGGCCCCTACCAGAGTCCCATGGAAGACGGCATGAAGCACTTCCACGAGTGGTATCGCCGCGAAATGAAGTTCTGACGCACGCCGTGCAGCAACCGCCCAACGGCCCCGTGCCCTGGGCGGTTTTTCTTTGCCGCTATCCTGCGCCCCCAGCCTCACTCAGCGATCCACGATCCGCGATGCCCGCCTCCCTGATGATGGCCTTGGCCACCCTGCTCTTCGCCACCATGGGCGTCTGCGTCAAGCTGGCTTCGGCCGAGTACAGCTCGGGCGAAATCGTCATGTACCGCGGCCTGATTGGCGTGGCCATGGTCTCGGGCCTGGTCCTGGCACGCGGCCTGAGCCTGCGCACCGCGGTGCCAGCCATGCATTTCTGGCGCGGCGCTTCGGGCGTGGCCGCGCTCTCGCTGTGGTTCTACGCAATCGGCAAGCTGCCCCTGCCTACGGCGATGACCCTGAACTACATGTCCTCGGTCTGGATGGCCCTGTTCCTGATCGGCGGCAGCGTGCTGATGGGCAGCCGCCGCGTGGACGGCCGGCTGGTGGCCTGCGTGCTGGCCGGCTTTCTGGGCGTGGCCCTGGTGCTGCGCCCCAGCATGCACCAGGAGCAGGCCTGGTACGGGCTGGCGGGCCTTCTGGCCGGCATGCTGGCGGCCATGGCCTATCTGCAGGTCACGGCGCTCGGCCGCGCGGGAGAGCCCGAGCACCGCATCGTCTTTTACTTCTCGCTGGGCGGCGCGCTGGCCGGCGCGCTGGTCAACCTGGCCGAACAGTGGCACCGCCCCACGGCCTGGCACGCACATACACCACGCGGTCTGGCCTTGCTGCTGGCGGTGGGCCTGCTCGCCACCGCGGCGCAGTTGCTGATGACGGCCGCCTACCGGCGCGGCAAGACCCTGGTCAATGCCAGCCTGCAGTACCTGGGCATCGTCTTCTCCTGCCTCTATGGCGTCTGGATATTCCAAGAGCCTCTGGAGCCGGCTGCGATACTGGGCATGCTGCTGATCGTTGGCGCCGGCCTCGCGGCCACGCTGTTGCGCAATCGCAGCATCCCGTCCGACAGTCCTCACAGCGCAAGCGAATCATGAGCTACACCACCCTGATCAGCGCCCCGGAACTGCAGGCCCTGCTGGGCGCCGCCCGCCCGCTCCTGCTGCTCGACCTCAGTTTCGACTTGGCGGACACCGCCGCTGGCGAGCGCGCCTACGTCCAAGGCCACCTGCCCGGTGCCCACTATCTGCACCTGGACCGCGACCTGAGCGGGCCCAAGGCCGCCGAGGGTCAGGTCTTCACCGGACGCCATCCCTTGCCGGAACCCGCCGCCTTCGCGCGGCGCCTGGCCGACCTGGGACTGGAGCCGGGCATGCAGGTCGTCGCCTACGACGGCCAGGCCGGCATGTACGCGGCCCGCCTGTGGTGGATGCTGCGCTGGCTGGGCCATGAAGCCGTGGCCGTGCTGGATGGAGGGCTGGCGGCGTGGCAGGCCGCTGGCGGCAGCCTGAGCACCGATGTGCCTCCGATCCGGGCTGGCCGCTTTCAGGCCAGCGCTTGCATCGCCCCGTCGATCGACGCCGACGCCCTGCAGGCCGCCCTGGGGCGCGTGCGCCTGCTGGACGCCCGCGCCGGCGAACGCTTCCGGGGCGAGGTCGAACCCCTGGACAAGCAGGCGGGCCACATCCCCGGCGCCCTGAACCGCTTCTTCAAGGACAACCTGCAGCCCGACGGCCGCTTCAAGCCCGGCGACGCGCTGCGCGCCGAATTCGAAGCTTTGCTGCCGCCCTTTGCAGCCTCCGAGGTCGTGCACCAGTGCGGCTCCGGCGTCACCGCCTGCCACAACCTGCTGGCCATGGAGCATGCCGGACTCCGGGGCTCGCGCCTCTATCCGGGTTCGTGGAGCGAATGGTCGGCCGACCCGCGCCGGCCCGTGGCCCAGGGCTGAGGCAGCGCCGCGAGCCCCTGTCCTTTGCGCGGCCAAGCGCGCCAGAGTCTTGACATGACGCAAGCGCGGCGGCCTACTGAGCAGCAACACTGTGCTTCAGAACCGGACCGTCGGCAGCTGCCCACCCGGCGGTGACGAGGTCCGGCGAGGTCTTCATCCAAAGTTTGCTGGATCAGTTCAAAGGAGGCTCGCATGTACAAGCGCATCATCGTCCCCACCGACGGTTCCGACATCACCGCCAAGGCCCTGGAGCAGGCCCTGAGCCTGGCCAAGGCCCTGGGCTCGCAGATCTTCGCGGTCAGCATCAAGGAGCCCTTCCCCTACAGCGCGGTATCGGAGATGCAGCCCACGCCGCCGCAGGAGTTCTACGACGCGCAAGAGCGCATCGCCCAGTCCCGGCTGAAGGCCGTGCTGGCCGCGGCGGAGGCGGCGGGCGTGCCGGCCGAGGCGCACAGCGTCGAGGCCCTGCACCCCTGGGAAGCCATCATCGAGCATGCCAAGCGCGTGAACGCCGACCTGGTGGTGATGGCCTCGCATGGCCGCCGCGGCGTCCAGGCCCTGCTGCTGGGCAGCGAGACGCAGAAGGTGCTGACGCACTCGACCATCCCGGTCCTCGTGGTGCGCTGAACCCGCGCCCGCGCCTGAACAGCCCGCCCCTGAGGCGGGCTTCTTCATGGCGGCGGGCGGCACAGGGGGGCGCGCGGCGGCCCGCAACAGCAAGTGGTGCCTAGTGACGCCCGCCCAACACCAGCACGATGAAACCCATGCCCGCAGCCAGCCAGAAGAGCTGGGCGGCCGTCTCGCG
The DNA here is from genome assembly GCA_041905785.1 of Burkholderiaceae bacterium. Lineage (GTDB taxonomy): Bacteria > Pseudomonadota > Gammaproteobacteria > Burkholderiales > Burkholderiaceae_C > Roseateles_B. Next base: position 46,608 of record JAYRKJ010000021.1, read on the forward strand.
CCAGGGCAGGCGGCGCTGCAGCTGGGGAATGAGGTCCGCCACCGCCACATAGACGAAGCTGCTGGACGCCAGCACCAGCAGGTAGGGGAACAGCGACTCCCAGGGCCCGACGATGAAATAGCCCAGCACGCCGCCCGCCACCGCCGCCAGACCGGACAGGGCGTTGAACAGCAGGGCCTTGCCGCGGCTGAAGCCCGCGTTGAGCAGCACGATGTAGTCCCCCACCTCCTGCGGGATCTCGTGGGCGATGATGGCCGCCGCGGTCACCCAGCCCAGGTGCTGGTCGGCCAGAAAGGCCGCGGCAATGATCAGGCCGTCGCAGAAGTTGTGGATGCTGTCGCCCACCAGCACGGACAGCCCGCCGCGCCCCGCCTGTTCGGCGTCGAAGTGATGGTGGTGGTGATGGCCGTCGCCTTCATGGTGGTGGGTGTGGCGGTAGAGCTCGGCCTTTTCCAGCAGGAAGAAGAACATCAGCCCGCCCAGCAGCGTCATGAAGAGGGCGTGCGGGCTGGCCTGGCGCTCGAAGGCCTCGGGCAGCACATGCAGCAAGGCCGTGGCCAGCAGCACGCCGGTGGACAGGCTGACCAGGTGCCGCACCAGGCGTCCCAGCAGGGCCACCGTCAGGCTGGCGGCGATCAGCACGGAGAGCAGGCCGCCCACGAAGGTCGCAAGCAGGATGTAGGACAGGGTCATGCGTGAGGCGTGGCGCGCCGCGATCCCGGCGCCTGACAACAAAAGGCGCACCGGGGTGGCGCGCCTTCAGGGTTTGCACATCGCTCAATTGTCTCAGACCTGGCAATGGCCTTGTGCGACGCAGGCGCGTGCCGTGCGGCCCGGCCGGCCAGCCTTGCCGGGTGGCGCCGTGCGCCCATCGTGCAGGCTGCCACAAATGCCACAGGCTTACACAAAGACACAGGGCATCCGCCCCGACAATGCGGCGCCATGAACGCGCTCCGCTCCGATTCCTCGCCCGCCTTGGCCGGTCAATGCCTGGCCGCCATCGACATGGGCTCCAACAGCTTCCGCCTGGAGATCGCCCACCTGCACCGCGGCCAGTACAAGCGTCAGCTCTACCTCAAGAAGACGGTCCGCCTGGGCGCCGGCCTGGACGCCGACTGCATGCTCACGCCCGAGGCCATGCAGCGCGGCCTGGACTGCCTGGCCGGCTTTGCCGAACATCTGCGCGACTTCCCCAGCGCCCGCATGCGCGCCGTCGCCACCCAGACCCTGCGCGAAGCCCGCAACCGCAACGCCTTCCTGGAGATGGCGCAGAAGACGCTGGGCCACGGCATCGAAGTGATCTCGGGCCGCGAGGAAGCCCGGCTCATCTTTGCGGGCGTGGCACGGCTGCAGCTTTCCGACCGTCCGCGCCTGGTGATAGACATCGGCGGCCGGTCCACCGAGATGATCCTGGGCCTCGGGCGCAAGCCGCTGAAGGCCGAGTCCTTCCAGATTGGCAGCGTCAGCCTGTCCCTGCGCTACTTCCCCGATGGCCGCTTCACACCCGAGGCCTTCCGCGCCGCCCAGGTGGCGGCAGGCGCCGAGCTGGAAGAGGCATTGAACCTCTTCGCCCGCGAGCGCTCCCAGCCCGTCTGGGAGGAGGCGCTGGGTTCCTCGGGCACGGTGGGTGCCGTCTCGCAGCTGCTGGCCGCCAGCGGCGTGACCGACGGCAGCATCACGCCCGAAGCGCTGCGCTGGTGCATCGAACGCTGCCTGGCAGCCGGTCACATGAACGCCCTGGACCTGCCCGGGCTCAAGGACGATCGCCGCGCCGTGGTGGGCGGCGGCCTGTGCATCCTCTACACCCTGCTGAGCCAGTTCCAGATCGAGCGCCTGCAGCCGGCCAAGGGCGCGCTGCGCCAGGGCGTGGTCTTCGACCTGGCGGAGCGCCTGCAGGCCAGCCATGGCGAGCTGAGCCGCGCCCGGGACATGCGCGACCAGTCGGTCGCTGCGCTGCAGCTACGCTTCGGCGTGGACACCGAGCAGGCCCAGCGCGTGCAAGACCTGACCCTGAGCCTCTACCAGCAGCTGCTGCCCAGGGCCGATCGCGAGCGCCAGCGCGAGCTGGCCTGGGCCGCCAGGCTGCATGAGATCGGCATGATGGTCTCGCACCATGACCACCACCGGCACAGCGCCTACCTGCTGGCCCACGTGGACGCGCCCGGCTTCTCGCAAAACCAGCTGCGCCGCCTGGGTGACCTGGCCCTGGGGCAGCGCGGCGGCCTGCGCAAGCTGGAGCAGGAGCTGCAGGACGAGAGCCTGCTGTGGCAGCTGCTGGCCCTGCGTCTGGCGCTCATCAAGTGCCACGCGCGCCAGCCCGTCGACCTGGACTCCATGCGCCTGCAGCGCGACGGCGATCGCGTCACGGTGCGCATGAGCCCCGGCTGGGCCGAGGCGCATCCCCGCGCCCTCTACCTGCTCAACGAGGAGTTGGAGGCCTGGCGCAAGCTGGGCCGGCCGCAGTTGATGCTGCAGGTCTGAGGCCGCGCCGGCCGGGTCAGTCGATGGCGTAGCGGCGCATCAAGGCCTGCTGCGCACTCAGGCCCGGCCCCTCGATGCGGCGGTAGTGCCCGTCAGACAACTGCTCCCAGGCATCCAGGCTGTCATGCAGATAGGGCTGCAGGGTCTCGTCGATGACGCGCTGGCGCAGCTTGGGGTCCAGCACCGGCCAGGCCACCTCGATGCGACGGAACATGTTGCGGCTCATCCAGTCGGCGCTGGACAGGTACAGGGCCTCGTCCTCCTCGCCATCGCCCCAGCGGAAGTAGCTGACCCGCGAGTGCTCCAGGAAGCGCCCGACCACCGAGCGCACGCGGATGCGCTCCGAAATCCCTGGCAGCTGCGGCGGCAGCATGCAGGCACCGCGCACGATCAGGTCGATGTCCGCCCCGGCCTGCCCGCAGCGCAGCAGGGCCTGGATCAGCGCGGCGTCGGTCAGCGCATTGACCTTGAGCACCACGCGTGCCGCCTTGCCCTCGCGGGCCGACTGTTCCACCCGCGCCAGGTACTCGACCATGCGCTCATGCATGTGAAAGGGCGCCAGCAGCAGGCGCTTGGCGGGTTTGGCCTTGCCCAGCGAGGCCAGCTGGCGAAAGACGTTGTCGATGTCCGACGTCAGCTCGGGATCGGCCGTCAGGCAGCCCAGGTCGGTGTAGAGACGGGCGGTCTTGGGGTTGTAGTTGCCGGTCGAGAGGTGGGCGTAACGGCGCAGCACATGCTTGCCATCGGACTTGCCGGCTTTGCCCTCGCGGCGCGTCACCAGCAGCATCTTGGCGTGCGTCTTGAGCCCGACGATGCCGTAGACCACCTGGGCGCCCACGGCCTCCAGGCGCTCGGCCCAGTTGATGTTGGCCTCCTCGTCGAAGCGCGCCTTGAGCTCCACGACGGCCATCACCTCCTTGCCGCGCCGGGCCGCCTCGATCAGGAGGTCCATCAGCACCGACTGGCTGCCGGTGCGGTAAATGGTCTGCTTGATCGCCAGCACGTCCGGATCCTCGACCGCCTCGCGCAGGAATTGCACCACGGGCTCGAAGCTCTCGAAGGGGTGGTGCAGCAGCACGTCGCCCTTGCGCAGCTTGTCGAAGCAGCTTTTCTGGCGCGGCAGGCGCCCCTGGGGCCAGACGGGCTCGTGGGGCGTGAAGCGCAGCTCCGGCGCGTCGGTCAGGTCGATCAGCTCATTGAGCCGCACCAGGTTGACCGGCCCGTTGACGCGGTACAGGGCCGCAGGCGGCAGCTGGAACTGTTCCAGCAAGAAGCGCGACAGCTCCTCCGGGCAGGTGTTGACCACCTCCAGACGCACGGCGCGGCCGAAATGGCGCGTGGTCAGGCCTGAACGCAAGGCATGGCGCAGATTGGCCACCTCTTCCTCGTCGACCTCCAGGTCCGAGTCGCGCGTGACCCGGAACTGCGAGAAGGACTCGACCTGCCGCCCCGGGAACAGCTCCTCCAGATGGGCGCGGATCACGCTGGTCAGCAGCACGAAGACCTGCCGGCCGCCGCTGACGCCCGCCGGCAGCTTGATCACGCGCGGCAGCACGCGCGGCACTTTGACGATGGCGATGCGGTTGTCACGCCCGAAAGCGTCCTTGCCCGAGAGCCGGACCACGAAGTGCAGGGACTTGTTGGCCACCTGCGGAAAGGGGTGGGCCGGATCCAGGCCCACCGGCACCAGCAAGGGCTTGACCTCGCGCTCGAAGAAGCGGGACACCCAGTGGCGCTGCGCCTCGTCGCGGTCGGCATGGTTGTGGATCACGATGCCCTGCTCGCGCAGCATGGGCATGAGCTGCTCGTTGAACACGCCGTACTGGCGGTCGATCAGGTCATGCGCCTCGCGGGCCACGCGCTCGATGTCGCGGTCGCTGACCAGGCTGCCCGGTTCGCGCGCGGCGTCCAGCATGTCGGCAAAACGCACCTCGAAGAACTCATCCAGGTTGGACGACACGATGCACACATAGCGCAGGCGTTCCAGCAAGGGCACGTCCGCCCGCTGTGCCTGGGCCAGCACGCGGGCATTGAATTCCAGGATGGCTTGTTCGCGATTGAGCAGGGCAGGAGGCATCAGGGTCATGGCCCCACTTTATGAAGGCATCGTGACAGGCGCATGACGCCGATCGGCGCATGTCGCAGCCTCCGCCTCCCTTGTGCGATGCCCGGACCATGGGCTGCCACCCTGGCTGAAGGCGGCCCAATCCAGGATCTCCAGCCGTCCGTCCGCATGTTCGAGCAGGGCGGTCAGGCTTTCCACCCAGTCGCCGTCGTTGGCATAGAGCACGCCGTCGATGTCACGCAGTTCGGCGTGGTGGATGTGGCCGCAGACCACGCCCTGCACGCCGCGGCGCCGGGCCTCGCGCGCCACGGCCTCCTCGAACTGCGAGACATAGCTCACCGCCCGCTTGACCTTGAGCTTCAGATACTTGGACAGGCTCCAGTACGGCAGGCCCAGGCGGGCCCGCAGGCGGTTGAGATGGCGGTTGAGCCTGAGGCTGAACTCGTACAGCGAGTCGCCCACATGGGCCAGCCATCTGGCGCACTGGATCACACCGTCGAAGAGGTCGCCGTGCGTGATCCAGAGCTTGCGGCCATCGGCCGTCTCGTGGATCCAGTCCTCGGCCACTTCGATGCCGCCAAAGCTGTGCTGCAGGTACTTGCGGGCGAACTCGTCATGGTTGCCGGGGATGAAGATCACGCGGCAGCCCTTGCGCGCCTTGCGCAGCAGCTTCTGCACCACGTCGTTATGGGCCTGCGGCCAGTACCAGCTGCGCCGCAGCTGCCAGCCGTCGACGATGTCACCGACCAGAAAGAGCTGCTCGCACTCCACCGAGCGAAGGAAGTCCAGCAGGTGGTGCGCCTGGCATCCCGGCGTTCCCAGGTGCAGGTCCGAGATCCAGACCGTGCGGACCCGCAGGCGCGGCGCACCCTCGCCAGCGCCGGCAGGCTCTTCACCGGCCGCACCAGCGGCGGGGGGAACCAGGGTGGCGGCGCGCGCCAGGAGCGTGTCGTGCTGCATGCCGCGCAGCTTGCCGCCGCGCGATGTCCGGCTGATGTCCGGACCATGGCCGGCCGATGACAGGCCGCACCGGGTGTTGCGGCCAGGCCGGATAATCCGCCCCATGCATCTAGTGATCCCCTACGCCAGCGCCGTGGACCCGCAGGCCCAGGCCGCGCTGGCCGACTTGCGCCTGAGCGCCCTGGACAGCGCGCTGCGCTTCCTGGACACCGGCACCCCGGCCGGCGGCGACGAATACAGCCTGGAGCTGCCGCACGAACGCCTGCTGGCGGACCTTGCCGGCCTGGACGCCCAGCGCCCCGCCCCGCTGGCGGCCTGGACTCTGGCCCAGGCGGGACAGGCGCCCGGCACCCGGGCCTGGGCCCGCCTCACGCCGCTTCACTGCGATGTGGGCAGCGACCAAGTCACTGCCCTGGACCCCGCTGCGCTGGCGCTGGACGCCGCCAGCTCGCAAGCCTTTTTCGACGCGCTCGCGCCCTTGTTTCCGGCTGACGAGGGTTGGACCCGCCTGCATCTGGCGCCGGGCCAATGGTTTGTCGCCCACGAGTGCCTGGCGGGTCTGCAGACGGCCAGCCTGGACCGCGTGATTCACCGCAACGTGGACGCCTGGCTGCCCGAACCCCGCCTGCTGCGCCGCCTGCAGATGGAGGCGCAGATGACCCTGCATGGCCATGCGCTCAATGCGGCGCGCGAAGCGGCCGGGCAGCGCCCCGTCAACAGCGTCTGGATCTGGGGCTGCGGCGCCATGTCCCCCCAGGCCCTGCCAGGCCCGCTAGAGGTCGACGACCGCCTGCGCCAGTCCTGGATCACGGGCGACTGGGCCGCCTGGTCCGAAACCTGGCGCGCGCTGGACGAGTTGCGCCTGCGCCCCCTCCTGCCCGCGCTGAAAGCCGGCACCGCCACGCTGAGCCTGGCCGGCGAGCGCCAGGCCCTGCAACTGCGCCCGCGGCAGCGCGGCTGGCCGCAGCGGCTGTGGCAGCAGCTGCGCCCAGCCCACGGCCAGGCGAGCCGTCTATTGGAGCGTCTGTGAACCCGCGCACCAGCCCCACGCTGCTGACCCGCGACGCCCCGCCGCGCGCCGCCTGGACCCTGGAGCAGGCCGGCTTCTCCCCGCTGCTGGCCCGCCTCTTCGCCGCCCGCGGCGTGCGCAGCCCCGATGAGCTGGACGCCGGGCTGGACAAGCTGCTCGCGCCCGAAGGCCTCAAGGGCATCGCCGACGCGGCCCGGCTGCTGGCCGACGCCATCCAGCGGGGCGAGCGCGTCTGCCTGGTCGCCGACTATGACTGCGACGGCGCCACGGCCTGCGCCGTGGCCCTGCGCGGCCTTGCCCTGCTGGGGGCAAGACCTGACACCCTGCACTACGTCGTGCCCGACCGCGCCATCCACGGCTACGGCCTGACGCCGGCCATCGTCGAACTGGCCCTGCCGCGGCAACCCCAGCTGCTGATGACGGTGGACAACGGCATCGCCAGCATCGCCGGGGTGGCCCATGCGAAGGCCCTGGGCCTGAAGGTGCTGGTCACCGACCACCACCTGCCCGCCCTGGTGGACGAGGTGGTGCAGCTGCCCGAGGCCGATGCCCTGGTCAATCCGAGCCAGCCGGGTTGCGGCTTCGAGAGCAAGAATCTGGCGGGCGTGGGCGTGGCCTTCTATGTGCTGCTGGCCCTGCGCGGCGAGCTGCGCCGGCGCGGCGCCTACGAGGGCCGTGAGCAGCCGCGCCTGGACGGGCTGCTGGACCTCGTGGCCCTGGGCACCGTGGCCGACGTGGTCAAGCTCGACGCCAACAACCGCCGCCTGGTCGCACAAGGCCTGCGCCGCATGCGCGCGGGCCGCATGCAGCCCGGCGTGGCCGCCCTCTTCACGGCGGCGGGCCGGGACGCTGCGCGCGCCAATGCCTTCGACCTGGGCTTTGCGCTGGGGCCGCGCATCAACGCCGCCGGGCGCCTGTCCGACATGACGGTGGGCATCGAGTGCCTGCTGTGCGAAGACCCGGCGCGGGCCCTGGAACTGGCCCGGCTGCTGGACACCATCAACCGCGAGCGCCGCGAGATCGAGGCCGGCATGCGCGAGCAGGCCGAAGCCCAGCTCGCGCGCCTGCAGGCGCAGCTGGCGCAGCAGACCCCGCCCGCCCTGGTGATCTTCGACGAAGACTTCCACGAAGGCGTGGTGGGCATCGTGGCCTCGCGCATCAAGGACGCGGCGCACCGCCCCACCTTCGTGCTGGCGCGCGGTGCCGACGGGCAGCTCAAGGGCTCCGGCCGCTCCATCGCCGGCTTCCATCTGCGCGACGCGCTGGACCTGGTCTCCAAGCGCCATCCGGACCTGCTGAAGAAGTTCGGCGGCCACGCGATGGCGGCCGGCTGCACGCTGGCCGAGGGGGGGGTCGACACCTTCCGCGAGGCCCTGACCCGGGTCGCGGCCGAGTGGCTGGACGAAGCGGCCCTGCAGCGCACGCTGCGCACCGATGGCCCGCTGCCGGCCGAAGCCTTCAACGCGCAAACGGTGCAGGAGCTGGAATCCCAGGTCTGGGGCCAGGCCTTCGAGGCCCCGCTGTTCTGCGACGAGGTGCAGATCGTGGCCCAGCGCATCGTCGGCGAGCGCCACCTCAAGCTGCGCGTGCGCCAGGGCGGCCTGCTGCGCGACGCCATCTGGTTCGGCCGCACCGACCCAGTGCCCGAGCGGGCCCGCATGGCGTACCGGCTGAGTCTGGATGAATACCAGGGGCAGCAGCGCGTGCAGATGGTGGTGGAGGCGGTGGTGGACACCCTCGTCTGAGTCCCTGAGCCCTCCCCGCTGCTCCCGGCCGTTTGCGTGACCAGCGCCACGCCGGCCTTCTTTTTCGCTTGCTGGCCGGCCGCCGGCAAGCGCATGCTTGACGACCGCGCCCGCCCCGGCTGGATGACCGATCTGGCGGGATGCGCCACAGGCTCAAGAAAAAGAGGAGATGCCATGCTGCGACAACTGTCCATCAAGGCCCGTCTGGGGCTGGCTTTCGGCCTGATGGTGCTGACGATGCTGGTGCTGGGCGTCGGGGGCTGGATGGCCACCCGCGCCATGTTCGGCGCCTTCGAGACCTTCAACACCTCGGTCGTCGCCTCGCTGCGCAGCGTGGACGACCTGCGGGCCGGCATGCTCACGGCACGCCGCTACGAAAAGGACATGATCTTCGCCGCCATCGGCGTGGCGGACTTCAAGCGTGCGCAGGAACGCTGGGAGCTGGCCATGAAGTCCGCAGACGCGGGCCTCAAGGACCTGGAGCAGCGGGTCAAGGATCCCAAGGTTCGCGAGGGCCTGGCCACCATCCGCAACAACTTCGACAACTATCGCAGCGGCATGCAGCCGGTGATGGCCCTGCTGTCCAAGGGCGAGCTGGCTGCCGACCCCAAGGCCGCATGGGATGCCCCGCGCGAGGCCAAGAAGTCCGTCGACCAGGCCGAGCAGGCGCTGGAGCAGGCGCTCAGCACGGTGGATCGCTTCATCGAGCTGGCCCGAGCAAAGATCGCCGGCGTCTACGACACCATCACCACGGTCATCATCGCGGCCTTGCTGGCGGGCATGGCGCTGGCGGCCTTGATCGGCTGGCGCATCGCGCATTCGCTGCTCGTCCCCATCCAGGAAGGCATGGCCTTTGCCGCGGCGGTCGAGAACGGCCATCTCGACGAACAGCTGCGCATCGAAGGCAAGGACGAGCTCAGCGCGCTCTCCACCAGTCTGGTCCGCATGCAGGAAGGCTTGCGCAACATCGTGCTCAAGGTGCGCGAAGGTTCGGAATCCATCCAGGTGGCCGCCTCCGAGGTCGCCTCGGGCAACCACGACCTCTCCTCCCGCACCGAGCAGGCCGCCGCCAGCCTGGAGCAGACGGCCTCCTCCATGGAGCAGCTGACTGAAAACGTGCGCCATAACGCCGATTCGGCGCGCCAGGCCAACCAGCTCGCCAGCAGCGCGTCCAGCGTGGCGCAGCGCGGCGGCAACGTGGTCCAGCAGGTCGTGCAGACCATGGGCGAGATCAGCACGAGCTCGCGCAAGATCGGCGACATCATCGGCGTGATCGACGGCATCGCCTTCCAGACCAACATCCTGGCCCTGAATGCCGCCGTGGAGGCGGCCCGTGCCGGCGAGCAGGGCCGGGGCTTCGCCGTGGTGGCGGGCGAGGTGCGCTCGCTGGCCCAGCGCAGCGCCGAGGCTGCCCGCGAGATCAAGAGCCTGATCACCGGCTCCATGGACCGCATCGAGGCCGGCGCCAGCCTGGTGCAGGAGGCCGGCAGCACCATGCAGGAGATCGTCAGCTCGGTGCAGCGCGTGACCGACATCATGGGCGAGATCACCGCCTCCAGCACGGAGCAGAGCAACAGCATCGGCGAGGTGGGCCAGGCCATCGCCAACCTGGACCAGATGACGCAGCAGAACGCGGCCCTGGTCGAGCAAGGCGCCGCCGCGGCCAGCAGCCTGCGCGACCAGGCGGTGGGGCTGACCGCCGCGATCAGCAGCTTCCGCGTCAGCGCGAGCCGGCCATGAGCAGGCGGCAGTGACGCGCCCAGGGGCTTTGCCGCCAGGCACGGGGCGCCCGGAGGCCGCCGCCTAGAATGGCTGCGTGAATACCATCAACGCCCTCAGCAACGCCGACCTCCACTGCCACTCCAAGGTCTCCGACGGCACCCTGGAGCCCGAGGCGCTGGCCGCGCGTGCCCACGCCAACGGCGTCGAATTGTGGGCCTTGACCGACCACGACGAGGTCGGCGGCCAGGCCCGCGCCATGGCCGCTGCCGGGCAGTTGGGCCTGCACTACCTGACGGGCTGCGAGATCTCCGTGACCTTTGCGGGCCGTGTGGTGCATATCGTCGGCCTGGGCTTCGACCACGACAACGAGGCCCTGGTGCAAGGCCTGCGCCAGACCCGCGGCGGTCGAGGCGAACGCGCCCGCGAGATGGCCCAGAGCCTGGCGCAGGTGGGCATCCAGGGCGCCTATGAAGGCGCGCTGAAGTACGTGGGCAACCCGGAACTGATCTCGCGCACCCACTTCGCCCGCTTCCTCGTCGATGCCGGCCATTGCCAGGACGTGCCCGAGGTCTTCCGCCGTTTCCTCACCGAAGGCAAGCCGGGCTTCGTGCCGCACAAGTGGGCGCGGCTGAGCGACGCCGTGCGCTGGATCACCGAGGCCAAGGGCGAGGCCGTGATCGCCCACCCGGGCCGCTACGACTTCACGCCCACCGAGGAATACGCGCTGATCACCGAGTTCATGGCCCACGGCGGCCGCGGCATCGAGGTGGTGACGGGCAGCCACACGGCCGCCGAGGCGGCCAAGTACACCGAGACCGCGCTGGAGTTCGGCCTGCTGGCCTCGCGCGGTTCGGACTTCCACAGCCCAGACGAGAGCCACACCGACCTCGGCAAGCTCGCCGCCCTCTCGGGCCGCCTGACCCCAGTCTGGTCAGCGCTGCAGGCGCGCATCGTCCCCCCCGTGCACTGAGCCCCGCCTTTCCGGGTTTTCCTGGGATGGTAAAGCGACAACAGGCGTTAACAATCAATTCGTCAACAACTGTTGTCGAACTATGAGCAGCATTTCCGACGCCGAATCGCAGATCATGCAGGCCCTCTGGGGCCGCCACCCGCTCAGTGCCGAAGACATCCTCGCCGCCCTGCCCGCCGACGATGGCTGGCAGCTGGGCACCGTCAAAACCCTGCTGAACCGCCTGCTCAACAAGGGCGCGGTGAAGGCCGAGCGCGACGGCCGTCGCTACCTCTACGAACCGCTGATCGAGCGCGCCCAGTGGGAGGGCAAGGAGTCGCTGAGCCTGCTGGACCGTGTCTTCGGCGGGCGGCTCTCGCCGCTGGTGGCGCACTTCTCAGCCCAGCGCAAGCTCAGCTCGGAAGACGCCGAGGCGCTGCGCCAGTTGCTCAAGGAGCATGACGATGAACGCTGAACAGGCGCTGGGGCTCCTCTGGCAGGCGCACCTGGGGCTGAGCGCGGGGCTCGTCGCCGTGGCGCTGCTGCGGCGCCCCCTTCGCCGCCTTGCCGGCGCGCAGGAAGCGTATGCCCTTTGGCTGCTGCCCCTGCTATGCACGGCCTGCGCTGCCCTGCCCGGGATGGGTCTGCCGCGGCTGGTGCTGGACCCTGTGATCTGGCAGGCCGCGCTGGCCCCGCTTCAGCGCGCCGCCCGGCCCCAGCCGGGCTGGCCAATGCTGTGGCCACTGCTGTGGCTGGCGGGCGCGGCACTGATGCTGAGCTGGCAGTGGATGAGGCACCGGAGCTTCGTGCGCGACCTGCCCCGGGATCCGCACGATCGCCTGCGCACGCCGCGCGGCAGCTCGCCGGGCTTGCTGGGCGTCTGGCGGCCGCGCCTGTTGCTGCCCATGGACTTCGAAGAGCGCTTCAACGCCCGGGAGCGGCAGTGGATCCTGGCCCATGAGGCCCTGCATGCGCGCCGCCACGACAACGCCGCACGCCTGCTGGCTGCCCTGTTGCAGGCCCTGGCCTGGTTCAACCCCTTGCTGTGGTGGGCCCTGCCTGCCCTGCGGCATGACCAGGAGCTGGCCTGCGACGCAGCCTTGCTGCGCGAACAGCCCGGCCAGTGGCGGGGCTACGCGCAGGCCCTGCTGAAGGCGGACCCTCAGTTTGCAGTACCGATCGCTGCCTCGGCCTGGCAGCCCACCCATCCCTTGAAGGAGAGGATCGATATGCTGAAGTTCTGTTCGCACCTGCCCAACTGGCGTCGCCAACTGGGGCGCCTGAGCCTGTGTGCCGTCGCCTTGCTGGCAGGTGGCGCCGTCCAGGCCTTGAAAGCGGACGCCCCTTCGGTGCCCGCACCGCAGAACAAGCCGCTGACCGCCGGCGCCATGTGCCACGTCATGCCCAGGCCCAATGTCCCCGTTGCGGACCTCACGGGCCGATTTGAGCTGAGGGCCATTTTCGAGGTCAGCCCCAAAGGCGAACCCTTCAACATCCGGGTCGCCGGCGACCCTGTTTTCCAGGCGGCCGTGAGTGAGTCCATCAGCCGCTACCGCTGCAAGCCCACCCAGCGTGGCATGGAAGTGGCACAGGACTTCATCTTCCGCCTTGACTGACGCCACGCGCAGCGTCCACACCACACCCTGCGGGCCATGGGCGGCACACAATGCGCCCATGGCCCAACTCTTTGAAGTCCACCCCGACAACCCGCAGCCGCGCTTCCTGCGCCAGGCGGTCCAGATCCTGCATGCCGGCGGGGTGGTCGCCATCCCCACCGACTCCAGCTATGCGCTGGTCTGCCACCTGGACGACAAGGCCGCGGCGGATGCGCTGCGCCGCGTGCGTGGCGTCGACGAGAAGCACCACCTGACGCTGCTGTGCCGCGACCTCAGCGAGCTGGCCACCTACGCGCGGGTCGACAACAAGCAATACCGGCTGCTGAAGAACGCCACGCCCGGCCCCTTCACCTTCATCCTGGAGGCGACCAAGGAGGTGCCGCGGCGGGTGTCGCATCCCTCGCGGCGCACCATCGGCCTGCGGGTGCCGGACCACCGCGTCACGCTGGACCTGCTGGAGCTGCTGGGCCAGCCCCTGCTGGCCACCACGCTGATTCCCCCCGGGGAGAGCCAGCCGCTCAACGACGCCCAGGAGATCAGCGAGCGCTATGACCGCCAGTTGCAGGCCATCATTGACGCGGGCGCCTGCCCCATGCAGCCCACCACCGTGATCGATCTCAGCGCTGACACGCCGCTGCTGATCCGGCAGGGGCGGGGTAACCCGCAGAGCCTCGGACTTCAGCTGGAATGACGCGCTGCCACGGCGCAGATTTGCCCCAGGATCGCGAAATGCGCATCAATTTGCGCGCATTTGCGCCATACCAATGCGCGGATGCTGCCGACACAATCCGACACAGGCACGGCAGGGTGCGGCCAGGGGTCCGCCGGCATCGCGTGCCCGCCTCGGAGGGCGCCCGCCCGTCCCGGGGCTTCAATCGCGAGGACAAGAGCGAGGATAAAAAATGAGTTTTCTCACAAGCCTGCGCATCAGCCAGCGCCTCTCCTTGAGCTACGGCCTGCTGATCGTGCTGCTGGTGGTCATCGGCGCCTATGGCGCAAACAGCGCCAACCGTCTCTCCAAGGACCTGGACCGTACGGCCAACCAAAGCCTGGTCAAGATCGCAGCGGCCAATGCGCTGGAGGGCAACGTCAACGTCATCGCCCGCGCATCGCGCGACCTGCTGCTGCTGGATGAGGCCCGTCAGATCAAGAAGCAGAAGGCCGCCATCGACGGCGCGCTGCAGGAGATCGACAAGCAGCTGGGCGCACTGCAGCAGCAGATCGACACGCCCAAGGAAACCGAGGTGCTCAACAGCGTCAAGGAACGGCAGGGCAGGTTCTTCGCCTCGGTCGCCAAGTTCCTCAAGATTCAGGCCGACGGCAGCCCCGACGAAGCCCGCGAAAGCCTGATCACCGACGTGCGACCGGCGCAGCAGGCCTACCAGGACGGTCTGAAGTCCCTGGTCGACCTGCAGTTCGAGGCTGCCCATGACCTGGCGAGCTCGGGCGGCGAACTGGCCCGCAATTCGGTGATCATCACCGTGGTGCTGGTGATCACCGCCGTGGTGCTGGGCGCCGGCGGCGGCCTGCTGATCACGCGCAGCATCATCGTGCCGGTGCACGAAGCGCGCAGCGCCGCCGAAGCCATCAGCCAGGGCGACCTGACCCACGACATCCGCACGATGGGCCGCGACGAGCTGGGCCAGATGCTGGACGCCATGCAGGAAATGCAGCACGCGCTGCGCGGGGTGGTCAGCAGTGTCAGCACCGCCGCCCACGAGGTGGCGCAGAACTCCGGCGACATCGCCGGCGGCAACAACAATCTTTCGGAGCGGACCGCCCGCTCCGCCTCCAGCCTGCAAACCACGGCCGCCTCGGTCGAGCAGATCGCCGCCAATCTCAGCGGTGCCAGCGAGCTGACCCGCAAGGCCGCCAACATCGCCGGCAAGGCACGGCAGTCGGCCTCGGCCGGCGGCAACGCCGTGGCGCAGGTGGTCGAGACCATGCAGGAGATCAGCGCCAGCTCCAAGAAGATCGGCGACATCATCGGCGTCATCGACGGCATTGCCTTCCAGACCAACATCCTGGCCCTGAACGCGGCGGTGGAAGCCGCCCGCGCCGGCGAGCACGGCAAGGGCTTCGCCGTGGTGGCCTCCGAGGTGCGCGCGCTGGCCTCCCGAGCCGCCGCTGCGGCCAAGGAAATCAAGGTGCTGATCCAGGAATCCAGCGTGCGCGTCGAGCAGGGCACGGGTCACGTCAACAACGCCGGCGCCACCATTCGCAGCGTGGTCGACGAAGTCAACAACATGGGCCAGCTGATCGAGGAGATCTCTCACTCGGCCCAGGAGCAGGCGGCGGGCGTGGGCGTGGTCAACCAGGCCATGAACGAGCTGGACCGCAGCACCCAGCAAAACGCCAGCCTGGTCAGCGAACTGACCCGCTCCACCGCGGCCCTGACCGACAGCTCCTCGCGCCTGCTGCAGGCCGTGGACTTCTTCCGTACCGGCAAATGACCGAGCAACTCCCTGGGGATACCATGCAGATGAAGCGCACGACAACAAGCTCCCTGACCGACAAGAAAAGCGTCTCACGCTGGCTGCTGGCCTTTCTGGGCGCCGCACTGCTGAGCTTCGCCGCTCACGCCAGCCCCAAGGTCATCAAGAAAGTGCCGCCCGAGTTCCCGCGCGAGGCGACGCAAAAAGGCGTGAACTCGGGCACGGTCAAGGCCAAGCTCCTGATTGATGCCGACGGCAAGGTGACGGGAGTCGAAATCCTGGAGGCCGAGCCCAAGCGCATCTTCGACCGTGCCGTGACCAGCGCGCTGATGGAATGGCGTTTTGAAGGCACGGGCGAAAAGCAGACCCACGAAGTCAAGCTCGTCTTCAAGAATGAGGACTGAGTCCGGACAGAAGACCGTCCCTGCGGACGGTCTTCTGCCTGACGAAGGGCTTGGCGCATGCAGGCGCCAAGCCGCCAGAGTCGGCGCCACGCGCCCCCGCCCGCCTCCATGGCGGGCGTTTCATTTCCACCCACCCATCGGGTAAGTCCCTATCCTCGCCCGCTTGCTTAGTTCGATTACAAGCGTAAACAATAGCAACGTTTACAACCGTAATCTAACCATGAACATCAGCGACGCCGAAGCCCAGATCATGGAAGTCCTGTGGGACAGCGCCCCGCAGAGCACCGAGGACATCGCCCTGGCCCTGCAGGACCGGCAGGACTGGCAGTTGGCCACCATCAAGACCCTGCTCAACCGCCTGCTCAACAAGGGCGCCATCAGCGCCGAGAAGGACGGGCGGCGCTACCTCTACAGCCCGGTGCTGCAGCGCGAGCACTGGCTCAAGCGCCAGAGCATGGGCCTGCTGGACCGCCTGTTCGGCGGCAGCCTGGCTCCACTGGTGGCCCAGTTCTCTTCGGAGCGCACGCTCAGCGAGGCCGACCTGAAGGCCCTCAAGCAACTGATCCGGGAGTATGAAAATGACTGAAGCCGCCTGGATCCATCTGCTGCTGGAGCAAAGCCTCCTGTTCAGCGCTGCCGTGACGCTCCTGGCCCTGCTGCGCCCCTTGCTGCGACGCCTGCTGGACGCCGGGGCCGTCTACCTGGCCTGGCTGCTGGTGCCCCTGCTGATGCTGAGCCCGTGGATGCCGAGCCTTCTGCAGGGTCAGGTCTTGCCAGTGCCGGTGCAGTCATTGGCTCAGACCTTCCCGAGCTGGATGAAACCCGCATCGGCAGCGGTCGACACCACCGCACCGCCGACGCCATCTCGGCACGGCACGGCAGACGCGACAGCGCTGCCCGGAATCGAGCCCCAGCGCTTGGCCGCCGGACTATGGACGATGGGCGCAGCAGCGCTGCTGGTGCTGCTGACATGGCGCCAGCGCCGCTTCAGCCTCCGGCTGAAACGCAGCGGCGCGCAATGGGTCGCCCCGGCGGGCGAAAGTCCTGCCCTGCTCGGCCTGTGGCGATCAAGCCTCGTGCTGCCCCAGGATTTCGAACAGCGCTTCACGCCTTGGGAACAGGCCCTGATCCTGGACCACGAAGCGGTGCATGCCCGACGCCACGACAACGTCTGGAACCTGCTGGCGGCTGGCTTGCTGGTGCTGCAATGGTTCAACCCGCTGGCCTGGTGGGCGCTGCGCCGCATGCGCCAGGACCAGGAGCTGGCCTGCGATGCCGCCGTACTGAATCGACAAACCCTACCTGACTCAGGAGAGGAGCCCCTTGTGAAGACCTATGTCAATGCCTTGCTGAAGTCCCATCCCAAGCGCGGCCTGCCTGTGCTGAGCACGGGATGGGCGCACCAGCACCCGTTGCTGGAACGCGTGAAAGGCCTGCGCCTGCATCGTCGGCCGGTTTGGCAGCGGCAACTCGGCCGCGGTGCAGCCCTGAGCCTATGCCTGGGCGTCACCGTGCTGGCAAAGGCCGCGCAACCCTCGTCCGCCGTGGAGGCTGCGCAGGCGACCGAACGCCTGATGGGCTACCTTGTGCAGCAAGAGCAGGCCCTGGGCAGCAAACCCCTGGCCGTGCTCGTGCAACTGAACAGCCAGCAGGGGCAGTCGGCCTGGCAGCAAAGGGAGTTTGCGGCCGTGTACAGCTACACCCCCCCGGACAACGCCTACCGCCAGCTCAACATGAGCATTCCCATGGGCAGCTGGTGCCTGCTCGTGCATCTGCAGGGCTTCCCGGACGGGACGGTGCGCAGCCAGGGCGAGCTGATGGACAAGGCCTGCACGAAGTCGCTCACCCAGTTGCAGGACATTCGGCTCGGCCAGCTGCCAACCAACCTGCAGGCCGTGCTCCCCGACGTCCCCGGGCAGGCCCTGCAGGCGCAAGTCAGCGTCAGCCTTGAAAACCCGAGGTCCGAGCGCTTCATCCGCGCATTTCAGCGCCAGGTCGAGAACATGTCGGCCGAGCAGCGTGCCCAGATGGCCGAGTGGACTGCGCGCAGCAACAAGGAGCTGGAGCAATACCAGGCGCTGGACAAGGCCTGGCGCCGGGCCCGCGGGGAACAACCATGAGCCTGCCGCAGCTCAGCGCTGCGCTCGACGCCACGGCCTGCCTGCATGCGCTGGCCCGCCACGCGGCCTTCTTCAGCCTGGGCCTGCTGCTGCTGGCCCTGCTGCGCCCGCTGCTGCTGCGCAGCGCCGGGCCGCGGTCGGCGTACGCCGCCTGGCTGGCCCTGCCCCTGGGCCTGCTGGGGCTGCACATTCCGGCGGCAGAGGGTCTGCCGCCGCTGCCGCTGCTCACGCTGCTGGTGCCCGCAGCACAGCAGCGCTGGGCCGGCAGCGTTGCCGCAGCCCCGGAAGCATCGCATTGGGCCGGCTGGCTGGTGCTGGGCTGGCTGACCGGCCTCTGCGCCCTGCTCTTCCTGCAGTGGCGGGCGCACGCCCAGCTTCTGCGGCAGTTGGACCGCCGCCAGGCCCCCTGGCGCAGTCCGTCCGGCTGCAGCCCCGCGTTGATCGGGCTGTGGCGGCCACGGCTGGTGCTGCCGGCGGATTTCGAACAACGCTTCAAGCCGGCCGAGCAGGCCCTGGTCCTGGCGCATGAGGCGGTGCACGCCCGGCGCTTCGACAACGCCTGGACCCTCCTGGCGCGGCTGATCGCCTGCCTGCACTGGTTCAACCCCCTGGCCTGGTGGGCGTTGGGGCGCTTTGCCCTGGACCAGGAGCTGGCCTGCGACGCCGTGGTGCTGCAACAGGCCCGGCCCCAGGACCTGGCGAACTATGCCCATGCACTGCTCAAGGCCGGTCAATCCCCCGACGTCGGCGCCGCCTGGCCTGCGCTGGCCGCCTCCTGGCAAGACACCCACCCACTGAAACGGAGAATCCTGATGCTCAAGACACATGCTTCGCACGCCCACCACGCCTGGCGCACGCGCGTCGGCGCGGGCCTGTGCGCCCTGCTGCTGGGCGGGCTCGGCTACGGCGTGCAGGCGCAGGACGCCAAGCCCGCGCAGCGCCCCGTCGAGTTGCGCCTCAGCATCCATGACGGCCAGACCCTGCTCGGGCAGCCGCGGCTCATGGTGCAGGACGGACAGTCCGCGGCCGTCGAGTTCCGCGCCGATCCAGGTCAGGCAGGCAGCCAGCCGCTGCGCATCGCCATCACACCCCAGGCCCTCGCCGGCGAGCGCTATCAGCTGGCCATGCAGGTGTCCCAGGGAAGCCCGCTGGCAGCGTTGACACAGCCGCAGCTGATCGTGAAGTCCGGCGAGCTCAGCCATGTCGAAATCGGCCCGGCCGGCCAGGCCCTGCGCATCGACATCCAGGCTCAGCCCTGGCCGGTGCCGCCTGCCGCGCAGTAAAGCCATCAAGTCCGGCGATCAAGTCAGCGATCAATGCAGCAAACGGCCGGGCGATGGCGGCATGCCCGGCCATTCTTGATCCAGGCCAAGAATTCGCCGCAGGTCTTGAGGCGCCTCAAGACGCAGCCACATCACCCCACCTAGAGTGTGGGCTCATCCAATGCAGGGAGAGTGCCCGTGGCCATCGAGTTGTTCCGCAAGGACGATCACGTCTGTCTGATGTTTGCCAAGCTGAGCGACGAAGACGGCGAGGCCGTTCAGTCCAACCAGTTCCTGATCGTCAACAAGGGAACGGGCTGCATCATCGATCCGGGCGGCAACCTGGCCTACAACGAGCTCTACTTGGGCATGTCCCAGCATTTCCCTCCGCACAAGCTCGCGGCCATCCTGGCCTCCCATGCGGACCCGGACATCATCGCCTCGCTGGATCGCTGGATGACGGCCACCAATGCCGAGGTCTACATCTCGCGCATCTGGGAGCGCTTCGCTCCGCATTTCTGCAAGCCCGGCAAGACCCTGGGCCGCATCGTGGGCATCCCCGATCCGGGACAGCGCCTGCGCCTGGGCGACGGAGGCGCCAGTTTCGACCTCATCGCCCTGCCCGCCCACTTCCTGCATGCCGAAGGCAATTTCCAGTTCTATGACCCGGTGAGCCGCATCCTGTTCTCCGGCGACCTGGGCGCCTCGCTCGGCGCGGACATGAACCCCGAGCAGACCGTCACCGAGCTCGGCCCGCATCTCAAGCGCATGGAAAGCTTCCACCGCCGCTACATGGTCAGCAACAAGGTGCTGCGCCTGTGGGCCGCCATGGTGCGCCAACTGGACATCCGCACGATCGTCCCCCAGCATGGCGCGCCCATGGCGGGGGCAGCCGTCAGGGACTTCATCGATTGGGCCGAGAACCTGCAGTGCGGCATCGACCTCATGGGCTCGGCGCAATACCAGATCCCGGACTGAGCGGCCCGGGCCACCCAAGCACAAAGGCCCCGCCAGCCAGCGCCGGACGGGGCCTTTGTCTTGGGCCTACGCGGTCAGAGTGCGGCCGTGATCACGATCTCCACCTTCCATTCCGGCTTGGCCAGCTTGGCCTCGACGGTGGCACGGGGCGGCGTATGGCCAGCCGGCACCCAGGCGTCCCAGGCGGCGTTCATGCCGGCGAATTCGGCCACGTCGGCGATGTAGATCTGGGCGCGCAAGATCTTGGTCTTGTCGCTGCCGGCGCGTGCCAGCAGGGCGTCGATCTGGGCCAGCACATCGGCCGTCTGGCCGGTGATGTCCAGGCTGGCATCCGAGGCCACCTGGCCGGCCAGGTAGACCACGCCGTTGTGCACGGCCATCTCGGACATGCGCTGCCCGACATCAAAGCGTTGGATCGTCATCATTTGCCCTTTTTGGCTTGTTTCTTTGCGCCGACTGCGGCGCGGCTTTTTTCGTGGTGATGCGAATGGCCCCGGGCCTGGTAGCCCTGACCATGCGGATGCTTCTTGCTGACGCCCGCTGGTGCCGCCGCAGCGCCGGCCTTCTGGCCTATCCTGCTTTCGGTGCCATTGAGCAGCTTCTTGATGTTGGCCTCGTGACGCCACACCAGCAGCAGGCCCATCAGCGCCACATACAGCACCGTGGGCGAAGCCCCCCAGATCAGCATCTGGTAGAAGGGCGCGAACACCGCCGCCACGATGGCGGCCAGCGAAGAATAGCGGCTGAAATAGGCAACGATCAGCCAGGTCAGCAAGGTGGCGCCGCCCAGCAGCGGGTTGATCGCCAGCAGCACACCGGCGGCCGTGGCCACCCCCTTGCCGCCCTCGAACTTGAAGAACACCGGCCAGAGATGGCCCAGGAAGGCGGCCAGGCCCACGAAGGCGGCGCTGTCCTCGCCCAGGCCGAAGCGCTGGCCAAACAGCAGCACCAGCAGCACGGGCACGTAGCCCTTGAGCGCGTCGAAGAGCAGCGTCAGCAGCGCGGCCTTCTTGTTGCCCGAGCGCAGCACATTGGTCGCGCCCGGGTTGCCCGAGCCGTAGCTGCGCGGATCGGACAGGCCCATCACGCGGCTGATGATCACCGCAAAGGACAGGGAGCCCAGCAGATAGCCGGCCACGGCGGCCAGCAGGGGGTAGAGGAGGTCTTGCATGGGCCGCTATTCTGCACTGGCGCACTGCACCGCCCGCGCCTGCAGCAGCTCGGTGATGACCCGGGGCTCGATGCCCACGAGATAGCCGCGCCGCCCCCCGTTGATGCAAATCCGCGCCAGCGCCAGGACGCTCGACTCCACAAAAACCGGCATGGCCTTGCGCGTGCCGAAGGGCGAGGTGCCACCAACCAGGTAGCCGCTGTGGCGCTGGGCCACGTCGGGCTTGCAAGGCTCCACCTTTTTGCAGGGGATCTGCCGTGCCAGCTCCTTGAGGCTCACCGTACGGTCGCCATGCATCAGCACGATCAGGGGCTGGGCCTTCTCGTCCTGCATCACCAGCGTCTTGACCACCTCATGCTCGGGCACGCCCAGCTGGCGCGAGGACTCGGCCGTGCCGCCGTGCTCGACGTAGTCGTAGACATGCTCGGTGAAGGCGATGCCATGGCGGCGCAGAAACTGCGTGGCCGGGGTTTCGCTGACATGGGAGGACTTCTTGGACATGCGCGAAGACAAATCACGAACACGCCCGGCAGTGTGCCTCAGCGCGCCATGCCGCCATGACGAATGCCATCGTCACATAAATTTTTTACTGCAATACAATAATTTTCAGACTTCGGATTTGATGATGGCCGCCTCTCACCGCCCCTCCCTGCCACCGCCCTTCGCCCTCAAGGGCCTGGCGCGGGCTGTGCAGATCCTCGCCCTGCTGGGCGTCGCCGGCCTGACCCAGTACGCCGTGCAACTGGCCTGGTCGCCCGAGCTGATGATCCAGTACGTGATGCATGAGGTGATGCCGGAGCTGCCCTACCGCACGCCGGGCGGGTCGACGCTGGCGCTGCTGTGGCTGTCGCTGAGCCTGCCGCTGGTGTCGGGCCTGCTGCTGCTGTGGCATGTCTGGTGCCTGTTCGGCCATTACGCTGCGGGCCGCGTCTTCGCCCTCGCCTCGGTACGCCACC
Organism: Burkholderiaceae bacterium; assembly: GCA_041905785.1. Taxonomy (GTDB): domain Bacteria; phylum Pseudomonadota; class Gammaproteobacteria; order Burkholderiales; family Burkholderiaceae_C; genus Roseateles_B. Next base: position 68,502 of record JAYRKJ010000021.1, read on the forward strand.
TGCAATGGCTGGGTTGGGGCCTGCTGGCGCTGGCGGCAGCACGGCCCTTGAGCCATACCTTGGCCGTGCTGACCCTGAGCTGGCACAACCCACCGGGGCAGCGCCAACTGGTAGTGGGCATCAGCACCGATCACTACACCCTGCTGATGCTGGGCCTGGTGCTGGTGGCCATGGCGCGCATCATGCGGGAGTCCGTGCGGGTGGCGCAGGAGAACGCGGAGTTCGTCTGATGCCCATCGTCGTCACCCTGGACCTGATGCTGGCCCGCCGCAAGATGCGCTCCAAGGAGCTGGCCGAGCGAGTGGGCATCACCGAGGCCAATCTCTCCTTGCTGAAGTCCGGCAAAGTCAAGGGCGTGCGCTTTGACACCCTCGCCCGCATCTGCCGTGAGCTGGACTGCCAGCCGGGCGAGCTGCTGGCCTATGAACCCGGCCCGGAAGCCGATGACACCGACGAGCGGGGCTGATCGCCTGCACGCCATGAACCAAGCCACCCTGCCCGACACACCGAGCCGATGGCCGCTGACTTTGCTGGTCATCGTCCTGCATTTGCTGCTGTTTGCCCTCCTGCAGTCGAGCCGGCTGCCGCCAAGGGAGACCGAAGCACGCGAGGCGCGGCGCATCACCGTGGCCTTGCTGCCGGCCCCTGCGCCTCGCCTGCTGAAGGACCCGCAGACGCCGACGGCCGCGCCCCGCCCCGCCCGGCCGTTACCGCAGGCCCGCCACCGTGCTGAGCCAGCGCCCGTTGTGCCAACGCCGCCCGATGCCCCGCCACCGCGCAGTGCGGAGGTGCCCCAGAGCCTGGCCCTGCCGTCGGCTCCCGCGGCGGCGTCCAGCCCGGAACGCCTGATCGACAGCGCGGCCACCCGCTCGGCACTGCGCCAGGCCGCGCGCGAACCGCTGAGCGCGGAGCGGCATCTGGCCGCCCAGGGGCAGGAAAGCGGCGTCAGCGCGAGCGAGAAGCTCGGCCGCAAGGTGCAGCAGGCCGGCTACGGCGACTGCAGCAAAGGCCAATACGCCGGCGGCGGCATGGGTCTGCTCAGCGCCCCCTTCTATCTGCTGGCCGAGGCCAGCGGCAAGTGCGCCAAGGGCAATCCGCCACCGGCCGGCCCGCCACCGCCACCGCCCAGCGGTCGCAATGGCGCCCATGCCTCCATGCATGAACGCTGAGCGCAACGCCTGCGCCGGCGCCAGGCCCGCCCTCAGACCCTCTGCGCGCGCTGCAGCTCCAGCTGCCGCAGCACGGCGCGCTGCACCTTGCCCGTGGTCGTCATGGGCAGGGTTTCGATGAACTCGATCTCCTTGGGGTATTCATAGGGCGCCAACTGCCCCTTGACCAGGGCCTGCAAGGCCTCGACCAGCGCCGCATCGCCTTGATGGCCGGGCGCCAGCACCACGAAGGCCTTGACCAGGGCGCCGCGCTCGGCGTCCGGCTTGGGCACCACGGCCGCATTGGCCACCGCGGGGTGTTTGACCAGGCAGTTCTCGATCTCGCTGGGGCCGATGCGGTAGCCGGCGGACTTGAAGACGTCATCGCTGCGACCCTGGTACCAGAGGTAGCCGTCCGCATCCATCACGGCGGTGTCCCCGGTGCGGCACCAGCTGTCCGCAGGGTCGCCGGTGAACTTGGCGGCCGTGGCCTCCGCCCGGTTCCAGTAGCCGAGGAAGAAGACGGGGTCGGGGTCGCCGTGCACGTCGCGCCGGTGCACCGCCACATCGCCGGGCACGCCCGGGGGGCAGGTCTTGCCTGCCTCGTCGATGACGGCCACCCGATGGCCCGGATAGGCCCGGCCCATGCTGCCTGGGCGCGCGGGCCACAGCCGGCTGCAGTTGCCCACCACGTAGTTGATCTCCGTCTGCCCGAACATCTCGTTGACCGTGATGCCCAGGGCCTGCTGGCACCAGCGGTAGACGGCGTCACCCACGGCCTCGCCTGCGCTCATCACGGCTTCGAGGCGCAGCCGGTAATGCCGACGCGGCTCGGGCACGGCCTTCATCATGGCCTTGAGCGCGGTGGGAAACAGAAAGCTGTGCGTCACGCCGTGCTGCTGCATCAGCTCGAAGGCCCGCTGCGGCGAGAAGCGGCCCTGGTAGGCCACGATGGGGCGGCCGAAGTACAGCGTGGGCAGCAGCGCGTCCATCAGCCCGCCGGTCCAGGCCCAGTCGGCGGGGGACCAGAACACCGCCTCGCTGCGCCGCGTCGGGTCGAAGGGGTCGAAGCCGAACCAGTTCTGGCTGGCGATGAAACCGCTGAGGTTGCCGATCAGCGCGCGCTGGGGGATCAGGGCACCCTTGGGCGGCCCGGTGGTGCCGCTGGTGTAGATCAGCACCGCAGCGGCGTCCGCATGCGCGGCGCGGGAGCTGAAGCGAGCGTCCTCGGCCTGCAGGGCGCTCAGCCAGGTGGTGTCGCCAGGCAGGGCGCCCTCGCCCACGGCGATGAGCTCCCGCAGCGCGGGGCAGGCCTCGCGCAACCCGCGCAAGACCGGCAGCGCACTGCCTTCGGCGATGGCCAGCACCGCCCCGCTGTCCTGGAGGCGGTACTGCAGCGCCTCCGGGCCAAAAAGCATGGACAGGGGGACGGCCACCGCCCCCAGCTGGTTGATGGCGATGTGCGCGACGGCCGTTTCGAAGCGCTGCGGCAGCACCAGCGCCACACGCTCACCCGCCTGCACGCCGCGCCGCTGCAGCGCATTGGCCAGGCGGTTGGCGGCGCGCTGCAATTGCCCAAAGCTGTAGCTGGCGCGGCAACCGCTGTCGCTGTCAAACAGAATGGCCGGCGCCTCCGGAGTCTCGCGGGCCCAGCGAGCACAGCAGGCTTCGGCGAGGTTGAAGTCAGGCGGAACATGCCAGCGAAAACCGGCATGCAGTGCCGCATAGACATCCCCCGGGCTCCCGGCAAGGCGCTCGGGAACGGCGGCGGTAGAGACCTGGGCCATGGGGGATACCTCGCGTCGGCAGATCAAGCGGAGGATGCTAGCGACCCTGCCCGGCGCCTCGCTCATGGATTCCACCAAGCCGGCGGTTCTACACTGCTTCTTTTGCACCGGCGGCGTTTGCCTTTTGCCCCTCGATCATGAAGATCTTCCACAACCCGCGCTGCTCCAAGTCCCGCGAGGCCCTGGCCCTGCTGCAGGACGCAGGCCTGAATCCCGAAATCGTCGAGTACCTGAAAACGCCGCCCGATCTGGGCACCCTGAAAGCCCTGGTGCGCCAGTTGGGCGTGCCGGTGCGCGATTTGCTGCGCAGCAGCGAAACGCTCTACGCCGAACTGGGCCTGGCCGACGCCAGCCTCAGCGACGAGCAGCTGCTGGACGCCCTGCTGCACCACCCGCAGCTGCTGCAGCGCCCCATCGTCGTGCGCGGCGAGCAGGCGCTGATCGCACGGCCGCCGGAGCGGCTCAAGTCCTGGCTGTGAGGGCACGCACCGCCGCTGGGGTCAGGTCTTGCCCAGCGCCTGCAGCGCTTCTCCGCTGAGGCGGCAGATGCGCCAGTCCGGCATCACCGTGGCGCCCATGCCCTCGTAGAAGGCAATGGCACGGCGATTCCAGTCCAGCACGCTCCATTCGAAGCGCCCGCAGCCCCGGGCCACGGCCAGCCGCGCGAGGTGGGTCAACAGCTGCCGGCCCAGGCCCGTGCGGCGGTAGGCGGGCTGCACGTACAGGTCTTCCAGGTACAGGCCAGGCTGAGCCAGGAAGGTAGAGAAGTTGTGGAAGAAGAGCGCGAAGGCCACGATGCCGCCCTCGCCGTCCTCTGCCACCAGGGCCTCAGCCTTGGGGCTGGGGCCGAAGAGATGCGGGCGCAGCCGCTCTTCGTCGACCTGCAGCAGGTGCGTGAGCTGCTCGAAGTCCGCCAGCTCGCGGATGAGGCCAACGATGGCGCCGAGGTCCCGCGGCTCGGCGGGGCGGATGAGAAAGTGTTGCTTGTCCATGCCTGCATTCTGACCGCCGTGCGGCGTCTTGCCTGCATGAGGTGGCCGGTCACGACCTGACGCACGGTCCCAAGCTGCGCCAATCCCCAGGGGCCCCTGGGGCTGTCTCAGGCCGGACAGCAGCCAGGACGGCCAGCCGCTAGAGTCGGCGCCATGAATACCGCCGCCGCCCCCTGCCCGCCAGCCCTTTACCAGGAACGCCGCGCCTTCCGCAGCGACATGCTGCTGCTGCGCGGCCTGCACCACCATGTGCTGCATTGGGGCGACGCCTCGATGGAGACACCCGAGCGCCCGCTGCTGGTGATGCTGCACGGCTGGATGGATGTGGGCGCGTCCTTCCAGTTCGTGGTCGACGCCCTGCCCTCGGACCGCCATGTGGTGGCCATGGACTGGCGCGGCTTCGGCCTGAGCGACTGGACGGCCAGCGACGCCTACTGGTTCCCCGACTACCTGGGCGACCTGGACGCCCTGCTGGACGCCGTCAGCCCCGGCCGTCCCGTCGACCTGCTGGGCCACAGCATGGGCGGCAATATCGTGATGGCCTATGCGGGCGTGCGCCCCGAGCGCGTCCGCCGCCTGGCCAATCTGGAGGGCTTCGGCCTGCCCGACACGCAGGCCGAGGAGGCGCCCCAACGTCTGCGGCAATGGCTGGATGAACTGAAGGTACCCCAGCTGCTCAAGACCTACGCCAGCCTCGACGAGGTCGCCCAGCGCCTGATGAAGACCAACCCACGCCTCTCGCCCGCGAAGGCGGCCTGGCTGGCGCCGCATTGGTCCGAGCAGCGCGACGGCGCTTTCCACATCCTCGGCGACCCTGCCCACAAGCGGACCAACCCGGTGCTGTACCGCAAGGCCGAGGCCCTGGCCTGCTGGCAGGCCATCCAGGCCCCGACCCTGTGGGTGGAAGGCGCCCTCACCCAATTGAGCCAGTGGTGGGGCAAGCGCTATCCCCGCGAGGACTTCGAGGCCCGCCTGGCACTCGTGCCCCAGCTGAGCCGCGCCCGCCTGGACGATGCCGCCCACATGCTGCACCACGACCAGCCGGAGGCGCTGGCCGCGGTGCTGGAGGACTTCCTGGGCTGAAGCCAGCCCAGGCCTGCCTCATGGCGAGACTGTCGCCTTGACACTGAGGGCACTGTAGGTCGCGTAGGCCTGCACCGCCACATAGTAGGTGCCCGCCACCGGCGCGTTCACCGTGCAGGTCTCGGTGCTGGTGGCGCCGTCGGACTTGCAGGCATAGCTGGTGGTGGTGGGCTTCTGGCCGGCGCCCACGAAGAGATCGGCATCGCCATTGCTGCCCGCGAGGTTGACCACCAGCTTGGTGCTGCCGGCCGGGACCTGGATCGAGTAGTAAGTCCAGGTGCCGGTGGATGCCGACTGGTTGCCCAGGGCCACGCCGCTGGTCAGCGGGATGGTCGAGGGGGTGGTGCCGGCGCTCAGCGTGCCCTTCATCGCGTAATAGCCCAGGGAGCTGTACTTGGAGAAGCCGTTCTGCGGCGTGCCCTCGGCCCCGCCCTGGATGACGAGCTTGTAGTCCCCTGCCGCCAGGCTCAGGTTGACGAACTCCGCCGAGCGGTTCACCGCCAGGTTGCTGCGCGCCACCTGGGTGCCGGCGGCCGTGGTGATCGTGGCATCGACATCCAGCATGCGCAAATACTCGATGGGATCGACCCGCAGGTTCAGCGTGCCGGCGCTGGAGAGGCTGAAGCTGAAGACGTCGGTATCGGTGTTGCGCTCGATCTGGCCCCAGTTGTCGGCCGGGTTGATCTCGCCGCCGGCGCGCAAGACCAGGGCCTTGCCGTTGACGTTGTCATCCGCCATGTAGGGCACGGCCTCGTCGACCGTCATGATCTTGAGGTCGTCTTCCCTGTTGCTCGCCGTGTTGTACTCGCCCTTGCTCCAGGTGAAGAGCTGGTTGGTCCACGAGCCGCCCATCCAGTAGTTGCCCATGATGGGGCCCCACTGGTAGGCCGGGATGCCCTCGAAGTACTCGCCGCCGGTGCCGCCGCCGTCATGCAGCATGCCCATCTGGTGGCCGACTTCATGCGCGCCGGTCATGCCGATGCCATAGCCGTAGTCGAAGCCGCTGGCCGGGTTGCGGTAGAGCGTGCCGGCCGAGGTGGTCCCGAAGGAATGCACCGGTGCGAAGCTGCGGCCGTCCTGGTTGATGAAGTTGATGATGCCGGTACGCAGCACGTTGGCCGCCTTGGCAGCGTCATAGACCGCCTTGTTGGTGGTGACGTTGAGCTGCAGCATGGAGTACTGGTCCGCCACCGACTGCCAGGCGCGGTACATGTTCTCCTTGGTCACGCCATTGAGCGGCGTGCTGCCGCTCATCACCGCGGCCGTGTTCAGGTAGAAGACGTAGGGGCTGCCGGGCTTGCTTTCCAGCTTGGTCACGTCCTGGTTGTTGTAGGGGCCGATGTGCGGCGCCTGGCGCAGGGCCATGGGGCTGTAGACCGGATGGGCGGCCGCGATCTGGGCCAGGCTGGCGGTGCTGCGGTTGCTGCGCTGGAAGTCCTCGTCCAGGTCGGGATAGACCCGGCTCAGCGGCACGGGCTTGACGCTGACGACGCCGCGCGCGTCCGTGCTGTATTCCCAGGCCTTGTTCTGCCCGTGGAGCACCAGGAAGCCGCGCAGGCTCTTGCCGTCGCCCTTGAGGAAGAACATGGAATCCTCGGCGTCACGATGGCGGCCGGAGATGGACACCCGGCCGCCCTGCTCGAAGAAATCGCGCACCAAGACCGGCAGCTGGGAGCCGTCCTGCGCCTGTAGGCTCAAGGCCTGGCGGCCCTGGTGCTGTTGCTTCAGAACCTGGATCAGCGTGCTGGCACTGCCCAGCTCGGTGCCGTCGGCCGCGCGGGCCGCGGGGAGCTGACAAAAGGCCAGGCAGGCCGTCGTCAGTGCCGACAGCGGCAGGCGGCCTGCGCGAACGCGAACATCAGGGGAGACGGAAGAAAAGAACCTACGCTTCATGGACGATCTCTCAGGGTGGAGACGCGGTCGGTGCCGCGGGTGAAGCGTCGCAACGGGGTACTGCCGGCCATTGCGGCGCCGGGGACGGGCCTGCGCCTGGCGCCGGAAATGCGACCGGCATGCAGGCCCCATATCGACTATGAACAGCACCGTCAACTGTCCCAAGTGTCAGTACTGACAGCCGGAGCAACCCTGAGCCGCTCAGCTGGTGAAGCCGGGTAAAAGGCGCCCGGCGCTCAGTCGCCCGCGTCCTCGCGGTGCTCCTCGTCCAGCCGGGCCATCAGCCAGGCATAAAGACCGACGATCAGGAGATAGCCCACCAGGGCGCCCTGCGAGGCGAGCCAGAAGCTGAAGGGCCAGCCGAAAAAGCTGAAGCTGAGCTCGCGGGCGAACCAGGTCAGGCCGAAGCTCAACACGGTCCAGGCGCCGAGGAGGACGAGCGTCAGCCGGCGCGTGCTGCGCCAGTAACGGCGATGGCGGCGCTCGCGGGCGGTCGTGGGGGGCTGGTGCAGGGGGTCCATGGCATGCGTCCGGTGCGCAGTGTGCCTCAGCTGCGGGCCCGCATGCATCAGGGCAGGCCCAGACCCGCGCCTTGATCCGCAGCGAGACGCCGCCAGCAGCTTAAAATGCGAGGTTGCTCAAAAGACCGTGCCCGGTGGCAAGCCGGCACCACCAGGATCCGTCATGGACATCGAACGCATCAACCAAATCGGCACGACCCTCGCCGACCTGACAGCGCGTACCGACGCGCTAAGGGGGTATCTTTGACTACGACCGCAAGTCCCTGCGGTTGAACGAAGTCAATGCGGCGCTGGAGAATCCCAACGTCTGGAACGAGCCCAAGCGCGCTCAGGAGCTGGGCAAGGAAAAGCGCTCGCTGGAGCAGGTGGTCGAGACCATCAACTACCTCGCCAGCAACCTCGCCGACAACACCGAGCTCTATGACATGTCCAAGGCCGACAACGACATCGGCGGCCTGGAAGCCATCGAAGCCGACGCGGCCAAGCTGACCGAGAAGGTCGAGGAGCTGGAATTCCGCCGGATGTTCAACAACCCGGCCGACCCCAGCAACTGCTTCATCGACATCCAGGCCGGCGCCGGCGGTACCGAGGCCTGCGACTGGGCCGGCATGCTGCTGCGCCAGTACCTCAAGTACTGCGAGCGCAAGGGCTTCGCGACCACGATGGAAGACGAGACGCCGGGCGACGTGGCCGGCATCAAGAGCGCGACCATCAAGGTGGAAGGCGAATACGCCTTCGGCCTGCTGCGCACCGAGACCGGCGTGCACCGCCTGGTGCGCAAGAGCCCGTTCGACTCCTCGGGCGGCCGCCACACCTCCTTCGCCTCGCTGTTCGTCTATCCGGAAATCGATGACTCGATCGAGATCGACATCAACCCGGCCGATGTGCGCACCGACACCTTCCGCGCTTCCGGCGCCGGCGGCCAGCACATCAACAAGACCGATTCGGCCGTGCGGCTGACCCACATCCCCACGGGCATCGTGGTGCAGTGCCAGGACGGCCGCTCGCAGCACAGCAACCGCGACGTCGCCTGGCGCCGCCTGCGTTCGCGTCTGTACGACCATGAAATGAAGAAGCGCATGGCCGAGCAGCAGAAGCTCGAAGACAGCAAGACGGACGTGGGCTGGGGTCACCAGATCCGCTCCTATGTGCTGGACCAGAGCCGCATCAAGGACCTGCGCACCAATGTGGAAGTCTCCAACACCCAGAAGGTGCTGGATGGCGACCTGGACGTCTTCATCACCGCCTCGCTCAAACAAGGCGTGTGATCTCCCACCCCCTACCGGCTGCGCCGGTCTTGCAGGCCGCGCTGGGCCAGAGGCCCAGCCCTTTGGTAGGCACAATCGCGGTGCGATTGAGTCCGACCAAAGCCCCCCAAGGGGCGGCCCCGGCTGACCGGCGGAGCCGGATCAGCGGGACCCGCTGGGGAATGCGGGCCGGGGCGTGCCACCAGGGGCGCTCTGACCACGGAACCACACAGTCTCGGGTCACAAGCCCGGGGCACTGAAAAACACACTCGAGGAAGCCCGCCATGATGCGTGAAGGCACTGCCGCCCTGATCCGCCGCGAAGACTACGTGGCTCCGGCCTACTGGATCCGCACCGTCGACCTGACCTTTGACCTGGACCCGGCCAAGACCCTGGTCACCAGCAAGATGCAGATTGAACGCAACGCCGCCGTGCCGCACGGCCCGCTGCGTCTGCACGGCGAAGAGCTGAACCTGCTGCGCGTGCTGATCAACGGCGAGAGCGTGTCCTTCCGCCAGGAGGGCCATGAGCTGATCATCGAGAGCGCGCCGGACGCCGACTTCGCCCTGGAGATCCGCAACACCTGCGCCCCCGAGAAGAACAGCGCGCTGTCGGGCCTCTACACCTCCGGCGGCGGTTTCTTCACGCAGTGCGAGGCCGAGGGCTTCCGCCGCATCACCTACTTCCTGGACCGTCCGGACGTGATGGCCGTCTACACGGTCACCCTGCGCGCCGACAAGGCCAAGTACCCCGTGCTGCTCTCCAACGGCAATCTGCTGGAGACCGCCGAGCTGGACAACGGCCGCCACCTGGCCAAATGGCACGACCCCTTCCCCAAGCCGAGCTATCTGTTCGCGCTCGTGGCGGCTGACCTCGTCTCGCGCGAGCAGCGCATTCGCACGCGCGCCGGCCGTGACCACCTGCTGCAGGTCTACGTGCGCCGCGGCGACCTGGAGAAGACCGAGCACGCGATGAACAGCCTCATCGCCTCCATCGTCTGGGACGAGGCCCGCTTCGGCCTGCCCCTGGACCTGGAGCGCTTCATGGTGGTCGGCGTGTCCGACTTCAACATGGGCGCCATGGAGAACAAGGGCCTCAACATCTTCAACACCAGCGCCCTGCTCGCCTCACCGGCCACCGCGACGGACGCCGACTTCGCGCGCATCGAGTCCATCGTCGCCCACGAGTACTTCCACAACTGGACTGGCAACCGCGTCACCTGCCGCGATTGGTTCCAGCTCTCGCTGAAGGAAGGCCTGACCGTGTTCCGCGATCAGGAATTCAGCATGGACATGGCCGCGGCACCCAGTGCGCGCGCCGTCTGCCGCATCCAGGACGTGCGCCAGCTGCGTGCCACGCAGTTCCCCGAGGACTCCGGCGCCATGGCCCATCCGGTGCGCCCCGACTCCTATGTGGAGATCAACAACTTCTACACCGCGACGGTCTACGACAAGGGATCGGAAGTGGTGCGCATGTACCAGACGCTGGTCGGCCGCAAGGGCTTCGAAGCCGGCATGAAGCTCTACTTCGAGCGCCATGACGGCCAGGCCGTGACCTGCGACGACTTTGCCGCCGCCATCGCCGACGCCAACCCCGGCTCGGCCCTGGCCACGCGCCTGGAGGCCTTCAAGCGCTGGTACTCGCAGTCGGGCACGCCGCGCGTGCAGGCCCGCGGCAGCTATGACGCCGCCGCTCAGAGCTATACGCTGACGCTCAAGCAGTCCAACCCTGCCACGCCGGGCCAGGAGCACAAGCTGCCCCAGCTCATCCCGGTGACCATGGGTCTGCTGAGCCGCGAGGGTCAGGTCTTGCCTCTGCAGCTGGAAGGCGAAAGCGCCCCTGCAGGCGCCGAACGCGTGCTGGTGCTGGACCAGGCCGAGCAGTCCTTCGTGTTCACCGGCGTGGCCACCGAGCCGGTGCCCTCGCTGCTGCGCGGCTTCTCGGCCCCGGTGGTGCTGGACGACGGCCTGAGCGATGCCGAGCTGCTGGTGCTGCTGCAGCACGACGCCGACGCCTTCAACCGCTGGGAAGCCAGCCAGCGCCTGGCGCTGAACCGCATCCTCAAGGCTGTTCGCACGGGCGAAGCGCTGGAACTGGACGAGGCCTACCTCGAGGCCATGCGCGCCGTGCTGCGCGACCCGCAGCTGGACGCCGCCTTCAAGGAACTGGCCCTGACCCTGCCCGGCGAAGGCTATGTGGCCGAGCAGCTGGAGGTGGTGGACCCGCAGGAGATCCACGCCGCCGTCGAGGCCGCGCATGCGCAGCTCGCCGCGGCCCTGGCCGACGATTGGGCCGCCGCCTATGAAGCCAACCAGGTGCAGGGCGGCTACGAGCCCAGCCCGGTGCAGTCCGGCCAGCGCGCCCTGGCCAACCTGGCCTTGTCCATGCTGGTGCTCAACGCCAGCCGTACGGGTGACGCCGTCTGGCCCGGCCGTGCCTACCAGCGCTTCAAGGACGCCACCAACATGACCGAGCGCCTGGGCGCCCTGGCCGCGCTGGTCAACGCCCACGCGGAACTGGCGGAACCCGCCCTGCAGCGCTTCCACAGCCTCTTCAAGCACGAGGCCCTGGTGGTGGACAAGTGGTTCGCCCTGCAGGCCCGCGCGGCCGAGCATGGCGGCAAGACCTTCGCCCGCGTCAAGCAACTGCTGCAGCACCCGGACTTCACGCTGAAGAACCCCAACCGCGCCCGCAGCCTGCTGGCCTCGCTGTTCATGTTCAATCCGGCCGCCTTCCACCGCGCCGATGCCGCCGGCTACGTGCTGTGGGCCGAGCAGGTGCTGGCCCTGGACGCCATCAACCCGCAGCTGGCCGGCCGCATGGCCCGCGCCATGGACCGCTGGACCGTGCTGGCCGAGCCCTACCGCAGCGCCGCCCGCGAAGCCATTGCCCGCGTGGCCGCCAAGGCCGATCTGTCCAGCGACGTGCGCGAGATCGTCGAGCGCGCGCTGGCTTCGGGCAGCAGCGCCGCCTGAGCCCGGCCGCCAAGCCTGTGAACCGCATTCGCAACTTCAAGGTGTTTCCATGACCCGTCGCATCAGCCTCACCCAGTACCTGATCGAGCAGCAGCGCCAGCACGGCCACATCCCGCAGGAGCTGCGGCTGCTGATCGAAGTGGTGGCCCGCGCCTGCAAGCGCATCGCCATCAGCGTCAACAAGGGCGCACTGGGTGATGTGCTGGGCACAGCCGGCAGCGAAAACGTGCAGGGCGAAGTCCAGAAGAAGCTGGACATCATCGCCAACGAGGTGCTGATCGAGGCCAACGAGTGGGGCGGCCACCTGGCGGCCATGGCCTCCGAGGAAATGGAAGGCATCTACCTGGTGCCCAACCGCTTCCCGCAGGGCGAGTACCTGCTGATGTTCGACCCGCTGGACGGCTCGTCCAACATCGACGTCAACGTCTCGATCGGCACCATCTTCTCGGTGCTGAAGAAGCCAGAAGGCAGCAAGGGTGTCAGCGAAGAGGACTTCCTCCAGCCCGGCAGCGCCCAGGCTGCCGCCGGCTACTGCGTCTACGGCCCCCAGACCACGCTCGTGCTGACCGTGGGCGACGGCGTGGCCATGTTCACCCTGGACCGCGAGCAGGGCAGCTTCGTGCTCACGCAAGAGGGCGTGAAGATCCCCGAGGACACCAAGGAATTCGCGATCAACATGTCCAATATGCGCCACTGGGACGCCCCGGTGAAGCGCTACATCGACGAATGCCTGGCTGGCGAGGAAGGCCCGCGCGGCAAGAACTTCAACATGCGCTGGATCGCCTCCATGGTGGCCGACGTGCACCGCATCCTGACCCGCGGCGGCGTGTTCATGTACCCCTGGGACAAGCGCGAGCCCAACAAGGCCGGCAAGCTGCGCCTCATGTACGAGGCCAACCCCATGGCCTTCCTGGTGGAGCAAGCCGGCGGCGCGGCCACCAATGCCCGCGAGCGCATCCTGGACCTCAAGCCCACGAAGCTGCATGAGCGCGTGTCCGTGGTGCTGGGCTCCAAGAACGAGGTGGAGCGCGTGACCCGCTACCATTTTGAGCAAGCGCTGTAAATTGTGCTATAGTCGCAGTCTTTCGCCGGTGTAGCTCAGTTGGTAGAGCAGCGCATTCGTAATGCGAAGGTCGGGAGTTCGACTCTCTTCACCGGCACCAGAATTCCATGAAATTCGGCAAGGGCCCGTTCGCGAGAACGGGCCCTTTGTTCTTGGTCTCTGGTTCTTCGCCTCCGGTTCTTCGCCTCCGGTTCTTCGCCTCTGGTTCTTGGCCTCTGGTTCTTGGCCATGCGTGGTTGGCCATGCGACACTGCAGGCATCGGCACCTTCATTGCTCCACGCCCAGCCATCGGGAGGTTCCATGAAGCGACGTCAACTGCTGCTGTCTCCCCTGCTGGCATCTCCCCTGCTCGCACCGGCCGCCGCGATGGCCCAGGGCCGACGGGTCTACACCGTCGGGGTCGAGGACTACGAGAACTTCCTGCCCTACTCGGAATGGAAGAATGGTCTCTACCGGGGGCTCGGGCGCGATGTGCTGGACGCGTTCGCCGCGAGCCGCGGCTTCGAATTCCGCTATGTGGTTCTGCCACTGAAGCGCCGTGACGCCACCTTCGTGCGCGGCGACCTGGACTTCATCTTTCCCGACAACCCGAACTGGGTGACCACGCTCAAAGGCAGCCTGCGCATCGCCTACGCGCCGCTGATGGAATTCACCGACGGCGTGATGGTCCGCCCGCAGGATCTGGGCAAGGGCGTCTCGCGCATCAAGGTGCTGGGCATCCCCAACGGCTTCACGCCCTACCCCTACCAGCAGCTGATCAACTCGGGCCAGATGCGCATCGAGGAATCGGTGCAGTACGACCGCCTCTACGAGAAACTGCAGCGCGGGCGTGTGGATGGCGCCTACCTCAACACCCGCATCGCCGAGTACTACTTCGCCCATGTGGTGCGCGAGGGCGGCGAGGCCCCGGTGTTCGATCCCGATCTGCCCCATGCCAGCGGTCACTGGTACCTGTCGTCCTACAAGCACCCGGCCGAAGTCGTGGCCATGCGCGAGTTCATGCGCGACAAGGCCGCGCTGATCAGCGAGCTGAAGGAACGCTGGAAATGGAAGTAACCCCCGGGAAGCGACCTCGCCCAGCTGCGATACTGCCGACCCAGCCCGCACTGTCGCGCGCCGAACGGATCAAGCCATTTCCATGCCGCAGCTCTTGCGCCTCGCCCTGTCGCCCCGGCTGGCACAGGTGGTTTTTGCCTTCACTGCGCTAGCCATCGGGTATCTGGCCTTGACCCCCACGCCGCCCAAGGTCGCCGACCTGGGCTGGGACAAGCTGAATCACCTGAGCGCCTTTTGCACCTTGATGCTGCTGGCCGGCCACGGCTGGCCTCGCCAGCGGCGTGGGATCGCACTGGGGTTGCTGGCTTATGGCGGCCTGATCGAAGTGCTGCAGACGCAGGTGCCGGGAAGATCCGCCGAATGGGTTGATCTGCTGGCCGATGCCACAGGCTTGCTGCTGGCCTATGCGCTGCAGTTGGCCGCGGCCCGCCGTCGAACGCTCAACGCACGCCGGACTCGTTGATCAACTGCAGGGACATGGCCTGTGCCACCGCCTGGGCGCGGTTGCTGGCGGAGAGCTTGCGCAGGATCTTCTGCACATGGTTCTTGACCGTCAACGCGCTGATACCCAGCAACAGGCCGATTTCCTGATTGCTCTTGCCCTGCCGCATCCAGGCCAGCACCTGGCGCTCTCGCTCGGTCACGCCCTGTGCCGGGACCGCCCCCGCATGCGCATGGCCTTGCTGCAACTGCAGCTCCTGGGCCTGCACCCGGCGCCAGCAGCAATGCAGCAAGGGCGTCATCAGATTCAACAGCGGCGCCGCGAAGGGCTCGCGCGAGCCCAGCAGGAAGAAGGTCTCCAGCTCCTCGCTGCGCTGCGGGCGCGAGCCCCCCAGGACGGCCAGATGGCCCAGCCCGGCACCCTGCAACTGGCTCAGCGCGCGGGCGCCGCGTCCGCCATCGGCCGGCGGCTCCAGTGCAGCCAGCGGCAGTGTCTGCGCCAGCCCGCCCTCGCGCAGCCAGCCCTGCGCCAGCCAGCTCAGGCACACCGACTCCTGCAACCATTGCAGCGCCGCCTCCGGCAGCGGCAGGCTGTTGAACAACTCCGGCTGCAGCTGACGCCGCAGCGGCGACCAGGCACTGCACAGCATCAGCTGGTGCGGCAGCAGCCTTTGCAGGCTGGCCTGGGTCCAGATGAAGAACTGATGACGCCGCCGCACGGCCTGCGCCGTTTCGGCGCAATGCCAGAAGGCCTCGGCCTGACGCAGGCTGGCCCACTCGACGGACTCCGCGGACTCGTCCCTCATGTCTTCTCCCCGTGGCATGCAGTTCGGCAGACTAGGCCGTCCTGATGTCATTTGTTTGAAACCGGTCACCCGCTTAGGCGACACAGGCTGAAACAGATACCGGATAAATACCAACAAATATCCACTTGCGCGCCATCCGCACAATTTTCACAATGACGCGACAACGACGGAGGTGATGATGAGGACCAGTCTCTGGGGATTTCTGCTTGCCCTGCTTGTGCCCATGAGCGCGTACCCACATGGTTACGTCAGCAGCCCGGAATCCCGGTCACTGCTGTGCAAGCAGGGCGGCAACAGCAACTGCGGCGCCATCCAGTACGAGCCCCAGAGCCTGGAGGCGCCATCCGGCTACCCGTCGGCGGGGCCCGCCGATGGCAAGATCGGCAGCGCCGGCCTGGCCCAGTTCGCCGAGCTGGACGAGCAGACCGCCACCCGCTGGACCAAGCGGCCCATGAAGTCCGGCCTGCAGAACTTCAGCTGGACCTTCACCGCCAACCATGCCACGCGCAACTGGCGCTACTACATCACACGGGCGGACTGGAACCCCAACACGAAGCTGAGCCGCGCCAGTTTCGAGTCCTCGCCCTTCTGCCAGGTGGACGGCGGCGGCAGGCAGCCGCCCGCCACCGCCACCCACAGCTGCAATGTGCCCAGCCGGTCCGGCTACCAGATCGTGCTGGCCGTCTGGGAAATCGCTGACACGAGCAACAGCTTCTACAACCTGCTGGACCTCCAGTTCGACGGCACGCCGCCCACCTACAGCTGGACAGCCAAGGGCACCATCTACCCCAGCGTGGACCTGGCCGTGGGCGACAAGGCTGCGACGCGGGTTTTTGACGCGACGGGCGAGCGGGCCGAGTTCGCGACCCGGATCACCATAAGCAGCAGCGCCGACGGGGCCAAGAACAGCTGGCCCTACCTGCTCGCCAGGCGAGTCAACGCCGAGCAGACGCTGCTCAAGGCGGGGCAGAAGGCCGCGGATGGCAGCATCAATCCGGCCTATGGTCAGAACGAGGTCTTCGTGCGCAATGACAGCGCGCTGACGCGAGTGGAGATCCAGATCGACAAAGCCCCTCCGCCCGCCAATGACGTGCTGGTCAGTGGCCTGGCCAGCGAGTACACCCTGGGAAGCGATGGCAACATAACCCTCCGTTTCAGCGTCACAGCCGTTGGACAGTTGGACGTCAATGCCACCCTCTTCGATGCCGCTGGCGTTGCCAAGGCCAGCGCCAATGCTGCGCTCGACAACAGCGGTCAGACCTTGAATCTGCCGCTGATCAAACCCGCACCCGGCAGCTATCAGCTGGTCGTGAAGGGCGCGCCCAGGAGCGGCGGCGCGGTGGTTCAGAAGACCTACGCGTTGACCTTGAAATCTGCAGGCTCAACCAGCTATGACTACGTCTTCCCGACAGGCCTTGGCAACTACAACGCGGGCACCCGTGTACTGCAGAGCAAGAACGGCAAGGTCTATGAATGCCGCCCGGCACCCTACAGCGGCTGGTGCAACATCTGGTCCAGCAGCAACAACGCCTACGAGCCCGGGATTGGGGCGGCGTGGGCAGACGCGTGGATGGCGCGGTGAGTTGCATCCGCCGGTGACCGCCCGACGGCGGATGCACGCCCATCATCGGCAAGAGTCAAAGCCCTCCCGGCGGCGAACTGCATTACACAGCGCACGCCAGGGATGGTCCACGCGTCTATCTAGCTCACCTCGTTGGCACGTGCCGCCGGAACACCAGCCACTTGGGAGTTCGGAACCGGACAATACGCCAGTAAAGTGCCACGTACGCCACGCCGAACAACACAGTGCATACCAGCAGGCCCGGCGTTGAATTCCAGAGCAGCAGTGCGGGCACCAAAGAAGACGCGCACAGCGTCCAAAGGTAAGGTGCCGTCATCGAGTTGCGCCGCATCAACTCGCGTGCACCCTGCCCCCCCACCCCCCAGCGCATCAGCCGGCGGTAGATGAGCGAATGCAGGTGAATTCCGTCCGGTTCGCCCGGGGGTACGGCCCGGATGAAGCGGCGGCGATAGATGGAGAACACCGTTTCGAAGACTGGATAGATGCAGACCATCAAAGCAAACAGAGGCGAGACTTCCGGATTGCGCGCGATCATCAGCAAGCTCAGCTCCGCCAGGAAGAAGCCGATGAAATAGGCACCGCCATCCCCCAGAAAGATCAGCCCGGCTGGGAAGTTCCAGACAAAGAAGCCGAAAGTGGCCCCAACACCCAAAAGCGCCCAGGTAGCCAGTTCCACGTCGCCGACAACGAATGCGACATAGGCCATGGTGAGCAGCATCAGGCTTACGCACATGGAGGACAGCCCATTGAAGCCATCGATGATGTTGACGGCATTGGCGACGCCAGCAACCACAAAGATGGCCAGACCAGCGCCCCCCAAGGTTGTGGCCGCTACGCAATCCAGTCCTGGAATACCTGTACGGGACAGGGAGCCCTCCAGCACGACGACACCAAGCAGTCCAGACACGCCGGTCGCGAGCAGGCGTTTGCCTGGCGACACCCGCTTGGTGAGATCTTCAACCAGGCCAGCGACGAAGGCTGGCAGTCCACAGGCCAGCAGCAGTAGCCCCAGCCGGGCAAGTGGAGACCCGTTCCAGGTCATTACACACACAGTCGCGCATAGACCGACGTAGATGCCGGCTCCGCCAATCCGCGGAACCGGGCGGGCATGAAACTTCTGAGGGCCTGAAAGATCGTGGTCTGCAGACAGGTGACCGTGCTTGGCAAATGAATAGATGACAAGAAGCGTAACGACCGTAGCCGCGGCAAAAGTTAGCAGCAGATAGTGCATGGGCGGCAAGTGTAACGACGGCACGCCAGCATCCAACGGCTATGCGGGCCTTCATCGCCTGATCCCATAGAATCACGCCGACCTCAGCCATCCCTGGCAAAAATATGGCTGGCGACTCAGCCCGCACCAGATCTGCAGCAAACGAAACCATGGAAATTCGCACCCCTAACACGCCTGTTGCTGACCGAGGCGCCAAGAGCGTCTGGCGCGCGTTGATCGATGCAGCGCTTGTGCTGGCCTTGTGCAGCGCACTGCCCCCCGCCTGGGGCGCGGAAGAAAGCAACACGGAAAGCGCAGGGGCCATCCGTCTGACAAGTCCTCGTCAAGTTGACGCTGCCATTCAGGCGCCCGACTCCGTTCAACGGCGCGCCAGGGTCGCCTACAAGCCCGGGGAGTTTGAGGTCTATGTCAACAGCCTGCAGGGTCTAGCCTGGCCTGATGCAGATCAGGCGCCAGCCGGCTGGATCCGCCGCCTGGGTGCTGATGTGGCGGCCGACGAGCCCGTCGCCACCGAACTCGGCCGTCAAGCCAGCCCGGACTACATCCTGGGCCCGGGCGACGAGATCCAGGTCACGATCTGGGGCGTTATTGACGGGGATCTTCGCCTGACTGTGGATCGTGCAGGCCGCGTCGTGATTCCCCGCGTAGGCCCAGTACTGCTGGCCGGTGTGCGCTATGGCGACCTGAACGAGGTGATCCGCGCTCGCATCAGCCAGGTCTTCAAGAACTTTCAGGTCAGTGCCGCACTGGGCAAACTGCGCAGCATCCGTGTCTATGTCACGGGCTATGCGGCACGCCCGGGGTCGTACACTGTCAGCAGCCTTGCAACCGTTGCCAATGTCATCAACCTGGCCGGTGGCCCGTCCCCGGCCGGGAGCATTCGCCGGATCGAGTTGCGCCGTGGCGGTCGTCCTGTCAGCACGTTCGACTACTACGACTTGATCCTCAAGGGCGACCAGTCGTCGGACCGTGTGCTCCAGGCCGACGATGTCGTGCACATCACACCCGCCGGCGCGCAAGTGGCCATTCTGGGCAGCGTCAACAAGCCCGCCATCCTGGAGCTCCACCCGGGCGAGACCGCCGAGGACGTGATTGCCATGGCCGGAGGCTTCAGCCCGGTGGCCGACTCACGCCGGCTGGAGCTGCAGCGCTTGAGCGAGCGCAATGATCGTCGAAGCGTCGAGCTCCAGCTCCCGGAGGGCGGTAAGACGCCTGCCAGCAATGGCGACATCTTCCGTGCCTACAGTGCCATTGGCTCCGCGCTGCCTCAACACAAGCAGTACAAGCGCGTTCACGTTGAAGGAGAAGTCGCCAAGCCTGGCTACTACCTGCTGCCACCTTCCAGCGTCCTGGGGGACGCCATCCGCTCCGCCGGTGGACTGACGCCCAACGCCTTCCTCTTCGGGACCGAATTCACCCGCGTGAGTACTCGCAGGACTCAACAGGAGAACTACGACCGTGCGCTCCGCGACCTCGAGCTGGAATTCACCCGCAGCGCCACGACCACCAAAACCCAGACCTCCGATGACGCGGTCGCGCAAAGCGCGCGAGCGGCCGGCGCCAGCCGCTTGATCGAGCGTTTGCGCTCAGTCCAACCGACCGGCCGTGTCGTGCTTCGACTGACGCCGGAAGCCAGCGAACTGCCCCCCCTGGCGCTTGAAGACGGAGACCACATCAACATTCCAGCAACCCCCACCACAGTGGGGGTTTTCGGCAGTGTCTACAACACAGGAAACTTCTTGGTTAGCTCCAGCAATTCCATCCAAGATATGCTGGCCATGGCCGGTGGCCCGACACGCGGCGCCGATGTCAATAGCCTGTTCGTGTTGCGCGCCAACGGCACTGTCATTAGCAGCCGCCAAAGCAAAACCGGCTGGCTAAGTTTGGGCGGGAGTGTCATGAACACTACAGCATTCCCAGGTGACACCATATTCGTGCCAGAAGAAATGAGCAAAACCACCTTTATCCAGGAGGCAAAGGAATGGACACAAATTCTGTATCAGTTTGGCATCGGCGCAGCTGCGCTGAAGACGCTTAAAAACTGACGCCACGCCGATGATTTCAAGCCTTGACTCATATTGCGTCACTCGGACACAAGTCGTCACGTAAAAGATCCATGCAAACAAGGGAAACTAAATTGAAGAACGCTGTAGTTACTGGCGCAGACGGGTTTATCGGCTCTCACCTCACCGAAATGCTGTTGGCTAACGGCTATAGCGTCACGGCGCTGGCCCAATACAATTCCTTCAACCATTGGGGCTGGCTCGAGGAAATTGAGCACAAAGACAGGATCAAGGTGATTACGGGCGATATCCGCGACCCCCACTTCTGCCGCAAGCTCACCGAAGGTGCGGACACGGTCTTTCACTTGGCCGCGTTGATCGCCATCCCCTACTCGTATATCGCTCCGGACGCCTATATCGATGTAAATGTTCGTGGCACCCTGAACATCTGCCAAGCAGCCATGGACAACGGCATCACCCGTGTCCTGCACACTTCGACGTCCGAGGTGTACGGTACCGCGCAGTATGTGCCGATCGACGAAAAGCACCCGCTGCAACCCCAGTCGCCCTACAGCGCCAGCAAGATCGGAGCGGATGCCATCGCAATGAGTTTCTTTAACTCATTCAATCTGCCTCTCACCATCGTGCGCCCATTCAACACTTACGGGCCGCGTCAGAGCGCTCGGGCCGTCATTCCATCGATCATTACCCAGATTGCTGCCGGCAAGAAACAAATCAAGCTTGGTGACTTAAGCCCTACACGCGACTTCAATTACGTCACGGATACCTGCGACGGATTCATCCGTCTGGCCGAGAGTGACGAAGCCATCGGCAAGACCGTAAACGTCGGGTCCAACTATGAGATTTCCGTCCGAGATACCCTTGAAATCATCAAGGAGCTAATGAATTCGGACGTCGAGTTCGTTGTCGAGAACCAGCGTGTCCGACCGGAAAAATCCGAAGTCTTCCGTCTGTGGTGTGATAACACTCAGATTCGAACGCTCGTGGGCTTCGAGCCGCAGCACAGCATCCGCGAAGGCCTTCAGAAAACCATCAACTGGTTCCTCGACCCCAACAATCTCTCCAAGTACAAAGCAGATATCTACAATGTCTGACCATCAGCCACGGCACGTCGAGTTCGCTGAATTCATTCATCAGCTCTACGGCAGCGAGGGTTTCATACCGCTTCATGCGCCGGTGTTTCTTGGACGCGAGAAACAGTATCTGATCGACTGCATTGACTCCACTTACGTGTCGTCCGTCGGCGCCTACGTCGATCGTTTTGAAGCACTCATGCGCGACATCACCGGCGCCGCCCACGCCATTGCGACGACGAACGGCACGGCCGCCCTGCATCTGGCACTGGTGCTGGCTGGCGTTGGCAGGGACGACGAGGTGATCACCCAGCCCGTGTCCTTCGTCGCAACCTGCAATGCCATTGCCTACCAGCAGGCGCATCCGGTATTCGTTGATGTGGATCGGGACTCGATGAGCCTGTCCCCAGCCGCCCTCGAACAGTTCCTGACGGAACACGCAGAAATCCGGGAAGGCGTTACTTACAACCGCAGCACCGGGAGGCGAATTGCCGCGGTCGTGCCAATGCACAGCTTCGGGCTGCCTGGCCGGATCGAGGCCCTGACCGACATCTGTGCCCGCTGGAACCTGTTCCTCATCGAAGATGCTGCGGAGTCCCTGGGCTCCTATGTGGGCCAGACGCACACCGGCCGCTTCGGGCGCGTCAGCGCTTTCAGCTTCAATGGCAACAAGATCGCTACTTCCGGTGGCGGCGGCTGCCTCGTGACGGACGACCCGGAACTAGGCAAGCTGGCCAAACACCTCAGTACCACCGCCAAGCAGGCTCACGCGTGGGAGTTCTTCCACGACCAGGTTGGCTACAACTATCGGATGCCCAACGTAAACGCCGCCCTGGCCTGTGCGCAGCTGGAGCATCTGGAGCGCTTCGTCGCCAACAAGCGCGAGACCGCTGGACACTACCGCGCCTTCTGCGCCAAGAAGGACTGGCAGTTCGTGGACGAGCTGGCCGGCACACGTTCCAATTTCTGGCTCAACGCGATCCTGCTGCCCGATCGAACGGAGCGGGATCAGTTTTTGCGCAGCAGCAACGATCTCGGGGTGATGACAAGACCCATCTGGACACTGATGCAACGCCTGCCAGCCTTCCGGCAAGCGCAGTGTGGGCCCTTGCCCAATGCGCAATGGCTGGAGGATCGTGTGGTCAACTTACCCAGCAGCTTCCGGCAGTGAAGCGCCTTGTACTCTTGGGTGCAGGCGGCCATGCCCGTGCAGTCATCGACGTCGCGCAGGCCGCTGGACTGCTGGTTGCAGGTGTGCTCGACCACCCGGGCGCCATGGATTGCTCCGTGCCGCTGCTGGGCGATGATGGCCAGCTTGATCAGGCCGGGGCATCAGAGCATGTTTACCTGGTCGCAGTTGGGCAGGTCTCCATCTCTGGTCTGCGCGCGGGACTGTTCAGGAAGCTGGTAGACCGCGCCCTGGAGACGCCCCAACTGGTCGCCCCGTCAGCCTATGTGTCGGTATCCAGCCGGCTCGGCGCGGGCACGGTCGTTATGCACCGGGCTATCGTGAATGCCGGAGCAAGCGTTGGGGACAATTGCATCATTAATACGGGCGCCGTCGTCGAACATGACGCAAAGGTCGGCAACCACTGCCATGTATCGACAGGTGCCATTCTCAATGGCGACGCACGCCTCGGTGATGGCTCGATGCTTGGAAGTGGGGCCGTGGTACTGCAGGGAGTGCAGATCGGGGCGGGCGTCCTGATTGGGGCCGGCAGCGTCGTCACGCACAACATCAACACGCCGGGCACCTACATAGGTGTTCCAGCAAGGAAGATTCAATGAATCCGTGGTCACAGCGCACCTTCATCATCGCAGAAGCAGGGGTAAACCATAACGGCAGCCTTGATCTAGCACTGCAATTGGTGGATGCAGCTGCCGCCGCCGGCTGTGACGCCGTCAAGTTCCAGACCTTCAAGAGTTCGGCCTTGGCCGCACCCTCTGCACCGATGGCGGCGTATCAGACCGCCAACACCGGACGCGAGGAGTCGCAGGCAGACATGCTCGCGCGCCTCGAGCTGTCGCACGAGGCGCACCATATATTGCGTGAACGCGCGACCGAGCGAGGCATTACATTCTTCTCAACAGCCTTCGACAGCGCAAGTCTGGAGTTCCTGGCTGCCATCGACATCCCTGTGTGGAAGATCCCGTCGGGGGAGGTCACGAACCTTCCGTATCTGAGGCGAATCGCCCGACTAGGCAAGCCGACTATCCTGTCCACCGGCATGGCTACCCTCGGCGAGGTGCATGACGCCGTGGAAGCTCTGCTGGAAGCGGGCTTAGAACGACACCGCCTGAGCATCCTGCATTGCACAACCGACTACCCCACCCGGGTTGAGCATGTGAACCTGAAGGCCATGGTCACGCTAGGTCAGGCCTTTGGAACGGCAGTGGGCTATTCCGATCACACCTTGGGCACTGAGATTGCCGTCGCAGCCGTTGCACTGGGGGCACGCGTCATCGAGAAGCACTTCACGCTGGATCGAACTATGCCGGGCCCCGATCATGCAGCGTCGCTACTACCGCAGGAGCTATGCACGATGGTGACGCAACTGCGCCATGTCGAGCAAGCATTGGGCGATGGACTCAAGCGGCCGACACCGCCTGAGATGGCCAACAGAGCGGTGGCGCGTAAGAGCATCGTCGCCACGCGCGCCATCCGTTGTGGCGAGGTGCTGCGAGCAGAGGATCTGGGGGTCAAGCGCCCGGGGACCGGCATCAGCCCGATGGCCTGGGACCGCGTCGTCGGACGCGTGGCCTCCCGCGATTTCATGCCGGATGAGGCCATCGAATGGTAACGACGCCCGTGGGTCCTGCCGTCTGCTTCTTCACTGCAACTCGGGCTGAGTATGGGCTGCTGCGCCCGCTCATGCGTTGGGGCGACGCCAACCAGGCCTGGCGGCGCCAGATTCTCTGCTCCGGAGCGCATCTCTCGCCCGAATTCGGACTGACCTGGCAGCAAATTGAGACAGATGGCTTCCACATCGACGAGAAGGTCGAAATCCTGCTCTCGTCGGATTCTGCCGTTGGGGTCGGCAAGTCGATGGGGTTGGCCGTCGCTGGCTATTCGGAAGCGCTGGCTCGCATGCGGCCGGACCTCCTGGTGCTGCTGGGGGACAGATACGAGCTGCTGGCCGCAGCTTCTGCCGCTGCAGTACTCGGGATTCCGATCGCGCATCTGCATGGCGGCGAGATCACTGAGGGCGCCATCGATGACCTGTTCAGGCACGCCGTGACCAAGCTGTCACACCTGCATTTCGTCTCGACGGAGCCATACCGGCAGCGGGTCATCCAGATGGGCGAGGCCCCCGACCGCGTGCACTGCGTCGGCGCGATCGGACTTGATGACATCACCGGACTTCAGCTGCAGGACCGCGCCACGATGGTGCAGGCCTGCGGCCTGGCCGCCGGCAAGCGCTATCTTCTGGTCACCTTTCATCCTGAAACTGCGACGGGGGGTGATCATCGCTGCCAGATCGACCTGCTAATGTCCACACTGCTGGCCTGTGCGCCCGGACACCAGCTCCTAGTGACGGGGGCGAATGCCGACGCCGGCGGTCGCATCATCAACGAGTGCCTTGCGGCGTGGCGAGACCGCCATCCCGAGCGCATTTCGTTTCACATGAGCCTCGGACAGCTGCGCTACCTCTCTGCCATGAAGCACTGCGATGCGGTGGTGGGTAACTCGTCCAGCGGCATCATCGAGGCTCCTGCCTTTCGCGTCCCGACCGTCGACATCGGCGACCGCCAGAAGGGCCGCATCCGCGCCACCAGCGTGGTGCCGACTCCGTTGACCCAGGAGGGCATCACCAGCGCCATGCGCGAGGTTCTTGCCAGTCCATTTCGCGAACACCTGAAATCCACCCGTAACCCTTATGGTCAAGGCGGTACTGCCGCTCGCATAGGCAAGCTGATTTGCAAGCATTTGCAGGAAAACAAGCCCACGCAGAAGCATTTCCATGACATTGCCATTGGCCATCAGGACAACGACCCAGCATGAACCTCAACTACATCACCCGACCCACGATTGCGCTCAAGGATGCGCTCAAACGGCTTGATCAAGCCGCGTCCGGCATTCTTTTCGTGACAGACGACCAAGGGCATCTCCTGGGCGCCCTTTCGGATGGGGACGCACGCCGAGCCATACTGGCGGGCGTAGCGCTGGACAGTCCGATCGCCGGAACCTTCAACACGGCACCGTACACTCTGCAGGTTGAGAATTTCGACCGGCGGGCCGCTCGGCAGCTCTTTCTTGAGCGACGTATCAAGGTCATCCCCCTCGTCGACCATGACGGCTGTTTGAAGGACGTGCTGACGTGGGAGTGCTTCTTTTCCCGCGAGGACGTGCCACCGCCGCCGCCGCCAGTCAACGCAGACCTACAGGTGCCTGTGGTCATCATGGCGGGCGGCAAGGGTACGCGCCTGGCGCCATTCACGAACGTGCTGCCGAAGCCGCTTATCCCCATTGGCGAGAAGACCATTCTGGAAATGATCGTCGATGAATTCCATCGGTTCGGTGCCCAGGAATTCCACCTGACAGTCAACTATCGCGGGGAAATGATCCGCGCCTACATGGACGGACTGGAGAAGGATTATTGCGTCCATTACGCGTGGGAGCGCGACTTCTGTGGCACTGCAGGCAGTCTGACCCTTGTTCGCGACCACATCCATTCTGACTTCATCGTTTCCAACTGCGACATTCTCGTCAAGGCAAACTACAGCGACGTGCTGAAATTCCACCGCGACAACGGTGCAATGCTGACGGTTGTGTCAGCCATTCAGCATCACGCCATTCCCTATGGCGTCATCGACTTCAAACCAGGCGGCGTTGTTGAGGGCATCCGGGAGAAGCCGGAATACACCGTCAATATTAATACGGGGGTCTATGTTCTTTCGCAGGACTGCCTGTGCCTCGTCCCGGAGAACGAGTTCTTCCACATGACACATCTCATCGAGAAGATTCTGTCGATGGGCGGCAAGGTGATGACCTACCCAGTTAACGAGAATGACTACATCGACATCGGCCAGTGGAGCGAGTACCACAGCGCTATCGAACGACTGAAAGGAAATTGAGAATGAAGGTGATCGTGATCGGCCTGGGTTCGATGGGCAAGCGCCGCATCCGCTGCTTGAAGGCGCTGGGCGTGCAGGACATTGTGGGCGTGGACATTCGTGCGGACCGACGTGCCGAGACGGCTGAAAAGTATGGTGTCACCACCGCGAGCTCGACGCAAGAGGCCTTCGCGTCGCATCAGTTTGATGCAGCCGTGATTTCGCTACCACCACTCGCGCACGTAAGTGCCATGTGGCAGTGCATCGAGCATCGCGTGCCCTTCTTCGTCGAAGCCAGCGTCGTGGACAACGGCCTGGCCGAGGTGATCGATGAGACCCGGCGCATCGGGCTGCTGGCAGCGCCGTCAACGACGCTGCGCTTCCATCCGGCGATCGCTGAGATCTCCCGCATCGTGCGCAGCGGGCAGTTGGGGAAGATCTCCAACATCATGCTGCATTCCGGTCAGTACCTGCCCGACTGGCACAGCTATGAAGACGTCGCGGATTACTACGTGTCGACGCCCGCCACCGGCGGCGCTCGAGAGATCGTCCCCTTTGAGATGACTTGGTTCACCGAGTTGTTCGGGCTGCCGCGCCGCGTAGCGGCGAACTACCGCAAGACCATTGAAATCTCCGGCGCCGAGTACATCGACGACACCTACAACTGCCTGCTGGATTACGGCACCTTTCTGGCCACTGTCACGGTGGACGTCGTGTCGCGCCACGCCACGCGCCGCCTGCTCATCAACGCCTCAAAGCAGCAGCTCGCCTGGAGCTGGGACGACAGTTTCATCCGGGTCTTCGACGGTGCCTCCAGACAATGGCAGGAGCACAGCTACCACATGGAAGCGTCGGAGCCGGGATACAACAAGAACATCGGCGAGAACATGTACATCGACGAGATCAACGCCTATTTGCGGGCACTCAAGGGTGAGGCCGCGTTCCCCAACACGCTGGAAGCTGACCACGAGGTATTGCGCCTGCTCTACAGCTTCGAGAGAGCCGACAAC
Organism: Burkholderiaceae bacterium; assembly: GCA_041905785.1. Lineage (GTDB taxonomy): Bacteria > Pseudomonadota > Gammaproteobacteria > Burkholderiales > Burkholderiaceae_C > Roseateles_B. The sequence continues at coordinate 95,490 of JAYRKJ010000021.1, forward strand.
ACGGCCAGCTTCGTCGAGGTTTGAGCCATGACCATCGGCATACTCGTGACGGCCCGCATGGGGTCCACGCGGCTGCGCGACAAGCACCTGCGGCGGATTGGCGGAGTGCCCGCGCTCAGCCATCTGCTTGCTCGTATCACGGCTGAGTTCGCGCCAGAGATCGAGTCCGGCACAGCCCGCGTCCTGATCGCGACCGGCCAGGCTGCGCGGAACAGCGCGTTGACCCAGCTCGTCGACGGCACCACGCTGGGCGTCTTCAATGGTGACGATGACAACGTGCCGCTGCGGCATCTGCAGGCAGCCAGAGCGCTGGGGCTCGATGGCATCGTGTCTGTAGACGGCGACGACCTGTTGTGCGCACCCGAGGCAATGCGCGCCGTGTTCCACGCGCTGCGTGCCGGCGCCGGGTTGGCAAAGACATCTGGATTGCCCCTTGGCATGAATAGCTGGGGCTACTCGAGCCGCGTTCTGGAGCAGGCCTTGGAAGGGGCCACTCAAGCCCTGCTAGAAACCGGCTGGGGGCGTATCTTCACGACGTTCCCATGCGTCGAGCTGCCGCTGCCGTGTCCTGGAGCAGACCTGATCCGCGCGACGCTGGACTACGAGGATGATCTGACCTTCTTCAGCCGATGCTTCACGGAAATCGACGGCTGGGCGCGGCTTCCGACGGCGGCGCTGGTCGGCGACATCGTCACCCGAGGTTTCGACAAGATCAACGCCCATTTGAACGAAGAGTACTGGGCAAATTTTTCGACCGGCATCGCCCTGGAGGCGCAACGCCGAGCACAAGAGCAAGCCATGAACTACAGCGACAGACTCAATGCCGTCATCCCCGGTGGTGCCCACACGTATTCACGGGGCGACGACCAGTACCCAGCCAATGCTCCACAGATCCTCAAGCGGGGACAGGGGGCCTACGTCTGGACGCCGGACGACCAGAAGCTGCTCGACTACGGCATGGCCCTGCGCGCCGTGTCCATCGGCTATGCAGAGCCTGAGATCAACGCCGCCGCGACCGAGGGCATGGAGCTCGGCAACAGCCTGACCCGTGCGTCGCTCATCGAACTCGAAGCGGCGGAAAAACTGGTCGACATGATCGATTCGGTCGACATGGTGAAGTTCACCAAGAACGGATCCACCGCCACGTCGGCTGCCGTCAAGCTGGCGCGGGCCTACACCGGCAGGGACCTCGTCGCGCGTTGCACGCAGCACCCCTTCTTCTCGTTCGACGACTGGTTCATCGGCTCGACGCCCATCACCAAAGGAATCCCAGCCAACATCATCGAACAAACGAAACAGTTCGCCTACAACGACATCGCATCGCTCGAAGCGCTGATTGCGGCGCATCCCGACCGTCTCGCTTGCGTCATCCTCGAACCCGCGGCGACTGAGACACCAGCCGTGAGCCTTTACGAGGGAGAGGAACTCAACTATCTCCAGCAAGTCGAACGACTGTGCCGCAAGCATGGCATCGTCTTCATCCTGGACGAAACGATCACCGGCTTCCGCTGGCACCTGAAGGGCGCACAGCACACCTATGGCGTGAACCCTGACATCTCCACCTTCGGCAAGGCGATGGCCAACGGCTTCTCGGTGGCGGCCATCGGCGGACGGCGCGAGATCATGGAGCTCGGCGCGATCAACCGGCCCGGGCTGGAGCGCCTGTTCCTGCTGTCGACGACACACGGTGCTGAGATGTCCGGCCTGAACGCCTATCTGGCGACGATGCGCTTCCTGGAAAAGCATGGCGTGATCGCCCATCTGTGGGAATACGGCGGTCGTCTGGTCGAGCTGTTCAATGCTGTTGCGCAGGAGCACGGCATGGGCAAGTACATCCGTGCGGGGGGCCCGGCCGCCAATCCCTTCTACGCGACCCTTGATGCCCATGGGGCGCCCTCCTTCGAGCTGCGCACGCTGTTCTCCCAAGAAATGATCAAGCGCGGCGTGCTGATGCCATGGCTGGCCTTCTCATACCGGCACGGTGAGGCCGAGCTTCGCGCCACTGAGCAGGCACTCCAGGGAGCGATGAAGGTGTGCGCCGAGGCCATGCAAAGTGGGCTCGCGGCCCGCATCGAAGGCGACCGGATCATCAAACCGGTATTCCGCCGATTCAATTGACCCGTTGCTGCACCCAATCATCATGCTGTTATCTGACAAGATCGTGGTCTTGATCGGCGGGGCAGGTTTGCTCGGGCAAGCCTTCGCTGCCGAGGTCGCGCGGCAAGGCGCGTATTGCGTCCTAGCGGACATCAGCCTCGAGCGGGCAAAGTCCGCCGCCGCCGCGCTGAACGCACACGACCCCGGCCAGCGCGTGAGCGCAGAGGTCGTCGACATGACTCGCCGCGAATCGCTCACTGCCTTGATCGACCGCACCGTTGAGCGGCACGGACGAATCGACGCCGTGATCAACAACGCGTACCCGCGCAACAAGCACTATGGGCGCAAGCTCGAAGACGTCGAGTACGTCGACTTCTGCGAGAACGTCAGCCTCCATCTCGGTGGCTACTTCCTCAGCACCCAGCAGTTCGCGGCGTTCTTCAAGCAGCAAGGTTTCGGCCATGTCATCAATGTGTCGTCGATCTACGGTGTGATTGCGCCCCGCTTTGATATCTACGACAACACGCCCATGACGATGCCGGTCGAATATGCTGCCATCAAGTCCGCCCTGCAGCACTTGAGCGTGTACTTCATGCGCTACTACAAGGGCCATGACCTGCGTTTCAACTGCCTCGTGCCGGGCGGCATCTACGACCGGCAACCCGAAGCGTTCCTGAAGGCCTACCGGACCTATGCCCAGACAAAGGGGATGCTGGACCCGGCAGACCTGTGCGGCCCGCTGGTCTTCCTGCTGTCGGATCTCTCCAAGTACGTAAATGGCCAGAACCTGATCGTCGACGACGGATGGACGGCCTGAGCCGAGGAATTTCATGAAGCAAGTGCTCATCATCGGCGCAGGCCAGCTCGGCAGCCGCCATCTCCAGGGGCTGGCACGCTGTGCGCTGCCACTGCACATCCACCTCCTTGACCCCTCGTCGGAGTCGCTGGCGCGGGCACAGACACGCTTCGAGGAAATCGACGGCTGGCAGCGGCACCGTCTATCGACCGCGGCGGATGTGGATCATCTCCCCGCGGCCATTGACCTGGCTATTTCTGCGACGACATCGGACCGTCGTCTGGCCTCGCTGCGCGCCGCGCTCGGAACGACACGCATCAGCGCGCTCGTCCTGGAGAAGGTGCTCTTTCGCTCGCTGGCTGAGTATGCCGAGGCGGAGGCCCTTCTGGCCCAGCGTGGTGTTCGGACCTGGGTGAACTGCGCTCGTCGCATGTTCCCTGGCTATCAGGCGCTCAAGACGTTCTTCGGTGGCGAAGCCCTGCTGCAAATGCACGTTACGGGTGGCGAGTGGGGCCTCGGATGCAACGGCATCCATTTTGTGGACCTCTTCGCTTATCTGGGCGGCAGCGACGTCTCCGTCGAATTCTCCAACCAATGGCTCGAGCCGATCGTGCATCCGGGCAAACGTGCGGGCTTTGCGGAGTACTCCGGTACGCTGGCAGGTCGCTCCTCATCCGGACTGCTCCTCATGCAATCGACCCACGGTGGACATCATCGCCACTTGATCCTGGTCCGTTCGGCCAACCGGACGGCGTTCGTCGATGAAGTGGGCGGCTCCGTGCGCTTGCTGGATGAATCATCCGGGACTTGGACTGAGCAGCCGTTCCGAGCCCCCTACCAGAGCGAACTCACAGCGCAAATTGCCGACCATCTTCTGGCCGGACGGGACCTGGACCTGCCTTCCTTCGCTGAGTCTGCCCAATTGCATCGGGCTTTCATCTCCTCGCTGCTCGATCATCACAACCGGTATAGCGGCGAGGCAAAAACCGCCGTCTGCCCCATCACCTGAGATTCAAGGAAACCCATGCAAGTCTGGCTTATCGGCAGCGGAACCATGGCCGTTGCCTATGCGGCGGTACTCAAGGAGCTTGCTGTCGACCTCACTGTCGTCGGCCGTGGAACTGCATCAGCCGACGCCTTCACGCAGGCGACCGGTCTGAAGGTCGTCCGAGGCGGTGTACAACAGGCCCTGGCGGCCGCACCGGTGATGCCGGATGCCGCCATAGTGGCGGTCGGCGTCGAAGTGCTTTTTGAGACCGCCCGTGCCCTGGTGGCGGCAGGCGTGAAGTCCATCCTGATTGAGAAGCCGGGAGCGCTCTACCAGGACCAACTGATCGCACTCCGTGACCTGGCCCTACGGCTGGGCTCCGACGTAAGGATCGGCTACAACCGCCGCCACTTCGCCTCGACCAGCCAAGCGCTTGCTATGGCACAGGCCGACGGCGGCTTCACCTCCTGCACATTCGAGTTCACCGAATGGGGTCACGAGATCGAGACGCTGGTCAAGGGCGAGGGCGTGAAGGAGCGCTGGCTGCTCTCCAACTCGTCGCATGTGATTGACCTGGTCTTCTTCCTGATCGGCCGCCCGCAGAAGCTGAACACGCAAGTGAGCGGCTCTTTGGCATGGCATCCGAGCGGCTCGCGCTTCGTCGGCAGTGGTGAGTCCACCCGGGGCATCCCCTTCTCATATCATGCCAACTGGGATGCTCCCGGGCGATGGGGTGTCGAGCTGCTCAGCCGCAATTACCGCTACATCTTCCGCCCCATGGAGGCGCTGCACGTGATGCGCCGAGGCAGTGTCGCCAGCGAGGCGGTCCCCCTGGACAATGCTCTTGACCTGCAGTTCAAGCCGGGGCTGATGCGCCAGACGTGCGACTTCCTTGAAGGTCGCCGGGTGCAGATCTGCTCGCTCGATGAGCAGTTGCTCGTCTGGGAAGACTACTGCCGCATTGCCGGCTATGCGCCATGATGACAGCCCCGGACATGAGTGAATCCGCCGTCGACAACGTCGATCGCGCAGAGCCTGCCACAGTGCGATCCCTGGTTGGTCTGGCGCTGCGAGCCGTCCCAATCAAGGTCCGGCGCCTGGCCGTCATTGCTAACGTCCTGGCGCTTGCGGGGACCGTCACGGCATCGCTGCTCGCGACACCGATCTACCGCAGTGATGCCCTGCTGGTGCCAAAGTCGAGTCTGAGCGGCGGTCCGGATGCTGCCGGCAATGCTCAGGCCGCACTCGCGGGTCTCGGACTTTCGGGTGGCAATGCGAAGCTCGCTGCCTTCGAAGCCATCATCAAATCGACAGCCGTGCTCGACCTATTCATTCAGAAGTCGGGGATCAGAGACGAGATCAAGCGGGACTACATCGAGGACTACCGGGACATCGTGTCCGGGCAGTTCCTGATCGATGTGCGCAAGGACGGCACGATCACGATCTCGGCGGAGCACAAGGAGCCGGCGGTCGCCCAGCGCTATCTCGGTGCCTACATCTCGGCCTTCGAGGAAACGACGCGAACCATTGCCGAACGGAACGCTCGTACGCAGGCCGATATGCTGGAGCGCATCGTGGCCCAGGCGCGTTCGAGCTATGAGACCGCTGTAGACCGAGTTCGCGAGGCCCCTGTCGATTCAGCTCTTGTGCGCTCGGACCCAGTGGCCCTTTCGCAGGCCCTGGCCTCTCTGGAGGCACGCATCCTGGAGGGCCGCATCCAAGTGTCGAAGCTCGAGCAGCGGCTGGCAGCCACCAACCCCGATCTCATCGCCGCAAAGAACTCGCTCGCTCAGCTGTTGGCGGCCAAGGAGCGACTAGTCTCCGCCGGAGCCGGCGCAGCCCCTGACAACAAGGAGGTCAACAAGTCATACGGGCTGGACGCCGCCCTGTCTCGTCAGCATGCCGTCATCGTGGGCGCGTACACGCAAGCCCGAGAGAAGATGCTGTTCGACATCATCATGGCCAGCTCGCCCTATGCAGTTGCCCAGCAGCCGACGCTGCCTGAGAAGCGCATCCGCCCGCAGCGCCGCAAGATGATCGCGTTCGCGCTGATGGTCCAGGCATTGCTGACCGTCGCCGTCTTCGGGGGGGCTGCCACCTTGAGCCGAATCCGTATTCCGTCTCATGCTTGAGCACGCGTGGGTAGTCATCGGTATCGTCGCCTATCTGCTGATGTTCCTCGGCGGATGGGTGCAGCGCTTGCGGTGGTACCTTCTGCCTATGCTGCCGTGGCTGTCTCGCAGCTGGTTTCTCATTGAACCGGTCAAGTCTTTCCGCTTCTTTAGCGTGTTGATCGAGGGCATGCGCGGCGTCCGGCCGGTCAGGGACTACTTCGACCGAGACTCCGCACTGCTGCTTGCCTTCGCAGCCTCAACGGCACTGCCCGTTGTGACCGCCGGCACCTGGCAGGATTTCTTCAACGCGCTGATGTTCACCGCTGGCCTGACACTCGCCATCGGTTACCGCAGGCAGATGGTCGACGACCTCCGGGCGGGCATCCCTATCGCCGACCAGATGTTGACGGTCTTCACGGCCCTGGCCTGGTTCTACAAAGTCGCCTACGGCTATCAGCTGGGTATCGGCCCATTGCTTGTTCGCGGCGGTGGCGTTTATGCGAGCAACCAGTTCATCGGCGTCGCGCTGTGCCTACTGCCCTTTGCTCGCAGTCGAGTCGTAGCCTGGCTGGCGATCGGCACGATACTGCTCCAGTTCTCCCGAGGGGGCTACCTAGCCCTGATCCTCATCTTCGCGCTGAGTAGCACCACCCGCAGGCGAGGCGCGCCGCCAACGGCGCTGGAATCACTGGTCCGCTGGGGCAGCCTCGCCAAGCTAGTCAGCATAGTCACCGTCGGCCTCGGGATCCTGGTGCTGGCATCACCGGACACCGGAAAGTTTCTGATGATCCGCCTGATCGGCGGCGGAGCCTTCGGCTTGAACCTGGAGATCGCCGAGTCCCTGGCACGCCTTCCGCTTTCCGATCTGCTGAGCCTGGCCAACCAATCGGCACAGGGGGATGATCGCCGGTTGATCTGGTCCGCCGCACTGCAGATTGCCAACGACAACAGCTGGGCTGGCGTGGGTGCAGGCAATTTTGCCGCTGCGGCACAGGCCCTGAATGGCGAACTGCTCTATTCGAATGCCCACAACCTTTACCTGACACTGCTTGCTGAGCTGGGGGCCGCGCCCTGTATCGTGTTCATCACCCTTTTGCTGCGATATGCCGCCTTGGCGTGGTGCCACCAGCGCACAGGCTTCTTGACAATTATCACCTTTGCCATCTACGGCCTGTTTTCCGGCCAGATCTACGAGACAGCTTCCGAAGTGTCGATAGCCCAGTTTGTCGTGCTGCTGCATGTGTTCGCACAAATTGACAGTGCACGCGCCTCAGCCAGGCCGCACCACGGTCCTTCCGTCAATTCCAGGACCGGCCTTGCGTCGACAATGACGACCTGATGATTTCCATGCAGCCCGAGTTTGCTTCCCCACCCAATATGACAGCGTCCCCCGAGCTCGTGTTCGGCGTGCCCTTTAGCGTCGCCTCCAGCGCCGATGCCGAACAACATGTCCGCGCATGGCTTAAGTCGGGCCATTACTTCACACTGGCGTTTGCCAACCCGGAGTTCCTTCTAGTCGCAGAGCGGGATAAGGGTCTGACCGACTACCTCTTCAGATGCGCCGCCGTGTATCCGGATGGCGTGGGCATTCTCTGGGCCTCGAGCATTCAAGGCGGCAGCATCCGCGAGCGCATCACCGGCACCGACTTTCAATGGCGGTTGTTCCGCGTGGCCGATGACATGAAACTAAAACTCATGATCTATGGCGGCCGTCCGGGGGTGGCGGACCGGGCTCTAGCGGTAATTCGCGAGCAGCACTCTTCTCTGGTGATGGCTTGCTGCGATGGTTTCCTGCCCGAAGACGAGGCGCTTCGCCGGATCCACGCATTCCGGCCAGACATCCTCATGGTCTGTCTGGGCAATCCACGGCAGGAGCGTTGGATCGAGGCACATGGCAGGGGAACCGGCGCCCGGCTCGTCTTTGGCAATGGCGGAGCCGTCGACTTCCTGGCGGGCAGGGTGTCGCGCGCGCCCGCCTGGATGATTCAGCACGGCCTCGAGTGGCTGTGGCGTCTGTTCCAGGACCTGTCCTGGGCCAGGTTGAGCCGCCAGTTCGGGCTGCGGCGCTACGTATGGAAGCTCGTTAAGCTGCGGTTCGCTAGCCGATGATGTCCTTGCTCGTGTTCTTCGTGGATGCCCCCCAGCATCTGCGCATCGTCGAGGCGGCGCTCCGGTTCGTGGCCAAGGATCAGCGCGTGGTCATGCTCAGCACCGTCGGCGCTGGTGACCTGGCCACATTGGAGCCGCGGCTCGAATGCATCGACATCGCGGTCCCGCCGCACGGCTCACGCGCCAGAATGCTGCACATCCTCACGACAGGCTTGCGTGTCAGTGCCACTGCCCTGTCCTACCTGCGCCGACTCGAGCCGCTGCATCGCTCGCGGCATTTCGTCGTGCTGGGTGACACGGGCGTGCCACACCGCCGATTGCTCTCGCAGGCCAATCGCAGTGGATGGAATACCGTGCTTGTTCAGGATGGACTCGTCGAGGTGGGCTACCGCGAGTCCGGCAAAGGATTCCGATGGCGCCGCACTTTCACGGACACCGTGCTGCGGCCGCTCGGCCTGCAGTGGTTAGGAACGACACCCTATGGAGCCGGTGGCGCTCGCAGAATCTTGGTGGACGGAGAGGCCGCCGCGAGCTTTTTTCGGCGTCGGTGCTCCAGCGCCGAAATCATTATCGGCGGTCTGCTTCGCCCGACGACGCGTGCTGACGGCCACGTGAACTCCAGCGTTCTCTTCTGGGCTGTCGATTTCCTTGGCGGACTGAACAACCCGCTCCTGCATGAGCGGCAGCTGACCCTGATCGTCGAGCTGGACCGGAAGTTGACTTGCTCGGGTGGCGGAATCAGCCTCGTCGTTCGACTCCATCCTCGCGACCTTCCGTTCGTGGACTGTTTCCGGACAGCCTTAAGGGAATGCCGGATCACGACCCTGCAACTGCCCTCAGAGCACGCCGACCCCTTCGAGCACGGACTTCCTCTTGTCACGTGCAGCCTGCAGTCCGCCGGGGTCTTTGACGCCTTGGCGCTAGGCATCCCCAGCCTCTTTCTTGACGACGGACAGGGCTTCCTCGGGCCAGGCTGGGTGCCAGATCCGCTTCGCCTGGACATGCGCGCGTTGACAGACTGGCTTCAGGACGTGACAGCCGGCCCGTCGCGCCGAGAAGCCACCTGGCTGACGCAGTCGCGTTCGCTCGCCCCCAGCCTCCTGGTGCCACCCGATCCACACCGGGTGCGCGCTGCCTGGACCACGCCGTGAGCGCCGGATGCGTGCCTTCGGCCTGATCTTCCTCGCGACCTTGCTCGCACGCCTGAGTTCGCTCATCAGCTTCCCCATCACCGCCCGGACGCTGAGCGTGGCCGAACTCGGCCAACTGACGATGTGGCACACGCTGCGGGGTCTCATCCTGCTCGCTTGCTGCCTGGGCCTGCCGGACGTCATCGCCCGACGCACGGCCAGCGAGGACCACCGTGGCCCCTTGCTGACCGCCCTACGGTTGTCAGGCATCGTCCTGGTCGTAGTGGCCTGTGTCGGTGAACTGCTTGTCCGGCAGGGGTTCTGGGGGCAGGCCATTGCCCACCCGGGCTTGCTGTGGGTCGCGGCGGCACTTGATCTGCTACCGGCACTCTTTGTCGCAGCCCTGCCAGCGTCAGGTCGCATTCGAGCGTATGCCACGGTTGTCGTGCTGCCTGCCGTGCTGGTTGCTACGCTGTCCGCCGTGCTGGTAAGCCCACCGTTCTCGATGGGTCTTGTGGGGCCACTCTACGCCCACGTGACGGCCAGCATCATGACAAGTGGGCTGTGCGCGATGCACGTCCTTCGCCTTCCTCCTACGCCACCGGCTGGCACACCGACGGTGCCTGACTTGCTACGAGAGTCCCTGCCCATCATGGGCATCGCCCTGGTCGGCATGGCCCTCACCACCATCGACAGGTACTCGATCAATTGGTCCGTCGGCCCGGAAGGCGTCGGCTTCTACGCCGTTGCATTCCAGGTGGCCGCCCTGCTGTCCTTTGGGGGCGGTGCCGTTCGATCCTCGATTTCTCAGCGCATCATCCGCGACGCCCAGAGCGATGCGGCCGCCCTTTCGCGGATGGCCAACCAGTACCTCTGCTGCGGCGCCTGGTTCGTGACGCTGCTGTGCGCCGCCGCACCTGAGATCATTGCCTTGCTTGCCGGCCCCCGTTTCGCCCGCTATGCAGAGGTCGTCATCCCGCTGGGTGGCGCCGTATTGCTTCTGGAACTGTTTTCGCTGGGACAAGCCATCGCCGTGGCACAAGGCAGGGCCAGTTCGGCGTTCAGGTCAATCGCCCTGGGTTCGGTCGTCGCCCTGGCAGGGGTTCCTGCATTGACTCAGGCCTTGGGCATCATGGGAACGGCACTTGGACTTGCCGTCGCCTACGCGGTGGCCTGCCTGACCATTCTTCGGGGACGCCAACTGGCCATCAGACCGAACTGGGAGCTCGGCCTTATCCTCATTTTGGGATCGAGCTTGGGCTGGCTCTACACAGGTCATGATTGGGCCCAGCATGCTCAAACGAGCGCCGGCCGGTTGACGCTGGCAGCCCTGGCCGTGGTGCTGGGGGTTCGCCACCTGCATGCCCTGAGCAAAGATAAAGTGCCCCAATGATGTCCAAGCCGATGTCGAAATCGAGCCGCACGCTGCTGATCGCGCCGTACCACCTCTATACCCACTCCAAGGAGTTCAGGTGCCTGACGGCCAGGATGGCCGAGCTTGGTTGGCAAACCGACTTCCTCCTACCGTTCACGGTGCCGGCCACGATCGACGCAATGGCCGCAGAAGCGCGGCAGATCCGTACCGATGCTGCGATCCACGACCTGGCGTGTCGCTTCCTCATGCACGGCGGCCAAGGTGCGCTCGCCCGGATGGCCCGGGCTGCGAGCCTGATCATCTACTTCATCCGCACATGCATCCTGCTGTTGACCCTGCGGCCGGACGGCCTGGTCCTGACGTCAGATCTTGGGGGCATCAGCATCCGCTTCATCCAGATGCTGGCTGTGCAAATGCGGATTCCCATCTTCGTGCTCCAGACCACCCTCTTCCTTCGGCAGGCCGAACGCGAGGACCTGAAGTTCCAGTTCAGACCTGCCTGGCTTCACAGGCTACTGAATCGCGGGGCCCTCAAGCGACTGTTCCTATTCTTTGGCGAAGTGCCCGGAACATTCCTGCGGTCATCGTGGCTGGCAGTTCAGAACGAGGAGATTGCGTCCATCTGTTCGGAGTTTGGGAAGCCGCCCGCGCAAATCGAGATCGTCGGAAGTTACCAGGCGGCATTGATCGCGGAGCAACAAATCCAGCACGGCACTGCCGCGCCGGCGACACGCCCGCAAGTGCTGCTGCTGAGCGAGTGCGTGGCCGAACGATTCGGCATGCCTCTGGCGCTTGAGCATCTTGAATGGATGGTGCGGGGACTGGGTGCATTGCCCCGGGAGGTTGATGTGGTGATGCGCTTCCATCCCCGCGAAGCCCCCGAGTACCGGAAGGCCGCTCTCGCACGGTTGTCGGACCACGTACGCGTAGACATGTCGGCGGATCCGGCAGCCAGCGCCGCATGTGCTGACGTGGTGGTGGGGGCATTCTCGATGCTGCTGTTTGATGCCCAGTCGGCAGGCATTCCCGCCATCTTTCTCGACGTCGGCTGCGATCCCATTGGCTTCTATTCGTCCCGCCGACGCCCCCTGGTCAACTCCGGTGTCGCGCTGCGGCAGGCGCTTGAGGACGCCTTGGCTGCCCGACGTCAGCCCGCCGCGCAGGCCCCGTCCTCAGTAGCCTGGGCGGACACCCTGCTGAGATGGATCGAGGACCGGATCGCTGGACATGGGCAGAAATCGCTGTCGACTCGGTCTCAGCCATGAGCCCTGCCGCGCCCCCACCTTCGGCCCCACCGATCGTCCTTGCCGGAGGCGCCGGCTATCGTGCCGAGATCGATGGTCTGCGTGCGCTCGCGGTCCTGTCCACGATCCTGTTCCACGCCGGCGTCCGATCCTTTGAGGGCGGATACATCGGCGTCGACATGTTCTTCGTCATCAGCGGCTATCTGATCACAAGGGGCATCGAGGAAGAGCTCCGTGCCGGGCATTTTGACCTGAGCAGCTTTTACGAGCGACGGGCCCGTCGCATCTTTCCCGCCTTGTTTGTCGTTATGCTGGCAGGCCTGCCTCTTGCCTGGCGATGGCTATTGCCGCTGGAACTGAAGGATTTCGCCCGGACGCTCGCCTCCACCTCGACCTTCGTCTCCAACTTCTATTTCTGGCACACCAGCCCCTGGCGCGATGGCGGCTACTTCGAGGGCGAGGCTGAGTTCAAGCCGCTGCTTCACACGTGGAGCCTGGCCGTCGAAGAACAGTTCTATCTGCTCTTTCCCTGCTTCTTGCTGATGGCGTGGACCTGGGCTCGGCGGTGGATCCTCTGGGGTCTTGGCATCTCCATCATCGCGGGCGTCGTGGCATCGCAGGTCGGCTCGCAGCTCAAGCCGTCCGGCACCTTCTATCTGCTACCCACGCGATGCTGGGAGCTGCTGATCGGAGCTTTCCTGGCCTGGCCAAGCGTTCGCCAAGGCCTGGATGGCTGGCCCCAACGTTGGCGAGTTGCAGGTTCGTGGCTGGGCCTAACCCTGTTCGCCGGAACAATGGCCAGCGTGAGCAAGAAGACAGGCTTTCCGGGCTTCTGGGCACTCGGCCCGACCCTCGGCGCCGGCCTCTTGATCACCTGCGCGGATGGCCGGACCTGCATCGGGAAGCTGCTACGTCTGCCTGCACTGACGCGCATCGGGTTGCTCAGCTACAGCCTCTACCTCTGGCATCCACTTCTATTCGCCTTCGCACGGGCGCGCCATGCAGACGAGCCAAGCGCGCTAGAGTTCGCGGCGCTGATGTTGCTGTCCATCGGATTGGCCTACCTGACCTGGCGCTACGTCGAAACGCCTTTCAGGGACCGGCACAGAACCCGTCGTGCGTCAATCGTCGCCTTGGCGATCGGAGGCGCGTTCGGATTCGTCGGCGTGGGTATCTGGGGCTCGGCAGCAGACGGTTGGCCCGGGCGCTACACCCCGACCGAGCAAGCCCTGATCGAGCAGGGAGCCCGAAGTTATCGTGACTCACTGGCCGTGTACGGTCTGAGGAAATGCTTCATCGACTACGACCAAACCCCCGAGACCCTGCAGCGCGAGCACTGCGTTGCGCTGGCCGACGGGCGCCAGGGGCGCGCGATCCTCTTCGGTGATTCGGAAGCCGCGCATTGGCGCACAGGATTGGATGCCGCGCTACAGCCGGCCGGGTATGCGATCCAACAATGGACCGGTACCAGCTGTCGCGCGATCAACTACGCGAACAACTCCCGTCGCTGCGATGACTTCTATCGCCAGTTTGTGGAGAAGGTCCTGCCGACACTGACTTCAAGAGACCTCGTCATCGTCGCCAGCCGGTGGATCGGGCTGTTCAACGATCAGGGGCCCAGGGCACTGGAGCATGGCCTGGAGCAATTGTTCAGGGCATTGGCCGCCTCGTCCGCGAAGGTGGCCGTTATCGCCAACACACCGGAGTTTGCAGCAGCGCCGCAGCATCTGATCGTCAAGCATCGTCTGGCGACACTGGACTCGGTCAGCCTGCCCTCTGTGGACGTCGAACCGGTCAACGCCATCATTCGTCGCCAAGCCAGTGCCTTCGGCATTCCAATGCTCGAGCCGGCGCGAATTCTTTGCGCCTCGACAACAGACGGGCGCTGCACAGTCATGGCGCAGCGCGTCCTCTACTACCTCGACAGCGGCCACCTCTCGCCCGAGGGATCACGGTACGTGATGACACGCCTGATGGAGGAGCAGCAAGGGATCCTCCTGCGCCACTGAGGGGATGCGGACGATTTCTTGCTGATGTCCCAGGAAGTGGTGTAAGTCTTTCAGCGCGGCAAGCTGCGTAGGGCCGAAGGCCCGGAGCGGTACAGCGCGGCGATGAAGACGCAGGTGGTGGCCGAGTGCGGCGAGCCTGGCGCGTCGGTGGCCAAGGTGGCGATGGCCCACGGCATCAATGCCAACGTGGTGCACCGCTGGCGGCAACTGGCCCGTGATGGCAAGGTCGCGACGTCGGCCAAGATGGGCGAGTTCATCGCCTTGCCGCTGGCGGCGCCGGCAATGTCTGCTGCGGCGCCAGCGGACATCCGCGTGGAGCTGCGGCGCGGCGCCATCACGATGAACGTCACCTGGCCGGCCCATGCCGCGGCGGACTTTGCCGCGTGGACTCGCGAGCTGCTGCGGTGATCCGGGTGGACGCGATCTGGCTGGCCTGCGAGCCGCTGGACATGCGCGCCGGCGCCGAGACGGCGCTGGGCCGTGTGGTCAAGGTCTTCGGTGAAGCACGGCCGCACCATGCCTACCTGTTTGCCAACCGGCGCGCCAACCGCATGAAGGCGCTGGTGCACGACGGCATCGGTGTGTGGCTGGCGGCCAGGCGGCTGAACGCCGGCCGCTTCGTCTGGCCCCAGGAGGGCGGCACGCTGGCGCTGACGCGGCCGCAGTTGGACGCGCTGGTGCTGGGCCTGCCCTGGCAGCGCATCGGCGAGGCGGGTGTGATCACGTGGTGTGAGCCGTCCATTGCTGACTGTGCTGATGGCGTGCCGCCGCGCGCGCAGGCAGCATCACGGCCGTGATGGACAGCACTCACGTCATCGATCCCACCTTCGCAGGCATGAGCTTCGCCGAAGTGTGTGCACTGGCCCAGCGGCAGCAGGCCCAGATCAAGCACATCAGTGCCATGAACGCCAAGATGGCGCACGAGATGGCTGTGCTCAAGCGGCTGAAGTCTGCCGCGACATCGGAGCGCTTCAGCCCAGAGCAGCAGAGCCTGCTGGAAGAGGCCATTGACGAGGACCTGGCGGCGCTGGAGCGGGAGATCGACAAGCTCAAGCCGCCGGCCACAACGCCCGGTGAGAAGCAGACGCCCAAGCGCCAGGCACTGCCGGCCCAGCTGCCGCGCCGAGACGTCCACCACGAGCCCGAGAGCAGCACCTGCACCACGCCGGGCTGCGGCTGCCAGATGCGACGCATCGGCGAAGACGTGTCCGAGAAGCTCGACTACGAGCCGGGCCGCTTCAGCGTGGAGCGCCATGTGCGCGGCAAGTGGGCCTGCGCCAAGTGCCAGACGCTGGTCCAGGCGCCTGTGCCGGCCTGCGTGATCGACAAGGGGATCGCCACGGCCGGCCTGATGGCGCATGTGGCGGTGGCCAAGTACATCGACCACCAGCCGCTGTACCGCCAGGAGGCAGCCTCGGTCGCGCCGGCCTGGCCATACCGCGCTCGACGCAGGCCGAGTGGATCGGGGCCATCGGTGTGGAACTGGCCCCGCTGGTGCAGGCCATGCGCGAGGACCTGCTGAGCCGGCGCGTGC